>NZ_SOEN01000006.1:226788-1454459 GCF_004366415.1 Rathayibacter sp. PhB151 | reverse complement strand
TGATCGGGACCGTCACTCCCGGCGCGGTCGTGCAGCTGGAGACCATGCCCCCGGACAGCATCGACGCGACGAAGAACGGTCTCCCCGTCTCCGACACGGTCACCGCGACGGACGGGCACTTCACGCTCACCGCGAGACCGGATGCCCCCGGCGGCAGCACCCGCCTCGTCGCGACCTTCAAGGACCACACGATCGCCGAGCGCATCGTCCTGGACGGCGGACCGACCGTCCCGGCGCGGATCCCGGAGAGCGTCGAGGACTCACCCATCAGGGTCCTCCATGTCACGGCGACGAGCATCGAGGGCACAGTCCCGGCCGGTCAGAAGCTCCAGCTCCGCCTGGGCGAGGACCCCGCGCTGCCCTCGGCCGAGACCGACGCGACGGGCGCCTTCCGCATCGCCTTCGACCGGCCGCTGCCGAACCCGCAGACCATCACCCTCCGCAGCTGGCCCGCCGACAAGCCCTGGCAGGAGACCACCCGCACCGTCACCTGGATCGGACGCGACCAGTGATGTCGGCGCTCCTCAGAGCTTCGGCCAGCGCGCCCGGGCGAAGCAGAACGCGCCGTAGGCGATCAGCCCGACGGCGACGACGCCGAGCAGCACCACGCCGAACGGCAGCTCGGTCAGCGTCTTCAGCGCCTCGTCCAGGCCGCCCGCCTGCGCCGGGTCGTGCGTGACGGCGGCGATGATCACCAGGATCCCGAGCACGCCGAGCACGACGCCCTTCGCGACGTAGCCCGCGATGCCGAGACCGGTGACGACCCGGCCGGCCGTCCCGCCCGGCAGTGCGACGTTCTTGAGGAACTTCTTCGACGCGCCCCGGTAGACGAAGACGCCGCCGACCGCGAGGATCGCGAGCCCGGCGATCACGAGCAGCACCACCCCGCCGGGCGCGGCGAGGACCTGCGCGCTCGCGCTCTCGGACGTCTTGGACGAGTCGGAGCTGCCGCCCATCGCGAAGCGCAGGGTCGTGATGCCGAGTGCGAGGTAGACGACGGCCTTGGCCGCCTCCTTGAGCCGGCTGCCCCAGCGGGACGCGGCGCTGTCGCCGCCCGCCACCAGGAACGCCTCGAGCGCACCCCACAGCGCGAGTCCGAAGAGCCCGATCGCGCAGACCCAGAGCACGACCAGTCCGCCGGGCTGCGCGGCGAGCGAGCCGAGCGCGCCGGACTGGTCGGCCTCGCCCTGGCCGCCGGTCGCGATCTGCAGGGCGATGACGCCG
This sequence comes from Rathayibacter sp. PhB151, assembly GCF_004366415.1. Taxonomy (NCBI): domain Bacteria; kingdom Bacillati; phylum Actinomycetota; class Actinomycetes; order Micrococcales; family Microbacteriaceae; genus Rathayibacter; species Rathayibacter sp. PhB151. Next base: position 1,453,235 of record NZ_SOEN01000006.1, on the reverse strand, counting down.
ATGAGGACGTGGACGAGGCCGTTCGCGGCGTAGCCCCCGCGGGCGAGCGTGCGCACCGCGGTCGAGTCCTGCGCGTCGTCCGCGGCGCGCTTGGCCTGGGTTCCTGAAGGAGTGTTCACGGTCCGGACGGTACGCGGTTCCGCCCCCGGCGTCGAACCGGGAGCCGGTTGCCCCCTTCCAGGGGCACGGGTTCACCGACCGGACACCTCGCGTTTCCACACCCTCTGCTCGGCCGGATCCGCTGCGGGACGGGCGATCCGCGGCGGCGGGCACCGGCGAGGACGCCCGTTCTCCACATCTCTCCACAGGTTTGTCCACAGCTGTGGAGATCTCTCGATCCTCGAGGGAGTCAGGCCGCCCCCGGTGCCGGACCGGCGAGATCGGCGTGGGCGGCGACCGTCTCGATGAAGGCGGCGACGAGCGGATCGGGGTCCGCCCGCGTGAAAGCGCGGACGGCCCGCGTGCGGGCGGGGTCCAGCGGCAGGACGACCCCGCGGAAGCCGCCGTCGAGGATGTTCCGCGGGACCAGTCCGAGCCCGACACCCGCCGCGGCGAACCGGGGGACGGCCGCGGTCTGCGGGGTGCGCAGCGCGACGCGCGGCGTGAAGCCCGCCTCGGCGGCGTAGCGGTCCAGCACTCCCGCGAGGCCGTGCTCGGGAGTGAAGTGCACCCACGGCTCGTCGGCCAGCGCGGCGAGGTCCACCGGCCCGCCATCGGCGAGCGGATGGCCGGCGCGGCCGACGACGACGAACTCCTCCCGCCCGATCGGGCGGGACGGGCCGGTCCACGCCCGCGGCATGGGAGCGATCGCGACGTCGCCGGCCCCCGCGCTCATGGCCGAGACCACCGCGTCGACCGACTGGTGCTCGAGGACGGTGACGCTCGCCCCCGGATGCTCCTGCAGCCAGATCTCGAGGACGCCGGGGAGCACGCCGAGCCCGATCGACGTGACCGTCACGACGTCGATCGTCCCCGTCCGCGCGGCCACGACGTCCGCCGCGGCCGCCAGGGCGCGCTGCGCGTCCGCGACGACGGCTCGGGCCGGCGCCAGCACGGCGCGGCCGAGCGGGGTGAGGGCGACCGCACGCGGGAGCCGGTCGAGCAGGCGTCCGCCGAGCTCGCGCTCGAGGGCGCGGATCTGCTGCGAGAGCCCGGGCTGGGTGACACCCAGCTCGTCCGCAGCCCCGGTGAAGGAGCCGGTTTCGACCACTCGGAGGAGGTACTCCCACTGCCGAACGGTCACCATAAGCCGAGGTTATCAGGAGCGGAGAGTAGAGTACTTTGACTTCTCCTCATCTCCGCGGCACGCTCTCCGCATGACCTCTCTCCTCGATCCGATCGCTCTCGGATCCCTGCCCCTGCCCCACCGTGTCGTGATGGCGCCGATGACCCGGTCGCGCTCCGCCCAGCCCGGGAACATCCCCCGGCGCCTCAACGCCGAGTACTACGCGCAGCGCGCGTCGGCAGCGCTGATCGTCTCGGAGGCGACCCAGATCTCGCCGTCCGGGCAGGGCTACAGCTTCACGCCGGGCCTGCACAGCGCCGATCAGATCGCAGGCTGGCGCCTCGTCACGGAGGCCGTCCACGCGGCAGGCGGGCGGATCTTCGCGCAGCTCTGGCACGTCGGGCGGATGTCGCACCGCTCCTTCCACGACGGCGCGGCGCCCGTCGCTCCGAGCGCCCTCGACTCCGGCGCGCGCGTGTGGGTCAGCGTCGACGGCGTCGGCACGATGGTCCCGACCAGCACACCGCGGGCGCTGACGACCGAGGAGGTCCGCGGCGTCGTCGAGGACTACCGCCGCGCGGCGGCCGCCGCCGTCGAGGCCGGCTTCGACGGCGTCGAGCTGCACGGCGCCAACGGCTACCTGATCGACCAGTTCCTGCGCACGACGTCGAACCACCGCACCGACGAGTACGGCGGCTCCCTCGACGGGCGCCTCCGCTTCGCCGTCGAGGTCGCGACCGCGGTCGCCGGGGAGATCGGCGCCGACCGGGTCGGCCTGCGCCTGTCACCGCAGATCACCGCCCGGGGGATGGACTGCCCCGGGATCGAGGAGACGGTCCTCGAGCTGGCCCGTCGCGTCGACCGGATCGGCCTGGTCTACCTGCACCTCGCCGAGGCCGACTGGGACGACGCCCCCGAGATCCCCGACGCCTTCCGCACCCGGCTGCGCGACGCCTTCTCCGGCCGGATCGTCGTCGCGGGCGGCTACACCCCGGAGCGCGCGGAGCGGATCCTCGCCGCCGGCCACGCCGACCTGGTCGCGTTCGGCCGGCCGTTCGTCGCGAATCCGGACCTCCCCGCCCGGATCGCGACCGGCGCGCCCCTCGCGGCTCTCGATCCGGACCTGCTCTACGGCGGGGACGCGCGGGGCTACACGGACTTCCCCTCCGCGGACCGACCGCTCGAGAGCGCCGCGACCCGGGGCGGAGCACTCTGATGCGCGCCGTCGCGATCACCCGGCACGGAGCACCCGAGGTGCTCACCGACGTCGAGCTCCCGGAGCCGTCTGCCACCGGCCACGATCTGCTCGTGCGGGTCCGCGCCGTGTCGATCAATCCGGTCGACACGAAGATCCGCGCCTCCGGCCGACGCGAGGCGTCGCCGAAGGTCCTCGGCTACGACGCCGTCGGCTCGGTCGAGGCGGTCGGCGCGGACGTCACGCTGTTCGCCCCGGGCGACGAGGTCTTCTACGCGGGCTCGATCACCCGGCCCGGCACGAACGCGGAGCTGCACCTGGTGGACGAGCGGATCGTCGGCCGGAAGCCCGCCCGGCTCTCCGACGCCGAGGCCGCCGCGCTGCCGCTCACCGCGATCACGGCCTGGGAGCTGCTCTTCCACCGGCTCGGCGTCGAGCGCGGCGGCGGCGGCGGCCGTCGCCTGCTGATCGCGGGCGCGTCCGGAGGTGTCGGCTCGATCCTGGTCCAGCTCGCCGCGCGCCTCACCGATCTCGAGGTGATCGCGACCGCCTCCACCCCCGAGTCGCAGCAGTGGGTGCGCGATCTCGGCGCCCACCGCGTGACCGACCACCGCGACCTCGCGCGGGAGCTGAAGCGCCTGGGACCCGTCGACCTCATCGCCTCGCTGACCGGGACGTCGGTCAACCTCCCCGCGTTCGTGGACGCGATCGCCCCGCAGGGCGCGATCGCCGTGATCGACGATCCGGCGGTCCTGGACGTCGTACCGCTCAAGCGGAAGTCGGTGTCGGTGCACTGGGAGCTGATGTTCACGCGCCCGATGTTCGCGACGGCGGACCTCTCCGCCCAGCACGACCTCCTGCAGGAGGTGTCCGGACTGCTGGACGAGGGGGTGCTGCGGACGACGCTCGCCCGCGAGCTGTCCCCTCTGAACGCGGCGACGCTCGCGGAGGCGCACCGCCTGGTCGAGGCCGGCGGACGCCCGGGCAAGGTCGTCGTCAGCGGCTGGCAGTGACGCGCCGGCGGCGCGATCACACGTCGATCGCGCGGACCAGCCCGTCCTGGACGCTGCCGAGCCAGTCGTAGACCGCGCGGATCGCCTGCCCGGTCTCGTCCTCGGGCTCGACGTCGTCGGTGTCGACGATGCCGAGGCGGGCGGCGAGGGCGAGGCGCATGTCGGTGAGCCCGCGGAGCCAGGAGAGCGCCTGCGGCGGCTCGAGCCGGACGGCGACCTCGCCGAGACCGGCGAAGACGCGGGCGTGGCCGGAGCCCTCGCCGGCGTCGAGCGCGGCGGTGATCGCGCGGGCGTCGTCCATCTTGCGGCCGGCCAGATCCGGGGCGGTGAAGCGGCGGAACTCGGCGGCGGCCTCCTCGTCGTCGCGGTAGGCGTCGGGCAGCAGGCGCGCGAGCGCGGGGTCGTTGCGGGCGTCCTCAGAGGTGCCGCGATCGAGGAGCTCGAGCATCTCGCCGGCCAGGTGGCGGAGGATCCCGGCCTCCTCGCGGTCGAAGCGGGCGACGGCGGCTCCGGAGGAGTCGCGGCGGAAGGAGCGCATCAGCGCCGGCCCCTCGTGCGTCGGCCGGTCATGCGTCGGCCGGTCGTGCGTCGGCCGGTCATGCGTCGGCCTTCTGCAGCGTCGCCCACAGGCCGTAGCCGTGCATCGCCTCCACGTGCCGCTCCATCTCCTCGCGGTTGCCGGTCGCGACCACGGCGCGCCCCTCCGTGTGCACCTGGAGCATGAGGCGCTCGGCCTCGGCGCGCCCGAAGCCGAAGTAGCTGCGGAACACGTAGGACACGTACGACATCAGGTTGACCGGGTCGTCCCAGACGAGCACGACCCAGGGCACCTCGGCAGCCGAGCGGGTCGCCAGCCGCTCGTCGGCGCGCTCGATCGTGTCCACCATCCCTCCAGCCTAGGTCGCGGTGGCGGGCGTCTCCCTGCCTGCGGCCTCGCTGGTCGAGCAGCCCTCTCCATGCTGGTCGAGTAGCCGCCTCCGGCGGCGTATCGAGACCCACGTCCTGCAGAACGGTGGATCTCGATACGCCCGCTCCGCGGGCTACTCGATCAGCATGCAGTGCCCGCTCCGCGGGCTACTCGATCAGCATGGTGCGCGCGATGCGCGCTCCTCTTCAGCGGGTCTCAGGCCGAGAGGCGCGGCAGCACCTCGCGGGCGAAGAAGTCGAGGTGGTCGAGGTCCTGGAGGTCCATGAACTGGAGGTAGACGCGCTCGGCGCCGGCCGCGCGCAGGGACTCGAGGCGGTCGACGGTCTCGTCGACGCCGCCGGCGACGCCGTGCTCGCGCAGCTCGGCGGGCTCGCGGCCGATCGCCGCGGCACGCCGGACGAACTCCGCCTCGTCCGCTCCGCCGACCGCGATCAGCGCGACCGAGTGCACGAGCGAGGACGGCTCGCGGCCGATCGCGGCGCACGCCTCGTCGACGCGCTCGAACGCGCCGGGGATCGCGTCGAACTCGGGGAAGGGCAGGTTGAACTCGCTGGCGAAGCGGGCCGCGAGCCGCGGGGTCCGCTTCGGTCCTCCTCCCCCGACGATCACCGGCAGCGGCAGGCGCGCGGGCTTGGGCAAGGCGGGCGAGTCGGTCAGCGTGTAGTGCTCACCCGCGAACGAGTAGCGCTCACCGACCGGCGTCGACCAGAGGCCGGTGACGATCTCGAGCTGCTCCTCGAGCAGGTCGAAGCGACGCGGCGGGAAGTCGATGCCGTACGCGGCGTGCTCCTCCTCGAACCAGCCGGTGCCGAGCCCGAGCTCGACGCGGCCGCCCGACATCGCGTCCACCTGGGCGACCTGGATCGCGAGGATCCCCGGCGGCCGGTAGGTGACGGAGGAGACGAGCGTGCCGAGCGCGATCCGCCCGGTCTCGCGCGCGAGGCCCGCGAGGGTCGTCCAGGCGTCGGTCGGGCCGGGGCCGGGGTCGCCGTCGCCCATCCGGAGATAGTGGTCGGAGCGGAAGAAGCCGTCGTAGCCGAGGGCTTCGGTCGCCTGCGCGACCGCGAGGAGATCCTCGTAGCTCGCGCCCTGCTGGGGTTCGGTGAAGACTCTGAACTGCACGGGTCCAGCCTCGCGCACGCCGGTCGCCGCGGTCGGGACCGACCCGCCCGCAGGGCCCCCGGGACCCTCGATCGGGGACCTTGCGCCACCGGGCGGCCGACCGCGCTCGCGACCGCACGTGTACCGTGGCAGGTTGCCGCCGACGAGAGGACCCCATGTCCGACAAGCCTTCCGCCCCGGACACCGCCGTCCCGCCCGCCGCCGCCACCGCGGTGAGACCGCCGCACGGCCTCGCCCGCTGGGTGTTCTGGCCCGCGGCGGTGATCACCCTGTCGATCGCCGCCTTCGCGATCATCGCGCCGGACGCCGCCACCAGCGTCTTCGCCTCCCTGCAGACCACGGTCGTCAACACCTTCAGCTGGTACTACGTGCTGATCGCCGCCGTCTTCGTCGCCTTCGCGATCTGGATGGGCGTCAGCCGCTTCGGCGACATCAAGCTGGGCGCCGACGACGACGAGCCCGAGTTCTCGCTGCTCTCCTGGATCTCGCTGCTCTTCGCGGCCGGGATGGGCATCGGCCTCGTCTTCTACGGCGTCGCGGAGCCGCTCACCCACTTCGCCACCCCGCGGCCCGGCGTCACCGGCACCGAGACGGAGCTCGCGCAGAGCGCCATCTCGCAGACCTATCTGCACTGGGGCGTGCACGCCTGGTCGATCTACGTCGTCGTCGGCCTCGCCCTCGCCTACGCGATCCACCGTCGCAAGCGCCCGGTGTCGATCCGCTGGGCGCTCGAGCCGCTGCTGGGCCGCCGCGTCCGCGGCGGCTGGGGCAACGCGATCGACGTGGTCGCGCTCGTCGGCACGATGTTCGGCGTCGCCACCTCGCTCGGCCTGGGCGTCACCCAGATCTCCGCGGGACTGGAGGCGAGCGGCATCGTCGACTCCTCGCTCACCGTGCAGATCATCGTGATCGCGGTCGTGACCGCCCTCACCGTGTTCTCGCTGGTCTCCGGTGTCGGCAAGGGCATGAAGTGGCTCTCGACCGGCAACCTGCTGCTCGCCGCCGCGCTGCTCGTGTTCGTGCTGGTCGCCGGCCCGACCCAGTTCCTGCTGCGCGAGTTCGTGCAGTCGCTCGGCAACTACCTGCAGAACTTCATCGGCCTCACCTTCACGGTCAGCGCCTACGCGGGCCAGGAGGGCGAGGCCTGGCAGGCGTCCTGGACGACGTTCTACTGGGGCTGGTGGATGTCGTGGGCGCCGTTCGTCGGCATCTTCATCGCCCGCGTCTCGAAGGGCCGGACCGTCCGCGAGTTCGTCGCGGGCGTGCTGCTGGTGCCGACCATCATGACCTTCCTCTGGTTCAGCGTGCTCGGCGGCACCGCGCTCTTCCGCGAGCTGTACGGCGACGGCGGGCTCGTCGGCGCCGACGGCTCGGTCAGCACCGATGCAGCGCTCTTCGAGATGCTCCAGGGCCTGCCCGCGGGCTCGGTGCTCACGGTCGGCGCGATCATCCTGATCGGCATCTTCTTCGTCACCTCCGCCGACTCCGGCGCCCTGGTGATGTCGATGATCGCCACCGGCGGCGACGCGGAGCCGCGCAACCGCATCCGCATCTTCTTCGCGCTCGCGACGGCGCTGCTCGCGCTGTCGCTGCTGATCGCGGGCGGCCTCGACGCGCTGCAGACGGCCGCGATCCTCTCGGCGCTGCCGTTCAGCGTGGTGATGATCCTGATGTGCGTCGCGACGGTGATCGCCTTCCGGAGGGAGATCCGCGCCTACGACAAGGCCCGTCGGGCCGCCTTCGTCGGCGACATCGGCTCGTTCTACGGCCTCGAGGTGGAGGAGCCGCTCGAGCGCGAGCCGGCGCACCCGCTGAAGCGGCTCGCGCAGCGCATCAAGCCGGGGTCGACCCCGCGGGAGTAGGCGCGCGATCAGGCTGGTCGAGGAGCCGCCGCAGGCGGCGTATCGAGACCCACGGTCACCAGCAGAGCGGAACTGCCGACTCCACTTCCGGCGGTGGCGGATCTCGATACGCCCGCTTCGCGGGCTACTCGATCAGCATGCAACCGCATCCGCCGGAGCATGCTGGTCGAGTAGCCGCCGCAGGCGGCGTATCGAGACCCGGCGACGTCCCTCGCGTCGTGCCCGGTCCGCGCAGCGGCGGGCTCACCGTACGATCGCCTCGCACGAGACCGACGTCCGCACCCGCGTCCTCAGGAGCACCCGCATGACCGATCCCCGCCCGCTGCTCTTCAACGCGTTCGTGATGAACACGCCCTCGCACATCCACCACGGCCAGTGGCGGCGGCCCGGGGCGCGGCCCGGCGCGTTCGAGGACCTGGGGCACTGGATCGAGGTCGCGAGGACGCTCGAGCGCGGGGTGTTCGATGCGATCTTCTTCGCGGACGTCGTCGGCACCTACGGGGCGGTCGGCGCCTCGCTCGAGGTGAACGCGCGCGAGGGACTACAGCTGCCGAACAACGACCCGTCGATCCTCCTCGCCGCCCTGATCGGCTCGACCGAGCACCTGGGACTGGCGATGACGAGCTCGATCCTGCAGGCGCACCCGTTCGAGTTCGCGCGGCGGATGTCGACGCTCGATCACCTCTCGAAGGGCCGGGTCGCCTGGAACATCGTCACCAGCTACCAGGAGAACGCTGCCCGCAACTTCGGCCTCGACCGCCTGATCGAGCACGACGACCGCTACGCGCAGGCCGAGGAGTACCTCGACGTCGTCTACAAGCTGTGGGAGGGGTCGTGGGACGACGACGCCTCGGTCCGCGACCAGGCCGGCGCGTACTCCCGCCCGGAGTCGGTGCACCGGATCGACCACGCCGGCGCGAGCTACCGGGTCGAGGGGCCGCACCTGTCGGCGCCGTCGCCGCAGCGCACGCCGTTCCTCTTCCAGGCCGGCTCCTCCCCCGCCGGGCGGGCCTTCGCGGCCCGGCACGCGGAGGCGCAGTTCGTCGGCGGCTCGACGACGGAGCAGACCCGCGAGCTGATCGCCTCGACGCGGGCGCTCACGGAGGCGGCGGGGCGCCGCGGCGACGACGTGCTGTTCTTCTCCCCGCTCTCGGTCGTGGTCGGCAGCACCGAGCGCGAGGCCCGGGAGCTCGAGGCCGAGCTCGACGCATATACGAGCGTCGACGCCCACCTGCTGCACGCGGGGCTCAGCGTCGACCAGGCCGACGGGAAGCCCTTCCCGCCCGAGACGAGGCTGCGCGACATCGTCACCAATGGGAATCGCAGCACACTCGAGTCGATGATCCGGCTGCTCCCCGACCGGGACGCGACCGTCGCGGACCTGGCGCGACTCACCGTCGGCCGGCACCAGCGCGTCGTCGGGACGCCCGAGCAGATCGCCGACCGGCTGTCGGAGCTGCGCGACGCGGGCGTCGACGGCATCAACCTCAACCACTGGTCGCTGCCCGACAGCTACGTCGAGTTCGTCGACGAGGTGATGCCGGTGCTGCGGGATCGGGGGCTGGCCCGCTCGGAGTACGCGCCCGGCGGGCTCCGCGAGCGGCTGACCGGAGCCGCGCGGCTCAACCCGCGGCACCCTGCGGCGCGCTACCGCGGGGCGTTCCGCGGTTGAAGAGGGTCTGCCGCCCCGTCACCGACCGCCCGAAGCGATGTCAGCCGTGGAGGGCGTGCACAACTAAGGCTGGAAGCCGCGGATCGGGCGTTTTCGGGCCGATCCGACCCTTCCAGCCTTAGTTGTGCACGCACCGGGTCGGAGCCCGGTCCGTCGCTCAGCTGGGCGAGGGGACGAAGGGGTGCTCCGGCGGGTCCTGGTCGTCGTCGAGGCGGGAGTCGGCGTCGAGGCGGGAGTCGGCGCCCTCGTCGGTCGCCTCTCCGGTCGCCCCGGTGTCGTCGACCTCGGCCGGGTCCTCCGGGGGGACCGGCAGGGAGTCGGCGGCGGGACGGGTGGTGTCGGTGACGTCCTCGGGGGCGTCGAAGCCGAAGCTGCTCATGGTGTCCTCTCCGCGGCGCACCGGGAGGCGGCGCCGCTGCGGGCAGCCTAGGTCGCGCCTCCGGGCCCGGTCACCTGCTTGACGGCGCCGCACCCGGCGAGCACCTCCGGCACGCGGAACCGACATGGGCACGCGGAATCGTGCGCTTCGCGCGAGCCGGACGTGATTCGGCGTGCCGAACATCCCGCCGGGGGGCGAGTGGACCCCTCCGGCACGCACGACGGACTCCGGCACGCCGGACCTCGCGATTCCGGCGAGCCGGACGATGTTTCACGAGCCGGAGGTCGGCGAGCGCGGACCGCAAGGGAGCGAGCGGAAGCATGCGGCCACTGCGACCGTCAGTGCACGTACTCCAGCAGGTCGACGCCCAGCGTGCGCATGCCGTCGAGCACCGCGAGGCGGTAGCGCAGGCTCGAGTCGTCGAACTGCGTGATGACGGCGTAGGCGACGCCGGCGCGAGGGCCGCGGAGCACGCCGACCTCGGCGCGGACGCCGACGTCGGTGCCGGTCCGGTTGACGAGCAGGACCCCGTGATCGGGCTGCCGGTGCGAGAGCGCGTCGAGGCCGAAGGCGGAGGCGACCATCGACAGGTCGCTGTTCAGCGAGAGCCAGCCGATGACGCGCGAGCTGACCGCGGGGTCGACGACCTCGCCGTTCGCGAGGGTCGCGAGCAGCCAGGTCAGCTCGCTGGCCGAGCCGATGGAGAGCTGCGGGGCGTCGTCCGGCCCGCGCTCGTCGCGGACGACGTCGAGCAGCGCGGTGCGCGAGAGGCCGAGCGCCTCGGCGCGCTCGCGGACGGCGTCGAGTCCGACCCGGCGGAGGAGGACGTTGGTGGCCAGGTTGTCGCTGGTCGCCCCGACGAGGGCGGCGAGATCCGCGATCGGCATCGACGGGATCTGCAGGTGCTGCCAGATCCCCGTGCCGGTGACGGCGTCGGCGGCGGTGCGGTCGACGAGGCGCAGGTTCTCCTGCGGATCGGTGGCGAGCCGCGCCGCGACCTCGACCAGGAGCACGATCGTGCCGACGGACGCCGTCGGCATCGAGACGGAGTCGTCGACCGCGAAGAGCGCGCGGCCGGTGCCGAGGTCGACCGCGCGCGCCGACACCACGACGCCGTCCAGGGCGAGCCGGCCGAGCGCGTCGAAGCCGCGCTGGAAGTCGTCGTGGTCGTAGTCGCCCTTGTGCCGGCCTCGGCGGGCGCGACGACTCTCGCGACGGGTCTCGTGGGCGGGGATCACCACGGCTGCGGCCTCTCTCCGGGTCGGTGGAACGGTCGGTGCGGAGGCGAGGAGCGGGGTCCACCGCGACGACGCGTCGGTGGACGGACGGCGCGGGAGGCATCGGTCGGCTCTCGATGCCCGCCGCTCGCCCGTGGTGCGGGACGGCAGTCGGCGGCGACTACCAGATGGCGACGCGCTCGCTCGGCGGGAGCCAGAGGGAGTCGCCTTCGGTGACGTCAAAAGTAGCGTAGAACTCGTCCAGGTTCCGGACGATCTGGTTGCAGCGGAACTCCGACGGCGAGTGCGGATCGATGGCGAGCAGGCGGATCGTCTCCTCGTCGCGCGCCTTCTGCTGCCAGGCCTGCGCCCAGGAGAGGAAGAAGCGCTGCGCGCCGGTCAGGCCGTCGATCACGGGCGACTCCTCGCCGTCGAGCGAGAGCAGGTAGGCCTTCCACGCGATGCCGAGGCCGCCGAGGTCGCCGATGTTCTCGCCGATGGTGAGCGCGCCGTTGACGTGGTGGCCGGGCGTCGTCGCGGGGGCGAGGGCGTCGTACTGCGCGATCAGCGCCTTCGTGCGCTCCTCGAACGCGGCACGGTCGTCCTCGGTCCACCAGTCGGTGAGGCGGCCGTCGCCGTCGAAGCGCGAGCCCTGGTCGTCGAAGCCGTGGCCGATCTCGTGGCCGATCACCGCGCCGATCGCTCCGTAGTTGGCCGCGGCGTCGCGCGACTCGTCGAAGAAGGGGAACTGCAGGATCGCGGCGGGGAAGACGATCTCGTTGAAGCCGGGGTTGTAGTACGCGTTGATGGTCTGCGGCGTCATGAACCACTCGTCGCGGTCGAGCGGCTTCCCGATCTTGCCGAGCTCCCGGTCGAACTCGAAGGCGGCGACGCGGCGGGCGTTGCCGACCAGGTCCGCCGGGTCGATCGAGAGGGCGGAGTAGTCGCGCCAGCGGACCGGGTAGCCGATCTTCGGCGTGAACTTCGCGAGCTTCTCGAGCGCGCGCTCGCGGGTGTCGGCGCCCATCCACTCGAGGTCCACGATCGAGCGGCGGTAGGCCTCGATCAGGTTCGCGACGAGGACGTCCATCGCGGCCTTCGCCGTCTCGGGGAAGTGGCGCTCGACGTAGATCCGGCCGACGGCCTCGCCGAGCGAGCCCTCTACGAGCGAGACGGCGCGCTTCCAGCGCTCGCGCTTCTGCGGTGTGCCGGTGAGGGTGCGGCCGTAGAAGTCGAAGTTGGCGTCGACGAAGTCGCTGGAGAGGTAGGCCGCGGCGCCGCGGATCACCTGCCAGGACAGCCAGTCGCGCCAGGCGGGGAGGCGGTCGTCGGTCAGCAGGCCGGCGAGCCCCTCGAGGAAGCTCGGCTGGCGCACGACGACCTCGGCGAGCGCCCCCTCCGGCGCGCCCATCGCGGTCAGCCAGACGTCGAGGTCGATGCCGGCGGCGAGTTCGGTGACCTCGGTCCAGGAGCGGAGGTTGTAGGTGGCCTGGCTGTCGCGGCTGCGCACCTTGTCCCAGTGCACGGCGGCGAGGTCGGTCTCGAGCGCGACGATGCGCTCGGCGCGCGACTCCGGCGAGTCGAGGCCGGCGAACCCGAGCATCCGGGCGACGAAGGGCAGGTACGCCTCGCGGACGGAGGCGAACTCCTCCTCGCGGTAGTAGCTCTCGTCGGGCAGGCCGAGGCCGCCCTGGTTGACGAAGACGAGGTACCGCTCGGGGTCGCCCGGGTCGTTGTCGACGAAGAGGCCGAAGAGGCCGGGGACGCCCGCGCGCTCGAAGGCGCCGACGGCCTGCAGCAGCCCGGCGATCGAGTCGACGCGCTGCACGGCCGCGAGGTCGTCGGCGAGCGGGGCGGCGCCGAGCTCCTCGGCGCGCTCCTCGTCGAGGAAGGAGGTGTAGAGGTCGCCGAACATCCGCGCCTCGGTGCCCTGCGGGGCGGACTGCGCTTCGACGATGATGTCGCGGACCGCCTTCTCCGCCTCCTCCTGGAGCACGTGGAAGGAGCCGTAGCGCGCCTTGTCGCTCGGGATCTCGGTGCGGTCGATCCACAGGCCGTTGACGTGGCGGTAGAGGTCGTCCTGCGGACGCGTCGCCGGGTCGAGTTCGGAGAGGTCGATACCGGAGCGAGGCGTCGTCGAGGTCATGGCGTCAAGCCTACGTCGGGGGTCGGACACCGCGGCCCGCGGGCGCGAGTCCGGCTCGCGGAACCGCCTCCGGCACGCGGGAACCGGCCGATTCATCGAGCCCGAGCCGATTCTGCGAGCCGGAGGTGCGTCGGCGATGCGTTAGAGCCCGACACATTCGCGCGCCCCCGGTAGTGTCGGCGCATAATCACCCGGGTGTCTCGACTACCGGGCGCGGCCCCCGACTCGTCGGGGGCCTGCTTCGTTCTCGGCCCTCCTCGCCGGGCCGCGCGTCGATGACGGAGGGCCGCCAGGGCCGTCCGTTCGCAACTTCCGACGCGTGGACACCTTGGCACGCCGAGTCCGGCCGATCGGACGCGCCGCAGCGGCTTCCGCCGGCCCGAGGTTCACCAGTCGCAGCTCCGGCACGCGGAACCGCCTCCGGCACGCGGGAACAGGCCGATCCGACGAGCCGGAGCGGATTCCGCATGCCGGAGGTGGACCAGTCAGAAGTCGGGCACGAGAGAACACCTCCGGCTCGCGAGAACCGGACGATCCGGCGAGCCGGCGCGGATTCTGCGAGCCGGAGGTCAGTCGGTGATCAGCCGGTGGGGCAGCCCCGGCAGGAGGCGGCGGCTCAGCCGGCGAGCTGCTCCTCGACGTAGGCGCGGATCGGGGTGGTCGGGCGGCCGATCAGGCGGGCGAGCGAGCCGTCGGTCTCGCCGAGGAGGCCGTCGGCGATGTTCGCGTCGAGGCCGACGACGAAGCCGACGCCGCCCTCGGGGACGCCGGCCTCGGTGAGGATGCGGGCGTGCTCGGCGGCGTCGACGTGCGTGATCGCGGCGTCGCGGCCGGCGACCTCGCCGACGAGGGCCGCGAGCTCGTCGAAGCTCCAGGTGGTGTCGCCGGAGAGCTCGTGCACCGAGCCGACCAGGGACGCGTCGAGCAGCGCGACGGCGGCCGCCTCGGCGTAGTCGGTGCGGGCGGCGCTGGAGACGCGGCCGTCGCCGGCGCTGGAGAGGGCGGTGCCGGTCGAGGCGAGCTCGGCGACGGTCTGCGCGTAGTTCTCGTTGTACCAGCCGTTGCGGAGGATCACGGCGGGGATGCCGGCGGCGGCGATCGCCTCCTCCGTCGCCTTGTGCTCGGGGGCCAGGATCAGCGGGCTGGTGGTCGCCTTCGGCGCGCTCGTGTAGACCAGGCGCGCGCCGGCACGGGCGGCGGCCTCGATCGCGGCGGTGTGCTGCGCGACGCGCTTGCCCACCTCCGAGCCGGAGACGAGCAGCACGGCCTCGGCGCCGGAGAAGGCGGCGTCGAGCGAGGCCGGGTCCTCGAAGTCGGCGACGGCGGTGCGGACGCCGAGGTCGGCGGCGAGCGCCTCGAGCTTGGCGGCGTCGCGGCCGGTGGCGACGATGTCGGAGGCGGCGGTGCCGCGGGCGAGCAGGTGCTCGACGGCGAGACGGCCGAGGTGGCCGGTGGCTCCGGTGACGACGAGGGTCATGAGGGTGGTCCTTCCGTTCGGGAGACGGCGGGTGGGGCGCCGTCGGAGAAGAGGAACCGGACGACGACGCCAGAACTTCCCGGAATGCAGTACCCACTATTTTGTTAGTACTCCTGTGACCATCATCCAGAGCCCCCTCCTCACCGGCGACGTCTACTCCGCCGACTGCCCGAGCCGCGAGGTCTTCGGCCACGTGACGAGCAAGTGGGGCGTGCTCGTGCTCGCCGCCCTGGCCGAGCGCGGCCTGCGCTGGGGCGAGCTGCGGCGGCGGATCGGCGGCATCAGCGAGAAGATGCTGGCGCAGACCCTCCGCACCCTCGAGGAGGACGGCTTCGTTCAGCGCGAGGCGCACCCCGTCATCCCGCCGCGGGTCGACTACGCGCTGACGCCGCTCGGGGCCGAGCTGGCCGAGCGGCTGCTGCCCGTGGTCGAGTGGATCGCGGACAACGTCGGCGCGGTGCTGGCGGCCCGGGGCGCCCGCCGGAGCGACGAAGGATAGCCTCACCTTCTTGTGAGAACGTTCACATTCCGTTCAGGGAGAGGCCGCCGCTGAGCGGGATCCCCGTCCCCTCGCACTGGTCCACTCGATCGCACTGCCTGCCGATCGAAGGACCTCGCATGACCGACACCGCCCGCCGCCCGCTCCTCCTCCCCATGGCGGGGCACGTGCGCGGCAAGCGCAGCCCCGTCACCTGCGCCCTCAAGTGCGCCAACGCGTGCTCGACCGCCGCCTGCAACACCTCGCACAACAGCTCGTTCCGCGACATCGTCGCCCGGCAGATCTCGCGCCGCAGCGCCCTCGGCCTGGGCCTCGCCGGCGCGGTCACCGTCGCCGTCGCCTCGGCCGGCGGCGCCCCCACCGCGGAGGCGGCCGTCGCCGGTGCCGCGGTCGGCGGCTCCCCGCTCGCCTTCACCCCGATCGCCCCGGTGCCGTACACGGTCGACGAGTTCACCGTCCCCGAGGGCTTCGCCTGGCAGCCGATCATCCGCTGGGGCGACCCGCTCTTCGCCGACAGCCCCGCGTTCGACATCCGGAACCAGACGGAGGCGGCCCAGGCCGCGCAGTTCGGCTACAACAACGACTACACCGACATCGTCGAGATCCCCGGCTCGAAGCGCCTGCGCGCGCTGCTGGTCGTGAACCACGAGTACACGAACGAGTCGATCATGTTCCCGGCCGCGCAGCTCGAGGCCGAGCCCGAGCGCGTCCGCGCCGTCGGCCGCGCCGCCCACGGCCTCAGCGTCGTCGAGCTGGTCCGCACCGCCGTCGACCGCCCCTGGGCCTACGTCCAGGGCGGCGAGCACAACCGCCGCTACCTGCTGGACACTCCGTACGAGGTCACCGGCGCCGCGGCCGGCTCGGCGCTGCTGAAGACCGCCGCCGACCCGACGGGACGCTCCGTCCTCGGCACGCTGGGCAACTGCTCCGGCGGCACCACGCCGTGGGGCACGATCCTCTCCGGCGAGGAGAACTTCAACGGCTACTTCCGCGCCACCGCGACCAGCGACGCCGAGAAGCGCTACGGCCTGACCGACGCCGAGACCGCCCGCCTGTGGGAGCTCGACGACCCGCGCTTCGACGCCCGCACGCCCGGCTACGAGAACGAGCCGAACCGCTTCGGCTGGATCGTCGAGTTCGACCCCTTCGAGCCGGAGTCGACCCCGAAGAAGCACACCGCGCTCGGCCGCCTCAAGCACGAGGGCGCGAACGTCATCGTCGCCCCGGACGGCCGCGTGGTCGCCTACCAGGGCGACGACGAGCGCTTCGACTACCTCTACAAGTTCGTCTCGAAGAAGCGCTACATCGAGGGCGACCGCGCGCACAACAAGACGCTGCTGGAGGAGGGCGACCTCTTCGTCGCGAGCTTCACCGGCGACTCCCCTGTCGCCGAGATCACCGGCACCGGTGCGGTCCCCTCGGACGGCGGCTTCGACGGCATCGGCTCCTGGCTGCCCCTGGTCCTCGACGGCGCGTCGATGATCGCCGGCATGAGCGTCGAGGAGGTGCTCGTGCACACCCGCATGGCCGCCGACATCGCCGGCGCGACGAAGATGGACCGCTGCGAGGACGTCCAGCCGAGCCTGGTCAGCGGCCGGATCTACGTGGCCTGCACCAACAACTCCAACCGCGGCACCGAGGGCAAGGAGGGGCCGACCGAGGTCAACCCGCGCACCGAGAACCGCGACGGCCACATCGTCGAGATCATCGAGGACGGCGGCGACCAGACCGGCCGCACCTTCACCTGGAACCTGCTGATGCTCTGCGGCGACGTCGCGCAGGGCGACACGGTCTACTTCTCCGGCTTCCCGGTCGACCAGGTCTCGCCGATCTCCTGCCCCGACAACCTCGCGTTCGACTCCGTCGGGAACCTCTGGATCTCGACCGACGGCGCCCCCAGCGGCATCGGCTACAACGACGGCCTCTTCAAGGTGGCACTCGAGGGCGCCGAGCGCGGGCGGGTGGAGCAGTTCCTCTCGGTCCCGCGCGATGCCGAGACCTGCGGCCCGATCGTGCACGACCAGGACCAGCACGTGTTCGTGGCCGTCCAGCACCCGGGCGAGGAGGGCACCTTCGAGGAGCCCAGCTCGTACTTCCCGGACTTCGCTGCCACCGGAGCCCTCGCGGCCGGTGCCGTCGCGGCGCCGCGCCCGACGATCGTGCAGATCCTGCCGGCGTCGCAGCTCGTCACGCCGACGCCCACGCCGACCGCGGGGCCGACCACGGCGCCGACGGCGACTCCGACGGCCGGACCGACCGCGGTTCCGACCGCGGGGCCGACGGCCGGACCGACCGCTGCGCCCACCGCCGGGCCGATCGCCGCGCCGACCGCTGTTCCGACCGTCGCGCCGACCGGCACGCCCGTCCCCCTGCCCGTGGGCGGCGGCACGACCGGCGGACTCGCCTCGACCGGTGTCGAGAGCGTCGGCCTCGTCGCCGGCGCCGCCGCCCTGCTGACCGCGGGTGCGGCCGCACTGGGTCTGGGTGCGCGCCGCCGCGCGGCCGGCACGGAGGCCGAGCCGGAGGCCTGATCGGGGACGCAGGTCCGTTGTGCAGGCGATCCGACGCTCGGCGGCGCACTCGACGCGGCGGCAGGGGCTTTCCGCGGCCGGTCGGCTGCACATCGGACGGACACCTGCACAACGGACTGACGCCTGCACAACGGACGGGCGCCTGCACAAAGGGGCCCGAGGGGTGCGCTAGGTTGAGCGCAATGTCGACCCTCCGGAGCCGCGAGTCAGCGGTCATCGTCGCTGTGCAGCGCTCGCCGCTGGCACCGCCTCTGCGCCCGATCGCCCGCTGGCTCAGCTTCTTCGGCGAGCACGCCGCGGGCTGGCTGCTGCTGGGCGTGGTCGGTGCGTTCGCCGATCCGTCCCGCTTCTGGGCGTGGGCGCTCTGCGACGTCGCGATCGTCGTGGCGCACGGGCTGTCGATCGTGATCAAGCGCGTCGTCCGGCGGCCGCGGCCCCTCGGCGAGGGCGTCGAGGTGCGGGGGACGGCGCCGAGCAAGCTCAGCTTCCCGAGCTCGCACGCGTCCTCGACCACCGCCGCGGCGATCGTGTTCGCCGTGATGCTGCCCGCGCTCTGGCCGCTCGCCGTCCTCGTCGTGCTGGTGATGCTGCTGTCGCGCCTCGTGCTCGGGATGCACTTCCCGACCGACGTGCTCGCGGGCGCGGCGCTCGGCACGCTCGCGGCGCTGGCCGCGCTGCCGTTCCTCCCGCTGCTCTCGTTCTAGCTTCCGGCGGGGAGTCTCAGGACCCGGCGTCGCTCGGCGGGTGGATCTCGATACGCCCGCTCCGCGGACTACTCGATCAGCATGAGTCGGACGCCCCCTGCATGCTGGTCGAGTAGCCCCGCAGGGGCGTATCGAGACCCGCCGTTCTCCGCGGCGGTGCCATCGCCCGGGCGGGCGGCCGGTCAGAGGAGACGGCGGGCCGAAGCCCAGGCGGTCAGCTCGTAGCGGGAGGAGAGCTGGAGCTTGCGGAGGACCGCGGAGACGTGGGACTCGACGGTCTTCACCGAGATGAAGAGCTCGGCG
The DNA here is from genome assembly GCF_004366415.1 of Rathayibacter sp. PhB151. Classification (NCBI taxonomy): domain Bacteria; kingdom Bacillati; phylum Actinomycetota; class Actinomycetes; order Micrococcales; family Microbacteriaceae; genus Rathayibacter; species Rathayibacter sp. PhB151. The sequence continues at coordinate 1,434,962 of NZ_SOEN01000006.1, read as the reverse complement.
GCGGCCTCCTTGTAGGCGTAGCCGCGGGCGATGAGGCGCATCACCTCGCGCTCGCGAGCCGAGAGGCGGTCGAGCTCGTCGACGGACTCCGCCTGCTCGCCGCTGAGGGCGCCGAAGGCGTCGAGGACGAAGCCGGCCAGGCGCGGCGAGAAGACGGCGTCGCCGCCGGCCACCGCGAGGACCGCCCGGCTGACCTCGGCACCCGAGCTCGCCTTGGTGATGTAGCCGCGGGCGCCGGCGCGGATGACGCCGACCACGTCCTCCGCCGCGTCCGAGACGCTCAGCGCCAGGAAGCGGACAGCGTCGAGGTGCGCGGCGCTGCGGCGCAGGACCTCGGCGCCGCCGCCACCCGCGCCGCCGGGCAGGTGCACGTCGAGCAGCACGACATCCGGACGCTCGGCCGCGACCAGCGCGACGGCGGAGTCGACGTCGGCCGCCTCGCCCACGACGTCGAGCTCGGGGGCGAGATCGGCGCGCAGGCCGGAGCGGAAGATGGAGTGGTCGTCGACCAGCACGACGCGGGTCACCGCTCGGCCCCCGCCGGCAGGCGCAGGTGGACCTCGGTGCCCGAGCCGCCCGCTCCGGGCCGCACGGTCGCACTGCCGCCGGCGCGCGCCATCCGGCCGACGATCGACTCGCGGATGCCGAGGCGGTCGCCGGGGAGCGCGCCGAGGTCGACTCCGGGACCGCGGTCGCGCACGAAGACGTCGACCCCGGTGGCCGACGACTCGACGTAGACCGAGACCTCGCCGCCCGCGTGCCGGGCGGCGTTCAGCATCGCCTCGCGGGTCGCCGCGAGCACGGGGGCGGCGCCCGGCACCGAGGCCCCCACCGCGACGACCTCGAGCGTCGCCGGCCAATCGAGCTCGATCGCGGCGGCGATGGCGCGGATCTCGGCCGCCAGGTCGTTCGCGACCGGGACGTCCCGCTCGAAGAGCCAGTCGCGCAGCTCCCGCTCCTGCGCGCGGGCGATGCGGGCGACCTCACTCGAGGCACCCGCCCGGTTCTGGATCAGCGCGAGGGTCTGGAGCACCGAGTCGTGCAGGTGCGCGGCGATCTCGGCGCGCTGCTCCTCGCGCACCCGCGCCGCGCGCTCGCCCATCAGCTCGGTCCACAGCGTGACGATCCGGGGCGCGGCGAGCACGCCCGCGGCGACCAGGAGGACGCCGACGGCCAGCACCGCGTTGACCGCGCTCGGGCGGGCCGTGAGCACGGCGGCCCCGGCGACGACGAGCACGGCGCAGGCGGCGAGGCGGACCAGGGCGGAGGAGCGCGCCGAGCGGGACGGATCGCCGCGGTCGAGTCCGAGACTCCAGGCGACGGCGCCGCCGGAGAGCACCGCGACGGCGGCGAGCGCCCGGGTGACGTCGGCGTCGTCGCCCCCGCTCAGTGCGACCACGACCGAGAGCGTCGCGGCCCCGGCGACGCCGACGAGCAGCACGGCGACCGGGACGGCCCGCCGCACACCGCCGGTCTGCGCACCGGAGTCCGCGCCCGCGTCGCGCAGGGGCACCAGCGCCCAGAGCCACAGGTAGAGCAGCGCGCCGCCGCCGCCCAGCAGCGTCGCGACGATCATGAGGAAGCGCACCGTCCCCGGGCGCAGGCCCAGGTGCTCGGCGAGCGCCGCGCACACGCCGCCGAGGACCATCCGGCGCGGGCGGCGCAGCGGAGGCCGGGCCGAGGCGGGCCGACCCACGGACGATCGGCCCGGGGACGGCCGACGCCGCGGCGGATGCGCCGCGGTGCTCGGGAGGGTGGGTGTGCTCACCCCTGCATCCAAACAGGTCGTCGGGGTCGCCGGGGCGGGAGTCGGGGTCGGATCAGGGGTTCCCCCGATGGTCGGCGGCTGTGGAGGAGGGTCACACTCGAGCCATGACAGCAGCGAGCACGACCCCGCCGGACCCGGCGCAGGAGACGGCGGGCGATCCGCCGACGCCGGACCCGACCGCCGGAGCAGGCGATCCCGGGACCGGCACCCCCGGCCCCGGCGCCTCCGCACCCGGCCCCGACTCCTCCTCCGAGAACCGCTTCCTCCTCTGGCTGCGCTCCCTCGATCTCGCCCGCCGGCCCGGCTGGGTCGGCGGCGTCTGCTCCGGCATCGCCGATCGCCTCGGCATCGACCCGCTGATCGTGCGCGGGATCTTCGTCGTGGTCGCCGTCCTCGGCGGCCCGGCCTTCCTCTTCTACGCGGCGGCCTGGCTGCTGCTGCCCGACGAGGACGGCGTGCTGCCGGTCGAGGAGCTGCTCCGCGGCCGCCTGACCCGGGTCCACGCCGGGATCGGGGCCCTGGTGCTCGCCTCGATGCTCCCGGTCGCGCAGGGCTTCTGGTCGCTCGGCGGCGCGTACACCGGGACGGTGCCCTGGGCGCCCGCCACCGGCCGTGCCCTCTGGACGGTCGTCGTCCTGGTGCTCATCGTGCTCTTCGTGGTCTGGATCGCCCGCCGCTCGGGCCGCACCGACCCGACGCCCCCGCCGTACGGCGGCCCCGAGGGGCCTGGCGCCTCGACCGCCGCCTACCCCGCTCCCACCGGCGACCCGGCGAGCGCCGCTCCTCTCCTCCCCCCGCAGCGCCCGGCCGAGGCGCGGCCCAGCACCCCGGAGGACCTCGCGCTGTGGCGCGAGCGCCAGGAGGAGTGGAAGGCCGAGCGGGAGGCGTTCCGCGCCCAGGAGAGCGCGACCGCCCGCGAGACGGCCCGGGCCCGTGCCGAGGAGTCGCGCCTCCGAGCCGCCGCGATCACCGCGGCGCGCCTCGAGCGGCGTCGGCTGCACCGCGAGGCGAACCCGCGGCTGCGGAGGAGCGTCACCCTGCTCGTGCTCGGCCTGGCCGCCGTCGTCGGCGCGATCGCGTCGCTCACCGTCTCCGGCTCGACCGCGACCGTCGTCGGCTTCAGCGTCGCGACCCTGGTGCTCGCCCTGGCGATCGTCGCCGCGGGACTGCTGCGCCGGCGCGCGATCCTCCTGATCGCGGTCTCGGTGATCACGGTGCTGACGGCCTCGACGGCGTCGCTCGTGCCGCCCGAGCGCCAGCTGCTGCCGATGCTCAGCTCGTACGGCCTCTCGAACGCGGTTCCCGGCAGCTACGCGATGGTGGCGGGCGACCTGCAGATCACGATCGACCCGTCGCTGGGTGCTCCGGGGGAGGTGATCGACGTCTGGCAGGGCGCCGGGAACATCACCGTCGTGCCGATGGCCGGAGCGGCGGTCCGCGTCGAGGCGTCCACGGCGAACGGCTACTACTGGCTGACCACCGCCTTCGCCGACGGCGACGTGGGCTCCGAGCCGGAGAACGTCGAGTACAGCCGCGACGGAGCCACCTGGACGCAGACCTTCGGCGACCCGGACGCCGAGCCGGTCGTCGTCCGGATCGCGCAGGGCCGCGGCGGGGTCACCGTCTACGACCGGACCGCCGAGGACTCGACCAGCGGCGCCGCACTCGACCAGGACGGCACTGCGACCGCGGAGCCGACCTCGGGGGCGACCGCTGCCGCGACCGACCTGCCGACCCCGACGGACACCGGCACCCCGACGGACCCCACCACCCCGACAGACCCCGGCACCCCGCCCGGGACCGACAGCACGACCCCGACGGAGGCAGGACGATGACCGCGCAGAGCACCACCGCCACGCAGACCAGCACCGCCACGGAGACCGCGAAGCGGCCCAGGATCCGCGCCGGCGCGATCGTCTGGGGGCTGGTCCAGGCCGCCGTCGCGGTCCTCCTGCTCCTCCTCGCCGCCGACGCCGGGCTGCGGACCGCCGTCGTCGACTGGGCGCTCTCGCTCGGCCCGGCCGGAGCCGCCGCGATCGCGATCGCCGCGCTGGGGACGATCGCCCTCCTGATCGGCCTCGTCCGGGTCCTCGACCGGCGCTGACGAGCGGCAGCAGGGCAGGGAGGCGACCGACGTCCGTGGGGAGTCGGGTCTCGATACGCCCCTGCGGGGCTACTCGACCAGCATGCAGAGACGCCCCTGCGCGGCTACTCGACCAGCATGCAGAGACGCCCCTGCGCGGCTACTCGACCAGCATGCAGAGACGCCCCTGCGCGGCTGCTCGACCGGCATGCAGGAGGGCGTCTCTTCCCAGGAGATGCCGGGTCGCGGAGCCACGCACCCGCCACCCGCAACCTTCTGGGCCGAGGCCGGACACGAGCGCAGACTCGCAGTCCGGCCTCGACCGCGCGCGCGAGCGCCCGCGCGCGGACAGGCGCCTCCCCCTCGCCGAATCGAGACCGCCGATGCCCGACTCCGCCCGCAGGACGCTCTGATGGAGCTCGGCATCGCCGCCGTCATCAGCGTCGAGGAAGAGAACCGCTCCCGCTCTCGCGGCCATCGATGATGCTCATCGCGCGCCTCCGAGCCAGAGTCCTGCTGCTGCGGCGATGACGCTGAGGAGGAGCATGCCGAGGGCGTTGGTGACCGAGGCGAGGCGGCGTCCTTCGGCGAGGAGGCGCACGGTTTCGAGGCTGGCGGTGGAGAAGGTGGTGTAGCCGCCGAGGAAGCCGGTGCCGAGGACGAGTCGCCACGATTCGGGGGCGATGCCTGCGAGGGCGAGCCCGGTGATCAGTCCGAGGAGGAGTGATCCGGTGACGTTGATGACGGTGGTGCCCCAGGGGTAGGCGCCGCCGGTGCGGGCTTTGATGAGCCCGTCGAGGAGGAGCCGTGCTGCGGCTCCGATTCCACCGGCGAGGGAGAGCGCGAGGAACAGTGCGGGTGTCATGCCGGCACCTTCCTCTGCGTGCGTCGCCGGTGGAGTGCTGCGGCGAGGACGATCCCGGTCCAGGACGCGAGGGCACCGAGGAGGACGGTGCCGAGCGCGTAGAGGGCGGCGGGTGCGGGGTGTCCTGTGGTGAGCAGGTGGGCGGTGTCGGTGGCGAGGGTGCTGTAGGTGGTGAAGCCTCCGAGCGCTCCGGTACCGAGCAGCAGCCGTGCGGTGCGGCGTCGGCCCTCGTCGCTGCCGGCTCTGGCGAGGCCCTCCAGGAGCACGCCGAGCAGGAGCGCGCCGACGATGTTGATGGCGAAGACGACGGTGTCGAAGGCGGGACCGGCGGGGAACGCGAGGGTCAGGCCCTCCCGCGCCCCGGTCCCGACCGTGCCGCCTGCGGCGACGAGGAGGAGGTACCGCAGGCGCAGGTGCACGGGTCGTGGCGTCCCGTCGGGGGCGTCGTCGACGTCGAGGTCGCTGTCGACCGGCAGCTCGGGGTCGGGGTCCGGGGGGCGGTGACGGTGGAGGTCATCGGTCACGAGGAGTGGGGCCTTTCGGGAGGGGGCGGGTCAGTGGGTGAGACCGTAGTGCAGCGCGGGGTCGAGGTGCTCGATGTCGACGAGGCGGTTGTACTTCGCGACCCTCTCGCCGCGCGCGGGGGCGCCGGATTTGATCTGCCCGACTCCGGTTCCCACCGAGAGGTCGGCGATGAAGGTGTCGAGGGTCTCGCCGGAGCGGTGGGAGACCATGCAGCGCATGCCGGCGTCGTGCGCGGCCGCGATCGCGTCGAGGGTGCCGGTGACGGTGCCGATCTGATTGGGCTTGATGAGTGCGGCATTGGAGTAGCCGTTGCGGGCTCCGTCGCGGATGCGGTCGGCGTCGGTGACGTAGAGGTCGTCTCCCACGAGCTGCACCCGGTCGCTGATGGTGTGGGCGAGGAGGGCCCAGCCCTCGTGGTCGTCCTCGGCGAAGCCGTCCTCGATGCTGCGGATCGGGTAGTCCCCGATCAGCTTCTCGTAGTAGCGGGCGAGTGCGTCGCGGTCGAGGTCGGTGCCGGCGACGGTGTAGTGGCCGTCGCCGTGGAAGAAGCCGTTCGCGGCGGGATCCATCGCGATCGCGATGTCACCGGTGCCGGGCTGGTATCCGGCGTCGGTGATCGCTGCGACGAGGAGGTCCAGGGCGTCTTCGGGCCGGTCGATGGGGGGCGCGAAGCCGCCCTCGTCTCCGAGCCCGGAGGTGCCGTAGGCGGTGCGGACGCGGGCGGCGAGGGCGTGATAGATCTCGGCGCCGACCTGCACGGCCTCCTCCTCGGTGCCGGCGGAGACGGGGGCGATCATGAACTCTTGGAAGTCGAGGCCGTTCGCGGCGTGCGCGCCGCCGTTGATGACGTTGAAGTGCGGGACGGGCAGGGAGGCGGTCGCCCCGGTGTGATCGGCGATCCACCGGTGCAGGGGCAGGCCGGTGCGCGCTGCGAAGGCGCGGGCGGCCGCGATGGAGACGGCGACGACGGAGTTCGCTCCGAGGCGGGCGAGGTTCGCGGTTCCATCCAGTGCTCGCAGCGCTTCGTCGATCTCGCGAAGCGAGGTCCAGGAGTGCTCGAGCAGGAGGGCGCGGATCTCGCCGTCGACGGCCGCGACAGCGGAGCGGACTCCGCGTCCGCCGAACGCGGGGCCGCCGTCGCGCAGCTCGACCGCTTCGAACGCGCCGGTCGAGGCGCCTGCGGGGGCGGAGGCGTCCAGGACGGTGTCGTCGTCCAGACGCAGGGTGACAGCGACGGTCGGGAAGCCGCGGGAGTCGAGGATCTGCCGTGCGGCGACGTCGGTGATGACCAGCGGGTGTCCGGCGGGGTGGGCGACGTACTCGCCCGATCCGTGGATGCTGGTGCGGGTGTGGCTGATGTAGTCGTTCATCAGGTTCCTCCTTCGTGGGCGAGCGTGATCGCCGCCCGGTCGGCTCTTGCGGGGTCGAGGTAGCGTCCGCTCCTCGAGATCGGTGTCCCGGACGGCCCGGTGTCGTACAGGTACGGCTGACCGGTCGGGATGTTCAGATCGCGGACCGCGGCATCGCCGAGGTCGTCGAGAAGGGCGCGCAGCGCGCGCAGGGAGTTGCCGTGCGCGACGATGAGCACCGTCTCGCCCTCCTCGAGGGCGGGCAGGATGCGCTCCTCGAGGAGCGGCTGCAGACGGTGGACGACGTCGCGCAACGACTCCGTCTCCGTCATCGCCTCGGCCGGCTGCTCACGGAACGCCGCGGACCTGTGCAGCTGCGCGAAGGCGGCGGCGGACAGAGCAGGCGGGCGGACGTCCATCGACCGGCGCCACTCCAGGAAGGCGTCGGCCCCGTACTGGGCTCTGACGGCGCTTTTCGACAGGCCGGTGAGCGCTCCGTAGTTGCGCTCGTTCAGCCGCCACTGGCCCGCGACGATCCGCGGCCGCCCTGGAAGGGCGCCGGCGATGATCCGGGCCGATTCGGTGGAGCGTTGCAGGGTCGACGTGAGGATCAGATCGGGGTCGATCGATGCGTCCCTCAGCAGCGTCGCGGCCTGTCGCGCTTCGTCACGTCCGAGGTCGGTGAGGGGGACGTCGAGGACGCCGCAGAAGAGACCGTCGGCGTTGCCGGCACTCTCACCGTGGCGCACGAGGACGAGCGGGGGATGCGCGGGCATGAGTCACCTACCTGGTCTCTGATCGAGAAGGTAGGAACCATCAGCCTCGGCGGCAGTTCGAGCTCACGCTCGGGCGGGATCCATCGCCACTGCCGTCAGCTTACGCCCGCACCTCGGTCAGGACCAGGGCAGCGGCTCCGAATCATCGACCGGGGAGAGGGGGATCATGAGGACCGGCCGGTGCTGACGGTGAGAAGCAGCCCCGGCGCAAGGGGGTCTCGAATCGTCGTCGGCGCGGTTCACTCAGTGCATGGATGGTCTGCCTCTCGTTGTTCTCGTCGTCGTCTTCCTCGCCGCCGCCGCAGTGGTGTGGATCGCCGGCATCCAGTTGTCGAAGGCGACGGACGTTCTGGACGCGCGTCTGCACCTGGGGAGTGCGCTGGGCGGTCTGATCGTCCTCGCCGTCGCGACGAACCTGCCGGAGATCGCGATCACCGTGTCCGCCGCGCTCTCCGGGAACCTGGACGTCGCGGTCGGCAACATCCTCGGCGGCATCGCACTGCAGACCGTGGTCCTCGTCGTCCTCGACCTGTTCGGCAAGCGCGGAAAGGGTGCGAAGCCGCTCACCTACCGTGCCGCGTCCCTCACACTCGTGCTCGAGGGGCTCGTGGTCGTCGCGGTGCTCGCCGTCGTCATCGCCGGCAGCCAGCTGCCCTCCGGACTGGAAGTGCTGCGCCTGACCCCGGACGTCGTCCTCATCGCCGGCCTCTGGGTCGTGGGGCTGCTGCTCGTGCAGCGCTCCGGCAAGCACCTCCCCTGGCACGAGGACGGGCGGGCCCCCGACGCGACAGCATCCCCCGCGAAGAAGAAGACGCACCCGATGAGCACACGCAAGGCGACCGTCGTGTTCACGATCTCCGCCGCGGCGACCCTCCTCGCCGGTGTCGTGCTCGAGCGCGCCGGTGACGCGGCATCCTCGCAGCTCGGTCTCTCAGGGGTGCTGTTCGGAGCCACCGTGCTCGCTCTCGCCACCTCCCTCCCCGAGATCTCGACCGGGCTGCAGGCCATCAAGCAGGGCGACGACAACCTCGCCATCAGCGACATCTTCGGCGGCAACGCCTTCCTCCCCGTCCTGTTCCTCGTCGCCACCGTCCTCTCCGGCACCGCAGTCCTCCCGCAGGCGAACTCGTCCGACATCTACCTCACCGCTCTCGCCGCCGTGCTCACCCTCGTCTACGTCGTCGGACTGATCTTCCGACCCACCCGCCGCATCGCCGGCATGGGAGTCGACTCGGTGATCGTGCTCGCGCTCTACGCCGTCGGCATCGGCGGGCTCTTCGCCATCACCGCGACATGACGTCCGTGCCGCCGTGTGCAGAGGTGACCACTCCGGTTCGGCCCGGCCCGGCCGTGCACCGGTCAGCGCATCTCGTGCGCGATCTCCAGGAACGCCGCCGCGGACGACCCGATGCGATCGGACCAGATGGCGCGGAGGGGTCGCACGAGTGCTGGTCCGCGGAGGGGCACTCGTATCAGTGAGCGCGCGGCGAGATCTGCTTCGACGGTGAGGATGCTCATGACGGCGGGCGCGATGCCGGCGCGGGCGTTCGCTCGGATGATCGCCGTCGTCTCCAGGATCGCGGCGGGAGTCGTGGGTGCGAGCCCGGCGTCGTGGAGCCATGCTTCGAGGGTCGTCCGGGTGCCGGAGCCTTCCTCTCGTGTCAGCAGTGCGGTCCCGGCCACGTCCTCGGCGCTGATACTCGCCGCGCGTGCCCAGGGGTGGTCCGGTGCGACGACGACAGCGAGTTCGTCCTCCGTGACCACGTGAGAGGAGAGCGTGGCCGTGGACGCCGGAGTCTCGACGAATCCGAGCTGCGCCGCACCGGATCGCACGAGCTCTGTGACCGTGGCTGAATTGCCGGCGATCAGCTGCACACTCACCTCGGGTGCGCGCTGTCGGAATTCGAGGAGCCAGGGTGGGAGCAGCAGTTCGGCGATCGTCTGCGACGCCGCGAGGACCAGTGAGCCGGTCGGCTGTCGCAGTGCTGCCGCGCCCGCCTCGAGGCGGCGGGACGCCTCGAGGACCGGGCCGGCCAGCTCGAGCACGAGCCGGCCCGCGTCGGTCATCAGGGACCCGGTCGGAGAGCGGCGCACGAGCGGCTGCCCGATGGCGCGCTCCGCGACCCGCAGACGCGCCGAGACGGCCTGCTGGGTGACGCCGAGGTCTTCGGCGGCGCGGGAGAGCGAGCCCGCCTCGGCGATGCGTTCGAGCACCTCCAGCGTGTCGAGATCCAGGATCCGGTCCGTCAATCGCCGCGTCGCCACAAGCACTCATTGTGCCCCGCCAACACGATCGCTGTATCGGCTGGGGACGGCGATGCTCAGGCTGGAGTCATGACAACTCTCTCCCCCGCCCGCGCATCTTCCTCGATCGGGCATCCTCCGCGGTCGAGGCGCTTGTTCCGGGAGCTGGAGCATCCGGGACTGATCGTGTCGAACCTGACGCCGAACTGGTTCGCGTCGATCATGGGCACCGGCATCGTCGCGGTCGCCGCCGCGTCCCTGCCCCTCCAGTTCCCCGGACTCCGCACCGGGGCCACCGTCGTCTGGGCGATCGCCGCGCTGCTGCTCGTCGCGCTGACGGTCGCGACCGGGCTGCACTGGGTCCGCTACCGCGGTACAGCGATGAGGCACCACCTGAATCCGGTCCTCTCGCACTTCTACGGCGCGCCTCCCATGGCGTTCCTCACCGTCGGCGCGGGAACCCTCCTCCTCGGCAAGGACTGGATCGGCCTGCCCGCCGCTGTCACCATCGACTGGGTGCTCTGGGGTGCGGGGACACTCGGCGGGCTGGCGACGGCGGTCCTGGTGCCCTACCTCGCGTTCACCCGGCACGAGAACAAGCCCGATTCGGCGTTCGGCGGCTGGCTGATGCCGATCGTTCCGCCGATGGTGTCCGCTTCCACCGGCGCACTGCTGCTGCCGTACGCGCCCGCCGGGCAAGCGCGGGAGACGCTCCTGTGGTCCTGCTACGGCTTCTTCGGCCTCAGCCTGGTCGCGTCGCTGGTGGTGATCACCCTGATCTGGAACCGGCTCGCGCAGCACAAGGTCGGAGCGGCGGGGATGGTGCCGACGCTGTGGATCGTCCTCGGTCCGGTCGGACAGTCGATCACCGCTGTGAATCTGCTCGCCTCGAACGCGCCCACCGTCGTGGACGCCGGCACGGCGCGTGCGCTGCTGGTCGTGGCTCTGGTGTACGGCTTCGCGATGCTCGGCTTCGCACTGCTCTGGACCGTCATCGCCCTCGCGATCACCCTCCGCACCGCGAAGGAGCACCTGCCGTTCAGCCTGACGTGGTGGTCGTTCACGTTCCCCGTCGGCACCTGCGTCACCGGACTGAACGGCCTCGCCCTGCACTCCGGTCTCACGGTCGTCGCCGGCCTCGCCGTGCTCTACTACGTCGGCCTGGTCGCCGCGTGGATCTTCGTCGCCGCCCGCACCTTCCACGGTTCCGTGATCCGCGGCACCCTGCTCGCACCACCGCGACCGGCCTGACCGGGATCGAGGATCATCGTGGACATCCGGACCCTGAACGCCCTCGCCGAGACCTGGCGGAGTACCGCGGACGCGACCGGACGCTTCGTTCCGGGCTTCGATCCCCGCTCCGGCGGCACCGCCAGTCGCGTCCTGGTGCTGATGCAGTCACCCGGCCCTCGGACGATCGCCGCGGGATCCGCTGCCGTCTGCAGTGAGGACAACCTCGGGCCCACCGCCGCCGCGTTCCGGGCGGCCCGCATCGAGTCCGGACTCTCCCGCGACCACTACCTCCGATGGAACCTCATCCCGTGGGAGATCCCTGGCCGCGTCCGCCCCGCGGACATCGAGCAGGGCAGGCTCGCGCTCGGTGAGCTGCTGGAGCTGCTGCCCGCGCTCGACGCCGTCGTCACCTACGGGACCGTGGCGCTCGACGGGGTCATGCGCTACCTGACCCTGCACGATGATCCCCGTGTCATCCCCGTCCTCGCGGCACCGCACCCCTCACCGGCCAACGGACGTCACCGCGCCGACCAGCACCTCCGCTCCGTGAACGCGCTCCGCCTCGCGAATCGTCTCGGATCCGGTCGGCGACTCGCAGACTGACGGCACGGAAGGCAGACGTCCGCGGCTCGGTCGGCACCGGTCCTCGTGACCGATGAGGCGCTGATCTCAGACGGTCCCGGTCCGCGGACCGCTGACGGGACCGGCCTGGTCGTCCACGATGTCGACGGTGTACGCCGCGCCGTGCTCGAGCGTGTGGCCGACGGTGCACTGACGGTCGACCGCCCGGCGGGTGCGCTCGGACAGTGAGGCGATCCGCTCGGGATCGAGCGCCGACAGGTCGGCGCGGATCACGGCGGTGATCGAGTCGTAGCGGTCCTCACCCTCGGGCTTGGTCGCGGTGATGTCGGTGGTCGCTTCGAAGTCGGCTCCGAGCCGGCTGGCGAGGAGGTGGTCCGAGGAGAGCATGCCGCAGGCGGCGAGGGCGAGGTGCAGCAGCTCGCCGGGCGAGAACACGCCGTCGGCCTCCGACCCGCCGATGCGGACCTCGGCTCCTCGCGCGTTGCGGCCGATGAAGCTTCTCGGGCCCTCGCGGGTGATGTGCAGCGGCGTGGTCTCGGTGCTCAAGGTCTGCTCCTGTCCGGTGTCCGCGGCACCGCGGGCAGTGTCGGTGACTCCTGCGGGTGGATGGTGTCTCAGGTGTCGGTGCGGACGAGGGGGGTGTTCGTGCCGCGGACCCTGATGTCGACACCGGTGATCTCCGACCGGGCGATGCCCGTGGACGCCGCCAGGTCGACGGCGCGCTGCCCGGCCGCCGTCCAGGTGGCGACGGTGATCGTGCTGCCGTCTGTGCGGGTGATCACGAGTTCGTACTCCGCGTCGGCGGGCGCATCACCACTGTAGGTGCAGCTCCACTCCAGCCGGGTGCCCCACGGCTTCCCCTCGACCTGGATGTCCGCAGCGAGAGCGGGATCGGCCGCGATCGGGTCCATCGGTTCGAGGGTCGCCTCGCTCGCCACGGGAGCGCCCGCGATGCCCGTGCCGAGAGCGACGCCTCCGAAGACGGAGGCGGTGACGGCGGCCGCGACGGCGAGGGACGTCACCAGCCGGCGCCGACGTCGGCGCGTCCGGACACGGTGGGCGATGGCGGGCAGCGTCACCATCGACGGCGGCGCCTCCTCGCCGTCGTCCGATGCGCTGATGGCGAGAGCGTCCTCGACGGAGAGGCGACCGACGATGCCGGGCAGTCCTGCCAGCTCTGCCACGGCCGCGCGGCAGGCCGCGCAGCCGCTGAGGTGCTGCTCGTACTCGAGTCGCTGATCCGCGGGGAGAGCGCCGAGGACGTAGGACGCGTCCCAGTCGCGGTACTCGTCCTCCGTCGCAGAGCTTCCGTGGTGGTCGTTCATCGGGTGACGCCCCTTTCCTGCAGAGCCAGTCGCAGACCGCGCAGTCCGTAGTGCAATCGGGATTTCGCTGTTCCCTCGGGGATGGAGTGCCGGCGGGCGATCTCGGGGACGGTGTGTCCGAGGAAGTACGCGTCCACCACGATCCGACGATGCTCCACCGACAGCGAGGCGAGAGCGTCGGCGACGAGGATGCTGTCCAGGACCGCGTCGGTGCGATCGGGGACGGCGCCGCCGCCGTCCTCGTCCTTCGCCGGCACTTCGCGTCGGCTCCGAGCGGAGCGGGCGTCGTCGATGACGAGGTTGCGGGCGACGGTGAACAGCCACGCGCGCGCGGCGTCGGCGTCGCGTTCGAGGACCTGCGGGCGCTGCCAGGCCCGGACCATCGTCTCCTGCACGACGTCCTCCGTCAGCGCCGCATTCCGAGTGAGGTTCTGCACGAAGCGCCGCAACGCCGGGCCGTGACTCTCGTACAGCGCCGCCAGGAGCTCATCGACGGGGCGGGGCACAGTGCTCACCGCCTCGAAGCGCCACGGCGCGCTCCCTCATCACGGTTGCTGCGATCACTGCCGGTCATCCCTCTCCGTCCTTGCCTGTCGAGAACCGGCGACCCGTCCGGGCGATGCGCTTCGCTGCGCGGGGACGGGTCGCCGTCGCATCAGGACGCCGGGGTGGCGGTGCTCATGGCCGCGGCTTCCTTGTTCATCGTGCCGTCAGGGAGGAGGACGTACCAGGCGTCCTTCACACCCTGCCCGTTGACCTGACCCGGCGCGGTGTCCTTCGCGAACCGGTAGACCGGCCATCCGTCGACGGTCAGCTGGGTCGTCCCGTCGGTGCGCGTGATCGAGCCGACCTCTCCGGTGATCCCGTCCGCGGCGGTCGTGCTGGACGCCGACACGGCCGGCCAGGTCGTGGCGCACTCGTCGTAGCAGCTGCTGCTGCCCGAGTTCTGCGTGTCCTTCGTGAACGTGTAGACGGTGGAGCCGGCCTCGTCCGTGATGATCTCGCCCAGCGGCGAGGACGCCGTCGTGAGAGCCGCCGTCTCAGCGGAGGCGGTCGCGGTGGCGGAGGCCATCGCGGAGGCGGAGGGGCTGTCGGCCGGCGCTTCCGACGAGGCGGCCGAGCCGGCGGCCGTCGAACATCCGGCGAGAAGGACGGCGGCGAACGCCGCAGTCGTCACAGTGGTCGCGATTCGCTTGAGCATGATGCCTCCTGTAGTGCGGGGGCCGAGGTGGTCCCACCGAGGACACGACACAGCAGTCGCGGACGTTCAACGAGGCGAGAAGATCGCTGGGACGCTGCTGATCCAGGGCAGCACCCTGCCGCTGCTCATCCGCGCCACTGGGATCCGCGGGGTCGACGTGCCGGAGGACCAGCGCGAGCTCGCGGGCCTGCTCGACGAGATCACCGAGAAGGCGCTCGCGGTCCTCGAGAAGCCCGGCGAGGTGGTCGAGGGCGTCGACGACGTCGATCCCGCGGCGGACCCGGCCCGACGCCCGACCCGCGACCTCAGCCCGTGGTCGTCCGCGTCATGATCGCGACGACGAACAGCCCCGCCCAGAGCGCGCCGCAGACCAGCAGCCGCAGGTTGCCGAGCACGATGTCCTCCGGCGCCGACGCCCGCCCGCGCTCGATGTCGAGGGCGTAGAGGAAGAGCGCCGCACCGAAGGGCACCACCGACGCCATCGACCAGAGCGAGTTCTCGCCGTTGATGAACAGTGCCCACAGCGCGTAGGAGATCATCGTCAGCGACGCGGCGACCGACCAGATGAAGCGCAGGTAGCCCGGCGTGTAGACCTTGAGGGTCGAGCGGGTGTGGCTCTCCTCCTTGCCCTCGCTCTGCAGCTTCTCGGAGTAGCGCTTGCCCGCGACCATGAACAGCGAGCCCGAGGACACCGCGAGCAGGAACCACTGCGTCAGCGGGATGTCCGCGATGGCCGCGCCCGAGATCGCGCGGAGCACGAAGCCGCCCGCCACGATCAGGATGTCGATGACCGGCTCGTGCTTGAGCCAGAGGCAGTACGAGATCTGCATCACCAGGTAGGCCGCGAGCGTCGCCGCGAACCAGGTGAAGCCGAGGAGGAAGGTCACCAGCACCGGCACGATCATCAGCACGAACGCGGCCGGCCAGGCGACCTTCAGCGGCAGCGCGCCCGAGGCGATCGCGCGGAAGCGCTTCTTCGGGTGCACGCGGTCCGACTCGACGTCGAGGAGGTCGTTCAGCAGGTAGCCGCCGGAGGAGGCGAGGCTGAACGCCATCACCCCGATGACGGTCGCGACGAGGATCTCGGGCTCGAGGATGCGTGCGGCGGCGACCGGAGCGGCCAGCACCAGGACGTTCTTCAGCCATTGGCGCGGACGCATGGCGGCGACGAGTGCGCGGGCGGTGTTCACGACGTCTCCCTCTCGGGGGAACGGGGCCAGGAACGGCCGGATCGGGCGGGATCGGGGTGACGCGGGCCCAACCTACAATCGGGGGTGAACGCGCTCCCATCCGCCCGGATCCGCAGCGCTCACGACCGGAGCACCACGGAGGGAAGCGCATGCGGACGGCCGCGCTGTACGTCGTCTTCGCGATCCTTGCAACGGCGGTGAATCTGGGCACTCAGATGCTCGTCGAGCTCGCCGTCGACGCGGAGTGGGCCACCGTCGCCGCCGTGCTCGCGGGCACCCTGACGGGGGTGATCGCCAAGTACGTGCTCGACAAGCGCTTCATCTTCAAGCACGAGACGATGAATGCGGCGCACGGGCTGAGGACGTTCCTCCTCTACGGCGTGATGAGCGGCGTGACGACCCTGATCTTCTGGGGCTTCGAGTTCGGCTTCGACTACCTCTTCGGCACGGACCTGGCCCGCTACACCGGGGCCGTCATCGGCCTGGCCATCGGCTACGTCGCCAAGTACCACCTCGACAAGAACGTCACGTTCTCCGGCCCGCGAGAGGAGCCCGCATGACCATCCCCGTCTCCTCCTGGGGCCTGCTCTCGCGCGACGAGCACCGCGTCACCCGGATCACGAGCGTCGAGCAGGCGCAGGCCGCGCTGGCCGCGGGCGACAGCGGGATCGCCTACGGGCTCGGCCGCAGCTACGGCGACGTCGCCCTCAACGGCGGCGGCCGGATCTGGGACTTCAGCGGCTTCGACCGCCTGCTCGCCTTCGACGAGGAGACCGGCGTGCTGCGGGCCGAGCCGGGCGTGCTGCTGCGCGACGTGCAGGCCGTCTTCGCGCCGCGCGGCTGGATGCTCCCGGTCACCCCCGGGACGAAGAACGTCACCCTCGCCGGCGCGATCGCGAACGACGTGCACGGCAAGAACCACGCCTCCGCCGGGACGATCGGCCGGCACGTCCGCTCCTTCACGCTCCTGCGCAGCGACGGGTCGTCCTCACGCTGCACGCCGACCGAGAACGTCGAACTGTTCCAGGCGACGATCGGCGGCCTCGGGCTCACCGGGCTGATCGTCGAGGTCGAGCTCGGGCTCGCCCGTGTCCCCGGGCCGTGGCTCGTCAGCGAGGACGTGCCCTTCCAGACGCTCGACGGCTATCTCGATCTCGTGCACGAGTCGATGGACGTCTTCGAGCACACCGTCGCCTGGATCGACGTGACGACGGGCGGCGGTCGACGCGGGGTCTACTCGCGCGCGGACAGCACGGCCGCCCCGGAGCTGCCGGAGAACCGGCCGGGCTCGCTGAAGGTGCCCTTCGCCTTCCCGCTCTCGGTCGTCAACCGCGCGACGCTGCCGCTGCTCAACCGCGCCTACTACCGCCTGAAGGCGACCCGCGCCCGCCGCTCCGTGCAGCACTACGAGCAGTTCAACTACCCGCTCGACGCGATCGAGGGCTGGAACACGATGTACGGCCCGCGTGGCTTCTACCAGTACCAGAGCACCGTGCCGTGGGAGGGAGCGCTCGAGACGACCCGCGAGATGCTCGCGCTGATCGCGGGCTCGGGCACCGGCTCCTTCCTCGGCGTGCTGAAGACCTTCGGCCCGCTGGAGTCGCCGGGCCTGCTGAGCTTCCCGGCGCCCGGGGTCTGCTTCGCGCTCGACTTCCCGAACACGCCCGTCGCGCTGCCGCTGTTCGAGCGCCTCGACGCGCTGGTGCTCGCCGCAGGCGGCCGGCTGTACCCGGCGAAGGACGCGCGCATGACGCGCGAGATGTTCGAGGCCGGCTTCCCGCGCCTCGCCGAATTCACCCTCCAGCGCGACCCGGGGATCTCCTCCGGCTTCTCGCGCCGAGTCCTCGGGAGCTGACGTGAGCACTGGTACCCCCTCCAAGATCGTCGTGGTCGGAGCGACCTCCGCCATCGCCGAGCACACGCTGCGGCTGTGGCTGGGCACGGGCGCGCGCTCGGCCCTGCTGGTCGGCCGCGACGCCGGCCGGCTGGAGGCGCTGGCGACGGACCTGCGCGTGCGCTTCCCCGCGGCCGCGCTGTCGGTGGCGGCGGTCGACCTGACCGACCCCGCCGCGATCTCCTCGGTCGTCGCGACCTCGCTCGAGGGCGGCGCCCCCGACACCGTGCTGATCGCCCACGGCGCGATGACCACCCAGGACGAGGCGTCCGCCGACCTCGCCGTCGCCCGCGACGTGCTCGTCGTCACCGGCGTCTCGGTGGCCCTCTGGATGGAGGCCTACGCGAACGCGCTGACCTCCGGCAGCATCGGCGTGATCGGCTCCGTCGCCGGCGACCGCGGCCGCAAGACCAACTACGTCTACGGCTCCGCCAAGGGCCTCGTCGAGCGCTTCGCCCAGGGCCTGCAGCACCGCCTGGCCGGCTCGCGCCTGTCCGTCGTGCTGATCAAGCCCGGTCCGACCGACACCCCGATGACCGCCTCGCTCAAGCAGAGCGGCGCCTCGCTGGCCCCGGTCGACTCCGTCGCGAAGGACGTCGCCGCCGCGATGGCCGCGGGCCGCGCGGTCGCCTACGCCCCGGCCAAGTGGCGCGTCATCATGACGGTCATCCGCCTGCTGCCGTCCCCGATCTTCAACCGCCTCAACATCTGACGCGGACGGCTGCCGGGACTCCGGCGGCAGCGGGGTCTCGATACGCCCCTTCGGGGCCACTCGACCAGCATGCAGCGCCGGGCATGCCGACCCGCGCCGTCCATGCACTCCCGGGCATGCCTCCTCCCTGCTGATCGCGCACTCCCGGGCACGCCCCCTCCATGCTGATCGAGTAGCCCGCGCAGCGGGCGTATCGAGATCCACCACCGCCAGAAGTCCGGTCCACCGAGAAGCCGCCGCAGCGTCGTACATCAGCCCGATGTACAACGTCGCGCGTGCAACGGGAGCCGGAATGGCGTCCCCCGCGGAATCACCTCCGGAAGGGGGATCTGCAAGGGGGTCCGCCGGGAGCGGCCGCGTTCTACGCTCGGCGCATGCCCCTCCGCAGTGCTGCGAGCGCCTCCGCTGTCCTCCCGCAGATCGCCGCGCCGAGCGCCCGGCAGCGGGCGGCGGCCGAGGTGCTCGGGCACGTCGTGGTGGCTCTCGCGGTCGGATCAGCGCTGCTGCTGCTGGCGTCGGCGAGCGTCGCGGGGCTGCCGTTCCTGCCCGGCGGGGGCCGCGTGCCTCCGTTCGAGGCGTGGTCGCTGATGCGGACCTCGGCGACGGTGCAGATCGGCGCCACGGTGCTGGCGGCCGGCCTCGCCGCGCTCGCGCGCGCGGGCGGCTGCCGTGTCCGCGCCGACCGCTGGTGCCTCGTCGCCGCCCTGAGCGCCGCCGCCGGCGCCGTGCTGCTGGCGGCCCCGCCGCTCTGACGCCGCCGAGGCGTCCTCGAACGGTCGAGACGTCCAGGTGGAACGGGACGCCTCGACCGGAACGGGACGTCTCGGCGAGCGCACCTACGCCGGGGCCCCGATCGTCGAGTCCTCGTAGTCCTCCGTGAGGCCGTGGGGCGTCTTCTCCCACTTGTGCGGGCTGAAGACGATCTGCCAGGCCGCGCGCCAGGCCGAGATGGAGTGCAGCACCCAGTAGACGGGGTTCAGGATCGCGAACGCCGCGACCCGCCAGTTGTAGCGCTTCCACGCCGCGATCCCCGAGACGACGATCATCAGCGTGTTCGAGAAGAGCATGTTCGTCGTCCCCGCGACGATCAGCCACTCCGGCAGATCCAGCCCGAGGAACTGCACGCCGATGTAGGTGATCACGGTGAAGCCGAGCACCAGCGGGTAGAGCAGGAAGGCGACCGGCGTCCCCATGATCAGCGCCACCAGGCTCAGCGAGCCGAGCACCCCGTTCACCTTGAACCAGCGGATCGGGTGCCGCGTGTTCACTCCCGCGGTCATCATGTAGCCCTTGATCCAGCGGGTGCGCTGCTTGATCCACGCGGGGACCTCGGCGCACGCCTCCTCCCAGGTGTTGGAGTCGACGACGCCCACGCGGTAGCCGTGCGCGGCCACGCGCAGGCCGAGGTCGGCGTCCTCCGTCACGTTGTACGGGTCCCAGGCGCCGAGCTCGCGGAGCACGCGCGTCTCGAAGTGGTTCGAGGTGCCGCCGAGCGGGATCGGCAGGTGCGACTGGTCCAGGCCCGGCAGCATCGCGCCGAACCAGTGCGCGTACTCGACCGCGAACATCCGGGTGAGCACGTTGTAGTCGGCGTTGAAGTAGCTCAGCGCCCCCTGCAGGCAGACGAGCTGCTTCTGCTCCGGATCCACGTGCTCGCGCTCGAACGCGTCCTCGCGGAACAGCCGCACGCACTTGCGCAGCTGATCGGGGTCGGGCCGGTCCTCGGCGTCGTAGATCACCACGAACTCGCCGCGGGCGAAGCTGAGCCCGTAGTTGCACGCGCGCGGCTTGGTCTGCGGGCCGCCCGGGGGCACGATCACCATGCGCACGTACTCCGGCGGGCTCATCCGGCGCACCGCCGAGATCGTCTCGTCGTCGTCGGCCTCGAGCAGCACCAGCACCTCGAGCTTGGCCTTCGGGTAGTCGAGGGCGCCGAGGTTCACCAGCAGCTTGCTGATGATGTTGGCCTCTTTGTAGGCGGGGACGAGGATCGTGTAGATCGGCAGCTCCTCGTCGGTCATCCGCGGCGGCGAGACGTCCAGGCCGCGGCGGCCGCGCTCGATCGCCACCTCCTCCTCCCACGCCTTCACCGAGCTCTGGTTGAGCGGCGCGCGCAGGCCGGCCAGCGCCTTGAAGGCGATGTTCATCAGGAAGAGCAGATTGGCCGCGGCGAGCACGATCACGAAGGTCAGGCTCGGCGCGAGAACGGCGCCGACGATCACGATCGCGGCGACGACGAGCGGAGTGATCACCTGCCAGCGGCGCAGCCCCGACTTGGCCGACTCGTCGCCGCTCTGCACCGCGAGCGAGTCGGCCGCGCCGAAGAGCAGGGCGGCGCGGCAGGCGCTCTCGACGGCCTGGAAGATGTCCCAGTCGGTCGTCGTCCGCACGGTGACGACGTCGACCTCGAGCATCGCCCGCGCCTCGGCGAGCATCTCCTCGGTCGGCGGGACGGAGGTCGCGATGACGCCGGTCCCGTCGGGCAGCACCCGCCAGGGCACCCAGCCCGCGCCGACCAGGGTGGAGGCGCCGATGCGGGCCAGCAGCGCGGCCCCCGGCGGCTCCTCGACCAGGTCGAGCATCGGCGCGTCCCACTGCTCCGCCAGCGCCCCGTACATCTCGCGCCGGGTGACGGCGCCGTCGATGACGAGGTGCCGGCCGAGCAAGCCGCCCTCGCGCGCCTGGCGGCGCAGCGCCTCGTCGAGCTGCTCGGCCGTGATCAGCCCGCGGGACAGCAGGATCTCGCCCACCCGGGGCGTCGTCGTCGCCATGGTCAGCCTCCGAGCCGCTCGTAGATGACGTAGATCCCCTGCGCGAACACCGGCCGGTAGCGGGTGTCGAAGGAGGAGTCGCGGGTGATCGCGTCGTAGACGAGGTCGGCGACGCCGGTCTCGCTCAGCTCGGGGGCGTCCGCGGTGGTCACGAAGACCCACTTCGCGTGCGTGTACGGGGCGGCGAGCGCCTCGTCGAACAGCTCGCCGGCCGAGCGGTTGTAGTACTCGGCGAGCGGCACGCCGATCTCGGGCAGCAGCGCGTTCCCGGCTGCGCTCTCGTCGATCAGGATGCCGCCGCCGTCGTAGTTCTCGCTCAGGAACCGGGCGGCCGCGGTCGCGCCCGACGCCTCCTTGATCGAGACGTAGCCGGTCGCCTCCGCGATGACCGCGTTGCGGTCCAGGTCCTGCGCCCACCAGGCCGTCTGCGCGCCGAGCAGCACCAGCACGAGGCCGAGCGCGCCCGCGCCGATCCGGGGCACCCGCCGCAGCGCGTCGACCAGCACGGCACCGAGCACCGCGAGGAACGGCAGCACCGACAGCGCGTAGCGGTTGTTCCACCAGTTCGTCGGCAGGGTCTGGTCGTTGTTCATGTGCGTCTGGCCGAGGTAGAGGCTCAGCAGCGAGAAGGCGTAGGAGACGATCATCAGCCAGATCACGAGGGCGTCGTCCGAGATCCCGCGCCGCCAGGCCAGCACCAGCGCACCGGCCAGGCCGAGCGCGACCGTCAGCAGGCCCGAGGTCTCGAGGACCGCCCAGTTGTACGACCAGAGCGTGAGCCCCGCGTTGCCCTGGTAGGCGAGCAGCCCCGCGTCGGCGACCGCTTTCTGCAGATTCGCGGCCGAGTACTGGCCGTTCATGAACTCGAGCGGGTTGCTGTAGACCGCGAAGTTGTAGACCAGCCACCAGACGATCGCGATCAGCGGCAGGATCCCGAACGCGCTCGCCATCTTGATCGCGTAGACGAAGGACCGCTTCTTCCGCCAGGCGACGATCAGCACCACAAACGTGCCGCCGAAGACGAGCACCCAGCCCTCGTAGCGCGAGAGCGTCGCGGCCGCGGCGGGCAGGCCGGAGAAGACCATCATCTCGCCGGCGCTGAGGTTGCGCCGGCTGGTGACCCAGTGCGCCAGCCCGGAGAAGCAGCCGACCATCGTGACGATCAGCACCGGCTCCGTCATCGCCGTCGAGAAGGCGTAGAGCACGCCGGGATTCGCCAGCACCAGGAGCACCGCGGTGAGGCGGCCGGCGCGCAGGTGGCCCACCCGCGCCGAGATCCGGTAGACGCCGCAGGCCGTGCCGGCCAGGCAGATCATGCCGAGCAGCCCGGCGGCCCAGCCCGTGTGCCAGAGCCAGAGCGACTGCACGAACGGGATCAGGATCAGGCTCGGCACCGGCAGCCAGACCGTGCCGAGCTGGGTGAAGCCGGGCGCCTTCGAGTCGAAGATGCGCCGCGAGATCGAGAGGTGGCTCTGGGTGTCCGCGTAGGCGAGGTTGATCCCGGAGGAGGTGGTCACCAGGCAGGCCGCGAAGCCGACCAGCAGCGAGACCACCAGGATCACGACCGTGCCGGGCACCTGCCGCCCGGTGACCGGCCGGCCGAGGCGCTCCCACGCCTCCCGCCACCAGGGGAGGCGGGCGGGCGCGCCGGCCACCGGCGGCGGGGCGGCGATCGTGCTGGTCATCCGCTTGTCAGTCGGTCGAGGAGTGGCGCGCGGCGGGGTGGTCGCCCTCCGCGGCCGGCGCGGAGGCGGGCGCAGCGGCGGAGTCGGCGGCCGCGGGCTCGCCGGCCGCCCGCTCCTGCGCGTCGACGTAGGCGGCGACCTTCCGCGACCGGCGACGGCGCGCCAGCCAGCCGAGGAGGATCAGCAGGCCGATCACCACGACCGCGATCACGAACCAGATCGCGTAGGAGGAGTAGTCGTCCTTCACCTCGTCCTGCGGGGTGATCTCGTTGCTGTCGATCGCGACCGGGTCGGACTCGGTCGAACCGGAGACCGCGAGGTTCCCGGACAGCGAGGTCCAGCCCTCCTCCGCGGCCCAGCCGGCGATCGAGGACTGCAGGGCGGAGGACGCCGTCGCGTCGCCGTCGGCGCTCCAGCCGCCCAGCAGCACGATGTCGCGGCCGTCGGTGGTGAAGGCCTCGAGGGCCGCGTAGGGCGCCTCGGTGCCGACGCCGTAGCTGAGGCGCGAGGCGTCGATCGCGGTGAAGGAGGCGAGGCGCAGCGGCGTCTTCAGCGCCTCGGCCTCGTCGGTCCCGGCACCCACGACGATCCCGGAGCGGTCCGAGTCGACGAACTCGTCGACGCTCACGACCGAGACGGCGAGGGGGTCGGAGTCGACCCGCTGCAGCGCGGTGACGAGGTCGCCGGCGCTGCGCAGCGCGTCGGCACCGCTCGCGGAGCCGCCGAACGCGACGGCGAGCTCGCCGCCGAAGGCCTGCGGGAAGCGGCCGAAGCCGGGCGCCGCGGACTCGCCGCGGACGCCGGTGACACTCGAGCCCGCGCCGTCGACGAAGAACTCGATCGGCACGGAGTCGGCCGAGCCGATGCAGGCGCCGTCGCTCTCACGCACGGCCGAGAGCGTCACCGAGAGGCCGTTGGACGCGCTGAGCTGCCCGGTCGGCACCGGCAGCGTCATCGCGACGTCGGTGTCCTGGCCCAGCACCGTCGAGCCGATCAGGAAGTCGTTCCAGTAGACGTTCGCGGTCGCGGTGATCCCCTCGGGGACGGCGGAGTGCGTGCCGACCAGGTCCAGCTCGACGCTCGAGACCGGCCCGCCGAACGCGGACTGCGTGATGGTCGTGTAGCTCGTCGACGCCCCGGTGCTGCCGAGGGCGATGCGCTCGGTGCCGAAGTCGGCCAGCGTGTGCTCGAGCGAGCTCGAGGGGACGACCTTCTGCGCGAGACCGGTGGTGGTCGCGCTCGAGGCGAGGCCGGCGTACTCGCTGCCCAGCGCCGCGCCGGCCGCGGCGAGGTCCGCCTCCGCCCCGGTGAGGGTCAGCTCGGGCACGCCGCCGGCGTCGCCGATCGCGCTGACGACGTCGCCGTCCCCCGCCGCGAATCGCACGATGCGGCCCTGCGCAGCGTCCAGCGCCGGGCGGCCCTCGGTCGCGCTCTCCTCCGAGACGGTGATCGCGGTGCCGGAGGAGTAGCGGGAGGCGAGCGAGGCGGCCGCGGACAGCCCGGCCGCGCGCAGGGCGTCGTCGGCGCCGTCGGGGACGACGATCGAGACGGCGGTGACCGCGTCCGGGAAGAAGTCGCCGACGGTGGTCGGCGCGGTCGGGGTGCCGTCGACGACGACACCCAGGCCGGAGACGCTCAGCACCTCGCTCCCGACCTCGCAGAGCGCGCCGCCCGAGTCGCCGGAGCCGCCGAGCTGGAAGCCGACCGCGAGCACGCCGTCCACGACGTCGGAGGCCTGGACCGGCGCGTCGATCGCGGTCGCGGTGGCGGCGTCGAGCGTCTGCACGACCCGGCCCGACACGATGACCGAGAGCGTGCCGGTGAGCGGCTCGAGCGGAGCGAGCGACGCGATCACCCGGGTCGGCACGACCCCGTCGGCGACCGGGACGGTGACGAACTGCGGCTCGGAGCCGGCCGAGACCGAGACGACGGCGTCGCTCTCGAGCCCCTGGACGACGCCGCCGGTGGCCGGATCGACGAGGTCGGCGGCGGACGCGGAGGTCGCGCCGCCGAGGACGAGACCGAGGCAGAGCACCGGGGCGAGGACCGGGACGAGGGCGCGTCGAGGCAGGAGCGGAGAAGCCATGGGGCGGGGTTCCGATCGGCATACGGGAGTCCGGGAGGTCCGGCGCTCGAGGATGGAGAGTGGAACGGTCGTGCACGAAAGCTCGGCGGAGAACCGCGGAAGTGCGGGGGAAACGCCCCGTTCTCGCGTCAGTCTAGGCAGTCGCCGACACCCGAACCGGTGGTGAGCAATCGGTGCTCCGCCCCCGTCCGAGTGTCAGGCCGGCCGTAGACGAATCCCTGCACATCGGTCACTCCGAGCTCGCGCAGCACCGCGACCGTCTCCTCGTCCTCCGCCCCCTCGACGATCATCCGCACCCCGACCGCGACCGCGAACGACTGCATCGCCCGGACGATCTCGCGCTGGCGCAGCTCGGTCGTCAGGTCGGCGATCAGGGCGCGGTCGAGCTTCACGACGTCGAGGGGGAACGTCGCCACGGCGAGCGCCGAGGAGCCCTCCGTGCCGAAGTCGTCCAGCGCCAGCAGCACGCCCGCGTCGCGCAGGAGCTGGGCCTGCGCGCGCAGCTCGTCCGTCGCCGCCGCGAGCGACCCCTCGCTGAGCTCGAGGCAGAACCGCAGGCCCGGGAAGCGCTCGGGCACGGCGGCGAAGTACGGGCCGAGCCGCTCGTCGGCGAGCTGCTCCAGGTCCGCGTTGACGCTCATGCACTCCACCCCCGCACCGGAGTCGCGGAAGCAGGCGGCGGCGGACATCGCCTTCTCCACCACCTGCACGGTCAGCTCGTCGAGCAGGCCGGCGTGCCGCACCGTCCGGATCAGCAGGGACGGGTCGATCCGCCCGAGCACCGGGTCCTCCAGCCGCACGAGCGCCTCGTAGGCCCAGATCCGGTCGGTGCCGAGGTCGACGACGGGCTGGAAGGCGAGGTCGAGGGTGCGGTCGCGGAGGGCGCGCGACGCCACCTCGCGCACCGGGTCGGTCAGCACCGAGGTGACGTCGAGGCTGCTCGAGCGCCCGCGGCCGCTGCGGCCCCGCCCGCGCTTGAGCGCGAGCATGCTGCGGTCGGCCTCGATCACGATGGTCGTCGGGTCCGTCTCCTCGTGCGCCGAGAACGCGACGCCGACGGTCACCACCGGGGCGAGGGTGTCGCCGTCGACGGTCGCCGGCTCGCTCACCCGCTCGACCAGGGCCTGCGCCCGCCGGCGCGCGTCCTCGGCCGAGTCGAGTCCGCGCAGCACCAGCGCGAACTCGTCGCCGCCGACCCGCGCGGCGACTCCGCCCTCGTCGGCCACCTCCGCGAGCCGCTCCCCGACCAGGCGCAGCATCTTGTCGCCGACGTGGTGCCCGCGGCCGTCGTTGAGGTCCTTGAAGTCGTCCAGGTCGAGGAAGAGCACCGCGATGCCCTCGAACGGCCGCCGCTCGCGGTTGGCGACGGCGAGCGCCGACTGGAACACCCGCTGGTTCGGCAGCCCGGTCAGCGCGTCGTGGTCCACGGAGCGCCGCAGCGACTCGACGTCGTGGCGGGTGCTCAGCGTGTCCGCGCCCATGTGCGCGAGGGCGTCGAGGATCTGCTCGTCGTCGTCGTTGAACGGGATCGCGCTCACCCGCTTCGACGCGACGACGTACCGGGTCCGGCCGTCGGGCAGGAGCATGGCGGAGGCGATCTCCCGTCCGGAGGCGGGCTCGTCGCGCACCTCGATCGCGTCCGCCTCGATCGAGGTCAGCGCGTGGCGGACGATCTTCCGCTCCGCCTGCTCCACGGTCCCCCAGGGCAGCGCGAGTGCCGCGTCGAGCACGCCGGCGAGCCGGCGCCGCACTCCGCGCACCTCGATCCGCTTCGCCACGCCGAAGACCAGCGCGCCGACCACCAGGACGACCATCGGGCTCTGCTCGATGGCGGGGTCCCCCGCCATCGCCGGCACGACGACGGCGTCCAGGAGCCAGACGGCCGTGCTGAGCAGCCAGACGAGGGCGAGGTAGAAGCCGACCCGCTTGAGCGAGAGGGCGCCGAAGCCCCGCTCCCACTGCATCCCCCAACGGCCGCGCTGGCGGAGGAGGTCGACGAGCAGGATGACGGCGAGGAAGAGCGCGCTCGCCGCGAGCAGCGCGATCGGCGGCGTCAGCACGGCCCTCCCCGCCTGGAAGACGGTGACGTAGAGGAGCGCGGCGAGGGACCCCAGTCCCGTGACGTAGCCCGCGACCGCGAGGTTCCTGGTCTGCAGCAGCTGGGTGACCAGGCTCGCCGCCGTCCAGACGCCGAGCAGGCGGAACGGGTCGGCCTCCGGCTGCATGATCACGAGGAGGGTGACCGTCAGGCCGGCGACCGGCATGCCCGAACGGCGGCCGAGGGCGATCCGGAACGCCGCAGTGAGGGCGACGGCCACGCCGAACGCGGCGACGAACGCCCAGCTGACCGGCGGCGTGATGATCAGCAGCGCCGTCGCGCGGGCGATGAGCACGAGCGCGAAGAGGCTCAGCACGCCCGCGATCGCCAGATCGAGGAGGCTCAGCTCGCGCGTACGGGGCATGGTGGCATGCTAGGCCGTGGGCCCTTCCGCGCCGCCTCCGCCGGACTGTCGACGATCCCTGCGGCCCCAACGCCCCACTTCGGAGGTCGGCGCCGCCTCCCCGACCGGTCGACTGTGAGCGGATGCCCCCTCTCACCGCACTGACCGCCGACCTCACCCGTCGCAGTCTCCTCGCCTCCCCTCTGGGCGCCGCCGCGGCCGGCACCGCCCCCTCCGACCCCGTCCTGCACTCCGAGATCGCCTCCCCGGGCGGAGTCGCCGGCCTCGACTCCACGGCCACCGTCCCCGTCACCCAGCTCCCCGAGGCGGTGCGCACCGTCTCCGGCGAGCGCCCCGTCGCGAAGGGCGAGCTCGTCTACAACGTCCAGGACTACGGCGCGACCGGCGACGGCAGCACCGACGACCTGCCCGCCATCGACGCCGCGATCGACGCGGCCGTCGCCAGCTACGGCGGTGTCGTGTACTTCCCGCGCGGCATCTACCGCATCGCCGGATCGATCGGCCGCGCCGAGGGCCTGGCGAGCATCGCCTTCCGCGGCGCGGGCGAGCTGTCCACCCGGATCCGCTCGCTGACGAACGCCCCCGTCGTCACCGGTGCCTTCTCCGCCTGCCGCTTCGACAACCTGATCCTCGACGCGAACGGCCTCGGCTCGCCCTGCGTCTCCGCGCACCTGGACAAGACGGTGCTCGACTCGCTGCAGCTCTACGGCTGGACCGACTACGGCATGCGCCTGAACGACGGAACCTTCGGCGACCTCGGCCTGCTCAACCGCATCCAGCGCTGCAGCATCGACCAGTGCACCGGCACCGGCATCTGGACCGGCTACCGGATGATCGACTCCTGGATCGTGGAGAACAACATCGGCGCGAGCTACGCCGACCTCTCGATCGAGGGCGGCCCGATCCGGATCCTCGGCAACCACCTCGACGGCTCGCCGCAGATCAACATCGAGCTGCGCGGCAACCGCCGCATCACCATCGCGAACAACATCATGGAGGGGGCGCGCCGGCAGTCCCTCGTCTACACGATGCCGCCGTGGCTGACCGAGGACCTCGCGCAGATCCAGATCGTCGGCAACGCGATCAGCAACGGCGGCAAGGCGGCCGCGAACACCTACCCCGCCATCGCGATCCTCGGCGTCTCGCCGACCGCCCGCACCGTCGGCTTCAGCATCACCGGCAACATCTTCGCCTGCGAGGACGCCGGCTCCGGCTGGACCCACTGCGTCGAGGCCCTCAACGCCCGCGCCGTCTCCGTCCTCGGCAACCAGTGGGCGACCGGCCACGTCAACGCCAAGCCCGTCCGCGCCGTCGGCAGCACCGCCTACGAGGTCATCGGCAACCACGGCGACAACGCGGTGAAGACCACGTAGCCGCCGATCGAGCGGCTCCGCCGCACAGGGGGCGTGTCGAGCACATGCTGGTCGAATAGCCCGCAGGAGCGTATCGAGCACATGCTGGTCGAGTAGCTCCGCAGGAGCGTATCGAGACCCACCGTCCCCGCAACGCCGGATCTCGATACGCCCGCTCCGCGGCCTACTCGATCAGCATGAAGGGCCCCGCGCCCATGCTGGTCGAGCACCCCCTTCGCATGCTGGTCGAGTAGCCCCGCAGGGGCGTATCGAGACCCACCCACCCCCGAACCTCTGCCACCGTGTCCCCATGCCCCGTCTCGCCGCCACCACCACCGCGCACGTCGACGCGATGCACCACCCGCGCCGCGAGCAGATCGAGCGCATGCGCGAGGCGGTCCTCGCCGCCGACGAGCGCCTGGTCGAGTCGGTGAAGTGGAACGCCCCGAGCTACGCGATCGGCGCCCACCTGGTGACCCTCCGCCTCCGCCCCGGCGACCGCGTCGAGGTGATCCTGCACCGCGGCGCCGCGCCCCTCGCCGGCCCGCCCCCTGCCGACGCGCTGTCCGACCCCGGCCACCGCCTCGACTGGCGCGCCCCCGACCGCGCCGTCCTGGCACTCGCCCCCGGCGAGGACCCGTCCTGGCTCACCCCCCTCGTCGCACAGTGGCTGGCGGCCGTCGCCCCGCACTGACCCGCTCGCCCCTCACCCGACCTCCGGCACGCGAAACCACCTCCGGCACGCCGGAACCGCCCGATCTCACGAGCCCGACCCCGTTCCACGAGCCGAACCCGACCCCCGGTCGACCTTCGGCACGCGGAACCGCCTCCGCCACGCGAGATCTGCGCGATTCCGCGAGCCG
Organism: Rathayibacter sp. PhB151; assembly: GCF_004366415.1. NCBI lineage: Bacteria > Bacillati > Actinomycetota > Actinomycetes > Micrococcales > Microbacteriaceae > Rathayibacter > Rathayibacter sp. PhB151. The sequence continues at coordinate 1,405,996 of NZ_SOEN01000006.1, read as the reverse complement.
AACCTCACTCCGCGAGCCGAACCGACGCCGCCCGACCTCCGGCACGCGAAACCACCTCCGGCACGCCGAAACCGCCCGATCCCACGAGCCCGACCACATTCCGCGAGCCGAACCCGACCCCGGCCGACCTCCGGCACGCGAATCCACCTCCGGCACGCCGGAACCGCCCGGTCCCGCGAGCCGAACCCGATCCCGCGAGCCCGAGGTCCCCCGAGCCGCTCACCCGCCCGCGCGTCAGCGCCAGGCCAGCGCCGACCGTTCGGCCCAGTACTCCCCCGGATCCTGCGCCGGCAGCCCCTCCGGCACCGCGCCGGCCCGCGCGCGCACGTTCTCCCGCAGCTGCGCCGGAGTCGCCGCCCCGCTCAGCACCACGTCGGCCCACGACCGCCCGAGCGCCGCACCGAGCGCGACGTCCTCCGGCACCCCCGGCAGCCCCCGCAGCTCCGCCGGCGCCCGGTCGCCGACCAGCCGCCCGTTCGCGAGCGCCTCCTTGACCACCACGGTCCACCCCGCGCCGTGCGCCTCGGCGAGCGCCGCGCCGGCCGAGCGCTCGAGCAGGTTCCACGTCGTCTGCACCGTGCTGAACGGCGAGTCCGGGATCGCCAGGGCGAGCCGGATCGTCCGCGCCTGCTCCGGCCCGCTCGTCGACAGCCCGACCGCGACGCCCGACCCGGCGAGCCCGCGCAGCCGGTCCAGCAGCTCGCGGTCGACGAGCGCCGGGCTCTCCGGAGTGATCGAGTGCACGAGGTACCGGTCCGGCGCGCTCCCCAGCGCCGCGAGCGTCGCCGACCACTGGCGCTCGAGCATCGCGACCGAGTGCTCCTTGCGCTCGTGCACCGCCGCGTCCATCGCCCAGTCGCCGACGTACTCGTAGCCCCACTTCGACTCGACCGTCAGCTCCCCGCGCCGCTCCGGATGCTCCGCCAGCCACCCGCCGAGGAACTCCTCGGCGCGTCCGTACGACCGGGCGACGTCGAAGAAGCGGACACCGAGGTCCCACGCGGTGTCGAGCAGCTCGTGCGTCCGCGCGCGGAGGGCGTCGACACTGCGCCCCTCCGGCGGCCCGAGATCGCCGTCGCGCCCGGCGGTGATGTAGGCCGGTCGCCCGACGGCGGCCAGGCCGAGGCCGAGGCGGGGAGTGCGGGATGCCATGGTGCTCGTTCCGTCCGGGGGTGCCTCCACCGTAGCCACCGCCCGCGCACACCGCCCGCGCACCCCGCCCGCGCACCCCGCCCGCGCACCCCGCCCGCCCCGCTACCGTCGAGCGGGTGACCACCGCCGACCGCCGCACCCTCGACCGCAGCATCCTGCGGCTCGCCGTGCCCGCGCTCGGGGCGCTGATCGCCGAGCCGCTGTTCCTGCTCACCGACTCCGCCCTCGTCGGCCACCTCGGCGCGGTGCCGCTGGCCGGCCTCGCCCTCGGCGGCGCGGTGCTGCAGACGATCGTCGGCCTGATGGTCTTCCTCGCCTACAGCACCACGCCCCGGGTCGGCCGCGCGCTCGGCGAGGGCGACGAGCGCCGCGCGGTCGCGGCCGGCATCGACGGCGGCTGGCTCGCGCTCGCCCTCGGCGCGGTCATCGCGGTCGCCGGAGCCCTCGCCGCTCCCGCCCTCATCGGCCTCTTCGGCGCGGAGCCCGCGGTCGCCGACGCGGGCGTCCGCTACCTCTCGGTGAGCATGGCCGGCATCCCCGCGATGCTCGGCGTCTTCGCCCTCACCGGCCTGCTCCGCGGCTTCCAGGACACCCGCACTCCGCTGATCATCGCGGGCGGCGGATTCGCGGTGAACGCGGCCCTGAACGCCGTGCTGATCTACCCCGGCGGCCTGGGGATAACCGGGTCCGCCCTGGGGACGGTGATCGCCCAGTGGGGCATGTTCGGCGCCTACGCGGTGATCGCCCTGCGGCTCGCCCGCCGCGTCGGAGCGCCGCTGCGCCCGCACCCGGCCGGGCTGCGCGCCTCCGCCGGCTCGGGCGGCTGGCTGCTGCTGCGCACCGCCTCGCTGCGCGCCGCCATCCTGCTCGCGGTCGCGGTCGCCGGCTCGCTCGGCGCCGAGGAGCTCGGCGCGTTCCAGGTCGCGATGACGCTGTTCTCCACGGTCGCCTTCGCCCTCGACGCCGTCGCGATCGCGGCGCAGGCGCTGCTCGGCCGCCTCCTCGGCGAGGGAGACCCCGCGCGGGCCCGAGCGGTCGCGAAACGCTGTGTGACCTGGGGAATCGGCGCGGGAGTCGCCCTCGGAGCGGTCATCGTCGCGACCAGCGGAGTGCTCCCGTTCGTCTTCTCGAGCGACCCCGAGGTCCTCCGCCTGCTCCCCGCCGCCCTCGTCGTGGTCGGCCTGACGGCTCCTCTCGGCGGCTTCGTGTTCGTCCTGGACGGCGTGCTGATCGGCGCCGGCGACGGCCGCTACCTCGCCCTGAGCGGCCTCGTGAACCTCGCCGCCCTCGCCCCGCTGGCCCTCCTCGCGCCCCTCGCACCCGAGGACTGGCGCCTCCTGGCCCTCTGGATCGCCTACGCCGCGGGCTTCCTCGGCGCCCGCGCGCTCACCCTCGGCCTCCGCTTCCGCGGCGACGTCTGGCTCCGCTGACCCTCGAACGAAGTTTCGAACACCCTGTGGACAACCCTGTGGACAACTCCCGGCGCCCCCCTCTCTCCCCCCCCTCCGCGAGATGCCACTTATGAGCACGACACGCCGCAGAATCCGCTCATAAGTGGCATCTCGCGGGAGGGGTCAGCGCGGCGGCGCGCTCGTGGTGCCGCGGTGGAAGACGGAGGTGAAGCGCACGGGCTCGGCCTCGTCGCCGGCGATCAGCGCGAGGACGGCGCGGGCCGCGGCCCGGCCCTTCTCCACCGCGGGCTGCGCCATCGTCGTCAGGTCGTACTCGGCCGCGAGCCCCGGCACCTGCACCCCGTCGAAGCCGACCACCGACACGTCGGCCGGCACCCGCAGTCCGAGCTGCTCGGCCGCGAGGATCACCCCGGCCGCCAGCAGGTCGCTCTGCGCGATCACGGCCGTCGGCGGCCGGGCGGCATCGAGCAGCGCCTGCCCGGCCGCGACGCCCTCGTCGACCGTGCTCGCCCCCGCCGCGACGACCGCCAGGTCGCCGAACACGTCCCGCGCCCCCAGCAGCCGCTCGACCGCCGTGATGCTCGGGCTCGCGCGCCAGTCGGCCGGGATCGGCCCGCGCCGGCGGTCCTTCGCGAACGGCAGCGAGACGACGGCGACGCGCTCGTGCCCGAGCTCCCGCAGATGCTCGGCCAGCGTCCGGGTCGCCTCCCGGTTGTCGAGCGAGACGACGGCGGTCCCCAGATCGGAGACCCCCTCGACCACCACGACCGGCACGCCGCGCCGCCGCAGCACCGCCACGGAGTCGTCGACGGAGGGACTGCAGCCGACCAGGATCATCGCGTCCACCGGCGCCGTCGCCAGCAGCCCCGAGCCGCCCTCGGTCTCGGTGAGCAGCAGGATCCCCGCATCGGCCCCGCCGAGCACGTCCGCGATGCCGTCGAGCATCGCGATCTTGATCGGGTCGCGGAAGGCGTGCAGCACCCGCTCGTCGACGACGACCCCGACGATGCCCGAGCGTCCGCGCCGGAGCGACTGCGCGCGCGGATCCGGCCCGGCGTAGTCGAGCTCGGCGGCGGCCAGCAGCACCCGCTCGCGGGTCGCGGCCGCGACGGGTCCGGAGCCGCTGAACACGAGCGACGCCGTCGACGGCGACACCCCGGCCCGGCTCGCGACCCGCGCGAGGGTCGGGCGCGACGTCGGCGCTCCGCCGCTCTTCGACTCCACGGCCTTGCTCGACTCCACGGTGCTCCTCGTCCCCGACCCGGAGGGCCGGCGCCCGGCGACCCGTCCTTGACCGGTCCCGGCGTTCCGGATAGCTTAGACCGGCCCGCATCGAATCGATTCGATTCCCCTCGATCAGGCCGCACGACCGCCCCGCGATCAGCCAGGACCCCGCATGCCCTCGACCACCGCCCTCAGCCGCCCGCAGCTCGTCGCGTGGCGCAACGCCGTCTTCACGATCTTCGTGCTGAGCGGCCTCTCGATCGCGACCTGGGTCTCGCGCACTCCCGCCATCCGCGACGAGCTGCAGCTCCCCACCTCCGGCGTGGGCCTCCTGATCCTCTCGATGTCGATCGGCGCGATCGTCGGCCTCAGCCTCTCCACCGCGATCATGTCGGCGCTGGGCGCCCGCCGCGGCATGGTCGCCGGACTCGTCGTCTGCTCCTCCGGACTCGCGCTCCTGGGCCTCGCGGCGGACGCGTTCGGCTCGCTCCCCCTCGCCTTCGCGGGCATGGTCCTGCTGGGCTTCGGCAACGGCGCGGTCGACGTGATGATGAACGTCGAGGGCTCCGCGAACGAGAAGGCGTTCGGCAAGACCCTGCTCCCGCTCTTCCACGCCTTCTTCAGCCTCGGCACCGTCCTCGGCGCGATCCTCGGCGCCGCCGCCTCCGCGCTCGCCGTGCCGGTGGCCGCGCACCTCTCGGGCGTCGCCGTCGTCGTGGTGATCACCGTCTCCGTCGCGATCCGCTTCGTCCCCGTCCGCGACGAGCTCGACACCTCCGGGGTCGCCGTCGTCGCGAAGGCGCCGGTCCGCGAGCGCGTCGCCGCCTCGCTCGGTGTCTGGCGCGACCGCCGCCTGGTGCTGATCGGCCTGATCATGCTGGGCATGGCCTTCGCGGAGGGATCGGCCAACGACTGGCTGACCCTCGCCATGGTGGACGGCCACGGCACCGACAAGACCACCGCCGCCGTCGTCTTCGGCGTCTTCGTCGCGGCGATGACCGTCGGCCGGGTGCTCGGCGGCCCCGTGCTCGACCGCTTCGGCCGCGTGCCGGTGCTCCGCGCGTCCGCCGGGCTGGCGATCGTCGGCATCCTGCTCTTCATCCTCGCTCCGGTCGACGGCCTCGTGATCGCCGGAGCGGTCGCGTGGGGCCTGGGCTGCTCGCTCGGCTTCCCGGTCGGCATGTCTGCCGCGGCCGAGGGCCCGCACTCGGCGGCCCGGGTCAGCGCCGTCGCGATGCTCGGCTACGTCGCCTTCCTGGTCGGCCCGCCCGCGATCGGCTTCCTCGGCGAGCACTTCGGCCTCCTCAACGCGCTCTTCCTGGTGCTCGCCCTCGTCGTCCTCGCCGGTCTCGCCTCACCCGCCGCCCGCCCGCAGAAGGAGCCCGCGGAGCGCGTGCAGGACGGCGCGCGCGCATGAGCGCCCCGGGCCTCGAGCCCTGCCGCGTCGCCGTCGTCACCGGGGCGAACCACGGCATCGGCGCCGCGATCGCCGAGCGCCTCGCCGCCGATGGTCTGGCCGTTCTGGTGGCCTTCCTCGCCGAGGAGCTGCCGGAGTACGAGCCGGAGCGCCAGCGTCTCGCCCACCGCACCGACGGCGAGCAGGTCGCCGAGCGGATCCGCGCCGCCGGCGGCCGCGCCCGCGCCGCCTCCGCCGACCTGCGCGACGCCGCCTCCGCCGCCCTGCTCCTCGACGCCGCGGAGGAGTCGCTCGGCCCGGTCGACGTCCTCGTGCACAACGCCACCGGCTCCGTCATCGACACCTTCCGCACCCGCCCGAACGACTGGATGGGCCGCCCCCAGCGCCGGGTCGACGCCGCGAGCATCGACCGGGTGCTCGACATCGACGCCCGCGCCGGCGCACTGCTGATCGCCGAGCTCGCCGAGCGGCTGGAGCGCCGCGGCGGCCACGGCGGCCGGATCGTGACGCTCACCTCGGGCGGCGAGCGCGGCTTCCCCGGCGAGGTCTCCTACGGCGCCGCCAAGGCCGCCCTGGTGAACTACACGATCTCCGCCTCGCTCGAGCTCAGCCCGCTCGGCGTCACGGCCAACGCGGTCCACCCGCCCGTCACCGACACCGGCTGGGTCACCGACGACGTCCACGCCGCCGTCGCCGCGAACGACGCCTTCTTCGACGTCGCCCGCCCCGACGAGGTCGCCGACCTCGTCTCCTACCTCGTCTCCCCCGCCGGTCGCCGTGTCACCGGCAACGTCCTCCGCATGGCCTGACCCGCTTCGACCCCGCAGGGGCCCCCTTCATGCTGGTCGAGTAGCCCCGCAGGGGCGTATCGAGACCCACTGCCCCCAGCACGACGAGCCTGCAATCCGCCCTGCTGACGCCGCCGGATCTCGATACGCCCGCTCCGCGGCCTACTCGATCAGCAAAGACCGCGGCCTCACCCGTCATGGGGAGTCCGCCGCCCCCCCCTCATGCTGGTCGAGTAGCCCCGCAGGGGCGTATCGAGACCCACCCGTCCGACCGCCCCCGACCACCGCCGTCTATCCTCGACGGGTGCGTCTCGTCATCGCGCGCTGCTCCGTCGACTACACCGGCCGTCTCAGCGCCCACCTCCCCCTCGCCACCCGACTGCTGCTGGTCAAGGCCGACGGCAGCGTCCTCGTGCACTCCGACGGCGGCTCCTACAAGCCGCTGAACTGGATGAGCCCCCCGTGCATCCTCAGCACCGGCGAGCCCGACGAGGACGCCCGCGCGGCCGGCGTCCACGAGCAGTGGACGGTCACGCACCGCAAGACCGGCGACGCCCTCGTCGTCTCGATCCACGAGGTCCTGCACGATTCCGCGCACGAGCTCGGCGTCGATCCCGGCCTGATCAAGGACGGCGTCGAGGCGCACCTGCAGCGCCTCCTGGCCGAGCAGATCGATCTGCTCGGCGAGGGCCACACCCTCGTCCGGCGCGAGTACATGACGGCGATCGGACCGGTCGACATCCTCGCCCGCGATTCGAGCGGCGCCTCCGTGGCGGTCGAGATCAAGCGCCGCGGAGAGATCGACGGCGTCGAGCAGCTGACCCGCTATCTCGAGCTGATGAATCGCGATCCGCACCTCTCCCCGGTCACCGGAGTCTTCGCGGCGCAGGAGATCAAGCCGCAGGCGAGGACCCTCGCGCAGGACCGCGGCATCCGCTGCGTCGTGCTCGACTACGAGTCGATGCGCGGCGTCGACGATTCGCACACCCGCCTCTTCTAGCGCTCGCGTCCCCCTTTCCAGGGGCTCTGCGAGAATCCACGAGCGGTCGTGGAGAACAGCACGCGAAAGGCCCCGTCGACGGATCGACGGGGCCTTTCGACGATGCGGGCGCGACCTCTCGGTGCGCCCGGCGCGGCTCTACTTGTGAGCAGCGGCGTAGGCCGCCTGGACCTCGGCGGGGATGCGACCGCGGTCGGACACCTGGTGTCCGTTGGCGTTCGCCCACTCGCGGACGGCCTTGAGCTGCTTGGGGTCGCTCTTCGACGCCGAGGCGACCGACGTGGCGGCAGCGGGGCGCGAGCCGACGCGGCGGCCGTTCGAGACGAACTTCTCGAGCACGGAGTGCAGCTCGGCGATGTTGTCCGGACCGAGGTCGATCTCGTAGTTGGCTCCGTCGATGCTGAAGCGGACGGTGCCGCCGTCCCCGGAGTCGATAGGGGTTCCGTCGATATCGTCGACAAGCGTGATCTTCTGGGCCACTTTTCCTCCTGGATGTCACTGACAGGAGGAGACATTACCCCTTCTTGTCGGCGGTCGAGCACTTATCGGCGCCATTCGCCCGATTCTCCGTCGTCATCTGCGCCGATACTCAGGATAAGCGTCGCAATCCGCCTGAGAATCGGCTCATCTCTCCGGCATCCGTCGTATAGCGCACTCGGACATCGAATGCGCGCGATTGTCGCGATGGATTCGAGAGATGGCGCGAACCCGGATACCGTGAAGACATGCCACGGAGGAACGGACCCCCTGCCCGCCCGTCGCGACCCGGCCCGTACCGCAACACCGCGGCGCGCGAAGCGCTCGAGGCACTGGTCGCCGACGCGACCGCGGAGGGGGTCGAGCGCCTCCTCGCCGCCTGCCTCGAGGGCTCGCTCGTCGTCGATGTGACCGGCTCGCAGCCCGGTGGCGTGCCTCACGTGCGCGTGGTCGCGACGACCACCGGCGAGCAGGTGCTCCCGCTGTTCACCTCGACCGACGAGCTGCGCGCCGCCGTCCCCCGGCAGCAGCACCCGCGCGTGCAGATGCTGGTCCTGCCCGGCCGCGAGGCGTTCGCGCTGATCCGCACCGCCGACTTCGTCGCCGTCCAGCTCGACGCCGGCTCGATCGCCCAGGTCGTCACCCGGTCGTTCATCGAGCAGTCCCTCGACGCCCCGGCACCGTAGAGTGTTCCCCCCGACGGGGCACACCGCCGGGATCACGACGTCCCTCCGAGGGCAGGAGCCCGCCATGTCCGACACCACTCTCGCGCCCGACGCGCAGCCCGGCATCGCAGCGACCTGGAGCTGCATCCTCTTCGACCTCGACGGCACGATCACCGATTCGGCGCCCGGCATCACCGGCACCCTCGTGGACACCTTCGTCGAGCTCGGCCGCCCGGTGCCCACCCCCGTCGAGCTGCTCGCCTACGTCGGACCGCCGCTGCTCGACGCGTTCCGCGAGCTCGGCGGGATGAGCGTCGACGAGGCGCAGGCCGCCCTCGTCGTCTACCGCCGCCGCTACAACGCGGGCGGTCTCTTCGACTCCAGCGTCTACCCCGGTCTGCCGGAGCTGCTGGCGGGCATCGCCGCCGCCGGCATCCCGCTCTCGCTCGCCACCTCGAAGCCGGAGTCCGCCGCGCGCCGGGTCCTCGAGCACTACGGCCTCGCGCAGTACTTCACGATCATCTGCGGCGCCTCCGAGGACGAGGTCCGCAGCGCCAAGGCGGACGTCGTCGAGGAGGCGCTGCGCCGCCTCCGCGAGATCGGCGTCGACCTCTCCACGCCGGTCATGGTCGGCGACCGCGAGCACGACGTGCACGGCGCCGCCGCGCACGGGGTGCCGACGATCATGGTCGAGTGGGGCTACGGCTCCCCGCTCGAGGCGGTCGGCACCATCGCGGTGGCCTCGGGCGCGGGCGAGCTGCGAGCGCTCCTGCTGCCCTGAGGCCGGGCGCCCTTCCCGTCCTGCGCCCCGTACGATGAGGGCATGACTGGTCTGGGCGTCGTCCTCTCTTTCGTGCTCTTCCTCGGCGGGATCCTGGTGCTCGGCAACTCGTTCCTGCTGCCCGACCTGGCCGGGTTCCTCTTCTTCGGCGGGATCCTGATGATCTCGGCGTCGCTCGCGCTCGCCTTCCACCTGCTGCCGAAGTCGGAGTAGCGCCCGGCGCCTCGCCGGCGGCCGGAGCGGCCCCGGGCGACCGGTCGGCGACCGGCGCGGCGTCGGCGCTCAGCCCAGGGAGTTCGCGTCGAGGTTGATGACGTTGCCGATGTAGACCGCCTCGCCCGCCCCCGCGACCCCCGGGTTCATCCGCAGCAGCTGCTGCACGGGGATCCCGAAGCGCTGGGCGATGTCGAAGAACGAGTCGCCCGCGACCACGGTGTAGGTGATGATCTCCCCCGCGCCGTTCGTGGCCGGCTCGCCGGTCGCTCCCGGGACCGCGCCGTTGTCGACGGCGAAGGCCGTCTCCGGGATCACCGGCACGTCGTTCGGAGTGAAGGTGACGGTCGCCTCCGGCACCGGCACGAAGACCGTGGCGGTCGACTGCGGGAGCGCGGCCGTGACGGTCGGATCAGGCGTCGGCGTCGCGGTGGCGAAGACCGTCACCGTGGGCGCCGGAGTCGGCGCGGAGCAGCCGGTGAGCACCCCCGCGGCCACCAGCGCGAGCAGTGCGCCTCCCAGAACTCGTGCGCGCATGTGCTCCCCCTCGTCGCGCCCACCCCCGGGCGCACGGATCCACCCTAGGAGACGCGCGGGGCGGGAGGTCGCCGGACGCCGCCGGGAGCGGATCCGCGGCGCGGGTCAGGCGTGCGGCTCGGGCAGCAGGCGCAGCCCGCCGCCGCCGTTCGCCGCGTCCATCAGCACCTCGACCCAGGACGGGTTGATCGTGGGCTGGCGGCTGCCGGCGAAGTGGAACTGCAGCGCGATGTTCGGGTTCATCCAGAACGAGTGGCGGCCGCGAGCCCCCTCGGGCATGGAGTCGAGGGTGAGGCTGAAGCGCTCGTCGCGCCGGAACTTCGCGTAGACGACGATCTGCAGGTGCGCGAGGGTCCGGTCCTCGATCTCGATCACGGCCGGCGGTGTGCCGTAGAGGAATTGACCCATGCCGCCAGCCTATCCCTAGTCCGGCTCTTTACTAGAAGGTCTAGCTACTTCCCGGGTTCGTCGTCGGCCGTGGCGTCGGCGTCGATCTCGTCGACCGCGGCACCCATCCGGCGGAGGAAGTTGACGACGACCTCGGCCTCGCCGGCGTCGAGGTCCTCCGCGATCTCGAGCATCCGGCGGTGCATCTCCTGCAGCGTCTCGCGGACCTCCTGGTCGCTGTCGACCGTCGCCTCGACGACGATGCCGCGGCGGTCGCTCGGGTGGGGCTTGCGCACCAGGTGCCCGCTGCGGACGAGCCGGTCGATCAGCACGGTGGTCGAGGCGGAGGAGATCGAGAGGTGCGCGGCGAGGTCCTTGGCGCTGACGAGGTCGCCCTCTCGCTGGCGCCGCAGCAGGAACTGGATCGCGATCAGGTCGGTCTCGCCCATCGCCATCTTCTCGCGGGTGCGGCGGCGCATCGCCACCTCGGAGACCCGGTACCCGCGCATCGCGCTGAGCACCTCGACGGCACGACGCGTCGAGGACTCGTCCGGGTACCAGTAGCCGGCGCCGCCTCGGACCGTCGTCTCGCTCATCCGGCCATCCTAGACTCGCGTGCAATCAGACCGTCTAGCGACCGGGGGCCGGTACCGGCAGCCCGCCCGCCTACGCTGGACCGGTGACCGCCACCCTCGTCGCCAAGGGCCTCTCCGGAGGCTACGCGCACCGCACCCTGTTCGACCGCCTCGACCTCACGGTCGCCCCGGGCGACGTGGTCGGCGTCGTCGGCGCGAACGGCGCGGGCAAGTCCACCCTCCTGCGCATCCTCGCCGGCGAGACCGCCCCGCTCGAGGGCGGCGTCGTGCTCGCGCCCGGCGATGCCTTCGTCGGCTGGCTGCCGCAGGAGCACGAGCGCCGCGAGGGCGAGACCGTCGCCGCCTACATCGCCCGCCGCACCGGCGCCGCGGAGGCCTCGGCCGAGCTCGACGAGGCCGCCTCCGCGCTGGCCGAGCCCGACCCCGACGGCCGCATCGCCGACCGCTACGCGCTGGCCCTCGACCGCTGGCTGGCGAGCGGCGCCGCCGACCTCGACGAGCGGACCCCCGTCGTCCTCGCCGACCTCGGCCTCGCGCTCGACGCCACGGGCCGGACGAGCGGAGTGGCCGCCACTTCCCTGATGACCTCGCTCTCCGGCGGTCAGGCCGCCCGCGTCGGCCTCGCCGCCCTCCTGCTCTCCCGCTTCGACGTCGTGCTGCTCGACGAGCCGACCAACGACCTCGACCTCGACGGCCTCGAGCGGCTCGAGGCCTTCGTCCGCGGCCTGCGCGGCGGAGTGGTGCTCGTCAGCCACGACCGCGAGTTCCTCGCCCGCAGTGTCACCCGCGTGCTCGAGCTCGATCTCGCGCAGAACACCACCACCGTCTACGGCGGCGGCTACGACGCGTACCTCGAGGAGCGCGAGACCGCGCGCCGCCAGCGCCGCGAGAAGTACGAGGACTTCGCGGAGAAGAAGGAGGACCTGGTCTCGCGCGCCCGCACCCAGCGCGAGTGGTCGAGCCAGGGCGTCCGCAACGCCATGAAGAAGGCGCCCGACAACGACAAGATCCGCCGCAAGGCCTCGGTCGAGTCGAGCGAGAAGCAGGCGCAGAAGGTCCGCCAGATGGAGAGCCGCATCGCCCGGCTCGAGGAGGTGGAGGAGCCGCGCAAGGAGTGGCAGCTCGCCTTCACCATCGGCAGCGCCCCGCGCTCGAGCTCGGTCGTCTCCACTCTGAACGGCGCCGTGGCCCGCCGCGGCACCTTCACCCTCGGCCCGGTCTCGCTGCAGGTCGACGCCGGCGACCGGATCGGCATCACCGGTCCCAACGGCGCCGGCAAGTCGACACTCCTGTCGCTGCTGCTGGGCCGCTCCGCTCCCGAGGAGGGCGGCGCCTCGCTCGGCGCGAGCGTCGCGATCGGCGAGATCGACCAGGCGCGCGGGATGCTCGCCGCCGACGTCCCGCTCGCCGACGCCTTCGAGGCGCTCGTGCCGGAGTGGCCGACCGCCGAGGTGCGCACCCTGCTGGCGAAGTTCGGCCTCAAGGCCGACCACGTCTCGCGCCCCGTCGGCGAGCTCTCGCCCGGCGAGCGGACCCGCGCCGCCCTGGCGCTGCTGCAGGCGCGCGGCACGAACCTCCTCGTGCTGGACGAGCCGACCAACCACCTCGACCTCGCCGCTATCGAGCAGCTGGAGCAGGCGCTCGAGGCCTACGAGGGCACGCTGCTGCTGGTCACCCACGACCGCCGCATGCTCGAGACCGTGCAGCTGACCCGCCACTGGCACGTCGAGGCGGGCGTCGTCACCGAGCGCTGACCGTTCCTCCGCTCTCCAGAAGTTGTCGTACTCGACCCTCCGCTACGACAACTTCTGAGGAGTCGGTGCGCCCGGCGTCAGAGCGACGCCGCGCGCGCCAGCAGCAGGGCGCGGGTGCGCTCGTTGCCGGCCAGCGCGGCGGCCGTCGCGAGCTCGGCGCGCGCCTCCTCCCGCCGGCCGAGGCGCGCGAGCAGCTCGCCCCGCACGCTCGGCAGCAGGTGCGACGCCCGCAGAGCGCCCTCGGACGCGAGCCGGTCGACGATCAGCAGCGCGGAGGCGGGACCGGTCGCCATCGACACCGCGACGGCGCGGTTGAGCTCGACGACCGGGCTCGGCGACACCCGCCCGAGGATCTCGTACAGCAGGACGATGCGCTCCCAGTCGGTCGCGGCGACACTCGGCGCGACCGCGTGGCACTCGGCGATCGCCGCCTGCAGCCCGTAGGACCCGCGGCCCTTGCCCACGCGGTCGGCGCGGCGCAGCGCCTCCCGGCCGCGCTCGATCTGCCCGCGGTCCCAGCGGGTGCGGTCCTGATCCTCGAGCAGCACCGGCGAGCCGTCGGGCGCCGTCCGCGCCGCGAACCGCGAGGCCTGCAGCTCCATCAGAGCGAGCAGCCCCAGCACCTCGGGCTCGCGCGGGAGCAGCGCGGCGAGCACCCGCCCGAGCCGCAGCGCCTCCCCCGCCACCTCCGTGCGGAGCCAGCGATCGCCCGACGTCGCGGCGTAGCCCTCCGTGAAGATCAGGTAGACGACCCCGAGCACCGCGTCGAGCCGCGCCCGCCACTCCGCCGGGTCAGGCACCTCGAACGGCACGCCCGACGCCGCGAGCGACTTCTTCGCCCGGACGATGCGCTGCTGGACGGTCGCGACCGGCACCAGGAACAGCCGCGCGATCGCCTCCGTGCCGAGCCCGCCGACGAGCCGGAGCGTGAGCGCGATGCTCGCCTCCCGCGAGAGGACCGGGTGGCAGGCGGTGAAGACCAGCCGGAGCACGTCGTCCTCGATCGGCCGCCACTCGTCGTCGACGCTGTCCTCGAGAGTGCGCGCGAGGAGGCGGTAGCGCTCGTCGAGCGCCGTCCGCCGCCGCCAGCCGTCGATCGCCCGGCGCTTCGCCACGGCCGTCAGCCAGGCCCCGGCGTTGCGCGGGACGCCGGTCGTGGGCCACTGCTCGAGCGCCTCGACGAGGGCCTCCTGCGCCAGGTCCTCGGCCAGGCCGACGTCGCCCGTCACCCGGGCGAGCGTCCCGACGATGCGCGCGCTCTCGATCCGCCAGACGGCGTCGACCCGCGCCCGGGTCTCCTCCCCGGGAGGCGCCGGCGTCATGTCAGCCGTTCTCGGCGCGGGCCTTCTCGTCCTCGCGCCAGCCGGCCTCCTTCTGGAGGTACTCGTTGTCGGCGAAGTCCGCGAAGTCGCTCTCGTCGGTGACGCGGCGCACCTCCAGCTTGTTGCCGGGGACGAGCGGGCAGCGCAGCGCCCACTCCTTCGCCTCCTCCTTCGAGGACACCTGGATGATCCAGAAGCCGTTGAACAGCTCGTGCGTCTCGCCGTAGGGGCCGTCGGTGATCGCGGCGGGCTCGGAGGCGAAGTCGACGACGAACCCCGAGGTCGCGACGTCGTCGGCGAGTCCCTCGCCCGCGAGCAGGACGCCGGCGGTGATCATCGCCTCGTTGTACTGCCCCATCCGGGTGATGATCTCGTCGAACGGGATCGCCTCGTAGGCGGCCTTGGCGGCATCGGTCGCGCGCATGATCAGCATGTACTTCACGGTGGTCTCCTCGGGATTCGCGGGCGCCCTCTGCGCCCTCCTACTATCCCGTCGAACGGCGCCCGCCGACATCGACATCCCCGTGAAAGAAATCCGAACGAGTCGATGCCCCCGTGCTTGTCGAGCAGCCCCGCAGTGCCGTCATCATGCGGGTCGAGCAGCCCCGGACTGCCGTCATCGTGCTGGTCGAGCAGCCCCGGACTGCCGTCATCATGCCGGTCGAGCAGCCCCGGAGGGGCGTATCGAGACCCACCACCCCCAGCACCCCGGCTCCGCAGACCACCCCGCGCCGCAGGTCACCCCACAGCGTCGAGCAGAGCCCGCACCACGGCGGCCGAGCGGTCCGCCGCGTCGTCCACGTGCGCCTCGAACGACCCGGGCTCGCAGAGGTCCGAGATGCCGCGCACCGACACGAACGGCAGCCCGTGCACGTACGCGGTCTGCGCGAGCGACACGGACTCCATGTCCGTCGCCAGCGCCCCGTCGTACAGTCCGCGCACCCGCGCCACATGGTCGCCCGAGACGAAGACGTCGCCCGACACGATCAGCCCGCGCCGCACCGTGATCGCTGCACCGCCCGGCATCGCCGCGTCGAGGTCCGCGGCGAGCGCCGGCGCGTGCCCGGAGTAGCGCGCCGGCATCCCCGGCACCTGCCCCATCGCGTAGCCGAACGCCTGCGCGTCCGCATCGGTCTGCACGTACTCGTCGCCGACGACCACGTCGCCGACGCGCACCTCGGCACCGAGTCCGCCCGCCGATCCGGCGCTGATCACCAGCGGCGCGCCCCCCACCCGGAGGACCGCCGCCGTCAGCCCGCCGGCCGCGTTCACGAGCCCCACGCCGGTGCGCACGAGCAGCACCGAGTGGCCGCCGACCTCGATCGACCACTGCAGGGCGTTGCCCACCGCGACCGGCTCCGGGGCGCCGCCCGCCGCCGCGAGGAACGGCTCGGCCTCCTCGTCCATCGCGACGAGGACGATCGCCTCGACCGCGCTCACGCGGTGACCTGCTCCCACTCGTCGCGCCGCGCGAGGAACGTGCGCGCCGCGTCCTGAGCGCCCTCGAGCGAGTGGTTCGCTCCCCAGCCGCACTGCGTCTCGTTGGCGGCGGGGACCTCGGTGGCCTCGGTGATGTCGCGGAGCGTCGACTCGACCAGGTCCAGCACCTCGGCGAGCTCGGGCTCGCCCTGCAGGATCAGGTAGAAGCCGGTCTGGCAGCCCATCGGCGAGAAGTCGACGACGCGGTCGGAGTGGTTGCGCGACTTCTCCGCGAACAGGTGCTCGAGCGAGTGCACGGTCGGCATCTCGAGGTGGCCGTGGTTGGGCTGAGTGAAGCGCACGTCGTACTTGACGAGGTGGTCCCCGGCCGGGAGCGTCTTCGCGTCGGCCAGGCGCACGTAGGGCGCGGCGACGGTGCGGTGATCGAGGTTGAACGACTCGACGTTCATGCGCGGCTGATCCACGGTGGTCTCCTTCTCCTGGGGTCCGTCCATTGTCCCCCGCGCCTCCGACAGCAGCCCGCGAGCCGATCCACTGCTATCGAGGTGAGGAAGCGCCTGTCGGCATCGGCGGCGAAGGGATGCCGAGCAGCGCCGGCGGCGTGTAGATCCCCGACGGCGTCTTCGGTGCCACCGCGGGTGCGGGGTGGCCGTGCACAGGTGCTTGACCCCTGGCGAGCGCCCCTTCAGTGGTCGTGGTCCGATCCGACATGCGATCCCTCCTTCTGCTGAGGACGAGCGGCGTCGAGCCATTCGACGACGGCTCCCTCCGGGACCGATACCCAGACGCCGCGACTCCCTTCGATCCTTCCACCGAAGGTCCCGTCGGCCAGGACCTCGAACTGCACTTCGACGAAGATGTCGCGAGACTGCGGATAGGTCGAGACGAAGCTCTTCACCGACATCCATCCGCCGACTCGGCGACCGTCGGGAAGCTGCACCTTCACCCAGGTATCGACCATGGTCTGCGCGACCTTGTCCCATGCCGTCGGGATGCTCTCATACGCCGTAGCCCGTCCGACCGGCAAGCGGATCCAGCGCCACTGCGGGCGTGCGAGCCATCGCCAGTCGGGGCGCCACCACCGCGGCCTGAAGTGCAGAACGAACGCCGCCGCGGACGGGATCAGTACCCCGAGCCCCAGCAGGTAGCCGCCGACGAGCCGGGGCTCCCGCTCGAAGGAGGCGCGTGGGTCGCTCGCGAAGGCCACCAGATCGTCGCCGAGGACGACGAGGTACACCGCATCGAGGACGACGCTCACGAGGACCGCATCGAAGACGCGAGTGCTCACGTTCTGGTCGGTCCATCGGAAGCCCCTGAGCCAGAGCCGCACCGCTGCGTAGAGCACGCCCGGCACGACCAGCGCGAGCAGGATCGCCACGCCGATGGCGCTGTCGGGGACGACCATGAGCTGCTCCTTCCGCGAAGTGGACTCCCGCAAGCGTGCCGCCGTTCTTCGGGCGAGGACGATTCCGGGACGCCGATCGGAGGAGAGTTCCTGGTTCCGGACCTTGTTGAGGAGTCTGTCTCGTCGGCGTCCCCCGTCCGACTCCCCACCGCCTCACTCCCTCGAGATCGACGGCGCACGCGCCGCGTCGAGCACGGACGCGGTCGATCAGCGGACCGGAGCACGGGCCGCACTGTTGGCGGCCATCGGCGCCGCAACGCTCGAGGACGCCGTGACCATCGCCAGGGGTCGGCCACGGCTCGACGGCGGGGAGCCGGCCGGCCCGGTGTGGAAGGTCCGCTCGACCGCAGGGCTGGACCAGAAGGTGAGCCGGCTCGCGAAGAGCCGCGGCGTCAGCACGTCGCAGATCCTCCGCGAGGCCGCTGCCGCCTACGTCGAGGCGTCCTGATCCGGCGTCGCCGACTCCGCTACCGCGCCGCCGCGTCCTCGCCCGGCACGAAGCGGTAGCCCATCCCCGCCTCCGTCAGCAGGAACCGCGGGTGCGCGGGGTCGGGCTCGAGCTTCTTGCGCAGCTGCGCGAGGTAGAGCCGGAGGTAGCCGGTGTCGGTCACGTGGGTCGGCCCCCAGATCTCGTCGAGCAGCGAGCGCCGGGTGACCAGCTTGCCCGCGTTCCGCACGAGGATCTCCAGCACCTGCCACTCCGTCGGCGTGAGCCGCACCGCGGCACCGTCGCGCATCGCGCTCTTCGCCGCCAGGTCGACGGTCACGTCGCCGATCCGCACCGTCGGCTCGCCCTCGGCCGGCTGCACACGCCGCGACAGGGCCCGGATGCGCGCGAGCACCTCGTCCATCGAGAACGGCTTGGTCACGTAGTCGTCGGCCCCCGCGTCGAGGGCGCCGACCTTGTCCGCCGAGCCGGTGCGCCCCGAGACGACCAGCACCGGCGCGCTCGTCCAGCCGCGCAGCGCCTGGATCACCTCGACCCCGTCGAGCCGCGGCATGCCGAGGTCGATCATGTAGAGGTCCGGCCGCTCGTCGATGGCGCGGTTGATCGCCTCGGTCCCGTCGCCCGCGGTGACCACGTCGTAGCCGCGGGCGGTCAGGGTGATCCGCAGCGCGCGCAGGATCTGCGGGTCGTCGTCGGCGATCAGGATCTTCATGCGGCTCCTCCCGAAGCATCGGCTCCCGCGGCCCGCCGCTCGGCGGCATCGGGCTCGGCGGCATCGTTCCGGGCGGCATCGTTCCGGGCGGCATCGGTCCGGGCGGCCGCGTCGTCCGCCACCACCGGCAGCGTCACCACCATCGTCAGCCCGCCGCCCGGGGTGTCCTCGGCCTCGAGCGTCCCGCCCATCCCCTCGGTGAACCCCTTCGACAGCGCGAGCCCCAGCCCCAGCCCGGTCGTGTTGTCGTCGTCACCCAGGCGCTGGAACGGCACGAAGACCTCCTCCCGGCGCTCGGGCGCGATCCCCGGGCCGTGGTCGACGATCCGGATCTGCGCCGTGCCGCCGAAGACGCTGGTCGACACCCGCACCCGGGTCCCCTCCGGCGCGTAGCGCACCGCGTTCGCCAGGAGGTTCACCACGACCCGCTGCAGCAGGACGCCGTCGGCGAGCAGCTCCGGCCCGTCCGGATCCAGATCGAGGTCGACCTCTCCCGGGCCGAGCCCCAGCTCGTCGAGAGCGGGCAGCACGACATCGGCCGCGTCCAGCGGCGCGAGCGACACCGCGAGCACTCCCGCCTCGAGCCGGGTCACGTCGAGCAGATCGGTGACCAGCGCGCCCAGGGTGGTGAGGCTCTCGTCCGCGGTCGCGAGCAGCTCCGCCCGGTCGCCCTCGCTCCACTCCACGTCGCGCGAGCGCAGCCCCGAGACGGCGGCGGTGGCGGCCGCCAGCGGCCGACGCAGGTCGTGGCTGACCGCGGAGAGCAGGGCGCTGCGCATCCGATCGGTCTCGGCCAGCGGAGCCAGCGAGCTCGCCGTCTCGCTCAGCGCCTCCCGCTCGAGCGCGGAGTCGAGCTGCGCGGCGACCACCTGCAGCAGCCGCCGCTCGCTGCCCTCCAGCTCGCGGCCGTGCAGCTCGAGCTCCGCCTGCGCGCCCACCGGGATCCGCACGGGCTCGCCCGCGGCGGCCGGCTCGCCGTCCGCGGCGACCACCGCGCCGTCCCGCACCAGCCGGACGCCGGTGAGGCCGAACGCCTCGCGCGCGCGCTCGAGGATCGCCTGCAGCGCACCCTGGCCGCGGATCACCCCGCCCGCGATCGTCGCGAGCAGCTCCGCCTCGGCTCCGGACCGCTTCGCCGCGCGGGAGCGCCGGGCCGCCCTGTCCACCACGGCGCTGACCAGCACCGCGTTCAGGACGTAGAGCGCGAGCGCGAGCTCGTGCAGCGGCTCGTCGACGGAGACCGTGTAGAGCGGATCGACGAAGAAGTAGTCGAGGGTCAGCCCCGAGAGGACGGCCGCGAACAGCGCCGGCCAGAGCCCGCCGACCAGCGCGACGAGCACCACGAGCAGCTGGTACGAGAGCACGTCGCTGGTGATCGACTCATCGCTCCGCAGGCTCGCCATCAGCCAGGTGACCAGCGGCCCGCCGACCAGCGCGAGGGCCGTGCCGAGGAGCCGGCGCCGCAGCGTCAGGGCTCCGCCGAGGCGCGGCAGCACCGCCGCGCGACCGGCGGCCGAGTGGCTGACGATGTGGACGTCGATGTCACCCGACTCGCGGATCACGGTCGCGCCGATCCCCGGAGTGAGCGCCGCGGCGAGGCGGCTGCGCCGGCTCACGCCGAGCACCAGCTGCGTGGCGTCCACCGAGCGGGCGAACGCGACGAGGGTGCGCGGCACGTCCTCGCCGACCACCTGGTGGTAGCTGCCGCCGAGCGACTCGACGAGCGCGCGCTGCGCCGCGAGCACCTCGGGGCGCGGCGTCCGCAGTCCGTCCGGCGTCAGCACGTGCACGGCGAGCAGGTCGCCGCCGGAGGCGCGCGCGGCGATCCGCGCACCGCGCCGCAGCAGCGTCTCGCCCTCCGAGCCGCCGGTCAGCGTCACGACCACGCGCTCGCGGGCGGCCCAGGTGCTGTCGATGCCGTGCTCGCCGCGGTAGTCGCGGAGCGCGCTGTCGACCTCGTCCGCGAGCCAGAGCAGTGCCAGCTCGCGCAGCGCGGTGAGCGTGCCGAGGCGGAAGCGGTGCGAGAGCTCGGCGTCGATCCGCTCGGGTGGGAAGACGCGGCCCGCGGCGAGCCGGTCGCGCAGCGCCTGCGGAGCGAGGTCGACGAGCTCGATCCGGTCGGCGGCGCGGAGCACGGCGTCGGGGATCGTCTCGTGCGGCCGCGCCCCGGTGATCGCCTCGACGACGTCGTTCAGCGAGGCGATGTGCTGGATGTCGACGGTCGTGAGCACGGTGATGCCGGCGTCGAGGAGCTCCGCCACGTCCTCCCAGCGCTTCCGGTGCGACGAACCGGGAGCGATGGTGTGCGCGAGCTCGTCGACCAGCGCGATGTCCGGTCGGCGGGCGAGCACCGCCGCCGGGTCCATCTCCTCGAGTCGCGCACCGCGGTGCAGCACCGCGCGCCGCGGGACGACCTCGAGGCCCTCCATCCTCGCGGCGGTCTCGGCGCGGCCGTGCGTCTCGACGACCGCGATCACGACGTCGCGGCCCTCGGCGGCGAGCCGGCCGCCCTCCTCGAGCATCGTGGACGTCGTGCCGACGCCGGGCGCCGCTCCGAGCAGCACGCGCAGGCGGCCCTTCGTCATGCTCCGGCCCCCACCCTCGGCTCGCGAGATCGGCTCCGGCACGCACGATCGCGGCGTTCCGGCGAGCCGAAAGTGATTCTACGAGCCCGAGGTGCGCCGCGAGCCTCAGCGCAGGCGGTACGCCTTCCAGAACTGGCGCATGGTCAGGCCGTACTCCTTGCGGAACAGCCGGGCGGCGGTCACGTACTCGTGCAGTCCGCACCGGGCGGCGAGCACCTCGAAGCCGTCGGGGTTGTCGGCCGCACTGATCTCCGCGGCGAGCGCCGTCAGGCGACTGGTCCGGATGTACTCGGAGAGGGTCGGTCCGTCGCTCGCGAAGAGCCGGTGGATCGTGCGGGGACTGGTGTGGAAGACCTCGGCCAGGGTGCCGACGGTGAGATCGCGCTGGGCGAGGTGGTCGCGCACGTAGCCCTCGACGTGCTCCCGGGAGAGCTTGATCCGATCGAGGTCGCCGACGGCGAGGTGCGACCGGTTCGCCAGCGACGCCTCGATCAACCCGGTCAGCTGCGCGAGCTGCGTGCGGAACGCGTCCGGCGAGATCGAGTCGTGCGAGGCGAGCTCGTGCGAGAGCGTCTGGAACAGGCGCATCAGTCGCGGCGGCGAGATCACCTCCACTCCGTAGAGCGGGACCGAGGCTCGGAAGCGCTCGCTCAGCTGATCGACCGGAATGCTGATGAAGACGCACTCGGTCACGTCGTAGGTCTCGGAGGACACCGGCTCGCCGCCGCCCGCGATGGCGATGGAGCCCCTGGTGAGGCGATAGCGCTGGGTGCCGACGGAGATGAAGCACTCGCCCTCGATCAGCGCCACGATCTCGATGCGATTGCTTCTCGGGAATCCGAGAGAGCTCGAATCCGGAGAGGTGAAGTAATTGGCGCGGGCAGTCAGCCGCTGAGCACTCACCTGATCGATGATCACGCGCTCCGACTCCGCCTCGAACGCCTCTCGACTGCGCGGATGGAATTCACCGACTCCCATCCACTCGCTGATCGCCTTCTCGGCCCCCGGACCGCTGAAGCGCTGCCGATCGATGCGGCAGGGCGAGCTCGGCCTGAGGGGGGAGTCCGTGGACGGGAGGGTCTCTTTCATCACTGCTGTTCCATCTCGAGGATCGGCTACGAGCGCCCCGGAACGGGATCCGCTCGCCACACGTCCGCGACGGCAGGACATGTGAATTCTCAAAGCCACCACCTGCTCATCCGCACGGTGAACGGGGACTGCTGCGGGGTGACCGAGCGGTGAGTGTAACAGGAGAGAGGGTGCCGAATTCAAGTCCGGCGCCAATTGAGTGATTCCCCGCCGAATCAGCTGATCTCCGCCATCTTCGATTCCCCGTCTTTCCGCGGATGGATGTCTTTCTATACGCAAGCATCAACCTTTATATACGTCCTCATGAACGAAGAGCACTTTCAGGTTCTGGACATGGATCACCGAGCCTCATCAGCCGTTCCCGCCATCTCCGATGATCCGTGCCAGAGATTTCGGGACGCCGCGCGGTCGGCTCACCATCGATGTCGACCCCGCGAAACCGCTCTGCCGCCCACGAGGCCGGTTCAGATCGTCGTCCGCCGCGACCGTCGCTCGCCCTCCCCACCCACGAAAGGGACATCCGAGAATGAGACCACGACTCCGCCGCCGCCTCCTGGCCGCCGCCGCCCTCGCCGCCGCGGTCGCCCTTCCGAGCGCCGTCGTCGCAGGCGGTGCCGCACCGGCCGCCGTCGCGGACACCGCGGGCGCCGTCCCCGACCTCCGCGTCTCCTACCTCCAGCTCGGAGCGACCGGCTCGCTGGCGCAGATCGATCCGGCCGGCATCGCCGCCTCGAACGTGATCGTGTTCGCCTTCGCCGACCCGGCGAGCAGCACGGCCGATCCCGCGACCCTCGCGGCGATGCAGAAGGTCATCGACCAGGAGGCGAAGGGCACGGTGAACCTGCTCAGCCTCGGCGGGCAGACCGTCACCCGGGACACCGTGAACACCGGCACGGCGAGCGCCGTCGGCTCCCGGCTGCTCGCGCAGATCGAGGACTACAACGCCAAGCTCACCGGCGGGAGCATCACGGGCGTCGACCTCGACCTCGAGAACGGCATCGACGCCCCGACGATCAGCGCCCTCGGCGCGACCGTGAAGGGCGCGGGTCTCTCCCTCGCCGTCGCGCCGCAGGTCTACCTGAGCAGCGGGACCGAGGTGGACCCGGCCGCGCCCACGAACCTGACCCTCACCTCCGGTGTCCACGACGGCGCGAACGACCAGTTCGGTCCGCTCCTGAAGAGCGGCACGGTCGACTACCTGCTCGCTCAGACCTACAACACCGGCGGCTGGACGGTCGGCGGCGCCGCCGAGAAGGACCCCGGCTTCTTCAGCACGATCGCCCGCGCGCTGAATAGCGCGGTGCGGTCCGACTGCTCCGCCGCCACCTCGCTGTGCATCGGCGAGGGCACGAGGATCGTGATCGGCCAGGTCAGCAACGCCGGCGCCAGCGGCACCGCGAACAACGTCTTCGGCGGATCCGGCGCCGCCGCCTACGACCAGGCCGCGGTGCTCGCCGACCTCGCCGCGCAGTGGAAGGCGATGAAGGCGAAGCCCGAGCTCTACGGTCACGTGACCGGCGTGATGCAGTGGTCGCTCAACAACGACTACGCGCCCGCGGCCTGGGGCGACGCCTCGGCCGTCCCCGGCGCCTTCAGCGTCGCGCTCTTCGGGGCGGCCGCGCCGGCACCGGCTCCGTACTTCCTCCTGCAGGTGAGCAACACCGGCCCGGACAGCCCCGACTCGGGCGCCTACGCCTCGGCCACGCTCGTCGTCGACGGTCAGTACTGGATCTTCGGCAACAAGTGGGGCTCGGCACTGAGCCCGGGCGCCAACGAGTCGTTCGGCACCTCGGCGTCCGCCAAGAACCCCGCGACCCCGTACGTGATCAACAGCAGCAGCCTCGACTCGATCTTCAGCGGCGGGAAGAAGTCCTTCACCACCTCGCAGGTGCTGATCAACGGCTACTCCGCGCAGAGCGACGTCGCCTCACCGGGTGAGCAGTACGCCTGCCCGGTCGGATCGGGCTACACGTTCGAGGCCGGGCACTCCTACAACGTGCAGGTCAACGCGAACTCGGGCTTCAAGTCCTGCGCCATCTCGAAGGTCAACTGACCCTTCCCGCACTCCTCGGGCGGGCCGCGCCGTTCCCACACTCCGCTGCGGCCCGCCCGAGGTCGCGACCGGACCCCTTCCGGTCGCCTTCCCGTCCTCCGCGTCGTCTCGACCCGGAGGACCACGAATGAGAGGAACACCCCCATGTCCCGTCACCTGCTCCCCAAGGCGATCGCCGGAGTCGTCCTCGTGGCCGGCGTCCTGACCGGCTGCGCGCCGGCCACCGGAACCGCCTCGCAGTCGTCCACGAGCTCCAGCTCCGCCGCCGCGAAGACCACGGCGCCGTCGACGGTCGCGCCGGCCGGCGAGAGCCGCGAAGGCGCGTTCGAGGGCCTCAACGGCAAGAAGGTCGCCGGCACCGCGACCGTGTCGGGAAAGACGGTCGACCTCAGCGGCTTCTCCTCCGACGAGGGCCCGGACCTGCACCTCTACCTGACGAACGGGACCGACGAGAAGGCCGTGAGCGCCGGTGTCGAGCTGGGCCCGGTCTCCTACGACACGAAGACCCAGAGCTTCGACGTGGGCGACGCCGCCGACTACACCTACGTCGTCGTGCACTGCGACAAGGCGAAGGCCGTCTTCGGCGCGGCGAAGCTCTCGTGACGCGGCCCGGGCGGCGCTGGGCGGCCGCGGCCCTCGGCACCGCCGTCCGCGTCGCCCTGGGCCTGCTCTGGATCAACGAGGGCGCGATCAAGCTGCGATCCGGATTCGGGGCCTCCGACATCCTCCTCGTCGCCGACGGCGCCGCGGAGAACGGGCGGGTGCCCGACTACTTCCAGCTCTTCGCGTCGACGATCCTGCACGCTCAGGCCGGCCTCTTCGGCTTCGTCACGCCGCTCGTCGAGATCGGGCTGGGCGTCGCGCTGATCGCAGGGATCCTCACCGCGCCGGCCGCGCTCGCCTCGCTCGCGACGCTGCTGATGTACTGGTCGGCCGATCAGCTCATCGACGAGTACCCGGTGATGGCGCTGCTCTCGGGCCTCGTCCTCGCCTTCGCGGCGACCTGCTCGCGGATCTCCGCGACCGGTCTCCTCGTCCGCATGCTGCGGACCCGGAACCGCACCCTGGCCGGCGTCCTGGAGCGGCCGGGCCTGCGCCGCTGGCTCTGACGACGGCGCTGCAGAACACGGGGACCCCGGAACGAGCTCGGCTCGTGCCCGGGGTCCCCTCCTTCATGTCTCCTCCTGAGAGCGGTCTCACCCAGCACTGGCGCGGAGGCACCGGGGGAAGGTCACGGTTCGGCAACGCCGCGGATCGATCTTCCGTCGCGCTTTACAGACCGGTGCACGCGCAATATGTTGTCTCCGTGGACAAAGCCCCTCGGGGCTCCCCGCCCCTCCCGGGCGACGACACGACGACGTGCTCCCACCTGCACGCTCTCGCGCCGTCCTCATCCTCGGACACTGCTTTCAGAGAGGAATGCACTCCATGAAGATCTCCCGCAGCATCACCACGCTGGCCGCCGCCGGCATCATCTCCCTCGGCCTCGCGGCCTGTTCCGCCAGCCCCGCCAACTCGGGCGGCGCCGCTGCCGGCGCGGGCGCCGAAGGCGACTGCACCGTCGGCATCTCGATGCCCACCCGCAGCCTCGAGCGCTGGATCAACGACGGCGAGGGCCTCCAGTCCCAGCTCGAGGGCGACGGCTGCACCGTCGACCTGCAGTACGCCGACAACAAGACCGACCAGCAGATCTCGCAGATCCAGAACCAGATCGCCGGCGGCTCGAAGATCCTGGTCGTCGCGGCCATCGACGGCGAGGCGCTCGCCCCCGTCCTCGCCGAGGCGAAGAAGCAGAACGCGACCGTCATCGCGTACGACCGCCTGATCAACGGCACCGCCGACGTCGACTACTACGCGACGTTCGACAACTACAAGGTCGGCCAGCTCCAGGGCCAGTACATCGAGTCGACCCTCGACCTCGCCAACGCCGCGGGTCCCTTCACCCTCGAGCCCTTCGCCGGCAGCCCCGACGACAACAACGCCAAGTTCTTCTTCTCCGGCGCCTGGGACGTCCTGCAGCCCTACATCGAGAGTGGCAAGCTCGTCGTGCCGTCCGGCAAGTCGCCCGCCTCGGACGACGACTGGGCCTCGATCGGCATCCAGGGCTGGGCCTCGGACAAGGCGCAGTCCGAGATGGACAACCGCCTCTCCTCCTTCTACACCGGTGACCAGAAGGTCGACGTGGTGCTCTCCCCCAACGACAGCCTGGCGATCGGCATCGAGGCCTCGCTGAAGTCCGCCGGCTACGCGCCCGGCGCCGACTACCCGATCATCACCGGGCAGGACGCCGACAAGGCCAACGTCAAGGCGATCCTCGCCGACGAGCAGTCGATGACGGTCTGGAAGGACACCCGCACCCTCGGCGACCGCGTCTTCCAGATGGTGCAGTCGATCGTCGCGGGCGAGGAGCCCGAGGTCAACGACACCGAGACGTACGACAACGGCGAGAAGGTCGTCCCGTCCTACCTCCTCGAGCCGCAGGTCGTCGTCAAGGACGACGTGCAGTCGGTCCTCGTCGACTCCGGCTTCCTCACGGCCGGCGACGTCGGACTCTGATCGGTCGGGCGGGGCAGGGGAGGAGTGATCCTCCCCCACCCCGCCCTTCTCCCCCTTCTTCCCCTCGAAGCCCATCCTCTGCACAACGAAGTGAGGCCCTGTTGGCCAGTCCCATCCTCATCATGCGCGACATCGTCAAGGAGTTCGGCGGCGGTGTCCGCGCCCTCGACGGCGTCTCGCTCTCGGTCCAGCCGGGCGAGGTCCACGCCATCTGCGGCGAGAACGGCGCCGGCAAGTCGACGCTCATGAAGGTCCTCTCGGGCGTCTACCCCGTCGGCAGCTTCGAGGGCTCGATCGAGTTCGAGGGCCGCCAGGCGCAGTACCGCTCGATCAACGACAGCGAGGCCGACGGCGTCGTCATCATCCACCAGGAGCTCGCGCTGAGCCCCTACCTCTCGATCGCCGAGAACATCTTCCTCGGCAACGAGAAGTCCACCCGCGGCGTCATCAACTGGAACGCCACGAACGCGGAGGCGGCCAAGCTGCTCGCCCGGGTCGGCCTCGCCGAGAGCCCGGCGACGAAGATCCTCGAACTGGGCGTCGGCAAGCAGCAGCTCGTCGAGATCGCCAAGGCCCTCGCGAAGGAGGTGAAGCTCCTCATCCTCGACGAGCCCACCGCCGCGCTCAACGACGAGGACAGCGACCACCTGCTCGGCCTGATCGACCAGCTGCGCCGCCAGGGCATCACCTGCATCATCATCAGCCACAAGCTGAAGGAGATCCGCGCCATCGCGGACACCGTGACGATCATCCGCGACGGCCGCACCATCGAGAGCTTCGCGATGGCCGGCGAGGACGCCTCGGAGAGCCGGATCATCCGCGCGATGGTCGGCCGCGACCTCAACAGCATGTTCCCGCCGCGCGATCCGCAGATCGGCGAGGAGAAGCTCCGCGTCGAGAACTGGACGGTCCACCACCCGGTCGACATCAATCGCGTGGTCGTCGAGGACGCCTCCTTCACCGTGCGGGCCGGCGAGATCGTCGGCTTCGCGGGGCTGATGGGCGCCGGGCGCACCGAGCTCGCGATGAGCATCTTCGGCCGCAGCTACGGCACCGGCATCTCGGGCCGCGTCTTCAAGGACGGCAAGGAGATCCAGACGCGCACCGTCGAGGAGGCGATCCGCAACGGCCTCGCCTACGCGACCGAGGACCGCAAGCGCTACGGCCTCAACCTCATCGGCGACATCACCGTCAACGTGTCGGCCGCCGCGCTCTCGCGGCTCGCCCGCCTCGGCGTGATCGACAAGCACCGCGAGTACAAGGTCGCCGACTCGTACCGCTCGAAGATGAACATCAAGGCCCCGAGCGTCTCCGCCGTCACCGGCAAGCTCTCGGGCGGCAACCAGCAGAAGGTCGTCCTCTCGAAGTGGATCTTCTCGGGCCCGGACGTGCTGATCCTCGACGAGCCCACCCGCGGCATCGACGTGGGAGCCAAGTACGAGATCTACGGCATCATCAACGAGCTCGCGGCCCAGGGCAAGGCGGTCGTCGTCATCTCGTCCGAGCTGCCCGAGCTGATCGGGCTGGCCGACCGGATCTACACCATCTCCGAGGGGCGCATCACGGGCGAGATCGACCGTGCCGACGCCACCCAGGAGCACCTCATGCACTACATGACCGCCGGAAAGGAACAGGCCCGATGAGCGCCACGACCACGACAGCCCCGAGCGGAACGCCGGCGAGCACGCCGTCGACGCCGCCCAAGCGGGCGCGCCGACTGAACATCAACCTCCGCCAGTACGGCATCCTCGCCGCCCTCGCGATCATCATCCTGCTCTTCCAGGTCCTGACGAACGGCCGGCTGCTGCTGCCGGGCAACGTCAACAACCTGATCCAGCAGAACGCCTACGTGCTGATCCTCGCGATCGGCATGGTGATGGTGATCATCGCCGGCCACATCGACCTCTCGGTCGGCTCGGTCGTCGCGATGGTCGGCGCCATCTCCGCGATCGCGATGAACAACTGGGGCCTGCCCTGGTGGGCCGCCGTGATCGTCGCCCTGGTCACCGGTGCCGCCGTCGGCGCCTGGCAGGGCTTCTGGGTCGCGTTCGTCGGCATACCGGCGTTCATCGTGACCCTCGCGGGCATGCTGATCTTCCGCGGCTTCACCCTGGTCCTGCTCACCGGCGGCACGATCAACGGCCTGCCCACCGAGTTCACCGCGATCGGCGCGGGCTGGCTGCCGGGCGTCCTCGGCGGCATCGCCGGCCGCGACGCGCTCACCCTGGTGCTGGGGCTGCTCGTCTGCGTCGCCCTCGTCGTGCAGCAGGTGCGCACCCGCGCCACGCTGCGCCGTCTCGAGCTCCCGCGCGAGCCGATCGCGTCCTTCTATGTGAAGGCCGTCGTCGCGGTCGTCGCGATCATGGCCCTCGCCTGGCTGCTCGCGGGCTACAGCGGCACGCCGATCATCCTGATCGTGCTCGCGGTGCTGATCCTCGCCTACAGCTTCGTGCTCGGGCGGACGGTCTTCGGCCGCCACATCTACGCGATGGGCGGCAACCTGTTCGCCGC
This sequence comes from Rathayibacter sp. PhB151, assembly GCF_004366415.1. NCBI lineage: Bacteria > Bacillati > Actinomycetota > Actinomycetes > Micrococcales > Microbacteriaceae > Rathayibacter > Rathayibacter sp. PhB151. The sequence continues at coordinate 1,377,472 of NZ_SOEN01000006.1, read as the reverse complement.
GATGATGTCGGGCGTGAAGACGAAGTGGGTCAACTTCTTCATCTTCGTGAACATGGGCGCGCTGGCCGGTGTCGCCGGCATCGTCAGCACGGCACGCGCGGGCGGCGCCGTCGCCTCCGCCGGTCAGAACTACGAGCTCGACGCGATCGCCGCGGTCTTCATCGGCGGCGCGGCCGTCCAGGGCGGCGTCGGCACGGTGGTCGGCGCGGTCATCGGCGGTCTGGTGATGGGCGTGCTCAACATGGGCCTGTCGATCCTCTCCGTCGACGCCGCGTGGCAGATGGCGATCAAGGGCTTCGTGCTCCTGCTGGCCGTCGCGTTCGACATCTTCAACAAGAGGAGGGCGGGCGGGCGCTAGCCTTCTCTCCTCCCTGCACCGTGCTCGGGCGCGTGCTCTCTCCACGGAGGGCCCGCGCCCGAGCGCATCCCCGGACCGGTGCCCCATCGCGCCGACGAGAGGCTGAGCAGCATGGCAGGAGCAGTCGGAGCATCGAGCAACGCTCTGCTCCGTCGGCACAACCTCGCCGCCATCGCGACCCTGGTGCACCGCTCCGGACCGATCAGCCGCGCCGAGCTGGGCCGCCTGACCGGCCTGAACCGCTCGGCGGTCGCCAACCTCGTCGGCGAGCTGAGCGAGCTCGGCTGGGTGGAGGAGGAGACCACCGCCTCCGACGGCCGCATCGGCCGCCCGAGCGCGACCGTCGTCCCCGGCCTCACCTTCGCGATGGTCGGCGTCCACCTCGACACCGACGCGATCATCGTCGGCCTGGTCGGCCTGCACGGGGACCTCCTCCGCCGCGTCCGCTTCGACACCCCGAAGCCGGCGAGCCCGTCGACCGTCGTCCGCGTGGTCAGCGGCATCGTGGCCGGCTTCCGCGCCGAGCGGGAGACCCATCGCGTCCTCCTCGGCGCCGGCGTCGCCGTGCCGGGCCTCGTGCAGGCCGACTCGGGCTTCGTGCACCGCGCGCCGCACCTGGGCTGGCGCGACGTCGACCTCGCGTCGCAGCTCAGCCGCGCGCTCGACCTCCCCGTCTCGGTCGGCAACGACGCCACGCTCGGCGCGATCGGCGAGTCGCTGTTCGGAGCCGCACGGGGCGTCGCCGACGTCGTCTACGTGACCGGCGGCGCCAGCGGCATCGGCGGCGGCGTGATCATCGGCGGCGTCCCGCTGCAGGGCTCCTCGGGGTTCGCCGCCGAGCTCGGCCACACCCTCGTCGCCGCGAACGGCCGCCTCTGCGGCTGCGGGCGGCACGGCTGCCTCGAGGCGGAGGTCCGGATGCGCTCCCTCCTCGACGTGCTCGGCGCCCGCGTCCTCGATCAGGACGAGCTCGACATCGCGCTCGGCACCTCCCGCGACCCCGCCGTCCTCGGCGAGGTGGCCCGCCAGGTCGACCTGCTCGCCGAGGGCCTCTCGACCTACATCAACCTCTTCAACCCGACCGCGGTCGTCCTCGGCGGCTTCCTCGGCTCGCTGCTCACCGTCGACCGCGAGCGCCTGGCGGCCCGCGTCTCGGCGCGCGCCCTCAGCGACCTCGCCCGCGGCGTCCGGATCGAGCGCGCGGCCCTGCGCTCGAGGCTGGAGCTGGTGGGGGCCGCGGAGCTACCCTGGCGTCGCGCGCTCGCGGATCCCGCGGCGGCGGTCGGCGGCTCGGAGCCGCCTCCCGCGTCCGGCCCTGGCTCGCGGACGGACGCCCTCGGCGCCCGCGCCTGAAACCGACGTCGAGGAGCACGAGCATGGCCGACTTCAACGAGCAGATCATCGCGGAGTTCCGCGCGAACGGCGGGACGGTGACGACCGCGGGCTTCGGCCGCAGCCTCGTCCTCGTGCACCACACCGGCGCGCGATCCGGCGAGGAGCGCATCGCCCCGCTGATGGGCCTGCACCCCTCCGACGACGTCTGGCTGATCGCCGCCTCCGCCGCCGGCGCCCCGAAGCACCCGGCCTGGTTCCACAACCTCGAGGCGAACCCCGACACCGTGATCGAGACCCCCGACGACGGCACCGTCCCCGTCCGCGCCCGCACCCTCGAGGGCGCCGAGCGCGACGCCGGCTGGAAGCGCTTCACCGACGCCTCCGAAGGCTTCAAGGGCTACGAGGCCAAGACCACCCGCACCATCCCCGTCGTCGAACTCACCCGCCGCTGACCCCGTCCTTCCCTCTCGCGAGATGCCACTTGTGCACGCGACACGCCGTGAAAAGCGTGCACAAGTGGCATCTCGCGGGGGGCGCCGGGCGTCAGCGGAAGGGGACCGGGACCGCGTCGGGGGTCGACCAGCGGAGGGCGAGCCGCTCGCGGAAGCCGTCGCGCCGCAGCTCCGCCTCGAGGGCGTCGATGACGATCGGCAGCAGCGCGCGGCGCTCCACCAGCACGTCGAGCACCAGCTCGGCGCCGTCTGTGAGGAGCACCGAGCCGACCTCGGGCAGCACCGCGATCCACTGACGCCCGCCCACCTGCACGTGCCGGTGCCGGCGGAGTCGGCGCAGCAGCTCGGGCAGCGCCCTCGAGTCGAGGCCGCCGACGTCGGCGCGGAGAGCGATCATGCGCCGACAGTGCCCGCCCGCGGCATCCGCCCGGTGAACACGCGCCCCTCCCCCGGTGTCCCGGCGTCGTCGGCATTCCCTGACGGCCGTCATCGGCTTTCGCCCTGCTCCCCCGATCGCCCTGTGGTCTCGACGGAACCGGGATCGTCCGACGTGTCCGCGGACGAGGAGGCGAATGCACGACCCCGGTAGGAGAAAGGCACCTCCTGGTACAGACCCAGGGTCGGCTGCCGGTTCATGTGATCGGTCACTCGCACGCCCCCCAGCCCGTTCACCTGCCGGTCCGAGGTAGCGGTGCTCCAACAGCCTCAATCGCGCTCCGTACCGCAGGCGAACGGCCTCGAACTCCGGGGTGATGTGGACGTTGTCGAGGAGGGAGGAGCAGTACCCCGCGCAGGCCATGGGGAAGAGCAGAGCGGAGACGACGATGTCCGAGAGCTGCAGAACGACGTGCGCATCACTGTGGCCGAACAGCGGCGACTCCACCAGGTGCGGGAAGGAGTCTCCGCCCGACTTGAAGCGCTTGGTCGTGATCCGGTGAACACTCGGCACGTTCTTGCTCTTCGTGCGGGCGTCGAGGATCACCTGTCCCGGTGTCTCCGCAGCTCGCAAGGCGACTTCGAACTGCTCCGTGATCCACGCGATGGAGTCCGAGTACACCCACCGCCGCAGAGGCTTCTCGCCCTTCACGCTCACATCGCCGACGATCGTCACGTGGTGCTCCTCCAGCAGCTCGAGCACATCGTCGAGAACTCCGAAGGCGCGACGACGCGGGCGCCTGGACCCGGAGCGGATGTCCTTCCGGAGCTCGCTCCCCTTCATCTCGAAGCGGATGACGTCCGAGAGCTTCGCCTCGTCGGCACTGAGACTGGTGTTGTCCTTCTTCTTGATCTGGAGGAACCGCCAGATCAAGGACTTCGCCATCCGATGCTCGACGACCAGGCCGGCGATCACAGGCGGATCCGTCGACGTCCTGAGCGCCGCTTCATCCCCGGACTCGTCGATGCAGCAGAGCAGCAAGCGATTCCCTCCCTGGAACCATCGACGCGGAAACAACTACAGCCACCTCGCGGACGAGATGGCTGTAGGACTTGCCGCACTGAGTGCGGCGGACGCTTGACGCACCGGTCACACTGCCATGGTCGGCATCTCGGATCAAGCTCATGCCGCGGTGGAGGCGATCCCGGCGCGCGATGACCGGCCCTCGTCGCGTCGTCGAGCCGTGCCTGATCACAGTCCGGGAGCGACACAGCCCCCGGTGAACGACACAGCCCCCGGTGAACAGCACAGCCCCCGGTGAACAGCACAGCCCCCGACCGGATTCCGATCGGGGGCTGTGTTTCTGGTGCGCGAGGGGGGAGTTGAACCCCCACGCCCTTTCGGGCACACGGACCTGAACCGTGCGCGTCTGCCTATTCCGCCACTCGCGCTCACCAACGGCACCGAAGCACCGACGAGAAAGACTAGCACTCCCGCGGCCGAGACCAGAAACCGGGCGGCGCGCGGCTCGGCCGTCACGTGCCACCTCCGGCACGCGAAACGGCCCTCGGCACGCGAGATCGGCCGATCCGCGCGTGCCGGACGCGGTTCCACGAGCCCGAGCCCGCCTGCCCGGACCGGCGCGGTCCGCACCCCGAATCCCGCTCGGGGAGGCCGTATCCAGAGCATCCCAGTAACATGCCCGTAGCCGTGCGCGGCGCAGACACGAGATCGGAAGCGGACCGGGCGCGCAGACACCTCGATCCCAACGCGACCGCCGAGAGGCGAAGAAACGGAAGATCGGAAGACTGTGGGCATTCTGGACAACTTCGAGAAGGGACTCGAGCGCGTCGTCAACGGCGCTTTCGCTCGGACCTTCAAGTCGGGTCTGCAGCCGGTCGAGCTCGCCTCCGCTCTCCGCCGCGAGCTCGACACCACGGCGGCCGTGGTCACCCGCGACCGCATCCTCGTGCCCAACCAGCTGACCCTGCGCATGTCCGCCGCCGACCTCGACCGGATGGAGCGGATGGGCCCGACGCTCATCGACGAGCTCACCACGGTCGCCACCGAGCACGCCAAGAAGCAGGGCTTCCGCTTCTCCGGCCCGATCGACATCTCGCTCGCCGCCGACGAGTCGCTCAGCGCCGGGATGGTCGAGGTCGACTCGCGCAGCGTCAAGGGCGTCGTCGCCTCCACGCCCGCGCTCGAGATCGACGGCAAGCGCTACCCGATCACGAAGTCCAGGACGGTCATCGGGCGCGGCAGCGACGCCGACATCACGGTCGACGACTCCGGCACCTCCCGCAAGCACGTCGAGATCCTCTGGGACGGCGTCCGCGCCCAGGTCCACGACCTCGGCTCCACCAACGGATCCAAGCTCGACGGCAAGCCCGTCACCCAGGCGCCGCTCTCGCCCGGGCAGACCATCTCGATCGGACGCACGCGGATCGTCTTCCGCGTCGTCCAGGGCGCCGCACCCGCGCGCGCCGACCGCTCGCCGTCCGGTCCGTCCGGGCGCTCCTCCGAGGGATTCTGGGACGACCGGCTATGAGCGAGCTCACTCTCTTCCTCCTGCGCATCGCGTTCCTCGCGCTGCTGTGGTTCTTCGTGTTCGGCATCGTCTACGCGCTGCGCTCCGACCTGTTCGGCCAGCGGGTGCGCAAGCTGCCCGCGGGCCAGCAGCCCGCGGCCGGGCAGGACGCCGCTCCGTTCGTCACCGCCGCGCAGCCCGTCGTGGCCGCCGCGGCGGTCCCCGCCCCCGCGCCCCAGCCGTCGGCCCCCTCCGCACGGCGCCCCCGCGAGGAGCGCACCGACTCCGGCGGCGTCGCCACCGTGCACACCGCGCAGCGCCTCGTCATCACCTCGGGCCCCAAGCGCGGCACCGAGCTCGAGCTCAACGGCGAGCCGCTCACGATCGGCCGCTCCTCGGAGTCGGCGCTGGTGATCCGCGACGACTACACCTCGACGCACCACGCGCGCCTGCTGATCTGGAACGACGAGTGGATGATCCAGGACCTCGACTCCACCAACGGCACGTTCCTCGACGGCCGTCGCGTCGGCGCCCCCACCAAGGTGCCGCTGAACACCCCGGTCAAGGTCGGCACGACGACCTTCGAGCTGCGGCGGTCGTAGCGCGTGGCAGCCACACCCGACAGCGCCGCGGAGACGGGCGTCACGCGCGAGAGCGCCGCCGTCTCGCACGTCGGCCGCATCCGCTCCAACAACCAGGACTCCGGCTACGCGGGCCGGCAGCTCTTCGTCGTGGCCGACGGCATGGGGGGGCATGCGGGCGGCGACGTCGCCTCCTCCATCGCGATCAAGCGCATCGCGCAGGCCGACCGCACCTACGCCTCCACCTACGAGGCCGAGGACGAGCTCAAGCGCACGCTCCTCGCCGCGAACACGATGCTGGCCGACGCCGTCGTCGACCACCCCGAGCTCACCGGCATGGGCACCACCGTCAGCGCCATCGTCCGCGTGGGCGAGTCGGTCGCCATCGCGCACATCGGCGACTCCCGGATCTACGTGCTCCGCGACGGCAAGCTCGAGCAGGTCACCACCGACCACACCTTCGTCCAGCGCCTCGTCGACTCCGGCCGCATCACCGAGGAGGAGGCGATGACGCACCCGCGCCGCTCCGTCCTGATGCGGGTCCTCGGCGACGTGCACACGAATCCCGAGATCGACACCCTCACCCTCGAGACCGAGCCGAACGACCGCTGGCTGATCTGCTCCGACGGCCTCTCCGGCGTCGTCCCGCACGACGAGATCCAGAAGGAGCTCTCCCGGGACGAGACGGCGCAGCAGGTCGCGGACCGCCTGATCCGCGACAGCCTCTCGCACGGCGCACCGGACAACGTGACGGTCGTCATCCTCGACGTCCCGGGCGCCGGCGACACCGCGCAGATCCTCGCGCCGACGGCCGAGCCCGTGATCGTCGGCTCCGCCGCCGCGCCGACGCCGCTCAGCACCGACGACTCGCAGAACCGGATCCGCATCCCCGGCCTCCGCCTGCACACCCGCGCCCCGGCCGCCCAGGGCCCGACCCACTTCGAGCCCGCGTCCGAGGACTACCTCGACGAGCTGATCGAGGAGGACCGCCGCCGGCACCTGCGCCGCCGGATCACCTGGCTCGTCGGCCTCTCGCTCGTGCTGATCGCCGGCTTCCTCGGCGTCCTGCTCGCCTACGACTGGACGCAGTCGCGCTTCTACGTCGGCACCGACGGCCAGAACGTCATCATCTATCAGGGCATCCAGCAGTCGGTCGGGCCGCTCTCGCTCTCCGGAGTGAAGGAGGACACGGGGATCCCCCTCGACTCCCTCCGCGACTACGACGTCGAGCAGCTCGAGCAGACGATCAGCGCCGACTCCTACGCCGGCGCCGTCGACATCGTCGAGCGCCTGACGGACGCGAACGGAGCACCGTGACCGCCACCGCCACTGCCCCCGCCACCCGGGAGCGCCCGCGCTTCCTCCGCCAGCGCCTGCGCAACCTCGAGCTGCTGCTGCTGATCGGCGCGTGCCTGATCGACGCGTCGGCGATCGTCCTGGTCCAGCTCGGCGCCCTCGGCGCGGTCGACACCACCCTCGTCTCGCTCGGCGCCGGCCTCTCCGGTCTCGTGCTGGTCGTCCACGTCGTGCTGCGCTTCGCGGCGCCCGAGGCCGATCCCTTCCTCCTGCCGATCGCCACCGTCCTCAACGGGCTCGGCGTCGCCGAGATCTACCGGATCGACATCGCCGACGGCGCGACCGGCTGGGAGTCGGTCGCCGTCCGGCAGATCATCTGGAGCGGCCTCGCGATCGTCGCCGCGATCGTCGTCCTGCTGGTGATCCGCAACCACCGCGTCCTCTTCCGCTACACCTACGTGGCCGGATTCGCGGCGATCGTGCTGCTCCTGCTCCCCCTCCTGCCGTTCATCGGCAAGGAGGTCAGCGGCGCCCGCGTCTGGATCGGCATCGGCGACTTCTTCAGCTTCCAGCCCGGCGAGATCGCCAAGATCGCGCTCGCGGTCTTCTTCGCCGGCTACCTCGTCCGCAACCGCGACTCGCTCTCGATGGTCGGCAAGACCTTCCTGAAGATGCGCTTCCCGCGGCTGCGCGACCTCGGCCCGATCCTCGTGGTCTGGGCCGTGACGATGGGCGTCATCGTCTTCCAGCGCGACCTCGGCACCGCGCTGCTCTACTTCGGCCTGTTCCTCGTGATGCTCTACGTGGCGACCGGCCGCACCAGCTGGGTGCTGATCGGCGTCGGGCTCTTCCTCGGCGGCGCGATCCTCGCCAGCCAGACCCTCGGCTACGTCGGCAACCGCTTCGCGAACTGGCTCGACGCCTTCAGCTCCGACCGCTACGGCGCCGACCCCGGCGGCAGCTACCAGCTCGTGCAGGGACTGTTCGGCCTCGCGCACGGCGGCCTGCTCGGCACCGGCCTCGGCCAGGGCATGCCCGACATCACCCCGGTCCCGCAGTCGGACTACATCATCGCGAGCCTGGGCGAGGAGCTCGGCCTCGCGGGTCTGTTCGCGATCTTCGGCCTCTACCTCCTGCTCGTCTCGCGCGGCTTCCGGATCGGCTTCGCCGGCCAGGACGACTTCGGCCGGCTCCTCGGCGTCGGGCTCTCGTTCGTGATCGCCCTGCAGTGCTTCATCGTCATCGGCGGCGTCACCCGCGTCATCCCGCTCACCGGCCTCACCACGCCGTTCCTCGCGGCCGGCGGCTCGTCGCTCGTCGCGAACTGGATGATCGTCGCCGTCCTGCTCCGCCTGTCCGACACAGTGCGCAATCAGCCGCGTCTGGTGGTGTGACTCCCCGATGAACCGAGAACTCAAGCGCGTGAGCTTCGTCGTCCTGGCGATGTTCGTGGCCCTCTTCGTGTCCACCTCCACCATCCAGGTCCTCCAGGCCGACACCCTCTCCGAGGACTCCCGGAACACCCGGACGCTGTACGAGAGCTTCTCGACGGAGCGCGGCGTCATCCTCGCCGGCGGGGAGCCGATCGCCTCCTCGACGCCGTCGGACGACATCTACAAGTTCCAGCGCCAGTACGCGAACGGCCCGCTCTACTCGGCCGTGACCGGCTACTTCACCCTGAACCAGGGCACGACGGGCATCGAGCGCTCGCTGAACGACTACCTCTCCGGCACCTCGAACTCGCAGTTCTTCGACGAGATCAACAACCTCGTCACCGGCCAGGACCCCAAGGGCGCCTCGGTCGAGCTCTCGATCGACCCGGTCGCGCAGCAGGCCGCGTTCGACGCCCTCGGCGACTACACCGGAGCGGTCGTCGTCACCGAGCCGGCCACCGGCCGCATCCTCGCGATGGTCTCCAAGCCGACCTTCGACCCGAGCGCCCTGGCGTCTCACGACACCGACGACGTCCTCGCGGCGTACCGCGCGCTGAACGACGACCCGACCGATCCCCTCATCAACCGCGCCATCGGCGGCTCGCTCAACCCGCCCGGCTCGGTCTTCAAGCTCGTCGTCGCCTCGGCCGCCCTCGAGTCCGGCCGCTTCACGCCCGACTCCAGCTTCCCGAACGTCCAGGCGTACACCCTGCCGGGCTCGAGCTCGCAGGTCACCAACTCCGGCGGCGGTCTCTGCGGCTCCGGAGACACGGTGACCCTCGCCACGGCGGTCTCGCTCTCCTGCAACGTGCCGATGGCCGAGATGGGGGTCGAGCTGGGCGCCGCCGCGATCCGCGCCCAGGCCGAGAAGTTCGGCTTCGACACCGAGCTCGAGATCCCGATGTCGGTCGAGGCGAGCACCTACCCGCAGACCACGGACGACGCGCAGACGGCGCTGACCGCCTTCGGCCAGTTCGAGGTGCGGGCGACCCCGCTGCAGATCGCGATGGTCTCCGCGGCGATCGCGAACGGCGGCGAGGTGATGCAGCCGAACCTGGTGGACGTCATCCGCTCGCAGGACCTCAGCGTGCTGCAGCGCTTCGAGGAGAAGTCGCTCGGCCGGGCCGTGAGCACCGAGACGGCGGACGCCGTGAAGGCCATGATGGTCGCCAGCGTCCAGGGCGGCGCGGCGACGAATGCAACAATAGGTGGCGTCACGGTGGCCGGTAAGACCGGCACCGCTGAGAACGGCGGGGACGACCCGTACACCCTCTGGTTCACCGGATTCGCTCCTGCGGACGATCCGCAGTACGCCATCACCGTCCTCGTGGAGGACGGCGGGGGGCTCGGCCAGACCGGGTACGGCAACCTGATCGCCGCACCCATCGCACAACAGGTACTAGAGGCGGTGCTGAACAAATGAGACCCACATCAGGCCTCACCTTCGGGGGACGCTACGAACTGCAGTCCCGGATCGCCATCGGCGGCATGGGAGAGGTGTGGCAGGCGACGGATCTCGTCATCGGCCGCACGATCGCGATCAAGATCCTCAAGGACGAGTACCTCGGCGACCCCGGGTTCCTCGAGCGCTTCCGCGCCGAGGCCCGGCACGCCGCGCTCGTCAACCACGAGGGCATCGCCAACGTCTACGACTACGGCGAGGAGGACGGCTCGGCCTACCTCGTGATGGAGCTGGTGCCCGGCGAGGCGCTCTCCACGGTCCTCGAGCGCGAGCGCGTGCTGTCGACGGACAAGGTCCTCGACATCGTGGCGCAGACCGCGCTGGCCCTGCACGCAGCACACGCCGCCGGACTGGTGCACCGCGACGTGAAGCCCGGCAATCTCCTGATCACGCCCGACGGCCGCGTCAAGATCACCGACTTCGGCATCGCCCGCATCGCCGACCAGGTCCCGCTCACCGCGACCGGCCAGGTCATGGGCACCGTTCAGTACCTCTCCCCGGAGCAGGCGAGCGGACAGCCCGCCTCCCCCGCGACGGACATCTACTCGCTGGGCATCGTCGCGTACGAGTGCCTGGCGGGCCGCCGGCCGTTCACCGGCGAGTCGCAGGTCGCCATCGCGATGGCCCAGATCAACGACACCCCGCCGGAGCTCCCGGTCACGGTCGCCGAGCCCGTGCGCAACCTGGTCTACTCCTGCATCGCGAAGAAGCCGGTCGACCGGCCGGCGACCGCCGCGCACCTCGCCCGCGCCGCGCAGGCCCTGCGCTCGGGCGACGTCCGCGGTGCCGCCCTCGCGGTGCCGGCCGTCGCCGCCGACCTGCCCAACACGCAGGCCACCACCGTCCTTCCGTCCGCGGCGGGCAACACGACCCAGGCGACGACGATCCTGGGCGCCGGAGCGACGACCGCCTTTGCGGCGAACCCGCCGACGGGCGCCCTGGACGAGACGATCGAGGCCGAGGAGCCGCGCAAGCGCAGCCCCTGGACCTGGCCGCTCGTGGCCCTGATCGTGATCCTCGCCGTGGTGATCGGCGGCACGATCTTCGCGCTGACCAGCAACGGCGGCACCGAGGCCGAGCCGACGCCGAGCCCGACGGTGAGCCAGCCCCCGTCGCAGGCGCCGTCCCCCTCGCAGACGCCGTCGGCGACGCCGAGCTCGAACATCGTGGTCATCAACTCCTCCGACTACGTCGGCCGCCCCTTCGACGAGGTCGAGGCCGAGCTCACCGAGCTCGGGATGGGCGTCCAGCGCGAGGAGGGCTCCAGCGCTCCCAGCTCGGACCAGATCGGCACGGTCGAGGAGGTCAACCCGACCGCCAACGTGATCAAGGGCACCACGATCGTCGTCACGACCTACACCGAGGTCGCCGTCCCCGGCGCTCCGACCGCCGTCCCGACGGTCACCCCCGCCGCGTCGAGCGTCGAGCCCGGCGAGACGTTCAACGTCACCTGGAGCAACTACAACCAGTGCCCGAGCGGAACCTCCGTGACCGGTTACCGGGTGACAGTTTCCGGCGAGGGCGCGACAGTGACGAGCACCAACCCGTCGACGTCGACCACCGCGACGATCCAGGCCGGCGGGTCCGCAGGCACGATCGACATCACCTACACGGTGCTCTGCGGCGAGCCCGAGTCCCCCGCCTCGCCGACCCTCTCGGTCCCCGTCGTGGCTCCTACCCCGACGCAGACCCCGACGGCGACGGCCACCCCGACCTCGTCGGCGCCGGCCTCGAACGCCCCCGACGAGCGCTGACCCTTACCGCTCGAATGAGCCCGCCCTCCGACCGCGACCGCGGCACCGGAGGGCGGGCTCCTCGCTTTCAGCGGCCGCGACTGTCCTGACGGCGAACCAGGGCACGAGTGACCACTGCAGCGATCACCCCCGAGACGGCAGCGATGCTGATCCGCGCCGGAGCGGGCAGCTCCGTTCCTACGGCGAGCACCACTGCGATGGTGAGGACCACGAGCAGTAGCGCGACGACCGCGAGGCGATCCGCGGAGAAACGAGAGGACGAGGACATGGGACTCCTTCGATCGATGTTGGTCTGACTAACGACGAGCCGCTCGATCAGCCCGTCTCATGATGAGGCGAACTCACCATGTGATACCCGCGGCTCCTCGTCAATGGAGGAGCGAACGTGGCGCGGGGCGCTGTCGCACGACGTCGGTCTCGGAAGGGTCCGCGCGGGCCTCACCCGGCGGCGCGATGAGTGCCCGGCGCCGCGCGCCGGGCTGCCGGGAGGCGCCCGGGTACACTTGCCGTGGCTCCCCGGGGGCCGTGCCACACGGAAGTACAGGGCGGGAGCGTGCGCGTGACGGATGAGGGACGCCTGATCGCAGGACGGTACCAGGTCGGGCCCCGGCTCGGTCGCGGCGGGATGTCCGAGGTCTACCTCGGCACCGACACCCGCCTGGGGCGCACGGTCGCGATCAAGGAGCTCAAGCTCTCGCTGTCCTCCGACTCCGCCTTCCGCCTGCGCTTCCGGCAGGAGGCGCAGTCCGCGTCCCGCATGTCGCACCCGACCATCGTCCGCGTCTTCGACGCCGGCGAGGAGGTCTCGCTCGACGACACCGGCGCGGAGTCGCGCCGTCCGTTCATCGTGATGGAGCACATCGAGGGGCGCCTGCTGAAGGACGTCATCGCCGAGGGACCGGTCGAGGTCGACGAGGCCGTCCGCATCACCGAGGGCATCCTCACCGCGCTCGAGTACTCCCACCGCGCGGGGGTCGTCCACCGCGACATCAAGCCCGGCAACATCATGCTGACCCCCTCGGGCCAGGTGAAGGTGATGGACTTCGGGATCGCCCGCGCCGTCTCCGACTCCGCCGCGACCGTGGCGCAGACCACCGCGATCCTCGGCACCGCCGCCTACTTCTCGCCGGAGCAGGCGAAGGGCGAGCAGGTCGACGCGCGCAGCGACCTCTACTCCGCCGGCATCGTCCTCTTCGAGCTGCTCACCGGCCGCGCTCCCTTCCGCGGGGACACCCCGGTGGCCGTCGCCTACCAGCACGTCAGCGAGACGCCCCCGGCGCCCAGCTCGATCAATCCCGCCGTCTCGCCCGCCCTCGACGGCGTCGTCGCCCGAGCGCTGTCGAAGGACCGCTACGAGCGCTTCCAGGGAGCGGCCGAGTTCCGCGACGACCTGCGCGACGCCGCGGCCGGCCGTCTCCCCGACCACCGCCCGATCGACGAGCTGACCACGTCTCTCTTCGCCGCACGCAGCGGCGGCGGCATGAACGACTCCGAGCTCGCGCTGCGCCAGCTCGCGGAGGACAACTCGATCGTCCGCACCCAGCGCCGCCCGCCGGTGCTCTGGATCTGGTCCTCGATCGTCGTGCTCGCCGTCATCGTGGCGGCGCTGGTGATCTGGGTGCTCACGCTCCAGCCGACGACCACCCTGCCCTCGCAGTCGCGCGAGGTCCCCGTGCTGACGGGCACCAGCTACGACAGCGCGCAGTCGACGCTCACCGAGCTCGATCTGGTGGCGAGTCAGCTCGCGGAGTTCAGCGACACGGTCCCGGCCGGCGAGGTGATCCGCACCGATCCCGGCTCCGGCACGATCGTCGCGCCCGAGACGGTCATCCGGGTCTACGTCTCTCAGGGCGCCCAGCCGGTGGCCGTCCCCGAGACGGCGGGGTCGACCCTCGAGGAGGCGATCGCCGCCCTCACCGGGGCCGGCTTCTCGGAGGGATCGCAGACGCGCCAGAACTCGCCCACCGTGCCGGGCGACGTGGTGCTCTCCAGCACTCCTGCCGGCGGCCAGCAACTCGCCCCGGGGACGCCGGTCGACCTCGTCGTCTCCTCGGGCCAGGTGACCCTGCCCGACCTCGTCGGCCAGACGCTGAGCACCGCCCTCGCGACCCTGGCGTCCGAGCAGCTCCAGCTGATCGGCGAGGAGGCTCCCGACGAGACCTGCGAGTCCGTCCGGGCCAACCCGCCGATCACCACCCAGTCGATCGCCCCGGGCGACGTCCCCCAGGGCTCGACCGTCGAGCTCGGCTTCTGCGCCGGCTGACCCTCGCTCCCGGAGGGGCGCATAGAGACCCGCCAGCCCCGACAAGGGGATCTCGCGGGGCACCCACCGTGGAAGAGACGCCCGCACCCATGCTGGTCGAGTAACCCCGCACGGGCGTACATGCTGGTCGAGTAGCCCCGCAGGGGCGTACATGCTGGTCGAGTAGCCCCGCAGGGGCGTATCGAGACCCGTCGTCGTCAGCAGGACAGGTCCGCAGACTCGCCCTTCCGGCGCTGGTGGATCTCGACACGCCCGCTGCGCGGGCTACTCGATCAGCAAGGACGGCCCGGGCGGTGGGCGCCGGACTCGGGCGTCCTACGCGCGCCGGGCGGCGTCCGCGAGCGGCGGCGCGAGCCGCAGCACACCCTCGTCCGGCGAGCCGGCCTCCATCGGCGTCCCCACCCGCCCGCGGATGTCGCTCGGGGTGAGACCCTCGCGGCGCTTCAGGGCCCGGCGGAGGTGGTCGGCGGACGAGAAGCCCGACGCCGCAGCGATGGCCTCGAGCGGCACCTCGCGCGGGCGGCGGCGGAGCAGCTCGACGGCGCTGGCGACCCGGGCGCGCTCGATCTCGCTCGCCACCGTCGTCCCCGCATCCTCGAAGAGCCGCTGCAGCGAGCGCGTGGACACGTTGACCGCGTCCGCGACCGCCTCCGGGGTGCAGCGCGGGGTCCGGTGGGTCCGGTCGATCACGGTCCGCGCTCGGCCGAGGGTCGCCGCGCGCACGCTCGTCGCCCCGGGCTGGGAGCCGGCCGACGCGAGGAAGGCGCTCACGAGCAGCTGCTTGACCACGTGACCGAAGCCGTCGACCTCGTGGTCGGACGGGAGTCCCGTGCCCGACTCCGCCGCGAGCGCGAACGCCGTCGTGAAGGCGAAGGCCGCCCGGGTGGACCGGGCGTCCGGATCGAGCGCGTACACGTTCGAGCCGAGATCGAAGCCGTAGCGGCGCATCTCGTCCGCGCGGATGGTGATCTGGAGGGAGGTGACGGGCATCGTCGACTCGGTGGTGAAGGTGGTCGTCCCCGGCTGATAGGCGATCGAGCCGGGCCGCAGGAGCACCGTCCGGTCCGGCCCGACGAGCCGGACCGCGCCCTCGATCAGGAAGCTGAAGCTCAGGATCGACGTGTCGTCGGCGCCCCAGGTCCCCCGGAGGACCCGCAGAGGCGAGGTCGTCAGGAGCACGACGCTGATGCCGGCCGCGGTGAAACCGGAGCCCGCCATGCGTGGAACAGTGCCCGGCTTGACGACGATGCGTGGGCCCAGTGTCTCGAGCTCGCGAATTCCGGAATAAGCCCAAGAAATCGATTCCACCATGTGATGCCTCGGAATTCTCTTCTCGACGGCACCGGTCCCCTAACCGGCGCCCTCCGATTATGCCCGTCATGCCCCTCGCATCATCCGCCAGTGCTCCGTCAAATCACGCCACCCGCTCGGGGGGATCGCGAAGGCCCGCGAGCGGCACTTCCTTGTCGTGGCGCCGATCTCCAAAAGAGTGCGCGCTCTCATAGCGCGTCGATGGCGCGGATCGCACCCCTTCTGACGCTCATCTCAGCCCCCCATCAGGGGGTGACCCGCACAGGTGATCTCTCGGACCGGGAGGGGTGAATGGGGCGTCGATAAGCGGTGAATGGGCCTGATCACCCGGTCCGATAAGCGGTGCGCCGAGCGTTCGGAACGACCGGGCTCCGCATTCCGCTCCCGCGCCTATCGGGTCGGACGGGGCAGCTCCGTCTCGAGGAGCCAGTTCGAGATCAGCCGACGACCGCCCTCGGTGAGGACGGACTCGGGGTGGAACTGGACGCCGACCGCGGGGGCGGTCCGATGGCGCAGCGCCATCACGACCCCTTCGGCGGTCCCCGCGATGACGGCGAGCTCCGCAGGCAGTGTCGAGCGCTGGACGGCGAGCGAGTGGTAGCGCATCGCCGTGAATCCCGAGGGGATCCCGGAGAACAGCGGGTCGCCGTCGTGCACGACCGCCGAGGTCCGGCCGTGCATCAGCTCCGGAGCTTCGCGGACGCGCGCACCGAGGGCGTGCGCGAGCACCTGGTGCCCGAGGCAGACCCCGAGGAGCGGCTGCGCCTCGGCCAGGGCGTGCCGCGCGAGCGCCACCGACGTGGGGACGTCCTCCGGTCGGCCCGGCCCTGGCGACAGCACGATCCCGTCGCTCCCTGCCGCGCGGTCGATCGCGTCGCGCGGAGACAGCTCCGCTCCCTCGACGACGTCGACCTCCGCCCCCGCCTCGCGCAGGTAGGCGACGAGTGTGAAGACGAAGCTGTCGTAGTTGTCGACGACCAGGACCCGCGTCATCGCGCCGACCGCCTCGGGGGCCGGCTCACGTCCCGACGGTGACGTTCTGATCGAGCACGAGCGACTGCACCCAGGGGAAGACCCACTCGGCGAGCGCGGCGAGCACCGCCACCACGAGGACGATCACGAGGAGCAGCCGGAGCCACCAGGGTCCGGGCAGGACCCGCCAGAGTGCCGCGTACACGGTCAGCCCTCCTGCGCGAGAGAGGCGGCGATCTCGGCCGGCGCACCCGCGGAGCGCGGCTGCCAGGACTCGAAGACGCCGTAGGCGATGATCCGCTCGGCGGTGGACAGCAGAGGGTTGCAGCTCGTGAGGGTGATCAGCCGGTCGGTCGGCGTCACTCCCGTCGTCCACGGGACGGGGTCGATGACCTGGATCTCCGAGGGCTGCACGTACTCGAGGTTCCGGAACCGGTAGGTGTACCAGCCGTCCGCCGTCTCGATGTAGATCGCGTCGCCGAGCTGGAGCTGGTCGATCAGGTGCATGCCGCCGCCGTAGGCGCTGCGGTGCGCCGCGAGGGCGAAGTTCCCCGCCTCGCCCGGCATCTGCGTGCCCGGGTAGTGACCGATGCTGCCCTCGTCGAGGACGTTCTCGGCGTCCACGCCCTCCGCGATGGTGCGGACCCAGCCCTCGCCGTAGCGCGGGATGTAGAGGTTGCCGAAGGAGGTGTCGAGTGCCGCCACCGGAGCGATCACCGGATCGCCGAAGCCGGCGGGGGTCTCGCTCGGCGCCGTCGAGGGCTCCGGCGCGGGGGCGGCGTCACCCCAGCTCTGCCGGAGCTCCGCGGCCTCGGAGGTCTGCTGGCCGGCGATCACCGCGTCGTTCCACCAGAGCTGCCAGCCCAGATAGAGCAGGACGAGCGCTCCGGCGGTCATGAGCAGCTCGCCGAGGACGCCGAAGAACGTCAGGCGGCGGCGCGGTCGCCGTGTGCGCTCTCGTCGGTCGCGCGGTCGCAGCGGGGCGGCGGCGGGCGACGGGGCACTCATGCGACGAGTCTAGGCGCGGGGCGCGCCCGTCCGACGGGCTCCGCGGCCCCTGGCGCGTTCCGCACAGCCGCTCCTGCGCGCCTGCACGGCATCCCCCCGGCCTCGCGCTCCCGGTCGGCGGCCGTCTCCCGGTACAGTGGAAGGCATGGCACGAGCGACGAAGAGCCCGAAGCCCGAGCGCGACGAGGCCCGGACCGGTGAGGATGCACCCAATCCGGTGTGGTTCAAGCCCGTCATGTTCGGGTTCATGCTGCTGGGCCTCGCGTGGATCATCGTCTTCTACGTGAGCCAGGGCACGCTCCCCGTGCCGGATCTCGGCAACGCCAACATCCTCATCGGCTTCGGAATCGCCTTCATCGGCTTCCTCATGACGACGCGCTGGCGCTGATCACGCCCGCATGAACGACGCCCCGTCCGGTCCGCCGACGGGGCGTTCGTCGTCCCCGGGATCGGGTCTCCCGCCGGCCCTCGCATCGTCGGTCGCGCGCCTGCGTGCGGCGGGCTGCGTCTTCGCGGAGGAGGAGGCGGAGCTCCTGCACGAGGCGGCGGCCGGCTCCGACCGCCTCGACGCGCTCCTGCGTCGCCGTGAGGCCGGGGAGCCGCTCGAGCAGATCCTCGGCTGGGTCGCCTTCCGCGGGCTGCGCATCCCGGTCTCGCCCGGCGTCTTCGTCCCCCGACGGCGCACCGAGGCCGTCGTCGACGCGGCGCTCGCGCTGCTGGATGGGCGGGGGCCCGCGACCGTCCTCGACCTCTGCTGCGGTGTCGGAGCGATCGGGCGAGCCCTTCTCGAGGAGCGCGACGGCCTCACCCTCCACGCGGCCGACCTCTCCCCCGCCGCGGTCGCGTGCGCCCGGCGAACCCTGGCGGGACTCGCGACGGTCCACCGAGGCGACCTGTTCGCCGCCCTCCCCGAGGATCTCCGGGGTCGGATCGACCTCGTCGTGGTCAATGCGCCCTACGTGCCGACCGCCGCGATCGCCCTGATGCCGCCGGAGGCGCGCCTGCATGAGCCGGCGTCCACCCTCGACGGCGGGGGCGACGGCCTCGCGCTGCACCGCCGGATCGCGGCGGAGGTCCTACCCTGGCTGACTGAGGACGGCGCGGTCGCGATCGAGACGAGCAGAGAGCAGGCGGAGCGGACGGCGGCACTCTTCGCGGACGTGGGATTCTACCCGTCGATCCTCCTCGACGAGGACCTCGACGCCACGGTCGTCTCCGCCCCTCGACGGCGAACTACACGCGTGTAATTATCCCCAGGTGTTGAAACTCCTGTGGACAACTTCGGACCCCGCGCCAGTCCGCGGATGCGGAGCGTGATCGGGCGCGCATCGGCGGCGGGACGGGGCGGGATCGCCGATCCGGAGGCCGTCTCACCGGCCGCTCCGAATGACAACTGCGTAGTTCTCCCCAGTGTTAACAACTCTGTGGATAACTTCGTCCCCAGCTGTGGACAGCTGCTGTGGACAGTGGAGAACGCCCTGTGGACAGGCTCCCGGCCCGTGCCGCGGGGCCTCAGGCCAGGACGTACGCCCCGACGGTGATCGCCACGAGGCCGACGCCGATCAGCCCGACGAGAAGGTTCTGGGTGCGTCGCTGCGAGCGCTGCCGCGTCCGGGTGAAGACCAGCCCGATGAGAGCACCGGCGACCAGGCCGCCGACGTGCGCCTGCCAGGCGACGTTCATCCCCGGCAGGAAGCCGATCACGAGGTTGAGCCCGACCAGCACCAGCAGCTGCGAGGCCTGCCCGCCGAGGTGGCGAAGGATCACGAGGTACGCGCCCATCAGCCCGAAGATGGCGCCCGAGGCACCGATCACCGGCGTCAGCGGGCTGGAGAGGAGCAGGACGCCGACCGAGCCGGCGAAGCCGCTGAGGAGGAACAGCGTCAGGTAGCGCCCGCGGCCGAGCATCCGCTCGAGCGCCATGCCGAAGACCCACAGCGTGTACATGTTCAGCAGGAGGTGGAAGGGCACCACGAAGAAGAGGGACGTGCTGTGCGCGAAGATCGACGTGATCATCCGCCAGGGCTCGAAGCCCGCACCGAAGCCGGGCAGCGTGTACGCGGGGAAGTAGGCGATCGCGTTGAGCACGGTGTTCCCGATGAAGGGGAGCACCTCGAGGATCCAGACCAGGACGCAGAGCGCGATGATCGCGTAGGTGACGGTCGGCTGGTCGGCCCGTGTCATCGCCCGGACCCGCGACACGAGCGGTCCGCGGACGCGCGGGGCCTCGCTGCGCTGCTGCGCCATGTCGTCCGGGCAGATGACACCGACCGGGGCCGGGGTCTGGCACTCGCCGCAGATCGTGCGACCGCACCGCTGGCAGCGCACGAAGCTCTGGCGATCGGGGTGGCGGTAGCAGGTGTAGGTGCTGCTGCTCGGCGGGACCTGGGTCACGGACGTTCCTCCGGGAGAGAGAACGAGGGCCGGGCCCAGACGGACCCGACCCTCGATGAGTGGTGGAGAGGCGGTCAGACCTCGGTGATCTCGACGCTCTCGATGACGACGTCCTCGAGGGGCTTGTCGCGACCGTCGGTCGCCACGGCCGACAGGGAGTCGACGACCTTCTTGGACTCGTCGTCGGCGACGGCGCCGAAGATGGTGTGCTTGCCCTGGAGCCAGGTGGTCGGCGCGACGGTGATGAAGAACTGCGAGCCGTTGGTGCCGCGACCCGCCTGCTTGCCGGCGTTCGCCATCGCGAGGATGTAGGGCTGGGTGAAGTCGAGCTCGGAGTTGATCTCGTCGTCGAACTGGTAGCCCGGGCCGCCGATGCCCTGGCCGAGCGGGTCGCCGCCCTGGAGCATGAAGTCGGGGATGATGCGGTGGAAGACGGTGCCGTTGTAGAGCGGCTCCTTCGTCTTGGCGCCCGTCGCCGGGTGGGTCCATTCGATGTCGCCGGTCGCGAGACCGACGAAGTTGCGGACCGTCTTCGGCGCGTGGTTGCCGTAGAGGTTGACGACGATGTCGCCCTTGGTCGTGTGGAACGTCGCGACTGCGGTGTGCAAAGGCATGGGTGGATTCTCGCACAGCGGCTCTGTAGGGCTCCGCAACGCCGGGTGTCAATGCGCTGGGTGCGCGATGCGCGGGCCGCGGGATGAGTGGCAGTATTGAGCCGTTGTTCGCCGCTCGTAGCCGATGGAGGACCAAGTGGGTCTGTCACGTAAGCACAAGAAGGATCTCAAGCGCCTCCGCAAGAACGCCGAGGCGGTCTGGAGTGAGCAGCAGGAGGTGCTGGCGCACGCCGCCTCCGTTCTCGAGAAGAGCCGCCGCCACGCGACCAAGTACGCGAAGAAGGAGGTCGTGCCGGCCGTCAAGGACGCCTACTCGAGCCGGGTGAAGCCCGTCTACGACAACGGTGTCTCCGCCGTCGAGGGCACGTACTCCTCCGCACGCGACGCCTACAAGCACAAGGTCCTCCCGACCTTCGCCGCTGTCGGCGGCACCGCCGCAGCCGCGTTCGAGGCCGCCAAGGACTCGAAGAACCGCGCGAAGCTCGCCGAGATCTCGAAGGCGCGCTGGGAGGAGCTCACCACTCCCCCGAAGAAGAAGAACAAGGTCGGCACGGTCTTCGCGATCGGCGCCGCCCTCGTCGCCGTCGGCGGCATCGGCTACGCCGTCTGGCAGACGTTCCGCGCCGACGACGAGCTGTGGGTCGCCGAGGACGAGCCGGCCAGCGCCGCGCAGTCGCCGGCGTCGACCGCTTCCTGAGTCGCCGCGTGAGGCCCGGACACCGCACTGCGGGTCCGGGCCTCACGCGTGTCCGGTGGTGCGCGGTCCGCGGTTAGGCTGCTGATGTGGACATCCGGGTCGCCGCGTACGGCGTGATCATCGACGGCGAGCGCATGCTCCTCGCGCACTGGAGCCAGGGACCCTGGGAGGCGTGGACGCTTCCCGGCGGAGGCATCGACGAGGGCGAGTCGCCCGCGGACGCGGCCGTCCGCGAGATCTTCGAGGAGACCGGCTACCACGCCGAGCTCGAGGGGCTGATCGGCGTCGACTCGCACGTGATCCCCGCGCACCGCCGCAGCGACCCCGACGCCGGCCCGCTGCACGCGATCCGCGTCGTCTACCGCGCCCGGGTGACCGGCGGCGAGCTGACCCACGAGGTCGACGGCTCGACGGACGCCGCGGCGTGGTTCCCGCTGGCCGAGGTCGAGGGACTCGAGCGGGTCGAGCTGATCGACGTCGCGCTGACGATGAACGAGGCCTGGATGCTGCGCTGACGGCGGGTCTCGATACGCCGCCTCCGGCGGCTACTCGACCAGCATGCAGGGCCGCCGCCGCGTCCTCTCCCTCATCACCGGGACGCCGAGCCGCTTCCCGCTCGACCTGAGACCTCCATGCTGATCGAGTATCCCGCGCAGCGGGCGTATCGAGACCCGCCCCCGGGAATCGTGCGGTACTCGCCGGCGTTGTCTCCCCTGTGATCGTCGAGCTCTACACGTCCGCGTTCTGCGGCGCCTGCAACGCGGCCCGCAGCGTGCTCGAGCGCGCGGCGGAGCTGGTCCCCGTTGCGGAGATCCGCGAGTTCGACGTCGCCTTCGCGCCCGAGGCCGCGGAAGCCGCGGACATCCGCTCCACCCCCACGGTCGTGGTCCGCGGCGCCGACGGCCGCGCGGTGTTCCGTGCGGAGGGGGCGCCGTCACTCCCCCAGGCGCTCTCCGCGCTCGCCCTCGCCGTAGGGTGACCTCGTGCCGCATCGTCGTCGAGTCGCCAGCGTCGCGGTCGTGCTGGCGGCCACGGCCTCGCTGGCGCTGTCCGGCTGCGCGACGGAGCCCGTCTCCGAGGCGACCGTCGGCATCGGCCGCGGCGGACAGCGCGCCGAGGTGCTGGGCGTCGTCGTCGTCTGCTCCGGAGCCGTCGACGGCCTCGACCTCGCCGTCGAGGACACCGCTCCCCTGCTGATCGGCGATCGCGCGCGGCGGATCACCCGGTGGGTCGCCCCGGAGCCCGTCGACGACATCGGCGCGACCGACCTCGCCGGGCGCACCGTCTGGCCCGCCGACCGGGAGATCGAGCGCTTCCCCCTCGGCGTCGACCTCACCCTCGGCGCCTACGCGGTCGGCGGCTCGGTCATCGGCCGCCCCGTGGTCTTCACCGCCGAGCAGTTCGACACCCTGTCCGTCGGCGAGATCATCGTCGGCGACATCCGCGACGGCACCTCCGAGACCCTCTCCGTCGAGAACTTCCTCGGCCTGGCCTGCCAGCCTCGCTGACCCCGCCGCCTCCCGCCGGAGAACGAGTTGCTCGCAGTCCGGAGAGTTCTTATTAAGGCTTATCGACTTTTCCTTGAGTACACTCCGAGGATGACCGAGGATCAGAGCCCCCCGAGCTACAGATCCTGGCCCGCGGTCGGCTTCGAGCAGCGACCGTGGCAGCGGAGCGGGGACGAGGTGGCGTCGCGCCGACTCCTCCGTGCCGCGGCCGGCCCGTATCGAGCAGCGGTCCCGCCCTTCGTCGCGGACCTCGACGTCTCGCTGCCCTCCGACCTGCTCGCCGTCAGCGAGGACGCGAGCCGGGAGCTGACGCGGTTCGATGCTCAGGTCGGCACCCTCACCGCGCCCTTCGCCTCCATCCTGCTGCGGACCGAGAGCGCATCGAGCTCCGAGGTCGAGCAGCTCACCGCGAGTGCCAAGCAGGTCGCGCTCGCCGAGCTCGGCGATTCCACGTCGACGAACGCTCAGCTGGTCGTCCGCAACGTCGCCGCGATGGAAGCGGCGATCGCGCTGTCCGACGAGCTGGACACCGATGCCGTGCTCACCATGCATCGCGTCCTGCTGGAGAGCACGGCCCCCGACATCGTCGGGCACTGGCGCGACCAGCAGGTGTGGATCGGCGGAGGCGGGGTGTCCCCGCACGGTGCCGTCTTCGTTCCTCCGCATCACGAGCGCGTCCCGGCGCTGATGCTCGATGTCATGGAGTTCGCCCGCCGGGTCGACGTCCCCGTCCTCGCGCAGGTGGCGATCGCGCATGCGCAGTTCGAGACCGTCCATCCCTTCCCGGACGGCAACGGCAGGACGGGTCGCGCGCTCGTCCAGGGCATGCTCCGCGCTGCCGGGGTCACGGAGAACGTCACCGTCCCCGTCTCCGCCGGCCTGCTCGGCGACATGAAGCGCTACTTCGACGCGCTGACCGCCTACCGCTCCGGGGATGTCCGCCCGATCATCGAGACACTCGCCGACGCCGCCTTCGCCGCCGTGCAGAACGGCCGGCGACTCGCCGCGGACATCGCGGCGATCGGAGCGCGGTGGGACGCCGGCATCCGCGCGCGGAGCGACTCCTCGGTGCATGCACTGCGTCAGCTGCTGCTCCGCCAGCCCGTGGTCACGGTCGCGCTGGTCGCCGCCCAGCTCGGGGTGAGCTTCCCGACCGCGGAGGCCTCGGTGCAGAAGCTCGTCGAGGCCGGAGTCCTCGCCCAGTCGCGAGCGGGACGCAGGAACCGATCGTTCGAGGCCGTGGAGGTCCTGGCGGCCCTCGACGACTTCGCCGCCCGAGCGCGCCGCCCGCGGCACGGCACGCACAGCGGGTGAGGAGGACCCCGAGAGGGGTTCGAGTGTGGAGCCTAGGAGATTCGAACTCCTGACATCCTGCTTGCAAAGCAGGCGCTCTACCAACTG
Source organism: Rathayibacter sp. PhB151 (assembly GCF_004366415.1). Lineage (NCBI taxonomy): Bacteria > Bacillati > Actinomycetota > Actinomycetes > Micrococcales > Microbacteriaceae > Rathayibacter > Rathayibacter sp. PhB151. The sequence continues at coordinate 1,353,727 of NZ_SOEN01000006.1, read as the reverse complement.
AGCTAAGGCCCCGGACCGGCGGCGGAACACCGGCGAGAGTGGAACGGCCCGACACCTCGCGATGTCGGGCCGTTCGGCACGTGGGGGTACCAGGACTTGAACCTGGGACCTCTTCATTATCAGTGAAGCGCTCTAACCGCCTGAGCTATACCCCCGAAATGGCCAGATGTGACTCTACCCGACACCGGGTCAGAATCCCAATCGGCCGCTCCGCCCTACTGGTTGGTGAAGCCGACCAGCAGGCCGCCGGTGATCTTGACGCTGAGGTTGTACAGCAGCGCCACGATCGCACCGAGGGCGGTGGTGACGATGGTGTTCAGCACCGCGACGACGACCGCGAAGCCCATGATCTGGGGCAGCGAGATGATCGTGTTGAGGTCGAACGCCTCCGCGCCGGCGATGTCCTGGACGAGGCCGTTGACCTCGTCGAAGACGCCGGTCTGCGCGAGCACCGTGTAGACGAGGTAGACGACGACGATCGTGATGATCGCCAGCGTCAGACCGAGCAGGAACGACAGCTTGACGGCCGACCAGAAGTCGACGTACACCAGCTTGAGTCTGACCTGCTTCGCCGCCGGGCTCTTCGCGGACTTCTTGGCGAGCTTCTCGGCGACCGTGCTACTCATCGACGGACTCATCCTCCTCCGACACCGCTTCGGACTCGGCCGACGCCGCGGCGTCGGGATCCTCGTCCTGGGCGTCGAGATTGCGTTCGGTGTTCTTGGCGAGTGCGATGATGCGGTCGTCGTCTGCGAATCGTGCGAAGACGACTCCCATGGTGTCGCGACCCTTGGCCGGTACCTCGGCCACGGCAGAGCGTACCACCTTGCCACTGGCGAGGACGACGAGCACCTCGTCGTCCTCCCCCGTGATGATGGCGCCCACCAGGTCGCCGCGCTTCTCCTCGAGCTTGGCCACCTTGATGCCCAGACCGCCGCGGCCCTGGAGCCGGTACTGGTCGACCGCGGTGCGCTTCGCGTAGCCGCCCTCGGTCACGACGAAGACGTAGCCCTCGTCGCTGACGACGTTGGCGTCCAGCAGTCGGTCGTCGCCGCGGAACGACATGCCCATCACTCCGGAGGTGGAGCGGCCCATCGGGCGCAGCGCCTGGTCCGAGGCGGTGAAGCGGATCGACATGCCCTTGCGGGAGACGAGCAGCACGTCGCTGTCCTCGTCGACCAGGAGCGCGGAGACGAGCTCGTCGCCCTCGCGGAGCTTGATCGCGATGATGCCGCCGGAGCGGTTGGTGTCGTACTCCATCAGCGCCGTCTTCTTGACGAGGCCGTCGCGGGTGGCGAGGACGAGGTAGCGGGCCGCCTCGTAGTCGCGGATGTCGAGGATCTGGGCGATCTGCTCGCCGGGCTCCAGCGCGAGGAGGTTCGCGATGTGCTGGCCCTTCGCGTCGCGGCTGACCTCCTGCAGCTCGTACGTCTTGGCGCGGTACACGCGGCCGGTGTTCGTGAAGAACAGCAGCCAGTGGTGCGTCGTGGTGACGAAGAAGTGCTCGACGATGTCGTCGGCCTTGAGCTGGGCACCGCGCACGCCGCGGCCGCCGCGGTGCTGGGCGCGGTACGAGTCGCTGCGGGTGCGCTTGAGGTAGCCGCCGCGGGTGACGGTGACGACCATCTCCTCCTCGGGGATCAGGTCCTCGACGCTCATGTCGCCGTCGAAGCCGAAGAGGATCTCGGTGCGGCGGTCGTCGCCGAAGCGGTCGACGATCTCGTCGAGCTCGTCCGAGATGATCGTCCGCTGGCGCTCCGGGCTCGCGAGGATCGACTTGTAGTCCTCGATCTCGGCCTGGATCCGGTCGTGCTCGTCGATGATCTTCTGGCGCTCGAGGGCGGCGAGCCGGCGCAGCTGCATGTCGAGGATGGCGCGCGACTGCACCTCGTCGATGTCGAGGAGCTCCATCAGGCCGTCGCGGGCCTCCTCCACGGTGGGGGAGCGGCGGATGAGGGCGATGACCTCGTCGAGCGCGTCGAGCGCCTTGAGGTAGCCGCGCAGGATGTGGATGCGCGCCTCGGCCTCGTCGAGCAGGTACTGAGTGCGGCGGACGATGACCTCGACCTGGTGGTCGACCCACGCGCGGATGAAGCCGTCGAGCGAGAGCGTGCGCGGGATGCCGTCGACGATCGCGAGCATGTTCGCGCCGAAGTTCTCCTGCAGCGGGGTGTGCTTGTAGAGGTTGTTCAGCACGACCTTCGCGACCGCGTCGCGCTTGAGCACGACGACGAGGCGCTGGCCGGTGCGGCCCGAGGTCTCGTCGCGGATGTCGGCGATGCCGGAGACGCGGCCGTCCTTGACCAGCTCGGCGATCTTGATCGCGAGGTTGTCCGGGTTCACCTGGTACGGCAGCTCGGTGACCACGAGGCAGGTGCGGCCCTGGATCTCCTCGATCGAGACGACGGCGCGCATCGTGATCGAGCCGCGGCCCGTGCGGTACGCGTCCTGGATGCCGCGGACGCCGAGGATCTGCGCCCCGGTGGGGAAGTCGGGGCCCTTGATGCGCTGCAGCAGCGCCTCGAGCAGCTCCTCGCGCGACGCCTCCGGGTTCTCCAGCGCCCACTTCGCGCCGGCGGCGACCTCGCGGAGGTTGTGCGGCGGGATGTTGGTGGCCATGCCCACCGCGATGCCGACCGAGCCGTTGACCAGCAGGTTGGGGAAGCGCGCGGGCAGGATCGCCGGCTCGCGGGTGCGGCCGTCGTAGTTGTCCTGGAAGTCGACGGTGTTCTTGTCGATGTCGCGGACCATCTCGAGGGCCAGCGGGGCCATCTTGGTCTCGGTGTAGCGGGGGGCCGCGGCGCCGTCGTTGCCGGGGGAGCCGAAGTTGCCCTGGCCGAGCGCCAGCGGGTAGCGGAGGCTCCACGGCTGGACGAGGCGGACGAGGGCGTCGTAGATCGCCGAGTCGCCGTGCGGGTGGAACTGGCCCATCACGTCGCCGACGACGCGGGAGCACTTCGAGAACGCCTTGTCAGGGCGGTAGCCGCCGTCGTACATCGCGTAGATCACGCGGCGGTGCACGGGCTTGAGCCCGTCGCGCACCTCGGGGAGGGCGCGGCCCACGATGACGCTCATCGCGTAGTCGAGGTAGGAGCGCTGCATCTCGAGCTGCAGGTCGACCGGCTCGATCTTGTCGTGCCCGTGGATCACGACACCGGTCTCGGTGACGATGTCCTCGCCGTCGTCCGGTCCGGTGGGGGTGTCTGATTCGTCTGCCATGATCTCTGTCTTCTCAGGTGGGTCCGGGCCCCGGGTCGTGACGGGGGCGGGTCGCGCTGGGTGTCAGTTCAGTTCTTGTGATGCGGTGGTGCGAGGTGGCGCGCGGGTCTCGATACGGCCTGCGGCCTACTCGACCTCGACATCTGTCGGTTATCGCGGCGCGATAACCGATCAGATGTCGAGAAAGCGCACGTCCTTCGCGTTTTTTTGGATGAAGGAGCGGCGGGACTCGACGTCCTCGCCCATCAGGGTCGAGAAGATCTCGTCGGCGGCGGCCGCGTCGTCGAGGGTGACCTGGAGGAGGGTCCGCGTGGCGGGGTCCATCGTGGTCTCCCACAGCTCCTTGTAGTCCATCTCGCCGAGGCCCTTGTAGCGCTGGATCCCGTTCTCCTTGGGCATGCGCTTGTTCGACGCGGCGCCGTGCGCGAGCAGCGCGTCGCGCTCGCGGTCGCTGTAGACGTACTCGTGCGGCGAGTTCGACCACTTGAGGCGGTAGAGCGGCGGCTGCGCGAGGTAGACGTAGCCGAGGTCGATCAGCGGGCGCATGTAGCGGAACAGCAGGGTCAGCAGCAGCGTCGTGATGTGCTGGCCGTCGACGTCGGCGTCGGCCATCAGGATGATCTTGTGGTACCGCGCCTTGTCGGGGTTGAAGTCCTCGCCGATGCCGGCTCCGAAGGCCGTGATCATCGCCTGGACCTCGTTGTTGCCGAGCGCGCGGTCGAGGCGCGCCTTCTCGACGTTGAGGATCTTGCCGCGGAGGGGGAGGACCGCCTGCGTCTCGGGGTTCCGGCCCTGGACGGCGGAGCCGCCGGCCGAGTCGCCCTCGACGATGAAGATCTCGGAGATCGACGGGTCCTTCGACTGGCAGTCCTTGAGCTTGCCCGGCATGCCGCCGCCCTCGAGCAGGCCCTTGCGACGCGCGGTCTCCCGCGCCTTGCGGGCGGCCATCCGCGCGGAGGCCGCCTGGATCGCCTTCCGGATGATGTCCTTGGCCTGGTTGGGGTTGCGGTCGAACCAGTCCGCGAGCTGCTCGCCGGCGACCCGCTGCACGAACGCCTTGGCCTCGGTGTTGCCGAGCTTGGTCTTGGTCTGGCCCTCGAACTGCGGCTCGCCGAGCTTGATCGACACGACGGCGGTGAGGCCCTCGCGGATGTCGTCGCCCGAGAGGTTCTCGTCCTTGTCCTTGAGCAGGTTGTTCGCGCGCGCGTACTTGTTGACGAGCGTCGTCAGCGCCGCCCGGAACCCCTCCTCGTGCGTGCCGCCCTCGTGGGTGTTGATCGTGTTCGCGTAGGTGTGCACGCTCTCGGTGTACGCCGTCGTCCACTGCATCGCGACCTCGAGCGAGATGCGGCGCTCGGTGTCCTCGGACTCGAAGTCGATGATCTCGGAGTGCACGAGATCGGACTTCTTCAGCGAGTTGATGTACTCAACGTAGTCGACGAGGCCCTTCTCGTAGAGGAAGACGTCGCTGCGCGGGCCGGAGGTCTCGTTCTCCCCCTCGCCGTCGAACTCGATCTCCTTCTCGTCGGTCAGCGCGATGCGGAGGCCCTTGTTGAGGAACGCCATCTGCTGGAACCGGGCGCGGAGGGTCTCGTAGTCGAACTCGACGGTCTCGAAGATCTCGGCGTTCGGCCAGAAGGTGATGGTGGTGCCGGTCTCGTCGCTCGGCCCGCCCTTCGCGAGCGGCGCCTCCGGCACTCCGTCCGCGAAGGTCATGCTGTAGGAGGCGCCCTGGCGCTTCACCTCGACCTCGAGGCGGGTGGAGAGCGCGTTGACGACGGACGAGCCGACGCCGTGCAGACCACCGGAGACGGCGTAGCCGCCGCCGCCGAACTTGCCGCCGGCGTGCAGGACGGTCAGCACGAGCTCGACGGTGGAGATGCCCTCGGTGGGGTGCATGTCCACCGGGATGCCGCGGCCGTTGTCGACGACGGTCAGGCCGCCGTCAGCGCGCATGACGACCTCGATGTTGTCGCAGTAGCCCGCGAGCGCCTCGTCGACGGCGTTGTCGACGATCTCGTAGACCAGGTGGTGCAGACCGCGCGGGCCCGTCGAGCCGATGTACATGCCGGGGCGCTTGCGGACCGCCTCGAGGCCCTCGAGGACCTGGATCTGGTTCGCGCCGTAGTCGCCGGAGGACTTCGTCGACATCCCCGAGGAGTGCGACGCCTCCGTCCCGGCGGTCTCGGGAGCAGCGGAGGGGCCGGTGGAGCCGTTCGCGTCCAGGTCGTTCGCTGCGGGGGCTGACGTGGAGTCGGTCGGCTCGGGTGTCATAGCTGTGGAGTTCTCCTCTGACGGTCCGTCGCGGCGCGCAGGCGGATCTGGAGATCTCGCGCACGGGGTCGACGCTGCGGTTCGGCGGCCCTCCATTCTACCGCGCGGCGGCCGGTCGCGCGGCGCTCAGTGGCGATCTGACGAACGATTTCTGGAGGGTCGACCGAAAATGCGTCCTCAACCGTAGGTATCGCGCGGACCACGCCCTGGAATCGACCTGGGGCCCTTTTTCCAGTTCGGGACGTCGGGCCCCTGGAAACGGATCGCGGTGATCCCCGCGTCCGGGTGGTTCACCGCGATGTGGTTCATGATCTCGATCCGCATCAGACGCAGCTGCGTCGACCAGGCCGTCGACTCGCACGCCACCGTGAGCACGCCGTCCACCACGCCGACCGGAGTGGAGTGCTTCGCCGTCTCCTCGCCGGCGATGGCCGTCCAGGACGACATCAGATCGCCCTGGGCGAGGGGAGCGGTCCAGCCGAGCTTCACCGTGAGAGAGGAGAGGACGTCGCCGAGGTCGTGCGGATCGCGGCCACCGCCGAACGGGGCGGCGTCGCCCTTGGGCTCGGCGCGGTCGACGGTCTTGCGCACCCGGCGGGGGGCGTCGCCGCCGAAGACCTCCTTGAGGTGCTGGTAGACGCGAGCGGCCTCGGAGTCGGGCGCGGGGGAGGGCGCGCCGCGGCGGGGGGAGTCAGCCACGGTCGGGGTCCGCGGCGGGCTCGGGCTCTTCGGAAGGCTCGGGGACGGGCTCAGTCTCCGCGGAGGGCGTCGGCTCCGGCTCGGAGTCCGGCTCGGACTCGGGATCCGCGGCCTTCTCGGGCGCGGTCAGGGGCGTCTCCGGGACCACGACCGCGTCGGACTCGACGATGCGGCCCGCCTCGATCCGGACCGTGTGCGCCGCCAGCGCCGCGGGCACGTCGTCGAAGACGGCGGCCGTGATCAGCACCTGCTCGTAGTCGGCGACCACGGCCGCGAGCCGCTCGCGCCGGCGGGCGTCGAGCTCGGCGAAGACGTCGTCGAGCATCAGCACGGGGTCGCCCATGGGGGAGTCGCGCCGGAGCAGCTCGGCCGCGCCGAGCTTGAGCGCGAGCGCGAACGACCAGCTCTCGCCGTGGCTGGCGTAGCCCTTCGCCGGGAGGTCGTTGAGCTCGAACTGGACGTCGTCGCGGTGCGGCCCGACCAGCGAGATCCCGCGGTCGAGCTCACGGCGGCGCACGGAGAGCAGGGCCGCGGAGAAGGTCGAGGCCAGCTCCGCCGGTGCCGCGGACGCCTGGGCCGTCGCGACGGGCTCGTCGTCGTCGTCGACCGCTCCCTCGATGCTCAGGCGCGAGCGCAGGACCGGGCGCTGGTCCGCTCCGGCGACCGCCTCGTAGGCGGCGCGGACCGGTCCGCTCAGCTCGTCGACCAGGGTCAGCCGCGACTGCATGATCTCGGTGCCGAGGGCGACGAGTCGCTCGTCCCAGATGTCGAGCGTCCCGAGCTTGGCGGGATCGCGGACGCCGCTCGCCCGCGCGGACTTGAGGAGGGAGTTGCGCTGACGGAGCACCCGCTCGTAGTCCGCCTGCACGGCGCTCATCCGCGGGGAGCGGAGGACGACCAGCTGGTCGAGGAAGCGGCGCCGCGCGGACGGGTCGCCGCGGATGAGGAGGAGGTCCTCCGGCGCGAAGAGGACGCTCGAGAAGAAGCGGGGCAGCTCGCGCGGCTTGATGCCGCCGCGGTTGATCTGCGCGCGGTTGGCCGAGGAGCGGTTGATCTGCACCTCGGCGAGCAGGTCGCGGTCGCCGTTGCGCAGGCGGGCGCGGATCACCGCGCTGTCCCGACCCGCGCGGATCAGCGCCTGATCGGTGGACACCCGGTGCGAGCCGAGGGTGGAGAGGTAGCCGAGCGACTCGACCAGGTTCGTCTTGCCCTGGCCGTTGCGGCCGACGAAGAGGTTGGGGCCAGGTGCGAGCGCGACGTCCACGGAGGCGTAGTTGCGGAAGTCGCTCAACGCCAGCTGCGTCACCTGCACGCGCTCACCTCCTCCGTGTCCACTCTGCCCGATGCGGCACCTGCCGACGCGGGGTCTCGATACGCCGCTGCGCGGCTACTCGACCAGCATGGTGCGGCCGTGCACCGCGACGGAGCCTTGCTGATCGAGTAGCCCGTGGAGCGGGCGTATCGAGATCCACCCGCGTCAGAAGGACGAGTCTGCAGGCCCCACGGTTGACGACGGCGGGTCTCGATACGCCCCTGCGGGGCTACTCGACCAGCATGGAACCCCGCCGTCCGCAGGACGCGACCGAGCAAGCCACCGCGTCGTCCGAAGGACGCGCCTCTCCCACCGAGCACAGCAGAAGCCGACGAACTCCCCCGCGCAAGGTGAAGGCGGCCGGAGGCCCGCCGCCGCCGTGAGAGCATCCCTGCCTCACGGTGGCGGCGGGCCGCAGGTCGCCGTCCGCGACCGGCTCTGCGAAACGCAACGGCTTCGACAAGCCGACCGCCGTTGAGGACCGCCTCGGCGGTCCTCAACCAGTCGACTCAGTCGACCGCTTTGACGGAGTGCCCGCCGAACTGGTTGCGGAGCGCCGCGACCGCCTTCATGGCGGGGGAGTCCTCCTGGCGGGAGACGAACCGCGCGAAGATCGAGGCGCTGATCGTGGGGACGGGGACGGCGTTGTTGATGGCCTCCTCGATGGTCCAGCGGCCCTCGCCGGAGTCCTGGACGTAGCCCTCGATGTGCTCGAACTCGGGGTCCTGCTCGAGTGCGCGGACGAGCAGCTCGAGGAGCCAGGAGCGGACGACCGTGCCGCGCTGCCACGCCTTGAAGGTGCCGGTGACGTCCTTGATGATGTCCTTGCGGGTGTCGAGGAGCTCGTAGCCCTCGGCAAACGCCTGCATCAGCGCGTACTCGATGCCGTTGTGCACCATCTTCGCGTAGTGGCCGGCCCCGACCTCGCCGACGTGGACGAAGCCCTCCTCGCGGGGGCCCTCGGGGCGCAGCGCGTCGAAGACGGGCATCGCGTACTCGACGAGCTCCTTGGGGCCGCCGACCATCAGGCCGTAGCCGTTCTCGAGGCCCCAGACCCCGCCGGAGACGCCGGCGTCGATGTAGTGGATGCCCTTGGGCTTGAGCAGCGCGTCGTGCTTGAAGTCCTCGGTGAAGCGGGAGTTGCCGCCGTCGATGACCAGGTCGCCCTCGCTGAGCTTCTCGGACAGGTCGGTGACGACGGCGTCCGTGATGGCGCCGGCCGGGACCATGACCCAGACGACGCGCGGCGCGGGGAGGGCGGCGATCATCTCGTCGAGCGAGGCGGCGTCCGAGACGTCCGGGTTGCGGTCGTAGCCGGTGACCTCGACGCCCTTCTCCCGCAGGCGGGAGCGCATGTTGTCGCCCATCTTGCCGAGTCCGACGAGTCCGATGTGCATGGTGAACCTTCCTGGGATTCGATGTCCGGCGGGCGGGTGCTCGTCGGGAGCAGGGCGGTCGCGGCGCTGCGATCGGGGAGGAGCGGTCAGCGCAGGAGCAGGTTCGGCTGGAGCAGGTAGCGGTAGCTGTCGCTCCCGGGCTGCTCGCGCGAGGTCTGCGCCGTGATCAGGACCGGTCCGGGCTTGTTGGGGTTCTCGGTCTTCGTGAACGCGATGCGCACGAACTCCGAGTGCACGGCGGCGAGGCCGTCGAGCAGGAACTGCGGCTTCAGCGACACGACGACGTCGACGCCGGTGACGATGGCGTCGATGCTCTCGGACGCCTGCGCCTGCTCGGAGCCGATGGCCTCGAGGGTGAGCCCGTCGCTGCTGAAGCTGAAGCGCAGGGCGGCCTCGCGCTCGAGGACGAGCGAGACGCGGCGGGTGGCCTCGATGAGGTCGCTCGTCGCCATCACGGCGTAGTTCTCGACCGAGGCGGGGAAGAGGCGCTTCACGGGCGGGAAGTTGCCCTTGATCAGGAGCGACGTGACGGTCTTGCGATCGGCGGTGAAGGCGATCAGCTCGCGCTCGTCGCGCTGGGTGATCGCGACCGAGACGGTGCCGGAGTGGCTGAAGGTCTTGCCGACCTCCTGCAGGGTGCGCGCGGGCACCAGCGCGGTCAGCGGCTGGCTGGGAGCGGCGTTGTCGCCGTTGTCCCAGTCGATCTCGCGGACGGCGACGCGGTAGCGGTCGGTGGCGACGAGGCCGATGGTGTTCTCGGTGATCTCGAGCTGCACGCCGGTGATCACGGGGGTGACGTCGTCGCGGGAGGCGGCGACGGCGACCTGCGAGATCGCGGCGGAGAAGGCGTCCGCGGGGACGAGGCCGGTGGAGGCGTCGATCTCGGGGATGCTCGGGTACTCCTCCACGGGCATCTGCAGGAGCGTGAAGTGCGCGGAGCCGGCCGAGACCGAGACGCGCGACTCCTCCGTCGCGACGCGCACCGGGGCGTTGGGGAGGCGGTTGGCGATGTCGGCGAGCAGCCGGCCGGAGACGAGGACCGTGCCGGTCTCCTCGACGTCGGCGGCGATCTGCGTCTGCGCGGAGACCTCGTAGTCGAACGAGGAGAGCGTGAGGCCCTCGGCGGTCGCCTCGATGAGGATGCCCGAGAGGATCGGCAGGGTCGTGCGCTGCGGCAGCAGCTTGACCGCGAACGACACCGCCTCGCTGAAGACATCGCGGTTGGCTTGGAACCTCACGAGAACACCCCTGACGAGTCGTGGACGAAGACCGACGCCCATCGTACTCGTCAGCTTCGACGTGCCCGGAAGCACGGCGCCCTCCCGGCGCAGCCGAGCCCTGTGGAGAGGTTGCCGGTCCGCCCCTGATTAAAGAGAGAACTGCGTTAACAGTGTTAACACGTGTGGAAACTGTGGAAAACGTCCGGGACCCCTACTGCCGACTGCGATGCGGAGGGGGTCGAGCTGTGGACGGAGTGTGAGCGCGGTCGTGGACGGCCTGTGGAGGGATTCGACCGGGTCGTCCGGAGTGCACAGGCGGGTGCTCGGAGCGCACAGATCGAGGGCGGTTGTCCACAGTTATCCACAGGTTGCTCACACGTGTGGAAATCGACCGGAATCGTTCGATGTGGCGAACGAGGGCGGGCGTGGCGGGGTGGTGAGGGGGCGTAGTGGGAGACGGCGTCACCGGGAGGGGTGGGTCTCGATACGCCGCTGCGCGGCTGCTCGACCAGCATGTGGGGGCCGCTCTACGGGTGCTCCGCCGGCATGCGAGGGCCGCAGCGCGGCTGCTCGACCGGAGAGAGGGAGCAGCCGCGGCTCGGCCGTCAGCGGTTGGTCTTGATGCGGGTGGTCAGCTCGGTGACCTGGTTGTAGATGCTGCGGCGCTCCTTCATGAGCTCCGAGATCTTCTTGTTCGCGTACATGACGGTGGTGTGGTCGCGGTTGCCGAACAGCTGGCCGATCTTGGGCAGCGAGAGGTTGGTCAGCTCGCGGCAGAGGTACATCGCGATCTGACGGGCGGTGGCCACGGCCTGCGAGCGCGACGAGCCGTAGAGGTCGTCGACCGTGAGCTTGAAGTAGTCCGCGGTGTGATTGATGATGTCGACCGGCGAGATGACGTTGTCCTCGTCGAGGGTGATCAAGTCCTTCAGGACCGTCTGCACCAGCGCCATGTCCACCGGGGTGCGGTTGAGGCTCGCGAACGCGGTGACGCGGATCAGCGTCCCCTCCAGCTCGCGGATGTTGCTGGACACCTTCGACGCCATGAACTCGAGGATGTCGTCCGGGACGAGCAGCTTCTCGCTGACGGCCTTCTTGCGGAGGATCGCGATGCGGGTCTCGAGGTCGGGCGCCTGCACGTCGGTGATCAGGCCCCACTCGAACCGCGAGCGCATGCGGTCCTCGAAGCCGGTCAGCGCCTTCGGCGGCAGGTCGGACGTGATCACGACCTGCTTGTTGTGGTCGTGCAGCTGATTGAAGGTGTGGAAGAACGCCTCCTGCGTCTCCGCCTTCCCCTGCAGGAACTGGATGTCGTCGATCAGGAGGATGTCGACATTGCGGTACCGGCCGTGGAACGCGTTGCCGCGGTTGTTCGCGATCGAGTTGATGAAGTCGTTGGTGAACTCCTCGCTCGACACGTACCGCACGCGGATGCCCGGGTAGAGGCTCATCGCGTAGTGGCCGATGGCGTGCAGGAGGTGGGTCTTGCCGAGGCCCGAGTCGCCGTAGACGAAGAGCGGGTTGTACGCCTTCGCCGGCGCCTCGGCCACGGCGACCGCGGCGGCGTGCGCGAAGCGGTTGGAGCCGCCGATGACGAAGTTGTCGAAGCTGTACTTCGGGTTCAGCCGGGTGTCGGTCGCCGGCACGGTGCGCAGCTCCTCGACGACGCGGACCGGCGGGGCGACCGTGGCGGAGGAGCCGGTCACCGGCTCGAAGGGGTTCAGCGAGTCGGACGACGGGGAGCTCATCGGCTCGTGCTCGATGTCGGGGTTCACCACGAAGGCGAAGGTCGAGACGCCGAAGGAGTCGTCGAGGGCGCCGATCGCGCTGAGCAGCGGCACGCGGACCCGGTGCTCGAGCATCCCGCGGGTGAACTCGTTCGGGACCTCGAGGTAGAAGGTGCCCGCCATGATGCCCTTGGGCTCCACCAGCGAGACGAAGCCGTACATCGGCGCGGTGATGCGCTCGTCCCGCGACAGCTCGCCGCGGATCACGTTCCACGCGTCGATCATCGACGTGTCGTCAGGCATCTGTCTCCGGTCCTCGGTCGCTCTCGAAATCCTGGCCGCCGCCTCGGGCTGTCGTCCGTCACGGCGGGCCCTCGGTTCCAGCGGAGATCCGGGGCCCGATCCCTGCACAGGCGCTTCCACAGGCCTCGCCCGATCCCCGCGATCACGCGGGAGGGGGCGGTTCGCGCCTGTGGATAACTGCGGCTCAACACCGTAACCAACGGAGCCGACGGGAGACAAATCCACCACAGCGACACCCGCGTGTCAATGCGCGGAACACCGCGTCCCGTGTGCAGAATCGAGGTTTCGCCCGGCGCACATTTGACCGGTGGCGGCGGAGGACGTAGTTTAAGTCAGTTGACGCCTGCCCGGCGTCGGGAGCACGGTCCTCGCGGATCGGGCCGATCGGCACCCGGGCACCCCCTCTTCCCGGACGAACCGGAGCCCCCGCCACCGGCGTGGAGCCCCGCTCGCACCGCGGAACCCGTACGTGGAGATCTGACTATGAGCAAGCGAACCTTCCAGCCGAACAACCGTCGTCGCGCCAAGGTGCACGGCTTCCGTCTGCGCATGCGCACGCGTGCCGGTCGCGGCATCCTGAGCGCTCGCCGCGCCAAGGGCCGCACCGAGCTCTCGGCGTAGCGCCTAGCGATTCCGTCCAGCGGTGCTGGCCAGAGCCCATCGCATCGTCCTCGGTGGCGAGTACCGGGTAGTCGTCCGTCGCGGTGTGCGGTCCACGGGACCGCACACCGTCACGTATGTCCGGAGGTCCTCCGGCGACGCACCGGTGCGGTTCGGCTTCATCGTGGCCAAGACGGTCGGGACGGCCGTGAAGCGGAACACCGTGCGGCGCCGGCTCAAGGCCGTCGCCTTCGAGCTCGTGCCGCAGCTGGAGTCCGGGACCGACGTGGTCGTCCGGGCACTGCCCGGCAGTGCCGACGCTCCGTGGTCCGCGCTGCGGCAGGACGTGGTCGCCGCCGTCACCCGTGCGCGCGCCGTCCGCACGGGCGAGGCGCTCCGGTGACGGCCGCGCCGTCGACGACCGCGCCGGTCGTCACCGCTCCCGGATCGCCGCCCGCGGCCTCCTGGACCGCCCGTCTGGGCTGGTTCCTCCTCCTGCTGCCGCGCAACATCGGCATCCTGCTGCTCGTCGTGTACCGGGCGGTGATCTCGCCGCTGTACGGCGACGTCTGCCGCTACTACCCGTCGTGCTCCTCCTACGCACTCCAGGCGGTCCAGCTCCACGGGCTCGTCCTCGGGTCCGTCCTCGGCGCCCGCCGACTCCTCCGCTGCCACCCGTGGGCGGCCGGCGGGGTCGACGACGTGCCGACCTCGATCCCCCTGCACCGACCGGCTCCCGGCCGGACCCGCTTCGCCGTGACGCGATTCGGGTTCGTCGCGGGCCCTCGAAAGGACTGACCCCCTCCCATGGACCTCCTCGGCACGATTCTCTGGCCCCTCAAGTGGGTGGTCGAGCTGCTCCTCGTCGCCTTCCACCAGCTGCTGACCTTCACCGGCCTCGATGCGGCGGCCGGCATCACCTGGGTGCTGTCGATCGTGGGGCTGGTCCTCGTCATCCGCGCCGCGCTCATCCCGATCTTCGTCAAGCAGATCAAGAGCCAGCGCCGCATGATGGAGGTGGCGCCGCAGCTCAAGAAGATCCAGGACAAGTACAAGGGCAAGCGCGACCAGCTGTCCCGCGAGGCGATGTCCCGCGAGACGATGGAGCTCTACAAGAAGACGGGCACCAACCCGCTCGCCTCGTGCCTCCCGCTGCTGATCCAGATGCCGATCTTCTTCAGCCTGTTCTCGGTGCTGAACTCGGCGCAGCACAGCCAGCGCGGCGTCGGCCCGCTGGACGACGTCCTCGCCCGCCAGTTCGGTGAGGCCAACCTCTTCGGCATCGCCCCGCTGCACCAGTCGATCCAGGGTGCGCTCGCGGAGGGCGGCCAGGAGCTCGTCGTCGTCATCGCCGTCGTCATGGTGGTCCTGATGACCGCCTCGCAGTTCATCACCCAGCTGCAGATCGTCTCGAAGAACATGTCGCCCGAGGCCAAGGCCTCGCCGACGTTCAAGCAGCAGCGGATCCTGCTCTACATCCTCCCGCTCGTCTTCGCCTTCTCGGGCTTCGCCTTCCCCCTCGGCGTCATGTTCTACTGGCTGACCTCGAACATCTGGACGATGGTCCAGCAATTCATCGTCATCCGGAACATGCCGACCCCCGGCAGCGAGGCCGCGAAGGCCCGCGAGGAGCGCCTGCGCCGCAAGGGCAAGCTCGTCGAGGAGACGACCGACGCCGGCACCGTCACGCTCGTCGAGAAGAAGGTCGTGCAGCGCGCGCAGCCCGTCAGCAAGAACCGCTCCAAGAAGCAAGCCGGAAAGAAGTAGGCCCCCAGAATGACCGATTCGACGCAGATGTTCACCGGTGCTCCTGCGGCCCCGGACGCGCAGGCTCCGGCCGACGAGGAGCTCGCTCCGCGGGCCTCCTCCGCCGACGGCGGTGCCGCTCCGACGCTGTCGCAGCTCGAGGAGGAGGGCGACGTCGCCGCGGACTACATCGAGGAGTTCCTCGACATCTGCGACCTCGACGGCGACATCGACATCGAGGTCCGCAACGGCCGTGCCTACCTGTCGGTCACGGCCTCCGGCGACACCAACCTGCGCGTGCTCTCCCGCCCGGACGCGGTCCAGGCGCTGCAGGAGCTCACGCGCCTGGCGGTGCAGACGAAGACGGGCGGCTTCTCGAGGCTCATCCTCGACATCGGCGGCTCGCGGGACGCCCGTGAGGCCGAGCTGGCCCAGCTGGTCGACCGGGCGATCGAGCGCATCGAGGAGGGCGCGACGTCGGCGTCGCTGCCCCCGATGTCGTCCTACGAGCGCAAGCTGGTCCACGACATGGTCGGCGAGCGCGGTTTCGTGTCGGAGTCGCGCGGCGAGGCCCGCGAGCGCCACACCGTCATCACCCGCGGCTGAGCGCCGTGGAGCCGACCCTCGAGCCGGAGCCCGCTGCCGCCGCCGCGATCGTCGGTGAGCGACTGCCCGTCCTGCGGCGCTTCACGGAGGCGCTCGCCCGCGAGGGGGAGGAGCGGGGCCTCATCGGTCCGCTGGAGCTCCCGCGCCTGTGGACGCGGCACGTGCTCAACAGCGCCCTGGCGGCCCCTCTCCTGCGTCCGGGGCTCGTGGGTGATGTCGGCAGTGGTGCCGGCCTTCCCGGCGTCGTGCTGGGCATCGTGCGGCCGGACGTCCGCTTCGTGCTGATCGAGCCGATGGAGCGCCGGGTGCTCTGGCTGCAGGAGCAGGTCGACGCGCTCGAACTCGAGAATGTCTCGGTTCTGCGGGCTCGCGCCGAGGAGGTCCGGCTGGCGGAGCCGCTGGACCAGGTCACGGCGCGGGCGGTCAGTGCTCTCTCGAAGCTGATTCCGCTGACGGCGCCGCTGCTGCGACCGGGTGGCGAGCTCGTCCTGCTGAAGGGCATCAACGCCGAGAAGGAGATCGAGGCCGCGGCGAAGCAGATCCGCCGCTTCAAGCTCTCCCCGCCCGAGGTCGTCGTGCTCGGCGACGGCGTGCTCTCCGAGGTGACGAGGGTCGTCCGAGCTACAGTGGGATGATCGCCACGACGTCGCACGCGATCCCCTGAATCCTCGACTGTCGGTCCCTCGGTGCTGCCCCACTTCCACCCGCTGAGCGAAGGTTTCACGTGAAACGATCCGACCCCGCCGGACTGACCGGAGGATTCGACGCCTCGACCCCGCTCGCTCGCGAGATCGCGGACATGACGCGCCGGCGCGCGCTGCTCAACGCGCAGCCGCTGCCGAAGCCGGAGACGACCCGCGTCATCACGATCTCGAACCAGAAGGGTGGCGTCGGCAAGACGACGACCACCGTGAATCTCGCGGCAGGCCTAGCGCGTGGCGATGCGAAGGTCCTGGTCATCGACCTCGACCCGCAAGGCAATGCCTCGACAGCGCTCGGCATCGAGCACCGGGCTGAGACGGCGAGCGTGTACGACGTCATCGTCAACGACACCCCGCTGGCGGACGTCGTGCAGAAGAGTCCGGAGTTCGAGTCGCTTTACGGCGTCCCGGCGACGATCCACCTCGCCGGCGCTGAGATCGAGCTGGTCTCTCTCGTCGCCCGGGAGCAGCGACTGCGTCGAGCGCTCGACCGGATGCTGAAGGGGATGGACGAACCGTTCGACTACGTCTTCATCGACTGCCCGCCCTCGCTCGGTCTGCTGACGATCAACGCCTTCGTCGCGGCGCGCGAGGTGCTGATCCCGATCCAGTGCGAGTACTACGCGCTCGAGGGACTCAGCCAGCTGCTGAAGAACATCGACCTGATCGAGCGGCACCTCAATCCGAACCTGGCGGTGTCCACCATCCTGCTGACGATGTTCGACGGACGCACCAACCTGTCGAACCAGGTGGCGGCGGATGTCCGCGAGCACTTCCCCAAGGAAGTGCTGCGCGCGGTGATCCCCCGCAACGTGCGGATCTCCGAGGCGCCGTCCTACGGCCAGAGCGTGATCAGCTACGACCCGCAGTCCTCCGGCTCGCTCGCCTACCTCGAGGCGGCCGCGGAGATCGCACGACGCGGCGTGCCGAAGACCCCTGCTGCACCCACCGATGGAGAGGATCGCTGATGGCGACCAAGCGCACAGGACTCGGCCGGGGCATCGGTGCCCTGATCCCGGTCAGCGACGACACCCGCTCGCGGCCCGTCGACGTCTTCTTCCCGGATCAGGTCGGTGCGGCGAACGCCGAGGATGAGCTGCTGCAGGTTCCCGGTGCTCGACTCGCTCAGCTGTCACTCTCGGAGATCGTGCCGAACGCGGCGCAGCCCCGCTCCGTCTTCGACCAGGACGAGCTGGCCGAGCTGGTGCACAGCATCCGCGAGTTCGGGGTGTTGCAGCCGATCGTCGTGCGGCCGGTCACCGGGCGCAAGGGCGCGAAGTACGAGCTGGTGATGGGGGAGCGGCGCTTCCGCGCCTCCAAGGCCGCCGGTCTGAAGACCATCCCCGCGGTGGTCAAGGACACGGCGGACGAGAACATGCTCCGGGACGCGCTCCTGGAGAACCTGCACCGGGCCGAGCTGAACCCGCTCGAGGAGGCGTCGGCGTACCAGCAGCTGCTGAGCGACTTCGGCATCACGCAAGAGGCGCTCGCGACGCGGCTCGGACGCTCGCGTCCGCAGATCTCGAACACCCTCCGCCTGCTGCGTCTGCCCGCGGATGTGCAGGCGCGGGTGGCAGCCGGTGTGCTCAGCGCCGGACATGCACGTGCGGTGCTGTCCGTGGAGACGCCGGAGCTCATGCGCCGGCTCGCGGACAAGATCGTCAACGAGGACCTGTCGGTGCGTGCCGCCGAGGCGGCTGCTGCGCAGCTGAAGGCTCCGAAGGCGAGCGCGCGCGAGCCGGAGGAGGAGCAGGGCGGTCATGCCGGGCACCTCAGCACAGTGGCGGACCACCTCGGCGACCGGTTGAACACTCGGGTCAAGGTGACGCTCGGAGCCCGCAAGGGGCAGGTGGTCATCGACTTCGCGACGATCCATGATCTGAACCGCATCCTCGCGGAGATCGGTGAGCCGACCGAGGTGTCGCTGGCGCCGTAGGTGTATGGCCGTTTCACGTGAAACGGTGTGAGTACGGGGCGGGGTCTCGATACGCCGCTGGCGCGGCTACTCGACCAGCATGGTGGTGGGACGCACGTGCGTGGAGCGCTGACGTCTCCCCCGGTTGGCTGCCCGAGAGCATGCACATGCTGGTCGAGTAGGCGCGTAGCGACGTATCGAGACCGAGCTATCAGTTGCAGCGGATGCTGCAGCGCGGCGGGCGGGTCTACTTGGAAGAGACACCTGCAGGCATGCTGGTCGAGTAGCCCCGCAGGGGCGTATCGAGACCCACCACCGCAAGGACGTCGGTCTCTTCCCTGCCCTGCGCTGGCGCTGAAGGCGCCCCCTCCGCTTGATACGCCGCCGGTGGCGGCTACTCGACCAGCATGTTGTTGTCGCCCGTGCTCGGGTGATCAGGACGTTCGGTCGGCGGAAGTCCGGGCAGGAGCCTGTCTGTCGGCGGCTCACTGCGGTCAGCGACATGTTGGTCGAGTAGGCGCGCAGCGCCGTATCGAGACCGAGCCCGCCGATGCCGGCGATCGTCGTACTCATGAACGGGGTCTCGATACGCCGCCGTGGGCGGCTACTCGACCAGCATGTTCAGTAGGACCGAGGCCTGCGGAAGAGCCTGGACTCGTGCGGTACTCCGCAGGCGGCAGCATGCTGGTCGAGTAGGCGCAGAGCGCCGTATCGAGACCGGGCCCGCTGCTGCAGGCGGTAGCTGCATGGAGGCGGGTGGGTCTCGATACGCCGCCGCAGGCGGCTACTCGACCAGCATGGAGCGTTTCACGTGAAACGGCAGTGTGGCTGTAGCTCCGCACGACCAGAGTGGCGGGCCCGAGCGTTTCACGTGAAACGGAGCGGTCAGGGGGCGAGGGCCAGGCGGGCCAGGGTGGAGTAGACGTCGCCGAGGTAGCGGCCGGAGGCCTCGATGGCCTGGGGGACGAGGGAGGTCTCGGTCATTCCGGGGAGCACGTTGGCGTCGAAGAACCAGGGGAGGCCGTCGGGGTCGACGATGAAGTCGATGCGAGACAGGTGGCGGAGGCCGAGCAGCTCGTGGACGGCGACCGCGACGCGGGAGACCTCGGCGAGGGCCTCGTCCGAGAGGCGGGCCGGGGTGTAGAAGCGGGTCTCACCCGCGTTGTAGCGGGCCTCGAAGGTGTAGCGGCCCGCCACCGGGGCGATCTCGACCGGGGGGAGGGCGAAGGGGCCGTCTCCGAGGTCGAGGACGCCGACGGAGACCTCGGTGCCGATGATCTGCTGCTCGATGAGCGCGACCTCGCCGTAGGTGTAGGCGTCGACCATCGCACGCGGAAGCTCGTCGGTCTCCGTCACGATGCTCACGCCCTGGGCGGAGCCGCCCTGCGCAGGCTTGACGACGAGCGGGCCGGGGAGGTGGGCGCGGACCCGGTCGAGGATGCCTGCGGCGCCGAGCTCGCGGAACGTCTCGCGGGGGAGGGTGATCGAGCGAGGAGTGGCGATGCCGGCCCGCGCGACGAGCGTCTTCGCGGTCGGCTTGAACCAGGCGAGGCGGGCGGCATCCGTGCGCGAGCCGACGTAGGGGAAGCCGGCCGCCTCGAGCAGGCCGAGCAGCGCGCCGTCCTCGCCGCTCGCTCCGTGGACCGCGGGCCAGATCACGTCGGGACGCTGGTCGAGCAGCGCGGCCAGCAGACCGGCGTCGGGCTCGCGGTGGGTGATGCGGTGCCCCATGGCCGAGAGGCGGTCAGCGACCCGGCGGCCGGAGCGCAGCGAGACATCGCGCTCGTGGCTGATGCCGCCGCTGATCACGACGATGTCGAGGGTGCGGTCCAGGGTGGAGAAATCGGTCATGACCGGGCCTTCTGTCGTTCGCGGATCACGGAGTCAGGAGATCTGGGGCGGGAGGACGGCGTCGCGCTGATCGACGTCGGCGCTTCTCCGCACTCGGGCGTCGGCGAAGGTGGACAGCAGGTCGAGCTCGCCGTTGATCACCGTCGCGAGGCGGCGGATGCCGTCGCCGATCCGCTCAGGAGTCGGGTAGCAGAAGGACAGCCGGATGTTCTGCCGGCCGTCGCCGTTGCCAAAGAAGGCCGTGCCGGGCGTGTAGGCGACCAGCTCCTTCACCGCGCGGGGGAGCATCGCCTTCGAGTCGAGCTCCTCGGGGAGGGTGACCCAGACGTAGAACCCGCCGTTCGGATTCGTCCAGGTGAGACCGGGGAGGTGCGTCTCGAGCCCGCGGATCATCGCCTCCTTGCGCTCGCGGTAGACCCCGCGGAAGGTGCCGATCTGCGCGCGCCAGTCCGCAGTCGCCAGGTACTGCGAGATCACCAGCTGACTGAAGGACGAGGGGCTGAGCACAGCCGCCTCGTTCGCGAGGATCAGCCGCTCGCGGATGGCGTGCGGGGCCAGCGCCCAGCCGATGCGGAAGCCGGGCGCCAGCGTCTTCGAGAAGGTGCCGAGGTAGATGACGCCGTCCTCCTCGAGGGAGCGCATCGCCTTCGGTGGCACGTCCTCGAAGTAGAGCAGGCCGTACGGGTTGTCCTCGAGCACGAGGATGCCCTCGCTCTTGCAGATCTCGAGGATCTCGACGCGCCGGTCCCAGCTCAGCGTGACGCCCGCGGGGTTGTGGAAGGTGGGGATCGTGTAGAGGAACTTGATCCGCTTGCCGGCGGCGCGCACGTGCGCGATGTGCTCGCGCAGCGCCTCGGGGATCAGGCCGTGCTCGTCCATCGCCACGTGCTCGATCTCGGCCTGGTAGGAGTGGAAGATCACCATGGCGGTGACGTAGCTCGGGCCCTCGGAGAGGACGACATCGCCCGGGTCGAGGAACAGCTTCGAGACGAGCTCGAGGGCGTGCTGCGAGCCGGTGGTCACCACGATGTCGTCCGCGCTGGCGGAAATGCCCTCGAGCGCCATCACCTCGAGGATCTGCTCGCGCAGCACCGGCACGCCCTGACCGGAGCCGTACTGCAGCGCGACGGGTCCCTGCTCGCGCATGACGGTCGCCATGGCGTCGGTGACGAGGTCCTGGGGCAGTGCGGAGACGAACGGCATGCCGCCAGCGAGCGAGACCACCTCGGGGCGGGACGCGACGGCGAACAGGGCTCGGACCTCGCTGGCCGCAAGGCCGGCCGTGCGCTCCGCGTAGGAGTCGTACCAGGGGTCGAGGTTGGTGCCGGCGTTGATCACGGTGTTGTCGCTCCGCTCGATGGACACGGTCTCCGACCGTCAGCCGGATCGATCCAGACTACTCGGCGGGGTCAGGGCGGACCGGCGGAGGGGAACGCCACCGTGCGGCCCGTGGCCTGCCTTCTGCGGCCGTTTCACGTGAAACACGATCGGGTGCCAGGAACGACGAAACCCCCGCGCCACAGGGGCACGGGGGCTTCGTCGGGGGTCGAGCTCACGTGAGCCCAGCTCAAGGAGCCCAGCTCGAGGAGTCGAATCCTGGGGGAGTCGAACTCAGAGGAACGCGGCCAGGTCGGCCTCGAGGGCGGGCTTCGGCTTGGCGCCGATGACGGTCTTGACGACCTCGCCCTTCTGGTAGACCTTCATCGCCGGGATCGAGGTGATCTGGTACTTTGCGGCGATCTGCGGGTTCTCGTCGACGTTCAGCTTGACGATCTCGATCTTGTCGCCGTGCTCGGCCGAGATCTGGTCGAGGATCGGGGCGACCATGCGGCAGGGGCCGCACCACTCGGCCCAGAAGTCGACCAGGACGGTCTTCTCGGAGTCGAGGACATCGGCCTGGAACGATGCGTCGGTGACGCTCTTCGCGGTGGACATGACGATTTTCTCCTTCGTGAGCCGGCGGCGCCGACTCGAGTGCGGGTGGTGGGAGGGCTAGAGGGTGAGGAGCTCGGCGGCCGGGGTGCCCTCGGTGCTGGCGATGCCATCGGTGAGGGCGGCGAGGTAGTGCTCGGCGTCGAGGGCGGCGACGGTGCCCGACGCGGCGGCGGTGACGGCCTGACGGTAGGTCGGGTCGATCACGTCGCCGGCGGCGAAGACGCCCGCCACGGAGGTCTGCGACGAGCGGCCGGTGACGGCGATCGTGCCGTCGGTCGTCAGGTCGAGCTTGCCGTGGACGATGTGGGTACGCGGGTCGTTGCCGATCGCGATGAACAGGCCGTCGAGCTCGAGCTTCGACTCGGTGCCGTCCACCGTGTTGCGCAGCTTGACGCCGTTCACGTGGTTCTCACCGGTGATGCCGGTGACCTCGGTGTTCCAGACGAACTCGATCTTCTCGTTGTCGCGGGCGCGCTTCTGCATGACCTTGGAGGCGCGGAGCGAGTCCTTGCGGTGGATGACGTAGACCTTCTCGGCGAACTTGGTGAGGAAGGTCGCCTCCTCCATCGCGGAGTCGCCGCCGCCGACGACGGCGATGGTCTTGCCCTTGAAGAAGAAGCCGTCGCAGGTGGCGCACCATGAGACACCGTGTCCCGACAGGCGGTCCTCGTCGTGCAGGCCGAGCTTGCGGTACGCGGAGCCGGTGGCGACGACGACGGTCTTCGCCTCGATGCTCTCGCCGGAGCCGAGGTGGATCGTCTTGGTCTCGCCCTCGAGGTCGAGCGACAGCACGTCGTCGTAGAACGTCTCCGCGCCGAACTTCTCGGCCTGCTTCTGCATGGCCGTCATCAGCTCCGGGCCGAGGACGCCGTCCGGGAAGCCGGGGAAGTTCTCGACGTCGGTGGTGTTCATCAGGTCGCCGCCGATCTCGACGGACGAGGCGACGACCACCGGGTGCAGATCGGCGCGCGCCGCGTAGATGGCGGCCGTCCAGCCTGCGGGGCCGGATCCGATGATGACGATGTCGCGCACGGCAACTCCTCGAGGTCTGTGCTGAGCGGGGCTGTACCGGCGGTCCGCCGGAGGGGGTGGTCTGCCCGGATCCGGTGCTGAGAGCGGATCCGCGGAGCCGGTCCCGCTCGCTCTGTCGTTCCCGGGCTCCAGGGGCTACAACACATCCTAGGCGGGGGCTATTCCGCGGCGTCCGGGGCACTCGGTCCGCGGTCAGGTTCGCCGAACGGCTCTTCGCGAAACGGCTCAGAAAGCTGCGTTGACCGGCTCTTTCTCTGCCGATCCCGCGACAGTGCCGCGCTGCCCGATCGACCGGCGCGAGATCAGGACCGTCAGCCAGCCGGCCGAGGCGAAGACCGCCGTCATCGCGGCGACGTAGAAGACCACCGCGATCATGCCGCCGGGGACGATCGGCGGGTCGGCGAGACGCGGATCCAGGAACGGGTACGGGTACCAGACCTGCTCGTGCTTCATCTGGTCGTAGACGAGGGGCGCCCGGATGATCGTGTAGACGAACCAGGCGACCGGGAAGGCGAGCAGCGCGGGGACGACGGCCCAGGAGAGGCGGCGCCGGCCGGGTGCGAAGAGCCAGTCCAGGATCAGGGCGAGCGGCGCCACGACGTGCATGACCTCGTTGGTCCAGTCCTGGCCGGCTCCGGCGCCCGTGACCACCGTGCCGCGCAGGAGCAGGTTGTAGACCACTCCGATCACGACCATGTAGGTGACGACCCCGGCGCGCAGCCAGGCGAACCAGCGCGGTTCCGGGAGCGCCCCGCGGGCGAGCACGACGGCGCCGATCAGCAGGACGACCACCGCGAGCAGGCAGACCTCGACGGTGATGTAGCTGAAGAAGTTGGCGGCGAGGGTGGCGCGGTCGCGGAAGCGGGCCTCGACCCAGAAGGCGTGGGAGTCGAGGAAGCTCACCGTGGTCGCGGTGAGGACGGCGGCCGCGACGAGCACGCGGAGGAGGACGAAGGTGGAGCGCATCGCGCCTTCCGGATCGGCGGGAGGGAGGAGGGGGGAGGCGGCTCTGCCGGAGGACGCCCCCACCCTTCCACGTCGCGCCCGGGGGCGCACCACCGGTCCGGTGACGTCCCAGTGTCGCGACGGGGGCTCTCAGGAACGCTTCGGCGTCCCGTGCCGCGTCAGCGCCCGAGGCGGCGGAGGAGCGGAGCGGCCATCGCGCGCAGCTCCGGGACGCGGAGGACCCAGAGCACGCCGAAGTAGACGAGGGCCATGACGACGCCCGTGAGCACCATCGAGATGAGGGCCTGCGGCCAGCCGGCGGCCGGGTAGTCGTCGGCCTGGGCGAGGACGAACATCACCAGGACGCCGGCGCCGATCGAGGGGAGGGTCGCGGCGGCGTAGGTGGCGAAGCGGAGCACGATGCGCGTCCCTCCCCAGCCGCCGAGCTTCTTCCGGAGCATCAGGCACGCCATCAGCGCCTGGACGGCGACGCCCGCCGAGATCGAGAGCGCGACGAAGAACGCGGTCGAGTCGTCGGGGAGGAGGAAGGCGATCCCGCAGCCGACGACGATGATCGCGGTCTGCACGAGCGTGTAGACGAACGGCGAGCGGCCGTCGTTGAGGGCGTAGAACCCGCGCTGCACGATCGCGAGTGTCGAGAACAGCGGCAGCACGATGACGTAGGCGGTGATGATCATGGCCATCTGCCCGGCGGCGACGGGATCGGTCGGCGCGAAGATCGTCGCGAAGGAGCGGGCGCAGACCACGAGGGCCGCTGTGGCGAAGAACAGGAAGAGCCCGACCACCCGGATCGAGGTGGAGATGTCGCTCCGGAAGTCCTTCATCTCGTTGCGCGAGGCGTGGCCGCTCATCTTCGTGTAGTACGCGGTGGCGATCGAGACGGCGATCACCGAGTGCGGGAGCATGAAGACGAGCCAGGCCTTCTGCAGCGCCGTGGCCGAGGCATCGTCGCCCGAGGGGCCGCTCACCGTGTTGTTCTCGATGAAGCCCGCGGCGACCGTCAGCAGCAGTGTCGCGAAGGTCCAGCCGGCGATCTTCCCGGCGCGGCCGAGGCCGACGCCGCGCACGTTGAAATCGGGACGGTAGCGCAGTCCGACCCGCTTCCAGAAGAAGACGAGCAGGATCGCCTGGAGCGCCACGCCGAGGGTCGCGGAGCCGGCCAGGACGGCGATCATCTCCGGCGTCCACTGCGTGGCGACGCGGTCGCCGCCGCCGTCGGAGCCGAAGAGCTGCTGGAAGGCCAGGAGCCCGCCGATGGCGACGACGTTGTTCACGACCGGGGTCCAGGTGAACGGACCGAAGGAGCCGCGCGCGTTGAGCACCTCGCCGAGGATCGTGTACAGCCCGTAGAAGAAGACCTGCGGCAGGCACCAGTAGGCGAAGGTGACGGCGAGGCGGGTCTGCTCCGGTCCGTACTGCGAGGCGTTCAGCTGGATGAGCAGCGGCGCCGCGAGCGTCGCGATCACCGCTGCGCCGAGGAGGACGAGGAGCGCGAGGGTCAGCAGCTTGTTGATGTAGCGCTGACCGCCGTCGGCCTGGAGACCGGCGCGCACGATCTGCGGCACGAGGACCGCGTTGAGCGCACCGCCCGCGATGATCGCGTAGATCGTGTTCGGGAGGCCGTTGGCGACGGTGAAGGCGTCGGCGCCCTGGCCGACGAGGCCGATGGTCTGGGTGAAGACCAGCGACATCACGAAGCCGAGGACCCGCGAGACCATCGTGCCGGAGGCGAGGACGGCGCTCGCGCGACCGAGGGAGAAGCTAGCCACGGGGGTCCGTTCGATCGTCGTCGAGGCCCGGCTGGACGGCGAGGGGGGCGTTCGGGTCCTCCTCGTCCTCCCCGGGGGTGTCGCCGCGGCGGCGCCGGCGGATGTTGCGGAGGATGCCCGCGCCGAAGACGAGGACGAGGAGGATGCCGATTCCCAGGGTGCCGACGGTCTCCCAGTCGGCCCGGACGTTGGTCACGATGCCGGTGGGGGTGCCGATGGGCGTGCCGTCCTGCGCGGTGAGCTGCATGCGCAGCTCGGTCTCGCCGTTGCCGACACGGGCCTTCACCGGGATGAGGACGCGGCCCTGGGAGCGGGCGTCGATCGCGGTCGGCTCGACCGAGGACTCGTCGATGTCGAGGACGGCGTTCGAGGTCGAGGCCTGGATGCGGACCGTCACGGGCCAGGGCAGGTCGTTGCGGACGTAGACGGGGATGCTCGAGTCGCGCGAGAGCTGGGTGACGCTGTCGGAGCTCTCGATGGCGACGGAGGAGAGCGTCGTGTCGGCCTGCTCACGGCTGGCGGTCACCGCCTCCTGCCAGCCGGTCGCGTCCTCGCGCCAGGTCACGGCGAGCAGGGCCAGGAGGTCGTTGCGGCGCTTGCCGCTGAGCAGCTGCGGCTCGGTGAGCACGGCCGAGAACGACTCGACGCGGGCGGCTGCGGTCAGCAGGTCCGAGACGCCCTCGAGGCGCTGCTCCGACTCGGGGGAGTCGACGACCGTCGCGTCCTCCGTGGCCGGCGAGGTGAGGGCGGCGGCGAGGGACGAGCCCTCGGCCCAGGGCAGGGCGTCGACGGCGTCGAGCGTCTGCGCGAGGCGGACGCCGTCGATCGCCGCGCCGCGATCGAGTGCGAGGACCACGTCGGGCGACTCGTCCTCCCGCTGCACCTGCGCGAGGTCGGCGGTGAGGTCGGCCATGCTCGCGCGCCACTCGGAGTCGGTGCTCGCGCTGACGGCGGCGTCGAAGGCGGAGGAGAGGGCGCTGTCGGCGACGATCACGTCGTGGTCGTCGACCGTGGCGCGGGTGGTGGTCGAGACGCCGTCGGGCAGGACGAGGCCTGCGGAGGAGACGACCGTGCGGGTCATGCCGCCCGTGGCATACACGCCCAGATCCGCCGCACGGACCGTGCCGTCGTCCGGCCAGGCGATGCTGCCGACCGTGGGCGACCAGTCGAAGGCGAGGAGCGACTCCGTCGTCGGGCGGTCGGGGAGGTCCTGCGTGGTCGAGTCGTCGGGCACGGCCGTGGGGGTCGGCGTGCCCGTGCTCGTCGGCGCGAAGAGCGCGGGATCGAGCGCGTACTCGAACGAGGTCGGCGCGAGGAGCGTGGAGAGGCCGGCCTGGGCCTGGGCGGCGACGTCCGCATCGGCGTAGGGCAGGGCGAAGACCTCGTTCGGCACCGACTGGAGCCGCTCCAGCCAGGCGGTCGCCGACTCCGGTGCCGTGTCGCCGAGGACGCGGATCGACGCCAGGATGCGCGGGTCGACGCCGAGAGTGACGGCGCGGCCGTCGACGCTGTCGAGCTGGCGGGAGAGCGTGCCGGTGGTCTGGGTGTAGTCCTGCAGGGTCTCGGCCGAGAGCAGGCCGTCGGCGGTGTCGGGGACGGTGAGCGGCACGAGGACGCTGACGCCGGTCTCCTGCTCGCTCGGGAAGCCGGTCGTCAGCTCGACGACGCCCCGGGCGGTCGCGACGGTCCCGCCGGGGCTGGTGACGGTCACCGAGATCGCGTGGCTGCCGAAGGCCTCGGGGTCTCGGCCGAAGTCCATCGAGAAGGGGAGCGAGGCGGCCGGCACGGTGACGCCGACCTGGGCCGAGCTGGAGGGCAGCAGCCGCACGTCGGCGCCGTCGCCGGTGCTCGTGCCCTCGTCCTCGGACTCGCCGTCGAGCCACTCGGCAAGCTCGGCCCGGGAGTCGAGGGTGTCCTCGTCGATCGCGACCTCGACGCGCGCGCCGTCGATCGACTCGGTGGTGCCGTTGCGCACCGAGATCGCGAGCTGGAGGTCCTGGCCGGGGAGGAGGACGCCGTCGTTCGCGGCGCCGACCGTCGCGGTGACGGTGGCCTGCCCGGACTCGAGGGCCGTGCGCTCGGCGGCGGTCGCTGCCGCGGGGAGGGCGCCGCCGAGGAGCGCGATCGACAGCGCAGCGGCACCGGCGGAGCGGAGCAGCTGCGGGACCGCTCGCCGGGGGCGGGGACGATCGGAGGGGGTGAGGTCGTGCCGACGCATCGAACTCACTCGGCCTCCATGCGGGTGATTCTACGGGCAGGCCCCCCGGCGGTCGGCTGATCGACCGCGGGATGCGCTGCGGAGTCGCTCAGCAACCGTAACCGGTCGAGCCGGTTGCGGCCCGGCGCGCACCGCGGCCCGGTCACGCCTCCCCGGTAGGATCTGCCGGATGCACAGCGTCCAGACCGCCCTCGAGACCCTCCGAGCTCTCGCGGCGACACCGACGGTGGCCCGGCTCGCGGAGGCGTTCGCCGCGCAGGGCCACGAGCTCGCGCTGGTCGGCGGCCCCGTCCGCGACGCCTTCCTCGGCCACGGCGTGCACGACCTCGACTTCACGACCTCGGCGCGGCCGGACGACATCGTGCGGATCGTCGCTCCGATCGCCGAGGCGCACTGGGACATCGGCCGCGCGTTCGGCACGATCGGCGCGCGGATCGCGGGCGAGACGGTGGAGATCACCACCTACCGCAGCGACAGCTACGACGGGGTCAGCCGCAAGCCCGAGGTCGAGTTCGGCGACAGCCTCGAGGGCGACCTCGTGCGCCGCGACTTCACCGTCAACGCGATGGCGCTGCGGCTGCCCGAGATCGTGCTCGTCGATCCGGCCGGGGGAGTGGAGGACCTGCTCGCCGGCCGACTCCGCACGCCGGCCGCCGCGGACCTCTCCTTCGGCGACGACCCGCTGCGGATGCTGCGCGGTGCGCGGTTCACCTCGCAGCTCGGCTTCCGGACGACCGACGAGGTCGAGTGGGCGATGGCCGAGCTGGCCCCGCGCATCGACGACGTCTCCGCGGAGCGGATCCAGGAGGAGCTGCGGAAGCTCCTCGCGACCGCCTCGCCCCGAGCCGGACTCGAGCTGCTCGTCGACACCGGTCTGGCCGGTTACTTCCTCCCCGAGCTGCCGGCCCTGCGCCTGGAGCAGGACGAGCACCACCACCACAAGGACGTCTACGTGCACAGCCTCACGGTGCTGGAGCAGGCGATCGCGCTGGAGGGGCAGCGGAACCCCGGCGCGGCGCCGGACGTCACCCTCCGCATCGCGGCGCTGCTGCACGACATCGGCAAGCCGGCGACGCGGCGGCTGGAGCCGGGCGGTGCGGTCAGCTTCTACCACCACGACCTCGTCGGCTCGAAGCTGGCGATCAAGCGGCTGCGCTCGCTCAAGTTCGACAAGCAGACCATCGCGGACGTCGCCCGGCTGATC
Source organism: Rathayibacter sp. PhB151 (assembly GCF_004366415.1). NCBI lineage: Bacteria > Bacillati > Actinomycetota > Actinomycetes > Micrococcales > Microbacteriaceae > Rathayibacter > Rathayibacter sp. PhB151. The sequence continues at coordinate 1,325,033 of NZ_SOEN01000006.1, read as the reverse complement.
GAGCTGCACCTGCGCTTCTTCGGCTACACCGAGGGCGCCTGGACCGACTCGGCCGTCCGCCGCTACGTCACCGACGCCGGCCCGCTGCTCGAGAGGCTGCACATCCTCACCCGGGCCGACGTGACCACCCGCAACACCCGGAAGGCCGACCGGCTCGCGCACGCCTACGACGACCTGGAGCAGCGGATCGCGGAGCTCGCCGAGAAGGAGGAGCTCGCCTCGAAGCGGCCCGACCTCGACGGCACGCAGATCATGGCGATCCTGGAGCTGCCGCCGGGGCGCGAGGTCGGACTCGCGTACAGGTTCCTGCTCGAGCTGCGGCTCGAGGAGGGACCGCTCGGCGAGGAGGAGGCCGCCCGGCGGCTGAAGGAGTGGTGGGCGGCGCGCTGAGCGTCGTCGCGCGGGATCGGGAGCCGATCAGTCCCGGTCCGTGAGAACGGACTGCCAGTCGCGCGGCACCCGGTCCGCCGGTCCGGGCGTCGACTGGTCGGCGGGGTGGCTCTGCGGGTCGGCGAGACGCGGACCGTCGGCGTAGTCGTCCGTCCGGTAGTCCCAGAACCACTCCTCGCCGGGCTCGAAGCTCCGGATGACCGAGTGGCCGGTCTCGTGGAAGTGCGCGGTCGCGTGCCGGTTCAGCGAGTCGTCGCAGCAGCCGATGTGCCCGCAGAGCGCGCAGCGGCGCAGGTGCAGCCACCACGAGCCGGACTGCTCGCACTCGACGCAGCCGGGGCCGCTCGGCGGGACGGAGGGGTCGATCGTCTGCTGCGTCGTCATGCGCTCAGCTTGTCCCTCCGCGGCGTCCGGCACCAGATCCGTCCCGTCCTCCGGACGACCGTCTGAATGGTTCTCGAACTTCGGAGCGATCCCTCCGTGTCGCGACGCGGCAGGCCTATCGTGGAGCCACTTCTCCCCTGCTTCGGGGAGGAGCGCACGCTGACGTCGACTCGGGCGTGCCCCGGGCCGACCCGAGCACGGAGGTACGACCATGCCGTATGTGACCACGGACGACGACGTCGAGATCTACTACAAGGACTGGGGATCCGCGGACGCGCAGCCGATCGTGTTCCACCACGGCTGGCCGCTGTCCTCGGACGACTGGGACGCGCAGCTCCTCTTCTTCCACGCACACGGCTACCGCGTGATCGCGACCGACCGCCGGGGCCACGGGCGGTCGGCCCAGGTCGGCACCGGACACGACATGGACCACTACGCCAGCGACGTCGACGCCGTGGTGCGGCACCTCGACCTGCACGACGCGGTCCACATCGGCCACTCCACCGGCGGCGGCCAGGTCGCGCGCTACGTCGCGCAGTACGGCCAGCCGCAGGGCCGCGTGGCGAAGGCGGTCCTCGTCTCCTCCGTGCCGCCGCTGATGGTGCAGACGGAGGCGAACCCCGAGGGCACGCCGATGAGCGTCTTCGACGGGTTCCGCGAGGCGCTCGCCGCGAACCGCGCCGAGTTCTTCCAGGCCGTCGCGTCGGGTCCGTTCTACGGCTTCGACCGCGACGGCGCGGAGGTCTCGCAGCCGGTGATCGACAACTGGTGGCGCCAGGGGATGACGGGCAGTGCGCTCGCGCACTACGAGGGGATCAAGGCGTTCTCGGAGACGGACCAGACGGAGGACCTGAAGGCCATCACCGTGCCGGTGCTCGTGCTGCAGGGCGACGACGATCAGGTCGTGCCGTACCAGGACGCGGCGCTGAAGCAGCACGAGCTGCTGCAGGACTCGACGCTGAAGATCTACGAGGGCTACCCGCACGGCATGCTGACGACCCACGCGGACGTGATCAACCCGGACCTGCTGGCGTTCATCCAGCGGTAGCGCGTCCCGGTGACGGCGGGATCCGGCGGGCGACCGCGGATCCCGCCGGATCGGCCCTGGGCTCGGAGCCCCGCGGATGGTAGGGTCGTCAGGTTGTCCATGACCAGACGCACTCGCGTCCGCGGGAGTGGGCAGATGCTACATACCCTCCTGTCACGGAAATACCGTGGCCGTTCAGTCCGAAGGAGGTGGGTTAGTGACGCATCAGTACGAACTCATGGTCATCCTGGATCCCGAGATCGATGAGCGCACCGTCGCTCCGAGTCTCGACAAGTTCCTCAACGTCATCCGCACCGATGGTGGATCCATCGACAAGGTCGACGTCTGGGGCCGCCGTCGTCTGGCGTACGAGATCAACAAGAAGTCCGAGGGCATCTACGCCATCGTCGACTTCACGTCGACCTCGGCCGCCGCGAACGAGCTCGACCGTCAGCTGAAGCTGTCGGAGGCCGTCATGCGGACCAAGGTGCTCCGCGCCGAAGAGGGCATCGCCCAGGTCGCCGCCGCCAAGAAGCTCGCCGACGAGAAGGCCGCCCGCAAGGCTGCCAAGGCTCCGGCCGCTCCCAAGGCGTAACGCTGATGGCCGGCGAGACGATCATCACCGTGGTGGGGAACCTCACCGCCGACCCCGAGCTGCGCTACACGCAGGGCGGGCTCGCGGTCGCGAACTTCACCATCGCCTCCACGCCGCGCACCTTCGACCGTCAGGCGAACGACTGGAAGGACGGCGAAGCGCTGTTCCTCCGGGCCTCCGTCTGGCGCGAGTTCGCCGAGAACGTCGCGGGGACGCTGACCAAGGGCAGCCGTGTCGTCGCGACCGGCCGCCTGAAGCAGCGCTCCTACGAGACGAAGGAAGGCGAGAAGCGCACCAGCATCGAGCTCGAGATCGACGAGATCGGCCCCTCGCTGCGCTACGCGACCGCTCAGGTCACGCGCGCAGCCGGTGGCGGCGGTGGACGCGGTCAGGTCGGCGGCGGCGGCGGTGGCAACCAGGGCGCGAGCCAGGGCGGCTTCGGCGGCGGCAACGGCGGCAACCAGGGGGGCTCCGGCGGAAACGGCGGCGGCAACCGCGGTGGCGGCCAGGCCGAGGAGCCGTGGGCGCCCAGCGCTCCGGCCGGTGGCGACGTGTGGAGCACGCCGGGCAGCTACAACGACGAGACGCCGTTCTGAGCCTCCGGCTCGAGCGCGCCCTCACCTGAATCACGCGTCCCCGCCCCGAGAGGGGTGCCGACGGACGCGAACCAGAATCTAAGGAAACCACTATGGCTGGAAAGAGCAGCGGCGATCGCCGCAAGCCGATCCGCGGCAAGGGCGCGAAGAACGCGGCCCCCGCGAAGTCGGTCCGCGTGGGCGTCATCGACTACAAGGACGTCCCGACCCTTCGCAAGTTCATCTCCGAGCGCGGCAAGATCCGCGCCCGTCGCATCACCGGCGTCTCCGTCCAGGAGCAGCGCCTCATCGCCCGCGCCGTCAAGAACGCCCGCGAGATGGCGCTCCTGCCCTACGCCGGCAGCGGAAGGTAGGTAGAAGATGTCCAAGGTCATCCTGACCCACGAGGTCGACGGGCTCGGCTCCGCCGGCGACGTCGTCGACGTGAAGAACGGGTTCGCCCGCAACTACCTCATCCCGCAGGGCTTCGGCGTCGCGTGGACCCGCGGTGGCGAGAAGCAGGTCGAGCAGATCAAGTCGGCGCGAGCCGCTCGTGAGCACAAGACCATCGAGGAGGCTCAGCACACGAAGCAGGTCCTCGAGGCCAACCGCGTGAAGCTGACCGTCAAGGCCGGAAAGGACGGGCGCCTCTTCGGGTCCGTCAAGACCTCCGACATCGCGACCGCGGTGGCGGCGGCCGGCTACGGCGAGCTCGACAAGCGCAAGATCGTGATCTCGAACGCGATCAAGAACGTCGGCGAGCACGAGGCCGTGGTGCGTCTGCGCGACGACATCCAGGCCACCGTGAAGCTGCAGGTGGTCGCGGCCAAGTAAGGCCGCGAGAACGCCGCGGAGGGCGGTGCGACGGGACTTCACGGTCCCCTCGCACCGCCCTTCGTCGTTGCGGTTGTCCACAGCTCCATCCACATACACCCTCGCGGGAGGGCAACCTTCAAGGTGGTCTGGAGACTCTTTTCCCCACACACCTGTGGAAAGAGGGAAAGGCCTGGTCAAGCGGTCGAAAAAACTTGTCCGACAGTCGAGTTCCCACAGGGTTGTCCACACGTTGCCCACAGCGGGTGCGGCGTTTCCCGCTCGTTCTCCACAGTTCTCTCCACAGGGTGGTTTGACCCCGGCGGCGGGCGGTCCGTAGTGTGGCGCAGCGCCCCGCGAGGGGAGCGGGGCGGGCGCCGAGCGGCCGCTGTCGGAGGTCGGGCGTAGACCTGTTCCCGGCACTCGCGACAGACGGCTCGACCGTGTCGCCACCCGTTCCGCGAGGCACCCGACAGGAGGAGGCGAAGGCATGACGATCGCGCACCTGGCGGTTCCCGGCTCGGACGGACGAGACGGGCGGGACTCCCGAGGGGACTCCCCGCGCAGCAACGAGCGCACGCCCCCGCACGACCTGCTCGCGGAGCAGTCGGCGCTCGGCGGCATGCTGCTCTCGAAGGACGCCGTCGCCGACGTCGTGGAGAGCGTCAAGGCGACCGACTTCTACATCCCCAAGCACGAGATCGTCTTCGAGGCGATCCTGGCGCTCTACTCGCACGGCGAGCCGACCGACGTCATCGCCGTCACCGACGAGCTGACCAAGCAGGGCGAGCTGCAGCGCGCCGGCGGCGCCGACTACCTGCACTCGCTCACCGCGATGGTGCCGACCGCGGCGAACGCGGGCTACTACGCGTCGATCGTGGCCGAGCGCGCGCTGCTGCGCCGCCTGGTCGAGGCGGGCACGCGCATCGCGCAGATGGGCTACCAGGGCGAGGGCGAGGTGCTCGACCTCGTCAACACGGCGCAGGCCGAGATCTACAACGTCACCGGGTCCGAGACGGCGGAGGACTACGTCCCGCTGACCGACGCGGTGACCGTCGCCATCGACGAGATCGAGGCCGCGGCGCACAAGGACGGGGCCTTCACCGGCGTGCCGACCGGCTTCGCCGACCTGGACGACCTCACCAACGGCTTCCACCCCGGCCAGATGATCATCGTCGCGGCGCGACCGGCGCTGGGTAAGTCGACGCTCGCGCTCGACTTCGCCCGCGCCGCCGCGATCAAGCACAACATGGCGACGATCTTCTTCTCGCTCGAGATGGGGCGCAGCGAGATCGCGATGCGCCTGCTCTCGGCCGAGGCGTCCGTTCCGCTGCAGCACATGCGCAAGGGCACGGTCGACCAGCGCGACTGGACGACCATCGCCTCGACCCGGGGCCGCATCAACGACGCTCCGCTCTACATCGACGACTCGCCGAACCTCACGCTCGTCGAGATCCGCGCGAAGTGCCGCCGGCTCAAGCAGCGCATCGGCCTGAAGATGGTCGTCATCGACTACCTCCAGCTGATGACCTCGGGCAAGAAGGTCGAGAGCCGCCAGCAGGAGGTCTCCGAGTTCTCCCGTGCGCTGAAGCTGCTCGCGAAGGAGCTGCAGGTGCCGGTCATCGCGCTGTCGCAGCTGAACCGTGGACCGGAGCAGCGCGCCGACAAGCTGCCCGCCATCTCCGACCTCCGCGAGTCCGGCTCGATCGAGCAGGACGCCGACATGGTGATCCTGCTGCACCGCGAGAGCGCCTACGAGAAGGACAACCCGCGCGCCGGCGAGGCCGACCTCATCGTCGCCAAGCACCGCAACGGCCCGACCCGCACGGTGACCGTGGGCTTCCACGGCCACTTCTCCCGCTTCGCGGACATCCCGGCGGTCTGACGCTCGTGGCTGCACAGGATCCGGTCGAGGAGGTCGCGCTCGACGGGGAGAGCATCCGGCTCGGGCAGTTCCTGAAGTTCGCGGGGATCCTCGACTCCGGCGGCGAGGTGAAGGAGGCCGTCGCGGACGGCTCCGTCAGCGTGAACGGCGAGGTGGACCGGCGGCGCGGGCGGCAGCTGGTGGTCGGCGACGTCGTGGAGTTCGGCGGGCGCCGGTTCCGCGTCGGGGCGTAGGACTCGTTCGGACGTCTCCTCTTCCGGACGCCGCGGGCGCGTGGCTAGCATCGGGGCGTGCGACGCCGGGGTCGCGCCGATCAGGAGGCTCCGATGGGGTTCGTCAGCTACGGGATGCTCGTGTCGATCGACGGGTTCGTCGCGGCGGCGGACGGGGACCTCTCCGGTTTCCCTGCCCCAGGCCCCGAGCTGCACCGGGTCTTCAACGACGGGCAGCGGGCCGCCGCGCTCTCGGTCTACGGCACTCGCATGTGGCGGATGATGGCGTACTGGGGCCGGCCGGATCCGGAGTGGGACGAGGTCTCCGAGGACTTCGCCCAGGCGTGGGTCGAGACTCCGAAGGTCGTCTTCTCGTCGACGGTGACCGAGGTGCCCGAGGGAGTGAGGCTGATCGCGTCCGACGCGGTCGACGCGTTCCGGCGGATCAAGGCCGAGACCGACGGCGCGATCGAGGTGAGCGGGCCGACTGTGGCCGCGTCGCTCGGGGCGGCCGGGCTGATCGACGAGTACCGGCTCTACACGCAGCCGTTCGTGCTGGGCGGCGGCACGCCGTACTTCGCCGCCGGGTTCCGACCGGAGTTGCGCTTCCTCGGCAGCGAGCCGCTGCCGGAGGGCGCGGTGCTGACGCGGTACGCCCCGCGGTGACGGTGCGGCGGCAGCATCCTGCTGCGTCGGACGCCAAGGACTCGACGTTCCGCGCCGGTACCGGTCCGACAGTCCGCGCCGCGTGGGCACCTGGTAAAGTCGAACCAATCGACCCCCTCCCAAGCCTCTCCTTGAAGCTCAAATGGGAGGGGCCTTTTTTATGGGTATCGGGGTACTGCAGTGGCTCTGAAGCCGAGCCTTTCGTGGGCGCAGCAGGTTCAGTTGCTTCGCCAGCGCGACCTCGCCATCGGTGACCCAGCGGCCTGCGAGAGATTCCTAGCGGCGCAGAACTACTACCGGTTCTCCGGCTATGCCAGGTATTTTCAGCGCGCCCCACAGGACGGCGACGACATGTTCGTCCAGGACACCTCCTTCGAAGGGATCCGGAGGATCTACGACGCAGACGAAGAGCTGAGGCAGTCGCTCAGCGCGCAGCTCGCGCACGCCGAGATCCTCCTCCGCAGCCACACCGCTCATGTCATCGCCGATCGACACGGCCCCTACAGGTCGTATCTCTCGGCCGCCTTCTACTCGGATGCTCCCTCTGTGGAGCCGACCGCGGAGGCGTGCCTCCGAGACATCGAACGCAGTCGGGAGAGGCACATTCTGCGGTTCACAGCGAACACTCGCGAGGTGGGGACCGCACGCTTCGATGCGCTGCCGATCTGGTCTGCAGTCGACGCTTGGTCGTTCGGCACGCTGTCGAAGTGCATCGAACGCGGTGATTCCGGGTCGTTGGCCGGCGCAGTCGCCTCGAGCCTCGGCGTCGCTCAGGCGGGATTCGCGTACCGAGTACGGGCGCTCGTGTATCTCCGCAACAGGTGTGCTCACCACAGTCGGCTGTGGAACCACTCGATCATCGACGCCGGACCGACGCCGAACAACGTCCGGACGAAGGCGAAGCGTCTGGCCGGGCAGTTCGACCCGAGATCCGTGCTCGACGTCGTCGCGTCGCTTGATGACATCCTCCTTCGAGGTGCAGGCGCCGTAGCCATCCTTCCGTCGCTCATCATCGAGCACTCACCACACGAGCCCTTCTGGCGGGGACTCCGCGCGCCGCAGACCACTCACGACCAGCACGACCACATTCCCTGAGGAGACGGGTCGAAGCGCAGCGCCGATGGTCCGTCGGAAGACACGGCGTCTAGCCGAGGGTCGGACGTGCGGTCTCGCCGGCGCGGGGGGCGGCGGCGATCAGCTCTCCGTAGCGCTCGAACTCGATCTGCTGCAGGGTCTTCCCTCTGGTCTGCGGGGCCCAGATCGCACCGACGGCGAGGGCGATCAGAAGCAGCGCGATCATGATGAGACCGACCACGGGGACGCCGTGGGCGGCGAGCACCGTCGGGAAGTAGGAGCTGAGCACCCCGACTGCGACGCGGGCGGCGAAGAACAGGACTCCTTGTGCGCTCGCGCGGTACGGGGTGGCGAACAGCTCGCTCGCCCACAGGCTGTAGAACGCCTGCGCGCCGATGCCCGCGGAGACTCCCCAGCAGACCGCGAACAGCAGGAGGACCGGGAGCGTGACCTCGGCGAACACGAGCAGCACCCACGCGACGATCCCCAGTGCCGCACCGGCGGCGTAGAGCAGCCTGCGGCTCACCCGGTCTCCGAATCGCATGAAGCCCAGCCAGGTCGCGAGGACGGTGCAGCTCCAGAGCAGCACCTGGAGCAGGTTCTGCGCGACGGGGTCGGCGACTCCCGCCGTGGCGTAGACCCGGGGCATGAAGATCCCCATCTGACCCGCGCACACCCCCCAGAATCCGTAGATCCCGAAGAGGAAGACCAGGGCCCTGACGTTCGTCGGCCTCGAGAGCAGCTCCCGGAGGCCGCGACGCGGTTCGCGGGTCCGCAGCGCGCGGCTGTTCGACTCCTTCCAGAGGACCGACTCGTGGAGTCCCTGGCGGATCCACCAGACGACGAACGCGACGAGGAACAGGTGGACGAAGACGAGTCGACTGCCCAGCAGGCCGAGGGGGGCGAGCACCGTCGCGAGCGCGAAGCCGACCACGGGCCCCATCGACCAGGCCAGCTGGGCCGTGCCGACGTGCTTCGCGCGCCGGCCGGCCGGTGCCTCCTCCGCGATGTACGTCCAGGACGCGGGGACGCCGGCGCCGACCGCGATCCCCGTGAGGACGAAGGCGGCCCCCAGCATCCAGACGTCGAAGGCGAACGCCGCCAGCAGGATCCCGACCATGTAGAGGATCAGGTCGTAGGTGTAGATGAACTTGCGGCCGTAGCGGTCGCAGAGCGGACCGCCGATCAGCGCGCCGACCGCGGCTCCGAACGCGTTCGCGCTGACGGCCGCGAGCAGGCCGACGGCCGTGTCGTCGATGCCGAACTCCGCCTGCCAGAAGCCGAGGCTGGTGGCGATCGCGATGATCGAGCCGGCCTCGATGTAGTTCGACATCGCCACCGAGACGGTGGCCTTCCAGCCGGTGGTGGAGGTCGCTCCGAAACGTGCCATTGGACTGTTCTCCCTTGAACGAGGTGGTCGTGCGCCGTCGATGGACGCCGAGGTCAGAGCTGAACCCGGCGGAAGGCCACGCCGAGGAGCTCGGCGGCGGCTTGGAGGTCGCGTGCGCGGTGACCGACGCAGAGCGCCCAGTGGTGGTCGACGCCCGAAGCGCTCCACTCGTCGACCCAGAGCCCCGGATCGCCGCCGAAGTCGACGCGGGACGTGGTGTTGCCGATCCGCAGCAGAGGGCCGGGCACCACGGTGCCCTCGGAGGCGACGAACACGTAGGAGCCGTCGCGCTCCTGCCCGAGGCCGAAGACGGTCACGGGGCCTGGGCGGACGTCGAGCTCGACCGAGACGCCCCAGCCGCGCTTGCCGTGGTAGACCCCGAGGCCGCGCAGCAGCGGATCGCCGGAGGAGATCGCGAGGTGCGCGGGTCCGTCGTGGCCCATCTCGACGACGCCGTCGACGAAGTTCAGGCCCTGGATCTCGGTGAAGGAGCCGCCGGCTCCGAGGCGCTGGGCGATCAGCATCGCGAGCGACGCGCGCAGCTCGTACTCGCCCGCGACCGGGACACCGCGGGCCGTGAGCAGTGATGCGCCCAGGATCATGCCGGCGCCGAGTCGCTCGTGCTGCTCGCCGTTCAGGCCGCGGTGATAGTAGGCGAGCGAGTCGAGCCGGAAGTCCTCGATCAGCCGGTCGAGGCCCACCGAGACCTTCGCGGCCCAGGAGAAGTCCTCCTCGTCGACCGTGTCGTCGACTGTGAAGACGCGCCGTGCCAGCTCTACGCGCTCCTCCACCTCGGCATCGGTCACCTCGTCGACACGGACGCGCAGGTCGTCGAACTCGAGGACCTCGACGTGCGAGCCGAAGGTCGTCGAGACCGTGGTGAGGTCGGTCGAGACGTCGAGCATCCCGGGATAGAGGTGCCCCATGAGGCCGTGCCTGCCGTGGCGCAGCGCGGCGCGGACGTGAGCGGCGCCGATCCAGCGTCCGATCCGCTCCCACGCGCTCTCGTCGCGCAGGTGCCCGGAGACGGAGCGGAACGGGATCCCGGCGCGGCGGAACACGTTGCCCACCTCGGGCACGGAGCACTGCCCGCAGTAGGCGAGCCACTCCCCGGTGCCGAAGCTCTCGTGGTCCATCGCCGCCGTGGGCTGGAGGTCGATGATCAGGACGGGAGCGCCCGTCCGCTGCGCGATCGGGAGGACCATCGAAGCGGTGAGGTAGGTGGTGAGGAAGACCACGAGGAGATCGGGGTCGGCGCGGCGCAGCGCCTCCGCCGCCGAGGCCGCGCCGTGGGCGTCGCTGATGAAGCCGGCATCGGTCACCTCGACGTCGAGCTCCGCCAGGCGGTCGGAGACGTAGCGGGCCGATTCCTGCACGTGAGGCAGGAGGGCGGGGAACTGGGGCCAGTAGGCGCCCAGCCCGCCGGCGACGAGTCCGACGCGGGTCCGCCGGCGGACGGTCTCGGGAAGCAGTCCTGGGACTCGCGCGCGCTCTGCGGACATGGTGCGAACTCCTGTGGTCGACGTGGAACGGACGGGCGGGCGGCGGCCGGGCCTTGCATCTGCGGGTGCGGAGCGGGCTCTTCGTGGAACGTTTCACCACGGTAGGGGCCCAGTGCTCTGCTGGAGCGACCGTCACCGCCGGGTGGCGCGTTCCGACCACTGCGTGGATGGGAGTCCGCGGAGTGCGGGCCCGACCGGCGGCGGCGCGTGGGAGGCTCGGATCGAGTCATCAGCAGGGGAGCGGGCGTGGAGACGGCGGAGTCCCGCCGGACGCCATCCGCCTCCGAGGAGTCAGGAGCGCGCGCATGCAGGTCGGAACGCACGTCGAGTCGGTTCAAAGGTCGCCTCGCGACGGGACGGAGGGGCTCGCATGAAGGTGGGAGTTCATTTCATGAACTTCACGCTGCCGGGGGGCAGTGCCGGGATCGCGCCGATCCTCGGGGCGACGGCCCGGACGGCGGAGGACGTCGGCTGCGAGTGGTTCACGCTGATGGACCACTACTTCCAGATGGAGCAGTTCGCGACGAGCGAGGATCCGATGCTCGAGGGGTACACCTCGCTCGGGTTCGTCGCGGGGCGGACGGAGCGGCTGCGGCTGGGGCTGCTCGTCACCGGGGTGACCTACCGGCACCCGGGGCTGCTGGCGAAGATCGTGACGACGCTCGACGTGCTGTCCGGCGGGCGGGCGATGCTCGGGATCGGCGCGGCCTGGTACGAGCGGGAGCACCTGGGGCTCGGCGTGCCGTATCCGGCGCTGAAGGAGCGGTTCGAGCGGCTCGAGGAGACGCTGCAGATCTGCAAGCAGATGTGGAGCGAGGACGACGGGCCGTACTCGGGGAAGCACTTCCAACTGGCGGAGACGCTGAACCACCCGGAGCCGATCCAGCGGCCCGGTCCGCCGATCCTGATCGGCGGGAGCGGGGAGAAGAAGACGCTGCGGCTGGTCGCGGAGTACGGCGACGCCTGCAACCTGTTCGCGATCGGGGCGGAGGGGATCGCCCACAAGCTCGAGGTGCTGCGCCGGCACTGCGACGAGCTGGGGCGCGACTACGACGCGATCACGAAGACGATCATCGGCGGCGGGGATCCGGTCGGCGACCCCGACGGCTTCGTGCGGGCGATGGAGGAGTACGCGGCGCTCGGGATCTCGCTGGTCGAGCTCGCGCCGCAGGGGCCGGACCCGGAGGGGTACGTGGCGCGGCTGGGCGAGGGCATCGTGGGGCGGCTGGCGGCGATCGGCTGAGGGCGGCGGGTCTCGATACGCCGCTGGCGCGGCTACTCGACCAGCATGGAAGGGGTGCTGCGCGGCCGGCCGGCCGACGTGGAAGGGGCGCTGCGTGGCCGGCCGACTGGCGTGGAGGGGTGCTGCGCGCACAACATCAGCTGAGAGCACCCGGCCTCCGCTGTCAGCGGAGGGGCCCCCGTCTCAGCTGATGTTCTGCGCAGTGGCGGCGGCGGTACATCAGCCGAGGACGTGCGTCGTCGCCGAGGGGCGCTGAGAGTGACGCCTGGCTGATGTTCTGCGTCCGGATCGGGTGCCGTGGTCTGCGGATCCGGACTGTCGGGCGCACTTCATGCTGATCGAGTAGCCCGCGGAGCGGGCGTATCGAGATCCACCGGCGCCAGAAGGACGAGTCTGCAGACCGGGCCTTCATCGGACGGTGGGTCTCGATACGCCGCTGCGCGGCTACTCGACCAGCATGGAGGGGCCGCTGCGCGGCTACTCGACCAGCGTGTCTGCGGGCCACTCTTCCCCGTGGATCCGGCGTCAGGGGGTGGGGGTGCAGCCGCAGGTCTCGCCGAGGACGAGGGTGGTCGGCAGGCGGACGTGGCGGACGGGGGCGTCGGCCAGGGTCTCGTCGAGGAGCTCGAAGGCGATGCGGGCCATCTCGCGGACGGGGACGGCGACGGTGGTGACGCGGACACCGCCGAGCAGTGCCTCGCGGATGCCGTCGAAGCCGACGATCGCGAGCTCGGCCGGGACGCGGATCCCCTCCTGGGAGGCGGCGCGGAGGAGGGCGAGGGCGTGCTCGTCGGTGGTGGCGAAGACGGCGCGCGGGCGCTCCGTGCGCAGGATCGTGCGGAGGGCCGCCTCGGCCGAGACGCGGTCCATCGGCACGCGGTGCAGGCGGCCGGCGGTGCCTCCCATCGCCTCCGCCCAGAAGCGCGCGCGGAGGCCTGAGGGGCCGAAGTCGTCGGGGCCGGTGATGCAGTGCACGTCCTCGTGGCCGTGCGAGAGCAGGTGCTCGACCGCGGCTCGCACGCCCTGCTCGTCGTCGAAGACGACGCTCGGCTCGGTGTCGGTGGGGGCCGCGGAGTGCAGGAAGACGCGGGGGGCGGTGTCGGCGGTGCTGGCGGGGTCGATGGTGATCAGGAGGATGCCGGCGGTGCGGAGGTCGGCGAAGGTGCGCTCGTAGCCGCGCTCCACCTCCGGGTCGTACTCGGTGTTGCCGAGGAGGGTCAGCAGCGAGCGACGGCGGGCCTCGTGCTCGATCTCGCGCGCCAGCTCGCCGAAGAAGGCGTTGGAGGAGTCGGGGACGAGCAGGCCGACCAGGTTCGAGCGGCCGACGCTGAGCGCCTCGGCGAGGGAGTTGCGGCGGAAGCCCAGCTCGGTGATGGCGGTCTCGACACGGGCGCGGAGCTCGGGGGAGACGGGGCGCGGGCCGTTGTTGACGACGTAGCTGACGACGGTGGCGGAGGTGCCGGCCGAGCGGGCCACATCGGCGAGGGTGGGGCGCCGAGGGCGGGCTGACATCCGGTCAGCCTAAGGGAGGGGGTGGGGGGATCTCGATACGCCCGCTGCGCGGGATACTCGATCAGCATGATCGGCTCGGGATGTGCGGGCTGCTCGATCAGCATGATCTGCGCCGGACGCCGGTCGGGGTGATCGGTCCAGTCGACGAATGTTTCACATGGGCGTAATAAACGGGCGGGTGGGGGAAACAGGGCGCGACTATGGTCACGCTAACCGCTTAGAACCGCCGACTCCCCTGGAGCGTCATGCACGCCACCCTCACCCCGTTGCGCCGCGCCGCGCTGCCCGCGACGGCGGCCGATGCGTCCGGTGACTCCCGGGTCGTCCGAGCGCTGACCCGCACCGCGTGGGCACAGGCCGTGCTCCGCGCGGTCGCCGCGGCCTCCAACCTCTCCTTCGCGCACACCCGGGTCGCCGTGCTCGGGACCGGGCCGCTCGCCATCGAGCTGGCGACCAGGACCGCCGCGATGGGCGCTCGCGTGATCGTCGTCGGCGACGACCCGGTCGCGCTGGTCGAGATCGCCCAGCTCGGGCTGACGGTGCAGACGGCGGACTCGGCGGACCTGCGGGATGCGACGATCGCGTTCGCAACGGGCGAGCTCCGGTCGCCGGTCACCGCGGCGCTGCTCGGCACCGGCGGTCCGCTGCTCCTGGTCGACGCGGCGGAGGAGCGCCCGGCGGTCGCCGCGGCCACCGACCCCTCCTCCGGCCGCCCCGGGATCGACCGGATCGCGGACGCCGGGCGCGAGCTCTTCCTCCTCGTGGCGCGCGACGTCGCCGACGGCTCGGTCCGCCGCACGCGCGAGCAGCTGTCCGCGCGCTTCGCGGCCGCTGTCGAGGCCGCCCGTGAGCAGGACCCGTCGCCCGACCTGCACGAGCGCGCCGATCGCGCCCTGGCGCTGGAGCTGCTCCGATGACCGCGCCGATCCGGGACCCCTCGCTCTGGCGGCAGGGGCAGGACAAGATCGACTGGGCCGCGCGCTTCATGCCGGTGACCCGCGGGATCGCCGGACAGCTGCGCGAGAGCGGCACCGTGCGGGGCCTGCGGATCGGGCTGGTGCTCGTGCTCGAGCCCAAGACGGCGACGCTCGCGCTCGAGCTGGCGGCGGCCGGCGCGGACGTCAGCGTGATGTGCGGCGCCTCCAACACCCACGACGACACCGCGGCCGCCCTGCAGCACGCGGGGATCGCGGTCTTCGCCCGCTCGGACGCGAGCGCCGCCGACGACCGGGCGTTCGCGCTCGGGCTGCTCGACCGGCGGCCGGACATCCTGGTCGACGACGGCTCGTCGGTGACCCGGCTCGCGCACACCGACCGGCCCGCGGTCTTCGAGACCCTGCGCGGCGCGACGGAGGAGACCACGAGCGGCCTGCGCCCGCTCCGGGTGATGGAGCGCGAGGGCGCGCTGCGGATCCCGGTGCTCGCGGTCAACGACGCGCGCTGCAAGACCCTCTTCGACAACCGGCACGGCACGGGGCAGTCGACGCTGCTGACCATGCTCGACCTGCTCGCGACTCCGCTCGACCGCGCGCACGTCGTCGTCGCCGGCTTCGGACCGGTCGGCCGCGGGGTCGCCCAGCACGCCCGCGCGCTCGGCGCCCGCGTGACGATCGCGGAGGTCGACCCGGTCCGCGCACTCGAGGCGGTCTTCGCCGGCTACGACGTCGACGCCCTGGAGTCGGCGGCCGGCAGCGCCGACCTGCTGATCTCGGCGACGGGCATCGCGCACACCGTCGACGTGGAGCACCTGCTCGCCCTGCCGGAGGGGGCGGCCGTGGCCGTCTCAGGCGGTGTCGCGCAGGAGATCGCGATCGACGCGGCGCTCGCCGCGGGCGCGACCCGGCAGAGCATCGGCCACGCGCTCGAGAGCTTCACGCTGCCCAACGGCCGTTCGATCGTGGTGCTCGACGACGGCGGCTGCATCAACTGCACCGCCGGTGAGGGGAACCCGATCGAGATCATGGACCTGTCCTTCGGCGTCCAGGTGGCCGCCGTCGACCTGCTCGCGCGGGAGGCGGGGAGCCTCGCTCCGGCTGTGCACCTGCTCCCGCCCGAGGTCGACGACCGGGTCGCGCGCGCCAAGCTCGACGCGCTCGGGCTGCGGATCGACGCGCCGAGCAGCGCCCAGCGCGACTTCCTCGGCAGTTGGGCCTCGACCGGCCGCCGGGCCGCGCCGCAGCGGGACGGAGCGCGCTCGTGACCGAGCTGTTGCGCCTGGACGGCGTCGGAGTGACCTACCGCAATGCGGAGCAGCCCTCGCTGGTGGACGCGAGCTTCTCGGTGTCGAGCGGCGAGGTCGTGCTGGTCGCGGGCCCGTCCGGCTGCGGCAAGAGCACGCTGCTGCGGGTGCTGAACGGACTGGTTCCGCGCTCCTACCGCGCCGAGGTGACCGGGCGGATCGAGGTCGAGGGGCGGGACGCGACTCCGCTGGCCCTGCGCGACATCTCGGAGGTCGTCGGCACGCTGCTGCAGGACCCGGGCAAGCAGGTGGTCGGGCACAGCGTGCTCGCCGAGATCGCCTTCGGGCTGGAGAACCGCGGGACGCCTCCCGCCGAGATCCGCGAGCGCGCGCACCGGGTCGCCGAGCGGCTCGGGCTGACCGCGCTGCTCTCGACGCCGCCGCACGAGCTCTCCGGCGGGCAGCTGCAGCTCGTCGCCTTCGCGGGGATCCTGGTGCTCGACCCGCGGGTGATCGTCATCGACGAGCCGCTCGCCAACCTCGATCCCGACGCGGCGGACGTGCTGCTGCGGGCGGTGCGCGCGTACGTCGACGGCGGCGGGGCGGCCGTGATCGTCGAGCACCGCGTCGACGAGGTGCTCGCGCTCGAGCCGGACCGCGTCGTGTACCTGGAGGAGGGGCGCGTCGTCTACTCGGGCGACGTCGCCGGGTTCCTCGAGGTCGCGTCGCCCGAGTCGGTGAAGCTTCCGTTCGAGGCGCTGCTCGCCGGCGCCGCGGGAGAGGAGTCGCCCGAGGAGGAGGCGCGTCCGGCCCCGGCCGGTGCTGCCCGCCTGCACTTCGACGGCGCCGAGCTCGGCTACGGCGCGCGGACGATCGTGGCCGCCGTGGATCGGCGCTTCCACGCGGGGGAGAGGGTGGCGATCCTCGGCCGCAACGGCGCCGGCAAGTCGACGCTGATGCGCGCGGCCGTCGGTCTGGTCGCGCCGACGCGCGGACGCGTGCTGCTGGACGACCGGCCGGTGCACGAGCTGACCGCGGCCGAGCTCGTCTCGACCTGCGGCTACCTCTTCCAGAACCCCGGCCAGGCGCTCTTCAGCGAGACGGTCGAGGCGGAGCTGGCCTTCGGGCCGCGCAACCTCGGGGTGCCGGCGGAGGAGATCCCCGCGATCGCCGACGCTGCGCTGCGCGCCGTGTCGCTCGACGACGTGCCGGGGATCCTGCAGCGGCCGCCGCGGACGCTCTCCTTCGGGCAGCAGCGCCGGCTCGCCGTCGCGCTCGCCCTCACGCTGCGGCCGCGGACGCTGATCCTCGACGAGCCGACGGCGGGGCAGGACGAGCGCTCCTCCCGCCACTTCCTCGACGCGGTCTGGGCGATCGGCGGGATCGACAGCGTGTACTTCATCACCCACGACGTCGACATGGCCCTCGCCCGCGCCGACCGCGTGGTGGTCGTCGACGGCGGCGGGATCGTCGCCGACGCCAGCCCCGCCGAGGTCGTGCACGACACGGCGCTCTGGCACGGCCCGGGCATCGACCCCGGCCACTCCCGCGCGGTGCTGCGCGAGACCGACTTCGTGCGCGCCGCCCGGCACCACGGACCCGCGAGCGGCCGCCTCCCGCGCCCGCTCGACCTCGCCCGGCGCCTCCGCCGTGCGCAGCAGGACTCCGGCAGCACCCCCCACGCCGGACGCACCGCCGATCCCCGCAGCTCCTCTCCCTCCCTCGAAAGGACACACCCGTGACCGCCACCACCTCCACCGCCGCGAAGACCGGCCCCTGGGCCGTCTCCTCCCGCACGATCGTCTTCGGCGCCGTCGGCGCCGCCCTCTACGGCGCGCTCGGCGCCCTGAGCTTCGTGATCCCCGGGACGATGATCTCGATCCGCCCCGCGATCGCGATCATCCCCTTCGTGGGCCTGCGCTTCGGACCGGTCGCCGGCTTCTTCACCGGCGCCGTCGGCAACGCGATCGTCGACCAGATCATGGGCTACGGCTTCCTCACCTACTGGAACTGGAGCATCGCGAACGGCCTCGTCGGCCTGCTCGCCGGACTGATCGGCTACTACGCCAAGGAGCCGCGCACCACCGGCCGCCAGCTCGTCTGGGCCGCCGCCATCGCGGTCGCCGCGGTCGTCGTCGGGCTGCTCTTCACCGCCACCGACTTCCTGTTCCTCGGCCAGACCTTCCAGTACTGGTTCTTCGGCTCCTACCTCCTGGCGATCCTCGCCACCGGCATCACCGCGGTGATCCTGGTGCCCGTGCTCGACCGGGTCTGGAAGCCGCTGCAGAACCTCGCGGGACGCTGACGGGCGCCCGGGATGGAGGTCTCGCCTCGATACCTCGGCGGTGACTCCTTCCTCGGCCGCCGGGATCCGCGCGTGCTGATCCTGGTGCCGGTGATGTTCGTCGTCACGGCCAGCCAGGTGCGCGATCTGCGCTGGATGGCGGCGCTCGCCGTGGTCGCCTTCGCGTACTACTTCAGCGCGCGGATCCCGTTCCGCGAGGTGCGCTCGAACTGGGCCGTCGTGGCCGTGTTCGTGCTGGTCTTCGCGGGGATCAACGGGCTCATCGTCGGCGCGACCGGCAGCGGCGAGCCGGAGGCCGGCGCGACGCTGTTCACGGTGCCGGTCGTCGGGCTGGCGATCACGGAGGGGGCGGTGTCGTACGCGGTCAACCTGCTGCTGCGCTTCCTCGCGCTGGTCGCGGTCGGGTTCCCGCTCGCGTTCGCGATCCGTCCGGGAGACCTCGCGGTCGCGTTCGCGCGGCTCGGGGTACCGGCGCGCTTCGCCTACGGGATCGACCTGACCTTCAAGTTCCTGCCCAGCGCGGCCTCGAACCTGCAGGAGACGGCCGCGGCCCAGCGGCTGCGCGGCTACGAGCGGACGCAGACCCGCAATCCGATCCGGCGCCTGCGTGAGGTGGCGCCGCTGATGGTGCCGGTCACCATCACGTCGTTCGTGGACGCGGAGGACACGGTGGACGCCCTCGACCTGCGCGGCTTCGGGACGCGCAAGCGCACCTGGCTGCGGGAGATCCGGTACACGCCGCTCGACTGGGCGGTGACGGGCGGCGCGGTGCTGCTGGCGGTCGCGGCGAGCACGGCGAGTCTCTCGGGACTGATGCCGTCGGCGTGGATCCCGTGAGCGGCGCGGTGTCGCTCGGCCGCGAGAGCGCCGGGAGCTCGACGTCGGTGCTCACCGTGCACAGTGCGCCGTGGGTGCTGCCCGTGGCGGGTGCGCCGGTGCGGGACGGGGCGGTCGCCGTGCGCGGCGAGCGGATCGTCGCGGTCGGGGCGCGGGACGAGGTGCTGGAGGGGCTCCGCGACGAGTCGTCGGCGGTGCGGGAGTGGCCGGGCGCGATAGTGCCGGGCCTCGTCAACGCGCACTCGCACCTGCAGTACACCTGCATGTCCGCGGTCGGCCAGGGCCGGTACGCCGGCTTCGAGGACTGGTCGCGCGCCTTCCAGGAGGTCTACGAGCAACCGCACGACTGGGGCGCCTCGGCGGCCGCCGGACTGGAGATCGCGGTCTCGACCGGCACGACGGCGATCGCCGACATCGTCACCGACCTCGACGCGCTGCGCGTGCTCGAGGACGGCCGGGTGCACGGGATCGCCTACTGGGAGCTGATGAGCCTCCTCGAGGACGACTGGCGCGGCAGCGGGCGCGCGATCACCGCCGAGCTGGTGCGCACCTCCGGCGTGACGCGCATCGGACTCTCGCCGCACGCCCCGTACTCCCTGGACACCCCGGTGCTGAGCGACCTGACCGGGCTCTCGCAGGAGCTCGGCGTGCGCCGGCACCTGCACCTGGCCGAGTCGGCGTGGGAGGCGGAGTACACGATGCACGGCCGCGGCGACCTGGCGGAGCAGTGGCGCCGCTGGGGCTACGACGGCTTCCACCTGCTGCGCAACGGCGGCAGCGCGCTGCGGCCGGTGGCGTACGCGGAGACGATCGGTGCGCTCGGCGACGACGTGCACATCGCGCACGGGATCTACGTGGACGCGGACGATCGCGCGACGCTGCGGCGCACCGGGACCTCTGTGGCGCTGTGTCCGCGCTCGAACGCGGTGATCGGGCTCGACGAGGCGCCGGTCGCGGACTACCTGCGCGAGGGGAACGCGATCGCGGTCGGGACGGACTCGCTGTCGTCGACGCCGTCGCTGGACCTGCTCGGGGACGTGGCCGAGCTGTACCGGATCGCGCGGGCGCAAGGGTACGCGGGGCGCGATCTGCACGCGCGGCTGCTCGCGGCGGCGACGCTCGGCGGCGCGGTGGCGATGGGGGCGGCGGAGTCCTTCGGCACGCTGGTGCCGGGAGCGCTCGCCGACCTCGCGGTGCTCGAGGTGTCCGGTTCTTCTTCCGACGACGTGCTCGCCGCCGTCGTCGAGGCCGGCGAGGGGACCGCCCTCGCCACGATCATCTCCGGGGAGGTCCGATGGCAGGCGCGGAGGTGAGCGGGTTCGTCGACCGGCTGAGCGTCGACGGGCGGGTGCTCGAGCGGGTGCGGCGGCCGGCGCTCGCCGAGACGATGGGGCTGGAGCCGCATCCCGAGGGCGGCTGGTATCGGCGGACGTGGGAGTCGCCGGAGCGGCTGACGCTCGTCGGCGCGGACGGCTCGGTGCGGGAGCGGCCGGCGGCGACGCTGATCGTCTTCCTGCTGCCGGCGGGCGAGGCGTCGGCCTGGCACCGGGTGTCGTCGGCGGAGACGTGGATCTGGAACGGGCCCGGCCGCGTGGCGCTGCAGTACGGCGGGCTCGGCGAGGAGCCGGAGGACGGCGAAACGGTCGTGCTCGGCTCCGCGTTCGAGGGGCTGCCGGTGCAGGCGCTGGTGCCGGCCGACGTGTGGCAGCGGACGCTGCCGTCGGTGGGGGACGCGGTGGTGAGCTGCCTGGTGTCGCCGGGCTTCGACTTCGCGGACTTCTCGATGCCGGAGTAGGGGGTGGGGCGGGTCTCGAGACGCCGCCGGAGGCGGCTACTCGACCAGCATGGAGCGGACCGCTGCGCGGGCCGGTCGATCGCGTGGAAGGACCCGCTGCGCGGGCTGCTCGGCCGGCATGGAGCGGACCGCTGGGCGGGCTGCTCGATCACGTGGACGGGTCCGTCGCATGTTGATCGAGTAGCGCGCGGAGCGGGCGTATCGAGATCCACCACCGTCAGGACGCTGAGTCTGCAGACCCGCCCGGCTGCGGACGGTGGGTCTCGATACGCCCCTGCGGGGCTGCTCGACCAGCATGAGACGGCGCAGCCGCTCGGGGCGTCGGTGGGTGCCGATTCCGTCAGGGCTGACGTGAACGCGTCATCGTTGTGCTTCGGCCGCCCGGGATTTCGCAGGTGCGGCGCGAGGGCAGCACGCTGGTCGGCAGGCGCGCCGAGACGGAGACCGGACCGGCGCCGAGGCGGACCGCGACAGCGGTCGCCCCTCGACACCCCGGGAGACGCACTCATGGCGCACGACGACGACACTCGCGCAACGGCCTCCGACGGTGCGCGTGCAGTGGGACGACGGGCACTCGTCGCCGGAGGCGTCTGGACGCTGCCCGTCATCGCCCTGGCGACGGCGGCCCCGGCGGCCGCGGCGTCTCCTGCCCCCTGCCCGACGGTCACCGACCCCTCGCAGTGGCGGCGCACCGACAACGGCTACGCCTACCAGGGGGCGTCCGGCATCGAGGAGAAGGACGGCGACGTCTACTTCCTCCAGCAGGCGGACGATGCGGCGTCCTTCGAGGGGCTCAACCTGGAGGTCTGGTTCCGGGCCGCGCTGCCGGTCGTCGCGGGGACCACCTACAACTTCCTCTATCGGGCCGGCGGCGAGCACGGGCAGACCCGCGACCCGAGGACTCGCGGTGCGCAGTACGCACGACTCGAGATCGACGGTGCGGCCGTCTCGCCCGACTACAGCACCGACACGACCCAGTACGGCACCGTGCAGCTGACCACGGACTTCTCCTTCGTCGACTACTCCTCCCTCTGGGTGGCGAAGACCACGGGAATCGTCCAGCTCACCTGGCACTTCATCGTCCCGGCGCGCAGACTCTGGAGGACCGACGCGAACGACGACATCCGCATCACGCTGCCGTACATCGCCTGCTCTCGGTAGGACCCGTCCAGCGGCTCGTGCGGCTGGGCGGGTCGGGCTCGTCGGAACGCGTCGGGCCCGCGGGAGACGTCGAGTTCTGCGAGCCGGAGACGGTGTCGCGAGCCGGAGGTCGACGGGTCGGCGAGTGGGAGGTCATCAGGGGACGGCGCGGACCGACTGGCGCTCGATGAGAGGCATCGGCACCAGCCGGTGCTGCGGCACGCCGCCGCCGAGCAGTATCTCGACCGCGTCGCGGCCCATCTGCTCGTAGGGGATGCGGGCCGTCGTGAGGCCGGGGCGCAGGTAGTCGGCGATCTCGTCGTCGTCGAAGGAGACGACCGAGACGTCGTCGGGGATGCGCAGGCCGCGCTCCTGCAGTGCCTGGTAGAGGGCGAAGGCGATGCGGTCGTTGAGGCAGATGGCGGCCGTGAACTCCACTCCGCTGTCGAGCAGGGCGACCGCCGCCTCGTACGCGGGCGCCGGCTCCCACGGCACGATCGTGCCCCGGTAGACGGGGGCCGCGCCAAACTCGGCGAAGGCGCGGTCGAGGCCGGCGAAGCGCAGCGCCACCGTCGCCGAGACGCGCGGATCGACCATGGCACTCGGCCAGTCGCCGAGCAGCGCGACGCGGCGGTGCCCGTGGTCGAGCAGGACGCGGCCGATGGCGTGACCGGCGGTCTCCTCGTCGGGCAGGACCGTCGACTCGCCGGTGTCGCTGCTCGCGTTGAGCAGCACGACCGGGACCTCCGGCGAGACGGGCGGGACGTCGATCTGCTTCGCGCCCATCAGGCCGAAGATGATGCCGTCGGCGCGACGGTCGAGCATCGCGTCGAGGGCGGACGCCGTGCGCTTGGACTCGCGGCCCGTCTCGGAGATCAGCACCGTGTGCTCGTGCTGGTCGGCGGTGTCGAGCACGCCGCGGATCATCGCCGAGGCGAAGCGGGTGATCGTCACCTCGTCGGAGACGAAGCCGATCGTGCGGGTCTTCCCCATCCGCAGGCTCTGGGCGGCGGGGTTCGGCCGGTAGCCGAGGTCGGCCGCTGCGGTGCGCACCTTCTCGACCGCCTCCGCCGACAGTCGCGAGCCCGGGCGCTCGTTGAGGATGAGGCTCACCGCGGTCTTGGAGAGTCCCGACCGGGCGGCGACATCGGCGAGCGTGGGCCGCTTGGCCATCGGCAGCTCCTCTCGCTGGTGGGTCCAGTGTAGGGACTCCGACAGCTGTCGACTTCCGCTCGATCACGGGTGCTGAATCAATTTAGCGGATTCGCTTGCCCGGGCCGCGGCGCAGGTGTTAGCTTCATCCCGCTAAATGCTTTTAGCGGAGGATCGCAGCTGATCCCCGCGACCCCCACAGCGCACCGCCCGTTCGAAGGAGAACCCGTGAAGCTCTCGCACACCCGCCGCCCGCTCTGGCGCACCGCCGCCGCGACGGTCGCCGTCGGCGCCCTGACCCTCGGCCTCGCCGCCTGCTCCTCCGGCAGCGGAGGGGGAGGGGACGGCCGCGGCGGCCAGCTCACCCTCTGGACCCACAACGCCGGCAACCCGACCGAGCTGGCCGCGATCGAGAAGATCGTCGACGACTACAACGCCAGCCAGGACGCGACCACCGTGAAGGTCCAGGCCTTCCCGCAGGACTCGTACAACGACTCCGTGGTCGCCGCCGCCGCGGCCGGCAAGCTGCCCTGCCTCGTCGACATCGACGGACCGAACGTGCCCAACTGGGCCTGGGCGCAGTACCTCACGCCGCTGGAGCTCGACGGGGTCGACCTCGACGCCTTCCTGCCCTCCGTCAAGGGCGTCTGGAACGACGAGACCTACTCCATCGGCTACTACGACGTCGCGCTCACGATGCTCGCCCGTCAGTCGGTGCTCGAGGCCAACGGCATCCGCATCCCGACCGTGGACGAGCCCTGGACGAAGGACGAGTTCTCGGCCGCCCTCGCCACGCTGAAGGCGACCGGGGAGTGGGAGCATCCGCTCGACCTCGGCACCGCGGGCACCGGCGAGTGGCTGCCCTACGCCTACTCGCCGTTCCTGCAGTCGGCGGGCGGCGACCTGGTCGACCGCGACGGCTACCAGAGCGCCGACGGCGTGCTCAACGGCCCGGCCGCGCTCGAGTGGGCCGAGTGGTTCCAGGGCCTGTTCACCGAGGGCTACGCCGCCAAGAAGGGCGGGGAGGACGCCGCGCTCGACTTCCAGAACGGCGAGTCCGCGATCGTCTACTCGGGCAGCTGGACCTACCAGACCACCAAGGACGTGGTCGGCGACGACCTGCTCGCCCTGCCGAGCGTCGACCTCGGCGAGGGCCCGAAGATCGGCGGCGGATCGTGGCAGTGGGGCGTGACCACGGGTTGCGCCGACACGGCGGCCGCGATGGACTACCTCGCCTTCTCGCTGCAGCCGGAGAACGTCGCGGCCGTGGCCGAGGCGACCGGCACCATCCCCGCCTCCACCGAGGCGGCGGCACTCGTCGACGGCTTCGAGGAGGGCGGCGACCTCGCGACCTTCCGCGAGTACTCCGAGAAGTACGCGGTGCTCCGGCCCGAGACCCCGGCCTACCCGTTCATCGCGACCGAGTTCGGCAGCGTGGTCTCGGACATCATCGACGGCGGCGACCCGCAGCAGGTGCTCGACGCCGCGGTGAAGAGCATCGACGCCAACATCGCGACGAACGACGGCTACTCGCAGAAGTAGTCCTCGGGGGAGGGCTCGCGCAGGGCCCTCCCCCCGGATCTGGAGACGATGATGACCTCGACCCAATCGCCGACGATCGCGCCCCCCGAGGGCGTCGCCGTCGAGACCCTCGCCGCTCTGCCGCACCGGCCCCGCCGACGGCACGACCGCAGCCACCGCCAGGAGCGCCTCGCCGGCCTCGCGATGGTCGCGCCCGCTCTCGTCCTCCTCGCGCTGTTCGTCCTCGTCCCCGCCGTCCTGGCGTTCGGGCTGGCCTTCACGAACGCGCGCTTGATCTCGCCCTACCCGGCCGAGTTCTCGGGGCTGGACAACTTCCTCCGCCTCTTCCAGGACGCGTCCTTCGGCCGCGCGCTGCTGAACGTCGGCTACTTCGCGATCGTCGTCGTGCCGCTCCAGGCCGGTCTGGCCCTGGTGATGGCGATCCTCATCAACACGCGGATCCGCGGCACGACGTTCTTCCGCACCGTCTACTTCCTCCCGGTCGTCACCTCGATGGTGGTCGTGTCGTTGCTCTGGGCGTTCATGTACCAGCAGGACGGCCTGCTGAACGTGATCCTCCGCAACGTCACCTTCGGGCTCGTGCAGGGCCCGGACTGGCTCGGCGACCCGGCGACCTCGATGCCGGCGATCATCCTGATGTCGGTCTGGCAGGGGGTCGGCTTCCACATGATCATCTGGCTGTCCGGTCTGCAGACCATCCCCGCCGAGCTGTACGAGGCGGCGGACATCGACGGCACGTCGACCTGGCAGAAGTTCCGCTACATCACCTGGCCGGGACTGCGCGCGACGCGCAGCCTCATCCTCGTCACCATCACCATCGCGGCCCTCGGCCTGTTCACCCAGGTCAGCGTGATGACCCAGGGCGGCCCGCTCGACTCGACCACCACGGTCGTCTACGAGGCCGTCGAATCCGGATTCCGGCAGCAGGAGACGGGCTACGCCTCCGCGATCTCGCTCGTGTTCTTCGCGATCGTGCTCGTCATCTCGGGCGTCCAGCGGTACCTGACCCGAGAGAAGGCGTGAACCATGGCCATCCCCAAGCCTCTGATCCGCCCCCGCGCCGCGCGCGCACCGCGGCCGCAGCGCTCCCCGATCGGCTGGTACGGCTGGGCGGCCCGCATCGCGCTCGCGGTCGTCTTCACCTTCCCGCTGCTGTTCATGCTGGTCTCCTCGCTCAAGCCCGACCGCCAGATCTTCGGCGACCTGAGCTCGATCGCGGCGTTCCTGCCGGTCGGCAACCTCTCCTTCGACAACTACGGCGCGGTCTTCGACCGCGTGCCGGCCGCGCGCTTCCTGATCAACTCGATCGGCGTCTCCACGGTCACGGTCGTCCTCGGGGTCGTGATCAACAGCCTCGCCGCGTTCGCCCTCTCCCGGATGCGAGTGCCCGGCAAGGGGATCATCCTCACCGTCGTCATCGCGACGCTGATCATCCCGTTCGAGACCCTCGCCCTGCCGCTGGTGTGGTGGGTGAACCAGCTTCCGAACTTCGGTGTCGACCAGTTCGGCGTCTTCTTCTCGAAGGGCTGGCTGGACACCTACCAGGTGCAGATCATCCCGTTCATCGTGAACGCCTTCTCGATCTACCTGTTCCACCAGTACTTCGAGTCGATCCCGAAGGAGCTCGACGAGGCGGCCCGGATGGACGGTGCGGGCTGGTTCACCATCTACCGCAAGGTGGTCATGCCGCTGGCCGGCCCGGCCGTCGCGACCGTCGCGATCCTGACCTTCCTGCCGGCGTGGAACTCCTACCTCTGGCCGCTGATGGTGGTGCAGACCGAGGAGCTGCGGCCGGTGATGCTCGGGGTGCAGTACTTCTTCCAGCTCAACGTGTCCTGGGGCCAGATCATGGCGTACTGCTCGATGATCACGCTGCCGGTGGTCGCGCTGTTCATCGCCTTCCAGCGCTCCTTCGTCAACTCGATCGCGTCGACGGGAGTCAAGGGATGACCGCCGCGGTCGTCCAGCGGCCCCGCCTGCACTTCACTCCGGAGCGCAACTGGCTGAACGACCCCAACGGGCTCGTGTTCTTCGGCGGGCGCTGGCACCTCTACTTCCAGCACAACCCGAACGGCAGCGACTGGGGCGACATGAGCTGGGGCCATGCCTCCAGCGCCGACCTCGTGACCTGGGAGGAGCACTCCGTCGCGCTGCTGCACGGCGAGGACGAGGCCATCTTCTCGGGCTCGGTGGTCGTCGACGTGACCGGGAGCGCGGGCTTCGGCGCCGGGGTCCTCGTCGCGCTCTACACGCTGGACTCGTCGCGAGGGCAGGCGCAGGCGCTGGCCTGGAGCCCGGACGGCTACTCATGGACGAAGCAGGGCGTCGTGCTCGACCGCGGGACGTCCGACTTCCGCGACCCGAAGGTGTTCCGGCACGCCGACCGCTGGGTGATGATCGCGGTGGAGGCGCAGCACCGCGAGGTGCACCTCTTCGCCTCCGACGATCTGCACGACTGGCGGCCGCTCTCGGTCTTCGGGCCCGCGGGCGCGGTGGAGGGGATCTGGGAGTGCCCGGACCTCTTCGAGCTCGACGGGCGCTGGGTGCTCACCGTGTCGCTCAACCCGGGTGGGCCGGCGGGCGGGTCGGGGCAGCAGTACTTCGTCGGCGACTTCGACGGCATCGCGTTCACCGCCGAGCGCTGGGGCTGGCTCGACCGCGGCCGCGACTTCTACGCGGGCGTGACCTTCGACTCCGCGCCCGGTGGCGAGCGGGTGATGCTCGGCTGGATGAGCAACTGGGACTACGCGGCCCAGGTGCCGACCGGGCCGTGGCGGGGCAGCATGACGCTGCCGCGCCGGCTGTCGCTGAACGCCGACAGGGTGCTGCGGCAGAGCGTCGCCGGGGGGCCGTGGGGCGGTCGCGCCGTGCTCGAGCGGCGGGACGAGCCTGTCGACGGGCGTCTCGCTCTGCCGGTCGCGACCGACTGCTGCCGGATCGACGCGGTGCTGCGGCTCGGCTCGGCGCGCGCCGTCGGTCTGCGGTTGCGCGAGGGAGTCAGCGCGGCGACAGTGGTCGCGTGGGACGGCGCGGAGCTGACGGTCGACCGGGGGGCGTCGGGCAGCACCGGCTTCTCGCCCTCGTTCGCGTCGTGCTCGCGGGCGCCGCTCGCAGGAGGCGAGACGGTCGCCCTGTCGATCTGGGTCGACGCCTCGTCGATCGAGGTGTTCGCGGCCGACGGCGCGCTCGTGCTGACCGAGCAGATCTTCCCTGGTGAGGAGGACCTCGGCGTCTCGGTCTTCGCGGCGGGCGGGCGCGCGGCGATCGAGTCGCTGACGGTCACGGTCTTCGACTGAGGCGGGGGTCCCGGCGCCGCGGGTATCGTGAGCGGCATCATGCCCGCTCCCTCCGCCCGCGGCGCCCCAAGCCTCGGCGCCGGAACGCGCCTCCAGCGCCGCGTCGCCGAGGGGCTCGGCCGCGAGATCGCCTCGGGGGTCCGACCGGCGGACTCACAGATCGTGCCCGAGGAGATCGGCCGCCGCCACGACGTGTCGCGGACCGTGGTGCGCGAGGCCTTCCGGGCTCTCGAGGCGCGGGGGATGATCCGGGCCAGGCCGCGCGCGGGGACGCAGGTCCAGCCGGAGAGCTCGTGGAACCTCCTCGATCCCGACGTGATCCAGTGGCGGGCGGCCGGGCCGGCGAGCGAGACGCAGCTGCAGGAGCTCCTCCTGCTGCGCGAGGCGGTCGAGCCGGCCGCGGCCCGGCTCTTCGCGGCGAGCGGCCGGACCGCCCGGCAGCAGGAGCTGTCGGCCGCGGCGGCGGAGCTGGCCCTCGCGGCCGAGGCGCGATCGCTGCCCCGATTCACGAGCGCCGATCAGAGCTTCCACCGGATCCTGGTCGAGGGGTCGGGCAACGCGGTGCTCGCCCAGCTGCTCGGCACCATCGCCGCGGCGCTGGACAGCAGGTACGGCAGCGGCGTTCCGACCTTCACCGCCGCGACCGATCGTGCGGTCGACCAGCATCGGCGGCTCGCGGCGGCGATCGCCGACGGGGACGCCGATCTCGCGGAGAGCGCGGCGCGCACGCTCGTCCGCGACACCGCCGAGGAGATCCGGGCGACGTCGACCGGCCGAGGGACGGCCTGAGCCGAGGCTGGCAGGGGTGCCCTCAGGCGCCAGACTCGATCACTCCGCGGGTGCGAGGCCCTCGTACGCGCGACTGGGGATCTGCGTGGCGAGCTTGCCGCCGCTGACGTCGACGAGCGTGCCGGTGATGTAGCTCGCGGCGTCGCTGGAGAGGAAGCAGAGCAGGTCGGCGATGTCGTCGGGCGTGCCCCAGCGGCGCAGGCTCAGCGTGTCGAGGAGCCGCGCCTTCGCCGCCTCCGGCATGTCCGCGAAGCCGTTCATCGCGGTGGGGATCATCCCCGGCGCGTAGGCGTTGACGGTGATGCCCCACGGCCCGAGCTCGCCGGCGAGGACCCGGGTGAACTGCACGACGGCCGCCTTCGAGGCTCCGTAGGCGGCGGCGCCGATGCTCGGGACGATCGCGGCGAACGAGGCGGCGTTGATGATGCGACCGCCGCCGCGCGCCTTCATCACCGGGACGACGGACTGCGAGACGAGGAAGGTGCCGCGGACGTTCACGTCGAACGCGGCGTCCCAGCGCGACGGATCGAGGGTCTCGATGGTGCCCTCGACGTTGATGCCGGCGTTGTTGACCAGGACGTCGACGTGGCCGAACCGCTCGACCACCGCGTCGATCGCCGACCGCACGGACGCCGGATCCGTGACGTCGCAGACCAGCTGCTGCGCGTCGCCCGAGGGGGAGGGGAAGGCCAGGTCGAGGGCGGCGACCCTCGCGCCCTCCGCGAGGAAGCGGTCGACGATCGCGCGGCCGATGCCGCGCCCGCCGCCGGTGACCACGACGACCAGACCGGTGAGATCGATGAGCACGGCAGCCTCCTATTAGTATGATTAATCGATCGTCACCGTAGCATCGAAGGGACGCCCCATGGACACCGAAGTCGCTCGCAGAGTCGCCTGGATCACGGGAGCCGGCTCCGGGATCGGGGCCGCGTCGGCCGAGCGCCTGGCGGCGTCGGGCTGGACGGTGGCACTCAGCGGGAGGTCCCGCGAGCGCCTCGACGCCGTCGCCGAGCGGATCGGCAGTGCCGGCGGGGACGCCCTCGTCGTCCCCCTCGACGTGAGCGACCGGGAGGCGGTGCCCGCTGCCCGGGACGCGGTGCTGGCGGCGACCGGCCGGATCGACGCGCTGGTCCTCGCGGCCGGGCTCAACTCCCCGCGGCGGACCTGGGGGGACCAGCGGCTGAGCGAGCTCGAGGAGATCGTGCGCACCAACCTGCTGGGGCCCGTGGGCGTCATCGACGCGGCGCTGCCCGAGCTGAGGGCGCACGCCGGCGCGGTGATGCTCGTCTCCTCCTACTCGGCCTGGGCGTTCGCCCCGATCGCGGGGGTCGGCTACAGCGCGAGCAAGAAGGCGCTGGCCGAGATCGCCCGCACTCTGAACGCACAGGAGGCCGCCTCCGGGATCCGCGCCTGCCACCTCTGCCCCGGCGACGTCGCGACGGACTTCCTCCGCCACCGGCCGCAGGTGCCGGACGACCTCGCGCGCGCGGCGATGCTCTCGCCGGACGACGTGGCCCGCGCGGTCGAGTTCGTCCTCGACTCGCCCGCCCACGTCCGCATCGACGAGCTGGTGATCTCGCCGGTGTCGCAGCGCTGACGGCGTCCGGGCCTTCGTCGGCGGTCGCGCTCGTGCCGGGCTGTGTCCGCACGTCCGCGGACGGCCGACCCTGCTACTTCGGAGTCGGCTGCGTCTTCGGCTGGGAGGGAGACGCAGCCGACTTCCCGACGGAAGTACTGCTGCGGGTGACGTATCGGCCGGTGGTCGGGCTGATCCGCGCGCCGCTGACCCGGAAGCCGCCGTTGCCGAGGCTCTGGAACGAGTTGCTGCTGCTGTTCGTCATCGCTGTCTCCCTGTCCTCTGTCGATCGTAGTTGCGTGAGGAAGCTCGCACGAGGGAGTCGCTCAGCCGTTCGCTCCACGCGTTCGCGATGTCCAGCACCTGCTCGAACCACATCGCCTTCGACATGGAGAACGCCTCTGCGGTGCCGGGGAGGCCGACGCTCAGCACCGCGGTTGCGATATCCGGCAGACCCGCGAACGACACCCTGATCGGAAGGGCGAGCACCGTGCCCCAGCGATTCGTTCCGGCCGGGTCGAGGTTCTGGAACACGATGCTCTCCGCACCGAGGGTCCGGCCGGCGACCCAGGCGCTGTCGTGTCCGCTCGGCACGAGGCGGATGTCGCACGCTGCACGGTAGGTCCGGTCCTGGGACGCGTACCGCCCGACGCTGCCTGCTCCGTCCGCGAGCCACAGGCTGACGCCGAGCTGCTCGACGTCGAAGGCGTCGCGCAGCGACCGCGCGTCGTCGTCGAGCGCATCGGAGTACTCCGGCTGGCGGACGTCGAAGCCGTCGACGTGGAGATCCCAGAGCGCGGTCGCCCGCTGCTGGGGCGAGCGGTATCGAGGACGATGCAGATGACGGAGCTCGCGGATGATCTGCGCGGCATCGGTGAAGTCCTCGAGGAGGATCGGCTGCAGTCCGGCAGCCCTCCACTGCCCGGCGAGGGCGCTCTTGATCTCGTCGAATCGCTCTCTCGAGACGCCGAAGGCCTGGCGCGCGAGAAGTACCAGCGCCGCGTTGCCGTTCGGCGAGTCGGCGAGAGCGACGTGGAGCCAGCGCCGGACGTCCGGATCGCGGTAGGACGTTCCGGCGATGACGATGGCGCCGTCCTGCGCCGCCTTCGTGAGCAAGCGCTGCTGCCAGCAGTCCTGGTCGCCGAGCAGCTCGTTGTAGTCGGACAGGGTGAGGACGACGCCCTCGCTCCGCGAAGGGGAGGCGATTCCGTGCAGGTGGTGCACGACGTACGCGGTCGAGGACACCTCGTCGTCGACGCGGCCCTCCGCGGTCCCTTCGATGTCGACGGCGTCCTCGAGGAGGACGTCGAAGTTCAACGTCGCCACCGTGGTCTCGTCGGTTCCCCCAGCGAGGGCGTGGCCGGCGGCCGCGAGATGCAGCGATGAGGGCGACAGATCCTGCAGCCCTTGGTAGAGCGCGGCCCTGACGCGCTGGTCCCACCGGTTCAGAGTGCTCTTCGCGGCTTCAGCGACGAGGAGTGGATCCTGCCGCTGCACGAGCTCCTGCGCGGCGGTCTCCGAGCGGACGGCTCCACTCTTCAGGAGGAGCCGAACGGCGAGTTCGTCCCACCCGGGCAGCCCCGATGACGTCGATGCACCGGCGCCGAGCAGCAGGGTGACATGTCGATCGATGCCGGAGTCTCGGAACGGAGCCAGGACATCCGCGTTCAGGTCGGGGGCGCTCACCAGCGCATGATGCCATGCGGGTCAGCTGCGCTCGGCGGCCAGGCGCGACATGTTCTGATCGGTCGGGGTGGGTGGGTCTCGATACGCCCCTGCGGGGCTGCTCGACGTGCAGGAAGAGGCCTGCCCGACCGGAAGCATGCTGGTCGAGTAGCCGCGGGACGCGGCGTATCGAGACCCGGCGTCAGCCGGAGGACTCGCGGGGGACGAGGCGCACGGGCATCGAGCGGACGCCTGCGGTCGCGCGGCCGTGGATGGCGTGGGAGAGCTCCTCGGCGGCGGCGCGGCCGAGGGCCTCGAGCTGCATGTCGATGCTGGTGAGCGGGGGGCGGGCGGCCTCGACGAGGAGGTCCCAGTTGTCGAAGCCGACGACGGCGACGTCGCGCGGCACCGGGTGGCCGCTCTCGCGCAGGTGGTCGAGGGCGCCGCGGGCGATCTGGTCGCTCGCGCAGATGATCGCGTCGAGGTCCGGGTGCGCGGCGAGCAGCGACTCGGCGCACTGGCGGCCCCAGCTCTCCGACCACTGGCCGTAGAGCACGTCGCCGCCGACCAGCGGGAGCCCCGCCTCCGTCAGCGCGCGCTCGACGCCGCGGGCGCGGTCGTGCGCGGCGGTGTAGCTGGGCTCGCCGTTGATCAGCGCGATGCGGGTGCGCCCGCGCTCGATCAGGTGGCGGGCGGCGAGCACGCCGGCGAGCGTGTTGTCGGGGGTGAACGAGGAGTCGCGCTCGTCCTCGGAGGGCGCGTAGGCGTAGACGACCGGGACGGGGATCGTCGCCGTGATCGACGGGCGCGGGTTGGTCGTCCGGCCGAGCACGACGATCCCGTCGACTCGCTTGGCCAGCAGGTTCTTGATGTGGTGCTGCTCGCGGATCGAGTCGCCGCGGGCGTCGCAGAGGAACACCGAGGTGGAGCCGGCGCCGAACGCGTCCTCGGCGCCCAGTAGCACGGGCAGCACGAAGCGGTTGTCGAGGTCGTTGGTGAGCATCCCGATGGTGCCGGTGCGGCGCGAGTTGAGGGCCTGCGCGAACGGGTTCGGGGTGAAGGAGAGCGCGGCGGCGGCGTCGAGCACCTTCTGGCGGGTCTCGGCGCGGACCTGGTCGCGGCCGTTCAGCGCCTTCGACGCGGTGGCGATCGAGACGCCGGCCTCGCGGGCGACGTCGGTCAGCGTGATGGTGCCCGTGGGCTTGCGCGGCGCGATGACGTCCTCCTTCCACGGGACGCCGGTGCGCCCTGGACGATCCTCGCACAGGATCCCGCGAACCGAAAACACCGAAAACGCGACAACTCTTGACTCGACCTTCCCGCCGTGTCTACTTTGAACCCGCAGAAAGTAGTTTCGGTCCGGCGGTCGCCGAGACCGGCCAGCACCACCCGTCAACGACGAAGGGAACATCCGCGATGAAGAGGAAGCACACTCGGGGCCTCGCCGCCGCCGTCCTGCTCGGGACCGCAGCCGCAGCGCTGACCGGCTGCGCGGGAGGCTCGGGAGGCGACTCCTCCGCCGCCGGCGGCACCTACACCTTCTGGGACCCGTACCCCCAGTTCGACGAGTCGTCCGACTGGGCGAAGCTCATCGACTCCTGCGGCACCGAGGCCGGCGTCACCGTCGAGCGCACCGGCTACGACACCACCGACCTGACCAACAAGGCGCTCCTCGCCGGGCAGCAGGGCAGCTCGCCGGACATCCTGCTCGTCGACAACCCGGTCGTCTCCACGCTCGCCGAGTCGGGCATCCTGACCACCACCGCCGAGAACGGCCTCGAGACCGGCGACATCGACGCCAACATCCTGGCAGCGGGCGAGGTCGGCGGCGACACCTTCGGCGTCCCGATCGGCGCGAACACGCTGGCGCTGTACTACAACAAGACCGTGCTGGCCACGGCCGGCGTCGACGTCTCCTCGATCACCGACTGGGCGAGCCTCACCGCCGCGCTCGAGAAGGTCACCGCCTCGGGCGGCAAGGGCATCACGTTCTCGGGCATCGGCACCGAGGAGGGCACCTTCCAGTTCCTGCCCTGGTTCTGGGGCTCCGGCGCCGAGCTGACCGAGCTCGACTCGGACGCCGCCGTGGACGCGGTCTCGCTGTGGACCGACTGGCTGAAGAAGGGCTACGCGCCGAACTCCGTGATCGGCAACACGCAGACCACCAGCTGGCAGGAGTTCGAGACCGGCGAGTACGCCTTCGGCGAGAACGGCACCTGGCAGCTCGCGAACGCCAAGGCCTCCGGCATCGACTACGGCATCCTCACCATCCCGGCGAAGGACGGCGGCTCGGCCCCCGCTCCGACCGGCGGCGAGTTCCTCACCCTGCCCGTGCAGAAGGACGAGGCGCGCTACGAGACGTCGACGGCGATCGCCGAGTGCCTCACCTCGACGGACAACCTGGTGACGACGGACGACACGCTGTCGTACATCGCCCCGACGGCCGCGGCGCAGGAGGCGCAGGTCGCCGGGAACGCCGACCTCGAGCCCTGGGTCGAGGCCGTCCAGGCCGCGAAGGGCCGCACCTCGGACGACCTCGGGACGAAGTACCCGAAGATCTCCGAGCAGCTCTGGTCCGCGGTGCAGACCGCGCTGAGCGGCTCGCAGTCGCCGGCCGACGCGCTGAAGGCGGCGCAGTCGGCGGCCGAGTCCGCGACGCAGTGATGAGCGGTGTGGAGGCCCTTGCTGATCGAGCGGCTTGCTCTGCGGGCGGCTCGAGATCCGCCGGCGTCGGAGGGGCGGTCTGCAGGCCCGAGGTTCTTGCGGTGGTGGGTCTCGATACGCCCCTGCGGGGCTACTCGACCAGCATGCCGGGGGCGCTGCGGGGCTACTCGACCAGCATGTGGGGCGCCTCCGGGGCGCTCCGGACACGGGAGGAACGATGACGACGGCCACCGAGACGGGGCGGCTGCTGCGCCGCGAGGCGGAGCCCGGGGTCGCGGCCGTTGCGGCCGCGGCGCCGAGGCGGCGGCGGCGACCGGGCGGGCAGCTCGCGGCGTGGGCGTTCCTCGCCCCGCTCGTCGTCTACCTGCTCGTGTTCTACGCCTTCCCGCTCTACCGCAACCTCGAGCTGAGTCTGAAGGACTACACGGTCCGCTCCTTCGTCCAGGGCAACGCCCCGTTCGTCTGGTTCGACAACTACGTGCAGGTCTTCCGCGATCCGACCTTCGGCCCCGCGCTGCTGCACACCGCGGTGTTCACGGGAGTCTCTCTGGTCTTCCAGTTCACGCTGGGGCTCGCGCTCGCGGTCTTCTTCTACCGGCGCTTCCCGCTCGCGAGCACGCTCCGGGCGCTGTTCCTGGTGCCGTGGCTGCTGCCGCTGATCGTCTCGGCCTCGACCTGGTCGTGGATGCTGAACAGCGACTCCGGGATCGTCAACGCGTTCCTCGAGTCGTTCGGGATCGGGCAGATCAACTGGCTGACCTCGCCGTCGACCTCGCTGATCGCGGTGCTGATCGCGAACATCTGGATCGGCATCCCGTTCAACCTGGTGATCCTCTACTCCGGTCTGCAGAACATCTCGCAGGACCTCTACGAGGCGGCCTCGCTCGACGGCGCGACCGGCGCCCAGCAGTTCTGGCGGATCACGCTGCCGCTGCTGCGACCGGTGTCGGCGATCACGATCCTGCTCGGCCTCGTCTACACGCTGAAGGTGTTCGACATCATCTGGATCATGACGAAGGGCGGGCCGGCCGACTCGTCGACGACCCTGGCGACCTGGACCTACCAGCTCGGCTTCGGCTCGATGCTGCCCGACTTCGGCCCCGCGGCGGCGGTCGGCAACCTGCTGATCATCCTCGCGCTGGTCTTCGGCCTGATCTACATCCGCGTCCAGCGGAAGCAGGCCGACGCATGAGCGCCCGGCGCCCCTGGTGGCTGACCCTCGTGGGCGTGCTGCTCACCGCGGTCATGCTGTTCCCGGTCTACTGGATGATCAACGTCTCGCTGACGCAGACCGGATCGATGCGGAAGGATCCGCCGGACTGGTTCCCGTTCGCGCCCACCTTCTCGGGCTACCAGGCCGTGCTGAGTGAGCAGCTGCCCTACCTCGGCACCAGCCTGATCGTGGGCCTCGGCACGGTGCTGCTGACCGTGGCGATCGCCGCTCCGGCCGCGTACTCGCTCGCGAAGCTGCGGCCGCGCGGCGGGCAGGGGCTCTCGTTCGTCCTCCTGATCGCGCAGATGATCCCGGCGATCATCATGGCGATGGGCTTCTACGCCATCTACCTCAACCTGGGTCTCTTGAACTCGATCCCGGGGCTGATCGTGGCCGACTCGACCATCGCGGTGCCGTTCGGCGTGCTGATCTTCACCGCGTTCATGTCCGGCATCCCCGACGAGCTGACCCAGGCCGCGCGGATGGACGGCGCGAGCGCCTGGCGCACCTTCACCTCGGTGATCATGCCGATCAGCCGCAACTCCGTCGTCACGGTGTCGCTGTTCGCGTTCCTCTGGGCCTGGTCGGACTTCATCTTCGCGTCGACCCTCGACAGCGGCGGGAAGCTCCAGCCGATCACGCTCGGCATCTACAAGTACATCGGCAACAACAACCAGGAGTGGAACTCGATCATGGCGACCGCCGTGGTCGCCTCGCTCCCGGCCGCCCTCCTCCTCGTCGTCGCCCAGCGGTACGTCTCGGCGGGTGTCACCGCCGGTGCCGTCAAGGACTGACCCTCTTCCTCCTAGGAGATCCTCGTGACCCTGACCACCACCGTCGCCCTCGGCGGCCCCGTCGCCCCGACCGCGGGCGCGCTCCGGCCGCTGCGCCAGGACGAGATCCGGCTGACCGGCGGCTTCTGGCAGCACTACCAGCGGCTCGGCGCGGACGCCGTGATCGGGCACTGCCTGAGCTGGATCGAGCGGGTCGGCTGGGCCGGCAACTTCGACCGCGCGGCGGCCGGCACGATCTCCTCGGCGGCCGGCGGCGACCGGCACGCGGGTATCGAGTTCGTCGACTCGGAGGTCTACAAGCTGCTCGAGGCGATGGCCTGGGAGCTGGGCCGCTCCGATGATCCGGAGCTCGCCGCGCAGTACGAGGCGCTGGTGCTGCGGGTCGCGGGGGCCCAGGACGAGGACGGCTACCTGCACACGAGCTTCGGCCGGCCGGGGCAGCGGGCGCGCTACTCCGACCTGGAGTGGGGGCACGAGCTGTACTGCTTCGGCCATCTGATCCAGGCCGCCGTGGCGCGGCTGCGCACCGGGCACGACGACCTGCTGCCGGCCGTGGCGCGGCGCCTCGCCGACCACGTGATCGCGGTGTTCGGGGCGGAGGGACGTGTCGCGGTCTGCGGGCATCCCGAGATCGAGCCGGCGCTCGCCGAGCTGGCGCGGGCCACCGGCGACGGGCGGTACCTGGAGCAGGCGCGGCTGTTCGTCGAGCGGCGCGGCACGGGGACGCTCGGTCCGATCGCCTTCGGGCCCGAGTACTTCCAGGACGACGTGCCGGTGCGCTCGGCCGAGGTGCTGCGCGGGCACGCGGTGCGGGCGCTGTACCTCTCGGCGGGGGCGCTCGACGTCGCCGTGGAGACGGGCGACGCGGAGCTCGAGGCCGCGGTGCAGCGGCAGTGGGCGGCGACGGTCGCGCGCCGCACCTACCTGACCGGTGGGATGGGCTCGCACCACCAGGACGAGGCGTTCGGCGCCGACTTCGAGCTGCCGCCGGACCGCGCCTACGCCGAGACCTGCGCGGCGATCGCGTCGAACATGCTGTCGTGGCGCCTGCTGCTGCGCTCGGACGACGCGGCCTACGCGGATCTGATGGAGCGGACGCTGCTGAACGCGGTGCTGCCCGCGACGCGCGAGGACGGGCGCGCCTTCTTCTACACGAACACGCTGCAGCAGCGGGTCGACGGGGTGGCGCCGGACGAGAGCGTCGAGACCGACCGGGCGCAGTCGAGCCTGCGGGCGCCGTGGTTCTGGGTGTCCTGCTGCCCGACGAACACGGCGCGGACCCTCGCGAGCGTCGAGCTGAGCTTCGCGACCGCGACGGACGACGGGGTGCAGCTGCACCAGTACGGGGCGTACCGGGTGACGACGGGCGACGTGTCGCTCGAGGTGGAGACCGCGTACCCGGAGGACGGCGAGATCGCGGTGCGGATCCTCGCGGACGCGGAGTTCGCGCTGACGCTGCGGATCCCGCCGTTCGCGCGCGGGACGGCGCTGCTGGACGGCCAGGCGGTGGACGCGGGGCTCTCGACGGTGACGGTGCGGCGGGCGTTCGCGGCCGGCGACGTGGTGCGGCTGTCGCTGCCGATGCCGGCGCGCTTCGTGACGCCGCACCCGCGGATCGACGCGGTGCGCGGCCAGGTCGCGGTGGAGCGCGGGCCGTTCGTGCTGGCGCTGGAGTCGCTCGAGCTGCCGGAGGGCCTCGACACCGAGCACGTCGCGGTGGACGCTGAGGTCTCGCCGGTCGCTGTCGGCGACGGCGCCCGGGTGGCGCTCGTGCGCCGCGACGCCCCGGCGTCCCCGTGGCCCTACTCCGTGCCGGCGGAGCTCGGCGAGCGCTTCACCGCCGAGTTCCACCCCTACTACCGCTGGGCGAACCGCGGCCCCTCCACGATGCGGATCTGGACGCCGACGCTCTGACGCGCCTCCCGCGAGATGCCACTTGTGCACGCCTTTTGCGGCGTGTCACGCGCACAAGTGGCATCTCGCGGCGCACTCACGTCGTCCGTGGACACCCATGCTGGTCGAGTGGCCCCGGAGGGGGATTCGTGCTGGTCGAGTGGCCCCGGAGGGGTATTCATGCTGGTCGAGTAGCCCCGGAGGGGCGTATCGAGACCCGACGTCCCTGGGAAGGCGGGTCTGCAGGCCTCCCTGCTGACGGTGGGGGATCTCGATACGCCCGCTGTGCGGGCTGCTCGATCATCAAGGGGGGCCCGCTGTGCGGGCTACTCCAAAGGGGGCCCGCTGTGCGGGCTGCTCGATCGGCAAGGGGGGCGCCACGCGGGCTTCTCGGTCGGCGCGCTGCTGCGAGATGCCACTTGTGCACGCCTTTTGCGGCGTGTCGTGTGCACAAGTGGCATCTCGCGGAGGGGGTCAGTGCTCGCGGCGGGAGGGGACGTCGGCCGGGGTCTCCAGGGGGGCGTCCTGGACGGTGGTGCGGTCGGACCTCGAGCGGTCGCCGCGGGTCTTCAGGAGGCTGGCGATCGTGGCGACGGCGATCGTGGCGCCGATGAAGGTGAGCGAGAACCAGATCGGGATCTCGGGGACCCAGAGCAGGGGCTCGCCGCCGTTGATGAACGGGACCTCGTTGACGTGCAGGGCGTGGAAGACGAGCTTCACGGCGATGAAGCCGAGGATGACGGCCAGGCCCTGGCTGAGGTAGACGAGGCGCTCGAGCAGTCCGCCGATCAGGAAGAACAGCTGGCGCAGACCCATTAGCGCGAAGGCGTTCGCGGTGAAGACGATGTAGGCCTCGTTGGTCAGGCCGTAGATGGCGGGGATCGAGTCGAGCGCGAAGACGAGGTCGATGAAGCCGATGGCGACGATGGTCAGCAGCATCGGGGTGACGAAGCGGCGGCCGTCCTTCTTCACGGTCAGCTTGTCGCCGTGGTACTCGTCGGTGACGGGGAGGACGCGGCGCACCAGGCGCATGAAGGCGTTGTTCGAGGGGTCGCCGTGGTCGCCCTTGATCTGCTGGTAGGCCAGCACGAAGAGCAGGGCGCCGAAGAGGTAGAAGACCCAGGAGAAGTTCTCGATCAGGGCCGCGCCGACCGCGATGAAGCCGCCGCGCATGATCAGCGCGATGACGATGCCGATCATCAGCACCTTCTGCTGGTACATCTTCGGCACCGCGAACCCGGTCATGATGATCAGGAAGAGGAAGAGGTTGTCGAGCGACAGCGCCTTCTCGGTGAGATAGCCGGCGAAGTACTCGCCGCCGTAGCGCCAGTCGGCGACGAAGCCGATCCCGACGCCGAAGAGCAGCGCGAGGCCGATGTAGAAGGCCGACCAGCGGGCGGACTCGCCGATGGTCGGCTCGTGCGGCTTCCGCACGTGCGCGAAGAACTCGTAGACGAAGAAGGCGATCGTCACGGCGATGGTGATCAGCCAGATGACGGGAGTGATCTGCACGGAGTGCTCCAAGAGGGTCGGTCGATGAGGGACCAAGGTCTCCTCCACTCCGGCCGCGACCTCTCGGAGGTGGTGGCGGAGCCGATGGCCCGGGACGCTCATTCGCATCCGTAATGACGGGCTCACCGCAGTCGGGAGTACTCCCCTTGCTGTCTGCGATTCTACTCAGGGACCGCGTGCACAAGGCTGGGAGAGTACCGATACGTCGCTTCTGGATCCATACCGCTCTATATTGGATCCAGCGGCAGCGTGCCGCGTGAGAGGCGGCGCATGGCCATCCAGACGGTCCTCGGCCCGATCGAGGCGGCGGCGCTCGGCGTCGTGTCGATGCACGAGCACCTGCTGACCGACGCGAGCGCGCTGCAGCGGCCCGGCGTCGAGGCGCTCGATCCCGACGCCCCGGTCACCGCCGAGCTCGCGGCCGCCCTGCGCTGGAGCCAGCTCGCGCTCGCCGACAACCTCCGCCTCGACGACGTCGAGCTGCTCGCCGACGAGCTGCGCGCGGGAGCCTCCGCGGGGCTCACCGCCGCCGTCGACCTCAGCTCGCTCGGCTTCGGCCCCGACCACGCCCGACTGCCCGCCCTGTCCGGCCAGGCGGGCGTCGCGATCGTCGCCGGCTACGGCGCCTACCTCCCGCGCCTCCTGCCCGAGTGGTTCCTCGCGCTCGACGTCGACGGCCGCACCGGGCTCTTCACCCGGGCGCTGACGGAGGCGATCCCCGGCACGACCTACCGCGCGGGACTCCTCGGCCTGATGGGCACGACCGGCGCCTTCGCGACGCCCGAGGGGGAGCAGGAGCGGATCAGCCTCACCGCCGCGGCGCGCGCTGCCGCCGCCACCGGCTCCGCGATCACCGTCCGGCTCGCCGCCGACGCCCGCAACGGCCTCGAGGTCCTCGCGCACGTCGTCGCCGAGGGAGTGGATCCCTCCCGCGTCGTGTTCAGCACCGTCGACGAGTTCCTCGACCTGCCCTACCTCCGCGACCTCGGCGGGGCGGGCGCCGTGCTGGAGCTCTGCTTCGGCAACGAGGGCGCGCACGTCGGCCGCATCCGCAACGCGAGCGACCCGCAGCGCCTGGACGCGCTGCTGGAGCTGCTCGGCACCGACCCCGGCATCCGCTGGGTGCTCGGTCACAGCACCTGGACGAAGGGCCAGCTGCGCCGCTTCGGCGGGCACGGCTTCGACCACCTGGGCGCGCGCGTCCTGCCGGGGCTCCGCGCGCTCGGCGTCGCGGACGACGTGCTGTGGCGGATGAGCGTCGAGGAGCCCGCTCGACTGCTCGATCGGCCGTGACCGACCGGCCCTGACCGACCACTCCGGCCCGACCACCCCGCCCCGCCCTCCGGCCCGACCACCCTGCCCCGCCCTCCGGCCCCGAAGACTCCGGCCCCGACCCGGCCCCCGATGAGAGAGACGCAGACCCCATGAGAGACACCCTCGCCCCGCTCGCGCCGATCGAGCCCTTCCTCGTCGACGGCGCCTGGCTCGCTCCCGAGGGCGCGGAGCTGCTCGACGTCGTCGATCCGGCCACGGAGGAGCTGCTCACCCGCGTCCCGCAGGCCGGCCCCGCCGAGATCGAGGCGGCCGTCACCGCCGCCCGCCGCGCGCACGACGACGCGCGCTGGAGCGGGATGAGCCCGCACGATCGCAGCCGCATCCTGAACCGCATCGCCGACCTGATCGAGGAGCGCCTCGAGGAGCTCGCGGTGCTCGAGACCCGCGACAACGGCAAGCCGATCGAGCGCTCGCGCGCCGACACCGCGACCTCGGCCCGTGTCTTCCGCTACTACGCCGGCGCCCCCTCGCGGCTGACCGGCACCGTCGTGCCCGTCGACGCGCAGCACCACGTCTACACGACGCTCGAGCCGGTCGGAGTCGCGGCGCTGATCCTGCCGTGGAACTTCCCGATCATGACGGCGAGCTTCAAGCTGGCGCCGGCGCTCGCCGCGGGCTGCACCGTGGTCGTGAAGCCGGCCGAGCAGACTCCGCTGACCATGCTGCGCCTCGCGGCACTCTGCGAGGAGGCGGGCGTCCCCGCTGGAGTCGTCAACGTGCTCACCGGCGACGGCCGGGTCGGCGCGGCGCTCACCGAGCACCCGCTGGTCAGCAAGGTCTCCTTCACCGGCAGCACCGAGGTCGGCCGCAAGGTGATGCGCGCCGCGAGCGAGGACTTCACCCGCTTGACTCTGGAACTGGGCGGCAAGAGCCCGAACATCGTGTTCGAGGACGCGGACCTGGACGCCGTGGTGCTGACCGCGATGCGGGCGTCGTTCGGCCACTCCGGCCAGATGTGCACGGCGGGCAGCCGGCTGCTGGTGCAGCGCTCGATCCTCGAGGAGACGACGGAGCGCCTGGCCGCGGCGGTGCGGAAGGTCGCGCTCGGCGACGGGCTGGCCGGCGGGGTGACCGTCGGGCCGCTGGTGTCCGAGGAGCAGCGGCAGCAGGTGCTCGGCTACATCGCGCAGGGCGAGGCGGAGGGCGCGGTCGTCGCGGTGGGTGGCGGCGTGCCGGACCGGCCGGGCTACTACGTCGAGCCGACGCTGTTCACGGGGGTCACGAACACGATGACCATCGCGCGCGAGGAGATCTTCGGCCCGGTCGTCGGTGTCATCCCGTTCGAGGACGAGGACGAGGCGGTGGCTCTCGCCAACGACCAGACCTACGGCCTCGCCGCGGGGGTGTGGACGAACGACCTGGCGCGGGCGCACCGGATGGGGCGGCGGCTGCGCGCGGGAACCGTGTGGGTCAACACGTACAACCTGTTCGATCCGGCGCTGTCGTTCGGCGGCGTGGGGGAGTCGGGGCTGGGGCGCGACCTGGGCGAGGAGGCGCTGCGCTCGTTCTGCGAGCTGAAGAGCGTGGTCGTCGCGCTCTGAGCCCGGCGCCGGTTCGATCTGCAGGCGATCGGCGCGGGAACGGGCTGATCGCCGCGTCACTTCGTCTCCTGACGGGGCGGTCGCCTGCAGATCGGACAGCAGCCCTCCGCAGTGCAGGTGCGCGTCCGTTGTGCAGGTGCGCGTCCGTTGTGCAGGTGATGCGGCGCGGAAGCCGCTTACCGGCGCGAGGGCGGGGGCAGGAGGGGCGGATCGCCTGCGGATCGGACGGGGGCTGCCCGTCAGATCCAGCCGTTCTCGCGGGCCTCGATCACGGCGCGCTGGCGGGTGTCGACGTCGAGCTTGCGCAGGATCGACGAGACGTGGTTGCGCACCGTGCCCGCGGACAGGTGCAGCGCCTTGCCGATCTCGCCGGTGGTCTCGCCGCGGGAGCCGGCGCTCAGGACGTCCAGCTCGCGGTCGGTGAGCGGACTGCGCGTGGTCGCGAGGGCGTCGGCGGCGATCTCGGGATCCACGTAGCGGCGGCCCGCGGCGACCTGGCGGATCACCTCGGCCACGTCCTCCACCCGCCGCGACTTGGGCAGGAAGCCGCTGACCCCGACGGCCAGCGCACGGCGCAGCACGCCGGGCCGCGCGTGCCGGGTGACCACGATGACGCGGGTCGCCGAGACGCGGCGCAGGCGCTCCGCCGCCTCGATGCCGTCCATGCCGGGCATCTCGACGTCGAAGAGGCAGACGTCGGGCTCGAGGCGCACGGCCTCGGCGACCGCCTCCGCGCCGTCGCGGCACTCGCCGACGATCTCGAGGTCCGGCTCCAGCCGGAGCAGGGCGGCGAGGGCGGTGCGGATCATGTCCTCGTCGTCGGCGAGGAGCACCCGGATCACGCGGCGCCGCCGGGCAGACGCGCGTCGAGCTCGAAGGAGCGGCG
This sequence comes from Rathayibacter sp. PhB151, assembly GCF_004366415.1. NCBI lineage: Bacteria > Bacillati > Actinomycetota > Actinomycetes > Micrococcales > Microbacteriaceae > Rathayibacter > Rathayibacter sp. PhB151. The sequence continues at coordinate 1,281,651 of NZ_SOEN01000006.1, read as the reverse complement.
CGCGGTGCGGGTGTGCAGAGTGCCGCCGGCCCGCTCGATCCGCTCCGTCATGCCGAGGACGCCGGAGCCCTGGACGCCGGAGCCTCCGCCCGCCTCCGCCCCCTCCGGCACGTCGTTCACCGCCTGGAAGCGCCACGACTCCGCCTCGCGCGCCAGCCGCAGCCGGGCCGACTCGCCGCCGCCGTGCTTGAGGATGTTGGTCGTGCTCTCGCGGATCACCGGCCCGAGCACGTCGGCGGGGGCGCGGTCCGCGTCGGGATCGACGGCCAGCTCGACCCGCAGCCCTGCAGAGCGGAGCAGGTCGGCGGCGTTGGCGAGCTCGTCGGCGAGCGAGACGCTGCGGAAGCGGGTCGCCAGCTCCCGGGTGCCGGTGCGCGCGCCGTCGACGGAGCGCTGCGCGGCGCGGAGCTGTTCCAGGGCGCCGTCCGGATCGTCGCGGAGCAGCCGCTCGGCGAGCTCGAGCTGCAGGGCGATGACCTGCAGATGGTGCCCCTGGAGGTCGTGCACGTCGCCGGCGAGGATCAGCCGCTCCTGCGCGGCCGCCAGGCGCCCCTCCGCCACCCGCGCGCGATCGAGCTCGCGGACGATGTCCCACCACCAGAGCATGCTGACGATCGCGAGGGGCAGCGCGGCCGCGAACCCGAACAGGACCGGCGCGGCACCCGGTGCGAGCGACAAGGGCGTGGTGCCGATCGCCTGATCGTGCTCGAGCCAGGCGCTGACGGCGAGCAGCGCGGTGAGGAACGTGGTGACCCGCCAGCGGATCCCGCGCGGCCAGGGCAGCAGCACGACGAGCACGAAGGCGAGCGAGAGCGGGAGGGTGGGGCTGCCCGCCGCCAGTCCGGTCGCCGCGGCGCCGACGAGACCGAGGGCCTGGAGTCCGAGGGTGGCGGGGCCGACGCGCGCCGGGGCGTCCCGGTCGGCCCGGCGGTAGCGCTGCGCGGAGACGGTGAAGACCGCCGCCCAGACCGTGGCGCCGAGGAGGTAGCCGACCACCCGCCACGGCGACGGGTCGCCGACCAGGAGCGGCACCAGCCAGACGAACAGCACCGCGAGCACGAACGAGCCGGCCGAGAGCAGCGTGTACCACCAGGTCGCGGCGACGCCCTTGCCCGAGGGCGGAGCGGCGGTCGTCTCGGCGGGAGGGAGCAGCGCGGTCGGCATGCGGCCAGGGTACGACCATGACAGTTGTCACCCCCCGGGCGGCCGTTCCTCCCGACCGGCGGTGACGGGAGGGCACTGCCGGGCACCCCCTGCGCCGGGCTGGGATGGACATGTCCCGATCGACGGGGCAGCGGTTCAGCCGCTCAGCCAGAAGGAGACACCGCCATGTCGACCATCGTCAGCGACGCGATCCTCGGATTCCAGGGCCTCATCCAGGACGTCCCCGACCTCGTCCAGCCGCTCGTGGTGGCGCTCGCCGGAGCCGTGCCGTTCATCGAGGGCGAGGGCGCCGCGACGATCGGCATCATCGGCGGGATCCACCCGGTCGTCGCCGCCGTCTCGGCCGCCGCGGGCAACTTCCTCTGCGTGGCGCTGCTCGTGCTCCTCGGCGCGGGCGTCCGCTCGGCGATCACCGGCCGGAAGCCGCGGAGGCGCGCCACGGCACGCCGCGAGAAGTTCCAGCGCGCGTTCACCCGCTACGGGGTCCCCGGCGTGAGCCTGCTCGGCCCGCTGCTGCTGCCGACCCACTTCACCGCGGTGATGCTCGCCGGCGCCGGCATCGCGAAGGGCCGCGTCCTGCTCTGGCAGGGCATCGCGATCGCACTGTGGACGACGGTCTTCACGGTGATCGTGTCGCTGGCGATCGGCGGCGCGGGGCTGGCGTGACGGGGGCAGTGAGGGAGAGGACGTGGGGCCTCCCGTCATGCTGGTCGAGTAGCCGCGCAGGGGCGTATCGAGACCCGCGGTCGTCAGGAGGGCGGGTCTGCGGACTCCGGTTCTGACGGTGGTGGATCTCGATACGCCCTCTGCGAGGGCTACTCGATCAGCGTGATGTTCCTCGCCCTGGCGCGGATTCCGCGCCTGCGGCGGCAGCTCGCGCGGCGCTTCCGGCACCCTCGTCTCGACGCTTTCTCGTCGAGGAGGAGAAGAGGAGGGACGGAGCTGTGTGCATCGAGGAAGTCGGACCGGTCGAGGCCGTGCAGGCCTTCGCGGCCGCCTACGACGAGTGGGCGCAGGGCGGCTACACGGCGAGTGTTCCGGAGGAGCTGGCGGACGCGGTGACCGAGAAGGGGTTTCCGGGCCTCGACTCGGATGCTCGGTGGTACTCGCGGGGCAAGGTGAGGCAGGTCGGGAGCATGGTCGTCTCCGAGGTCGAGCTGCTGTCGAACTCGGGTACCGACGCCGTCGTCGGGGCGCTCCTGGACACGACGGGCATCCGCGTCCTCGCCAACGGCAAGGAGACGTTCCGCAGCACCGAGGAGGCGGACCTGATCCACCGCGTGCGGATCGGCCTGGTCTTCGACGGCCGCTGGCGGATCGACGTGATCGACACAGTGGACTAGCGGCGGACGGACGCCGCGGGTGCGCAGAAGTTGTCGTGGTGGGTGCTCGAGTACGACAACTTTTGAGGAGTGGGAGAGGCAGCGCGCGCGTCAGGTGGGGAGCGGGCGGGACGACGCGGCCAGGCGGCGGACGGCGTCGCGGGGGGCGTGGGCGACGCGGGGGGACTCCGCGAGGAGGAGGGTCGTGCGGGCGGCGCCGTACTCGGGCCAGTCGGGACCGGGGGTGCCGGTGGCGGCGAAGGCGGACCAGTGGCGGGTGAGGGTGTCGCGGAGGGACGCGGGGGCGGCGTCGCCGACCTCGGTGCGGGCGAGGTCGGAGTCGTCGAGGTGACGGAAGAGGAACGGGAGCTCGAGGGAGTGGCCGGCCCGCCGCGCGCCGGCCGAGGCGGGCTGCTCCCAGGTGAAGAGGTACGCGCGGGTCGAGCCGGTCGCGCCGGCGCGGGCGTCGAGGAGGCGCTGGCTGGGCTGCCGGTAGTTCGTCTCGGCGAGGCACGTCTCGAGCAGCTCGGCACCGGACACCTCGCGGCCGAGGTCGGCCTGCAGGGCGGCGGCGAACGCCTCCGTCCGGTGGCCGCGCGACGCGGGCCAGTGCGGCAGGAGCAGCGCCAGCTCGCGCTCGAGGAGGTCCGGCGACGGGTCCGGGCCGCCGGGATCGACGAAGCCGGAGCCCTCGTTCACGTTCGTGCCGACGATCAGATCCACCGTCGAGGACGCTCCGGCGGCGACCGCGTCGACCGGCGCGGCGGGCAGCACGCGGCCGTCGAGGCTCGGCCGGAAGGCGGGCGTCGGGTTCGGGTGCCCGGCCGAGCGCCGCTCGATCAGGCGCTGCTGGGCGGCGACCACGTCCTCCCAGGGCAGCGTGAGCAGCCGCGACGGGTCGTCCGCCAGGCCCAGGAGCGCGAGCAGCTCGGCGGTGACGCCCTCGCCGAAGGCCCGCGAGCCGATCCGCTCCGGATTGCCGCTCTGCAGCACAGCCCGCTGGAAGAGGCCGGCGGCAGCGGGCGCGGCGAGCAGCGCCGACACCAGCACCGCGCCCGCGGACTGCCCGGCGAGCGTCACCCGCGACGCGTCCCCGCCGAACGCGGCGATGCCCGAGCGCACCCAGCGGAGCGCGGCGATGACATCGAGCAGGGCGAGGTTCGCGGAGTCGGCGTACTCCGCGCCGAGCAGGTGCTCGAGGGTCAGGAAGCCGAGGGCGCCGAGCCGATGAGCGACGGAGACGACGACCATCCGGCCCGCGGCGGCGAGGCGCGCGCCGTCGGACAGCGGCTCCGCGTTCGATCCGACGACGTGCAGGCCGCCGTGCACCCAGACGAAGACCGGCAGGCCGCGGGCGGCGGGATCGGGCGTCCAGGTGTTCAGGTGCAGCGAGTCCCGCTCGGAGACGGGCGCGTCCGCGAACGGCTGCGGCGCGATCGGCCCGCGCGAGGTCGCCGGGCGCACACCCGCCCAGGGCTCCACCGCGGCACCGGGCCGGAAGCGCTCGGCCACCCGCAGGTACGGCACGCCGAGGAAGGCGTGAGCCGCCCCGTCCGGCGTCTCGATCACCCGCCCGCGCACCGTGCCGCCCGGAGTGACGACCTCGGTCATGCCGGCTGGTGCAGCACGGGCCCGTGGCCGGGCGAGAGCGTGCTCTGCAGCACGAGGGAGGAGGCGCCGATCGCCGCGGCGTCGCGCGGGTTCGCGGACAGCTCGACGCTGATCGGATGCGCGCGGCGGGCGAAGCGGCGGGCCTCCAGCCGGGAGCGCAGCGCGCGGGTGTAGATCGAGCCGGCGATCGCGACGCCGGGGCCGGTGAGGACGAGCGCGTCGAGGTCGAAGAGGTTGGCGAGGGTGACGGCGCCGTCGGCGAGGTGCCCGGCGGATCGCTGCAGCAGCGCCTCCGCGGCGGGGTGGCCGTTGATCGCGGCGAGACTCAGCACGTCGAAGTCGCGGGCGTTCTGCTCGACCTCGAAGGTGAGGTCGAGGTCGGCGAACGAGCCCCGATCCGCTCCCGCGTCCTCGACCACGACGGAGGGCGCCGCGTAGCGCTCGAGGCAGCCGATGTTGCCGCAGAAGCACTCCCGGCCGCCGGGCGCGATGGTGATGTGGCCGATCTCGGCGGCGTTGGAGCTCGCGCCGCGGAAGAGGGCGCCGTCGAGGACGATCCCGGCGCCGATCCCGGTGCCGATGTAGATGCTGCCGAAGGTCTCGTGCCGCGAGACGCCGCGGCTCCAGAACTCGCCGATGGCGGCGGCGGCCGCGTCGTTGTCGAGCAGGATCGGGATGCCGAAGCCGGCGCCGAGCTTCTCGCGCAGCGGGAAGTCGCGCCAGCCCTGCAGGGTGGGCGGGCCGAGGATGCGGCCGGCGGCCTGGTCGATCGGGCCGGGCGCGACGACCGCGACGCCGGCGATGGTGCGGCGGTCGAGGCCGGTGCCGCGGACGAACGCGGCGTAGCCGTCGACGATCCGCCGGGTGACCTCCTCCGGGGCCGCGAGCGCCGCCCCGCGGATCTGCTGGCGCGCGAGCACGCCGCCGCCGGCGTCGGTCGCCACGAAGGTGATCGACTCGAAGCCGAGCTGGACGCCGACGCCGATCCGCGCCCGGGTGTTGATCTCGAGCATCTGCCGCGGCTTGCCGCCGCTGGCCGTGGAGCCGGTCTCGCGGACGATGCCGTCGGTGAGCAGCTTGCGCACGATCAGCGAGATCGACGGCTGGGTCAGGCCGGTCGCCGAGGTGAGCTCGACGCGGCTGATCGGCCCCGACGAGCGGATCAGGTCGACGACGAGGGCGCGGCTGCCCGGGGCCGCGGGGGTCGCCTCACGACGCGCCATGCCTGCTCCTCACCGCTCGACCGCCAGCGTACGGGACCGGGCGCCGCGGCCCGCGCCCGCGCCTACGCTGGTACCGCCCGTCCGAGAGAGAGCCGCCATGACCGATCCGAGACCGCCGCGGCCCCTCGGGCTCGCCCTCGTCCGCGCCACCGAGATCATGGGTGCCGAGCCGTACTTCCACGAGTTCATCGCGGGGGTGGAGCACGCGGTCCGCCCGGCCGGGCACTCGGTGCTGCTGAACGTGCTGCCCGACCGCGACGCGGAGATCGAGACCTACCGGCGCTGGGCGCGCGACGGCGAGGTCGACGGAGTCGTGCTCGTCGACCTCGAGGTGGACGACCCGCGGCCGGCGCTGGTGCGCGAGCTCGGGCTGCCCGCGGTGATCGTCGGGCCGCCCTCCGCGGCGCGCGAGCTGCGCGCGGTCTGGACGAACGACGACGACGCGATGCGCGACGCGGTGCAGTTCCTCGCCGACCTCGGCCACGAGCGGATCGCGCACGTCGGCGGGCCGGAGGAGCTGCTGCACACCCGGATCCGGCGCGAGTGCTTCCTCCGCGAGTGCGCGGAGCGGGGCCTCGAGGCGGTCGAGCGCTCGGGCGACTACTCGCGCGAATCCGGCGGGCGGGCGCTGCGCTCGCTGGCGGAGGAGTCGCAGCCGGCGACCGCGGTGATCCTGGACAGCGACCTGATGGCGATCGGCGCGCTCGACGCGGCCCGGGAGCTCGGGCTCGACGTGCCGGGGGCGATGTCGCTGCTGGCCTGGGACGACTCCGCGCAGTGCCAGTTGAGCGAGCCGCCGCTCTCGGCGGTCTCGCACGACGTGCAGGTGATCGGCATGCTGACCGGCCAGGAGCTGCTGAGCGAGATCGCCGAGTCGGCGAGCGGATCGATCGCCAGCCCGCCGGTCGTGGTGGTGGCGCGCGGCACGACGAGCGCACCCGCGCAGTCCGGGCCCCGCGGAGCCTGAGCCCCCGGGACGGTCGCGTCGACGCTGTTTCGCCATGCCCGATCTTTACATAAATTATTAATCTTTGTACTTGACGCGGGGCAGGAGCATCAGCGACTCTGGGCACGTCGCCGCGGTGATCGACTCCCGATCAGCTGCGGCGCCGAGACACGTCACCGGTCGAAGGAGCCTGGCTAACCCATGACACGTGCCCACCGCACCCCCTCCGCGTTCTCGCGGGTCCCTCTGCGCCGCTCCCTCGCCGGAGCCGCGCTGCTGGCCGTCACGGCCGGCTCGCTGGTCGTCCTCGCGCCGGCCTCGGCGCCGACGGCCTCGGCGGAGACGTCCCCCGCCGGATCCGCCGCCGACTGGACGAGCGAGAACACCGCCTTCGTGCAGCGCGACGGCAGCGCCCTGACCCTCGACGGCGAGCGGTTCCGCGCGAGCGGCACCAACATCTACTGGCTCGGCCTCGACGAGAACGTCGGCGGCGTCGACTACCCCACCTACTTCCGGATCAAGGACGCCCTCGACACCGCCGCGCAGATGGGCGTCACCGTCGTCCGCTCGCACATGATGACCTCGACCGGGCAGAACGACGAGGACCCGCTGGCCCTGATGCCGCGCCTCGGTGAGTACAACGAGGAGGCGTTCCGCACCATCGACTTCGCCGTCGCCTACGCGGGCACCCTCGGCATCCGCCTGGTGCTGCCCCTCACCGACGAGTGGGCGTACTACCACGGCGGTCACCGCGACTTCACGACCCCGCTCGGGCTGGAGTCGGACGACTTCTACTCCGACCCGGCCGCGATCGCCGCGTACCAGGACTACGTCGACGTGATCCTCGGCCACACCAACACGATCACCGGGACGCGCTTCGTCGACGACCCGACGATCATGGCCTGGGAGCTGGGCAACGAGCTCGAGGGGATGACCCTCGACTGGATCAACGCGCAGGTCGCGTACATCAAGGAGCAGGCCCCGGAGCAGCTCGTCGCCGCCGGCCGCCGCTTCGACATCGACCCGGACACCCTCGCCGCGCCCGACCTCGACATCGTCGACGTGCACTACTACCCGCCGACCGCCGAGCGGGTCTCGGCCGACGCCGCGACGGTCGCCGGCGCGGACAAGGTCTACATCGCCGGCGAGTACGCCTCGACGGCCGCGAGCGAGGACCTCCTCGGCGCGGCCGCGGCCGACCCGAACGTCTCGGGCACCTTCTTCTGGTCGCTGTTCGGCAACAACGACCGCGGCGGCTTCGTGCCGCACGACGACGGCTTCACCCTGCACTACCCCGGCGAGACCCCGCGCGAGCAGGAGAGCGTCGACGCGATCGAGCAGTACGGCACCGCCACGGGCAGCACGCCCGGCGAGCTCGAGCTCGGCGCCCCGCTGATCATCGCGATCGAGCAGGACTACGGGATCAACGAGATCTCCTGGCGCGGCACCGCGGGGGCCACCGGCTACCTGGTGCAGCGCTCGACCGGCGGCGAGTGGAGCGACGTGACGGACGGAGCCGTCTCGGCCTCGGCCTCGCCCGTCACCGACTACGACTCCCCGGCCGGCGCGCGCTACCGCGTCGTCCCGGTGGGCGACGACGACCAGCGCGGTCCCGCCTCCGACGCGGTCGCCGCCTCCGCCGGCGGTGCCGTGCTGGTCGACCCGCTGCAGAGCTGGCTGCTGACCGCCGGCCACGAGAACGCGGAGATCGCGCCGACCCCCGCGGGCGGCGTCGTCAGCGCGACCGGCGACGCGAGCGTCACCTGGCAGCGCGACGGCATCGGGGCGGCGGAGTTCGTCGTCTCGGACCCGTCCGCGATCACCGTGGCGACGAGCAGCGATGGGCGGACCTGGACCGACGCCGCCACCACGACCACCGAGCGCGACGGCGCGAGCGTCGTCGCCGCGACCGGCCTCTCCGGCGACCGGGTGCGGGTGAGCTGGAGCACCGGCGTGCTGCAGCGGGCGACGATCACGAGCGCCGCCGCGCAGGTCGCGCTCGTCGACCCGCTGGACGACTTCTCCCGGACGGCGGCCCACACCGGCAGCCTCTCGTTCGACACCGGCAATCCCGCGCTCTTCGGCGGCGACGCCTCCCGGGTCAAGCGCGACAGCGCCGACCCGGCGAGCCTCGAGTACGCCTTCGACGACATCAGCGGCGCCGACATCACCGCCTGGTACTGGCCCGACCAGCCGGTCGTGCCGCTCACGGTCGAGGGATCGGCGGACGGCACGACCTGGACGCCGCTCGCCGTCGAGACGCGCGGCGGCACCGGGAACTGGCGCGAGTACACGTACTCGGTCCGCGACCTGACCGGCGTGAACCGGCTCCGGATCTCCTGGCCGCAGGGCGCGGGCGAGGTCTGGACGCCGCAGATCGGATCGGTGAGCCTCTCCTCCCCGAACGCCTCGCCGTTCGGCCTGCCCGCGGCCCCCGCGCTCGGCGCGCCCGCGGACGGCACGGCGGACGTCACCGCCACGCCGACCTTCTCGTGGGAGCCGGCCGCGGACGCCGCGTACTACCGCTTCGTCCTCTCCAGCTCGAGCGACCTCGCGGACCCGCTGGTCTCCGCCACCGGGCTCTCGGCCACGAGCTACCGGCCCCCGGTCGAGCTCGACCCGGAGACGCCGTACTACTGGCAGGTCTCCGCGGTGAACGGGCTCGGCGCCACGGCGTCGGCGACGCGCACGTTCAGCACGGCGGCGCTGCCGACCGAGCCGGTCGTGGTCGAGGACTTCGACGGCTACGCCGACGACGCCGCGCTGCAGGCCGCCTACGTCCGGAACACCGGCGGCGGCACCATCACGCCGACGCTGGTGCCGAGCCCCGCGAACGACACGAGCGCCGCCCGCTTCGACTACGACACCGGCACGGCCGGTTACGCCGGCACGGTGCGGACCTTCGACGCCGCGCAGAACTGGTGGGGCTACTCCGGCCTGTCGCTCACGGTCGACGCCGACCGGGCGGTGCCGCTCGCGGTGCAGTTCGTCGCGAACGGCGCGTACTGGGAGGCGACGGTCACCCCGTCCGCCGACGGCGTGCAGCGGATCGAGATCCCGTTCGAGGACTTCGCGCCGCCCGCCTGGGCGCCGCAGGCCGATCTCGACCTCACCTCGGTCACGCAGTACGCGCTCTACGTGAACGGCTCGAGCGCGGGCTCGCTGGTGCTCGACGACGTCGAGACCGTGGTGGCGGAGGCGACCACGCCGACGCCGACGCCCACTCCGACCGCTCCGCCCACCGCGACGCCGACGCCGACCGCGACGCCGACGGCCACGCCCACCGCGACCCCGACCGCGACTCCCACGGTCACGCCCACCACCCCGCCCACCGCGACCCCGTCGCCCACTCCGACCCCCGCGCCCGCCGTGCCCTCGTGGCTGGAGTCGCTGGTGAAGAAGTACCTGCCGAACCTCTGGCAGTGGTGGCTCGGCCGCCACTAGCCGCGAGCCGCAGCCGGCACCACCCCCGCACCACCCCTCCGTTCCCACCACCACCTCCCGTCGCCGAAGGCGGCGACGGCCCACCGAGGAGAACTCCTGTGCACCGACCCACCACCCGCCGCCCGGCGCCCGCCCGCCGCAGCACGCTGATCGGCCTCGCCGCCGTCGCCGCATCGGCCTCGCTCGTCCTGTCCGGCTGCTCCGCCGGCGCGAGCAACGACTCCGGCGAGCCCGCCGGCGAGATCACCGTGCTGACCAACCGCACCGACCTCGTCGACACCACCTTCGCCGACTACGCCTCGACCTTCGAGAAGCAGTACCCCGGCACCACCGTGAAGTTCGAGGCGCTCACCGACTACGAGGGCGACACCAAGATCCGCCTGAACTCGAAGGACTACGGCGACGTGCTGCTCATCCCGAGCTCGAACGTCACCAAGGACGACTACGCGAACTACTTCGAGCCGCTCGGCTCGACCGACGAGCTGTCCGAGAAGTACCGCTTCACCAACGAGGGCTCGTTCGACGGCACCGCGTACGGCATCTCGACCTTCGGCTCCGCGATGGGCTACGTCTTCAACCGCGACGTCTGGACCGCGGCCGGCGTCACCGACCCGCCGCAGACGGAGGAGGAGTACCTGGCCGACCTCGAGGCGATCAAGGCGACCGGCGTCACTCCCTATTACACGAACTACAAGGACGGCTGGCCGCTCGCGACCATCGAGGGCAACCTCGGCACGGTGCAGGGCGAGGACGTCCGCACCGAGATGATCGCCGACGACGCGCCCTGGACCGAGGGCAACGACCAGTACAACATCGACGGTCTGCTCTACGACACGGTCGCCGCCGGCCTCAGCGAGGACGACCCGACCACCACGAACTGGGAGGAGTCGAAGGACCTCCTCGCCCAGGGCGAGATCGGCTCGATGGTCCTCGGCTCCTGGGCCGTCTCGCAGATGCAGGACGCCGCCGAGAAGGCCGGCAAGCCGCGCGACACGATCGGCTTCTGGCCGATGCCGTGGGCGCAGGACGGCGCGTTCACCTCGGTGACCGCCTCGGACAAGTTCCTCGCGATCAACAAGAACTCCGACAACAAGGCGACCGCCCGGGCCTGGATCGACTGGTTCACCGAGGACTCCGGCTTCGCCGCCAGCCAGGGCGCGATCAGCCCGGTGATCTCGGATCCGGCGCCCGACACCCTGTCCGACTTCGACGCGCTCGGCGTGACCTACCTCGAGCTCGCTCCGGACCCGGTCGGCAAGGAGGCCGTCATCAACGACATCGCCAACGAGGCCGAGATCGACCTCTTCGGCAACTCCTACCGCCAGAAGCTGATCGACGCCGCCCGCGGCGCCGGCGACGGCGACAAGCAGTCGCTCTTCGACGACCTCAACGCGCGCTGGGCCGCGGCCCGCGCGGACGTCGCGGAGTAGCAGCCCCGCCTTCCGCCCCGGGGGCGACCCGCCACCCGCGGGTCGCCCCCTCCCCACCCCCTCACGACCGCATTCCCCGGGATGCCGAAAGGATCGACATGGCGATCACCGACGCTCCGCCCCTCGAGGTCGGAGCGAGCAAGCGGGCCGGCGGCGGCCGTCGCGGCGACAGGCCCTCCGGCCGCCGCCAGCGGCTGACCGGGCGCCGCAGCACGCCCTGGCTGTTCCTCGCCGTGCCGCTGGCGTTCCTCGTCGTCCTGACCTACATCCCGGTCGCGAACATGTTCTGGTACAGCGTCACCGACTGGGACGGCCTCGACCCGGACAAGACGTTCGTCGGCCTCGAGAACTACGTCGAGATCTTCACCCGGCCCGAGATCTTCCAGGTCTTCTTCGTCAGCCTCTTCTACCTGGCCGGCGCGGTCGCGCAGCTCGGGCTCGCGCTGTTCTTCGCGACGCTGCTGAGCTTCCGGACCCGGTTCCGCAACTTCTTCAAGGGCGTCATCTTCTTCCCGTACCTGATCAACGGGGTCGCGATCGGGCTGATGTTCCTCTACTTCTTCCGCCCCGACGGCACCCTCGACGCGGTGCTCGGCGCCTTCGGCGTGCAGGACACCCCGCAGTGGCTCGGCGACCCGTCCGTCGTCAACGTCTCGCTGGCCGCGACCTCGGTCTGGCGCTACATGGGGCTGAACTTCGTGCTGTTCCTCGGCGCGATCCAGTCGGTGCCGGAGGAGCAGTACGAGGCCGCGGACATCGACGGCGCGACGTCGTTCGACAAGTTCCGCTACATCATCGTGCCCAGCATCCGCCGGATCCTCGGGCTGTCCTTCATCCTCGCGATCGCGGGCGCCCTGTCGGCGTTCGAGATGCCGTACATCATGACCGGCGGCGCCAACGGGTCCGAGACCTTCGTGATCCAGACCGTCGACACCGCGTTCCGCTACTCGAAGGTCGGCCTCGCCTCGGCGATGGCCGTCGTCCTGCTGGCGATCGTGCTGATCATCACCGCGGTGCAGCGCCGCGTGTTCCCCGACGAGAAGGCGGGCCAGGAATGACCACCACGCAGCCCCGGACCGAGGCCGTCACCGGCCTGCCCGTGACCCCCGCCCCCCGCGGCTCCCGCCGACCCCGGCGCGGCTCGGTGCTCGGCGCGATCGGCAAGTACACCTCGCTGATCGTCGCCTGCCTGTTCGCGCTGGTGCCGATCGTCACGATCTTCATGCTCGCCTTCAAGACCTCGACGGAGTACCGCAGCACCGGTCCGCTCGTCCCGCCGAGCAACTGGTTCAACCTCGAGAACTTCGCGATCGCCTTCTCGCAGGGCGGGATGGTCACCGGGTTCCTCAACACCGGGATCATCCTGCTGGTGTCGGTGGCGGGGACCATCCTGATCGGCACCATGGCCGCCTACGCGATCGACCGCTTCCGCTTCCGCGGGCGCCGGCTCGTGACGGGCCTGTTCCTGCTCGCGACGCTGGTGCCGTCGGTGACGACCCAGGTGGCGACCTTCCAGGTGATCAACGCCCTCGACCTCTTCAACACCCGCTGGTCGGCGATCCTGCTCTTCACCGGCACCGACATCGTCGCGATCTACATCTTCCTGCAGTTCATGCAGTCGATCCCGGTCTCGCTCGACGAGGCGGCGATGCTCGACGGCGCCAGCCGCTTCACCGTCTACTGGCGGATCGTGCTGCCGCTGCTGAAGCCGGCGATCGCCACGGTCGTGATCATCAAGGGGATCGCGGTCTACAACGAGTTCTACATCCCCTTCCTCTACATGCCCTCGCAGGATCTCGGGGTCATCTCGACCTCGCTCTTCCGCTTCATGGGCCCCTTCGGAGCACAGTGGGAGGTCATCGCCGCCGGCACGATCCTCGTCATCGTCCCGACTCTCATCGCCTTCCTCTTCCTCCAGCGCTTCATCTACAACGGACTGACCTCAGGAGCCACCAAGTGACCCACCTCAGCACCGAGCGACTCTCGGCCACCCTCCGCCCGCTGCACGACGGCTGGAGCGTGCGCGCGCTCCGCGGCCCGATCCCCGCGGAGATCGCGGGCGCGACGGTCCCGGCGACCGTCCCCGGACTCGTGCACACCGACCTCCTCGCCGCCGGCCTGATCCCGGACCCGTACCTCGACCAGAACGAGAAGAAGGTCACCTGGATCGGCGAGACCGACTGGGAGTACGCGTCGGTCTTCGCCTGGTCGCCCGACGGGCACGACCGGCACGAGCTGGTCTTCGAGGGCCTGGACACGGTCGCGACGATCACGCTGAACGGGTCCGTCGTCGCGAGCACCCGCAACCAGCACCGCACATACCGCTTCGCCGTCGACGGGCTGCTGGTGGAGGGCGACAACGCGCTCGTCGTCCGCTTCGCCTCGCCGATCGCGGAGGCCGACCGGGCCAGCCTCGAGATCGGCTACCGCCCGCACACCTACTCGCACCCCTTCAACGCGCTGCGGAAGGCCGCCTGCAACTTCGGCTGGGACTGGGGGCTGGACGCGGCCTCGGTCGGGATGTGGAAGCCGGTCTCGCTGCACGCCTGGAGCGAGGTGCGGCTCGCCGCGGTCCGCCCGGTCGTGACGGTGGACGGGACGACAGGCCGGGTCGCCGTGCACGTCGACCTGGAGCGGACGACGGAGGACGAGGTGGAGCTGACGGCGAGCGTCGACGGCGTGACCGCCTCCGTCACCGTGCCGGCCGGCGAGCGCTCGGCGGTGCTCGAGCTCGCCGTGGAGGATGCGGCACTGTGGTGGCCGCGCGGCTTCGGTGAGCAGCCGCTGTCGCTGCTCGACGTCGAGGCGCGCGTCGGTGGCGCCGTCGTCGACGGCCGGACGCTGCGGATCGGCTTCCGCACGATCGAGGTGCAGCTGGACCGCGACGAGGAGGGCACCTCGTTCCGCTTCGTCGTCAACGGCGAGCCGGTCTGGATCCGCGGCGCCAACTGGATCCCCGACGACGCCTTCATCACGCGCGTGGACCGCGCCCGCCTCGCGCGGCGGATGGACCAGGCCGAGTTCGCGAACATGAACCTGCTGCGGATCTGGGGCGGCGGCTACTTCGAGTCGGACGACTTCTACGAGCTCTGCGACGAGCGCGGCATCCTCGTCTGGCAGGACTTCCTCTTCGCTTGCGCCTCCTACGCCGAGGAGGAGCCGCTCTGGAGCGAGGTCGAGGCGGAGGTCCGCGACAACGTCACGCGGATCATGCCGCACCCGAGTCTCGCGCTCTGGAACGGCAACAACGAGAACATCTGGGGCTACGAGGAGTGGGGCTGGGAGAAGCGCCTCCAGGGCCGCACCTGGGGCCTGGGCTACTACCTCGACCTGCTGCCGCGGCTGGTCGCCGAGCTCGACCCCGAGCGCTCGTACACGCCGGGCAGCCCCTGGTCCGGCGACACCGCGATCTTCGCGAACGACGTCGACCACGGCTCCGTGCACCTCTGGGAGCTGTGGAACCGGGTCGACTACCCCGCCTACCGCGACGTGCACGCCCGCTTCGTCGCCGAGTTCGGCTGGCAGGGCCCGGCCTCCTGGTCGACGATCCAGCGCTCGATCTCGGACTCGCCGCTGACCCCCGAGTCGCCCGGCATGATCCACCACCAGAAAGCGACCGACGGCAACGACAAGCTGACCGACGGACTCGTCGCGCACCTCCCGCTGCCCGACGACACCGAGGACTGGCACTGGGCGATGTCGCTCAACCAGGCGCTGGCCGTCACGCTGGCGATCGAGCACCAGCGCTCCGAGAGCCCGCGCTGCATGGGCTCGGTGGTCTGGCAGCTGAACGACTGCTGGCCGGTCACCTCCTGGGCGGCGGTCGACGGCGACGGGACGGCGAAGCCGCTGCTCTACGCGCTCAAGCACGTCTACGCGGACCGGCTGCTGACCGTGCAGCCGCGCGGCGAGGGGCTCGCGGTCGTCGCGGTGAACGACAGTGCTCAGGAGTGGGCGGGCGAGCTGGTCGTGCGCCGGGTGCGCTTCGACGGCACGGTGCTCGCGGAGGAGCGGCAGGCGGTGTCGCTGGACGCGCGGTCCGTCGTCACCGTGCCTGTCGGAGTGGGAGCCGCGGAGGACGTCGCGGGCGAGCTGCTCGTCGCCGAGCTCGCGGGCGAGCGCGCGTTCTGGTTCTTCGCGGAGTACCGGGAGTCGGCGCTCGAGGCGGCGCGGCTGACGACCTCGGTGCGCGCCGTCGAGGGCGGAGCGGAGGTGACGGTCACCGCGGAGAACCTCGTGCGCGACCTGACGCTGCTCGTCGACAAGGTCGACCCGGCCGCGGTCGTCGACGACCAGCTGGTCACGCTGCTGCCCGGGGAGTCGGTGACGTTCCGGGTGAGCGGGGCCGGGCTCGATCCTGCCGCGCTCGTCTCGCCGAGCGTGCTGCGCACCGCCAACCAGCTCGTCGCCGACTGGGGCTGACGCGCCGCTCTCCGCGGCGATCGACGGAGCCGACCGGGACCGGCGCACGCCTCCCGGTCGGCTCCTCCGCGCCGTTCGCGACCCGCGTCGGCCACGACCCTCGTCGCCCAGAAGAACCTTCCGGAGGAAGAGATGACCCCGCAGCTCGCGCTCGCCGTCGACGTCGGCGGCACCAAGATCGAGGCGGCGCTCGTGCGCGCCGACGGAGTGCTCGTGCCGGGCTCGCGCAGCCGGCGGCCGACCGGGCCGGCGCTGACCCCGGCGGAGTTCGGCGCGGCCGTGGAGGGGTGCGTCGTGGAGGCGCTCGCCGCTGCGGGTGCGGGCTCGGTCGTCGGCGCGGGGATCGGCTCCGCCGGCCCGCTCGACCTCGCCGAGGGGCGCATCCGGCCGAAGAACCTGCCGCTGCTGCACGGGTTCGCCCTGCGCGCGGTGGTCGAGCGGCTGCTGCCCGGCCGGCCGGTCGCCCTGCGGCTCGACGGCACCTGCATCGCGCTCGCCGAGCACTGGGTGGGCGCCAACCGCGGCGCGGCGTCCTCGGTGGCCCTGGTCGTCTCGACGGGGGTCGGCGGCGGGATCGTGCTCGACGGCCGCGCGGTCGCGGGCCGCTCCGGGAACGCCGGGCACATCGGGCAGATCCACGTCGGCGACGCGGACCCGGAGGAGAGGAGCGACGGCACGCTGGAGAGCATCGCCTCCGGACCGAGCAGCGTCGCCTGGGCGCGGCGCCGCGGCTTCGCGGGGACGACCGGCGAGGAGCTGGGGCGGGCGGCTGCGGCGGGCGATCCGGTGGCGCTCGCCGCGGTGGCGCGCTCGGCCGCGGCGGTCGGCACGGCGATCGCCGACGTGGCGACGCTGCTCGACGTCCGCGACTTCGCCGTCGGCGGCGGCTTCTCGGCGGTCACGGCGTCGTACCTCGACCTCGTGCGCGAGGCGGCGTGCGAGCGCGCGGTCTTCGACTACGCCCGCGGGCTGTCGATCCGCGCCTCCGGCCTCGGCGGCGCCGGCCCGCTGATCGGCGCGGCGGCGCTGGTGCACCTGCCGGGCCTGCTGGCGCCGTCCGCGGACGCCGCCCGCTGACCGCGGAGCCCGCGCGGCGGTCACTCCATCCCTGGCGACTGAACCCGCGCGGCGGGCACTCCATTCCTGACTACGGAGCCCGCGATGCGGGCCTACATGCTGATCGAGTAGCCCGCGGAGCGGGCGTATCGAGATCCACCGTCGTCAGGACCAGCGCCTGCAGACCCGCGTGCTGACGGGGGTGGGTCTCGATACGCCGGCCTCCGGCCGGCTGCTCGACCAGCATGAAAGCCCGCCCGATCGGTCGGCCCGTTCCGCGGTCCCTGGCGACCGCGGAGCACTCGCCGCTCAGTTCAGGATCTCGCCGCGCGGGTCGTCACGGAGCTCGGCGAGCCGCGTCCGCCGCGTCCGCAGCGCCTCCGGGGTCAGCCGCGTCCAGTCGTGCACCTCGCGGACGACGCGCAGCGGCTCGATGCTGCGGTACGAGCGCGTCGGATTCCCGGGGAACTTCTTGTCCGTGACATTCGGGTCGTCCTCGAACGGCCCGGTCGGCTCCACCTCGTAGACCCGCGGCTCCGCCTCCCCGGGCGCGAGCTCGGCCGCGAGCCCCGCGCCGTCCGGCAGCGCCGTGAAGTACACGTGGTTCATCACGACCTCGGGCCGGTAGTTCGAGCGCCGCCCCGCCACCAGCAGATCGCCGATCCGCAGATCCGCCTTCGTCCCGTGGAAGAACGGCCCGCTCTCGTCCGCAGCATTCATGCGCAGGACCCTACTCCCGGGCCGGACGCCGGCGATCCGTCACGACCGGCTCCCTCTCCGCGCGGGAGGCAGCCGGTCGTGACGGATCGCCGAAGCCGCAGGGTCAGGGGAGCGTGAGCTCGCCCTGGTTGAGGACGCGGGGGTGGAAGTACGCGCTCTGGATGGCGGCGTTCGTGTTGCTGCCGCGCAGCTGCTCCGACCAGATCATGAAGTAGGACCAGCGCGTCTGGCTCTGCAGCAGCGACGCGTCGGGCACCTTCCCCATCTCGGCGATCGCGATCGGCTTCGCGCCGGCGATCGACTGCAGCTGCTGGTAGTCGCCGGAGCTCGGGAAGCCCTTGTACCAGACGTCCAGCGACACGACGTCGACGTAGTTCGCGCCCGGATAGTAGCCCGCCCAGCCGCCCGCGGGGTTGTCCTGCACGTTCCAGACCCAGATCAGGTTGGTCAGGCCCTGCGAGTCGAAGTAGTCGCGCATCTGCTGGTAGATCTTCGCGCCGCCGTTCGCGCCGGAGCGGCCGCCCCACCAGTTCCAGGTCTCGTTCATCTCGTGGAACGGCCGGAACAGCACGGGGACGCCCGCGTCCTTCAGCTGCCGGAGGTACGGCACGACCTCGCTCATCCGCTGCCTCCAGGTCGTGTTCAGCGCCGTGCCGCCGGTCACGATCTGCTGGAACTGCGTGTCGGTGATGCGGCTCTTCACGCCGCCGTCGAACGCGCAGGTGCTCGGCCCGGTCGGCGGGCACGCGTGCCAGGCGAGGGTGACCAGCGAGCCGTTGGCCCACTCCGTCTTCGCCTGGTCGACGACGCGCTGGCGGTTCGCGGCGTCGGCGGCGGTGAAGAACAGGTCGCCGCCCCACAGACCCGGGTACTGCCCGGTGATGTCCTTCACCTGCTGCGTGTACTGCGCGGGGGAGCTCGCCGGCTCCTTGTTGTGCTGGCCCGAGACGATGCTCGTCCCGGCGATCGACTGCAGGTACTGCAGGACGGCGGCCTTGGACTTCGCCGGGAACGCCTGCGCCGCGTCGGGCGACGGCGTGACCAGCGGTGCGAGCAGCGCGGCCCCGAGCGCGGCGGCCAGGAGGGTGCGGCGCAGCGGGCCGCGGCGGGCGCGGGATGCGCGGGTGGTGACTCCTCGTCGAGTCATGGTGGTCCTCTCCGCGGGCCCTCGTCGGTGAGCGCCCGCACGGTCACCCTGAGCCCTCCGCGCGGACTCGTCAACCCTTACATCGATTACTAATGATATCGGGTCGACCGCCTGCGCAGAAGTTTGTCGTACCGGGCGGTCGAGTACGACGACTTCTGGACAGGGGACGCCGGCAGCGGGCCCGCACCTCCGCCCGCGCCCCGCCGACGGCCCCCGCGCAGGCGCCGCTCGGTACTGTGGAACGGTTCCCCGCACCACCCGCCCCCGCCCGAAGGAGCCCCCATGCCCACCACTGTGAGCGGCGTCATCGCCCGGTCGAAGGGGGCTCCCGTCGAGCTCGTCGACATCGTCGTCCCCGATCCCGGACCCGGCGAGGCCGTCGTCGACATCGAGACCTGCGGTGTCTGCCACACCGACTACCACTACCGCGAGGGCGGGATCAGCGACGACTTCCCGTTCCTGCTCGGCCACGAGGCCGCGGGGCGGGTCAGCGCGATCGGCGACGGCGTCACCCACGTCGCGGTCGGCGACTTCGTCGTGCTCAACTGGCGGGCCGTCTGCGGCGAGTGCCGCGCCTGCGTCCGCGCGGAGCCCTGGTACTGCTTCAACACCTTCAACGCGGACCAGAAGATGACCCTCACGGACGGCACCGAGCTCAGCCCGGCGCTGGGCATCGGCGCCTTCGCCGAGAAGACGCTCGTGCACGCCAAGCAGTGCACGAAGGTCGACCCGGCCGCCGACCCCGCCGCCGTCGGCCTGCTCGGCTGCGGCATCATGGCGGGCCTCGGCGCCGCGATGAACACCGGCAACGTGACCCGCGGCGACTCCGTGGCCGTCATCGGCTGCGGCGGAGTGGGCACCGCGGCCGTCGTCGGCGCGAAGCTGGCCGGCGCGAGCACGATCATCGCGATCGACCGCGACCCGAAGAAGCTCGTCAAGGCCGAGGAGCTCGGCGCCACCCACGCGATCGACTCGAGCGGACTCGACGAGGCCGGCGTGGTCGCCGCCGTGCAGGCGCTGACCGACGGCTTCGGCGCGGACGTCGTGATCGACGCCGTCGGCCGCCCCGAGACGTGGCGCCAGGCGTTCTACGCCCGCGACCTGGCCGGCACGGTCGTGCTGGTCGGCGTGCCGACTCCGGAGATGACGCTCGAGATCCCGCTGCTCGACGTCTTCGGGCGCGGCGGCTCGCTGAAATCGAGCTGGTACGGCGACTGCCTGCCCGAGCGCGACTTCCCGATGCTGACCGACCTGTACCTGCAGGGCCGCCTGCCGCTGGACGAGTTCGTGACCGAGCGGATCGGCATCCGCGACATCGAGCAGGCCTTCACCACGATGGCCAGCGGCGACGTGCTCCGCTCGGTGGTGGTGCTCTGATGGCCGCCCGCATCGACCACCTCGTCACCAGTGGCACCTTCGCCCTCGACGGCGGTACCTGGGACGTGGACAACAACGTCTGGATCGTCGGCGACGACTCCGAGTGCGTCGTCATCGACGCGGCGCACGACGCGGAGGCGATCCTCGCGGCGGTCGGCGACCGGACGCTGCGCGCGGTGCTGCTCACCCACGCGCACACCGACCACATCGACGCGGTCGCCGCGCTGCTGGAGTCCGTCGACGTGCCGGTGCTGCTGCACGAGGGCGACCGCGTGCTCTGGGATGCGTACTACCCCGACTCCGCGCCGAGCGGCGTGCTCCAGGACGGCCAGGTGATCAGCGTCGGCGGCACCGAGCTGGAGGTGCGGCACACGCCCGGGCACACGCCCGGCGCCGTCTGCTTCGTCGCCGCGGATCTGGGCACCGTCTTCACCGGCGACACGCTCTTCCAGGGCGGACCGGGCGCGACCGGCCGCTCCTACAGCTCCTTCCCGACGATCATCGACTCGATCACCGACCGGCTGCTGACGCTGCCGGACGACACGGTCGTCCGCACCGGCCACGGCCCCACGACCACGATCGGCACGGAGAAGCCCGACCGCGAGGCGTGGATCGCCCGCGGTCACTGACGCGGCGCTCGCGCCCTCATGCTGATCGAGCAGCCGGCGTCGCGGGTCCCTCTCATGCTGATCGAGTAGCCCGCGGAGCGGGCGTATCGAGATCCGCCAGCGTCAGCAGGTGAGTCTGCAGACCGGCTCTGCTGACGACGGTGGGTCTCGATACGCCCCTGCGGGGCTACTCGACATTGAGAATGGTGGTGTGGCGCGGGAGGGTGTCTGACCTTCTACTCGACGGACCGCCTCGCGGGGTGTGTCCACTGCTGGATCTGTCGACATCGTCTCGTGCCGCGTCCAGACGGTTCGGAGGGCCGGACCGGGTGGGGAAGTGACCTGATAGGACCCTGTCCGACGACCGTTCAATGTCGTGTCCACCCGGCCCGGTGAGGTCATCCGACCGTATCGCGAGATCCGGAAGGAGACACCGACATGATAACCACCACCGAGCGCGTCGAACCAGCGCGAGTCGTCGCGGGAGTCGACACGCATAAGCATCTGCATCACGTCGCGGTCCTTGATCTCACCGGTCGAGTCCTGGGGAACGCCGCTTTCTCGGTGAATGCCGTCGGATATCAGGAGGCATTGGAATGGATGACGGAGTTCGGTGTCCTTGATCGGGTCGGTATCGAGCTGACCGGCTCGTACGGCGCCGGCTTGACCAGACACTTCACCGCGGCGGGAATCACCGTCCTCGAGGTGAACACGACCGATAAAGCCACGAGGGCTCGCCGGGGCAAAAACGACACGATCGACGCGATCGCGGCGGCTGAGAAGGTCCTTTCGGGCATGGCGACCGCGACGGCGAAAGACACGACCACTGTCGTGGAGTCCGTGCGGATGCTCACCGCGGTGCGCGATTCCGCGGTCAAAGCACGCACGCAGGCGCTCAACCAGATCAAAGACCTCCTGATCACCGCGCCCGCGCAGGTGCGCGAGCAGTTCGACGGGCTTCCCCTGAAGACGGTCGCGAAGAACGCTGCGCGCCTGCGCCCGGACACCACCCGCCTCACCGACCCCGCCCAGGCGGCGCGACTCGCCTTGAAGCGCCTCGGGAACCGGATCGCGGACCTCACCGCGGAGATCACCGATGCGGAGAAGCAACTCGACGCGCTAGTTCAGGACACCGTCCCAACGTTACTTTCCCGACCGGGGATCGGAACTCTCACCGCCGCGCAATTCCTCATCACGGCGGGCGCGAACATCGACAGGATCACCAGCGAAGCCGCCTTCGCGCATCTCTGCGCAGCAGCACCCATCCCAGCATCTTCAGGCATGACGAACCGACACCGGCTCAATCGATTCGGAGACAGGCAAGCGAACAAAGCCCTCCACCTCGTCATCATCGGCCGCATGAAATACGACGACGAGACCAAGACCTACATCACAAAGAAACTCGCCGAAGGCAAATCAAAGAAAGACGCCATCCGAGCACTCAAGCGCTTCGTCGCACGCCGCGTCTTCCACGACCTCGCCACCGACCTCCGACCACCCAGACTCACTGCTTGACATCCATAGGACCATCCAGCAAGAGGGACGCCACCAAGCGGCGGGCCAGGGGGAGCGACGCGCTCAGCGGCGCACGCGGCGGCGCAGCACGACGCCGAGCGCGGCGAAGGCGGCGGCCATGGCGAGGCCGCCGATCAGGAACGGGGTGCTTCCGCTCGCCAGGCCCCAGGCGGCGAGGGCCGCCCAGAGCGCGGCGAGCACGAACGCGGTCCGGGGAGTCATCGTGGTCCTCATCCCCCGATCCGACTCCCTCGGTACCGGATGAGCGACGTCAGGCGCCATCGATCCGTCAGGAACGGCGGTGTCCGCCCGAGTCGGGCGACCGTTCGTGACGGATCGGCGCGGCGCGGCGCGGCGGCGGGTCAGCCGACGGTGACCGGGGCGGCCGACGGGCGGCGCCCCTCCTTCATCCAGACGAAGAAGCCGAGCAGGGTGAAGGCGCCGTAGAAGACGTACATCAGGCCGGAGGCGTAGTAGCCGGCCGAGAAGAGCAGCGGGACGCCGACGATGTCGACGGCGACCCAGATCAGCCAGAACTCGACCCAGCCCTTGGCCATGCCGTAGGTGGCGAGCAGCGAGCCGACGAAGATCCAGGCGTCGCTCCACACGGGCTCGTAGGAGCCGAGCGCGCGGAACACCGGGGTGAGGATCGCGGTGCCGCCGACCATCCCGAGCACCAGCAGTCCGCGGGTGCGCCAGGAGGCCCAGCGCGGCGAGATCAGCGTCGTCGCGTCGCTGGGACGGTGCGTCCAGCGGTACCAGCCGTAGATGCTCACGATGATGAACATGATCTGGCGGCCGGCCTGGCCGAGCAGGTTCACGGGATTCGGAGTGTCGAACAGCGCGCCCATGAAGACGGTGAAGAGCAGCGCGTTGCCGAAGATGCCGACGGGCCAGGCCCAGACCTTGCGCCGCATGCCGCCGAGGGCGCTGAGCAGCCCGAAGACGTTGCCGATGACCTCGCGCCAGAGCACCGTCTGGTCGCCGATCACGATCTGCGCGTCGAACAGCCAGTCCACGATCTGCACGGGGAGCCTCCATCGGGCGTGTCGGAGCCCACCCATGAAACCTCGGCGGGGGCGTCGTCATTCCGCGTGGCGCCGATTCGACGGTCACCCGTCCGCTGGGCAGGGTCCCGTCCGTTGTGCAGGCGACCCGGCACGGCGAGCGTCTGCCGGGTGCGTGTGGGCGCGTTGTGCGTTCGATCACCTGCAGATCGGACGGGTGGCTGCTCGTCGGGTGGGTGGCGGTCCGTTGTGCAGGCGATCCGGCATCGGGAGCGGCTGCCGGGTGGGGGTCAGCACGTCATGGGCGGGATCGCCTGCAGATCGGACGCGGGTCGGCAGGACCGCCGCGGGCTACGCGGCGACGAGCGAGTGCTCCGCGAGCAGCGCGACCGAGCGCAGGCGGGCGGGCGTCGCGAGCGAGGCGTGGGCGACGATGACCTCGTCGGCCTCCGCCGAGCGCGCGAACTCGGCCACGTAGTCCGCGACCTGCTCGCCGGTGCCGACGCCGGTGTAGTGGGTCATGCTCGCGACGTGCGCGCCGACCGGGGCGGTCAGCAGGTGGTCGAGCTCCTCCTCGGAGAACTGCTGGTCGACGGGGATCTGGCCGCTCTGGCGCAGCAGCATCATCAGGCGCGCGCGCTTCATCTGCGCGAACTGCTCCTGCGCGTCCTCCTCGCTGTCAGCGGCGATGGCGTTCACTCCGGCGATCACGTAGGGGGCGTCGAGCTGCTCCGAGGGGCGGAAGCCGCGGCGGTACTCGGCGACGGCCTGGTGCAGCGCATCCGGCGCGAAGTGCGAGGCGAAGGCGTACGGCAGACCGAGGGCGGCGGCCAGCTGGGCGCCGAAGAGCGACGAGCCGAGGATGTAGAGGGGGACGCGGGTGCCGGCGCCGGGCGTCGCGCTGACGCCGGGGATGCGGGACTCGCCGGCGAGGAAGCCCTGCAGCTCGACGACGTCCTGCGGGAAGCGCTCCGAGGAGTCGTGCTCGCGGCGCAGGGCGCGGAAGGTGGCCTGGTCGCTGCCGGGGGCGCGGCCGAGGCCGAGGTCGATGCGGCCCGGGTGCAGGGTCTCGAGGGTGCCGAACTGCTCCGCGATGGTCAGCGGGGAGTGGTTCGGCAGCATGACGCCGCCGGAGCCGAGGCGGATGGTCGACGTCTGCGAGGCGACGTGCGCGATCAGCACGGAGGTGGCGCTCGACGCGATGGAGGCCATGTTGTGGTGCTCGGCGTACCAGACCCGCCGGTACCCGCTCCGCTCGGCCTGCTGCGCCAGAGCGACGGAGGCGGCGAAGCTGTCGCGCGCGGTCTCTCCGGGTGCGATGGGGGCGAGGTCGAGGATCGAGAGGGGAACGGTCATGAGAGAGCCAACGCGGGCGGCGGCCTCCGTGTTCCCGCGGCGTCGGGATCGGGCGTGTGCGGCCTGCCGGAGTCGGCTCCGGCTCGTGGAACCGGCTCGGGCTCGCGGGATCCGCCGGTTCCGGCGTGTCGAGGGTGGTTCCGCGTGCCGGGGGTGAGGCTCGGGCGCTCGGGGCGACCTTCGGCTCGCGGAACGAGCTCGGGCTCGCGGGATCAGCCGGTTCCGGCGTGCCGACGGTGGATTCGCGTGCCGGACGTGCCGGAGTGGCCGTCCTGTCGACGTTCGGCTCGCGGTTTCGGCTCGGGCACGCGGGATCTGCGGTCTCGGGCGTGCCGGAGGTGGTTTCGCGTGCCGGCCGCGTGCGGCCGGCCGCGGGGCGACCTTCGGCTCGTGGAACCTGCTCCGGCTCGCTGGATCCGCGGCGTCCGGCGTGCCCGGAGTGGTTTCGCGTGCCCGAGGTGGGGGCGGGCTGCCGGGGTGACCTTCGGCTCGTGGGACCTGCTCCGGCTCGCTGGATCCGCGGCGTCCGGGGTGCCCGGAGTGGTTCCGCGTGCTCGAGGTGGGGGCGGGCTTCCGGGGTGGCCTTCGGCTCGTGGGACCTGCTTCGGCTCGCTGGATCCGCGGCGTCCGGGGTGCCCGGAGTGGTTCCGCGTGCCCGAGGTGGGGGCGGGCTGCCGGGGTGACCTTCGGCTCGTGGGACCTGCTTCGGCTCGCTGGATCCGCGGCGTCCGGGGTGCCCGGAGTGGTTCCGCGTGCCCGAGGTGGGGGCGGGCTTCCGGGGTGATCTTCGGCTCGTGGGACCTGCTTCGGCTCGCTGGATCCGCGGGTCTCCGCGTGCCGGAGGTGATTCCGCGTGCCGGAGGTGATCCCGCGCGCCGGCGGTGATTCCGCGTGCCGGAGGCGATTCCGCGTGCCCGGAGTGATTCCACGTGCCGGAGGCGGGGAGGAGGCGGGCGGGCGCGCGGACCCCCGCCGCGGATCCGCCCGGTCAGCCCTCGATCGGCAGCAGGATGCCCTTCACCGTCTCGTCGGTGGCCAGGAACTCCTGCACGGCCGGGTCCTGGAAGGCGGCGACGAGCTTCTCGATGTTGGCGGTGTCCTTGTAGTTCGAGCCGATGGTCAACTGGCCGGCGAAGTCGTCGGGGGCCTGGGGCGCGAAGATCTGCTTCTCGATCGGGATGTCGGCGGCGAGGTAGTACTCGGTGTAGCCGACGGCCGCGTCGAGGTCGGGCAGGGCGCGGGACTGGGCGGCGAAGTCGAGCAGCGTGAACTGCAGGTTCTTCGGGTTCGAGGCGATGTCGTCCTGGGTCGCGGTGCCGGGCTCCGTGCCCTCCTTCAGCGTGATCAGGCCGGCCGACTGCAGCAGCCAGAGGCCCTGGGCCTCGTTGGCCGGGTCGGAGTAGAGCGAGATCGTGCCGCCGTCGGGGATCTCGGAGACGTCGCCGTACTTGTCGCTCCAGAGCCCGAAGCCCCAGCGGAAGACGGGGGTCGCCGCCTCCTCCTCGAAGTCGGGGTTGGCCTCGAGGACCTGGCCGAGCCAGAGCTTGTGCTGGTAGACCGTCGCGGCCACCTCGCCCTCGCTCACCGCGCGGTTGATCGTGTTGCTGTCCGAGAGGCCCTTGAAGGCGACGGTGATGCCGTAGCGCGGCGCCACCTCCTCCGCCACGAAGTCGACGAGGGCCTGCTCCGAGGCGTTGCCCTCGGCCGTCGCGACGTAGAGAGTCGCGCCCTCCTGCTCGTTCGCCGACACGGCGGGCGAGAGCAGCGGCACGGCGACGACGGCTCCGACGCCGACCACGACGACGGCGGCTGCGGCGATCCAGGGCCAGCGGCGCTTCCTCTTCAGTTCGAAGCCGAGGTCCTCGGGGGCGGACTCCTCGGGGCCGGACTGCGCAGCGCCGGACTTCTCGGTGCCGGACTTCTCGGAGCGGGGGTTCTCGGGGCCGTGGTTCTCAGTGGACATGGCAGTGCCTTTCGAGCGGTCGCGGCCGGACGGCGGCGCGCGGGAGGGACGCCCGGGCGGAGGGCCCGGGGCGGGATCGGGGGAGCTGCGGCTAGACGGCGACCGCGACGCGCGGGGTGCGCCGGGACCGGGAGGCGCTCGGCGTGGTCGCGCGGACCAGGGCGTCGCCGGTGAGCTGCACCACGGCGACGGTCGCGACGAGGATGACGATCGTCGCGAGCATCACGGTGGTGTCGAAGCGCTGGTAGCCGTAGGTGACGGCGACGTAGCCGATGCCGCCCGCGCCGATCGTGCCGGCGATGGCGGAGTACTCGATCATCGCGATGGTGTTGATGGTCAGACCGCCGAGGATCTGCGGCACCGCCTCGCTGAGCTGCGCCGAGCGGATCACCTGCAGCCGCGACGCTCCGGAGGCGCGGGCCACCCGGGTCAGCGCGAGCGGCACGCTGCGCAGCGCGTTCTCGACGATGCGGGTGAAGAAGGCGATGCCGGCGATCGACATCGGCACGACGGCCGCCGCGATGCCGATGTTGGTGCCGGTGATCAGCCGAGTGAACGGCATGATCGAGGCCATCAGGATGAGGAACGGCAGCGACCGGCCGATGCTGATGATCCAGCTGAGGCTCTGGTGCGCGGCGCGGTTCTCGAACAGGCCGCCCGGAGCGAGGTTGTGCACCGCGGCGCCGAGCGGGACGCCGACGAGCACGACGACCAGCATCACGATGCCGACCATGATCAGCGTCTCGCCGAGCGCGGGCAGCACGAGCGCGGGGATGTCGGCGAGGGGGACCTTGTTGTCGAGGTGCAGCGGGCCGAGGGCCGCCGAGGAGATGAGCGCGCTCATGCCGCCGCCTCCTCGACGAGGGCGTCCGACCGGACGGCGCCCCGCCGCACCGACAGTCCGAGGGCGTCGGCGGCCTGCGCGAGCCGGCGCTCCTCGACCGGCCCGAGGCCGATCGTCGCGTGGCCGACGGCGCGTCCGTCGACCGTCTCGATCGCCGCGCCGAGCAGCGCGACCGGCCCGACCGCGTCGGACAGCCGCGTCACCCAGTCGGCGGGCACTCCGTCGCGGGCGTAGCCGACGACCCACTCGTCGAGCCCCGCGCCCGGCAGCACCGAGGGGCGCACCGGGTTGAGCGCGAGGCCGAGCGGCGAGGAGGCGTCGCGCAGCAGGTCGACCAGGCGTCCCGACTCCACGATGCGGCCGTGATCGAGGCGCGCGACGGAGTCGGCGACCTGCCGGACCGTCTCCATCTCGTGCGTGATGAAGAGGATCGACAGGCCGAGGTCGTCGCGCAGCTCCTTGAGGAGCGTGGTGATCGCGGTGGTCGACGCGGGATCGAGTCCGGAGGTCGCCTCGTCCGAGAGCAGGACCGAGGGGCGCAGGGCGAGGGCGCGAGCGATGCCGACCCGCTGGCGCTGGCCGCCGGAGAGCTGGTGCGGGTAGTAGCGGGCGCGGTCGCCGAGGCCGACGCGCTCCAGCAGCTCGGCGACGCGGCGCTTCGTCTCGGCCGCGGTGACGCCCAGGTATTCGAGCGGGAGGGCGACGTTCTGCTCCGCGGTCCGGCGGCTGAAGAGGCCGTCGGACTGGAAGACGGTGCCGATGCGGCGGCGGGCGACCCGCAGCTCCGCTTCGGACAGCTGGGAGAGCGCGTCGCCGTTGACGACGACGGAGCCGGAGGTGGGCCGCTCGAGCAGGTTGACGCAGGCGGCGAGCGTGCTCTTGCCGGCGCCGCTCGGCCCGACGACGGCGAAGATCTCACCGGTGCCGACCGAGAAGTCGAGGCGGTCGAGCACGGTCACGGTGTCGGCGCCCTGCCCGTAGACCTTGGTGAGCTGCTCGAGGCGGATCATGGCGTCGGTCCTTCCTGGAGGGTGCGCGGGCGCGCCGGAGAGCGCCCGGTGCGGGGTGGGAGAGGGGGCGCGGGGTGCTCGGTGGCGGCGTCCGCGTCGGTGTGCTGATGATGATGGCGCGGTGCGGCGGGCGGGCGCGACGGCGGCCGACGCTCGCCGTAACAGAAGGCGCTCGCGGCGTCCGATCGGCGCTGATCCGCGGCTCTTCGCCGACGGGTGTCGGCGAACGAGGGGGCGGAGCGGGGCGGACTCGCGCACAACATCAGCTGAGAGCGGGTCTCATCGCTGCTCGGCGATGAGCGGGTCTCTCAGCTGATGTTGTGCACGGTGCTTCGGCCGGACGATCGCCGGTCGCGCTTGCACTCGGAGACCGCTGGAAGCGGGCGGTGGGCGGTCGCCCCGCCGTGATGGCGGCGAGAGTCGCGCACAACATCAGCTGAGAAGGGGAGGCCTCCTCTGTGGGGCGAGGCCCACCCGTCTCAGCTGATGTTGTGCGGCGGCGGCGAGTGGACGGGCTCGCCGAGCGCGCCGTCAGCGCAGTGCGTCGAGGACGGCCCGCTCGTCCCGAGGCTCCAGGCCGGACCGGCGGCGCCGGTCCAGTCCGCGGGCGCGCTCGTCGTCGAGGACGCGGCGCAGGGTCTCCACGGGCGGACGGTGGTGGCCGCCGGCGCAGAGGTACGAGGCCGTGCTGCGCCGGCTGAAGCCGACCGCCGCGGCGGGCAGCCACAGCGGGAGCGAGCGCGGGCCGGCCCAGTAGCCGACGCCGTGCGCGAGCAGGGTCTCGTCGTCGGCGCGCACGACGTCGCCGCGGAAGCCTGCGAGCTCGGCGGCGGCGGCGAGGAGGTCGCCCAGGGGCACGGC
Source organism: Rathayibacter sp. PhB151 (assembly GCF_004366415.1). Lineage (NCBI taxonomy): Bacteria > Bacillati > Actinomycetota > Actinomycetes > Micrococcales > Microbacteriaceae > Rathayibacter > Rathayibacter sp. PhB151. Next base: position 1,252,625 of record NZ_SOEN01000006.1, on the reverse strand, counting down.
CGGGCCGACGGCGTCGACGGCTCCGGTCGCTCCCGCCGAGCCCGCCGCGTGCAGCCGGTCGGCGAGGTCGTCGACGTCGATCGCCTGCGCGAACCGGCCGTCCGTCTCGGGCGTCAGGACCGTCCCGCCGCGGGCGAAGCGGGCCGGCCAGTAGCCCAGCCGGTCGCTCGGGTCGCCGGGCCCGGCGATCAGGCCGGGGCGCGCGATCAGCAACCGGCCGCCGAGGGCGTCGGCGGCGGCGCGCTCGGCCAGGACCTTCGCGTCCGCGTATTGCCCGGGGTCGGCCGGCTCGACCAGGGCGGCGGTCTCGTCGGCATCGGGCTGCTGCACGTCGGCGTAGACGGAGACGGAGGAGACCAGCGTCCAGTGCGCGGCGGCCGGCGCGAGATGCCCGAGGGCCGGCCCGACGAGCTCGGGTGCGTGCGCGAGCTCGACGACCTCGTCCCACTCGCCGCGCAGGCCGTCGTAGGCGCCCGGATCGCGCCGGTCGACGCGCAGGTGACGCGCGCCGTCCGGAACCGCTCCCGCCTCACCACGGGCCACGCAGGTGACCTCGTCCCCCGCCGCGACCGCCCGCTCCGCGAGACGGCGCCCCAACCATCCGCTGCCACCCAGGATCAGGACTCTGCGCATGCCCCCACTGAACCGGATCACCGCTCCGCTCCGCAGCGCTGTCCGCCGCGAGCGCAACGATCGTCACACCGGGGTCGGCACGGGACGGGCGACGTCCCGCGCCAGGGGAGCGGGTGCCTCCTCCTCGTGTGATCGGCTCGTCTGCCGTCACGAGAACGAGGAGGACGTCCGGCATGCCCGAGGAGACGATCACGGCCCACGCGCACCGCGAGGGCCGCTGGTGGGTGTTCACCATTCCCGCGTTCACGAGCGCCGGGCCGACCGGAGCGGAGATCGTCGCGACGAGCCAGTCGCGCTCCCTCAGTGATCTCGACGGGGACGTGCGCGACGTGACCGCGCTCTGGCTCGGAGTCGAGAGCTGGAAAGGCGCGGTCGAGATCGAGATCGATCGATTCGGCGCGCAGCGGGAGGCGACGCACGAGTCGGAGGACTGACGTCCGTCGCCCCGACGCTCAGCGCGCGAGCAGCTCGCCGTGGGGCATCGAGAGCCAGCCGTCCTCGTCGGCGGCCCAGGCGCGCCAGGCGGCGCTGATCGCCTCGAGCTCGGCCTGGGTGGCGAGGCCGCGCTCGAGGGCGACGGTGGCGAAGGAGGAGGAGACCGCGCGGTCCGCCCACATCCCGCCCCACCAGGCGCGGTCCTCGGCGTTCTCGAACACCCAGAGCGAGGCGGTGACCTCGACGCTCGCGAAGCCGGCCTCCCGCGCCCAGGCCTTCAGCCGCCGGCCCGCGTCGGGCTCGCCCGCGGAGGCGCGGTGCACCCTCTGGTAGAGCGCGGCCCAGGCCTGCAGGCCCTCCGTGAAGGGGTGGATCAGCACGCCGGCGTAGTCGACGTCGCGCGCGGCGACGAGGCGGCCGACCCGGCCCCACTCGCGCAGCGCGTCGACCGGGCGGGTGAGGTGCTGCAGGACCTGGTGCGCGTGCACGACGTCGAAGGAGTCGTCGGCGAACGGCAGCGCGTAGGCGTCCGCCACCGCGAACTCCGCGGAGGAGTCGAGGGCCGCGGCCTGCGCGATCACCTCGGCGGAGGCGTCCACCCCGAGCACCCGGCCGGGGGCGACCCGCTCGGCGAGGTCGACGGTGATCGTCCCGGGGCCGCAGCCCACGTCGAGGATCGAGACGCCGTGCGCGAGGTGCGGCAGCAGGTATCCCGCGGAGTTCTCGACGGTCCGCCAGCGGTGCGAGCGCAGCACGCTCTCGTGGTGGCCGTGCGCGTAGCGGCCGGTCGCGTCGGCGGGTGCGTCGGGCGTGCGGGTCTCGGAGTCCATGCCCGCCATTGTGGCGTGCGCCTCTCCGTCGACGCGCCGGACGCTCCTGCTGGTGGAGGCGAGCAGCGACGCGAGCACGATGACCGCCGCGCAGCCGAGCAGGACGGCCCGCGTGCCGACGAGGTCGGCGAGCGGCCCGACGAGCGCCTCGCCGAGCGGAACGGCGAGGAACGAGCCGACCATGTCGTACGAGTAGACCCGGGCGAGTGCCTCGCGCGGCACGTGGGTCTGCAGCGACTGGTCCCAGGCGATGGCGAACACCTCGAGCGCGACGCCGCCGAGCGCGAAGGCGACGATCAGGGCGGGAAGCGCGGGGACGAGTCCGAGGGCCGCGACCGGGACGGCCGTGACCGCCATCAGCGCGACGCCGATGGCCAGCGCCCGCCGCGGCCGCCAGCGCAGCGCGATCACGGCGCCGAGCGCGAGACCCGCGGTCTGCGCGGCGACCACCAGCCCCCAGGCCGCTCGGCCGAAGGATTCATCGGCGATCACCGGCCCGAGGACGGTGGTCGCGCCGACGAACGCGGCGTTCAGCACCGTGAACTGGGCCACGACGATCCAGACCCAGCGCCGGCCGGAGAACTCCCGCCAGCCCTCGCGGAGGTCGGCGAGCACGGAGCCGGGGGCACCGGACCGGGTCGCCGCGGGCAGGCGCAGTCCGGAGTAGAGGAGCGCGGCGAGCGCGAAGCCGGCCGCGTCGATCGCGAGGCCCCAGCCCGGGCCGACCAGGGCCACGACGCCGGCGCCGCCCGACGCGCCCGCGATCGTCCCGGCGTTCAGGCCCAGGCGGAGCAGCGCGTTCGCCGGCCGCAGCTCGGCCGCGGGGACGGTCTCCGGGACCAGGGCCGACGCGGCGGGCAGGCTCATCGCCGCGACGGCGCCGTTCAGCACGCCGAGCACGACGAGGGCGGGGATGCTGGCGGTCCCGGTGATGACCAGGGCGGCGACGACCGCCTGCGTGCCGGCGGCGGCGAGGGAGGTGCCGACCAGGATGACGGAGCGGGGCAGCCGGTCGGCGAGGACGCCGCCGAGCAGCAGCACGGCGACGTTGGCGAGCGAGCGCGCGGCGACGACGAGGCCGAGGTCGGTCGCCGAGCCGGTGAGGTCGAGGACCGCGAAGGCCAGGGCGATCGGGGCGACGGCGTTGCCGAGCACGGCGGTCGTCCGGGCGGCGAGCAGCCGGCGGAACGGGCGGTGCGCGAGAGGGCCGGGCCGGGGAGTCCCGCGCGGAGTCACGGCCGCCGCAGCGGGAACAGCGCGGTCGTCATCGACACCGGCACCGTGCCCGGGCTCCGGGGCGGCCGGGCCGCCGCGTGCAGCAGCGCCGACGCCTCGCCGACGTGCCGGACGACCCGCCGCCAGGTCTCCGGATCGACCCAGAGCTCGGCGTCCGTCGACAGCTGCGGGCCGTCGGCGCGGGCCGTGGACCGCCGCCGCAGCTCCTCGATCAGCGCCTCCAGGTACAGCTGCCGGTCCTCCGCCGGCCCGGCCTCGACGGTCGCGGTCACGTCGAACGGCCGCCCGGAGGACTCGTGCCGGTAGCGCTTCGCCTCGCCGCCGCGCAGCCGCACCGTCTCGACCACCCGCACCAGCCCGGCCCGCTCGAGCACGCGGAAGTGGTAGCTCGCGGTCGCCTGGGAGAGGCCCAGCTCGCGCGCGGCCTCGGCGGCGCTCGCCGCGGCGCCGGTCACCAGGGACAGCAGCCGGAGCCGGATCGGGTGGGCGGTGGCGCGCAACTCCTCGAGAGTGGACATGCGGCCATCGTCACGCGGCGCCCGGCGGACCGTCAAACGGGTCTTTGGGGGTCGCCGCACCCCGCGGAGCAGCGAGGGCTACTGCGAGAGCTCCCGGTCGAGCCGGTCGAGGAGCACCTCGAGCGAGATCTCGAACTCCTCGTCGCTGTGGTCCTCGCTGAGCAGGCCGCGCAGTCGCCGGACCTCGGGCGCGACGTCGAGGGAGACGTTCCCGTCGCCCTGCGGGATCGTCGCGTCGCCCTCGTCGAGCGGGAGGTCGGTCGGCGAGGTCTCGGCGCCCTGCACCACGGCCTGCAGCAGCAGCTGGCCGAGCAGGAAGCTGCTGAACGAGCGGTAGGCGCCGACGGCCTGCGCGTCGGTGAGCCCGCTGCCGGTGAGCGAGCGGAGGAAGGTGTTCACGGCCTCGATGCTGCGCAGCGGCGGGCGGAGCCAGGGCGCCGCCGGGTGCCGTGTCGCGACCAGCGGGAAGGCCCTCGGGTGGTCGGTCGCGATGCGCCGGACCTCGTGGGCGGCCGTCTGCAGGAACTCCTGCCAGTGCCGGCTCTCGGCCTCGTCCAGGCGCACGGTGAGCTCGCGCATCAGCAGCGCGATGACGCCCTCGAGGAGGTCCTCCTTGCCGTGCACGTAGCGGTAGAGCGACATCGCCTCGACGCCCAGCTCCTGCGCGAGGGTGCGCATGGAGAGCGCCTCGGGGCCGGTGCGGTCGATCATCGCGAGCGCGGTCTCCACGATGAGGTCCCGGCTGAGCTTGCGGGCGGGGGAGCCGCTCCGCTTCGGCTTCTCGCTGTCGGTCATGCACCGCGCCTTCCTGCAGTGCCCGCCCGCCCGGATACCAGGTGCGGTGCCGCAAAGGCAAGCACCTCCACCGTAACAATCCTTACACCGTAAGCTCCGACCTGGCTTACGCTGTAAGTGTGCCGCTGCCGGACCGTGCTCCCTGCGATCCCCGCGCCGGTCCGCCTCCCCGAGGAGCGCGCACCACCCCGCAGAACCCGCTGCGCCGGTGGTCGCGCCCCGTTTCGCCTCCGCCCCGCACCAGCGACCCCGCGGCACCGTCCCGGGAGAGAAGAGAGAGCACCATGATCGACAGCAGCAGCATCGACAGCCTGATCGGCGCCGACGTGCACGGCAGCGACGACGCCAAGATCGGCACCGTCGGCCAGGTCTACGTCGAGGACAGCACGCAGACCCCGACCTGGGTCACCGTCCGCACCGGCCTGTTCGGCTCCTCGGAGTCGTTCGCGCCTCTCGCGGACGCGAGCTACGAGGGCGGCGTCCTCCGCGTCGGCTACGAGAAGGCCTTCGTCAAGGACGCCCCGCGCATCGAGGACGACGGCCAGCTCTCCGCCGACGAGGAGCAGGCCCTCTACTCCTACTACGGGCTCGGCACCGACGCGGCACCGACCGAGGCGCCCCTCTACGACCAGGACGCCGACCGCGGCGCCGGCACGGACAGCGGCGTCGACCGCACTGCCGACAGCGCCGCCGACCGCGACCGCGGCACCGAGGGCCACGACACGTCCGGTCCGAACACCGACGACGCGATGACCCGCTCCGAGGAGCGCCTGCGCGTCGGCACCGAGCGGGTCGAGGCCGGCCGCGCCCGCCTGCGCAAGCACATCGTCACCGAGCAGGTCTCGAAGACGGTCCCGGTCAGCCACGACGAGGTCACCCTCACCCGCGAGCCGATCACCGACGCGAACGCCGGCGACGCGCTCGCCGGTCCCGACCTCAGCGAGGAGGAGCACGAGGTGATCCTCACCGAGGAGCGCGTCGTCACCGCGAAGGAGACGGTCCCCGTCGAGCGCGTGTCGCTCGGCACCGAGACCGTCACCGAGCAGCGCACCGTCGACGCCGACGTCTCGCACGAGGAGATCGAGCTCGTCGAGCCCGAGGCCACCGGCACCGGCACCCGCACCTCCGCCGAGGAGACCGTCGCCGACCGCGACGCGCGCTCCTAGCGATCCCCGCGGCGGCCGGTGAGCAGCACCGCCCACCGGCCGCCGCACCCGCTCCACTCCGCACGACCCCCTGCACCACCCTCACCCGTCCTGCTCCGGACCGTGCCCGAAAGGCTCCCCCATGGATCTCCCCGCCGCTCTGCAGAACGGACTGGCCGCGGTCATCGCGTTCGTCCCGCTCGCGCTGCTGTTCCTGCTCATCCTCATCGTCGGCCTGATCGTCGCCAAGCTCATCGAGAAGGGCCTCTCGCGCCTGCTCACCAAGGTCGGCTTCGACCGCGCCGTCGAGCGCGGCGGCATCAAGAAGGCGCTCGCGAACTCGACGCTGGACGCCTCCGACATCGTGTCGAAGATCATCTACTACACGCTCGTGCTCTTCGTCCTGCAGTTCGCCTTCGGGGTCTTCGGCCCCAACCCGGTCAGCGACCTGCTGCAGGGCATCATCGGCTTCCTGCCGAAGATCATCGTGGCGATCATCATCGTCGTCCTCGCCGCCGCGATCGCCGCGGGCGCCAAGGGCCTGATCCAGAACACCCTGGGCGGTCTCTCCTACGGCAAGGCCCTCGGGAACATCGTCGCGGTGTTCATCCTCTTCCTCGGGGTCACCGCGGCCCTGAACCAGATCGAGGTCGCGACGACGGTCACCACGCCGATCCTGATCGCGGTCCTCGCGATCATCGCGGGCGTCATCATCGTCGGCGCCGGCGGCGGCCTGATCAAGCCGATGCAGCAGCGCTGGGAGGCGATCCTTACGAAGGCCGAGGAGGAGGCGCCGAAGATCCAGCAGGAGGCGCAGAACGCCCCCTCCGTCACCGAGCAGGCGAAGCGCGCCGCCGATCAGGCGAAGCAGGCCGCCCCGGCGACCACCGCGCGCCGCCCTCGCTAGGCGCACGACCGCACCACCCGCATCACCCGCGGCCGGCTCCGCTCGCTCCGAGCAGGGCCGGCCGCGTCCGCAGCAGATCGAGGGGACCGCATGAGCGCGACACCGACCGAGCCGACCGCGTCCGAGCCGACCGCGTCCGAGCCGGCGCCGACCGCCGAGGTGGTCCTGCACGAGGAGCGCCTCCTCGTCGGCACGCGCAGGCACGTCACCGAGCGCGTCCGGGTCAGCCGGGTCGTCGTGACCGAGCAGCGCACGATCACGGTCGAGGTCCGCCGCGAGGAGCTGCGCGTCACCCGCGAGCCGATCGCCGACGGCCCGGCGCTGCCCGACGCGATCGCGGCGGCCCCGCAGGAGCCGATCGTCGTGATCCTGCACGAGGAGCGCATCGCCCTCACCCGGACCGTCGTCCCCGTCGAGCGCGTGACGGTGCGGGTCGAGTCCGTCGCCGGCGCCCGCGACGTCACCGCGTCGCTGCGCCACGACGTCGCCGACGTCGAGTCGGCGACGGCGCGGGAGCAGGAGAGCCCCGACCTGTTCTGATGTCGGCCCCCGCCGCTACGGTCGAGCGATGACCCCGTCCCACCCCGCATCCCCGGTCCCCGCTGTCTCCGCCGAGGAGTGGGCCGAGCTCCGCGAGCGCGTCCGCCGGACCCGCTGGTCGCCGGAGTGGCCGGTCGAGGGCTGGTCGGCGGGGACCGACCAGGCCGAGCTGCGGCGGCTGGCCCGGCGCTGGGCGGAGGAGTTCGACTGGCCGGCGCAGGAGCGGCGGATGCGCGCGCTGCCGTGGGCGCAGGCCGACCTCGACGGGACGCCCGTGGCCTACCTCCGCTTCGAGGCGGAGACGTTCGAGGCGGAGACGTTCGAGGCGGAGACCTTCGAGGCGGAGACGCCCAGTCGCCTGCCGATCGTCCTGACGAACGGCTGGCCCAGCACCGCGCTCGAGCTGGTGGCGCTCGCCGAGCGGCTCGCCTCGCCGTCGCGGTTCGGCGGCGACCCGGCCGAGGCGGCCACCGTCGTCGTCCCCGCGCTGCCCGGGTTCCCCTTCTCGCCGCAGCGGCCGGGGCTGGACGAGCAGACCCACGAGCTCTGGCACCGGCTGATGACCGAGGAGCTCGGCTTCGCCCGCTACGCCGCGCACGGCGGCGACCTGGGCGCGGGGATCACCTCGCGGCTGGCCGAGAGCCACCCGGAGGCGGTGGCGGGGATCCATCTGCTCGCCGTCGCGTCGCCGCAGCACGTGGAGGACGACTCCCTCACCGCCGAGGAGCGCGAGCACGTCGAGGAGCAGCGCACCTGGTTCGCGGACGAGGGCGCCTACGAGCACCAGCAGCAGACGCGGCCGCTCACCCTCGCGCCCGCGCTGTCGGATTCGCCGGTCGGCCTGCTCGCCTGGATCCTGGAGAAGCACCGGGCCTGGAGCGACTGCGGCGGCGACGTCGCGACCCGCTTCGACGACGACTACCTGCTCACCCTCGCGTCGCTCTACTGGTTCACCGACTCGATCTCCACGTCGCTCCGGCCCTACTGGGAGTATGCGACCGGGCGGACGGCGCGGGTGGGCCGGGTCGAGGTGCCGACTGCGCTCGCCGTCTTCCCCTTCGATCTGACGCACCCGCCGCGCAGCTGGGCCGAGCGCAGCTACGACGTCGTCCGGTACACGCCGATGCCCCGCGGCGGCCACTTCGCGCCGCACGAGGAGCCGGACCTGCTCGCCGCCGACATCCGCGCGCTGCTGGCGCTGGTGCAGTAGCGAAGAGACACCCTCCCTTGCGGCCGCCCCCGCTCCGCGCGTACCGTCGACGCGTACCTCGTCGCGAGCCGCGACGTCGGGGCGGCCACCTCACCGGCCGGCCGATCGGCTCGCGGACACGGGGGCTCCCCGCAGGAAAGACGGTCTCGTGCGCACCAGCACCGGTACTGCGTCCACGACGCAGCAGCTGCCCTCGCACTGACGACCCCTGCTCCCGCCCCTGAACCGGGCGGACGCGCGCTCCCGCCTCGGCGGAGGGCGGTGGTCGTCGTGCGCCGACGCGACCACCGGGAGCACCGTGCCCTCCACTTCACCGACCCCTCCGTCCCTCGTCCTCACCGACTGCTCGTTCGCCTGGCCGGACGGCTCGATCGTCCTCGACCACGTGACCGCCGCGTTCGGCCGCGGCCGCACCGCGCTCGTCGGAGCCAACGGCGCCGGCAAGTCCACACTCGTGCGGCTCGTCGCCGGCGAGCTCGCGCCGACGGGCGGGACCGTCACCGCGACCGGCGCGGTCGACCTGCTGCCGCAGCGCCTGCCGCGCGGCGCCGACGACACCGTCGCCGATCTGCTCGGGATCCGCGGCCGGCTCGACGCGCTGCACGCGATCCTGGCCGGCGACGCCGGGGCGGACCGCTTCGAGGCGCTCGCCGACGACTGGGACGTCGAGGCCCGGGCCGTCGCCGCGCTGGGCACTGCCGGGCTCGACCTCGACGCCGCCGATCTGCTCCGCCCCGTCTCGATGCTCTCCGGCGGGCAGGCGGTCCTCGCGGCCGTGACGGGGGTGGCGCTGCGCGGCCGGCCGATCGCGGTGCTCGACGAGCCGACGAACGACCTGGACCGCCGCTCCCGGCAGCTGCTGCTCGCGCTGGTCGACGGCTGGCGCGGCACCCTCGTCGTCGTCAGTCACGACCGGGAGCTTCTCGAGCACGTCGACGAGATCGCGGAGCTGCGCGACGGCGACCTGCGCACCTCGGCGGGCACGTTCTCGGACTTCGAGGAGCGGCTGGCCGTCGAGCGCGCGGCGGTCGAGCGCGACGTCCGGGCGGCCGAGCAGGTGCTGCGCGCCGAGAAGCGGCAGCGAATCGAGGCGCAGACGACGATCGCCCGCCGCGCAAAGGCGGGCGAGAAGTCGGGGCGGTCGATGCCGAAGATCGTCGCGGACTACCGTCGAGGCCGTGCGGAGGGGACCGCCGGGCGGCTCCGCTCCGGCCACGCGGAGGCCGAGGCGCGCGCGAAGGAGCGGGTCGACGAGGCGTCCGGGCGGCGCCGCGACGACGACGCGGTGCGGCTCGACCTGCCCGACCCGGGCGTGCCCGCGACCCGGCGGCTCGCCGAGCTGACCGTCCGCGGCCGGACCACGGTGCTCCAGGGCCCGGAGCGCCTCGGTCTGATCGGCGCCAACGGCACCGGCAAGACCCTGCTGCTCGAGCGGCTCGTCGGTGCGGAGCCGGCCCGCCCGCATCCCGTGCTCGCCACGGACGCGCGGGCGCTCACCGACCGCATCGGCTACCTCGCCCAGCACCGCGAGGACATGCTCGACGACGACCGCACCGTGCTCGAGCACGTCGCCCGGGCCGCGCCGGACCTGCCGATCCCGGCCCTGCGCGACGCCCTCGCGCGGCTGCTCCTGCGCGGCGCGATCGTCGACCGGCCCGCGTCGACGCTCTCGGGCGGGGAGCGCTTCCGGGTGGCGCTCGCCGGGGTGGTCCTCGCGCGCCCGTTGCCGCAGCTGCTCGTGCTCGACGAGCCGACGAACGACCTCGACCTGGCGACGGCCGACCACCTGGTCGAGGTGCTGCGGGCCTGGCGCGGGGGACTGCTCGTCGTCAGCCACGACGACGCGTTCCTCGATCGGCTGGAGCTGGACGGGCGGGTGGTGCTGGACGGGCCGGGGACGGTGGACGCGCCGTGAGCTCAGTCGGAGGGGGTGCCGAGGTCGAGCGCCGCGACGACCCCGGCGACCCGGGCGCGCGCCGGTGCGTCGAGGCCGCGGATCGGGCGGGGCAGGCAGTCCGGGGCGGCGAGGCCGAGCTGCTCGGCGATCGCGGCGATCACCCGGTAGCTGCCGCCGTGCTCGGCGAAGAGGTCCCAGAGCGGCTGCAGCCGGGCGGCCTCGGCCTCGGCGGCGGCGCGGTCGCCGGACTGCGCGGCGCGCGCGATCGTCAGCGCGGGGCCGGGGAGCGTGCCGCCGATCACCGAGTACCAGGCGTCGCAGCCGGCGAGCAGGCCGCGGGCGGCGGACGCGTCGCCGGAGACGCCGATCGTGACGCCCGCGGGAACCTGCGCTCGGATCGCGGCCACCCGCTCGGCCGCGGCGGCCGGATCGGCGGGGACGCCGGGGATCTTGATCGAGGCGACCCGGGGCAGGCCGGCGATCGCTCCGTACAGATCGTCGGTCATCGTGACGTGCGTGGTGCCGGGATTGTCGTAGACGACGAGCGGCACGGAGAGCTGTGCGGTGACGTCCTCGTAGAGCCCGAGGACGTCGTCGTCCGTCAGCGGCTGATAGCTGACCGGAGCGAGGAGCACCGCCGCGGCGCCCGCCTCCTGCGCGTCCTCGGCGAGGGCGAGCACCTGCGAGGTCCGCAGCGCGCTGATCCCGACGACGACCGGCACCCCGCCCGCGTGCCGCACCGCGAGCGCGGCGACCCGGCGGCGCTCCTCCCGGTCGAGGTAGGCGGCGGAGCCGGTCGAGCCGAGCGCCCCGATCGAGTCGACGCCGGCCGCGGCGAGGCGCTCGACGAGCGCGGCGAAGGCCGGCTCGTCGACGGTGTCGTCGCGGAGCGGGGTGAGCGGGAAGGCGCTGAGTCCGGTGAGCACGGTGATCCGTCCGAGGGGTCGTCGCGGGAGGGGGCCCGGCCAGTGTGCGTCGAGCGGGCGGGCGCCCGCGACTCCAGAAGCGCGGGCGGCCGCTGGTCCACGGCGGCGCCCGAGCGGCGGGTAGCCGCCGGGGGCGGCGTATCGAGCGGCGAAACCGCTTCGCGTCTCGGTGGTGGGGGAAAGGACGCGGCGGTGCCGCACCCATGCTGGTCGAGTGGCCCGCAGGGCGTATCGAGACCCGCCGTCGTCAGTAGGGCGTGTCTGCAGACTCGTCCTTCTTGCGCTGGTGGATCCCGATACGCCCCGCTCCACGGGCTCTTCGATCAGCGTGACGCGACTCCAGCGCCGCACAACATCAGCTGAGACGGGGTGGCGTCCGCTGACAGAGGAGGCCCACCAGTCTCAGCTGATGTTGTGCGCCACCCACCGCAGCAAGCCGGTCGAGCAATCCCGTAGGGGCGTCTCGAGACCCACCACCGTCAGCAGGGCGGGTCTGCAAACAGAGTTCTGGCGGTGGTGGATCTCGGTACGCCCGCTGCGCGGGCTGCTCGATCAGCATGAACGGCCCGCTCGATCGGCATCGTGAGAGGCCTTGCATCGTGAGCAGGCTTCGTCTCCGCCGCCTTGCTGATCTGCGCGGACTGCCGCGCCAGCACCTCACTCTCTCCGTCGAGGCGGAATAGAATAAAATAAATAAGATTCGGAGATCGCGATGGCGGAGACAGCGCCCAGCCCGTTCACCCCGGGCTACGGGAAGAAGCCTGCCGTCTTCGGCGGTCACGGGGAAGCGCTCACGGAGCTCCGTGCCGTCTTCGAGACCTTGGACTTCGGCGAGAACCACTCCGTCCTGGTCTCGGGACTGCGCGGCGCCGGCAAGACCTCCTTCCTGACCACCCTCCAGGACGACGCTCGCGCCGCCGGGTGGCTGGTGATCAGCGAGGACGCCAGTGCCGGTCTCCTCGACCGGGTGATGGACTCCACGATCCCCGCCCTGATCAACGACATGGCCCCGGGCAGCCGCGCACGACTGACCTCGCTCGGGCTGTGGGAGTTCAGCGCCGAGATCGAGTACGTCGACCGGCACCGCAGCGTGAAGCCTCAGCTGCGGTACGACCTCGTCGCGCTGTCCTCCGCACTGGGCGGGGAGGGCGGCATCCTGATCACCATCGACGAGGTCTCCTCCGGCAAGGTCCGCCTGCGGGAGCTGAGCCGATTCGCGCTGCAGGTCTCGCACGCGCTTCAGGACGGTGCGCAGATCATGGTCGTCTTCGCCGGGGTGAAGGTCGGCCTCGACGCACTCCTCGCCGAGGAGCACACCACCTTCCTCCGGCGTTCCCGGGAGGTCGAGTTCGAGCGGCTGTCCGCGCCGGAGACCAGTCGAGTCTTCACGGAGACCGCCGGCCTCGGCGGTCGGAGGATCGACGAGGAGGCGCTCGCCGTGCTCGTCTCCCTCTCGCAGGGCTATCCGTACCTGGTGCAGCTGGCCGGCGACTACGCCTGGCGGAACCGCTCCACTGCACCCACGATCAGCCTCGCCGACGCCACCGTCGCGCAGGACAGGGCCATCAAGGCGGTCGAGAGTCGAGTCATCAGCCGCGTCTACGGCGATCTCTCCGATGTCGATCAGAAGTTCCTCGACGCGATGGCCGAGGACGACGACCGCACGAAGATCGCCGACATCGCGAAGCGCATGGACGTCTCCGACGCGTACGTCCAGGTCTACAAGAAGCGCCTCATCGACAGCGGCTACGTCCATGCCGCGGGTCGCGGCCATGTGCAGTTCTCTCTTCCCTATCTCGGCGCCTACATCCGCCGCAGACTCGCCGCTGAGGCCAGCGATGACGCCGGCGACGGCGGCTGGGACGCCTACCCGGCGCCGGATCTGCCTTCCTAGGCCGCGGACTCCGCGGAGGCGACGAGGCGGAGTCCGCCGTCACCCGCCGGCCCTGCGCCGCCGAAGCCCGGTGAACGCGGAGGCGTCGGGCGCTGTCGGTAGATTCGGTCGCGCCGGTGTCGATCGACGCGGGCAGCCCCTCACCCTCAGGAGCCCGGGATGACCGCCCCCACCGTCCTCTTCGTCTGCATCCACAACGCCGGCCGCTCGCAGATGGCCGCCGGCTACCTGCGCGAGCTCTCGGGCGGAGCCGTGCAGGTGCGCTCCGGCGGCTCCGAGCCGGGCGAGAGCATCAACCCTGTCGCGGTCGCGGCGATGGCGGAGGAGGGCATCGACATCTCGCAGGCCGTACCGCAGCTGATGACGACCGAGCAGGTGCAGGCCTCGGACGTCGTGATTACCATGGGCTGCGGCGACGTCTGCCCGGTCTTCCCCGGCAAGCGCTACGAGGACTGGGACCTCGCCGACCCCAAGGGCCGCCCCCTCGAGGAGGTCCGCCCGATCCGCGACGACATCCGCGCCCGCGTGCAGGCGCTGGTGGCGGAGCTGCTGCCCACGACGCCTGCGGAGTAGCGGCCTCGCATGCTGGTCGAGTAGGCGCCGGAGGCGGCGTATCGAGCGGCGAAGCCGCTTCGCGTCTCGGTGGTGGGGGAGAGGACGCGGCTGCGCCGCCTCATGCTGGTCGAGTAGCCCCGCAGGGGCGTATCGAGCCCTGCCACCACCAGCAGGGTGGGTCTGCTGACTCGCGTTCTGACGGTGGTGGATCTCGATACGCCGCGCTCCGCGGGCTACTCGATCAGCATGGGTGGGGTCCGCTCCGCGGCTGCGCGATCAGCGTGGATCGTCGAACGGACCCGTGAGGGGCCTCGCGCCCCGAGCGGGCCCCGATTCGAGTCCACTCGCGGGCCGACACATGCTGGTCGAGCAGGCGCCGGAGGCGGCGTATCGAGACCCGGCGTGCTGGGGACGGTGGATCTCGATACGCCCGCTGCGCGGGCTACTCGATCAGCATGGGAGGGCGGGCTACTCGATCAGCATGCGGGGCGGGGCCGGCTCCGGGCGGTGGACGCCGCGGGGGCGGTAGCCGAGGGTGTCGGAGCCGCCGAGGAGGTCGGCGAGGTACCAGAGGACGGCGAGCCACATCTCGGTGCCCTGGAGGCCGGCGTCGGCGGCGTGCAGGCGGAAGGCGAAGCCGCGGCCGGGGCGCCACTGGCCGAGGACGTCCGCGAGCAGGGTCCGCGCCAGGGGCTCGACCTCGGGGGCGCGGTAGCCGCTGCCGCGGGTGAGCCAGAGCGGGTGGACGAGGTCGAGGGCGGCGCAGGCGTCGACGCGCTCGGGCCGGAACCAGCGGTCGTCGCGGGCGTGCCGGAGGACGGTGTCGCGGACGGCGTCGGGGTAGGGGAGCGGGCGGCCGTCCTGCACGAAGGTGCCGCGGGTCGCGCGGTAGGAGCCGTTCACGAGCAGGAGCAGTCCGCGCCCGGCCGAGGCCTCGCCCCACATGCCGCTGCGAGGATCGGCGCGGGTGAGCAGCCAGCCGTAGAGCGCCTCCTCGAGGCCGACCGGGACGGGATCGCCGCGGCGGCGCGTCCAGTGCAGCGCGGTGCCGAGGGCGTCGACGTGGTGGCCGGCGTTCCACGGGTCGTCGCGCCAGCGCAGCCCGTCGAGCCGCGCGACCAGGCCCTCCGGGGTCTCCTCGGTCACGGCGGTCAGCGGCTGCGCGAACTCCGACCCGAGCAGGTCGAGCGCGTAGCCCGCACTGAGCACGCGGTACGCGGCCTCCGGATCGGTCCAGAGGTCCCTCCCCGGGACCGGCAGCCCGCGGAGCCGCGCGACGACCGCGGCGGGATCGACTCCGGGAGGCGGCGTGCCGAGCAGGAGGTCGGCGAGCTCGACCGCGTCGCCGAGCGCGCGGTCGCTCGGGGCGGCGCCCGGCCGGTCGCGGAAGGCGGGCCCGTCGTGGAGTGCAGGCCCGTCGTGGGAGGCAGGCCCGTCGTGGAGCGCAGGCCCGTCCTGAGGTACCGTCCCGTCGTCCACGAGCGCATCGCGCAGGATCCCCTCGATCTCCTCCCGGGCGCGGTCCGCCAGGCGCGCGGCGTCCGAGACCTCCGCGGCGACGGGCGGGACCCGCCAGCGCAGCCGCCGCCCGGGGTTGCCGCCGACGACCGCACCGGGTGCCACGTCCTTCGTCACGACCGCGCCGGCGGCGAGCACCGCGTGGTCGCCCACCGTCACGCCGTCGAGCACGACCACGTGCGAGCCGATCCAGACGTCGTCGCCGATGCGGATGCCGCGCGAGCTCAGCGGCTGGCGGAACACCTCGGTGCCGGGCTCCATCGAGTGGTTGAAGCCGAGGATCGACGTGTGCGCGCCGACCCGCACAGCCGAGCCGAGGACGACGCTCCCGCGCACCACCGTGTAGGGGTTGAGCGAGCAGTCGGCGCCGATCTCGACGTCGCCCGTCAGGTACGCGCCGGCGGCGAGATACGAGCGGTCGCCCAGCACGAGGCGCTCGGGGTCGACCGCGGCCGACTCCGCGACGAAGCATTCCGCGCCGATCGTCCAGCCGGGGTGCGCGGCCAGCAGCTCGCGCTGCAGGTCGAGCTGGCGGGACCGCTGCTCCGGTGAGGCCTCGGCCCAGAACGACCACGGCGAGTGCTCGTGGCGGTCGATCACCGCGCGCCGTCCGGCTGCCCGTCCGCCGGTCGCCCGGGAGCCGCCGTCGAGGCGCGGACGATCAGGCTCGGGTTGAGCTGCACGCGGTGCACGGGCCGCTCGGGGTCCTCGATCCGCTGGACGAGCAGCCGGACCGCGGCCTCGCCGACGCCGGCGCGCGGCGGGCTCACGGCGGTCAGCGCGGGGGTGAACAGCTGGGCGACCTCGTCGTCGTAGGCGATCACCGAGAGGTCGCCGGGCACGGAGATGCCGCGGTTGAGCGCGAGGTCGACGAAGGCCATCGCCTCGGGGTCGGAGTGCACGAGCAGGGCGGTCACGCCGGTCTCGAGGGCCGTCTCGAGGGCCGCGTTGACGACCTCTGAGAAGTCGGCGCTGCCGCGGTCGGGGAGCGTCTCCTCGAAGTGGTCGGCGGGGGTGAGGCCGAGCGCCTCGCAGGCCGAGAGCCAGCCCGCGGCGATCTTGCGCGAGGTGGGCGAGTTCCGCGACAGGATCAGGCCGACCTTGCGGTGCCCGAGCTCGGCGAGGTGGCGGGCGGCGAGCACGGCGCCGAGTGCGTGGTCGGTGGTGACCGACTCGGCGGGCGTGCCCTCGGGCTCGAGGACGGCGTCGCGCTCGACCAGGACCGACGGGACCCCGCAGTCGGCGAGCCAGCGGAGGACGTCGCCCGAGTGCTCGGTGTCGGTGTTGGGAGCAACGATCAGCCCGCGCACGTCGCCGGAGCGCAGCAGGCGCTCGAGCACGGGGCGCTCGTCCTGCAGCTCGTAGGAGGCACCGCGCAGGACGACGTCGTAGCCGAGGCTGCGGCCGGTCGCCTCCATCGCGTGCAGCACGCCGGGCCAGTAGTAGTTGAGCGAGGGGACCAGGACGGCGATCGAGCCGAGCTTGACCTCCTCCGGCTCCGGGGCGGGGGCCGTGTGGCCGGCCGACCCGGAGAGCACGACCGCGCCGCCGTGCACGCGGCTGAGCAGCCCCTCGCGCTCCATCTGCACCAGGTCGCGACGGAGCGTGACCGTCGCCACGCCGAGCGCCTCGGTGAGCTGGGAGATGCGGACGGCGCCGTCGACGCCGAGGGCCGCGAGGATGTGCGCCCGCCGCTCGGCGGCGAGGGGTGGGGACTGGGTCTGGTCGCTCATCGTTGCTCTCCGATCGGTGGGTCCAGGTCTATCGCGATCCGCAGCTCCCTGCGCGCGGTGGCGTCGATCTCCAGGAGCGTCAGCCGCTCGCCCCAGACGCTCGAGAGCATCGGATCGTCCAGCTCGCGGACGACGGTGCGGTGCTCGCAGGCCGGGTCCCAGGCGATCCGGAGCGGCCGAGCGCCGCCGAGCGGGCGGACCCGGGCGGCTCCGCGCTCGGTCACGACGTCTCCCGCGAGGAGCAGGCGGATCGCGGTGCCGGGCTCATCGTCCTGATCGTCCCACGGGGCGAGGTCCCAGCGGTCCTCGAGGACGACCCTTGCGGACGGGCGGTCGAGGGAGACGGTGCGGCGCCAGGAGCGCAGGCCCGTCCCGGGGTAGGCGGCCGCGAGCTCCGCGGAGAACGCGGCGGACGCGTCGCTCAGCTCGACCGAGACGTCCGCCGCGGCAGCCTCCCGCCCGGGCGGCTGCCCGCGGCCGCGGACGACGGGCAGGTTGTGCCACTCGCTCCGCATCGTCCAGATGCCGTAGCGCTCCGGGCCGAAGGTGGCGGCGGTGTAGGTGGGGCGGCCGGCGTCGACGACGACCGGCACGCCGTCGCTCGCCACCTGGAACGCGCCGACGTCGTTGTGGTTGTGGTGCTCCGCGTTGTGGCCGCCCTTGGCGACGAGCGTGAGGCCGGCCGGCGATCCCTCGACGGTGCGGGCCAGGAGGACCTGCACGGACTCGAGCCAGACCTCGCGGGGGAGTGGCGGGAGCGCCGCGGGGGCGGAGGTCCAGAGCGGGTCCGTCGCCCCGCGCAGCAGGCGGCCGAGCCCCTCCTTCTCGGCGGCGGCGGGCTCGCCGGGGGCGCGCTGCGCGGCGGCGTGCGCCATTGCGGCGGCGTCGCCGACCCGGCGGCCGGTCCGGTGCACCGCGTGCCAGGGCTGGTCGCGCGACTGCAGGGCCTGGCCGTCGGCGTGCGCGACGTACCAGTCGCCGCCGAGGTGCGAGCGGTGCGGGAAGGCGACGGTGGCGCGCAGGGCGGGCACGGCCGAGGCGTCCCAGGCGCCGCCGGTCGCGTGCGCCAGGACGTCGAGCGCCTCGAGGGCGCGGCAGGCGCCGTTCCACCAGTAGGCGTAGCCCTCGTCGATCGCGCCGTCCTCGGGGAGCACGGCGACGTAGCGGTCCAGGGCGGCGACGGCGCGGGTGACGACGGCGGCGCGCTCGTCCTCCTCGCCCGGAGCGTCGAGCAGGCGCAGGGCAGCGACCAGCACGTTGCCGGTGATCCAGGGGTTCCAGTTGTGCACGTCGCCGTCGAGGCCCAGCCAGTGCCAGTCGTCGCGGGCGAGGAACGGGGCGAGCACGCGCTCGCGGGTCTCGCGGCGGATCCTGCGGCGCAGCCCCGGATAGCGGTCGTCGAGGCGCTCGCCGAGGACGTGGTCGAGCCAGGCGAGCTGGCCGGCGACCTCGCCGGCGCCGAGGTCGAGGAAGGGGTCGGCGACGTCGGCGAGCACCGAGCCGTGCCGGCGCAGCGCGTCGTCGTGGGCCGGCCAGCACCAGGAGCTCTGCTCGCAGAGCAGCTGCACGCCGTCGGCGACTTGGTCGAGCCAGGCGTCGCCCTCAGGTGCGCCGCTCGTGCTCGCGGCCAGCAGCACCGCGCGGCTCAGGCGCCGCTGCCGCTCGAACGCGCGCTGCTCCCAGGCGTCCCGGTTCCCGTCGCGGTGCACGCGCACGGCCTGGCTGGCGAGCGGCTGCGGCCACGGCGCGAGCAGGTCGGCGGCGGCGCGCTCGGCGACCGCGGCCAGCGTCGGCGCATCGGCCGCGGCCCAGGCCTCCCGGTCGGCGGCGGTCGGCACCGGCAGCGACTGCTCGGGAGAGAGGAGCACCCCGCGCGCCGAGAGCGGACGGTCGGGCGAGAACGCGGCCGCGAGCGGGCCGCGGAAGGACTCGATCACGCCCGGCGACGATGCCGGGGCGGGGTGCTGGGGCATGCAACTGATCATAATCAATCATTTTGCTTCAACCAAATCCTTGAGGTGATCGATTTCCGTATGTATAGTCCTGTTCTGTTCAGTGCCGCTCACGTCAGCGTGGGCCGCTCACGTCAGCGTGGGAGAGAGCGCGGACATCACGATTCAAAGGAGAACCGCCGTGGACGAGGGGAACCTCCGCGCCGACTGGACGCGCGAGCACTGGCTCGCCGTCGCGGACGCGCTCCTCGCCGCGGTGGCCCCGTACGCCAGCGCCGGCCACGGCCGGATCACCCTCCCCGGCGCCGAGGGCGGCTACGGCCGCGCGGTCGACGGCCTCGAGGGCTTCGCCCGCACCTTCCTGCTCGCCGGCTTCCGCATCGCCGGAGCGCGCGGCGAGGGCGTCGACGACCTGATCGACTTCTACCGCCGCGGCGTCGAGACCGGTGTCGACCCCGACGCGGAGGACCGCTGGGTGCGGATCGACGAGCACGCGCAGGCCAAGGTCGAGGCGGCGTCGATCGCGCTGGTTCTCGACCTCACGCGGCCCTGGATCTGGGACCGCCTCGACGCGCGGACCCAGCAGCGCGTCGTCGACTACCTCGCCCCCGTCGTCGGCGACGACAGCTACCCGCAGACCAACTGGGTCTGGTTCCGCCTGGTCGTCGAGACCTTCCTCCGCTCGGTCGGCGGCCCGTGGTCCGCGCAGGACGTCGCCGCGGACCTCGCCCGGCACGACTCCTTCGTCCGCGAGGACGGCTGGCTCGCCGACGGCGCGGAGCGCGCCTTCGACCACTACGTCGGCTGGGCCCTGCACGTGTACCCGGTGCTGTGGGCGCGGATGTCCGGCGCGGCCGAGCTGGCCGCCCCGCGCGCCGCCGCCGACGTCGCCCGGCTCGACCGCTACCTCTCCGACGCCCTCGCGCTGGTCGGCGGCGACGGCTCCCCGCTGCTGCAGGGCCGCAGCCTGATCTACCGCTTCGCCGCCGCCGCGCCGTTCTGGGCCGGCGTGATCGCCGAGGTGCCCTCGCACTCCCCGGGCCGGCTCCGCCGCGCCGCGAGCGCGATCGTCGGGCACTTCGCCGAGAACGGCGCTCCGGACGAGGACGGCCTGCTCTCGATGGGCTGGCACGACCCGTGGCGCGAGCTCGCGCAGTCCTACTCCGGCCCCGGCTCGCCGTACTGGGCGGTCAAGGGCATGCTCGGCATCCTGCTCCCGGCCGAGCACCCGGTCTGGACCGCGGCCTCCGAGCCGCTCCCGGCCGCCCTGCTCCCGATCGAGCAGGGCGACGACCTCCGCGCGATCGTCTCGCCCGGCTGGATCGTCTCGGGCACGCACGCCGACGGCATCGTCCGCGTCGTCAACCACGGCACCGACAAGGCGCTGCCCGGTGCGACGACCGGCGACTCCCCGCTCTACGCCCGCCTGGGCTACTCCACCGCCACCGCGCCGCTGCTCGACGAGCGCGGCTGGGCGGAGGCGCTCGAGCAGAGCGTCGCGCTGGTCGACGCCGACGGCGACGCGACCCACCGCACCGGCATGACGCTGACCGAGGTGCGCCTGGACGCGGACGGCCGGGTCGGCGTGGCCGGCTCGAGCTGGGACGCGCACTGGATCACTCCGGAGCGCAGCAGCCACCGCCACGGCGAGGGCCTGCGCGGAGCCGTCCGCGTCGCCGGCCGGATCAGCGTGCACTCGCTGGTGCGCGGCCCGTGGGAGCTGCGCCTCGTCCGGATCGACGAGCTCGCCGAGGGCGTGCGGCCGGAGGAGATCGGCCTGCGGATCGGCGGCTGGGCAATCGCCGGCGCCGAGATCGCCGCGGCCACGAGCGCCGCGACGGCCACCGCCTCGAACGGCACCCTCACCAGCACGCTGACCTCCCTCACCCCCGGCGCCGTCCCCGAGGTCGTCGCCCGCGACGGCGCGAGCCCGCTCGGCCCCGCGGTCGGCGTGCCGACGCTCACCCTCCCGGCGGAGGTCGACGCCCTCGTCGTCGCGCTGGTCGGCCTCACCGCCGACGAAACGGCAACAGCGGAGGCCCCCGTCGCGGGCCCCGCCGCCGTGGTCGTCGCCCCCGACGGCGACGCCCTGTCCGTGACGGCGACCTGGCCCGACGGCCTCGTCACCGAGCACCGACTCCCAGATTCCGGACGCGCCGCTCGGCAGCTCCGGTACCCGAGGACCCGAGGTGGAGTCCCGGACGCAGATGCAAAGGAGCAGCACGCATGAAGAGAAGATTCGCCGCAGCCGGAGTGGCCCTGGTCGCCGCCCTGTCCCTCACCGCCTGCTCGGGCGGCGGTGGCGGTGACGCCCCCGCGGCCGACGGCCCGATCACGCTCAGCCTCTCCGGCTGGAGCCTGAGCACGACGCCGGAGTTCCAGGCGCTCGCCGACGCGTTCCACGAGAAGGACCCCGACGTCACGATCGAGGTCAAGGAGTACGACGCGACCAACTACGACACCCTGATGACCGCGGACCTCGCGGCCGGCAGCGGTCCGGACATCGTCACGCAGAAGAACGTCAAGAACGTCGTCACCTACCAGGCCGGCGGCCAGCTCCTCGACGTCTCCGACATCGAGCTGCCCGACGACCTCGGCGGCGTGGAGGCCTACCAGGTCGACGACAAGCAGTGGGCGGCGCCCTACCGCCAGGACTCCTGGGTCCTCTTCTACAACAAGGCCCTCTTCGACCAGGCCGGCGTCGCCTACCCCGACGGCTCCTGGACCTGGGACGACTACGAGGCCACCGCCGAGCAGCTGACCACCGCGCTCGCCGCGGCCGGCAGCAGCGCCGTCGGCACCTACGAGCACAGCTGGCAGTCGACGGTGCAGGGCTTCGCGAGCGCGCAGACCCCGGACATCGACATCCTCGACGCCGACTACGGCTACCTCGAGCCCTACTACGAGCGCGCCCTCGCGCTCCAGGACGCGGGCGCGCAGGCGGAGTACAACACCGTCGTCGCGAACAAGCTCACCTACCAGGCCGAGTTCGGCAAGCAGAACGCCGCGATGATGCCGATGGGCACCTGGTTCGTCGCGTCGCTGATCGCCCAGCAGGCGTCCGGCGACTCGGACACCTTCGACTGGGGCTTCGCACCGATCCCGCAGTTCGACGAGTCGACGACCGGCATGGACCAGACCCCCGTGACCTTCGGAGACCCGACCGGCTTCGGCATCAACGCCGGCATCGACTCGGGCAAGCAGGCCGCGGCGAAGGAGTTCCTCGAGTTCGCGTCGAGCGAGGAGGGCGCGGAGGTCGTCGCCTCCCTCGGCATCACCCCCGCCCTGACCAGCGACGCGGTCGCCGAGACCTACTTCGCGGTCGACAGCGCGCCGACCGACGAGGTCTCGAAGTTCGCCTGGTCCACGCACGACACCAAGCCGGAGAACCCGACCTCGGCCAAGACGGCCGCCGTCCAGAACGTGCTCCTCGACCTGCACACCGCGGTCATGTCGGGCTCGACGAGCCTCGACGACGCCGTGAAGAGCGCCGAGGACCGCGTGAAGAACGAAGTCGGCACGAACTGACTCCCCGCGGTGGCCGGTCCCGCGCGGGCCGGCCACCGCCCCCTCTTCTCCCCCCCCTCGGACCCTGGAGGTCTCATGACGACCCTCGCCGCCGCGGACGCCGGCCCGTCGACTCCGCCGACGCCGTCGCCCCTGCCGCCCCGACGACGACGCTCCGCGTACGCCGTCCGGAACATGCTGATCGGCTGGACCTTCATCCTCCCGAACTTCCTGGGCTTCGCCGCGCTCACGCTCGTGCCGGTGATCACCCTCTTCTACATGTCGATGACCGACTGGAACGTCTTCGGCCAGGCGAACTGGGTCGGCATCGCGAACTTCCAGCGCCTGATCGGCGACGCGAGCTTCCGCATCGCGCTGCTGAACACGCTCTACTACGCGGCGCTGCACATCCCGCTGACGCTCGTCGTCTCGCTCGGGCTCGCGCTGCTGCTCAACAACAAGCTCCGCGGCGTCGCGTTCTTCCGCACCGCGGCGTTCTTCCCCTACATCACCTCGATCGTCGCGATCGCCGTGGTCTGGAACCTGCTCTTCAGCCCGGAGTACGGCCCGATCAACCAGCTGCTCGGCCTGATCGGCATCTCCGACCCGCCCGGCTGGCTGACCTCGTCCGAGTGGGCGATGCCCGCGGTCGTGATCATCAGCACCTGGCGGGACATGGGCTACTACATGATCCTGTTCCTCGCCGGACTGCAGACCGTGCCGCGCGAGCTGCACGAGGCCGCCCGCGTCGACGGCGCCTCGGTCTGGCAGCGCTTCGTGAACGTGACGATCCCGTGCCTGCGGCCGACCACCTTCTTCGTGACGGTGATGCTCACCATCAACTCGTTCAAGATCTTCGACCTGATCCTCGTGATGACGCAGGGCGGTCCGGGCCAGGCGACGCTCGTGCTCTCGCAGTTCATCTACCAGAAGGGCTTCCAGGAGAACCAGTTCGGCTACGCGTCGGCGGTCTCGGTCGTGCTCTTCCTGCTCTGCATCCTCGTGACGCTCGTCCAGTTCTTCCTCAACCGAAGGAGCGAGTCCCGATGACCGGACTTCTCATCCCCGACGGCGCTCCCACCGTCGTCGGCGTGAACGAGCCGCTTTCCCCGCGCCGCAAGGAGGCCGGGCGCACCCCGGCCCGCCGGGTCGGCCGCGTCCTCGGCTACGCGGTGATGATCATCGCCGCCGCGGCGCTGCTGCTGCCGTTCTTCTGGATGATCATGAGCTCGGTGAAGACGCCGAACGACGTGTTCTCCGTGCCGGTGAAGTGGTTCCCGGAGACCTTCGTCTGGAGCAACTACGTCGAGATCTGGACCCAGTCCGGCATGCTCACCTGGATCCGCAACACACTGCTGCTCGCGGTCGTCGTCACGATCCTGCAGGTGGTCACCGGCTCGTTCGCGGCCTACGGCTTCTCGCGGATGCGCTTCCCCGGCCGCGACGTGCTGTTCCTGGTCTACATCGGCACGATCGCCGTGCCGTGGCAGTCGTACATGATCCCGCAGTTCATCCTGCTGTCGAACCTCAAGGTCTCGAACACCCTCTGGGCGATCATCCTGATCCAGGCCTTCGGCGCCTTCGGCGTGTTCCTGATGAAGCAGTTCTACGAGACCATCCCCGAGGAGCTCTCCGAGGCCGCGCGCATCGACGGCCTGAGCGAGTACGGCATCTGGGCGCGCATCATGGTGCCGCTGTCGATCCCCGCGATCGCGAGCCTCACGCTGCTCACCTTCGTCGCCACCTGGAACGACTACCTCGGACCGCTGATCTACCTGCGGAACCCGGACCTCTGGACGATCCAGCTGGGGCTGCAGAGCTTCGTCAGCACCCTCTACGACGCCAACTACGCGCTGCTGTTCGCCGGCCTCGTGATCTCGGTGGTCCCGATCGCCGTGATCTTCCTCCTCGGGCAGAAGTACTTCGTCGAGGGCATCGCGACCAGCGGACTGAAGGGCTGATCGTGCGCCGCATCCCGAACGGCCTCTACGCCTCGCTCTTCGGCGTCGCCTACCTGATCCTGGTGACGAACGTGCTGCTCCTGGTCGCCTGCCTGCCGCTCGTGCTGCTGCTGGTGACGACGGATCCGGTGCTCTCCTGGCCGCTGCTCGCGGTGGCGCTGCCGCTCTGCGCGCCGGCGCTGATGGGCGCGGCCGCGGTCTTCTCGGCGCACTCGCGCGGCGAGACGGCGGTCGTGCGGACGTTCTGGCGGGCGTGGCGCGCGAGCTGGCGCCGCCCCGTACGGCTGCTGGCCGCCGCCACCGCGGTCGTCGTCCTGGTGCTCGTCGACGTGCGGTTCCTCGCGCCGACGCAGATCGGCGTGGTCGTCATCCCGTTCCTCGCGGTCATCGCCCTGCTCGTGGTCGGCTGCGTCCCGGTGGCGCTCGTCGCCCTCGCGGAGGCGGGCACCTCGACGCTCCGGCAGGCCGTGAAGGCGGCGGTGTTCCTCGCCGCCCGCCGCTGGCACCTGTCGGTGGTCTCGCTGCTGGTGCTCGCGTTCCAGGCGTACCTCTTCACCGCCTCGCCCGCGCTCGCCCTCGGCGTCTCGGCCGCTCCCGCCCTCTACCTGGTCTGGGCGAACGCCCGGTTCACCCTCCGCCCCGCGCTCGCCGCCGACCAGCCGGTCGCGGCCTGACCTCCCACGAAGGACTCTCCCCATGACGACCACTCCACCCACCACGGGGAGGACGACCACCGAGCAGGCCGTGGCGGACGCCCTCGAGGTCGTCCGCCGGATGATCGGGGCCTTCGGCTCCACCTACCCCGACGACACGACCACGGACGGCCGCTACCCGATCCGCCCCGCGGCGCAGGGCTTCGCGGCCGGCGCCAACCGCGGCTGGACGACGAGCTTCTGGCCGGGCATGCAGTGGATCGCCTGGGAGGCGACCGGCGAGGACGTCTTCCTCGACGCCGCCCGCGGCCACCTGCAGGACTTCGCCCGCCGCGTGCGGGAGGGCGAGGACCTGGAGACCCACGACCTCGGCTTCCTCTACACGCTCTCCTGCGTCGCGCCCTTCCGGCTGCTCGGCGACGAGCTCGGCCGCACCGCGGCGCTCGAGGCCGCCGAGCACCTGATGACGCGGTTCCTGCCGACGGCCGGCATCGTGCAGGCCTGGGGCGACCTCCGCGACCCGAAGCAGCGCGGCCGCACGATCATCGACTCACTGATGAACATGCCGCTGCTGACCTGGGCCGGCGAGCAGACCGGCGACCCGCGCTACGCCGAGGCCGTCGCGCGCCACATCGAGGCGCTGCGGGTGAACATCCTCCGCCCCGACTCGTCGACTTTCCACACCTTCTACTGGGACGCCGAGACCGGCGAGCCGCTGCGCGGCGGCACCGAGCAGGGCGCGTTCGACGACTCCTGCTGGGCGCGCGGGCAGGCCTGGGGCGTCTACGGCTTCGCGATGGGCTTCCGCGTGCTCGGCGACGTCGCGCTGCTCGAGGCGTCGCGGGCCTGCGCCGATTACTTCCTCGCGCACCTGCCGCGCGACCTCGTGCCCTACTGGGACCTCGTCTACGCCGAGGGCAGCGATGCGCCCCGGGACAGCTCGGCGGCGGCGATCGCGGTCTGCGGACTGCTCGAGCTGGCCCTGGTCGAGACCGACGCCGAGTGCGCCGCGCGCTGGCGCGACGCCGCGCACCGGATCCTCGCGGCGCTGATCCGGGAGTGCGCTCCCGAGAGCCCTGAGGCCGCGGACACCGTCCTGCTGCACAGCGTCTACGACCTGCCGAAGAACGTGGGTGTCGACGAGGGCACGCTCTGGGGCGACTACTTCTACCTGGAGGCGCTGATGCGCGTCTCGCGACCGGAATGGCGGCCCTACTGGTGAGACTCGTCCGATTCGAGACCGCCGAGGGCGCCCGCACCGGAGTCGTGCTCGACGGCGACCGCGTGCTCGACCTGGGCACCGCGACCGTCACGGAGCTGCTCGCCGATCGCGCGCTGCTGACCGCGGCCCGGGCGGTGGGCACCTCGACGGTGCCGCTCGACTCCCTCCGCCTGCTGCCGCCGGTCGTGCCGGGGAAGATCCTCTGCATCGGCTACAACTACCGCGGGCACGTGCCCGCCGGCGGCGAGGACCGGCCGGTGCCGACGACCCCCGACGTGTTCGTCAAGACGCCGAACACCCTCGGCGCCCCGGGCGACCCGGTGACGCTGCCGCTGACGGCGACCGACGTCGACTACGAGGGCGAGATCGCGCTCGTCATCGGCCGCGGCGGGCGGGACATCCCGCTCGAGGAGGCGGCCTCGCACATCGCCGGCTACACCGTGATCAACGACGTCTCCGAGCGCACCTGGCAGGGCCGCTCGAGCCAGTGGACCCTCGGCAAGTGCTCCGACGGCTTCGCCCCGCTCGGCCCGTGGCTCGTGACGCCCGACGAGATCGCGGACACCGGCGACCTCCGCGTCGAGGTGATCCGCGACGGCGTCGTCACCGTCTCGCAGAGCACCGCCGACCTGGTCTTCAGCATGGCGGCGCTCGTCCACCACCTCAGCGAGGGGATGACCCTCGAGCCGGGCGACGTGATCGCCACCGGCAGCCCGCAGAAGCTGCCGGAGGCGCTCGCGGCGCACCGCCCGCTGGCCGACGGCGACGCGGTGACGATCCGCGTCGACGGGATCGGCTCCCTCACCACGACCTTCCGAAAGGGACGACCATGACACCCGCCGTGCCCACCCCCGCCGCCCCCGCCCGCGCCGCCTTCACCCCCGCCGCCTTCACGCTCGACGCCTTCCGCCTCGACGGCCGCGTCGCCGCCGTCACCGGGACCAGCCGGGGCATCGGCCGCGGCGCCGCGCTGGCGCTCGCCGGGGCCGGTGCCGACATCGCGCTGATCGACCGGGGCGACGCGAGCGAGACCGCCGAGCTGATCCGCGGGCTGGGCCGCCGGGCGCACCTGATCCGCCGCGACTTCGCGACCGCGACTCCCGAGGAGCTGCACTCCGCGATCGACGAGGTCGTCGCCGAGCTCGGCCGGATCGACGTGCTGGTCAACAACGCCGGCACGATCAAGCGCACCCCTGCGGCCGAGCACAGCGCCGCCGACTGGGACGAGGTGCTGAAGGTGAACCTCGACTCGGTCTTCCACCTCACCCAGGCGGCCGGCCGGCGGATGATCGCGCAGGGCTCGGGGCGGATCATCACCGTCGCCTCGATGCTGTCCTTCCAGGGCGGGATCACCGTGCCCGGCTACACCGCGTCGAAGCACGCGGTCGCGGGGCTGACCAAGGCGTTCGCCAACGAGTGGGCCGCCTCCGGAGTGACCGTCAACGCGATCGCTCCCGGCTACCTCGCCACCGACAACACCGCGGCGATCCGCGCCGACGAGGCCCGCGAGGCGTCGATCGTCGCGCGCATCCCGGCCGGCCGCTGGGGCACGCCCGCCGATCTGCAGGGCGCCTTCGTGTTCCTCGCCTCGGACGCCGCCGCCTACGTCACGGGGACGATCCTCCCCGTCGACGGCGGCTGGCTCGTGCGCTGACGCCGACCGGCTCCCCGAACCCACCCGACCAGAACCGACCCGACAGGAGTCTCCCCATGGAGCAGCGCTACGCCACCAACCCCTCGCAGATCCCCGGCATGACCACCGAGGACCTGCGCCGGGAGTACCTCGTTCCGGAGGTGTTCGTCGCCGGCGAGATCCGGCTGGTCTACACGCACCACGACCGCATCGTGCTCGGCGGCGCCGTCCCCGCGGGACAGCGGCTCGAGCTGACCGGCTACGAGGAGATCCGCAGCGAGACGTTCCTCGAGCACCGCGAGCTCGGGATCGTCAACGTCGGCGGCACCGGCACGGTGACCGCGGACGGCGAGACGTACACGCTGGTCTCGGGCGCGTGCCTGTACCTGGGCCGCGGGATCGAGGCGGTGGCGTTCGAGGACGCCGACGCCGGCTCGGGTGACTCCGGCGCGCAGTTCTACCTCTTCTCGGCCCCCGCGCACACGAGCTACCCCTCGGTCCTGGTCGCGCCCGGCGAGGGTACCGTCCGCGAGCTCGGCGAGCAGGCGACGAGCAACCGCCGCACCCTCAACCAGTACATCCACGAGAACGGCGTGCGCAGCTGCCAGATCGTCATGGGCGTGACGACCCTGCACGAGGGCTCGATGTGGAACACCATGCCCGCGCACACCCACGACCGCCGCACCGAGTGCTACCTCTACTTCGACCTGCCCGAGGACGCGCGCGTCATCCACCTGCTCGGGGAGCGCCAGGAGACCCGGCACCTCGTCGTCGCCGACCGCCAGGCGATCCTCTCGCCGAGCTGGTCGCTGCACTCCGGCGTCGGCACCGCCGCCTACTCCTTCGTCTGGGCGATGGCGGGCGAGAACCAGGCGTTCGACGACATGGATGCGGCGCCGGTGAAGGACCTGGCGTGACGTCCGGATCCGCTGCCGGCGGCGTGCTGCTGGCCATGGGGGAGACCATGGCCGTGCTGGTGCCCTGCGGCGGCTCGGTCGCCGACGCGGACGACTTCCTCGTCGACGCGGGCGGCGCGGAGTCGAACGTGCTCGCGCACGCGGCGGCGCTCGGCGTCCCGGTGCGCTGGCACAGCCGGCTCGGCGCCGACGCGCTCGGCGAGCGGGTGCTGCGGCAGCTCGCGGCGCGGCGGATCGACGTCTCGCGCGTCGTCCGCGACCCCGGGCATCCCACCGGCGTCTACGTGAAGGACCCCGGGCGCGGAGTCTCGTACTACCGGGCGGGCTCGGCCGCGGCGTACCTCGACACCGCCGACGCCGACGCCGCTCCGTTCGACGACGTGGCGCTGCTGCACCTGTCCGGGATCACCGCAGCGCTCTCGGAGCCGGCCGACCGCTTCCTCCGTCGCGCCGCCCTCCGCGCCCGCGAGCTCGGCATCCCGGTGAGCCTCGACGTCAACTACCGCGCCGCGCTCTGGAGCGTCGCCGATGCCGCGCCGGTGCTCGCCGAGTTGGTCCGGCTGGCCGACGTGGTCTTCGTCGGCCGCGACGAGGCGGAGACCCTGTGGGGCACCCGCACCGCCGAGGACGTCCGCGCGCTGTTCCCGGACGTCGCCGAGCTGGTCGTCAAGGACGGCCACATCGGCGCGACGGTGTTCTGCGCTGATGCCGGGTCCGACACTGCCGGCTGGGTCTTCGAGCCGTCGCACGAGGTGGAGGTGCTCGACGCGGTCGGCGCGGGCGACGCCTTCGCCGGCGGCTACCTGGCCGCCCTGCTCCAGGGCGCCGACCCCGGAGCACGCCTTCGCCGCGGCCACGACCGCGCCGCCCTCACCCTCGCCGTGGCGGGCGACTCCCTCGACGAGAGAACGGCACGACGATGACTGCGTTCACCACTGCGACGACCACCACCACGACCACCCCCACCCCCACCGCGAGCCCCTTCGACGAGGTGTTCGCGGGTGCCCCGCTGATGGCGATCCTGCGCGGGATGGGCGTGGAGCGCTCGATCGCCCTCGCGACGACCGCCTGGGACCTCGGCATCGACTCGGTCGAGGTGCCGCTGCAGACGCCGGAGGACGAGGTCGCGCTCCGCGAGGTCGCGCGCCTGGGCGCCGAGCGCGGCAAGACCGTCGGAGCGGGCACCATCGTCCGCCCGGAGCAGGTCGCGCTCGCCCGCGAGGCCGGTGCCGGCTATCTCGTCTCGCCGGGCCTCGACCAGCGCATCCTCGCCGCCGCCGGTGCCGTCGACCTCCCGCTGCTGCCCGGAGTCGCGACGCCGTCGGAGGTGCAGCTCGCCGCCTCGCTCGGCCTCACCTGGCTGAAGGCCTTCCCCGCGACCTGGCTCGGCGCCGGCTGGTTCAAGCACATCCGCGGCCCCTTCCCCGGCATCCGCTTCGTCGCGACCGGCGGCCTCGACGCCGCCAACGTCTCCGACTTCCTCGACGCCGGCGTCCGCGTCGCCGCCGTCGGCTCCGCCCTCGAGGACCCGGCCCAGCTCGACCGCCTCGGCGCCCTGCTCGCCGCCGCCCGCGCCTGAGCGCCGCCCTGCCTGACCCCTGCCCCGCCGGACCGCCGGGCTGTCGGTTCCCCTGCATGCTGATCGAGCAGCCCACGGTGCGGGCCCTCCATGCTGATCGAGTAGCCCGCCTCGCGGGCGTATCGAGATCCACCGTCTGCCGGGCCCGGGTCTCGATACGCGCTGCGCGCTACTCGACCAGCATGATGGCGGTCCGCGGCCCGCATGCGTGATGCCCGGCCAGGCCGCAAGGCGCGCACGCAGGCTGATCGAGTAGCCCGCAGCGCGGGCACAGCATGCTGATCGAGTAGCCCGCTATGCGGGCGTATCGAGATCCACCACCGTCAGAACGGTGCGGGCACGTTGTCGAACCGGGGCCCCGGCGGCCGGTCCGGTGGCCGCCCGGGCAGAGGCGGTGGCCGGTTGCTGATCCGCCGGCCGGTCGGGCTCGTCCACTCGATGGTCCCGTGGTCGTCGATCCGGTCGTAGCTCCACTGCTCTCCGTGCCGGACGTGGTGGTGGGACGTGCAGAGCATGACGAGGTTCTCGAGGGAGGTCTCGCCGCCGTTGCGCCACTCGAGGGTGTGGTCGGCCTCGGCTGTGGAGGCCGTGCGGGTGCAGCCGGGGAAGCGGCAGGTCTGATCGCGGAGTTGGAGGTGCAGGCGCATCTGCGCGGGTGGGACGCGCCAGGTGCGGCCGACGGACACGACGGCGCCGGTGTCCTGATCGGTGAGGACGCGGGTGAAGGAGGCCGCCGTGCGGATCAGCTCGCGAGCGACGTCGGCGGGGACCGGTCCGTAGCCGTCGAGGTCCGCGGGCGCGTCGTCGAGACCCGCGGCGGTGGACGCGGCGAGGGTGAGGCGCACCTCCGCGCGGACGCCGGGGACGAAGGTCGGGTCCGGCCGGTTCTCGGAATCGGGGGTCGTGCCGGCGATGTCGCCGTCGCAGAGCAGATCGACGGCGGCGTCGGCGCTGAGTTGCTGAAGGGTGCGGGGGTCGCCGTCGTCGCGGAGGGTGCGGGCGATGCGCCGCAACCGGTCGTAGGCGCCGGAGACGACCGGTGCAGGAGCGTGAAGGCAGAGCGTCGCCATCCCGTCGACGTCCGGGGTGACCCAGACGGCGCGGTCCTCCCGGGCGCGCGCGTGCCGCTCGGTGAGGGGCTGCTCGTGCAGCTCCTCGCGCCAGCGGCTGAGGGCGCGGCGCAGCTGCGTCGTCGTCATCGTGAGGGCGGCGTCGGCGGCGCGCTCGTCGAGCGCCTCTCGGGACGCCTCCGGGAGACTGCTGGCCGTCCTGCAGATGACTTCGCCCGCATCCCACAGGATCCGGCCGTCGCGCAGCAGCGCGCGGGTGAGGGGCAGGTGCTCCATCAGCATCTGCGCGGTCTCGAGGCGGCGTGAGACCTCCCGCTCGGAGACGCCGAACGTGGTCGCGAGCTCGGCTCGGATGGAGCGCTCGACGAGGTCGCGGGTCTCACTGCGGGATGTTCCGCGCGCGAACGCCTCGGGGACGCTGAGCGCCAGCCGATAGCCGCGGTTCATCCGTTCCGCCGCCCTCAGGCGCGTCGGGGAGGCGGCGCGCTCGGCGGCCGCGGCGTCGTGGAAGCAGTCGCGCACCTTCGCGAGTGCTGCCGCATCCTCATCTTCTGACATACGAGTATTGAATCAGGGACCACCGACATCGGGGCGGGGGCAGAGGCCGATCGGGGAGAGCGCAGGCGGATCGGGGGCTGGGGAGGAGGCTTGCTCCCGGATGTCGCGGCGCGGGTGGGTCTCGATACGCCGCCGGAGGCGGCTACTCGACCAGCATGAATCGACCTGCGGCTTGCGCGACCAGCAGGGAGTGCCCTGCGGGCTGCGCGACCGGCATGAGGCGGTCGGCCAGGCACCCTGGCCGCGGACTGCGCCCCCCCATGCTGATCGAGTAGCCCGCGCAGCGGGCGTATGGAGATCCACCCGGGCCGAGACCGGAGCCGGCAGACCACCGAGCGGGCGGTGGTGGGTCTCGACACGCCCTTCGGGCTACTCGACCAGCATGGGCAGCCACTGCGGGGCTACTCGACCAGCAATCTGCGGGCATCTCCCGCGAGCAGATCCGGGGTCAGCGGCGGCGGCGCAGCAGGGCGTCGAGCGAGAGGCGGCCGGCGCCGGTCAGCGCGAGCGCCACCGCGCCGGCGGCCAGCACCAGGACGAACTCGATGCCGCCGGTGGCCGCGAAGAAGCCGCCCGGCAGGTGGACGACGACGAGCGCGACGAGCGCCGTGATAGCGAGGCCGGCGGCCGCGATCCGGGTCAGCAGGCCGACGATGATCGCAGCGCCGCCGAGCAGCTCTGTGAAGGCGGCGACCGGGGCGAGGACGGCCGCGAACGGGATCCCCATCGCTCCGAAGCCCTCGGTCGTCGCCGCGAGGCCGTCGACGGCGATCTTCTGCCAGCCGTGCGCGAGGAAGACGGCGCCCAGCGCGAGGCGGAGGACGAGCAAACCAGCGGACGCCCCCGGCAGCGCGCCGCGGCGGGTCGTGGACGAGGTGGTCGGGTGGTCGAGCGTGGTGGTCATGGCGTGCCTTCCGGTCGGAGCGGATCTCGAGGGGGAGTGCCGCACGCCGTCGTGCTCGTGCTCGACCGTAGGCGCGACCGCCGCCCGCACGGGCGTCGTGGAGTGGACACTGAGAACTCGCACAGGCTCACCCCAGGCGGCACCGCCCGCACACGCCGGAGCCGGCGCCGCCCTCCTCACGAAGGCGACGCCGGCTCCCGCACCGGTCCTCAGCAGCTCGCGGCCGGGTACTCCTCGCTCTGCTCGCGCGTCACGTCCTCGCCGTCGACGGTGCCCGTCACGGTCAGGTCGACCGCGTCGGCCGGCACCGTCTTCGCCCGGGTGGTGAAGGAGTGGAACACGCTCTTCCCCGGAGCGACGGCGGTGAACGCCTTCTCGCCGTAGGCCGTCGTCATCGTGATCCCCACCGGCACGTCGGCCGTGTTGACCGCGGTGACGCCCAGCTGCACCTTGCCCGCGACGCACCGGCTCTGCACCGTCACGTCCAGGTCCGGCAGCGCCGGGGCGGCGGGGGCGACCGTCGCCACTCCGAGCCACGAGATCACCGGCTTCTCGCCGCCCGCGCCCTCGTTCGTCACCCGGTACTCCACCGTGGTCGGCGCCGCGAGGGTGAAGGTCAGCGCCCCGGTCAGCGGCGTGCTCGTGCCCGACAGCGGGATGTTGCCCTTGGCCAGCTCCACGCCCCCGGCCGAGACGGTGTGGTTCATCGTCCGGCTGAGGTTCCACCACTCGGTGAACCCGCCCGTCAGCGTGTACGTCCCGGCGGCCAGCGGCAGTCGGTAGATCAGCTGCGTCGTGTCCTGGTAGAGGCCGGTCGAGAACTTGTCGTTCACGTCCGTCCCGGTCTTCACCTTCATGCCCTCGGGCGCGAAGCCCCACTGGTCGGCGGCGGTCGAGGCCCGGTCCGACACGGCGTTGAGCAGCGACGGGACGGCCGCCTGCACCGCGCCGTACTGCGGCGAGGAGGTCGCCGCGGTGCCGGAGTCGATGTAGTAGACGAGCCCCTCGGGCACGACCTCGTAGCGCGCGGTCACCTTCGCGCCGTTCGCGAGCGTCCCGCGCAGGGTCACCGGCGCGTAGTCGGTGCGGGTCTGCGACGCGGAGTCCGCGTCCCAGGTGACGCCGGTCGAGGCACCGTCGACCGTCACGGTGGTCGGCAGCGCGGCGCTCGCGGTGAGCGCGCCCTGGTAGCCGAGGTCGCGGGTCACGCTCTTGACGTAGACGAGGGCGAGCCGTGCGTTGTAGCCGCTCGTCCCGTCGGTTCCGAAGGACACGTCCACGACGCCCGGCGCCGCGAGGGTCACCTGCTGGCGGATCGGCGTCGCCGCCCCGGTCGAGACCGCGGTGGCGCGCTTCGTCGTGCCGGGCGCGGTCACGGTCGAGACGACGTTGGTGGTCAGGCCGGCTCGCGGCGCCTGCACGGCGACGACGTCGTAGGTGCCGGCGGGCAGGGTGAGGTGCGTCACGACGGGCTTGCCGAAGTCGGCCGGCACGTACGAGGAGCTCCAGTCCGCGGGGTTGCCGGGCGCGACCGCGCCGGTCGACGTGGTCGAGTACCCCCACGTGCTCCCCGCGGAGACGCCGTCCCACTTCCGGTCGGCGGCGTCGTTGAGGACGCCCGGCTGGCTCGCCTTCACGGCTGCGAAGGCGGATCCGGCTGCCGAGCCACTCGACCCCGAGTCCACGAAGTAGCGCAGGTCGGCCGGAGTGACGAGCAGCGGCACCGAGAAGCGCTGGAAGACGCCGGTCGAGGCGACCTTCTCGCTGGTCCGGCCGGTCAGCCGCACCGTGCCGAGCTCGGCCGTCCCCGCGAGGGCCTGCGCGGCTCCCGCGTCCCAGGTCACGGCGCGCTCGGCGCCCTCGAGGGTCAGGGTCCTCGGCAGTCCGGCGGAGGCGGTCCCGGCGATCAGGCCGAGGTCGCGGACATCGGTGCTCACGCCCTCGGGCACGAGCTCCGCGGCGGTCCGGCTGAGGCGCGCCACCAGAGCGGCGGCGCCCTCCGCGTCGAGGCCGTAGCCGGCCGGGTCGGCCAGCGCGGATCGGGCGGAACCCACGACGCTCGCGAACGGGGCCCAGGAGGAGGCGCTCCACTCCGCCTCGACGAAGGA
This sequence comes from Rathayibacter sp. PhB151, assembly GCF_004366415.1. Lineage (NCBI taxonomy): Bacteria > Bacillati > Actinomycetota > Actinomycetes > Micrococcales > Microbacteriaceae > Rathayibacter > Rathayibacter sp. PhB151. The sequence goes on along the minus strand of NZ_SOEN01000006.1, from coordinate 1,217,789 downwards.
CTCGGCCGTCGCCAGCGCCGCCGCGAGGGCGGCCGTGTCGACCGCCGACGAGTCCGCGTTCGCGACGACCACGCCGACCGCATCCACGTTCAGGACGCCGTCGTTCGCCGTCTCCAGCACCACCGTGTGCGCGCCGTCCGCGAGACCGCGGAGCTGGAACGCCGTGCGCTCGCTGCCCGCGGCCCAGGTCGGCGCGTTCGTCGCCACCCGGACGCCGTCCACGGTGACGTTCAGCGTCGCCGCCCCGGTGTTGCTGCCGAGGACGTCGAGTCCGGTCCCGGTGAAGGAGTAGGTCAGCGCCGCGCCCTTCCCGGTGCTCTTCGACGCCGTGCGCTGCCATTCGAACATGCCCTGGCCGTTGACGTGCGTCCACTGCTCGTCGAACTCCAGCACCGGAGTGCTGCTGTCGCTCCAGCTGGTCTGGTGCATGCCGTCGACGACGGTGGAGTAGTAGGGAGTGAAGCCGGGCACCTGCTCGACGACGAGGTCGTCGAACTGCGTGAAGGTGAAGGCCGAGCCGAGCTGCACGCGCCCCGCGGCCTGCGGCGCCGGGTCGGTGTACGCGGCGACCTGCACGCCGTTGAGGGAGGCGGTGTAGCGGTCGCCCGCCACCTGCACGGCGATCCGGTTCCACACTCCGGTGCCGGTGCGGAACGCCGTGCCGGGGGTGGCGGAGGCGGTGCCGGACGCGACGGAGGTGCCGTAGCGCAGCAGGCTCCAGGCGCCGGTCGCGTCGACCCGCAGCTCGGCCGCGGAGACGTTCTGGCCGTTGGGCGTCCCGCCCTGCTCGCGGGCGCCGAGAGTCGCGTACGGGGTGCCGCCGTTCTCGAAGAGCACGTCGACCGAGGCGCGGTAGTTCGCCCAGCGGTAGTCGCCGATCGTCGTCTTCGGGTCGCCGCCGTTCCAGGCCGAGCCGTTCATGCCCGGGCCGACCTGCTGGCGCAGCACGCGGTCGCGCGCGGCGTCGCCGGTGGCCACGGACTCGAAGGCGCCGTTGGTGTCGTTCGTGTAGCGCGGGATCGCGCCGTCGTCCTCCGGCTGGACGCCGGGGGTGCCGGCGGGCTTCGGCTTCGCGCCGCGGCTGTCGAGGAACGACTCGCCGGAGTCGCTCAGCGCGCCGGTCGCCGGGTCGTAGGAGCGGATGTCCGCGGCCTCGGCGTAGTCGAAGTCGTCCGCGTAGAGGACGGAGTCGGTGGTGACGCCGTTCTTGTCACCGCTCGCGTCGGTATCGAGCACGTCGCGGCCGCCGTCGGCGTCGGTGTACTCGGGCGCTGTCGGCAGGGTCGAGCCGTAGCCCTCGCGCGGGGTGAGGACACCGCCGGCGCTCGCCGCGTGGTCGAGCGTCGTCGCGGTCGCCGTCGACCAGGGCTTCACCGTCACCGTGTAGACGCCGTCCACGGCGGACAGCTCCGACACGGGCACGACGTAGTTCGCGTCGTAGGCCTCACCGGCGTCGGCCGCGCGGGTCTCCCAGACCTCCATCGTGCGGTCGTCGCCCAGGTCGAGGTCCTCCGCGGAGATCGCGTAGGTCTTCTCGAACGGGCTGTCGTTGACGATCACCGTGGAGAAGTCCGAGCCGTCGGGCGCGGCGAGCGTCGTGTACGACACCGCCCCCGTCGAGGCTCCGCTGGGCGGGTTGCCTCCGCCGAGCGCGCTGCCGGAGGCCTGCGGGATGCCGCGCCAGACGCCGGCGGTGTTGTCCTCGTTCTCCCAGCCGAGCTGCGCGAACTGCGTGTACTGCTCGACCGCGGCCAGGCCGCCGTCGTAGTAGAGCCAGCCCGACCAGGGGTCGCGAGCGCTGACCAGCTCCTTCGAGGAGTACTGGAAGCCGTCGTAGAACGAGCCGATCGCCGGCTGGAAGATGTTCAGGGTCCGGAGCGACTTCGCGAAGCCGGAGGTGACCCAGTTGCTCATCTCGAGCGCGCTGTTGGTGCCGCCGAACTCCGTCCCGGTGCCGCCCTGGCCGTCGGGATTGGTGTTGTTCGGGCGGTCGGCGGAGTTGGAGAAGGTCGCCTGGCCCTCGGAGTTCCAGATCTCCTTGTCGTAGGTCTGCGCGAACTTCTTGAGGTTCCCGTTCGCGTCGTCCGAGGTGGCGTAGTGGAAGCCGACGACGTCGACGGCGTCGCGGAGCGACGGGTCGGTGGTCGAGTTCAGCTGGTCGCCGAAGGAGGTCGGGGGAGTGCCGACCGTGTCCGCCGCGACCGTGCGGATCGCGCGGTAGCGCTCGCCCTCGTCCGCCGAGGCGAAGCCGTTGCTCGGGTCCTGCGCGCTCGCGCCCTCGTAGCCCTTGGTGTCGGTGCGGAGCCAGGTGGAGAACTTCTTGTAGAGCGCGGCGTTCGGGCTCGTGGTCTCGTTGGTGTCCGGGTTGATCGAGTCGACCATGATCCCGTACTCGCGCTCCGCCGCCAGGACGGTGTTCTTGAACCAGATGTACTGGTCCTCGTCGCTGGTCACCCAGGTGGGGCGGCTCCAGCGCAGGATGCTGACGTGCACGTCGCCCTCGGCGACCTTCTGCGCGTCCGCCGCCAGCTGGAAGCCGGGCTCGCGCTGCACGTTCGGGTACTCGTCGCGCGAGCGCATCGTCGCGACGTTCGGCCCGGTCGAGGTGTTGCGGTCGTTGCCCATCTCGATCTTGATGGTGGTCATGATCGGGTGCTCGCCGCCGAAGAGCGTCTCGATCAGCTCCCAGTACTTCTCGGGGTGCTGCGACTTGTAGTCGAGCAGCAGCGCGCTGGTCGAGTTCGCGGAGAGGATGCCGAAGCCCTTGAAGGTCAGCGCGTTCACGCTCTCCGCCGCCGCCGCGACGTCGGCCGCGGTGACGGTGACGGCCTGCACGTCCGACGGCGCGGCCTGGGCGGCCGGCACCTGGGCGAGCCCCGCGGCGAGCAGGGCGCCGAGCGCGGTCGCCGCGACGAGGGTCCGTCCCCTCCCCTCCTTCCTGCGGTGCGGCCTGCTGGGCGAGGGGGGCTCGGGCTGCGAGCCTCGAGCGTGCCGGGGAGAGCGGTTGAGCATGAGTGCGCCTCGTCGTCGAGTCGAATGGGATGAGCGATCCGCCAACTCCGATCATTTCAGAACATGCGGAGAGCGATCGCTGTGGTCACCGTATCCGAGCGGTTTCGCGGACGCAACGGCTCGAAGCGGCTCGCGAGCAGGGTCTTTCCTCCTGGAGCGACCACGGGATAGTCTGCTCGGCAGCGCGGAACGCTCATCCTCCATGATCGATAATGATTGAATGGGAGGGGCGGGATGCGCGATGACGAGTCGGCGACGAGGCCGGCCGGAGAACGGAGAACCCCCGCTATGACCACCCGCTCCACACGGATCCGACCCCTTCTCACCCGCGGCGCCGCCGGTCTCGCCGGTGGCCTGCTCCTGCTCGGCGTCGCCGGCACCGCCTTCGCCGACGAGCAGCAGGGCGCCGACGACGTCGACGTGAACGTGCAGATCGCGCCGCTGACCACGCCCGGCTCGCTCTCGATGACGGTCGCGAGCGACTCGACCGCGCTGACCGAGAACGGCTCGACGGGTGTGGTCCGCCAGTTCACCGGCACCCTGCCGACCGTGACGGTGACCGACACTCGCGATCCGGCCGACATCCCGGCCGGTGCCGGCTGGTACGTGCTCGGAACCGCCAGTGACTTCACCTCGTCGACCGGCGACACCATCGGCGCGGAGAACCTCGGCTGGGCGCCGAATCTGATCGACGGCGGCGATTCCGGCCTCGTCGCCGAGGGCGACGTCGTCGACACCGCCATCGACGGCGGCCCGGACGGCGTCGGCCTCGTCGACCAGGAGCTCCTCGCCATCACCAACGACTCCGCCGGAGTCGCCGAGGAGGGCTCCTGGACCGCCAACGCGGCCCTGACGCTCAAGACGCCGACCACCGTCGACGCCGGCGACTACAGCTCCACCCTCACCCTCTCCCTCTTCGAGTAGGCCCCGTCATGCTGGTCGAGTAGCCGCCTGCGGCGGCGTATCGAGACCCGGCGTCACCAGAAGGGTGGGTCTGCAGACTCATCATCTGGCGCCGGTGGATCTCGATACGCCCGCTCCGCGGCCTACTCGATCAACATGAATCGGACCCGCTCTGCGGCCTACCCGATCAGCATGCTCCGGACTCGCCGTGCGGGAGGTCCCGCGCCCGGAACATGCTGGTCGAGTAGCCGCCCCCGGCGGCGTATCGAGACCCACCCACCGGACGACGCCGGATCTCGATACGCCCACTGCGCGGCCTACTCGATCAGCATGCGGAGGACCCGCTGCGCGGGCTGCCCTGCTGTTCATGCTGGTCGAGTAGCCGCCGCAGGCGGCGTATCGAGACCCCCCCTTCAGCCCAACCGCGCGGCCAGCGTCGAGAGGTCGTCGAGCTCGAGATCGAAGCCGTCCCCCTCCGCCGGGCGCTCGGCGCCGGGCCGCGCGACGTACGCCGTGCGGAAGCCGTGCTCGCGCGCGGCGCGGAGGTCCCACGGATGCGCGGCGACGAACAGCGTCCGGTCGGGCCGGACGCCGAGCGCATCGATCGCGTACTCGTAGGCCGCGGGCGCCGGCTTGAAGGTCTGCACGGCCCCGGTCGACAGCGCGAGGTCCCAGCTGATGCCGTTGCGGTTCGCGAGCCGGGCGAGAGCGTCGAGATCGGCGTTGCTGACGCCGGCCACGATCCTGTCCCGGCGGAGCGCCGCGGTCGCCGCCGCGACGTCCGGCCAGGCCGGGTAGGAGTCCTCCAGCGCTGCCGCCTCCACCAGCGCGTCGGGCGTCACCGTCCCGCCGGAGCTCAGGATCGCGTCGCGCGCCGCGTCGACGACGAGCTGCCGATAGCGCCGCCACGGAGCGCGTCCGGCGACGACTTCGCCCATCCGCTCGTCGAGCAGCCCCGCCCAGCGCCGGTGCAGGGCCGCCGGATCGCCGAGCCCTGCCGAGGCGGAGAGGCGCTCTGCGGCGCTCGCCCACACCGAGTCCTCGTCCACGAGCGTCCCGACGACGTCGAAGACGACGGCCTCGATGCGGCTGGCGGGGAGCGTGTCGGCAGGCATGACGCCAGTCGACCAGACCCGGCCGACGGTCGGCAAGCGCCCGACCGCCGGAGGAGTGCCCGGCGTCCTCGCATCGCACCGAGCATCAGCGAACGTGGCGTTTATGTTACGCTCGGCCGATGGTGAACCAGTTCTGGCGAGACCTGCAGACCGATCTGAACGACCCCGAGTTCGCGCGTGCCTCCGCGGCGGAGTCGATCCGGGTGGCCACGCTCGACGCGGTCGTGAACCAGCTCGACGATCTCCGGGAGACCGCGCACCTGTCCAAGGCCGCGCTCGCGCGAGCGATCGGCGCCGACCCGTCGGTCGTCCGCCGGCTCTTCTCGTCCTCGTCCGCGAATCCCACGCTCGGCACCCTCGCCGAGGTCGCGGCGGCACTGGGGATGAAGGTGGCGCTCGTGCCGATGGAGGCGGAGGAGCGGCAGCGGATCACCGAGCCCCTGCTGGCCTCGACGCGATGACGTCAGATCACCGACCGCACCACGCGCACATGCTGGTCGAGTAACCGCCGCAGACGGCGTATCGAGACCCACCTTCCTGAACCCGATGCGCCCGGTCCGCGGCCTCCTCGACCAGCACGAATCCTCGAGTGGACCCGCGACGGGCGTCGAGTCCCGAACAGGACCCTGCGCGCGTCCACTCGGCGGGGCCGGCTCGCGCGAGTGGACGCGCGTCGGGCGCTGCGCCCAGGCCGGAGCCCGGTCCGGGTCCACTCGCGCGCCCGCCTCATGCTGGTCGAGTAGCCGCCGGCGGCGGCGTATCGAGACCCGGCGTGCTGGGGACGGTGGATCTCGATACGCCCGCGATGCGGGCTACTCGATCAGCATGCAGAGGTCCCGCTGCGCGGGCTACTCGATCAGCATGAAGGGGCAGCTCGATCGGCAGGGGGTCGATGGGGCCGGCGGGTGCGGTGCCCGCGAGCGTTCGGTATCGTGGCGCGCTCCGAGACCCGGGGGGCATCGTGAACCGTCCGCACGTCACCGCAGGAGCCGCCGGGGTCCTCCTGCTCGCGCTCGCCGGCTGCACGCCGCCCGCGCCGGAGGCGGTCGGCGGCGGGCTCGACCTCGCCGTGTCCGCGGTGTGCGAGGCCGGCGCGGATCCGCAGTGCGTCGCGGTCGGCGGTCAGGACGTGCTCGTCGACCCGGCGGCGTTCACCCGGGCGGGTGTCGCCTCGGTCGAGGTGTCCGGCACCGGCGACGCCCGGACCGTCGACGTGCGCTTCGACGAGGACGGCGCCGAGCTCTTCCGGGACGCGACGGCGGAGGCGGCCGGCGCCGGCCCGGACGCGCGGGTTCTGCTGCGCGCCGGCGACGTGGTCGTCTCGGCCGTGGCGGTGATGCAGGCGATCGAGGGCGACTCGATGCAGATCCTCCCGGGCGACGAGGACGCGCAGGAGCTCGCCGATCGCATCCGCGCGGGCTGACCCGAGCGGTCAGGACGCCGGCGGCTCCTCCACGCCGAGCTGCACCGCCAGCTCCATGCAGCGCACGCGGGCGGGGGAGAAGTCGTAGGGCAGGCTCCGGATGACGTCCGCCGCGCTCCGGGCACGCGCATCGGCCGCGGGGGCGGGCGTCTCGGCGTCCTCGGGCGGGTGCCGCTCGTCCCAGGCCTCGGCGAGGGCGTCGTCCTCCTCCAGCTGGCCGGAATCCGCGCAGACGCGCAGCAGCTCCGTCTCGAAGGCGTGCCGCTCGGCCGCCACCTGCGCGACCCGGGGATCGCCGACAGCGACGGTATCGTCCAGGGCCTCCTCGGCGGCGTCGACGCGGTCGGACGCGGCGCGCAGGTCGGGGTGCGCGGCGAGAGCGGCGAAGCGGCCTGCCTGGATGGCGGCGCCGAGCGGGCCGAACACCCGCTCGGTGACCAGCAGGACGTCCAGGTCGTCCTGGCGCAGCGAGCCCTCGGGTGCGCCCTCCAGGCGGCCGGACACGAGGTCGTCGAGCAGGCCCAGCCGGCTGCCGAGCGTGCGCATGCGCTGCACCGACGCCCGCTGCCGCTGCAGCTCGGCCTCCTGCGCGGCGAGGGTCTCCTCCAGCCGGGCGAGGACGGCGGCGACCTCCTCCTCGTCGTCCGCGGGCTCCGTCGCGGAGCCGGCGAAGGCGTCGCGGATGTCGTCGAGGGCGATCCCGGCGTCGGCCGTCCGGCGGATCCAGAGCAGCCGGACGATCTCCGCGTGCCCGTACCGTCGGCGCCTGTCGCCGCCCCGCTCCCGCTCGGGAAGCAGGCCGATCTGGTGGTAGTGCCGGATCGTCCGGGGCGTGATGCCGACGAACGCCGCGGCGTCGCCGATCAGGACCTCACGGGGCGGGGTCGGGAACGAGAGCATGGCTGGCCTTCCGGGTCGGGTCGGGACGTGCTTCGAGCAGACCACATGACGCTGCGGCAGGAGCAAATCGCGGTGTGTCCGGGCGCCGGTGGATCTCGATACGCCCGCGGAGCGGGCTACTCGATCAGCATGTGGGGGCCCGCAGGGCGGGCTGCTCGATCAGCATGTGGGGGCCGCAGGTCGGGCTGCTCGATCGGCAGGCAAGGGGAGACGGCGTGCAGAGCATGCTGGTCGAGTAGCCGCCGCAGGCGGCGTATCGAGACCCGCCCCTCCGGGAGGCGTGCCTCTCTCCACGCCCGCTGCGGTCAGGCGCGCGGGTGCGGGGCCGCGGTGCTCTCGCGGAGGACGAGCTCCGGGAGCTCGGAGGAGAAGGCGGCGCCCGTGCGGCCCTCCATCGCGGGCAGGAGCAGGCCGAAGCCGCGGCGGCCGAGGCCGGCGAAGTCCTGGCGGACCGTCGTCAGGGCCGGCGTCCACATCCGGGCGAGCGGGTGGTCGTCGAAGCCGACGACGCTGATGTCCTCGGGGACGCGCAGCCCGGCCTCGGTGATGCCCTTGATCACTCCCATCGCGATCTCGTCGTTGCCGCAGAAGACGGCGGTGACGGTCGGGTCCTCGACCAGTCGCGCGGCGAGCAGCCGCCCGGACTCGGGCTCCCAGGTCGCCTCGAGCGGAGTCGGGGCGGTGGCCACTCCCGCGGCCTTCAGCGCACGGCGCCAGCCGGTCGTGCGGCCGTCCTCGCGCCGCGACGGCGGGATGCGGATGTGGTGCACCGTCGCGTGCCCCAGCTCGAGCAGGTGCTCGGTCAGCGCCTGGGCCGCGCGGAGCTCGTCGAGCACCGCCTGCGGCCGCCGCCCGCGGACCCCCGAGAGCGCGACGACCGGCACGGTCTCCGGGATCGCCGCGAGCACGGCCACGCCGGGCGGATCGAACTTGAGGACGACGATCCCGTCGGGGCTCTGGTCGAGCACCGAGGAGAGCGCCCGCTCGACGTGCTCCGGGTCCGCCGACTCGACGACGGTGATGGTGACGGTCCAGCCGCCGGCGCGCGCCTCCTCCTCGATGCCGCGGATCGCCTCGGCGTAGCCGTACTGCGAGGTGTTGCCGGCGACGACGGCGATGGTGCGCGAGCGCCGGGTGACGAGGTTCCGGGCGACGGCGCTGGGCCGGTAGTTGAGCTCCGCGATGGCGGCGAGCACCCGCTCGCGCTTGTCGGGGGCGACCCGCGCGGCACCGGTCAGCACCCGCGACACGGTCGGCACCGAGACGCCGGCGAGGCGGGCGACGTCGGCGATGACCGGGGCCCTCGTCGACCTGTCGCGCGTCACGCCGTCCCGCTTCCGTCCTCGACCGTCCTGCAAGTGCCCGGCGAGCCACGACGGAGCGAGGGCGACCGGCTCGGTGCCGCGGGCTCCGGCGGTGGTCACTTCACCGCGCCGCTCGTGATGCCGGAGATGATCTTGCGCTGAGCGAAGACGAACACCAGGAGCAGGGGCAGGCTCATCAGGATGATATAGGAGAAGATCAGATGCCAGTTCTGCAGGTAGAGCCCGGCGCTGGCCACCTGGTAGAGGTTCAGCGGCAGGGTGTCGAGCCGGCCGCCGACCACGAAGAGCGCGTAGAAGACGTCGTTCCAGATGTAGAGGCAGATCAGGATCGTCGCGGTCGCGAGCACCGGCATCAGCAGCGGCAGGATGATCGTGAAGAACACCCGGATCGGCCGCGCGCCGTCGACGCGGGCCGCCTCCTCCAGCTCCGCGGGGATGGTGCGGACGAAGCCGGTGACGAAGAAGATCACGGTCGAGAGGTACATCCCCATGTACACGCCGACCATGCCGACGGCGGTGCCGGCGAGCCCGAGCTGGCGCAGCAGCAGCACCACGGTGACCACGGCGGGCGGCAGGACGATGCCGCTGATGGCGAGGGCGTAGACGACGGCCATGCCGCGGCCGGTGCGGCGGCCGAGGATCCAGGCGGCCATCGAGCCGAGCACGAGCACGCCGAGCACCGCGGGCACCATCACGAGGACGCTGCCGAGGAACGCGGGGACCATGCGGCCGTCGGTGAAGACGGTCGCGAAGTTCTCGAGCAGCTGCCACTGCGAGGGCGCGGCGAGGTTCGGGTTCAGCGCCTCGGCCTGGGTCTTGCCCGCGGTGCTGATGATCAGCCAGAACGGCACGCCGAGCAGCAGGGCGACGGCGGCGAGGGCGGCGATCGGCTGCAGCAGCGGGCGGCGGGAGCGGCGGACCCGCGACTCCGGGGCGGCGGGAGTGGACGTGACCGGTCGCTCGATGACGGTGCTCACAGGACGTCCTCTCGACGGCGCAAGGTGCGGATGACGGGGAAGGCGAGGACGGCGACGGTGACGAAGAGGATCAGGCTCATCGTGGTCGCCTGGGCGAACAGGCCCTGGCCGAAGGTGCGGAAGATGAAGATGTTGAGCAGCTCGGTCGTGCCGCCGGGGCCGCCCTCGGTGGTGGCCTGGACGATGTCGAAGCCGTTCATCGAGCCGAGCAGCGCGGTGGCGACGTTGAAGGTCAGCGCCGGCGCGATCAGCGGGAAGCGGATGTCGCGGAAGGTCTGCCACCAGGAGGAGCCGTCCAGGCGCGCGGCCTCGAGCACGTCGCCGGAGATCGTCTTGAGTCCAGCCAGGTAGATCAGCATCGAGAGGCCCATCCACTTCCAGGAGTGGATCAGCGCGACGACGACGATCGTCCAGGTGGTGTCGCCGAGCCAGGCGATCGAGACCGGCTGCCCGGAGACGAAGGAGAGGATGCCGTTCAGCGCGCCGTCCGGCTTGAGCAGCGCCTGGAAGACGTAGCCGACCGCGAGGGCGGACATGATCACCGGGATGAAGAACATCACCCGGGCGAAGCGGTTGACCCGGGTGTCCTTCTCCAGCAGCAGCGCGAGGATCAGGCCGAAGACGTTCTGGAAGACCGCGACGAGCACCGCGTAGACCAGCGTCACCCGCAGCGCCTGGATCAGCGTGCCGCTCTGGAAGAGGTCGACGAAGTTCGCGACGCCGACGAAGCCGATGGCGGCCTTGAAGCTGGACCAGTCGGTGAAGGCGTAGACGAAGTTGAACACCGTCGGCACGAAGAAGAAGACGACAAGGACCAGCAGGGCCGGCACGAGGAAGACCAGCGGGTGGTCGGAGCGGCGTCCGCTCGGCATGCCGCCGGTCTTCACGGCGCGGGCGAGGACCCGGGGTGGCGCGGCGGCTCGGGTGGTGGACACGCGGGGCACTGCCTTTCGAGAGAGGGGGTCGTGCGCGGGAGGGTCCGGGGCCCGCCGTCGTGGCCGGGCCCCGGTGTCGAGCGGCTAGAAGCCGGTGGCGCCCTGCGCCTTCGCGAGCTGCGCGAACTGGTCCTGCGTCGCCTGCGCGACCTGCTCCGGGGTCTTGGTGCCCTGGATCATGTCGGCGAGGTAGATGTACAGGTCGGGGTTCGCGATGGCCTGCGCCTGCATCGAGCCGACCGAGTCGCCGACGGAGTCGCTGACCGAGACGAGGGCGGTGGGCACGGTGTCGGGCGTGGTGACCGAGGGCTGGAGCGAGATGGTGTCCTGCGCGGTGACGAAGTCCGAGTAGCCGTCGCCGAGCCAGTAGGAGAGGAGCTGGCGCGAGGCCGCCTCCTTCTTCTCGTCTCCGGTGGCGAAGGCGACGAGCGCGTTCGACTGGTCCGGGATGAAGGTGCCGACGTTGCCCGAGGGCGAGATCGGGAAGAAGCCGATCGTGTCGTTGAGCGTCGCGGTGTCGGACAGCGACTGCAGCTGGCCGAAGAACGAGTTGACCTGGACGACCATCGCGGCGTCGCCGGCGAGGAGGGCCGCGCCCTGGTCCTCGAAGGTCGCGGTCTTGATGTCCTCGTTGAACAGGCCCTCGTCGATCAGACCCTTGTAGGTGTCGATCGTGCCCTGGATGGTCGGGTCGGTGAACTTCTCCTCGCCCGAGTTGACGCGGTCCCAGAGGCCGTCCTTCGCGGCGTCGGCGAGCTGCACCTGCACCCACCACTGGGTGGCCCAGCGGTCGGCGCCCATCTCGAAGAACGGGGTGACGCCCTTGTCCTTCAGCTGCCGGCCGAGCTCGACGAACGAGTCCCAGTCGGTCGGCGTCTCGGTGATGCCGTTCGCCTCGAAGACCTTCTTGTTGTAGTAGACGCCCTCGACCGCGGGCGTGGTCACCAGCGCGGCGTAGCGGGTGTCGTCGAGCAGGCCGGTGATGTCCTTCAGCGAGGGGTCGACGTCCTCGAGCCAGGGCGCTCCGTCGAGGCTCTGCAGGTTCGTCGAGGCGTTCAGCGCGGTGAGCTGCGAGGCGGTGGGCTGCCAGAAGGCGAGGTCGGGCTTGTCGCCGGTGGCGACCTTGGTCTGCACGCCCTGCTCGTAGGGGTCCGGGATGGTCTCGACGTCGACGCTGGCGCCGGTGAGCTCCTCGAAGCCCTCGATGACCGACTCCGGGACGGTGTTGGAGTTCTGCGCGGCCCAGATGGTGAGGTCGGTGCCGGACAGGTCGGCGTCCTGGGCGGGCCAGGAGGCGGGGGCGGCGTCGCCGCCCGCGGTGCCGCCGCCGGCCCCGGGGTCGCTGCAGCCGGCGAGGAGCAGGGCGGAGGCCGCCGTGAGGACGGCCGCGCTGAGGAGTGACTTCTTCATCGAAATACTCGAGCTTTCTGTGAGGGGAGAGGGTGTGCCGGGACGGGTGGATCCGGCAGGGGTCAGGTGGTGCGGAGGGACAGGCGGAAGGTGCGGGCGGAGGGACCGGAGCCGGTGGGCCGGACGGTGAGGCGGGCGGTGCTGGGCTCCCACTCGACGGGCCAGGCCGTCAGCGCGACCGGGAACACGACCGAGACGTCGACGTCCTGCCCGCGCAGCTCCGGGACGTACAGCACGACGTCGTCGCTGCCGCTGCGGCGCCAGACCGAGACCAGGTGCTCGTCCTCGGTCCGCAGCGCCAGGGCGACCGCGTCGTCCGTCCAGCCCGGCAGCCCGAGCGGCCAGCGCGGGAGGGACGCCGCGATCGGAGCGCGGAGCCGCTTCGCCGCGGCGACGGCCTCGTGCACCAGGGCGAGCTGCGGGTCGGACATCCGGTTGAGGTAGCCCGACAGGTAGAACCGGCCGAGGAGCCCGGTGACCAGGCAGAACGCGATCTCCTCGTCGTCCATGTCGGCCTGCGGGTACGCCCAGCTGGCGGCCTGCTCCGGGAGGAGCATCATCGGCGCGGCGGTCGCGATCGGCGGGTAGCGGCGGAAGTCCTGCTGGTCGGAGGTCGACTGCATCTGCAGGCGGGACATCACGGCCCAGTCCTGCCGCATCGCGCCCGAGGAGCAGCTCTCGATCACCAGGGTCGGGTGCCGGTCGAGCACACCGTCGAGCCAGGCGAGGTAGGCGCGGTTGTGGCCGAGCAGGCCCGCGCCGATCGAGTCGGCGTCGCGGTCGGTGCCGGGGCCGGCGTCGATGTTGTAGTCGAGCTTGAAGAAGCCGATGCCGAAGTCGGCGATCAGGCGGTCGACGGTCGCGTCGAGGTGCGCGCGCGCCGCGGGGTGGCGCAGGTCGAGGTGGAACCGCTCGTGCTCCTCGATCCGCGCGCCGGCCCGCTGCAGGAACGCGTCGTCCGGCAGCTCGCCGGCGAGGGGGCTGTCCACGCCGATGACCTCGGGCTCCAGCCACAGCCCCGGGACCAGGCCGCGGGCGCGGATCCGCTCGATCACCTCGCAGAGGCCGTCCGGGAAGCGGACGGTGGACGGCTGCCAGGCGCCGACGCTGCTCCACCAGCCGCCGGCGACCCCGCTGTCGTCGTACCAGCCGGCGTCGATGCAGAAGATCTCGGCGCCTGCGGCGGCCGCGGCGTCGATCAGCGGCAGCAGCTTCGCGGTGGTCGGGTCGCCGTCGAGGGTGTTCATGTAGTCGTTGAAGACGACGGGCATCGCCGCGTTGTCCGGGTGCGCGCGGCGCCGGGCCCGGCGGCTGAGGGTGAGCGCGTCCGCGGCGGCCGTCGTGTCGGCGCCGACGGCGACCGTGACGGGGACGGAGCGGAACTCCTCGCCCGGCTCGAGCACGCAGAGCCAGCCGTGGTCGAGGTCCGTCGGGCCGGAGAGGGCGATCGAGCCGCCGTCGATGTCCTCGCCGACCTCCCAGCGCCAGGCGCCGTTGTGCTCGATCTGCCAGAGGAGGGCGGCGTCGGGGGCGTGGAGGCCGGCGACCGGGAGCTGCTCTCCGGTGGACCAGCTGCCGGTCGAGACCGCGCCGACCGCGCCGCGCGGGTCGTGCTCGGTGATGTCCTCGCGGAGGGTGACCAGGCCGGCGTCGCGCAGCGGCGTGCTGCTCCAGCGGCCCTCGCCGAGCCAGTCGTTCCGGCCGCGCAGCAGGGACCAGCGGGCGAAGGACTCCTTGCCGGTGGTCGCCGCGGTGCCGGCGGTGGCGCCCGGGTCGCAGCTCCAGGAGGCGACGGACCGCAGCACCTGGCGCTCGGTCGCCCGGACGACGACCTCGGAGGTGACGGCGGCGACGCCGGGCACCCTCCGGAGCACGGCGGTCGCGACCAGTCCCGGCGCCTCGGCCGTGACCTCCAGCACGTCGAGGCCGTCGACGACGCTCTCGCGGTGCGAGACGTAGCGCAGTGCGGCGCCGAGCTGCGAGTGGGTCAGCCGGCTGCTCGCCGGGGCGTGACCGGCGGCGACGGTGGTGATCTCGAAGAACGGAGCGGCGTGCGTCGCCCGGAGCGCGACTCCGCGGGCCGTCAGCGCCACCAGTCGGAACGGAGCATCGGCGTCGCAGGCGAACGTCAGCTGGAGGGCCTCGGGGTCTCCCCAGGTCAGGTCGTTCGGCACAGGGGCTCCTCGTCGTCGTGGAGTGGGAAGGGCTCGCTCCCGGTGGAAGCTCGACTGATACTGATACCGATTTCAGTTGAGCGCAAGGGCGAGATGAAACCGTTATCGCCGAGGACGACGGAGATGCGATACCGATTTCAGGATTCTCTGGCTCGCAGGGTCTGAAATCGCTATCGTGCTGGCAGCGGCGCCTCGCCGTCCCCTCCCACAGGAAGAGCATTCGATGATGAAAGCCTCCAGAGCACTGGCCTGCGCCGCCGCGATCGGCGTCGCCCTCAGCGGACTCGGCCTCGTCGCGGTCGCCGCCCCCGCGAGCGCGGCGGGCAGCTCCGAGACCCTCGCCGTGGACTTCTCGCGGTCCACCGGCGATTTCCGCGGCGGTGCCACCGGCACCCTCTACGGCTTCGGCGACGAAGGAGCGCCCACGCAGGCGCTCATCGACGGAGCGCACATCACCAACACCTCGCAGAAGGCGCCGTTCGGCACCCAGCACCCGAGCGGCGACGCCCTCAAGGTCGAGGACGGCTTCTTCGCCAAGTACGGCGAGGACATGTACATCTACACGCAGGACTACTACCCCGACTGGGCCTACAACGGCGGTCAGCGCCCGGGCGACACCCGCACCTACGACCAGGCGACCGGCACGTACACGAGCACTCCGAACGGAGTGTGGGACTACCTCGAGATCGTCGAGTTCGTCACCGAGGCGGTCGCCACGAAGTCGGATCGCCCGCAGGACTACGTGCACATTCCCTTCAACGAGCCGGACGGCGGCAACTGGTACAACGACTGGGGCGCGCTGAAGGACACGTTCCTCGCCGACTGGAAGGCCTCCTACGACGTCATCCAGAAGGTCTACGCCCGCCACGGCCTGGGCACCGCGCGCGTCGGCGGACCCGGCGACGCCTCCTATCACGCCGATCGCACCGCGGACTTCCTCGACCACGCGAAGTCCACCGGCACCCTCCCGCAGGTGATGATCTGGCACGAGCTCGGCATCGACAATCTCGCCACCTTCCGCTCGCACCTGGAGGACTACCGCGCCCTCGAGGACGCCCGCGGGATCGCCGATATCCCGATCAACATCACCGAGTACGGGATGCTGCGCGACATGGGCACGCCCGGCCAGCTGATCCAGTGGCTCGCGATGTTCGAGGACGAGAAGGTCGACGCGCAGGTCGCCTACTGGAACTACGCCGGCAACCTCTCCGACAACAGCGCCCGCCCCAACGCGGCGAACGCCGGCTGGTGGATGTTCAAGTGGTACGGCGACCTCGACGGCTCGAAGACCGTCGCGGTCACGCCCCCGAAGCTGAACACCGCCGACACCCTGCAGGGCATCGGCGCGGTCGACGCGGTGAACAAGCGCGCGACCGTCCTCTACGGCGGCTCGGGCTCGCAGAACGTCGCCCTCGACCTCCACGGGCTCGACCCGGCCGTCTTCGGCTCGACCGTGGACGTCGAGGTCCGCGAGGCGACCCTCTCCGGCGCCCAGGGCGTGCACGGCACGCCGCGCGTGATCGCCGCCGTCGACGGAGCGGCCCTCGCCGCCGGCTCGCTCGACCTGGCGATCCCGAGCTACGACCGCTACGCGGCCTACCAGGTGGTCATCACTCCCGCCCAGGACCGCGCCGTCAGCACCACCGCGAGCTGGCAGACCAGCATCGAGGCCGAGAACACGGCGCTCACCGGCGCCCAGGCCTACACGCAGAACCCCACCGACGGCGGCGGCTGGAAGTTCCTCGCCTCCGGCGGGCGCGACGTCGGATCGTTCAACAACGCCTCCTCGAAGGCCGACTGGACCGTCACCGTCCCGCGCACCGGCAGCTACCGCTTCCAGGTGATCGGATCGACGCCCGGCGTCCCCGGGCGCCACGCCCTCTTCGTCGACGGCGCGAAGAACCGGCTCGTGCAGTACACCGCCGACCTCGCTCTGACGAACACGCAGAAGTGGCAGTACCGTGGCAGCGCCGAGGTGACCGTCGAGCTGACCGCCGGCGAGCACACCCTCTCGCTGCGCGCCAGCGAGAACGGCACGACCGTCCTCCCGAACGCCGACATCACGCTCGACAAATTCCTCCTCACCGACGTCACCGACGGCGAGAGGACCGTGTACCCGGCCTCGACCCTGCGCTACGCGGGAGGAGCGAAGGTCGTCTACGACGCGGCGGGTGCGCGCGGCTTCGCGAGCATCGCCGGCCAGCAGCGCGCCGACGTCTACGCGAACGCGTGGAAGACCGGCTACTACGACGTCGCGCTCGACTACCGCACGAGCGGAGCGTCGAGCATCGACGTGTCCGTCAACGGCCGCACGGTCAGCACCGTCAGCTCCGGATCGGCCGGACTCTGGTCCTCGACCACCCGACTGCACCTCGTCGAGGGCATCAACGAGATCGAGCTGCGCTCCGCCGCCGGCGTGCTGCTCAGCACCGTGACGACGACCCGCGCCGCCGACTCCGACTCCGCCGCGACGACGATCGAGGCCGAAAACGCGACGAAGACAGGTGCGGCGGCGAACGCCTCGCTCGCCGCGAGCACCGGCTCCAACGTGTCGGGCGGGCAGTACGTGGGCTTCGTCGGCAACGGCGCGGCCAACACCCTCGAGATCGCGCGGGCCGCGGGCTTCGACACCGCCGGCGCCTACGACCTCTCGGTGACCTACTCCAACGCCGAGCTCAGCGGCCGCCACGACTACAACCCGCAGGTCGTCGACCGCCGGATCGACGTGACGGAGAAGGGGGTCGCCGGCACCGTCGGCAGCGCCTACTTCCGCTACACGATCTCGTGGGACAGCTTCTGGGAGCGCACCATTCCCCTGACCCTGACCACCGGGACCGCGCCGATCGTCCTCGGGAACGCCACGGCGTACGCCCCGAACATCGACAAGGTCACCATCGCGCCCGTCGCCGTCGGCACGCCCACCACGGTGTCGCTCGCGCCGGCGCTGCCGACGACCGTCACCGCGTCGAGCCGCTGCGTCGCCGGCAAGATCGTCCTGACCGTCAGCGCCCGCAACGACGCGACGGTCCCGGCCGACCTGAAGGTCGAGACCAGCCACGGCACGAAGTCGTTCCCGAAGGTCGCGCCGGGCAAGTCCGCCAGCGCCGCCTTCACCGTCCGCGCGACGAGCATGCCGGCCGGAACGGCGACGGTGACCAGCACCGCCACGGTCGGCGGCACCCCCGCGACGACCACGACGACCGCCCCGTACCCGGCGGCGACCTGCTGAGGCCCCGCTGCGCGACCAGCAAGCGGAGGGCCGCTGCGCGGGCTGTGTCGCTGTCCATGCTGGTCGAGTAGCCGCCGCAGGCGGCGTATCGAGACCCGCCCTGCTGGCGACGGTGGATCTCGATACGCCCGCTGCGCGGGCTACTCGATCAGCATGTTCTGCGCGGGCTGCTCGATCAGCGTGAGCTGGGCGGGTAGCCCGATCTGTGCCGTTCCATGCTGGTCGAGTAGCCGCCGAAGGCGGCGTATCGAGACCCACCCTGCTGGAGACGGTGGATCTCGATACGCCCACTCCGCGGGCTACTCGATCAGCATGTGCGCGCTACGAGGTGTAACCCGCCTGGATGGTGTCGAGGACCTGGTCGGTGCTCGAGCCGTCGATCCAGTCGACCATGCCCTTGAAGAAGCTGTCGGAGCCGACGGCCTTGGGCATCAGGTCGGAGGCGTCGAAGCGGAACGTGGTGCCCGGGTCCTGCAGGATCGAGATGGAGCTGCGCAGCAGGTCGCTGCTCGCGTTCGCCGGGTCGAGGCCGGTGTTCGCCGAGATGACGCCGCCGAGCTTCACGCGGCTGTTCGCCCAGTCGGCGCTGGCCAGGTACTCCTGCACCTTCGCGGTGTCCGCGTCGTCCGCGAACGCGGCGACGAACTCGCCGCCACCGGTGACGGCCTGGTCGTCGTCCGCGGAGATCGGCGGGGTGAGGAACGCCCAGACGTCGCCGTCCTCGGCCACGGTCGCGTCCGCTCCGGTGAGGAAGCCCTCGAAGAAGGACGCCTGGTGGGTCAGCGCGCAGGAGCCGTTCGCGATGTTCTGCGCGACGTCGCCGAAGGCGGTCGAGTTGATCGAGGAGACGTCGCCGTAGCCCGCGTTCACGAGCGTCGGGTCGAGCAGGATCGAGCCGACCGAGTCGAACGCGGCCTTGATCTTCGGGTCGGTGAACGGGGTGTCGCCCGCGACCCACGAGTCGTAGACGTCCGGACCGGACTCGCGGAGCACCGCGTCCTCGATCCAGTCCGTGCCCGGCCAGCCCGACGCGGCGTCGGAGGCGAAGCCCGCGCACCAGGACGGCCCGCCCGACTTCTCGGCGATGGTCTTGCCCAGCGCCTCCATCTCGTCCCAGGTCGTCGGGACCGAGACGCCCCACTCGGCGAACTTCGCCGGCGAGTACCAGACGTAGCCCTTCACGCTCGCCATCAGCGGCGCGCCGTACTGGGTGCCGTCGACCTGGCCGTACTTCTGCCAGTCCTCCGACCAGTTCTGCTTCACGTTCGCCAGAGCGCCCTCGGGCAGCTCCTTCACCTTGCCCGAGGCGACGGTGTCGGCGAGCAGTCCCGGCTGCGGGAAGATCGCGAGGTCGGGGACGTCGCCGCCCTGCACCTTGATGCCGATCTGCTGCTCGAAGCCCTTGTCGCCGGTGTACTTGATGTCGATGCCGGACTCCTTCTCCCAGTCCGCCCAGGACTGCTCGAGCAGGGTCGCCTCGTCGCCGTTGATGGTGCCGTAGACGGTGACGGAGCCGTCGCCCGCGGCGCCGCCGGAGCTCGCGCCACCGCCGGCGTTCGGGTCGTTGGGGTCGCTGCTGCTGGAGCAGCCCGCGAGGGCGATTCCGGCGGCCGCGAGTACGGCGACCGGAAGGGTGAGACGACGGTGCAGGGATGACCGCATGGTTCCTCCTCGTTGAGTGATGGAGCGACGAGGGGGGAGTGGCCCCCCAGCTGCGTCTGCCCAGAGTACGTCGTGAGAGAGCGCTCTCTCGGTAACGATCCGGCGTCGGATCGGCGACGAGCGGCCTGGGACGTCCCCGCCCCGGTCACGTCGACATCGGAAGTCCGGCGCCGCACAGCGCATTACCACGAATCGTTGCCCAATCGACCCCCTGGCGCGTTCTGCTTCCGGTACCGTCGTCCTGCTCGGCATTCCCGGTCCACCCGCCCGGCGTCCCCCTCTTCCCCGATCCTGGCGGGGGAGCTGCAGGACCCTCGCGGACCCGGGCTCGGCCCGTCCCCGGACGCGCCCCGTCGCCGGCTCCCGCGTACCCGACGCGGGAACGACCCCCGAAAGGCGTCCCCGATGGACCCCGCCCCCGCTCCGCGCACCCCCCTGACGCCGCGCACGCCCCTGACGCCGCGGCTCCTCCCGCCGACCCGCCGGGGCCGCCTCCGCGCGTCGCTCCTCGCGATCGCCGCCGCCGCAGCCCTCGTCGTGGTCGGTCTCGTCGTGCCCACCGCGAGCGCCGACACCGCGTGCGCGCCCGGGCAGAACGCGATCGTCTGCGAGAACGCGAAGCCCGGCACCGACCCCTCGGTCTGGGACATCTCCGGAGCCGGCGACCCGTCGATCCAGGGCTACTCCACCGACATCAGCGTGAACGTCGGGCAGCGGGTCGACTTCAAGATCGACACCGACGCCGCGGCCTACTCGATCGACGTCTACCGCACCGGCTGGTACGCCGGGAAGGGCGCCCGCCTGATCACCTCGGTGACCCCGAGCGCGGCCCTCCCGCAGGTCCAGCCGGAGTGCCTCTCCGACGTCACCACCGAGCTCTACGACTGCGGCACGTGGGCCGTCTCGGCGGGCTGGGACGTGCCGAGCACCGCCGTCTCCGGCGTCTACGTCGCCCTGCTCACCCGCGCCGACACGGGTGGCCGGAGCCAGATCACCTTCGTCGTGCGCGACACCGCCAGCACCTCGGCGGTGCTCTTCCAGACCTCCGACCCCACCTGGCAGGCCTACAACACCTACGGCGGCTCGAACTTCTACAGCGGCGGCGCCAACGGCCGCGCCTACAAGCTCAGCTACAACCGCCCCGTCACCACCCGCGGCGACAACCAGGGCCGCGACTTCTACTTCGCCAACGAGTTCCCGCTGGTGCGCTTCCTCGAGCGCAACGGCTACGACGTCAGCTACTTCAGCGGCGTCGACACCGACCGCTTCGGCTCGGCGCTGAAGCAGCACCGCAGCTTCCTCTCGGTCGGCCACGACGAGTACTGGTCCGGCGCCCAGCGCGCGAACGTCACCGCCGCGCGCGACGCCGGCGTGAACCTGCAGTTCCTCTCCGGCAACGAGAACTACTGGCGTACCCGCTACGAGCCCTCGCCGACCGCGGGCGGCCAGGACTACCGCACCGTCGTCACCTACAAGGAGACCTGGGCGAACGCCAAGACCGACCCGTCGCCCGAGTCCACCGGCACCTGGCGCGACCCGCGCTTCGCGTCGGTGGCGAACGGCGGCGGCCGGCCCGAGAACTCCCTCGCGGGCACGCTCTACATGGTGAACTACTCCGATCTGCCGGTGACGGTCAGCGCCGCGGAGGGGAAGCTGCGGCTCTGGCGCAACACCTCGCTCACCGGCCTCGCCAGCGGGAGCAGCGCCGCGCTGGCCCCGCACACCATCGGCTACGAGTCCAACGAGGACGTCGACAACGGCTCGCGTCCGCCCGGCCTGATCCGCCTCTCGACGACGACCGGCGCCGTCCCCGAGTACCTGCAGGACTTCGGCACCACCGTCGCTGCGGGCACCACCCGGCACAACCTCACCCTCTACAAGGCGGCGAGCGGCGCGCTCGTCTTCTCGGCCGGCTCCGTGCAGTGGACCTGGGGCCTCGACCAGCAGCACGACGGCAACGGAGCCGCCGCGGACGTGCGGATGCAGCAGGCGCAGGTGAACCTCTTCGCCGACATGGGCGTGCAGCCCACCACGCTGATGAGCGGCCTGGTCGCCGCGACGAAGAGCACCGACACCGCGGGCCCGACCGTCGCGGTCTCGAACCCCTCCGGCGCCACCAGCAAGGCCAACGGCAGCACGGTCTCGGTCTCGGGCACCGCGTCCGACGCCGCGGGCAAGGTCGCCGGCGTCGAGGTCTCGACCGACGGCGCCACCTGGCACCCGGCGACCGGCACGACGTCCTGGTCGTACAGCTACGTGCAGCACGGCGCCGGCACCGGCTCGATCCGGGTGCGCGCCGTCGACGACAGCGCCAACATCGGAGCCGTCACCAGCCGCGCCGTCACCATCACCGGCACCGCCACCGTGTTCGGCGCCGAGGTGCCGAAGACCGCGGACTCCGGCGACGTCGATCCGGCCACCCTCGGCCTGCGCTTCACCCCCAGCGCCGACGGCTTCATCCAGGGCGTCCGCTTCTACAAGAGCGCGGCCAACACCGGCCCGCACACCGGCACCCTCTGGAGTGTCGACGGCCGGCAGCTGGCCACCGTCGCCTTCGCGAACGAGACGGCGAGCGGCTGGCAGACCGCCACGTTCGGCGCGCCCGTCGCCGTCACCGCCGGCACCACCTACGTCGTCTCGTACACGACCTCGACCGGCCACTACTCGTCCGCCGACTGGTTCTGGTCGAGCACCGGCTACGCCGCCGCCCCGCTGACGGTCGCCGGCGGCTTCGGAGCGACGCCCGCCGGGGTCTACAGCACCACCGGCGGCTTCCCGGCCGACAGCTACCGTGCGAACAACTACTTCGTCGACGCCGTCTACAGCACGGTCGACGCCACGCCGCTGAGCGTCGGCTCGCAGGCGCCGCTGGCCGGCTCCTCGAGCGTCGCGCCGTCGACGAAGGTCTCGGCCGTCTTCTCGAAGGCGGTGACGGCGAGCACGGTCGTGATGACGCTGAAGACCGCCGCCGGCGCGAGCGTCGCGGGCAGCACCGCGTACAACGCCACCACCCGCACCGCCACCTTCACGCCCACCGCCCCGCTCGCCGCGTCGACCGGGTACACCGCGACCCTCGCCGGCACCGCGACCGGCGGCGGCACCGTCACCTCGGGCGGCAGCTGGACCTTCACCACCCAGGCCCCCGACACCGTCGCGGGAGCCTGCCCCTGCCGGCTCTTCGACGACTCGACGACCCCCGGCATCGCGCAGGTCGCCGAGGGCACCCCGGTCACCCTGGGCGTGCGCTTCGCGCCGCTCGTGAACGGCACCGTCACCTCGCTCCGCTTCTACAAGGGCCCCGGCAACACCGGCACCCACGTCGGCACGCTCTCGAACGCCGACACCGGCGCCGAGATCGGCCGGGCGACCTTCACCGCCGAGAGCACGGCCGGCTGGCAGCAGGTGACATTCGCCACCCCGGTGGCCGTGACCGGCGGCACCGACTACGTCGCCGCCTACACGACGACCACCGGCAACTACTCCGCCACGATCAACGGCTTCGGCTCCGGATCCACGCGCGGCCCGCTCGTCACCGCGAGCGACTCCGGCGCCTACACCTACTCCGGCGGCTTCGCGGGGCAGCGCTCGACCACGAACTACCTGGTCGACGTCTCGTTCACGCCGTCGGCGGCGCCCACGCCGACCCCGACGCCCACGCCGGTCACCCCGTCCGGCACGCGCCTGTTCGCCGACGCGACGCCCGCGACCGCCTCCGCCGAGGACTCGTCCTCGGTCGAGGTCGGGATGTCCTTCACCGCGTCGACCGCGGGCAGCGCCACCGGCATCGCCTTCTACAAGGGCTCCCGCAACACCGGCACTCACGTCGGCTCGCTGTGGGACGCCTCCGGCACGCGGATCGCGCAGGTGACCTTCACCGGCGAGACGGCGACCGGCTGGCAGAGCGCCGCCTTCGCGACACCGGTCGAGCTCGTGCCGGGCGCGCGCTACACGGTGTCGTACCTCGCGCCGGCGGGCTACTACGCCGCCACGGGAGCCGGGCTCGCCTCGCCGGTCACCAACGGCGCGCTGACCTCGGCCTCCGGCGACAACGGCGTCTACCGCTACGGTTCCGGCGGAGTCATGCCGTCGTCGTCGTACAACTCCACGAACTACTTCGTGGACGTGTACTTCCAGGCGAAGGGGTAGGTGTCGCGGCGACGCGGAGGGCCTCGTCACGACGCCACCGTGGGAGAACGCGGGGTAAAGTAGGGGTAACGATGCTTCCGAGGAGGGTGCGATGCCCACTGCAGTGACGACAGGTCAGCACGCGAGAACCGCACGGATGGACGTGCACGAGGTCGCTGCCGTGCTCGTTCAGGGTCTGGGGCCGACGCTCATTGCGGCGATGACCGGCTCGAAGGACCGGAAACTGCCCAGCAAGTGGGCCAAGCCCGACGGTCCGCGGCCCTCAGCGGACTTCACGCGCCGGCTGCAACTCGGCCACCGCGTCTGGGTCGCCCTGTCCGAGTCGGAGTCGGAGCACGTCGCGCGCCAGTGGTTCCTCGGCGGCAACCCTGTGCTCCACGAGGACACGCCGATCACCGCCATTCGCGAGGACCGGGGCAGCGCGGTCATCGAGGCTGTCGAGTCGTTCATCCGCGGCGATCCGGACGTCTGACGACCGTGTCGACAGCGCGAACCTGCTCAGAGACCGGTCTGCGTCTGCTCCCTGACGCCGGCGAGCAGACGTTCCGCGTCGCAAAGCCGAAGTACGGCCCGCTCTCCGCGCCTCTGCGCACCGGTCGCTCCGCACGTCGGCGGTGGGGCCGCTACGACTCGTACGGCCGGACTCTGTACCTCGCCAGTGACGAGGAGACCGCATTCGCGGAGGTGCTGTCGGTGTTCAAGCGCCGACTCGGCGCGGCCGACCCTGTCGAGAAGGACGCTGCGGCCCTCGGTCTCACTCGTGAGGAGTTCCTCGAGATCGCGGCGGCGGAGTGGCAGGAGTCGTCGTGCATGGGCATCGGCGCCGTCCCGCGCCAGTGGCGGACCGAGCGCAGGATGTTCCGGGTCGAGACGGCAGGAAGCGGCACCTGGATCGATGTCGAGCATCCTGATTCGATCGCCGCGATCGAGCCTCGTGTCGAGGGGGTGCTCGCCCGCCACGGCATCCGGGCTCTGACGACCGCGGTCCTTCGCGGCGGCGACCGCATCGTGACGACGGCCATCGCCCTGAGCCTCCGCCGCATCACCGTCGACGACGGGTCCGTCCCCCGGGGGATCCACTTCGGCAGCAAGTGGGGCGGCGGCTGGTGCCGAGCCGTCTGGCTCCCCGGCGACGAGGACGAGTGGAGCACCGATCTGAGGAGCCTCAGCGGCGAGGACATCCTCGCCACCGACGAGCACCTCATCCGCGCCTCAGAGCGATTCAGGGTCAGGGTGTTCTGACTCGGGTCCTCCACGGCGACGGGCGGCGGGTTCGCGTCGCCGGTCACGAACGGCGCGCTGACCACGGCTTCCGGGGCGAACGGCGTCCCTCGGTACGACTCGGAGCGTCATGCCGTCGGGCGGAGGTAGTCGTCGAGCGCGCGGCAAACATTGACGCTGAGCTCGACGTCCTCCCCTGCAGCGCGGGCGGCGAGCCGAGCATCGAGATCCTGAGAAAGCCGCACCTGGCGCGTGACGGAGGGGCCGCCGCCGGCCCGTCCTTCGAGTCCGGGCCGTCCCCGTCCGATCGCCTCGCTGAGCGCGTCGGCGCCGATGAGGGACTCCAGCAGCTCGGTCGCGTTCTCGGCCGCTGCCGCTCCCTCGAAGACCTCGCCGTCAGCGGCGGGCTCGTACCGTCCGGCTTCGATCCGCTTCGCCCAGGCGGAGTAGGCGCGCTGCTCGTCGTCGCTCACCGGTCCGCCGATCAGCGGGTTCGTCTGTGGGGTGCTGTTCATGTCGGGTTCCTCCGTTCCTCGGTGGTCTCTCGTGCTCGCTCGAGAGTCGAGCGACGCAGGGGTACTGGGCAGTTCTGCTCTCTCAGGACGGCCCGACCACGCTCTCCACCTATGAAGACCGGACCGGGGAACCGGTGACCGACGGCGTCCCTCTCGAGGCCCTGTCCGAGCCCGAACGGCGGCCACGGCGGCTCACGGACCGCGGCATCGCTGACGCGGAGCCCGGACCGCCGTCGAAGCGCCCCGCGGACCGACGCGAAGAGCGAGCCTGCTGAGGAGCACCCCATCAGATCGCGGTCGGCTGGTCCTTCCCTTTCTGTCACCGTCTCGGTGATTGTGGAGCGGCCCCGACTGTGAAGACAATGAGCAGCTTCTCAACCGGGCGATGTGGGCTGCTACTCTTCCGCCCTCCCGAGCGATGTCGCGGTCCTTGTCACATCCTCGATTGGTCACCGGTGCTGCTCAAGTCCTCCTCCCTCGCCCGCATTGCGATGCTCCTCCTCGTGGCGCTCGTGCTCACCGCTTTGCCGGCAGCCCCAGCTGCCGCGGCGACGGCGTTCACGAGTGCACCGGTTCCCACGGTCACCGGGACCACGACCGTGGGCTCAACGCTGACCGCTGTCACGGGCACGTGGGCCCCCGCGCCGACGTTGGCGTATCAGTGGAAGCGCGGCACCACGACGATCTCGGGTGCGACCGCCGCCACCTACAAGCCCGTCACTGCGGACGTCGGCGCGACCCTCACCGTCACCGTCACCGGAACGAAGACCGGGTACACCACGACCTCGAGAACGTCGGCACGGACCGCAGCGATTAGGGCAGCAGCTGCGTTCACGGCGGCGCCGGTTCCCCGGGTCACCGGGACCGCGACCGTGGGGTCCACCTTGACGGCAAGCACGGGTACGTGGAGCCCCGTGCCGACGTTCGCGTATCAGTGGAAGCGCGGCACCACGACGATCAGCGGCGCGACCGCGTCCACCTACAAGCCCGTCACCGCGGATGTCGGCGCGACCCTGACGGTCACCGTCACGGGCAGCAAGGCCGGGTACGTCACCACGACGAAGACGTCTGTCGCGACCGCGGCGATCAAGGCTGCTCCGGCGACCGCGTTCTCGGCCGCGTCGGCGCCGACGATCACGGGCACGACGACGGTGGGGTCGACTTTGACGGCGAAACCGGGGACGTGGAATCCCGTGCCGACGTTCGCGTATCAGTGGAAGCGGGGGACGACTGTGATCAGCGGGGCGACAGCCTCCACCTATAAGCCTGTTGCCGCTGA
This sequence comes from Rathayibacter sp. PhB151, assembly GCF_004366415.1. Lineage (NCBI taxonomy): Bacteria > Bacillati > Actinomycetota > Actinomycetes > Micrococcales > Microbacteriaceae > Rathayibacter > Rathayibacter sp. PhB151. Next base: position 1,191,563 of record NZ_SOEN01000006.1, on the reverse strand, counting down.
CGTCGGCGCGACCCTCACGGTCACGGTCACGGGCAGCAAGGCCGGCTATGTCGCCACCTCGAAGACGTCTGTTGCGACCGCGGCGATCAAGGCTGCTCCCGCGATCGCGTTCGCGGCCGCGCCGGTTCCTACGATCACGGGGACGGCGACGGTCGGGGCGACCCTGACCGCTGCGACGGGCACCTGGAATCCGGTCCCGACGTTCACCTACCAGTGGAAGCGCGGGACGACTGTGATCAGCGGGGCGACAGCCTCCACGTATAAGCCTGTTGCCGCTGACGTCGGCGCGACCCTCACGGTCACGGTCACGGGCAGCAAGGCCGGCTATGTCGCCACCTCGAAGACGTCTGTTGCGACCGCGGCGATCAAGGCTGCTCCCGCGACCGCCTTCACGGCAGCACCAATCCCGACGATCACGGGCACGACGACGGTCGGTTTGAAGCTGACGGCGGTGCCTGGTGCCTGGAATCCTGTGCCGGCGAGCTATGACTATCAGTGGAAGCGTGCCGGCGTGGTCATCAGCGGTGCAGTAGCGAAGACCTACTCCCTGGTCGCCGCTGACGCCGGGAAGACCGTCACCGTGACCGTGAGCGGTACGAAAACCGGCTACATCACCACCTCGAAAACGTCCGCCGCGACCGCCGCGATCAAGAGCGCAGCAGCGGTCGCTTTCACGGCCGCCCCCACTCCGACGATCACCGGCACGACGACGGTCGGGTCCACACTGACCGCAGTGCCCGGCACATGGAACCCGGTCCCGGATACCTTCGCCTACCAATGGAAGCGCGGCACAGTCGCGATACCCGGCGCAACGGGTGGGGACTACACCCTCATCACCGCGGACTCCGGCGCCACCCTCACCGTTACTGTCACCGGCACCAAGACCGGCAACACGACCACCTCGAAAACGTCCGCAGCCACCGCCGCAATCTTGTCCACGCCGACCGCGACGCCGACCGCGACGCCGACCGCGACGCCGACGCCGACCGCTACGCCAACGCCGACCGCTTCGCCGACGCCGACGCCGACATCTACGCCGACGCAGACATCCACGCCCACGCCGGTTGAGTTTGTTACGGCACCAATACCAACTGTCGCCGGCAAGCGAACGGTCGGATCGACACTGACCGTTTCTCCAAAGACATGGAATCCGACGCCGGTCTTTTCTTATCAATGGAACCGCAACGGGCAGCCGATCCCCAATGCGACTGCCGCGAGATATATGCTCACAGCGGCCGATTCTGGGCAATTTATTACTGCGTCGGTCATAGGTACCAAAGCAGGCTACGTTCCGACCACCAAGACGAGCGCCAACTTCGCAGTCTGGCGAGGAACGCCTCTACCGACTCGCATTTCGACCAATACAACGTGGAGATACGTCCCCGGAACGGTCTATGTGCTCGACAGCTCTGACGTAATCATTGAACGAAGCGCGGTTTTGACAATCGAACCCGGCGTCATCATAAAATCATTTTACTCAACCTTCTTAATTGAGGGCTCAGTGATTGCGCATGGAAGCAGTGCGCTACCAATCACGTTCACTTCCGTCGAGAATGATGGCATCGGCGGAGATACGAACAATGACGGACCTTCGTCGCAATCCGACCAAGGGTGGGGGAGTTTTGTTGTGGGTTCACCAACCATGACAACTGAACTCGTTGGCTCCGTGGACTTCAATTACGTCCATAATATCGACGCAATGGGCCACTCGGCAGATGATCCGAAACTGTTCCGTCTCACAAATTCTATTTGGTCGATGGGGACCAGGATCTATCGATCCGAGAAGCCATATGCGGCCCTCAGCCGGATTGAGCTATCTAATAACCTCATCCAACACGGCCAGCTCAATTTGGTGTCGGCCTCCATCGACCCCTCGGCGATCCCAATGAAGGTCACGAGCAATCGGTTTGACTACAGCGACGGCCGGTATGACGAATACGGGGGAGCGGCGATGACCATCTTCGATAATCAATTGCGGCCAGAGAACTTTGCATTTAACAAAGTTGAATCGACGCCTTCTAATGGCATACTTCTCGAGGGTATTCTAGTGAAAGACTGGATCGTTCCAGATGCAACTCTCGCAAAATATGGAATCGGTGACGACGGGCTGACTATTGCACCAGGAGTCACTATGACCCTCGTACAAAACAGCATCATCAAGGTAGAGGGAAATGAACTACGCATTCGCGGCAAACTGATTGCCACGGGAACGGCTGCGGCACCGGTCACATTCACCTCTTGGAGGGACCACTCGAACGCGGCGGGCGACAATTTCAATCTGGGCAGCCGCAGCACTCCTTATCCTGGCTCCTGGCAAGGACTGCATGTATACCCCAACGGCGAAGCTCGCCTAGAGAACGTCATAATAAAGTTCGCTTCGGCGGCCATTTCTGTGGACTACTCTGGCGCCGCTGAGTGGAGAGGTGGGGCAGTCGTCAACAGCACTAAGGGGGCCGTCAGTGCCGGATACCTGAACGCCACAGATATTGATTGGGGCAGTCCCTCTGGCCCCGCCCCATATGGCACCGGCGTCCCAGTAGAGGGTGACGGGTTGAACGTCATCCCGTGGGCCGGGTATGCCTCTCCTGAGCACGGAACGGCGGAACCGCCGCAAGCGTGGGACGATCGATCTGCCTGTGCGCCAGTCGTCTTCTTTGGCCTCAGGGGATCGGGCCAGGAGCCGCAGGGCGAAGCGCTTACACGGGCTTCGGAAAAGCTTCGGCAGCCGCTTGCCCAAACGTTCGATGCTGCGGCCGATAGGGCAGCAAACATTGCTCTGTTTGGCACGGAAATTCAGGGAGTCTTCGAGGAATACGAAGCGGCGCGGGGAGCAAAGATCAAGCCAATCGGAGTTGCCTATCAAGCCTTGCCGAGCCCTGAGGGTGCTAATATTGTAAATACCGACTACCTGGACAGATATTCAGGGTCCATATATGATGGTGTGAGCAAACTTCAATCTCGGATCACACAGGAAATATCCAAGTGCCCTAACGCCAAATTCATATTCTCAGGTTTCTCGCAAGGGGCGCTCTCTGTCCACCAGTTCTTCACCACCGAACCCGATTATTTAGATGGTAAAATTCTTGGTGTGGCTTTACTAGCCGATCCCGGCCGCGTTGGCGGCGCTAAAGAGGACACCTACGCCTACGCTTGGAACGAACCGGAGGTGAACCCTTCCGAGGGCATTTGGTCTGTTACTGCGCCAGAGACAGCGAAGGCCATACCGGACAAATACATTCCTTTCGTCGTTTCGATGTGTCACGTTCTCGACCGAGTTTGTTCTTGGAGATGGATGTCAAGTACCGACTGGCACTCGTATCCGCGCTCAGATCAATTTTTCCTCGCGACAAAACTGCTTGAAAAGACAGGCAAGTAAATCGCGGCATGCGTGTCTCAAGCGGCGGCGGCGCCGCGGGTGAGCCGATCACGCCGCGGGAGTCGTCGGCGCGGGCAAGTCGACCGGCTTCCGCGATGAGGCGCAGCGCCTCTCCAGTCGGCGCAGGTACCGGCACGTTCTCCAGGGTCACCGTGTCCTTCCAGTCCTCGACCAACGCAGCTCGCCCACAGGAGACGGCGGCGGGGTCGGGCGGTTCGTCCGGGTGATCCTCGATCGCTTCGTGGGTCTCGTCGTCGATGAGGTCGTCGCGGTGCGCGCGCGTTACGCGGTCGAAGGAACGGAGCCGCCTGCACGTTCAGTCCTCACCACGGCTGGCCCGGTTAGGTCGTCAGCGTTTCTCGGGTGTTGCCTTCCCACAAGAACGGACTCCGGCGCAGGCGAAGGAGCTGGCTGGGGCGTCGACATCTCTCAACTTGAGAAGATGCTGGAGCAGGCTCGCGCTGGCGTTCCTTGGGTGGCGGTGACTGGCGGCGACGACCCCTAGAAGCGTCTCGAGGAGCCCGAGGTCGGCAGCCGAGCGCCGGACGGCATCTGCTAGGACGCCCGCGACCAGGCTGCCGTCCTGGCGGTCGATGAGGAGATCGGCGACTGTGAGCTTGTCCGTCGTCGTCGGCGGCCCGGAGCGGACTATCACCTCACCGGAAGTGAAGCGGCGGCTCCGGTATCGGATGTCGAGGCGCTGCGACTGTCGGGGACAGGCGTTGCGAACCCGATCGGGTCGGGTTGCAGGTCCCCGGACCCATGAAGGAACGCCGCGGTCCTCCCCGCGACGACCGCCACCGGATCCCTCGACCCGACCCGACCCGTTCGGCTGCGGTGCGCGTCGGGTTTGTGCTGAGCCGCGCGGCGCGGAGGTCGTCGAAGTCTCCGGGCGCGCTTCCCGCGTCCCGGAACACGCCGTGGAAGAGCTGCTCCAGAAGGCCTCTCCTGGGCGACATGTGAGCTGCAGGGGACTCACGCCAGGCCGCTTGGGCGGTAGTCAGGATGCTCCCCTGTCAAGCGGACACCGGTGATAAAGATCCATCTCAGTTGCGCGGAGCAGCAGGAGTCGGCGCGCGTTCGCAGAGCGGTCACCCGGGCCGCCCGCCGCTGTCAGCCCCCGCCCCGGAGCGCGTCGCATGATGGCGGGATGTTCATCCCGACCCGAGCCGCCGGTCTCGAGGCGCTCGACGACTTCGTCGCGCGCGCCGGCTCCGCCTACACGCGCGAGCGCAATCACGACCACGGACCGTCCCGGAGCAACGTCTCCGGGCTCTCCCCGTACCTCCGCCACCGGCTCGTCACCGAGCGGGAGGTCGTCGCCGCGGTCCTCGCCCGCCACACGCTGACCGCCGCGGAGAAGTTCGTCCAGGAGGTGCTCTGGCGCACCTACTGGAAGGGCTGGCTCGAGCAGAACCCCGAGGTGTGGCGCCGCTACCGCCGCGAGGTGCGCGACTTCGAGGGGCACCTCCCGACCGGCTACGCCGACGCGATCGAGGGCCGGAGCGGCATCGACGCGATGGACGCCTGGGTGCAGGAGCTCGTCGAGACCGGGTACCTCCACAATCACACGCGCATGTGGTTCGCGAGCATCTGGGTCTTCACGCTCGGCCTGCCCTGGCAGCTCGGCGCCGACTTCTTCTACCGGCACCTGCTCGACGGCGACGCCGCCTCCAACACCCTGTCCTGGCGCTGGGTGGCCGGCCTGCAGACCCCGGGCAAGACGTACCTCGCGACCGCGTCCAACATCGCCAAGTACACCGAGGGGCGCTTCTCGCCGCAGGGCCTCGCCGGCTCGGCGCCCGCGCTCAGCGAGGAGCATTTCCCGCCCCGCACGCCGATCGAGCCGGACGACGTCGTCGGCACCCTCGGCACCCGCCCCGGCCTCCTGCTGCACGAGGAGGACCTCGACGCGGCGAGCCTCCTCGCCGAGCAGCCCGGGCTGGCGGAGCGGCTGATCGCGACCGCGGTCTTCGCCGACCCGGGGGAGCGCTCACCGTTCGCGGTCTCCGAGGCGGTGCAGGACTTCACGGCCGCGGCGATCGCGGACGCCGCGGAGCACACGCCGGACAAGGGCGGTCGGCCGGCGCGGGTGCTGGCCGATGCTCTCCCTGCGACGGTGGTCGAGTGGGCGGCGTCCGAGCGGCTCGACACCGTGGTGGTCCCGTACGCGCCGGTCGGTCCCGTGCAGGAGCGGCTGGACGCGCTCCGCTCGGCCCTCGCCCAGGAGGGCATCGCGCTCGTCACCGTGCGCCGCCGCTGGGACGGCACCGCCTGGCCCTCGGCCTCCCGCGGATTCTTCGCCTTCAAGAAGCGAATCCCGACGCTGGTCCGCGGGCTGGACGAGCCGGAGGACGCGGTCCGGCTGTTCTGAGCGGCGGGGGAGGCGCCCGGGTGCCGACCCTGCTGCGCTCACCATGCCTCGAATCTAGGCCATCGGTCCGCGGGCGGATCGGCCGCCGCAGCGTCCGGTGAGCATCGCGAGCGCAGGCGTCGCAGGGCGGGCTCCGTCAGTTCGGAAGGGCCGTCTCGATCGCCCCGAGTTCGGTCGCCGAGAGGGGCGGTGCGTCGAGGGCCGCCACGTTCTGCTCCAGCTGCTGCACGCTCGAGGCGCCGATGATCGCCGAGGTGACAGCGGAGGAGCGCAGCACCCAGTTCAGGGCGAGCTGGGCGATGCTCTGGCCGCGCCCGTCCGCGATCTCCTTCAGGCCTTGGATCAGCCGCTGGTAGTCGCCCTCGAGGGCTCCGGGCTTGAGGAACTGCCCGACCGCGGCGCGAGAGTCCGGCGGGATCTCGCCGGAGAGGTAGCGGTCGGTGAGCAGGCCCTGCTCCAGCGGGGAGAAGACGATGGCGCCGATGCCCTCCCGCTCGACGAGGTCGAGCAGGCCCGACTCCTCGGGCCGGCGGTCGAGCATCGAGTAGCGGGGCTGGTGGATCAGCAGCGGCACCCCGTGCGCGGCGAGCGCGTCGCGGGCGGCGATCGTCTGCTCGGGCGAGTAGTTCGAGACACCCGCGTAGAGGGCCTTGCCCTGCTGGATCGCACTCGCCAGCGCGCCCATCGTCTCCTCGATCGGGGTCTCCGGGTCGGGGCGGTGCGAGTAGAAGACGTCGACGTACTCGACGCCGAGCCGGCCGAGGCTCTGGTCGAGCGAGGACAGCAGGTACTTGCGCGAGCCGTGATCGCCGTAGGGGCCGGGCCACATGTCGTAGCCGGCCTTCGTGGAGAGGACCAGCTCGTCGCGGTACGGGCGCAGGTCCTCCGCGAGGATCCGGCCGAACGCCGTCTCGGCGGAGCCGTAGGGCGGGCCGTAGTTGTTGGCGAGGTCGAAGTGGGTGATCCCGAGGTCGAAGGCGCGGCGGACGATCGCGCGCTGGGTCTCGATCGGCTTCGTCTCGCCGAAGTTGTGCCACAGGCCCAGTGAGAGGGCGGGCAGCTTCAGGCCGCTGCGGCCGGAGCGGTGGTAGGTCATCCGGTCGTAGCGGGTGTCGGCGGGGTGGTGGGTCATGGCGTGTCTCCAGAGAGCGGTGATGTGGTCGGCGTCGTGTCTTCAGGGCGGAACCGTCGGGGACGGTGGGTCTCGATACGCCCCTGCGGGGCTACTCGACCAGCATGTGGGGCCTGCGGGGCTGCTCGGCCGGCAGGAAGGGCCGGCGGGCGGCGTGGGCGGAGGCGGCGAGTGCGTGCGGTCCGCCCGCGACCTTCGTGACGACACGCGCTCCGGGATCCACGCCGAGGAAGTTCTGCAGGGTGTCGGGATCGAGCAGGCTCGGGACGGTGTCGTCGGTGCGGACGGGGGCGTGGCTGTCGCTGAACGCGGGGCCGAGCGTCGTCGCCGTGTCGCTCACTCCCGAGACGCCGAGCATCGCCAGGCTGCCGGCGTCTCGCGCCGCCCGCGCGTGCTCGAGCGGACCGTCGAGACGGTGGGTCTCGAGGTAGGAGCGGCCCCAGTTGATCGCGGTGCCGAAGCCGTGGCGGGCGGCGAGCTCGAGCTCGGTCGGCAGGTCGAGGAAGCCCTTCGCCGGGTCCGGTCCCTCGAAGGAGTCGCAGTGCTCGATCACGAACTGCACGCCGTGCGCGTCCCAGCCGGCGATCTCGGCGAGACTCCGCGAGAACGCCGCGCGAGCGGCGTCCGCCGTCGCACGCGTCATCCGCGGCGCCGAGTGGAGCAGCACCGCGTCGACGACCGCGCGACGCTCGCTCTCGTTCACCGATACTGCGGCAGCGACGGCCCGTCGCACCAGCGCGACCGCCGCGCCCCGGGGCTCCTCGACCGGATCCGCCAGCCCGACCCCGCGCTCGAGCACCGCCGGCAGCAGGGTGAGCACGTGCGTCCCCCCGCGGCGCAGCAGCCGCAGCAGCTCCGCCTCGTCGGGCACGAAGGCGCTGCCGAACGGGATCTCGAACCCCGAGCACCCGGTGACGAGCGCGATCCGCTCGTGGAAGGCGTCGAAGGCGACGGCGTCGCGTCGCGCGTGCTCCGGCAGCGACGGGTACGCCCCGACGAGCATCTAGCGGGCGCCGTCGACCCGCGCCGCCCCGGGGAGGCGGAGGTCGCGGATGTAGGCGGCGAGCTCCAGCAGCGGTGCGCCCTCGTGCGCGCCGATGCCCTCGGGCTTCCAGCGGCTGATCGGCTCGATCGCCAGACGCGAGCTGTGCCGGAGGTAGTACTTCGCCGAGGTGGGATAGCGCGAGTTGATCGTGTGCTCGGCGACCGTCAGCAGGCGCTGCACGGCGACGGCCGTCTCGGCGGGCTCGTCGTCGTAGTGCTCGCAGAGCCAGGCCACGTGCTCCGGGTAGATGTTCGCGGCGTAGCCGCTGAGGCCCGCGGCACCCGCGCGGAGCGAGTCGGTGAGGGAGGAGATCTGCGCGTTGTAGAGCTTCAGGCGGGTGCCCGCGATCGCGGCGAGTCGCTCCTGCATGGTCTCGAGCGAGTGCGAGGTGTCCTTGTAGAAGACGAAGCGGCCGGTCCCGGCCATCCAGGCGACGTTCTCGGTCGAGGGCAGGCGCTTGAACGGCACCGGGCACTCGTAGATCCCGAAGTCGACCCCCGGCACGGTGTCGAGGATGTGCTGCACCGTCGCGCGCCACTCCTCCTCGGTGGTGGTGAGCCCGCCGACCAGCGAGGAGATCAGCACGACCGCGTCGACCCCGGTCGCGGCCATCGCGGCGGCGGACGCGGCCTGCTCCTCCGGGGTGCCCGAGGAGACCGAGGAGGCGACCACCGGGACGCGGCCGGCGGAGCGGGCGACGACCCGCGTCGCGAGGGCGAGGCGCTCCTCCTCGGTGAGGTCGTACATCTCGCTGGAGAGCGCGACGGTGAAGATGCCGGCGGCGCCGTTGTCGATCAGCCAGTCCGTGAGGGCGTCGACCTGCTCGAAGTCGAGCGAGCGGTCCTCGCGGAACGGGGTGAGCATGACGGGCCAGCCGCCGTCGGGGAGGGTGCTGCCGGTCGCCGTCGGGGCGGTGGCGGTCTCGGTGGTGGTCATGTCGATCCTTCGGTGTGAGAGAGGTGGTCGGCGCGGAGAAGCGGTCGGCGAGGTCGGCGGAACCGGGCGGTCAGCCCTTGAGCGATCCGCTGACGAGGTCGAGGCGCCAGTAGCGCTGCAGGAAGAGGAAGAGCGCGATCAGCGGGATGGTCGAGACGAGGCAGCCCATGATCACGACGTTGTAGGTGTTGGGCTGGTCGTTGCCCTGGTTCATCAGCGAGTAGAAGCCGACCGTCAGCGGGAACATGTCGGTGCGCGAGAGCATGATGAAGGGGAGCAGGAAGTTGTTCCAGATGCCGACGAAGTGCAGCAGGAACACGGTGATCAGCCCCGGCACCATCGGGTAGACGGCGATCCGCGAGAAGATCCGCCACTCGCTCGCCCCGTCGATCCGCCCGGCCTCGAGCATCTCGGTGGGCACCACCGCGGTGGCGTAGATGCGGCAGAGGTAGATGCTGAACGGGCTGATCATGCAGGGCAGCAGCACCGACCAGTAGGTGCCGGCGATCCCGACGGAGGAGAGCAGCAGGTACTGCGGGATCGCGAGGATGACCCCGGGGATGAGCACTCCGATCAGCAGGAAGTTGAAGACGAGCTTCTTCCCGCGGAAGGAGTACTTCGCGAGGCCGTAGCCGGCGAGAGCGGAGACCGCGGTGCCGAGCAGCCCGCCGCCGCCGGCGAAGATCAGGCTGTTCAGGCACCAGGACCAGAACGCGCCGTTGCCGACCCCGAGCAGCAGGCCGAAGTTCTCCTGGAACCCGCCGGTGAAGCTCGGCCAGAGCGAGAACGTGGTGAACAGCTCGCCCGAGCGCTTGGTCGCGGCCGTGAAGAGCCAGAAGACGGGCAGGAGGCAGTAGACGGCCCCGACGAGCAGGACCGCGGTGGGCCAGAACGCGGCCCGCGGCCGGGTGACCGTGGGGCCCCGGCGGCGGGAGCGGACCGACTGCGCGGCCCGGCGCGGATCCTCGAGGACGGGCGGGAGCTTCGTGAGGGTGTCGGTCATGATCAGTCTTCTCCGAAGGCGCGCGACTGCAGGAACCGCAGCAGGCCGAGCGAGGCGATGAGGGTGAGGAGGGTGACCACGACCGAGGTCGCCGAAGCGGAGAACAGGTCGTTGGTCACGAAGGCGTCGCGGTAGATCAGCATCATCGGCACCCAGTCCGAGCCGATCACCGTGGTGAGCGTCACGAGCGTGTTCGGCTCCGAGAAGACCTGCAGTGCGCCGATGACGGAGAAGAGCCCGGTCATGATCACTCCCGGCACGATCAGCGGCAGCTTGATGCGCAGCGCGAGCTGGCGCTCGGAGCAGCCGTCGATGCGGGCGGCGTCGTAGATCTCGGACGGCAGACCGCGCAGCGAGGTGTAGAGGATCACCATGTTGAAGCCGACCGAGCCCCAGATCGCGATGTTCGCGACCGAGAGGAACACCGAGTCCGGTCCGAGGAAGACCGGAGCGGGCAGCCCCAGAGCGGTCGCCGCGTCGACGAAGGGGCTGACGCCCGGGAGGTAGAGGAACCCCCACATCAGCGCGGCGATCACGCCCGGGACCGAGTAGGGCACGAAGATCGCGATCCGCGAGAACCGGCCGAAGCGGGTGGACAGGTTGTCGAGCAGGAGCGCGAACACCAGCGCGAGGATCATCGTCACCGGGACCGAGAGCAGCGCATAGGTCAGCATCCGGCCGAAGCCGGCCCAGAGCGCGGGATCCGCGAGGGTGCGCGCGTAGTTGTCGAAGCCGACGAACGTCTCCTTCTTCACGCCCAGCCCGCTGCCGCTGACGGTGTTGCCGCGGAAGCTGAGCCAGACCGTGTAGAGCAGCGGGAGGGCGAGGAGAGCGACGGCGAGCAGGACCGCGGGGGCGACGAAGAACCAGGGTGCCGCGCGCGGGGCGAGGGTCGAGGGGCGCCCGGTCCGGGGCGCGGCGGTGGTCGTCACGGGAGCCTCACTGCCCGGCGACGTCGTAGCCGGACTTCTCGAGGTCCGCGACGGTCGCCTCCTGCACGCTCGCGAGGGCCTCCGCGAAGCTGCCCTTCTCGTTGACGGCGGCGCTGAAGGCGTTGTTGAAGGCGTCGTAGGCGACCGAGACGTTCGGCCCCCAGGTCACCGAGGCCGTCATCTGGTCGATCTCGTCGGCGGTGGCGTAGAAGTCGGTCTGCTCGGGCAGCAGCGCCGGGGCCTGCTGCAGCTCGGGCAGCTCGCGGCCGGAGAGCGCGGCGGGCCAGATGCTGGCGTACTCGATGTACGCCTCGAGGGCCTCGGTCGAGGTGTTCAGCCAGAGCGCGAACTCGCGCGCCTGCTCCGGGTGGTCGGAGCCGGTGGTCACGATCGTGCCGCTGCCGCCCAGGACTCCCGAGCTCGGGTCGGACGGGGTCCACTGCGGGATCGGCACCGCGGCCCACTTGCCGATCGTGTCGGGCGCGTTGTTCTGCAGCAGCGGGGGAGTCCAGACCGCGCCGAGCCAGCTGGCCAGCGTGCCGTCGGCGAGCGCGGCCTGCCACTCCGGAGTGAAGGTCTTGAAGGTCGCGAGGCTGCCGTCGTCGACCAGGCCCTGCCAGTAGTCGGCGACCTTCTGCGAGGCGGGGTCGTCGATCGCGACCGTCCAGGTGCCGTCCTCCTGGCTCCACCACTCGGCGCCGGCCTGCTGGCTGAGCCCGGCGAACAGCTGCGCGTCGTTCGCGGGGAAGGTCGCGAGGTACTTCGTTGGGTCCGCGGCGTGCAGGGCCCGGGCGGCGTCGGCGTACTCGTCCCAGGTGGTCGGGACGGCCAGGCCGTTGGCCTCGAAGATGTCGGTGCGGTAGTAGAGGAACATCGGCGCGGTGCCCTGCGGGACGGCGTAGTTCACGTCGTCGAACGTCGTCAGCTCCCAGGCGGGGCCGGCCGTCTCCGCCTCCCGGTCGCCCATGATCGAGGTGACGTCGGAGGCGATCTCGCTCGTGATCAGGTTCGGCAGGTTCTCGTAGGTGGTGTTCGAGAGGTCCGGCAGGGTGCCGGCCTGCTTCGCCGCGCTGAGCTTCGCGACGATCTCCGCGCCGCCGGTCGAGGTGTTGACCTCCACCTGGATGTCGGGGTTCGCCTGGTTCCAGACGTCGACGATCTTCTCGATGTTGGGGGCCCACGACCAGTACTCGAGGGTGACGGGGCCGTCGGCGTCGCCTGTCGCGGCCGGGCTGGTCGCGCCGGTGCAGCCCGCCAGGAGGGCGGCGGCGGCGAGGGCGGTCACGGCCGCGAGCGGCCTGCGGAACTTCGTCGTTCTCATCGGTGTCTTCATCCCTGCGTGAATCCTCTGCTGCTCTGCAGAAGGCGCGTCGCGTCGTGGATCCGGGTTTCGTTACCGGTAACGAACTGTGCAACAGGATCACCGTAGAGCGCCGTCCGCGACTCCGCAAGGATTAATCGTTACCGGTCACGATTCGGGGATCGAAGGGTCAGCGGTCGAGGTTCCGCGGGCTCGCGGATCCCTCAGGCGGGAGGGGCGGTCGACGCGCGCACGACGAGCTCCGGCGCCGGGTAGTCGACGGCGCCCGCCCGGTCGGACTCCTCGACCAGGGCGATCAGCGCCAGCGCGGAGGCGCGGCCCATCGCCGTGAAGTCCTGGCGGACGGTCGTCAGCGGCGGGTGGAAGAACTCCGCCTCGGCGATGTCGTCGAAGCCGACGACGCTGACGTCCTCGGGGATCCGCCGGCCGTTGTCGTGCAGCCAGAGCAGCAGCCCGAGCGCCATCCGGTCGTTCGCCGCGACGACCGCCGTGACGCCGGCCTCCGCGAAGAGCTGCGGAGCGGCCGCGTAGCCGGAGCGGGAGGACCAGTCGCCGTGCACGAGCGGACGGGTGGGCAGCGCCGCCTCGGCCATGCACTGCTGGTAGGTGCGCGCGCGGTCCTGCGCGGAGATCCAGCGCTCGGGGCCGGCGAGGTGCGCGATGCGCTGGTGGCCGAGCTCCAGCAGGTGCGAGACGGCGAGCCGCGTGCCGACCACCGACGAGCCGTCCGTCCGCTCGCCGCCGCGGTCGATGTGGATCGGGATCGGCAGGTCGAGCGTGCGCAGCGCCGCATCGACCTCGTCGGTGGGTGCCGTGGCGAGGATGCCCTCCAGGTCCCGGCTGCCGAGCGCGTCCAGAGCGTCGGCGAGCTCGACGTCGTCCGAGGTGTCGAGGCTGATGATGTCCAGCGAGTAGCCTGCCCGGCGGGCGGCGTCGCTCGCCCCCTGCATCGTCTTGCCCGGACCGGTCCCGGACAGCTCGTGCACCAGTGCCCCGAGCCGGTGCGTGCGCCGGGTGGCGAGCGAGCGGGCGGTGGCGTTGGTCCGGTAGTTCAGCGTCCGCAGCGCCTCCTCGACCCGGACCCGGTTCGCCGGACGGATGCCGCCGGTCCCCGTCAGGAACCGCGACACCGTCTGATGCGAGACCCCCGCCGCCCGGGCGACGTCGTAGATGGTCGCCGCGCGCTGCTGCCTGTCGGCCATGCTCGTCCCCCCGCCACCTGATCCCGTGTTAGCGGTAACGATAGGGCAGTGGCCGCCCGGAGGCGGGGAGGAGGACGGGCTGGGCCGAGCCGAGAGCCGCTGAAGCAGGGCTCCTGGTGCGTCCGTCGCGGTCCCTGCTGAAAGCGAGTGTGCAGACCAGCCCCGCAGACGACGGTGGGCCTTGCTCGAGACGCCCGCACACTTGCTGGTCGAGTAGCGCCGGAGGCACGTATCGAGACCCACCCACCCCAGCGACGTCGGTCGGGGTCAGGACCCGCTGAGCGCCTCCTCCTCCGCCGCCACGTCCTTCTGCACCGCGAACTGCGTCCGGTGCAGCTCCTCGTAGCGGCCGGCCGCGGCCAGCAGCTCCTCGTGCGTGCCGCGCTCGACGATCGTGCCGTCCTCGATCACGAGGATGAGGTCGGCGCTGCGGATGGTGGAGAGGCGGTGGGCGATCACCATCGCGGTCCGGCCCTCGAGGGCCTCGCTGAGCGCCGCCTGCACCGCGGCCTCCGAGGTGGAGTCGAGCGCGGCCGTCGCCTCGTCGAGGATGACGACGCGCGGCTGCGCGAGCAGCAGCCGCGCGATGGTCAGCCGCTGGCGCTCGCCGCCGGAGAGGCGGTAGCCGCGCTCGCCGACCAGTGTGTCCAGCTGGTCGGGCAGCGAGCGGATGAGCGGCTCGAGCCGCGCGCGGCGGAGGGCGTCCCACACCTCGTCGTCGGTCGCCTCCGGCCGGGCGAGGCGCAGGTTGGACAGGATCGTCTCGTGGAAGAGGTGGCCGTCCTGGGTCACCATTCCCAGGGTGTGCCGCATCGAGGCGAAGGTGACGTCGCGGACGTCGGTGCCGGCCAGGCGCACGGCGCCGCTGTCGACGTCGTAGAGGCGCGAGAGCAGCTGCGCGATCGTCGACTTGCCGGCGCCGGACGTGCCGACGAGCGCGACGGTCTGCCCCGGCTCGATCCGGAAGGACAGGCCGTGCAGCACCTCCTCGCCGCCGCGGGTGTCGAGGACGGCGACCTCCTCCAGGGAGGCGAGCGACACCTTGTCCGCGGACGGATAGGCGAAGCGGACGTCGTCGAACTCGACGGACACCGGGCCCTCGGGGACGGTGCCCGCGTCGGGCTTCTCCTGGATGAGCGGCTGGAGGTCGAGCACCTCGAAGACCCGCTCGAAGCTGACGACCGCGCTCATGATCTCGACGCGCGCGTTCGCGAGGCTGGTCAGCGGCGCGTAGAGGCGGGTGAGCAGGAGAGCCAGGGTGACGACCGCGCCGGTGTCGAGCTGCCCGCCGAGGGCGAGGACGCCGCCGAGCCCGTAGACGAGCGCGAGGGCGAGCGCGGAGACGAGGGTCAGCGCGGTGACGAAGACGAGCTGCAGCATCGCCGTCCGGACCCCGATGTCGCGGACGCGGGCGGCCCGGACACGGAACTCCTCGGCCTCCTCATCGGGCCGGCCGAACAGCTTCACCAGGGTGGCGCCGGGCGCCGAGAAGCGCTCGGTCATCTGCGTGCTCATCGCGGAGTTGTGGTCGGCGGCCTCGCGGCGGAGTGCGGCGAGACGGCTGCCCATCCGGCGCGCGGGGATGAGGAAGATCGGCAGCATGATCACCGCGAGGACGGTGACCAGCCAGGACGTGCTGAGCATGACGATCAGGGTGAGGACCAGCGCCACGACGTTCGTGACCACGCCGGAGAGCGTGCCGCTGAAGGCCTGCTGCGCGCCGATCACGTCGTTGTTGAGCCGGCTGACGAGGGCGCCCGTGCGGGTGCGAGTGAAGAACGCGATCGGCATCTTCTGCACGTGGTTGAAGACGGCGGTGCGGAGGTCGAGGATGACGCCCTCGCCGATCCGCGCCGAGTACCAGCGCGTGACGAGCGAGACGCCGGCGTCGGCCACGGCCACGAGGGCGATGACCACGGCGAGCTGCACGATCGTGCCGACGGCGCCCCGGGCGACGATGGTGTCGACCACCCGCCCGGCGAGCACCGGCGTCGCGACGGCGAGGAACGCCCCGACGACGCTGAGGCCGATGAAGAGGAGGAGGCGGGCGCGGTAGGGGACCGCGAAGGTCATGATGCGGCGCACGGACTCGCGGGAGATGCCGTGCTTGCCGCTCTGGGCGGAGGAGATCCGGTAGAGGGAGCTCCAGGCGACGCCTTCCATGCTCATGTGGTGGTCCTTTGGTGGGGGCGGGGTGTGAGGGCGGGGTGCTCGAGCTCTAGCTGTCCGGTCGGCTGTCGCTGGTGTGCCGCGGATGGCGACACAGGCAGCGAGGCAGGCGGAAGTGATGCTGGCGACAGGGAGATCGGGCAACACGCTGTTGCCCAATTGCCGTGGGGCCACATCACCGTGCTGCTCGAAAAGCTCACCGATCGGGACAACCGTGAATGGTACGCCGCACACGCGGTCACCAACGGCTGTACGAGAAGCACCCTTGAGAACCACATCAAGACGCACGAGCACCAGTGCTTCGGTGCAGCCTCCACGAACCTCGATCATCTTCTCGAGCCGACAGCCTCAGATCTCGCCCAGCAGATGACGAAAGACCCGTACATCTTCGACTTCCTCGCCGTCGAGCCCGGCTATGCGGAACGGGAGATCGAGCAGGCACTCGTCGATCGCATCGTCGACACCTTCGGAGAACACGGCCGCGGCTTCAGCTTCGTCGGCCGGCAAGTGCCGTTCGACGTCGACGGCGACGAGTTTTTCGTCGACCTCCTCTTCTTCCACATCGAGCAGCTGCGCTACGTCGTCGTGGAGCTGAAAATGGGCAAGTTCAAGCCTGAATATGTCGGCCAACTCGGCTTCTACGTAGAAGTCGTGGAGAACCATCTTCGCCGTGCGGCGCACGCTCCCACTGTCGGCCTGCTGCTCTGCACCGACAAGAACGATCGCGTCGTGCGGTACGCGCTCGCGAGCAGTACGCATCCCATCGCGATCGCCAGCTACGACCTCCTCTCTCCCGAGGACCAGGCGGCGCTGCCGTCCGAGGCCGACCTGGACCGCGCCATCAGCCAGCGCTGAAGAAGTTTTCGATCGGCAGGCTTGAGCCCTGGGCGAGCAGCGAAGGTGAAAGCGACAACCGTGCGGCTGTAGCCCGCCAAGCGGTAAGACCGCTTTGTGCTGAAGCCTCCCGGTGCCCCATTCCAGGGCGAGCACCGCTTCGCGGTGTCCTCCGGAATAAGCGGCGGCAACGCGCTCGCGCACGCCCTCCTCGGGATCGCGCTGCCCTCCAGCTACCACGCCGACGCTCTCGGCGCGCTGGTTGAGGCGAACCTCGCGAAGGCCCGGCTGGTCGCGCTGGCCGTCGTCCTCGCAGGACAGGGGGCGAACACGAGCAAGGAGTCGTGGCGCCGCGGCGACGAGCGCGCCGCCGCTCACTTCTGCCAGCTCGCGACCTGGGGATACGCACTCTCCCCGGTCAAGCAGGTCGTCACCGGCGACACCACCGCAGCCGACGCCGCAGACCTCAGCTAGCCCGCTCCGCGGGGACCGGCAGCTGCCGGTCCCCGCACCCTCCACTTCGACTAGGTAGAAAGGCCCACCATGAGCACCACCACGACTCCCGCCGTCGACGTCGACGTGTGGGGACACAACCCGGCGCTGCGCGACGCGCAAGCCGCCGTCGACGCCACCGCCTCCGCGACCAGGCCGCGACTGCCGCGGCCGCACGCGCGCTGATCGTCGCCGCGGCCGCGCACGGCTGGCCCACCGCGCACGCCCTCGTGTTCAAGTTGGAGACGACCGGCCCCATCGCCCGAGTCTGGGGACTCTGGCTAGTCCGCGACGCCGACCGGACCGTGCTCCGAGCGTGGGACGACGACCCCGACCCGATGACGGACGAGTCCGAGGAAGAGGTGGTCGCCCTCGACCTCATCAGCAACCGCCGCGCGACCCAGGACTACACCGACTTCGGAAAGCCCATCGGCTCCACCGTGTTCATACTCCAGACGCTCGCGCTCTGAGCGCGTGCGCGGGGCCGACCCAAACCGGGCCGGCCCGCACGAGGGGGAGAACCCCCTCGACCCCCCCCCGATCACGCGCGCGGAACGGCCACACGCGCTCGAGCGGTGATCAACGGCGGGGACGCCTCTTGTACGTCTTCCCTGCGCGAATGTTCCGGTTCTCGATCACACCCACGACCGCCAACCCCACTGCGACGGCGAGGATCAGCGCCCAGCCGAAGACGTTGAACCCACTCGCCGGTGAATGCCGCATAGGTCTGCTCGCCGGCGATCGCGAAGAACATCACCCGACGCCCCGAACCACACGATGGCGTTCGCGAACAACGCGGTTCGCGCCAGAGGAGTGCGGGGAGCGGTCATACCGTCAGCGTCCCACGACTGACGGAGGGCTGTCTCCCCTCCCTCTAAGCTCCGGGCATGGTCTCGCCACTCGTCCACAAGATCGTCAACAAGCGCGAGCGCGACATCCACCTCATGCAACGCACCCTCTTCACCGACGCCGACGAACGGATCACCTCGCAGCCCGGGCTCACCGACGCCCAGCTGCACGAGCTCGCTCACGCTCGCGCACGGCAACTCCCACGCCTCAAGGGACGATCCCTGACCAACCGGCGCGCCGAGGTATCCGTCCTCATGGACCGCGGACCCGCCGCGGAACTCGAACCCGATTTCGGTGCCGACCCGACGCTTTCACTGGTCAGCGTGTCCGTGAAGGGCCTCAATCTCCTCGTCGGCAACTCGGAGATCCTCGAACCCGACGAGTAGACCGCCTGGGCGCAAGCCGTCCTGGGGGAGCAGTGGGCGACGCGCCTCTACGCAGTCGGCGCGCTGTCGGGCAGCAACGACAGGCGACTCTCCACGTTCTACTTCTACGTCTTCACCGACCGAGACGGCCACGCCGTCGACAAGCCGGAACGGCGGAGCCTTCCGCTCGAACAGGTCGCCACGCAGAGCTGTCGTCGACCGGGCGCGCATCCATCTAGTGGGCGAGCTCGTGACCCTCCTGAATGGGAACGACGATACGGTCGCGCGGCGAGACCTCGTAATCGTCGACGGCTGGCCACCTTCGAATCGCCTCTGGTGCGGCGGGTGAGTCTTCGACCGTGCGGAGGAGGCGGAGGATCGCCAGGCCGACGGCAATTTCGGGTATCTTCCAACAGAAGCAATTGCTGAAACCAGAGGGGCAGTCGTCCAGTGCACATTTCAAAACTGAGTTTGGTCAACTACCGAAATTTTGCCGCTACGACCCTGGAATTCAACGCCGGGGTAAATACCGTAATTGGTGAAAATGGCGCTGGTAAGAGCAACCTCTTCCGGGCAGTACGTCTGCTACTAGACGCCAATATGCTCGCCTCCGCTTACCGTCTCAACGAGGAGGATTTCCATCGCCCCCTCGGCGAGTGGCGGGGGCACTGGATCATCATCGGCTTGGAATTCGAGCAGGTCAGTGAGGATGAGTCGATCCAGGCCTTGTTCTTGCACGGCGTTGGCGTCGCGCACCACGCCTCTGTCGAAAGCGCAACTTACAATCTGATTTTCCGACCTCGTCATGACATTAGGGTCGCACTGTCGCAGTTACCTGCAGGCGACACGGCAGGTTTGACGGCTGTACGCAAAACAATGACAGTCGCAGACTATGAAGTAATCTTCACGGGTCGCAGTACGGGCGACTTCACCGACCCGCAGTTCTACAGAGCAGTAGTTGGTGACTTCGACAAGGTCATTTTTCCTACAAAGCTAGATCATGCGGAGATCGGGACCACGCTACCGAAGCAACTGTCCGTCGCGAAGGAAATTTCCTTTTCCTTCGTCCCCGCTCTTCGCGACGTGGTTCGAGATTTTCAGGAAAACCGCCCGAATCCCCTGCGCAATCTGCTGAGAGCCAAAAGCGGTGAAATTGACTTGGTCGCCTTTCAGGAAATTGTCGACAAGGTCGTGGACCTCAATCAATCTATTGAGGAATGGCCCGACGTCGGCGAGGTGACTGCCGATATCCGACAGACGATTCGCGAGACTGTCGGTAATGCCTACTCGCCCTCATCTTTGAGAATCCGATCGGATCTGCCTTCTGATGCCGATCGACTTTTTCAATCCTTAAAGTTGTTTGTCGGAGAGGATGGCGAGGTCTACGAGGGGGGCATAGATCAGCTGAGCTTGGGTGGCGCGAATCTTATCTTTCTGACTCTGAAGCTGCTCGAATTTCAATACTCGCAAACGAGACAGCCGATCGCAAATTTCCTTCTCATTGAGGAGCCCGAAGCTCACATTCATACCCACATCCAAAAGACCCTATTTGAACGCCTGAACTACGACGCGACGCAAATCATATACTCCACGCACTCCACTCAAATCTCCGAAGTGAGCCATGTTCAGAACATGAACATTCTCGGTCGCCACTTAGGCGTTGTAGAGGCCTTCCAGCCCGCGAAGGGACTGGACGCCAAGCTAGTGCGGAATATTCAGAGGTATCTCGACGCCGTTCGGAGCAACCTACTTTTTGCCCGCAGTGTCGTATTGGTTGAAGGAGACGCCGAGGAGATTCTTATTCCGGCGATGGTCAAGAAGCTCTTGGGGGTTGGGCTTGACGAACTGGGAATAAGCTTGGTCAACATTCGAAGCACGGGTTTCGAGAATGTTGCGTCGCTGTTTCACGACAATCGGATTCGGAAACGTTGCGCAATCATCACGGACCTAGACGCCGCAATCGAGGCGCCTCAAGCGGGGGATCAAGACGCTACCAGAGTCGCCAGGCACGAGCACATGGCTCGGTCCGCCAAGAGCGGCGCCGAACGGAAGACACGGCTGGAGACCTTTACAAACGGAAATCAGTGGCTTGGCGTCTTCTTTGCGCCGCACACTTTCGAGGTCGAGCTTGTAGCAAGTGGAAATCGCGACGTCGTCGTGGGCCTCGTCGATGACATCTGGTCGAAGCAGACGAATCGAGACCTCGCGGAGGCGGGGCTTCGCTCTGAGGCGCTGGCATACTTTGGGAAAGTCGTTTTGCACATGGCTGAGCGTGAGGGAAAGGGGTGGTTTGCGGTGCGTGTGGCTTCGGAGATTACGCCTCATATCGTACTTCCTAATTACATTCTCGAAGCGATTCGATTCGTTCATCCCGAACTCTCAAATGAAAATTGGTGCAATATTCTTGCGTATCGCCTTCGCATTATGGTCGGTGAACGCCTATGCACGGAGGCTGACCGCGAACAGTTCGCTCGCACGCTGGAGGAGTTCCGCGCAGGCGACAAGTCCCTGAAAGAGCTTGCAGCGCAGGCGGCGGTTCAATTTCCTGACGATGAGATCAATCAATTTCTTGAAATGTACGTCGCGTGACGGACTGGTCACAGGAGGTCCTGAACTCCGAACAACTTGCGGCAATCGAAGAACCCGGAAGCGTCGTGCTCGTTGCTTGTCCCGGGAGCGGGAAGACGAGAACCTTGACCTACAAGGTGGCCGAGGAGCTTGCCAAGCTTGAATCTGAGCGTCAGTTCGTCGTCGCCATCACGTACACCCATCGTGCCGCGGAGGAGATTGAGGAACGCGTCGCTCAACTCGGGGTTGACACGCAGCAGCTCTGGATTGGCACAATACACGCCTTCTGCCTTGAATGGATCATCCGGCCGTATGCGATCTATCATCCGAGACTGCGAGATGGCTATCATGTTATTAATTCACATGAAGCCGAGCAAATCATCGCAGATCTATGTTCTAGTTCCTTGCCCCGAATCACCCACTTCGACTGCGGCTATCACTTCACGACGTCCGAACGGGTTCTTCAGGAACCGAAGGCCTGGAAACATGCAGCCATCAACGCTGTTCTTGATCGCTACGTTGTCGAGCTTGAAAATCGGCAGGAGGTGGATTTTGAGCACATCCTTCTGTACGCGTCGGACCTGATCCAGTCTCGACCAGAAATCAGTAAGCTTCTCTCTCGTATTTTCACGTTCGTCGCAGTCGATGAGTACCAAGACACCCGCGAGATCCAATACGCGATAGTTGGATCGATTTTGCGCGCCGGTGCCGGTGCTGTGCGAGCACTGTTTGTCGGTGACCCAAACCAAGCAATTTTTGGCTCGCTTGGTGGATACGCAATTGACCCGATCAAGTATTCGACGCAGACCGGACTCACTTTCCGAACGATGGAACTGTCGAGGAACTATAGATCGTCTGCACGTATAATCGACTATTTTGGTCATTTCAAGGTAGCTGGCAGTCCCATCGAAGCGGCGTCGTCGGCGGCCGACTATCCCAGTGAAATTACGTTCGATGATTCACTGAAGCGGAGTGATCTCGAGGACGAAATCGTGCGACTCATTCGCCACAGTGTCGATGACCTTGGCGTCCCCACCTATGAGATCTGCGTCATCGCTCCCTGGTGGGCGCATCTTGCTGCTCTTACACGGTCGCTCGTGGCAGCACTTCCCGAATACAATTTTGACGGGCCCGGTCTAACGCCGTTTTCTCGAGATCACGATAACTTCTGGTACAAGCTAGCCCGCATCGGGCTGACGCAGGCGTCACCGACAATGTTCGTATCGAGGCTTCGATGGGCTCGGGAAATCCTCAACGATTTGAATGCAGTAGCGCTCTCGACAGGAGATCTCGACGCGCGCTCGTTGCTCCGGCTGTCTAATGGCATCCATCTAGACGAGACCGACGGCCTAGACTACTTGCGCACCTATTTCGACCGAGTCTTTGCGTTTCTTCGGATCGACTTCTCTTTGGTGCCAGCTCTCGCGGGTCAGCACATTGCATTCTTTCGCGAATCGCGGGCCCGTATCGAGCGGCTCAAAAGGGATGGTACCCCGTTCGCGACGGACATTGAAGTATTTAGAAAAGTTTTCCGCCCAAGGTCAGGGATTACCGTCTCTACCATTCACGGCATCAAGGGCGCGGAGTTTGACACCGTGATCGCCTTCGCTCTTATGGATGGAATGGTCCCGCACTTTAATGACGCTGATCAACTCGACGGGGCAAAACGACTTCTGTACGTGATTGGATCCAGGGCTCGGAAGAACCTTCACCTAATTGCTGAACGTGGACGTAGGCGCGGTGGAAATTGGGGTGACTACACCACCTCAGTTCCCCTCAAGAATCTCGCGTATGAGTACGACAACGGATAAGCCCCAGGCGACGTGAGTAGTCGAGCGACCGTCTGAACGCGGCAATTGTTAACTTGCGGGGTTGCTACCTCTACAAGAAGTACTGAATAGGTGTATAGGTAAGGCTGACGTTTTTCTCAAATTCCTAGGAAGCTGGGCGGCTTGGTGGTTGGCGCACGCGACTTTAGGCGCTGCGTGACGGCGCGAAGCCGTCAGCCTCACAACTATCGCGCGGTGCCCCGGGACGCCGATCGTCCAGCGATCCGTTGTGAGACGGCTATTGTCTGTTAGCTGCTTCATAAAGCATTAGCTTTCTGAGACAGCCCATCGAGAGCCGTTGCAAGGGCAGCGCAGCCGGAACGATGAAGGTCCCATTGTCTCGACATCTTGTCTCGTAGTATTTCGTCTCAGGCGGGTGCTCGGAGGGACTTTCCGAGTCGGACTTGGCTCGTGAGGCTTCTCGGCTATACGCGTGTGAGTAGGTCGAGTCAGGAGGCGCAGTGGCAGGTCGATGCGTTCGTCGCGGCCGGCGTGCAGAAGCGGGACGTGTTCGCGGACCTGACGTCCGGCAGCAAGACTGCGGTCGAGCGTCCCGGGATGAAGAGGCTCCTCGAGTACGTCGAGGACGGGGACACTGTTGTCGTCTGGCGAGTCGACCGTCTCGGCCGGTCATTGATTGACGCGCTCAACACGGTGAACCTGTTATGGGAGCGTGGGGTGCAGGTGTGGTCGATCCCAGATGGGATTGATTCGTCGACGTCGACGGGCCGGCTGATGCTGAACATGCTCGCTACGCTCGCGGAGTGCGAGCGAGAGCTCATCGTCGAGCGAGTCAATGCCGGCATTGCCGCCGCACGTGCAAGCGGAACGCGCTTCGGTAGCCCTCTGTCAGGTCCGGCGGTAATTGCGGACAAGCTCGCGAACGCCGCGGACGCGCGAGCGCGTGGTCGCACTCCTGAGGATGCTGCTCGTCTCGTCGGGTGGAGTCGTGCGTCGCTCTATCGTCACCAGGCGGACGCCCCTCGCCGTGCAGCCGCGGGAGGGCAGGCAGCGTCCCGGTAGGGGATCGAATAGCTGCCACCCTCCGCGCAGACTGGGCGAATGACGTCGGTAGAACTACTCAATGCGCGCCCGCGCGACGACGCGCAGATGGAGGCGCTGTTCAGCTTGGGGTGGCCGGCGTTCACCCCCTCTTCCTTCTTCTTGCGTTGCGCTCTGGTAAGGAACGGCTCGCCGGCACCCCTCACTCGTTCCACTTCGCCACACCATCCTTAATCACTCGATGGTCATGACTGTCACCCTGCTCGACGCGCACTGGCGACGTTCAACGAACCGAGGAACTCTGCGAACTTGTCCTCCGAAGGAGCGCGGAAGCCGACGAAACCCCTCCTGCCGTACGGGGCGAGCACGATCACACCGCTCTTGACGCGGATCTCGACTGCACGACGAATGAAGAACCGCTCCGACAGTGCGATGATCCCCACCGCTTCCACGTCCCGCCATTCAAGCAATGGCAACCGACGGACTTCAGGGCCGACGATGCTCAGAGTGTCGCTTTCCACAAGCGCCAGGGGATAGCTGCCGAGTGAGAAGTTCCTGTCCTTGCTCCTGACGCAGCCGAGCAGGGCCGGATGGTGAACGACGATGAAGGCTGACGTTGCGTTCTGAGCCTCGGCCTGCGCACGTCGATCCTCAGCGCGCCGAGCGGCTGACCGCGTCGCCGCAGCACCGGCTGCACCGCCCAGCGCTACCAGCCCGAGAATCCAGCTGGTGATGACGAGACCGTTCTCACGGGACGCGCCCAGTGCCGCCTGAAGGGCGACGAAGCCCACCGCGAGCACGAGCAAAAGCAGCCGCACGCGGAAGAGGGGAGGGGGCGGCCCCTGAGGAGACGGTGTCACGATGACCGACGAGCCTCTCTGCGCCGCTGTCTCGCTGTTCGCCCGTCCAGCAAGGGCTCGCCGGCCTTCCGAAGCACGATGCCGGTTCTGTCGTCGACCATGGGCAGGTGCTGCCGGCCGATGCGGAGAGCGGTGTAACCAGCTCGTTCCTCATCCTCGGCACTCGGCGGCAGACCGAAGGATGCGATCAACGTCCATGCGCCCATCAAGAGGAGACCTGCGAGGGGGTACATGACGATCACCCGCTCGGTACCGGAGAAGGCGAGGAGCGCGATGAACATGCACCCGAGGAAGAATGCGATGCCGATCATCGCGAATATCGTGTGACGAAGACGGCTTTGGGAGGACCATCCTCGAAGCAGGTCGACCTTCTCCGGACTTTCGCTCTCGGGCATCTGCACGTCCTGGTGAATCGAGTGCACGACTGCCGGTCGTGCCTAACTGGTCGAAAGACTGGGCCTTCTGCCTCGGACTGTCGTAACAGCGTCCGTCATGACTGCGGACAATCGAGCGGTACGCGGCGCCGGAAGAGGACCGTCTCTGAAGGGGTGTGTAACGGCAGAGGCAGGTGCCGATGATCCGGAGGAGTGGACTGCGCTTGCCCTCCGAGAGTGCTCGATCCGAGCGAGGTAGGCGACGGCGGCGCGGCAAGTGGCGCGCCACACGCCATCGGCTGTCGCCGTGGGTCTTCCCCGAGCCCCCCGGGGAGCGCAGGCGTTCAGATCGAGTCGATCCCCCGGAGGAGCGGGGTCTCGTCGTCAGCCCTGGACGACCGACGGCGACCAGGCGTGCTCGAGGAAGAGCTCCGGGTCGCCCGAGCCGTCGGCCGGGATCGACCAGACGTCGGTGTCGCCGGCCGCGCCCTCACGCGGCATCCCGTAGAGGAGGGTGTCGTCATTCAGCCACACCACCTGATCATCCACACTCCGCTCCTCCGGCATCACCGTCTCCACCCCCGACGCGAGATCCAGCACCGCGATCCGCCAGTCCGGCACCCCGTCCCCGACGTCCTTCTTGTACGCCACCCGCGACTCGTCCGGCGAGAGCGAGGGGCACTCGGCAGTGTCGTGGATCGCCGTCATCGTCCGCGCCGACATGCTCCCGCGCACCAGCCACGTCCGCGACCCCGACGCCGCGGTCGCGTAGAAGGTGTCTCCGTCGTCCGCGAAGGTGACCCCCCACAGGTTCCGGTCCGCAGCCGTCAGTGGCGCCCCCGCGACGCTCAGCGCGAAGGACTCCAGATCCCCCGGATCCGGCACCGCCGGGTCGAGCGAGCGGATGACGGTCTGTGTCGAGAACGTGGTCGGCGCATACGAGTGCCCGGTGACGAACGCTGTGGTGCTGAGCATCCCGTCGCCGATGCGGGCGCGGCTGGGGATGCCGGGCAGCGGCCACGTCTGCAGGGTCTCGCCGTCGGCGCCGGTCAGGACGGCCTCGAAGGTGGTCAGCACGCCGCGGTCGGTGCGCAGGCAGAGCTCCATCGACGCGGTCGCGGCGACGCGGTCGCAAGCGCGGTCGGTGAGGGTGCGCGCGGCTCCCGGGTCGGCCAGCGGGACGGAGGCGACCAGCCCGTAGCCCTGGCCGCTCGCGGTGTTGCGGAAGACGATCCGGTCGCCGTCCGCGGGGGCGCCGGTCGAGACGGCCACGGCGGAGTCGGCGGAGGCGCGCGCCTGGTACCGCGCCCAGGCGCCGGCCCCATACACAGCGGCGCCGCCGAGGAGGGCGACGGCGGCCACCACCGCGATGATCCAGCGCGCGCGGTCCGAAAGACGGCGGGACGAGTCCGTCATCCCTTCTTCTCCGCGAAGCGCTCGCGCAGCAGCAGCGCCGCGAGGGGGAGCGCCGCCGCGAGGCCGACGGCGACGGCGATCATCGCGCCCTCCCGGCCGAGCCACAGCCACAGCGCTCCGAAGCCGACCGACGCGAACAGCCGCGCGACCGCGACGACCGTCTGGGCCGCGGCGATCCCGCTCGCCCGGATCTCGGCGGGAACGCTAGCCCCGGCGACGGCCGCGAGCACGCCGTCGGTCGCGGCGTAGAACGCGCCGAGCAGCAGCAGGCAGGCGATGGTCACCGCGAGCCCGGAGGCGGGCGACGCGGCGAGCACGTAGACGGCGAGCAGGAGCACGTGGCCGGCGGCGAACATCCGCCTGCGGCCCCAGCGGTCGGCGAGACGGCCGAACGGGATCGCGAGGGCGAGGTAGGCGGCGTTCGTCCCGACGTACAGCAGCGGGAACCACTGCGCCGCGAAGCCGCTGCGGTTCTGCAGCACCAGGTACACGAAGCCGTCGCCGACCGTGAGCAGCCCGAGCAGGCCGGCGGCGAGCAGGAGGCGGCGCGGACGCCGGTCCCAGAGGCGGCGCCACGGCAGCTTCGTTCGCGCCGCGCCGCCGGCGATGCGCGTCCGCACGTCCGGCACGAACAGCAGCAGCACCACCACGCCGAGCGTCGCGAACGCGGCCGACAGCACGAAGACCGTGGAGTAGCCGTCCGGCACGAGCAGCAGCACGACGAAGGCCAGGAGCGGCCCGATCGTCGCGCCGACGGTGTCGAGCATCCGGTGCACGCCGAACGAGCGGGCGAGCGACGCGGGCTCGGACGAGGCGGAGATCATCGCGTCGCGGGGCGCCGTGCGGATGCCCTTGCCGAGGCGGTCGACGGTGACGACCGCGGTCAGCGCGGCCGGGCCGCTTCCGGCCAGCAGGCCCAGGCGCGCGAGCATCGACAGGCCGTAGCCGGCGAGGGCGACGAGCTTGGGGCGGTCGGTGCGGTCGGCGGTCCAGCCGGCGCCGATCCGGACGAACGCGCTGACGCCCTGGTAGAGGCCGTCGAGGAAGCCGTACGCGAGCGTCGACATCCCCAGCGCGGCGGTGATGTAGAAGGGGAGGATCGCGGCGGTCGACTCTGAGGAGATGTCGGTGAAGAGGCTGACGATGCCGAGGGCGATGACGGCGGGGGCGACGCGCGACGGGCCGGTGCTGCGCGCGGGCTGCTCCGCGGCGCCCTCGGGTCGGTCGGACAGGGAGATGTACACGTCTAGCCGCCGCTCGGGTGCAGGACGGCGATCAGCGAGTAGCTCATCCGCGGGGTGCCGGTCGGCGTGACGGAGAGGCTCACGCTGTCCTCGCCCGCGGTGAAGACCATCGCGGCGCCGTCGGCGGGCGCGTCGACGGCGGCGGAGGTGAAGCCCTGCGCGGCCAGCGAGCGGCGGTAGCTCTCGACGATCTGCTCGGCGTCGAGGGCGACGGTCGCGGTGAGGCCCGAGCGCAGCGCGTCGCCGGCGGGCTCGACCGAGCTCGACGCGACGATCGAGTCGGGCAGCGGGGCGACGACGGCGGAGGGGTAGCCGGCGACCAGCGCGCGGGTGGCGCTCGCGGCGGCGGGCAGGGGGAGGGAGACGAGGGCGGCGCGCGGGGTGGAGTCGGGCAGGCCGGTGTCGACGGGGGCGGGGCCGGAGACCTCGAGCGGGGCGGAGGGGTCGGCGACGGCGGCGGGGTTCGACGGGTCCTGCGGGGTCACGGTGGCGGCGGAGGACGCGCCGGGGGTGGCGGAGACGCCGGGGGAGGAGGTGGTGCCGGAGGAGGAGTTGGTGCCGGAGGAGGGTGCGCCGGGGGAGGCGGTGCCCGCGGAGCCGGTCGCGCCCGCGCTGATCCGGCTGCCGTCGCCGGGGCCGCCGGCTGTCGCGTCGAGCACGAAAGCCCCCGCGACCAGCACTAGGGCGACCGCTCCGGCCCCTACCAGCAGGCGTCGTCGAGCGTCCAAGGGGTCTCCGGATCCGGGCGCACCGACGATCGTGGCCGGCCAGGATCCGTCCATCCGCGTTCGGGTCGCGTCTCGCGAACATTAGCCCTCGCGGGGCCGGACTGCACCTGTCGATACGGTGGGCGGATGAGATCGGGGCGGGCGGCGATCGCGGGCGTCGTGCTGCTCGGGCTGCTGACCGGCTGCGCGCCGGGGCCGACGGCGGGCGTCGACGAGCAGATCCTCGCCGCGGAGGAGCTCGGCGACGGCGCGGTGGGTGCCGCGGAGTCGCTGCATCCGGTGGTGATCGGCGCGGACCTCCGGGTGTCGGTGCGCGGCGGCAAGCCCTCGGTGAGCCGCGAGGACGAGCGCTGGGTGGAGCTGTTCCTGCGCCTGGTGCCGCAGGGGGCGGGGCCCGAGGCGAGCCGGGAGATCCAGGAGGCGATCGGCGGCGAGCTGCTCGCCGACGGCTGGGTGCCGGACGAGCTGACGCAGGACGCCGCGGAGACCGGCGAGGGCGCCGAGCTGTGGTTCACCCGGCCGGGCGCCGAGGGCACGGCGACCTGGGACGGCGACTCCCCGGGCGACTGGCACGTCTCCGTCTGGGACCGACTCGAGTACGTGCAGATCGACGTCCAGAGCCCGTTCGCCCTGACGACGGACACCCAGTACGCCACCACCGACGCCGTCGAGGCCCGCCACCCGGAGTGGCGGAGCCCGGACGGCGTGCTGCCGTGACCAGGTGCTGACCGAGTGGCCGTCCCATGCTGATCGAGTAGCCCGCTCCGCGGGCGTATCGCGATCCACCGTTCTCCCGCGGTCCGGCCGTCAGGTCAGGCGCTCCGTCAGGTGCACGGCGACGTCGTCGCCGAGGTCCTTGCCGAGCTTCTTGCGGAGCTTGGCGCTGATCGAGAGCATGTGGCCGCCGGCGCCGGTGGGCATCAGGCCGGCGGTGAGCGGCTCGCCATCGACGGTCGCGACGACCTTCACGGCCTTGCCGGTGCCGAACAGCGCGACGGAGTCCGGCACCTCCACGCACGACCAGAGGTCGCCCTTCACGGTGACGCCGATCGGCGCGGTGAAGGCGACGTCGATCGGGCCGACGGCGTTCATGCCGGGACCGCAGCTGCTCGGCTCGGGAGTTCGGCTGCGCAGGTCTCGTCGTGGTCGGGCATCGTCGTCCTCCGGGTGTCGTCGGTGCGGCAACCCAACCACAGGAGGCGTCAGCTCGTCAGCCGTCCGATCCGCTCCGCCCGCGGGCTACTCGATCAAACGGGAGGGAAGCCCGACGACCCGGCTGGCCGCGAGCCGCGAAGTCCCCTTCTCCGCTGGTCGAGCAGTCCCCTTCCTTGCTGGTCGAGTAGCCCCGAAGGGGCGTATCGAGACCCAGCCCACCAGTGCAGTGCCTCCTCCACAGCCCAGGTTCAGCCCCCAATCGTCTCGCTGCCCTCCACGAGCCGGCCCCAGTGTCGGTGGTCCCTGATTCAATACTCGTATGACGAAGTTCGGATCGACGGAAGAGGCACTGGCGCACCTGCGCAGGCTCAGCGCCCGCGCCGCCGCGAACGCCCGCGCCGCGGCCCAGCGCCGTCTCACCGAGGCCGACGACCTCTACGACTTCCACCGCACGGCCCTCGCCCACCAAGAGATCTTCGCCCGCGGCACGACCCCGAGCGAGACCCGCGACCTCGTCGAGCGCTCCATCCGCGCCGAACTCGCCGTCGCGGAAGGCCTGCCCGAGCAGGTGATCGCGCGGCGTCTCGAGAACGCGCAGCTGCTGATCGAGCACCTTCCGCTGACCCGGGCGCTGCTCGCGCAGGCGCGACTGCACTGGGAGGAAGGCGAGGCGATCTGCGCGACCGCCGGAAGCCTCCCCGAAGCCTCCCGCGCCGCTCTCGACGAGCGTGCCGCCGAAGCGGCGCCGTCGATGACGCTCACACAGCTGCGCCGCGCTCTCCGCCGCTGGCGGGAGGAGCTGCACGAGGACCCTCTCGCTCAGCGGCACGCCCGCGCCCGCGAGGACCGCGCCGCCTGGGTCACCCCCGACATCGACGGAATGGCCACGCTCTGCATCTACGGCCCCGCACCCGCCGTGGTGGGCGCGCACGAACGGCTGCGCCGCATCGCCCGCACGCTCCGCGACGAGGGCGACCCCCGCACCCTGCAGCAGCTCAGCGCCGACGCCGCGATCGACTTGCTCTGCGACGGCGACATCGCCGGGACCACGCCGAACGCCGAGCACCGGCCGGATCCGACCTTCGTCCCCGGCGTCCGCGCCGAAGTGCGGCTCACCCTCGCCGCCTCCACCGCGGTCGGCCTCGACGAGGCACCCGCGGACCTCGACGGCTACGGACCCGTCCCCGCACCGATCGCCCGTGAGCTCCTCCGCACCGCGGCCTCCTTCACCCGGGTCCTCACCGACTCCGACACCGGCGCTGTCGTCTCGGTCGGACGCACCCAGCGCCTCCCGCCGCAGCGGATGCGCCTTCACCTGCAGCTGCGCGATCAGACCTGCCGCTTCCCCGGCTGCACCCGCCCCGCCTCGACGGCCGAGGCCGACCACTCGCTCGAGTGGCGCAACGGCGGCGAGACCTCGCTCGAGAACCTCGTCATGCTCTGCACCTCGCATCACCACGTCCGACACGGCGAGCAGTGGAGCTACGACCGGGTCGACGACCGCGGGACGCTCGTGTGGACGAGCCCGACCGGCCGGCGGATCAGCAACCGACCGCCGCCCTTGCCTGGGAGGCCGCCCGACCCGCCACCGAGGCCGCGCTTCGACACTGTTCCCGCACCGTTCTGACGGTGGTGGATCTCGACACGCCCGCGATACGGGCTGCGCGGTCAGCGTGGAGTGCCCGCTCCGCGGGCTGCGCGGTCAGCGTGGAGTGCTCGCTCCGCGGGCTGCGCGGTCAGCATGGAGCGCCGATCCTCTCCCGCGCGCCTGTTCATGCTGGTCGAGTAGCGCGCAGCGCGTATCGAGACCCGGCGTGAGCAGCCGCGCCTCCACCGAGGTGCTGGCGACGTGGATCTCGATACGCCCGCGAGGCGGGCTCCTCGATCAGCATGCAGTGACCGCTCCGCGGGCTACTCGGTCTGCATGATGTGCCCGCTCCGCGGGCTGCGCGATCAGGCACCGGCCGTCTACTGCTCATGACCGCCCTCTCCGTCGGGCTGCTCGCCCTGCGCGCCGGCCGACCGCTTCCGGCGGGACGACCGCGGACTCCTCCGGCTCACGCGCCTCGTCCTCCCGGCGGCTCAGCCAGCCGGGTCCGTCCCGGCGCAGCCGCTCGACGTCCGGGCTCGGCAGGCCGGATGCGCGCCGCCGCCGCCGGACGAGACCGATCTGCTTGACGACGCCCACGACGACTCCGGTGCCGAAGAACGGCAGCCCGATCCCCGCCACCAGCCACAGCGGAGCGTGCCGGCGGCCCCCGCCGACGACCGCGGCCGGGTCCCAGCCCACGTCCGCGGCGAGCACGACGATCATCGCCACGAACACGCCGCTGAGCACGGCCAGCGTCCACGGCCGGGCGAGGAGCAGCGCCTGCGCGCGCTCCGACACCCTCGGCTTCGCCATTCCGCGAGCCTAGGTGCCGGGCTGCCGCGCCGGCGATGCCGTCGGGTGGTACCTCTGGACACGATCTCGGCCGTGCGGGAAGCTGGGGGTGATCGTGAGACCCGGCCCCCGTCTCGTCCGACTCTCGGGCGATCGCGCGCACGCGCCGCTCGAGAGGTGGAATCCGCCCTCCGGTCTCATGACCCGCCACAGACCGGTTGCGTCGCCTGGATTCCGCGGGGCAGGGTCGGGCCCGGCCTCGCCCCCTCCCCCGGGCGCCGCCTACGACCTCGGACTCGCGCGCCACGCGCCTGGGGGGAGCGGGTCGAGGTGGAGGCTCGAGGTGCCGGCCCGGTCGGCGCTCGTCCGCTCGAACTCGACGGTCCGCGCCGGGTCGATCCCGGCCGGCGTGTCGATGACGTAGCTCGCGAGGACGAGGCTCTCTCTGCAGCCGATCCCCTCCGGATCCGACTGCAGCCTCGTCTCGACGCGCAAGCGGTCCGGAGCGAGTACCTCCAGCAGGACCGGCTCGTTCAGGCACTGCCCGCTCCCTCCGGTGGTGATCACGAACGAGCGGCCGTCGTCCCGCCACTGGATCGGCAGCGCCGTCGTCGGATCCTCGATGGGGCCCCAGTAGCCGTGGCGGTAGGTCGCGCCGTCCGGTGAGAACGTCGGGTCGACGGCGGGTGCGGAGGCGGCCGGGGTCGCCGCGGACCACACCTCGGCGTAGTCCGCGAGCACCCACAGCCCGACGCCGAGCGCGACGATCGACGCCACGATGCGCAGAGCCTTCCTCTTTCCGCGATGAGAAGGGGGACGTCGCATCGGGTGACGAGGAGGAGTCATCGGGCTCGGACCCGTCGCCAGAACTCGGCCTCCCAGGCGGCGGGGTCCTGGTCGTAGTCGTCCGCGTACGCCCGGTACCGGTCGTACGCACGGCGTGCGCGTGCTTCGTTCCACTCCCGGATCGCGACGTCGTTGAGGAGCTGCCCGCCGAAGTGCACGATCTCGTCGCGGTATCCGCCCATCGCGTCCAGCATCCAGTCGCTGTGGTCGGCGGCCGGCGCTCGGGTGCGCAGGTAGTCGGCCCATCGTGCGTCGAGCTGGGCTCGATGCGGATCCACCGGGCGGTCGGGGGAGGGGTTCTGCTCCATGACCGGAACCCTACGACTCGTCCCGGAGTCGCCCCGAAGGCTGACGCATTCGGATGAGACGAAAGCGGTGCGGCGGACGTTACCGAGTGAGAGTGTTCAGAGGGGGGACTGATGACGGCATCGACTCGGGACGACGAGGTGCTCGCGCGCGTGGAGGAGCGCCTCGACGCGCGGATCACCAGGGCGACGAAGGTCGCCCGGTACCGGCGCACCCTCGGTGTGCTCGCGGGAATCGGGGTGGTCGCCGCGGGTGTCGGGGCCGGGATCAGCACCTTCGAGGCCGCCACGCCGGGCTCGGTCCGCGACGGGACGGCCTGCTACCGGACGGCTGATCTGAATCAGCGGGACCTCGCCCTGGTCTTCGTCGTCGAGGGGCTGCCCGAGGACATCCCGGAGCGCGTCTCCGCCGTGACCTCGATGTGCGGGACGGACGAGTCGGTGAGCGCCGTCTGCGTCCGCCCCGACGGTCTCGCCGCCGTGTTCCCGACGGCGCGCGACGAGCCCGACGCCGAGTGGTGCGCCCGTCTGGGCCTCGACGCTCTCGAGTCGCGATGACCGGCGAGAGCGCCGCCGCGGACGACGTCGCCCTGCTGAGCGAGTTGGCGGGAGGCTCCCGTGACGCGTTCGGCGTGCTCTACCGCCGTCACGCGCTGGCCGTCTACCGCTACGCCGTCGCGCGCCTGCGAAGCGAGGAGGACGCGGAGGACGTGCTGCAGAGCGTCTTCTTCGCGCTCTGGCGGAAGCGCGCGAGCACGCACTTCGTCGGCACCTCGGCCCTGCCGTGGCTGCTCGTCGCCACGCGGCTGGAGTGCAACAACGTCCTGCGCGCCGCGATCCGCCAGGTCGCCCGCGAGCAGCCCGACGCCTACGTCGGCACCGCGTTCTCCGCCGAGCGCCTCGTCGAGGCCCGTCTCGTGCTCGAGGACGTCACCCGGGCCGTCTCGCGGCTGCCCGAGATCGACCAGCAGATCTTCCGGCTCTGCCTGGTCGAGGACCTCTCCTACGCCGACGCGGCCGCGCAGCTCGACGTGCAGGTCGGCTCGGTCCGCAACCGGCTGTCACGGCTGCGCCGGCTGCTCGGCAGCCGCGTCGAGGTCGGCTGACTCCCCGGTGCGCTCAGTGGGTCAGCTCTTCGAGCCGGTCAGCGCGAGCGTGCCGCCGAGGCCGATCATCATCACGCCGCCGGTGCCGGTGAGGGTCGACATCCGCTTCGGGGACGACGCGAACCACGAGCGCGCGGTGCCCGCGGCCAGGGCCCAGACGCTGTCGCAGATCAGCGCGAGGGCCTGGAAGGTGAAGCCGAGCAGCAGCAGCTGCGCCCAGACGGGGCCGGCGGCCGGATCCACGAACTGGGGGAGGACGGCGACGAAGAAGGCGACCGTCTTCGGGTTCGTGAGTTCGACGACGAAGCCCTGGCGGAGGAGGGTCCACGACGACGCCGGGGCGGTGGCGGCCGTGCCGGCGTGCGCGTGGCGGTGGCGGATCGCCTGCACGCCGAGCCACACCAGGTACACGGCTCCTGCGAGCTTGAGGACGGTGAAGGCGACGACCGAGGCTGCGACGACGGCGCCCACCCCGAAGGCCACGGCGAGGATGGCCGGCATGATCCCGAGCGCGTTCCCGAGCAGACTCAGCACCCCTGCCCGGCGGCCGTAGGCGATCGACCGGCTGATCGTGAAGAGGACGCTCGGCCCGGGGATCACGATCAGGGCCACCGACGCGAGCGCGAACGCCAGGAAGTGCTCGGGGGAGATCATGCCGGAACAGTAGCGCCGCGCCGTCCCGAACGGGGATCGGCCGCGTCAGTCCTCGCCGAGGTCGTCGCCCGGCTCGACGTCCGCCAGCCGGAAGGGGCCCTCGTGGAGCGGGCCGCGGCTCCACATCGCGACCGTGGCCCAGCCGAGGTCGGCGTGGGCGACGCTCCCCTCGGGGATGCTGCGGGTGAACAGGGCGTAGTCGACGCCGTCGAGGGGGAGCGCGGTGACGTCCCAGGCGTCCCGGTCGCGGGCCAGAGCCTGGGCTCGTTCCTCCGTCGCCCTCATTGCGGCGCGCGCCTCGTGCGTCGGCAGGCCGATGGGCAGCACGTCCAGGAGCAGTGAGCCGACGGCCAGGCTCGCGGTCGCGACCGAGTCCGTCACTGTCCCGTGGACGGAGCCCCGAGGTCCCAGCCGGGTGCCGGTGCGCCGCATCGTGCGGATCGTGACGCGGTGCTCCGGCGTTCCCCGGTCGACGGCGATCAGCACCTCGTCGAGCGGACCGTCGTCGGTGCGGCCCAGGCCCGTGACCGTCCACGGCTCCGAGGTCGGCGGAAGGAGAGTCAGCATCCTGCCATCCAACTCGGCGGCCGTCGTCCTGCCAAGGCCGTGGCGCGCATCGAGGACCCGTCGCGGAGAGTGCAGGTCCGCAGGTCCCCTGTGGGGGCGTACTCCGGCTCGTGAATTGCGCTCGGGCTCGCTGGAAATGCGCGGATCGACGTGCCGGAGGGCGGATCGCGTGCCCGAGGTGGTGGCGGGTGTGCTCCGGCTCGTGAATTGCGCTCGGGCTCGCTGGAAATGCGCGGATCGACGTGCCGGAGGGTGGATCGCGTGCCCGAGGTGGTGGCGGGTGTGCTTCGGCTCGTGGAGTGCGCTCGGGCTCGTGGGATTCGGTCGGATCGACGTGCCGGAGGGTGGATCGCGTGCCCGAGGTGGTGGCGGTTGTGCTTCGGCTCGTGGAGTGCGCTCGGGCTCGTGGGATTCGGTCGGATCGACGTGCCGGAGGGCGGATCGCGTGCCCGAGGTAGTGGGCGGGTGCGCTCCGGCTCGTGTAATGCGCTCGGGCTCGCTCAAAACGCCTGGAACGACGAGCCGGAGGGGATTCCACGAGCCGGAGGTGCGCCGCCGGGAGCGCCGTCGCGTCAGCCCCGCTCGACCAGCGCCCGCAGTGCGTCGCGGACGAAGCGGGCGCCGGCCACTCCGCCGTAGTGCGCGGCGAAGCGCTCGTCGGCGACGTACATCTCGCCGAGGCCGAGCAGGTACTCGTCGCTCGGCGCGCCGGACGCGTCGCGGGGCGTGCCCGGCACGTCGGCGAGCCATGCGCGCTGCCGCTCGGCGAGCGCGAGCGCCTCCTCGCCGGCCGGGTCCGCGCCGCTCGCCGCCGCGGCGGTCCAGGCGCCGGCGAGGTCCGCCTGCCGCCGGAGCCACTGCTCCCGCTCCTCCGCGGTCATCGAGCGCCACCAGCGGTCGCCGTCGGCGTAGGCCGGCGCGCCCCAGCGGCGCTCCACCTCCTCGCGGTGCTCCGCGTGGTCGAACCCGTCGAACATCTCCTCGGCCATCGGCCCGTTCCCTTCTCTCATCGCCGCGACGGTCCCGGCGACCGCGCGGATGCGGCGGTCGAGCCGCCGCCGCTCCTCCCGCAGCACGTCGAGGTGCCGCTCGAGGGCGACCGCCGGCTCGGTGTCGCGGCGCAGGATCCGCCCGATCTCGGACAGCCCGACACCGAGGTCGCGCAGCAGCAGGATCCGCTGCAGCGTCACCAGCGCGGCCGCGTCGTAGTAGCGGTACCCGTTCGCGCCCAGCCTGCTCGGCGGCAGCAGCCCTTCGGCGCCGTAGTGCCGCAGCGTCCGGCTGGTCGTGCCGGCCAGCCGCGCCAAATCCTGCGCGGACCACTCCTGCTCCGGCCCTTCGTGCTCCACCGCGTCCTCCGTTCCCGCCTCCCGGGCGGATCCCGGTGCGATGGAAGCGACGCTACGGGTTGACGTCGCGTCAGAGTCAAGCGCGTCCCGGATCGATCGCAGCGCCCTCCGACCAGGACCCTCAGGCGCGGGGGCGGGCGTCGGCGGGCAGCGCCCGGTACTCCTGCCAGGCGGCGAGGAGCCCGGCGCGGTCGCGGTCCGGGTGCTCGGCGTGCCACGCGCGGGTGAAGCGGTCGAGCTCGAACTGCGGATCGATCGGCCGCGGCTCGCTCGCTCGCGAGGCGTGCCAGAAGGCGACGGCGTCGGCGAGTGTTCCCGCCGGCCGCGAGATGCCGGCGCATCGCGGCGTCGAAGCGGAACGACGGTCCGACCTGCTCGAGGAACCAGGCGCGGAGGTGCTGGAGGCGAGAGGCCCGCGGCCTACGGTGGAGGCGTGACCGTCCGCCGTCCCCTCAGCCCACTGTTCTGGGCCCTCGCGCAGATCGGGTCGCGGGTCCGCGTCGGAGCGCCCCGCGGTCTCCCGGAGCCGAGCACCCGGCTGCCCGCCCCGACCGGCCTGCGGATCCCGACCCGCCACGGCGTCGTCCGCGCGGTGGTGCAGCGTCCCGCCGGCGACGACCCGGACGCTCCGGTCGTGCTGCAGCTGCACGGCGGCGGCTTCGTCAACCGCTACCCCGAGCAGGACCTGCACATCGCGCGGGCGCTGGCCGATCGGCTCGGTGCCGTCGTGGTGCTGCCGGACTACGACACCGGGCCGCGCGTGCAGTATCCGGTCGCCGAGGAGGAGGCCTGCGACATCGCCCGCTGGCTCCAGGCGGAGACCGGCGCCGGATGGTCCGGGGACCGGCTCCTGCTCGGCGGCGTCAGCGCCGGGGCGAAGCTCGCGATCAACATCTGCCAGCAGCTGCACGCCGCGTCGCTGCCGGGTCCGCTGGCCGTCGCGCTCGTCGTCCCGGTGACGGACGTGATCCGGACGGACCGGACGTCGGGCGTCCGTCGTCCGGCGATCAGCCCGTTCGTGCAGCGCTTCGTCGGCTGGGCGTACTTCCCGGACGTCCCGCGCCAGCGGGAGCCTCTCGCGTCGCCGTCCCGGGACCTCGCGCTGCCTGCGGCGATGCCGCCGACGCTCGTGCTGACCGGAGGGGACGACACGCTCGCCCCCGAGGGCGCCGAGCTCGCCGCGCGGCTCCGGAGCGGGGGCGTGCGCACGGAGCACCACGTCTTCGTCGGCTCGGACCACGATCTCCTCGCCGGGCGCGATCGGGCCGTGGTCATCGAGGCGCTCGACCGGATCACCGGCTTCTTCGCCGCGGAGCTGAGGCGTCCTGGTCCCGACGGCATCACCGCCGGGTGAGGCCGCTGCGTTCTCCCTCGCCCCGGTGACCCCCGGCTCGATCGCGGGCGACGCCACCCCGACACTCACCCCGCGATCGAGGGCCACCTCGACTCCCCGGTCGCTGCCCGATCTCCCCGTCCGGTGGAGGGGGGTCCGCCCGCTGTTCACCCAGCGGCTCTACTCTCCCGACCGTGGCGATGACGAGAACCGTGCCCGTCCGGTCCCAGCGGCGGCGGTCGATCCTGCTGGCCGTGCTCGCGGTGGCGGTCGGTGTCCTGCTGATGAGCCATGCGGCGGTGCAGGGGATCGGCGCGGCGAACTTCTGGGCGCCCTGCTGGTCCGAGGGGTTCGAGAGCGCGGCGTGCGACTTCCTGCAGTACGAGGCGCCGTCGCCGGCGTGGCACCTGCCGTACTGGGTGTGGTTCGTGGAGGTGCTGCTCGCGCTCGTCGTGATCGTCGCCGCCGTCGCAGCGGGGCGACGCCTCGGCACCGCCGGCCTCGCGCTCGTCGCGGTGCTGGCGTCGAGTGCGCTGATCGACTCCGCCTTCACCCCGATGATCAACGGCGGCCACACCTCGGCGGACGACCCGCCGGGCTTCGGGCTGATCGGCGCCGCCTTCCTCGCCGTCGCGGGAGCGCTGATGCTCCGCGTCGCGACCCCGTACCGCCGACCGCTCCGCTGACGCGGCGGAAAGGCGAAGGCCTGTCCGCTGTCAGGGCTCGCGTGCGTCAGCGGCGGCGAGGGCCTGCCGAAGGACCCTCAACGCCTTCGGTCCCACTCCATGGAGGGTCGCGACGTGGTCGAGGCCCACTTGCCGCAGGTCGCCCAGGTCGCGCACGCCCGCTTCCTCGAGCGCTCGTGCGGCCGGGCCGCCGATGGCGGGCAGCCGCGGGGAGGGTTCCATGACGTCGACTCTACGAATCGAACGGCCGTTCCGTAGGCGTCATCGGGCTGGGGTCGGGCGCATGGAGCGACGGTCCAATCCTCTCCTGCGACTCGCCGTTCGGCTGGCGGCCGAGCTCGTCCGCGTCCTGAGCGCGGTGCGGGCCGGAGCCCGCGGGATCCTGGGTGAGGCGCTGGCCGGCGTCCGCCTCAACGGCTCGTTCGCCGTCGGCTGAGGGGACGAGGCGAGCGACGTCGACTTCCTCGTCGTCGCCGCTCGATGGCTGACGTCGGATGAGGAGAACCGGATCAGGCGACTCCACGCCGCGCTCCCCGACCGCGCCGTGCGGTGGGCGTCCCGTTTCGAGCGCAGCTGGGCCGGCGTCCAGGCGCTGCGCGACCCCGTCTGCGCACACGAGCCGTGGTTGTACGACATCGACGGCCGCGACATGGAGCACTCCCGTCGCGACGACACGTGGAACGGCCGCTGGACGCTGTGCGAAACCGGCATGGCCCTGGCCGGCAGGAGTGCCGCTGCGTTCGTTCCGCCGGCGGCTCGCGGCCTGATCCGGACCGAGGCGGTCGAGCGGGCCGCCGCGAAGGCCACCTGGATCCGAGCGGACCCGGCAGCGCTTTTCGACGGTTGGGCCCAGCCCTACGTCGTCCTCACGCTCTGCCGGCTCCTCTGGTCGGCGACCACCGGCACCTTTACCGGCAAGAGCGACGCCGCCGCGTGAGCGTTGCGCGGACCGGCGCTGGAGCGGTTCTGCCGTTCCCGGGGGATGGCCGAATGCTTCGCGGCTCGTCCCGGCCCACTCCCGGGAACTGTCGGGGATGTGCGCATCGGAAAAAGCGCCGGCATTTCTCGTATCGACGATTTGGCAGGAGCGTGGTCAGAGGCGGACGGCCGCCTCGCTCTCCCACTTGATGCTCTCGAGTGCGGGGTACATGTGGCGGTGACTGATGGTGAGTTCGTCGAGCAGCTTCCTCCGTAGCTCTCCCTTCCATTCCGCAGGAATACGGATCGTCCACGCGTACGCCGGCCAGGTCGGGCGGTCCGGAAGGGTTCTGTTCCCCTTTGCGACGGAGTCGCCGTCGTGCTCTGCCGGAGCATCAGGCGCTGCCGAGGAAGTGGTTTCCCGCTCTGTCATCTTTCGAGCTCTGATCTTGTACCTCTTGGGGAAGCCGATGTTCAGCATGCTGACCGCTTGGATCTCCTCGACGTTCAAGCGCGTCTTCCCTATCCATAATCCGTTCTCCCCGTAATCGCGTCGCAGCCCGCCCACCAGGAACACGCCGTTCTGAGCGAACATCCGAGGGTCGAGCGCGCCACCCTCGATGACGTTCACGGCTCGAGTCCAGCTGCTGTCACCGTTTTTCTCGCCGCGAGGGAACCGAGCCCACGGCAATTCGGTCTCGTTCACGTCGAGCGAAGCCGATCCTCCCTCGACGACATGAACGACGAAGAGCCTCCCATCGGTCCGATCACGGTCCTCCGTGGCGAAGAAGAGCGCCTCCATGGGAGTGCGTGAGACATCGAGGAGTCGGGTGGGGGCGTGGTGGTGCTGCAGGAGCTGTTGCAGTTGCAGCTGGTCCAGGCCCCTGCCGATCCCCATCGCCGTGACGCGGTCGCGGATACGGGTTTCGGCCTCGATCAGTGACGACTCCGAAAGGCTCGCCGTCACATCTGCTCTGAGTGCTCGGTGCAGCGACGTGGAGAGGCCGTACGCCTCGTCCGACTGCCCTCGGAACAGCAGAGTGCTGGCGGTGAGTTTGCGCAGTTTTGTGTCCTCTCCCACTTCGGAGTTCTGCTCCTGGACGAGAAGTGTCCACAGGTCATCGAGCGACTGGATCCGAAGGCGCTTGTTCAATTCGCGCTCCGTGAAGAATGCCGATGTACTGAATCCCGATCGTGTCATGTGAACCCCTGTTCCTCTGCCCTGCAGAGTGATTGCATGGCAAGCGTTATCCTTGCATTCCGTGCGCATCGCCCGAAGTCGACGAGGTAGTTCTACCTCTTTCCCGACCGGCGGTCCGTCGCCACGCGAATCGGCATCGTCCCGCGCGCTCGCACAGCGCAATGAATCAGGAGGGGACGCCATGACGCATCAACTGTCCTTCCTGCTCGCCGCCTACTTCGGGACGGCCGTCCTCGCACGCCGACGCTGCACTCGCGGACCTGACGTGCGACAGCTGTCGGGGCCGTGCCCACGGAAGCCGGTCGACTCGGCAGTCGGCGCCCTGAGAATCCGAGCCCACGGAACGCGAGGGTCGCTTCGTACAGTGGAGGCATGAGTGTGATGAAGGAGACGGGCACCGCACGACGGACCGGACGCGGGTGGACACGGGCGTCGCTCGTGCTGGGCGTTCTCGCCGTCGTGTCGTACGCGATCGGATACCTGGCGGTGGCTCACCTGTGGCGGGGCGATCCCCTGGTGATCGGGATCGCGACGACGCTGCAGTACGTCCTCCCGCTGGCCGGCGTCGTCGTCGGTCACGTGGCGCGACGACGCGAGGGCCCTCGCCGCGAGTCGACGGTGGGGCTGGTGCTGTCCTACCTCCTGCTGGCCGTCGCGGTGGTGCCGGTCGTCATCGGGTCGTTCGGGCTGCTGGCGCGCTGAGGCGAGCCTGCGCACTTCGGTCGACGTCGGGTCTGCGGCGTCCGACCTCCCCGGGCGCCCGCAGCCGACGCGCGGCCCTGCGTGCTGGTCGAGGAGCCGCGCAGCGGCGTCTCGAGTTCCACGCCGGTCGAGTACCCGCGCAGCGGCGCTACGCCGTGCGGATGCGCTCTTCGCGCGAGGAGTCGTCAGCCCGTCTGAGGGCGTTTCCGGAGGGTTCGTGAAGGCTGAACTGCAGTGACTGTCCGGGTCCCTCATGGCGGCCGTCCATGGATCCTGTGAAGAGGATGCTTCGCGCCATCGCGGGTGCCGGGCATCCCGCGGCTGCGGCTCGGTGCCTCCACTGACCGGGTCGCCACTGGTACCAGCAGGCCGGGCATCACCCTTCTAGGGAAGCGGGCGGGTCAGCGCTCGCGCAGCGTCGACGACGGCCGAGTGCGTCACGTCGAGTTCCTGCACCTCGCGCAGTTCGACCGGTGCAGCGTCCCCGGGCGCCTGCCAGAGCATGAGGTTGGTCCACGTCGGACGATGGAACGACCACCAGCTCACGCCGTCCCACTTCCGGGAGCCGTCGGCCTCGCGTTCGGCGAACACCTCCGCCGCTTTCCCGCGGGTGTGCGCGCCGTTGCGGATCACCACCTGACTCGGACGCATCCCCAGCTGCTGCAGCCGGGAGGCGTCGTCGAAGTCGCTCAGAGACACGTCGTCCGGCGCGGAGAACACTGCCAGCGCACGGCGGAGTCCTGTGGCGAGGTGGTCGAACATCGCACCCGTCCACACCGGGTAGCCGCCGAATGTCTCTCCGATCGCGCCCTCGGGCGAGCGCGCAAGGTACCAGGCGCCGTAGAGGCGATCGTTGTCCCACCGGCCCGCTCCCTGCGGTCGATGGAGGTAGGTCGGGTGTCCCGGGCTTCCCGGGCCGGCGGCGGCGTCGTACAGGAAGACCCGGTAGAGCAGCATCAGGCGAAGACGCCGGACGCCTCGGCGTCGAGCGCCTCGATCACCCGCTGAGAACCCTCGAGTCGCAGCACGTCGATCGGACGAGCGCCGTCGAGGAAGGCGTTCTGGCCCGTCAGCCACGGGGCGACCATGCTCGGGGCCCACAGCAGCTTCACCCGCGCGATGACGTAGTCGAGCTCGACGATGGCTCGTGCGTTGACAGGGTTCGGCCGCTCGAGGCCCTTGATCCACTGCGACGGCTGCGACTTGTTCACCTCGAGCATCTTCGCCAGGACGGTCTGGCCGCCGACGGCATCGGCGATCGTCGCTGCGCGCGCTCCGAGCTCGAACGCCCCCGCCCCACCGACCGTCCGCCCTGCCTGCGTGACGGCGAGAGCCTTCCCTGCGGCGGCAGTGCGCGAGTCCGCGGTGCTCCTCCGGGAGCGGACGGCCTTGCTCGACGACGTGACCATGCTCCGATTCTACGCCCAACTCTGCAGTTGGGCGGCGGGTCGTCCGTGCCTGTCGCGCCCTGCGCGGTCGCGCTCCGGCGGGAGGGCCGGCGCCTCGCTCCGCCGGCGAGGGG
The DNA here is from genome assembly GCF_004366415.1 of Rathayibacter sp. PhB151. Lineage (NCBI taxonomy): Bacteria > Bacillati > Actinomycetota > Actinomycetes > Micrococcales > Microbacteriaceae > Rathayibacter > Rathayibacter sp. PhB151. The sequence continues at coordinate 1,148,785 of NZ_SOEN01000006.1, read as the reverse complement.
AGTCGTGCGGGAGCGGCTGTCGTCGCCGAAGGGCCGGTGCAGCCCTTCGGATACGATCGACCACCGTGCCTCGCCGTTCTCCCGCCGCCCTCAGCGCGAGCATCCGCGCGGCGGGGGAGCGGCTGTTCCGGGAGCGCGGCTACTCGCGGGTCACCGTCCGCGAGATCGCCGCGGAGGCGCAGGTGGATCCCGCCGTCGTCGTCCGCCGGTTCGGGTCGAAGGAGGCGCTGTTCCTCGACGTGATGCAGGTGAGCATCCAGGACCGCCCGGAGCTGGACGTGCCGCTGCGGGACTTCGGGCGCAGCTTCGTCGCCTCCCTGCTCGCGGACGAGCGCGACACGCAGGCCGTCTTCCTCGCGCTGGTGCGCGGGGGGAGCGAGCCCGCGATCGGCGCCCGGCTGCACGCCGTGCACGAGGAGGCGTTCGTGGCTCCGCTGCGGGCCCGCATGACGGGGCCGGACGCGGACCTGCGCGCACGGCTGGCCGCGGCGCTCGTCGGCGGACTGCTGCACTCGATGTGGGTGGTCGGCGACGAGGTGCTCCTCGCCACCGACCACGAGCAGATCGTCGAGCGCTACGGCGACGCGCTGCAGGGCCTGCTCACTCCCGCGGACCGGTCCGGCCCGCCGGCGTCCGCCTGACTACTGCACGGACCAGCCGCCGTCGCTGGGCAGGATCGCCCCGTTGATGTTCACGCCGTCGTCGCTGAGCAGGAAGGTGATCGACGCCGCCAGCTGCTCCGCCGACGCGACGGAGGGGATCGCGCTCTGGAACGGGGCGAGCCGGGCGCTGCCGGCCTCGGAGACGTTCGGCGGGAAGGGGATGCCGGTGGCGACGCCGCCGGGCGCGACGGCGTTCACACGGATCCCGCTGCCCGCGTACATGAACGCGGCGCTCCTAGTGAGACCGACGACGCCGTGCTTGGAGACCGTGTAGGCGTTGCCGGACGCGTTGCCGCGCAGGCCCGCCTCGGAGGCGACGTTGACGATCGATCCGGCTGCGGCCGCGAGCATCGCGGGGAGCACGGCTCGGGAGAGCTTGAAGCCGCCGGTGAGGTTGATGGCGATCACCCGGTCCCACACCGCGTCCGACGTCTCGTGGGCGGGGGAGAAGTCGTCGTTGATCCCCGCGATGTTGGCGAGGCCGTCGATCCGCTCGCCGGCCGCCGCGACGATCGCGTCGATGTCGTCCTGCTTCGTGATGTCGCCGGCGACGGGCACGATCTCGGCGTCCGGCAGCGAGGCCGCGAACTCCTGGAGCCGCTCGGCCGAGATGTCCACGGCGACGACCCGGCCGCCCTCGCGAGCGATGCGGGAGGCGGTGGCGCGGCCGATCCCGGACGCCGCGCCGGTGACGATCACGGTCCTCCCGGCGAAGCGCCCGGGGGTGACGCTCTCGCGCCAGCCCGTGCTCTCTACGGCCTCGGGCACGACGCCGCCGTTCGCCCGCAGCACCAGATCGTCGACGACGCTCTGCGGGAGCTGCCCCTGACTCAGCGCGACCAGCTGCTGCAGCGGCAGCGAGCGCACCGGCGCCAGCTTCGCCTCGTCGAAGCCGCCGGCGGCGCCGCCGAGCACGTCGCGGATGAGCGCGGAGCCTTCGGGGTGGTTCAGCCATTCCCCGATCGAGCTCTGGGCGGTGAGTGGGGCGGTCGTGGACATGCGTCCTCCTTCAGGGTGGTCGAGCAGTGAAGTCAACTTAGTTGACTTCACGCGTCCCGTGCCACGTCTCCGAGGAGACGGAGAAAGGCGAGTGCGCTCCAGTCGGGCGTCATGTCGGGTGCTCGCCCGACGGGCTGCGCGCCACAGCTAGGCGCTGATCCCCCAGAAAGCCGCTAAAGGTACTAATCTGGAGGCGAAATTAGTAGGTTTAGCGGATTTCTGGAGCTTGATGAGATCGTTCGAGGACCTCGACACCTTCATCGGCTCGGTGCCCTTCGACGTCGTCACCTCGCTGCGGGTGGTCGATACCGGCCGGGGAAGCGAGGCGCTGTTCCGCGACAAGCTTCCCGCGCTGCTCACGTCGCTCGCCGCGAGAGCCAGAGTCGCCAGCATCGAAGCGTCTTCCGCCATCGAAGGCGTCGTCGTAGCGGATAAGGCTCGAGCTGCCGCCATCCTCTCCGGAGACGTCCACGGTCTGCGGGATCGCAGCGAGCAAGAGCTCGCCGGCTACCGCGAAGCGCTCGACTACCTGTACCAGGAGTCGTGGCGCCCGCTGAACATCGGCCTGCTGCTGCACCTGCACCGCCTGCTTTTCCGTTACACCGACGTACCCGGCGGCGGATTCAAGTCCTCCGCGAACCTCGTCGTCGATCGCCACCCCGACGGCAGCACGACGACACGTTTCACGCCTGTCGCTCCGTCCGAGACGCCGTACTACCTCGACGAGCTCATCGCCCGCTACAGCGGGGCGATCGCTGCTGATCGGCACCACCCCGTCCTGGTGATCGGCCTGTTCGTCCTCGACCTGCTCACCATCCACCCCTTCCTCGACGGCAACGGCCGCATCAGCAGGGCCGTCACGAACGCCCTGCTGCAGGACGTCGGCTACGACGTCACTCGATACGTCTCGTTCGAGGACCGGATCGCACGGACCGCCGACGCCTACTACGCCGGTCTCCTGTCCTCGACCCACGACTGGCACGCGGGTCGGCACGACCCCTGGCCGTGGCTGCGCTACTTCGTCGCCGTCCTGAACGACTCCTACGACCGGTTCGACGAGATCACTGCCGCGAACCGGTCCACGGGAAGCAAGCAGGACCGCGTCCGCGACTACGTGACGAATCACGCCGCTTCCACGTTCCGAATCGCCGACATCCGCACCGCCCTCCCCGGCGTCAGTGATCAGACCATCCGCCTCACCCTCGACCAGCTCCGCGTCGCCGGCGTCGTGAGGTCCGACGGGGCCGGACGCACCGCCACCTGGACCCGACTCCACGGTGCCGCGACCTGATCGGAGGAGCATGACCGCGCCGGGCCCCGCCGTGGGCCCGCATCTGGTTCCATGGACGTGCGCGTGCGTCCGTCCGGTCGCGCTGCTCCTCCCGTGAAAGGTCGTCGGATCCGTGGTCTCCCAGGTCGTGCTCGTGGACGATCTCACCGGTGCGCCCATCGCCGCCGGGCGCGGCGGGACGGTGTCCTTCTCCGTCGGGGACGACGCGTACGAGATCGACCTGTCGGCGGCGAACATCGGGCACCTGCACCGGGCGCTCGCGCCGTTCGTGGACGCGGCCCGGCCGCTGTCCGAGGCGCCGGCCCGCTCCCGGGTGACCTCGATCGCCGCGAGCGCCGGGCGCAAGAGCCCCGAGATGCTCGCCGCGATCCGGCACTGGGCGCGGCGGCACGGCTACGAGGTCCCGCGCTCCGGCCGGGTGCCCGCGGACGTGCAGGCCGCGTACGACGCGGCGCACTGATCCGGACGACCCCGGTCGCCTTCGCGGCCGCGAGGGGCCGTCTGGTGCTGATCGAGTAGCCCGCACCGCGGGCGTATGAAGATCCGCCCGCGGGAGGACGGGGCCCTCAGCGCTCGCGGCCGTCGATCTCCTGATCGCCGAGGTGGGCGCTGTAGAACTCGGACTGCTGCCGCATGAGCTCCCGCATCGACACTCCGGGGCCGACGCCGTAGACGGTCCCGACGAAGTCGAGCCCGCGCTGGATCGCCCAGATCTCGTCGTGGCGCTCCGGCGGGAGGATCGTCGCCGGCGTGCCCACCGCGACCCAGCCGATCGGCACGACGGAGCCGGGCTCGAGGACGGTGTTCACCTGCACGACCGCGTTGATCCGGACCTCGGCGCCGGCGCCGATGCGGCTGCCGGGGAAGAGGGAGGCGCCCGTGGCGATGAACGCCTCGTCCTCGACGGTGCTGCCGTTCACGTGCGCGTGCGGGCCGATCATGACGGCCGCCCCGATGCTCACCGGGTGGCCCGCCCGGGCGCGGATCAGAGCGTTCTCCATCACGATCGTGTCCTCGCCGACGACGATCTCGCCGTCCTCCGCCGAGAGCACCGCTCCGTGGAGCACGCGAGCGCCCGGCCCGAGGCGGACGGCGCCGACGATCACGGCGGACGACGCGACCGACGCGGTCGGATGGATCACGGGCTCGCGGTCCCGATGGCTGGTGAGCATGCGCTCGCTCCTCGTCTCGCCGAGCGCCAACCGCTCGGCCCGCTCACGACGGTATCCCCGCCCGGGCGCCTTCCGGTCCTCGGCGGACGGTGCCGCGGGGCGCTCGTCGCGCGCACCCCCGTGTCAGGTGTACGGTCGTCGCATCTGAGGTAAAAGGCAGGCCGCGCCGGTCTGCAGGCGCACGCGGCATCGAGAGATCCGCCACTTCTTCCCTGTGAAGGAGTGCGCCCATGGTGCTCGACACCCCCCGATCCGCCCCGCGGGACGCGGCTCCCCGCCGCCTGCGCGACGCCTGGATCGCCCTCGCCGGCCTCTCGGCCGTCTTCCTCTTCGAGATGCTCGACAACTCGGTCCTGAACGTCGCCCTGCCGACGCTCGGCCGCGAGCTGCACGCGTCGACGGCCGGCCTGCAGTGGGTGACCGGTGCCTACTCGGTCGCGTTCGGCGGGCTCATGCTCCTCTTCGGCGCGGTCGCCGACCGCTTCGGTCGCCGCAGGGTGATGCTCGCCGGCCTGGTGCTGCTCGCCGCCGCGAGCCTGGCGACCGCGGCCGTGACGACGACGGAGCAGCTCATCGCCGTCCGGGCCGTGATGGGGATCGCGGCGGCGATGACCACCCCCGGGTCGATGGCGCTCGCCTTCCGCCTGTTCGGGACCGACGACCTCCGGGTCCGGGCGCTGACCGTCGTCTCGACCGCCGGGCTCGTCGGCCTCGCGGTCGGCCCCACCGCCGGTGGTCTCGTGCTGGCGGTCGCGCCGTGGCAGGTGCTCCTGCTGGCGAACGTGCCGATCGCGGTGCTCGCGCTGATCGGCATCCGCCTGGGCGTGCCCGACGATGCCCCGGACGACCTGCACCGCGACCCGATCGACGTCGTCGGCGCGCTGCTCGGCACGGTGACGATCGCGGCCGCCCTCGTCGCGCCGACGCTGTTCGTCGGCACCGGATCCACGGGCACCGACGGCGCCGGGACCGGGACCGGACCGTGGGCGCCGTGGGCAGTCGTGGCGACGGCGGTCCTCGCGGGAGCCGGCTTCGTGCTCCGCCAGCGCACCGCCCGGCACCCGCTGCTGGACCTGCGCCTCGTGGTGCTGCCGCTCGTCTCCAGCGGACTGGCGTTCAAGGCCGCGACCGGTCTCGCCGTCGGCGGGCTCTCCTACCTGGTCACAATCCAGCTGCAGCTCGCCTGGGGCTGGAGCCCGGCCGCCGCGGCGCTCGGCCTGCTCCCGCAGGTCGTGGTCCTCCTCGCCGGCGGTCGCTTCGTCGGCCCCTTCGTCACGCGCGTCGGCCTCGAGCGCGCCGCCGCGATGAGCGCGGGCGCCGTGGTCGCCGGGCTCGCGGTGTTCGGGCTGCTCGGCCGCCTCGGCTACGGCTGGGTGCTGGTCGCCCTCGTGCTCGTCGCGGCGGGGATGCGCGTGGTCGGCGTCGTCGCCGGGACGAACGTGCTCCGCGGGCTCCCGGCCGAGCGCACGTCCGTCGGCGCGGCCCTCGTGGACACGGCGAGCGAGCTCGCGACCGCGGTCGGCATCGCCGCCGGCGGCACGATCCTCAGCGCGCTCGTCGCCGGCAGCATCACGAGCGCCCGGGCGACGGCGGCCGGGGCCGAGCAGCTCTCCGGCGCGGTCGGCGTCGCCGGGCTCGTCCTGGCCGGCCTCGCCGCCGCGCTCGTCGCGCTCGGTGTCCTCCGGGCGCGCACCTCGCCGTCGGAGCGGTGACGTCGATGCCGAGCACGACGCCGACCGGCACTCCCCGTGGAGCGCCGGCCGGCGTCGGTGCCGTTCCTGACCGGTCGGGTCAGCGCTGGACGAGCGGGATCGCGATGTCGGTGACGTCCGCGCCGATCGTGCCGAGGCGGGTGGCCGTGCCGTTGAGCACGCCCACCTCGTAGAGCGAGCCGTTCACCGCGGCCAGGCCGATCGAGCCGATCGAGCCGCCGTTGCGCAGGACGGAGTAGATGTCGAAGCCGGTGACACCCGCGGCGTCGACGCCGAGCTTCCCGGTCGGCGCCAGCGTGCCGGCGTTGGCGGGGGACTGGATCGCGATCTGGTCGAGCGCCGTGTCGAGGACGAAGAGGGTCGTCGCCGTGTTCGGGTCGAGATCGTTGTTCGTGTACGCGGCCCCGTTGACGCCAGTGGCGACGGCGGGCGCGGCGTAGCTGAGCGCGCCGTCGGCCACGGTCGCGGCACCCGGGGTGGCGAACGGCTGGCGGAGGTTCTGGCCGGTGTCGCTGATCACGCGGAGGGCGTTGGCGGCCGGGTTGAAGTCGACGCCGAAGGCGGTGCCGCTCAGCGCGACGGTGAGGCGGGTGACCGGGGTGGCCACGCCGGTGGTCGCGTCGATGGAGTAGACGCCGGCGCTCGCCGCGGTGTTGCCGACGCCGTAGAGCTTGCCGTCCTGGACGCGGTAGTCGATGCCGACGAGCGCGGTGTCGCCACCGGTCAGACCGGTGACGGCGACGGTGCCGGAGACCGTGCCGGGCTTGAGGGGGTTGAACTGCACGAGCGTCGTGCCCTCGTCGGCGAGACCGACGACGCGCAGCTGGGCGGCCACCGAGCGGGCGGCGCTGACCAGGGCGCTGCTGGCATCGCTGGTCGCGGCGGCGGGAGCGACAGCGCTCGCGCCGGCCAGCACGGGGGCGACGGCCATCACGCTCGCGACGGCGACAGCGGTGATGCCGACTTTCAAGGTCCTGCTCATCATGAACTCCTCGAGACTTCCGGTCGCCGCAGATCGGCGACTCGAAGAGGGGTACTGCGCGGAGCGCGTGAGCGTTCATCCGCGCCGCGAGATTCTTCGCGGAACGGTGTGCGGGAGGTCGGGTCGCGGGCCGGAGGGCGCGCTCGGGCTCGCGGAACGGGCCCGGGCTCGCTGGCTTCGCGCGGAACGGCCTGCCGGAGGTCGAATCACGTGCCGGAGGTGGCGGCAGGCGCGCTCGGGCTCGCGGAACGGGCCCGGGCTCGCTGGCTTCGCGCGGAACGGCGTGCCGGAGGTCGAATCGCGTGCCGGAGGTGGCGGCAGACGTGCTTGGGCTCGTGGAACGGGCCTGGGCTCGCTTGATTCGCGTGGGATGGCGAGCCGGGGTTCGGATCGCGTGCCGGAGGTGGCGGCAGGCGCGCTCGGGCTCCCGGAACGGGCCCGGGCTCGCTGGATTCGCGTGGGATGGCGAGCCAGAGGTCGAATTGCGTGCCGGAGGTGGTGGCGGGCGTGCTTCGGGTCGCGGGACAGGCCTGGGCTCGCCGGAATCGCTCGGGTGAATGCATGCTGATCGAGTAGGCCGCGGAGCGGGCGTATCGAGATCCACCAGCGCCGGAAGTCGAGTCTGCAGACCGCCCTGTTGATCACGGCGGGTCTCGATGCGCCCCTGCGGGGCTACTCGACCAGCATGACGCGGAGCCGCCGGCGTGCGGCGGGCTCTGCGATCGTCAGTCGGACGGCGCGTCGGCCTTGTAGACCTTCCGGAAGGCGTCCTTGCGGGCGATCCTGCCGCCGCGGAACTCGTAGATGTCGCAGCCGCGGGTGACCTGGGGCTCGCCGTCGGGGCCGGTCCCGGTGAAGGACCAGGTGGCCGCGCCGCGCGTGCCGGCGATGAGGGGCTCCCCCTCCTCGTGCCGCTCCTGGCCGGTGTCGAAGGCGAGCATCAGCGCGAAGCCCTCGCGGACCTGCTCCTTCCCGGTCCAGGTCCGGCCGGGCTCGGGACCGACGGACGCGCCGTAGACGCAGTCGTCGGTGACGTGGTTCATCAGCTCCTCGAGGTCGTGGCGGGACCAGGCGTCGCTGAACGCCGCCAGCACCTCGGGCGTCATCTCGCTCGTGGGGTGATCGGTCGACAGGGAATCGCTCATCGGTGAACTCCGGTCCTTCGAGTCGTGGACCGTCGTCGGTCGCTCTGCGACAGTGGCAGGGTCCGGGGCGAGGAGGCAACGTCCTCTAGCGGTCATGTCCGGAATCGGACGATCGGCGGTCGGCGAGGGGCGGTCGTCCTCCGGCGGGCCGGTGACGCGGAGACCGCGGCGCGATCACTGCAGGACGAGTCCGACCAGCGGGGGCAGGACCAGCGTCGCCAGGCCCACGAGGACGCCGTGCGCCCCGACGCCCAGGGCGATCGCGGCGAGGATCCGCGGGCGTCCCTGCTGGACCACGCCGGCGACGCCGAGCCCGGTGGTGGCGGCGGCGAGGAGCAGCTGAACGAGGGCGATGCCCGTGAACAGCGCGCCGATGCTCGTCGCGTCGATGCCGTTGCCGTAGGCGAGCACCGGTATCGCGGTGGTGACCCCGGCGAGCAGGATCTGCGTCAGCGTCTGGAGGACCGCGAGCAGGAAGCCGATCAGCCCGACCGTGTTGCGAGGACGACCCGGCGCGTCAGTGCGTGTCATCGTCGAAGCGTAGGGCGGAGCGGGCCCACGGGTCGATCCCCGAGGGCGAGGGCTGGTGCTCCCGGCCGCAGTCCCCCGATGCGGCCGAGAGCACCTCGGCACCGACGTCCGTGTCGGTCCGCCCCGCGGCGTCGCCGGAGCCCCCACTCCTCGACCGCCCCTCCACAGTAGGTTTCCGGCGCGTTATTCGCCATCTGTCGTTTTGCGTCAGCGGGCCACTACCGCTCCTCCCTTCGTGCCCGCACACTGGGAGGAGGCTCGCGGAGAGCCGGCACGGTGAAGCGGCCTCCGGCGGGGCCGTGCTGCGAAGGAGCGTCCGATGATCGTGCGAGGTCCGCGATGAAGCCCGGTCGTGCGTGCGCTCTCGGCGGGGTGGCCGTCCTCCTCGCCGTCGGGATCGCGGGCTGCACGGCGCCAAGTCTGGACGGCGCTGCTCCGGAGGGCACCGCTCCGGACGGCACCGCTGCCGGCGGCACCGCGTCCGCCGGCCCCGTTCCGAGCGGCACCGCGAGCGCGACGACCACGCCCTCGGCGGTCGCCGAGGAGTGCGCGCTCGCCGCCACGTCCACCTTCGAGGTGCAGGACACGGTGACGGTGATCGTGGAGCTGACCGACGCGGGCACCGGCACCTGCGTGCTGCAGGGCACTCCGGAGGTGACCTTCCTCGACGACGCCGGCTCCCCGGTGGACACCGTGGTCCAGGCGAGTTCCGGCGAGCAGTTCTCGGGGGAGCCGGTCACGGTCGAGCCGGGCGGGCACGCCTACCTCACGTTCCTCACCGACACCACCGGCTCGTGCCCGCCGACGGCCGCGACCGTCATGGTGCTCGCGGTCCCCGGCGCTCCGGGCACCACGCAGGTCGATCTCGGCTCGACGTCCTTCTGCCCGACCGCGGTCGACCTCCCGCCGCTGTCCTACCCCGTGACGCTGCAGCCCACGACGCTGGCCTGACCGCCGCCCGCGGCCGGCGTCAGACCGCGGCGAGGACCGCGCGGGCCGTCACCGCGTCGGTGACCAGCGCGTTGATCAGGGAGCCGCGGACCGCGCCGAGGATGCTCGGGGCCTTGTCGACGCCGACGGCGACGCCGACCGCGTGGGGGAGGGCGGCGAGGTCGGCGCGGGAGACGCGGACCATGCGCTCGCTGCCGGGGAACTCGACGGCCGAGCCGTCGGCGCGGAAGAAGTTGAGGCAGACGTCGCCGGCGGCCTCGTCGAAGAGGTGCCGGTCGCTGGGGAGGCCGGAGGAGAGCTCGTGGCGGGTGGCGGTCGGGGCGCCGATGCCGAGGAGGGCGCCCTTGGCGCTGCTCCAGAGGTCCATCACCTGGAGGAACGCGGGGTCGGCCTCGAGGCCGGAGCGCATCGCCGGGCTGGGCAGGGCCTGCGCGAAGAGGAAGCTGGAGCGGGCGCCGGTCGCGGCGGCGGCCATCCGGGTGATCTCGTTGGTCTGGAACCAGGACTGCGGCTCGGCCTGGCCGCCGACGGCGGGGACGATCGTCACTCCGGGCAGCGGCGGCAGCATCCCCGAGCTGGCCAGGTCGTGCACGGTGCGGCCGAGCGACATCAGCAGGGCGTCGCCGACGCCGAGCTGCATGTCGGCGAGGGCGGCGGCGACCGGGACGGCGAGGTCGCGGCCGAGGGTGGCCGCGTGCGTCACGGGGGCGAGGTGCACGGCGTTCAGGCCGAGTGCCTCGCGGAGGGCGTCGGCGAGGCCGGTGTTCTCGTCGACGAAGGGGTCGATCACGCTGATCTGGACGAGGCCCAGGCGCCGGGCCTCGGCGATGAGGCGGCTGACCGTCGGCCGCGAGACGTCGAGCCGCGCGGCGATCTCGACCTGCGTCGCGTCCTCGAGGTAGTACATCCGCGCCGCCTGGTAGACGACGTCGAGGGGGAACCTGACGGTGTCGGAGCGCCGGGGGGCGCTGGGCGGCGGAGTCACGTGCGTCATTGTGCCCTCTTCCTCGGCGTCGTGCAGGTCCCCTCCCCCTCCGCGAGATGCCACTTGTGAGCGCGACACGCCGTGGAAGGCGTACGCAAGTGGCATCTCGCGGAGAGGGGAGAGACGGGCGGGTTACTCGGAGAGGGTGAAGGGCGCCGTCATCTTGTCGACGTTGTCCTTCGTGATGAGGATGCAGTCGAAGGCCTGCTTCTCCTCCGAGGCGCCGGTCTCGCCTGTGCGAATGAAGGAGTCGGCCTGCTGGACGGCCTCCTTCGCGAAGGTCGCGACGGGCTGGAGCACGGTGTACTGCAGCTCGCCGGCCTTGATGGCGTCGACCGCGTCGGGCGAGCCGTCGAAGCCGCCGACCTTGACCTGCTCGAGCTTGCCGGCCTCCTTCAGCGCCGCGATCGCGCCGAGCGCCATCTCGTCGTTGCCGGAGATGACGCCGGTGACGTCCGGGTTGGCCTGCAGGATCGACTGCATCTTGTCGTGGCCCTCGGTCCGGTTCCAGTTGCCGACCTGGTTCGCGACCTCGACGAGGCCGGGGTACTGCGAGATCACGGTCGCGTAGCCGTTGGAGCGGGTCTGCGCGTTGTTGTCGGAGGGGGATCCGAACAGCTCCGCATAGTTCGCGGTGTCGCCGACGTCGGCCACCCACTGCTGCGCGCCGAGGGCCGCGCCCTGGGCGTTGTTGGAGACGAGCTGCGCCTTCGCGAGGCCGGTCTCGTTGATCTCGGCGTTGACCAGGATCACGGGGATGCCCGCCGCGTCGGCCTTCTTCACGGCGCCGACCGAGCCGGAGGCGTTGGCCGGGTCGAGGATGATCGCGACCGACTTGTTGGTGATCGCGGTGTCGATCAGGGTGCTCTCGGTGTTGGTGTCGCCCTTCGAGGCGCCCACGTTGGCCGTGTAGCCGAGCGCCTCGGCCTCGGCCGACGCGACGTCGCCCTCGGTCTGCCAGTAGGGGTTGGCCGGGTCGTTGACGATGATCGAGATGAGGCCGCCCTCGGAGGCGCCGGGGGTGCCGGCGGCCTCTCCCGCGGTCCCCGCGTCGGAGGAGCATCCGGACAGGACGAGGGTGAGCCCCGCGCCCGCGGCGAGCACCGTTGCCAGCTTGCGGTTCATTGGTCTGTTCCTTTCACTGTGGTCCGATCGGCGGTGGCCGACCGAGGTCTTCTCTCGGGAGGCCGGCCTAGGCGGCCTGAGCACCCGATGTCTGGGGGACGGGCGCCGGAGCGCCCGCGTCGGAGGTGGGCCGCGGGCCGGAGCCGCCGCCGCCCTTGCGCGGCTTGCCGCGGTACTGCACCGCGTTCAGCAGGACCGCGAAGACGATCACCGCGCCGGTGAAGACGGTCTGCCAGTACGACGAGACGCCGATGATGACGAGGCCGTCGGAGAGGAAGCCGATGACGAACGCGCCGAGCAGCGTGCCGCGGACGGTGCCGACTCCGCCGGTGAGGGCCGCGCCGCCGATGACGACGGCGGCGATCGCGGTGAGCTCGTAGGAGCTGCCGGCGGTGGGGCTGGCGCTGGTGAGCTCGGAGGAGAGGATCAGCCCGGCGATCGAGGCGAACAGGCCCGAGAGCACGTAGACGCGGACCTTGACCCGCTTCACCGGCACGCCGGAGAGCTCCGAGGCGCGCTCGTTGCCGCCCGAGGCGTAGAGCCAGCGGCCGAACACCGTGCGGTTGAGCAGGAGGCTGACCACGATCGCGACGACGATCATGATCACGACGCCGATCGGCAGGCCGAGCAGCCGGTTGAAGCCGAGCCAGTCGAAGCCGGTGTTGCCGAGCTCGGGCTGCCCCGCGAGGTCGTTGTAGGTGAGGCCGTTGGTCATCAGCAGCCCGACGCCGCGGACGACGTAGAGCATGCCGAGGGTCGCGACGAACGGGGCGACCTTGAACCGCGCGACCAGGATCCCGTTGATCAGGCCGATCAGCGCGCCGGCCGCGCAGGAGAGCACGACCACGACCCAGAGCGCGGGGTAGAGGGTGCTCCCGCCGATCGGCACGCCCTGCATCAGGAAGCCGGCGATCACTCCCGAGAAGCCCAGCGTCGAGCCGACCGAGAGGTCGATGCCGCCGTTGAGGATGACCAGCAGCATGCCGATCGCGAGGATCGCGTAGACCGCCACGTGCGAGGACATCGTGAGGATGTTGCCGACGGTGAAGTAGTTGGGCGAGAGGATCGAGAACACGACGATGATCGCGATCAGCGCGAAGAACGCGCGCCCCTGCAGCAGCAGGCGGCCGAGGTCGAAACCGTCCTTGAAGAGCGCGGGGCGTCGCTGCCCGGTCGCGGTGGAGGTCATTGAGGGCTTCCGTTCCGTAGTGGTCACGAGATCACGGCCTCACCGGAGGCGGCCATGATGTCTTCTTTGGAGACGTCCGAGCCGAACTCGGCCGCGATCCGGCCTCGGCTCAGCACGATGATGCGGTGGGCGATGCTGAGGCACTCGCCGACCTCGGAGGTCGTGTAGACGACGGCCAGGCCGTCGCGGGCGCGCTCGGAGAGCAGTCGGAAGACCTCGGCCTTGGCGCCGATGTCGATGCCGCGGCTGGGCTCGTCGAGCAGGATCACGTCCGGCCGCGTGGCCAGCATCTTGCCGATGACGACCTTCTGCTGGTTGCCGCCGGAGAGCGAGCCGATCATCGCCTCGCCGCCCGCCGTCTTCACGTGCACGGTGCGGATCGAGTCGGTGACGAGGTCGACCTCGCGGCGGGGGGAGAGGAACAGCCCCTTCACGAAGGAGCCGATGCTCGCGAGCGAGAGGTTCCGGCCGACGGTCATGGTCTGCACCAGGCCGTCGCGCTGGCGGTCCTCGGGGACGAGGCCGAGGCCCGCGCCGATCCGCTCGGCGATCGACATCCCAGCCAGGTCGCGGCCGCTCTTCGAGATCGTGCCGGCGGTGACGGCGGTGCGGCCGGCGATCGCCTCGAGCAGCTCGGTGCGGCCGGCGCCCATCAGCCCGTAGAGGCAGACGATCTCGCCCTCGCGGACGTCGAGGTCGATGCGGTCGACCACGTCGCGGCCGGGGATCGACGGATCCGCGACGCTCACGCCGCGCACCGAGAGGGCGACGTCGCCGAACGGGTAGCCGGTGGGCGGCGAGCCGAGGTCGAAGCCCTCGCCGACCATGGCGCGGACGACCCAGGCGAGGTCGATGTCGGCGGCGACGGCGGTCGCGGTGACCGAGCCGTCGCGGAGGACGACGGCGTGGTCGGTGATCTCCAGCGCCTCCTCCAGGTGGTGCGAGATGTAGACGATGGAGACGCCGCGGGCGGTGAGGTCGTGGATGACGGTGAAGAGCACCTCGACCTCGGCGGCGCTGAGCGCGCTGGTCGGCTCGTCCATGATCAGGATCCGCGCGTCGACGGAGAGCGCGCGGGCGATCTCGATCAGCTGCTGCTGGCCGAGTCGCAGATCGGCGACGAGGGTCAGCGGGTCGATGTCCTCGCCGAGCTCCTCCAGCACCGCGCGGGCCTGGCGCGTTTCCTCGGCGTAGTCGACGCCGGACGGGCCGGTGATCTCGCGGCCGAGGAAGATGTTGTCGCGCACCGAGAGGTTCGGGGCGAGGCTCAGCTCCTGGTGGATGATCGAGACGCCGTGCTCGCGGGCGTCGACGGTGTCCTCGAAGGCGACCGCGGTGCCGTTCAGCACGATCTCGCCCGAGGTGGGCTGCTCGACGCCGGACAGGATCTTCATCAGCGTCGACTTGCCGGCGCCGTTCTCGCCGAAGAGCGTGGTGACCTGGCCGCGGTGCACCGAGAAGCCGACGCCCTTGAGCGCGCGGGTGGCGCCGTAGGTCTTGACCACGTCGACGGCCTCGAGGACGACCTCGCCGATGCCGGCGACCGGGGCCGCGGCGGTGCTCACTGGACCACCAGCTCGGACGGCGTGACGAGCCAGCCGGCCGGGTTGATCAGCTGGAACGCGCCGGTGACCTGGATCGTCTTCCCCTCGAGCGCGGTGGTGTCGACCGCGCCGAGCACGGTGGTCTTCAGCTGCTCGTTGAGGGCGCTCGCCGCGTCCTGGTAGTCGATCTGGTTGGTGAACTGGCCGAACTCGACGGTGCCGGTGGCGTCGCGGAGGTCGGTGCTGTTGATCGCGGGGCCGGTCTGCACGCGGATCAGGACGTCGCCGGGGACGCCCTCGACGGTCACGGGGTAGATGCCGTTCTGGCCGGCCCCGACGGTGCCGGTGAAGGTGGTGGCGAACTCGGGGCCGGTGCCGCCGGGGACGCCGTACTCGGTCGCGGCGCCCGCGCTGTCGGCGGCGATCGCGGTGGCGAGGGTGGCGGCGTCGACCGCGCGGTCGGCGATGCCCTCCTGGATGACGGGGAAGTTCTCGGCGGCCCAGGACTCGGCCGAGAACTCGGCGGGTCCGGCGCCCAGGTCGGAGTCGGCGCCGACGACCTTGGTGCTGAACGCCATCGCGGCGAGGACGACCACGACGACCGCGGCGAGGATCAGGCGCTTCCGGGAGGCGCCGATCGGGGGCCTGCTCGTGGTGGGAGGGAGTGCACGCGTCATCGCGGTGTCCGTTCGCTGGTCGGGAGTGCTGGTCGTGGTGGTGCTCGTGACGGCGTCCCCCGGGGGCGGCTCCGTCGCTGCGGGAGGTGGGCGAACCCGCCTCCGGAGAAGAAATTATGTTCAACACAGAATTTCCGCAAGGGCCGCGACGGAATTGGCGGCAGATCGGCCACGTCCCGCGGAGAACAGAAATTCTGTTCTTGACAAGTGTTCTGGACGGGGTAGGTTCGGGAAGGCCGCGACGAAGCGGTCCCGCGAACCCCTCGGAGGCTTCCCATGACCATCACCACTCCTTCCCCGCAGACGGCCCCGCAGTCGCGGCACTCCGACGGCTCCGACGTGCCCGAGTCCATGCGCGCCGTCGTCGTGCACGGCCCGGAGGACTACCGCCTCGAGACCGTGCCCGTGCCGGTCCCCGCGGCCGGCGAGCTGCTGCTGCGCGTCGACGCGGTCGGCGTCTGCGCGAGCGACCTGAAGTGCTACCACGGCGCCGCCAAGTTCTGGGGCGACGAGAACCGCCCCGCCTGGGCCGAGCGCGACCGCATCGCGGGCCACGAGTTCGTCGGCACCGTCGTGGCCGGCGACGACGCGGCGCTCGCCAAGCGCGGCGTCGCGCTCGGCGACCGCATCGCCTGCGAGCAGATCGTCCCGTGCTGGGAGTGCCGCTACTGCCTGATGGGCGCCTACTGGATGTGCGGACCGCACGACATGTTCGGCTTCAAGGGCTTCGACGGCGCGATGGCCGAGTACGTGCTGGTCCCGACCCGCGCGCTCACCCACCCCGTCAGCCGCGATCTCGCTCCGCAGGTCGCCGCGTTCAGCGAGCCGCTGTCCTGCGCCATGCACGCGGTCGAGCGCGGCAGCATCCAGTTCGACGACGTCGTCGTCATCGCGGGCGCCGGCCCGATCGGCCTCGGCGCGATCGCGGGCACCCGCCAGAAGAACCCGAAGATGGTCATCGCGCTCGACATGAGCGACGAGAAGCTCGCGCTCGCCACCAAGGCCGGCGCCGACCTCGTCATCAACATCACGAAGCAGGACGCGGTCGCCGTCGTCAAGGAGCTCACCGGCGGCTACGGCGCCGACGTCTACATCGAGGCCACCGGTCACCCGTCCGCGGTCTCGCAGGGCCTCAACATCCTGCGCAAGCTCGGCACCTACGTCGAGTACTCCGTCTTCGGCTCGAACGCCTCGGTCGACTGGTCGATCATCAGCGACGACAAGGAGCTCAACGTCCTCGGCGCCCACCTCGGCCCGAACTGCTGGCCGGCCGCGATCAAGCTGCTCGAGAGCGGCGTCCTGCCGATGGACGAGATCTGCACGCACCAGTTCCCGCTCGAGCAGTTCCAGGAGGCGCTCGACCTCGTCGCCGACAGCCAGGGCGGCTCGGTCAAGGTCTCGATCGTGCCGTCGCTGACCGAGGCGGTCGTCGCGGCCGACGCCCGGAGCTGACGGCATGACGACGATCTACGACGACCCCGACGAGTTCGCCGAGGACCAGCTCGCCGGCTTCCTCTCCCTCTACGCGGACCGTCTGCGCGGCGTGCCCGGCGGAGTGGTCGCGCACCGCACCGCCGGCGCGCAGCCGCAGGTGGCGGTCGTCATCGGCGGCGGCTCCGGGCACTACCCGGCGTTCAGCGGCACGGTGGGCCCGGGCCTCGCGACCGGGGCGGTGGTGGGCAACATCTTCACCTCGCCCTCGGCCGCGCAGGCCTACTCGGTGGCGAAGGCGGCCGATCAGGGCCGCGGAGTGGTGTTCAGCTTCGGCAACTACGCCGGCGACACGATGAACTTCGGCATCGCGGCCGAGCGGCTGCGCAAGGAGGGGATCGACACCCGGATCGTCGTCGTCACGGACGACATCGCCTCGGCGGAGGAGATCGGGAAGCGCCGCGGGATCGCGGGCGACTTCCCGGTGTTCAAGGCGATGGGAGCGGCGGCGGCCGAGGGCCTGTCCCTCGACGAGGTCGAGCGGATCGGGAACGCGAGCAACGCGGCGACCCGCACGCTCGGCGTCGCGTTCTCGGGCTGCACGATGCCCGGCGCCGCCGAGCCGCTGTTCAGCGTGCCGGAGGGGCACCTGGGCCTCGGCCTCGGGATCCACGGCGAGCCCGGCATCCAGGACATCGAGCTGCTGCGCGCGGCGGAGCTGGCGGATCTGCTCGTCGACCGGCTGCTGGCGGACGTTCCCGAGGGTGCGGGGGTGGAGGGCGGCACGACGCGCGTCGCGCCGATCCTGAACGGGCTCGGCACCACGAAGTACGAGGAGCTCTTCCTGCTCTGGCGCCACGTCGCGCGCCGGCTGGAGGAGGCCGGGTTGCAGACGGTCGAGCCGGAGGTCGGCGAGCTGGTCACCAGCCTCGACATGGGCGGCGTCTCGCTGACGCTGCAGTGGCTCGACGACGAGCTCGAGCGCTACTGGCGCGCCGACGCCTACACGCCGGCCTACCGCCGGGTCGCGGCGCCGGTCGCGGCGCTGCTCGCTCCCTCGGGCGAGGACGCCTCGGTGGGGGAGGAGGAGTCCGCTCCTTCCGCCACCGATGCGGCGGTCGCGCTGGGCGGGACGGTCCGCGCGGCGCTCGCCCGGATGCACGAGCTGCTGCGGCGCGAGGAGGAGACCCTCGGGCGGATCGACGCGGTGGCGGGCGACGGCGATCACGGCCGCGGAATGCTCAAGGGCATCGGCGCGGCGACCCGGCGTCTCGACCGGATCGAGGAGCGCGCGGGCGGCGCCTGGCTGCTGTCCCGCGCCGGGCAGTCCTGGGCGGAGCAGGCCGGCGGCACCTCCGGGGTGCTCTGGGGTGCGGCGCTCGAGGCGCTCGGCGCCTCGCTGACCGACGGGCGCGAGGAGTACTCGGCGGCGGACGTCGTGGCCGGGGTCGACGCCTTCGCGGAGTCGATCGTGGATCTCGGGCGCGCGAGCGAGGGCGACAAGACGATGCTCGACGCGCTGCTGCCGTTCGCCCGCGTGCTGCGCGAGCGGGTGGCGGGCGGCTCGTCGCTGGTCGAGGCATGGCGGGAGGCGGCGGGCGTCGCCGTCGAGCGCGCCGCGGCGACCGCGGACCTGCGGCCGAAGGTCGGCCGCGCACGACCCCTGGCCGAGAAGAGCCTGGGCACACCGGATGCGGGCGCGACCTCGATGGGGATGATCCTGACCGCGGTCGGCGACGTTCTCGCGGAGCGCGCCGGTGCGGAAGCCACCACGGAAGCCACTGCAGAAGGAGGAGCGGAATGACCACCACCTATCGGGTCGTCGTCGGATCGGACGACGCGGGCTACGACTACAAGGAGGCGCTGAAGGCCGACCTGATGAAGGACGACCGCGTCTCGCTGGTGACCGACGTCGGCGTCGACGCGGAGAGCCACACCGACTATCCCGACATCGCGGTCACGGCCGCGCGGATGATCGCCGACGGGTCCGCGGACCGCGCGATCCTGGTCTGCGGCACGGGCCTGGGTGTCGCGATCGCGGCGAACAAGGTGCCGGGCGTGCGCGCGGTGACGGCGCACGACTCCTACTCGGTGGAGCGGTCGGTGCTGTCGAACAACGCGCAGGTGCTCTGCATGGGCCAGCGCGTGGTCGGGCTGGAGGTGGCGCGGCGGATGGCGCGGGAGTGGCTCGGCTACGAGTTCGACCCGTCGAGCGCGTCGGCGGGCAAGGTCGCGGCGATCTGCGGGTACGACGGGAGCGCGCCGAAGGGCGTGGACGCTCAGGCGTAGGGGTCGGCCCCGCGGCTCCGCTGCGCCAGGCGGTGCACGGTGGCGCGGGTCTCGGGGTAGAGCCGGCGGAAGTCCGCGTAGAGCCCGTCGTAGAGCGCGGCGACGGCCGGATCGGGCACGAGGGTCGTCGCCGCGGGGTTCCACTCCTCGATGTCGACCTCGGCGACCAGGCCCGCCGCGAGCACGGCCGAGCCGTAGGCCGCGCCGACCGAGACCGTGGGGATCACCTGCTCCAGGCCGCAGACGTCGCTGACGATCTGCGGCCAGAGCTCGGCGGCGACCCCGCCGCCCGCGCCGACGAGCGCCTCGACGCGCACGCCGTGCTCGCGGAGCACCTCGAGGTGGTGCCGGACGGCGAAGGCCGTGGCCTCGAGGACCGCGCGGTAGAGGTCGCCGCGGGTGGAGCCGACGCCGAGCCCGGCGATCACGCCGCGCGCGTCGGAGTCGGCGAACGGCGAGCGCTCGCCCGCGAAGTAGGGCAGCACGAGCAGCCCGCCGGCGCCCGCTCCGGACCGCGCGGCCTCGTCGAGCAGCTCGGCCCAGGAGGCGCCGGTCAGCCGGCGGAGCCAGTCGGTCACGGCGCCCGAGGTGGCCATGCCGCCGGCCGCGGTCGGCTCGCCCGGGGCGGCGCCGACCGTCGTCCACATCCCGCCGAGCGGGGTCGGGGCGGCCATCGGCGCGACCAGGAACATGGTCGTGCCGTACTGGAGGAACACCCGGCCCGGTCGCCGGCGCCCGGCGCTGAGGCTCTCGGCCCAGGCGTCGATGGTGCCGAAGACGACCGGCACGCCGGCCGGCAGCCCGGTCGCGGCGGCGGCCTCGGGCGTGATGCGGCCGGCGGTCTCGCCCGGCCAGCCGAGGCGGGGGAGCGGCAGGCCGGGGGCGAGCAGGGCGGCCCACTCGTCGATCCACTCCTCGCGGGCGACGTCGTAGAGCGGCGTGCACTGGCTGGCCGAGTGGTGGTCGAGCACGTACTCGCCGGTGAGCAGCTCGACGATCCGCGAGGAGGGCATGGTGAAGCGGACCGCGCGGCGCCAGAGCTCCGGCTCGTGGCGGGCGACCCAGGCGAGCTTCACGCCCGCGGCCTGCGCCGAGAGCCCGGAGCCGGTGCGGGCGCGCATCGCCTCCTCGCCGCCGAGCAGCGCGGTCACCTCGTCGAGCATGCCGACGCTGCGGGTGTCGACGCCGTAGAGGATCGCGGGGCGGAGCTCGTCGCCGGCCGCGTCGGTCAGGAGCACGCACGGGCCCATGCCGCTGACGCCGACCGAGACGACGACCCCGAGCGGCGCGGCGGCGGTCAGCTCGGCGACGAGGCTGCGGAACTCGGCCCACCAGACGCCGGAGTCCATCTCGACCCAGCCCTGCCGCGGCCGGTCGACGACGTGCGCGCGGGCCGCCTCGGCGACGACCCGCCCGTCGAGGCCGACCAGGATCGCCTTCGTGCTGGACGTGCCGACGTCGACTCCGAGAACCACGTCCACGACTCGTCCTCCTGCTGGGCTGCACCGACCACCGACGCCCTCGAGCTTAGGGCGGCCGCCTGCGGCCCCCGGCGGGGACCTGGAGTGCGCCGCCGAGGCGTCCTCGAACCGTCGAGGCGTCCCGCTGCTCCTGGACGTCTCGACCGTTCGAGGACGTCTCGGCCGGGGGGCGTCAGCGGGGGCGGCACTCCAGGCTGAGCCAGAGCTCGAAGCAGGCGCTGCGGGAGAGGGCGGTGGCGCCGATGGAGGCGCGGCCCATGCGGCCGGCGTCGGGGCCGAAGACGTCGAGGAGGAGGTCGCTCGCGGCGTTCGAGACCTCGTTGAGGCGCTCGAAGCCGGGCGGGCAGAGCACGAAGCACAGTCCTCGGGAGAGGGCGACGACCTCGTCGAGCGAGCCGAGGGCCGCGCGGATCATGCCGAGTGCGTTGACGGCGGTGTAGCGGGCCGCCTCCCGCGCCTGGTCGAGGGTGATGTCGACGCCGACCGCGCCGGGGTGCAGCAGGGCGCCGTCGCGGGACTCCGGGGTGATGCCGCTGAGCTCGAGCAGGTCGCCGGTGCGGTGGAACGCCCGCAGGGTGCTGCCGCCGTAGCGGCCGCCGTAGGGCGGGTCGAGGTAGTCGGGGATGGCGAGGCCGAGCTCGCGGGCGCGCTGCTCGGCGGAGTGCTCAACGGCGGAGGGGCTCATGCCGCCAGCGTATCCGGCGGTAGCCAGAATGGATACAACCTGCGTACGATGGGATCCATTAAGGGGTCGGCGGTACGGCGACCGCGAGAAGGGACCTGCAGATGACGATCGGCCTCACCGGTGGCGCCCCCGCCCGGACGTCCATCGATGTGGCCGCCGAGCGCGCTCGCACCGCCGGAACGGCCGGCCGGCACTACTTCAACGCGGCCGGCGCGGGCCTGATGAGCGACTCCGTCCTCGAGACCGTCATCGCGCACCTCCGCCTCGAGCAGCGGATCGGCGGCTACGAGGCCGCGAACCACGTCGCCGACCGGGTCGACGCCGCCTACGGTGCCGCCGCCGCGCTGCTCGGCGCGGACACCGACGAGATCGCCTTCTTCGACAGCGCGACCAGCGGCCTCCGCGCGGTCTTCGACGCCCTCCGCCTCGGCCCCGGCGACACCGTGCTCGCCCCGCGCTCGAGCTACGTCAGCCAGGCGCTGCGGCTGCTCGCGCTCGAGCGCTACGACGGCGTCCGCCTGACGCTCCTCCCCAACGACTCCAGCGGCGGCCTCGACATCGAGGCGCTGGAGAGCGCCCTCGCCACCGCGAGCGGTCGCACCGTGATCAGCGCCGTGCACGTCCCCACCTCCTCCGGACTCGTCGAGCCGGTCGCGGCGATCGGCGCGCTGGCCCGCCGCTACGGCGCGATCACGGTGCTCGACGCGACCCAGTCGGTCGGCCAGCTCGACATCGACGTCCGCGCGATCGGCTGCGACGCCCTCGTCACCACCGGGCGCAAGTTCCTCCGCGGGCCGCGCGGGACCGGGCTGGTCTTCCTCCGCCGCGGCCTGCTCGACGGCATCGGGGCCTGGGCGCCCGACGTGCGAGGCTCGCAGTGGACGAGCGAGCAGGAGTGGACGATGGACGGCACGGCGAGAGCCCTCGAGACCTGGGAGTCGTCGGTGGCCCTCCGCCTCGGACTCGGCGAGGCGCTGCGCGAGGCGCACGAGCGCGGCACGGCGGCGACCGAGGCGCACCTGGTGGCGCTCGGCGCCCGGCTGCGCACCGAGCTGTCCGCGATCGGCGGCGTCACCGTGGCGGATCCGCCCGTGTCGCCCTCCGGCATCGTCACCTTCACCGTCGACGGCGTCCCCGGCAAGACCGTCTCGGCGCGGCTGCGCGAGGCGGCCGTCGACTCGCTCGCGGTGCCCGCCTCGCACGCGCAGTGGGACCTCGGCGCGCGCGGCCTCGCGAGCGTCGTCCGGGTGTCGCCGCACGTGTACACCGACGAGTCGGACGTCGAGGCGCTGCTGACGGCGGTCGCGGGGGTGACCTCATGACGGTCTTCGAGGACACCGTGCACGACGCGATAGTCGTCGGCCTCGGGATCCACGGCTCCGCGACCGCCTTCGAGCTCGCCGTGCGCGGGCGCAGTGTGGTGGGGATCGAGCAGTTCGGCCCCGGTCACGTCCGCGGCTCGTCGCACGGCGCGACCCGGATGATCCGTCGCGCCTACCCGAGCCCGGTCTGGAACGACCTGGTCGACCGCGCCTTCCGCGGCTGGGACCGCTGGGCGGCCGCGGCCGGGGCGCCGTTCGTGCACCCGGCCGGCGGCCTCTACGCGCACCGCGGCGAGGCGGCGCTGCAGGGCGGGCGCAGCCGGCCGGTGCCCGTGCCCGACACGTCCTTCGCTCCGCCCGCCGACTACGGCGTCGTCCACGACCCCGACGCCGGCGTCGTCGAGGCCGCCCGCGCGCTGGCCTTCGCGCAGTCCGCCGCGACCGCCGCCGGCGCCGAGCTGCGCTTCGACGAGGAGGTGCTCGACTGGAGCGTCGGCACCGGCGACAGCGCCGGGATCGTCACCGTCCGCACCTCCGCCGGCGAGCTGCGCGCGCGTCGGCTCGTCGTCTCCGGCGGCGCCTGGGTGGCACGGCTGCTGCCCGAGACCGCCGGCTTCTTCGAGGTGCAGCGGATCCTCACCCTCACCGTCCCGGCCGGCCAGAGCGTCGCGCAGCCGCCGGCGCTCGGCTGCTTCTCCGCCGATCTGCCGGACGGGCTCGTCTTCGGCCTGCCCGAGGCGGCCGGCTCCGGCGCCAAGATCGGCGTCGACGCGGGCCCCGTCTGGGACCCGGCCGTGCCCGTCGCCCCGCCGACCGCGGCGGAGATCGCGCACCTCGAGGGCCTGCTCCGTCGCTTCGTCCCCGGGATCGAGACCGCCGGCGGCGAGGCCGTCGCCTGCCTCTACACGATGACCCCCGACAAGCGCTTCGTCGTCGGCGCGCTGCCCGGCCGGCCCGAGGTGCTGGTCGCCGCGGCCTGCTCCGGCCACGGCTTCAAGTTCGGCCCCGCGATCGGCGAGGCGCTGGCCGACCTCGTCGACGGCGTCGACCGCCCCGACCTCGACTTCCTCAGCCCGGACCGGACGGTGACCGCGTGACCCTCTCCCCGCCTCCCGCCCGCGTCGCCGTCGCGGCGCCGCACCCCGCCGCACTCGACGCCGCGGCCCGCGCGATCGCCGACGGCGGCGACGCGATCGACGCCGCTCTCGCCGCCGCGACCGCGCTCACCGTCGTCTACCCGCACCAGTGCGGCCTCGGCGGCGACCTGATCGCGCTGGTTCGCCGCCCCGGCGAGGACGTCGTCGCGGTGATTTCCGCCGGAGCGGCGCCCGCCGGCATCGACGTCGCGGCGCTCTGCCGCGAGGAGCGGATGCCGCGGCAGGGCCCGCAGACCGTCACCATCCCCGGAGCCGTCGCCGGCTGGCAGGTGATCGCCGGCCTCGGCGGGCGGCTCGGCCTCGACACCCCGCTCCGCCGAGCCGCGACGCTCGCCGCCGACGGCTTCCCGATCTCCGCCGGCCTCGGCCGCGCGATCGCCCTGCGCCGCGACGAGCTGCTCGCCGACGAGGGCATGCGCGGCGTCTTCGGCGACGGCGACGGCGGGCTCCTCGGCGAGGGCGACCTGCTGGTGCAGCCCGCGCTCGCCGCCTCGCTCGCCGAGCTGGTCGACGACCCCGGAACGTTCTACCGCGGCCGGATCGCCGACTCCCTCGCCGCGCGCCTGGCCGCCCTCGGCGGTGCGCACACCCCCGCCGACTTCGCGGCGCACGAGGCCGAGCTGGTCGAGCCGGCCGCCTCCCGCGAGGGCGGCGTGCGCTGGTGGGTGGCTCCGCCGCCGAGCCAGGGCGTGGTGCTGCTCGGCGTCCTGCCCGAGGCGCTCTCCGGCGACACGGCGCAGCTCGTCGAGGCCGTCCGCGACGCGGCGCTCGTGCGGCAGTCCGCGCTCGGCGACCCGCGCGGCGGAGCGATCGACGTCGCCGCGATGCTCGACCCCCGCTCCCTCTCGCGCGGCTCGCTGC
Source organism: Rathayibacter sp. PhB151 (assembly GCF_004366415.1). Classification (NCBI taxonomy): domain Bacteria; kingdom Bacillati; phylum Actinomycetota; class Actinomycetes; order Micrococcales; family Microbacteriaceae; genus Rathayibacter; species Rathayibacter sp. PhB151. Next base: position 1,124,594 of record NZ_SOEN01000006.1, on the reverse strand, counting down.
CGCGGGCCGGGCGCGCGCTCGGCGACACGGTCGCGGTCACCGCGGCGGACACCGACGGGACCGTCGTCACGCTGATCCAGAGCGTCTACCAGCTGTTCGGCTCCGGGATCCTCGACCCCGGCACCGGCATCGTCCTGCACAACCGCGGCTCCGCCTTCAGCACCGACCCCGCCCACCCCGGCCGGGTCGGCCCGGGCCTGCGCCCGCCGCACACCCTGCTGCCGGTGATCGCCGAGAGCGGGGACCTGCTGCTCGGCCTCGGCTGCCAGGGCGGCAGCGCCCAGCCGTGGATCCTCGCCCAGCTCGTGCGCGAGCTGCTCGATCCCGCCGCGGATCCGGGAGCCGTGCTCGAGCGGCCGCGCTTCGTCGTCGGGGCGCGGGACCTCGGGCACGAGGAGCTGACGCTCGTGGCGGAGCCGGGGGTTCCCGCTGCGGTCGCTGCTGCGGAGGCACTGGGGCTGCCGGTCGCCGAAGCCTCCGGGCCGATCGACGAGGCCGGGCACGTGCAGCTCGTGCGGCTGCACCGCGATGGGCGGCTCGACGCGGCCAGCGATCCGCGGGCCGACGGCCGCGCGCTCGTCGCGGGGGCGGGCTGACCGCTCTCGACCGTCGCGGCCGGGAACCGCGCCCGCCTCGTCGGACCGGCCCCGTCGCTCCGCTCCTCTTCTCCTCCCGTTGAACTCCCCCTCCTTCTGCACCTCTGACGCCCCGATCCAAAGGACCGCCATGAGCTCCACCAGCACCAGCACCAGCGCCACCACCAGCACTGCACACTCCCTCGACCCGCTCGCCGCCGCCGAGATCGCGTCCTTCGTCGCCGCCGTCCGCGCGAGCGACCGCATCGGCGCCCGCCCGCGCTTCTGGGGCATCAGCCTCGACGAGGAGAAGGCCCGCGGCGTCGCGCCCGGCGGCGCGCGCCCCGTGCGCCTGGTCGTGCTCGACCCGGACGCCCGCGCCGCCTGGGAGGTGCGCGGCTGGACCGCCGGCCCCGACAGCCCCGCGATCGTCGAGGTCTGGACCGACGTCGACCACCGCCGCCCCGGCGTCTCCAGCGACGAGGCGCGCCTGATCGCCCAGGCGGCCCGCAACTCCCCGCTGCTGAAGGAGGCGCTCGCCCTCCGCGGCATCACCGACACCTCGCTGGTCTGGGTCGACCCGGAGTCGATCACCGGCTTCGTGCCCCACGACCTCGCCGACCGCCGCCTCAGCTGGGGCACGGTCTGGTACCGCGAGTTCCCCGAGGACAACGGCTACGCCCGCCCGGTCGCCGGCCTCGTGCCGATCCTCGACCTGGACACCCTCGAGGTGATCCGGATCGAGGACCACGGCGTGATCCCGATGGCGAGCGAGACCGGCGTCTACACCGCCGGCACCTGGGGCCCCGACCGCGAGGTGTCGAAGCTCGACATCGTCCAGGCCGACGGCCCCGGCTTCGCGATCGAGGGGCACCGCGTCCAGTGGCAGAACTGGTCGTTCCGGGTCGGCTTCAGCCACCGCGAGGGCCTCGTGCTGCACGAGCTGACCTACCGCGACGGCGACGTCGAGCGCCCGGTGCTGGCGCGCGCCGCCGTCAACGAGATGTACGTGCCGTACCTCGACAGCGACCCGACCGCCTACCGCAAGAACTTCTTCGACTGGGGCGAGTACGGCGCCGGCCCGCTCACCGCGAGCCTCGAGCTCGGCTGCGACTGCCTCGGCGAGATCCGCTACTTCGACGTCGACTACCTCGACGGCCACGGCGAGCCGCAGACCATCGTCAACGGCATCTGCCTGCACGAGGAGGACGACTCGATCCTCTGGAAGCACGTCAACACCCGCACCGGCAGCGCCGAGGTGCGCCGCAGCCGCCGCCTGGTGATCTCGAGCTTCGCGACCGTCGCGAACTACGACTACGGCTTCTACTGGTCGCTGTACCAGGACGGCTCGGTCGAGCTCGAGGTGAAGCTGACCGGGCTGATGTCGGTCAGCGGCATCGCCGACGGCGAGTCGCCGCGCTCGGGGCGGATGGTCGCGCCGAACGTGCAGGCGCCGATCCACCAGCACTACTTCGCCGTCCGCCTCGACACCGCGATCGACGGCCCGCTCAACCGCCTGGTCGAGGTGCACGCCGAGGCCGACCCCGACGAGACGACCAACCCCTACGGCAACGCCTGCCTCGCCGTCGAGACGCCGCTGGCCTCGGAGTCGGTGGCCGCCCGCCGCGCCGACCCGTCGCGCGCGCTGCACTGGCGGATCGAGAGCGAGTCGGCGCAGAACCGCTACGGCGAGGCGACCGCCTACCGCCTCTCGCTGCAGAACACCGCGCAGCTGTACGCCCGCCCGGGCAGCGTCGTCGAGCGGAAGGCGCCCTTCGTCGGGCAGCACCTCTGGGCGAGCGCCTTCGACCCGGAGCAGCGCTTCATCGCCGGCGAGTACCCCAACCAGGGCGAGCTCGGCGACGACGGCGTGCACGTCTGGCAGCAGGCCGACCGCTCGCTCGAGAACGAGCGCCTCGTGCTCTGGCCGGTGCTCGGCGTGCACCACTTCCCGCGCCCGGAGCAGTGGCCGATCATGCCCGTCGACCGGATCAGCCTGCGGCTGGAGCCGGACGGGTTCTTCGACCGCAACCCGTCGCTGGACGTGCCGGCGTCGGAGTCGGCGCACTGCGCGCCGGGGGCCGGGGGATCCGGGTCTGCGGGCGACGCGCACGCGTGCCACACGGACGCCGCCTCCGACGCCCACGGCGGGCACGAGCACGCGGAGCAGCAGCACGGGCACGAGGGCGGCCGCTGATGGCGGGCCTCGCTGAGAACCTGGCCGACAGCTCGGCCGTCGCGCTCGCCGCGGCCGTCGCCTCCCGCGAGGTCTCGGCCGTCGAGGTGATGCGCGCCCACCTGGAGCGGATCGAGGAGCGGAACCCCGCGATCCGCGCCGTCGTCTCGCAGCAGCCCGACTCGGTCTCGCTCGCCGCCGCGGAGGCCGCCGACCGGCGCACCGCCGAGGCGCTCGCGGCCGGCGAGGCGCTGCCCCCGCTGCACGGCCTGCCGACCGCGGTGAAGGACCTCATGGACGTCGCCGGCTTCCCGACGACGAACGGCTCCGCCGCTTTCGCCGACGCCGCGCCCGCCGCGCACGACAGCGTCCTGGCGACGCTGCTCCGCGAGTCCGGCGCCCTGATCATCGGCAAGACCAACACCCCCGAGATGGGCCAGGGGGTGCTCACCTTCAACCCGGTGTTCGGCACCACCGTGAACCCGTGGGACCTCTCGCGGCACGCCGGCGGGTCGAGCGGAGGTGCGGCCGCCGCCCTCGCCGCGCGGATGCTGCCGATCGCCGACGGCTCCGACAGCGGCGGCAGCCTGCGCTACCCGGCCGCGTTCTGCAACGTCGTCGGCGTGCGGCCGAGCCCCGGCCGCGTGGCCAGCGGGCGCACCGGCAACGCCTGGACCCCGCACGGCGTGACCGGCCCGATGGCCCGCGACTCCGCCGACGCCGCTCTCTTCCTCGACGCGCTCTCGGTCGAGAAGAGCGTCTGGCCGCTGTCGTCGCTGCCCGTGCACGCGGCGCGCCCGGTCGCGGTCGACGGCCTGCGGATCGCCTGGAGCGAGGACGCCGGCGGGCTGCCGATCGACCCCGACGTGCGAGCCGTGCACGCCGCCTTCGCCGCGCAGCTGTCCGGGCTCGGCGCCGTGCTCGACGCCGACGAGCCCGACTTCGCGGGCGCCGACGAGGCCTGGGAGACCATCGAGACCTTCGAGTTCTTCCTCGGCGGCCGGCACGCCGTCGACGCGGGCGCCACCGGCTTCCGCCCCGACTACGTCCGCAACGTCGAGCAGGGCCGCGCGACGACCGCGACGCAGCTCGCCGACGCCTACGAGCGCCGCACCCGCCTCTTCCGCGACACCGCCCGCGTCCTCGAGACGCACGACGTGCTGATCCTGCCCGCGACCCCGGTCGTCGCCCCGCCCGCGGAGCTCGAGTGGGTGCCCTCCGTCGACGGCCACGCCTTCGACCGCTACTTCACCTGGCAGATGCTCGCCAACCGCCTGACGCTCACGGCCCACCCCGTCGTCGTCACCTCCGCCGGCTTCACCCCCGAGGGCCTGCCCGTCGGCGTCCAGGTCGTCGGCCGCCACGGCCGCGAGGCCCAGCTGCTGGCGGTGACCCGCGCCCTCGAGGAGGCCACCGGCTGGATCGCCCGCGCCCCCTCCACTCTCCAGAAGTTGCGGTAGTCGCGCGCCACTACCGCGACTTCCGGAGAGTCGCGGGGGCCGGTCGGCGGCTCGCCGCGGCCGGCGAGGGGATCGGCGCGCACAACATCAGCCAGAACGCACCGGCCTCCCCTGACAGCGGAGGCCCTCCTCTCTCAGCTGATGTTGTGCGGGCCACGATCGTCGACCGAGCGACTGCGGCCGCCGCGTGGGACGAGACGGCGTCCGCGGAGGTCACGTCTCAGAGGTCGACGGCGACCCCCGCGAGCTCCTCGACCTGGCGCCAGAGGCGGTCGGCCGCGTCCGCCGGGGGAGCGGCGGTCCGGGCCGGTGGTGCGACGAGGACGGGCGCGCCCCGCAGGCGACCCCGCGGGGAGACGTACTCGCCGCCCTGCAGCTGCGGATCGGTGAGCGCCCGGACGGCCGACCAGGCGGCGGTGTCCTTGCCCTGCGCCCACGGCGTGTACGGATTGCGCTGGTGAGGCGTCGTCGCGTCGCGGATCCCCGCCCGCTCCGGAGTCTTCGCGTCGACGCCCACTCCGGGCCGCGTGACGATCGACGCGACCGGGACGCCCGCCGCGCGCAGCCGGCGGTCGAGCTCGAAGGCCCAGACCTCGGTCGCCGTCTTGGCCTTCGTGTAGGCGCTGATGCCCACCCGCGGGACCCGGCGCAGGTGGTCCGCGCGCATCGGGAACTGCTGCACGAACCCCGTCGAGGTGTGCACGATCCGGCTCCGTCCGCCGTGCTCGACCGCGGTGGCCGCCAGCGCGGGCAGCAGTCGGGCGACCAGCCGCGCACTGGCGGCGACGTGCGTGCCGAGCAGGAGCGGCAGCCCGTCCTCGGTGACAGCGCGCGGGTCCATGCTCATCGCGCCGCCGTTGAGCAGGATCCCGTCGAGGCGGGGCAGCGCGGCGAGTTCCGCGGAGGCCCGGTCCACGGAGGCGGAGGAGCCGAGCTCGAGGACGACCGTCCGGACCCGGGCGCCCGGGACCACGTCGCGCAGGGTGTCCGACGCACGCCGGAGCTTGCCCTCCGAGCGCGACGCGAGGACGACGTCCGCGCCGGCGCCGGCGAGCTGCTCGGCGGCGAAGTAGCCGATCCCGGCCGTCGCGCCGGTCACGACGACGGTGCGCCCGGTCTGGTCGGGAAGTCGGTCGGTGTCCCAGCTCGGGTGCTCGCTCGTCATGCGGTCCTCGTCTCTCGAAGCGGATGATCTATCCGCATCGGACGCTAGCACGAAACGGATGACTCATCCGCTTGCGTAGGATGGGGCGCATGGCAGTCCTCCGATCCGACGCCGCGCGGAGCCGCGCGCGCATCCTCGAGGTCGCGCGCACCCACGACCGCAGCACGCTCCGGCTGAACGAGGTCGCCCGCGAGGCCGGGGTCGGCGTCGCCACCGTCTACCGGCACTTCCCGACCGTCCACGCCCTCGTCGAGGCCCTCTCCGCCGACACCCTCGACGCGATGCTCGCCGTCTCGCGCCGTGCCGCCGCCCTGCCCGACCCCGGCGCCGCCCTCGCCGTCTACCTTCGCGAGGCGCTCGACCTCCAGCTGTCCGACGGCGGTCTTCAGGCGGTGCTGCTCTCGCCGGAGGACGAGGCCGAGTCCGTCCGCGCGGCCAAGCGCGAGATCTTCGAGTCCTTCGCGACCGTGCTCGCGGCGGCGCGCACCGCGGGCGCCGTCCGCCCCGACCTCACGATCGATCACCTCGAGCACCTCGTCTGCGGCATCGAGCACGCCGTCCGCCTCGGCTCTCCCGGCGACCGGGCGGTGCTGCTCGACGTGCTGCTCGACGGCCTGCGGCCGCGTCGCCTCCCGTCGGCGATCCTCGGTCGACCTCGCTAGGATCCGAGCATCACGACTGGTCGTCATCCCCGATGAGGGGAGGCGGCCAGTTCTCTCTGACATGGCGGCCCGGCGGCGAAGCGACGCGATCGAGATCGCGCGGGTCTTCGCGCTCAGGCGATCGGCCGGCGCGCGGCGACGTCCGCCGCCTGCGCGACTCCGGACCGCCACGGCACCCCGTGCCCCGGCAGCAGCACGTCCGCCCCGGTCGCCGCCAGCACCTCGAGCGACGCGAGCGAGACCGCCGTGTCCGCGGTCGCCGCCCGGGCCACGAGATGCGGACCTGTCCGGGCCGAGTACGGGTCGAGCGTCACCAGGGCGTCGCCGCCGATCACCGCCCCGCGCTCGGGCAGGTGCAGCGAGACGTGCCCGTCGGTGTGCCCGGGGGTCGCCAGCACGACGGGCGAGCCGGGCACGTCGAGCGCGGCGCCCGGCTCCAGCGGCGTCGTGCCGGTGAGCGGAGGGACTCGCAGCGCCCCCGCCCGCGCCATCGCGCCCAGCACCGGAACGGCCGACGGGTGGCGCAGCGGGTACAGCAGCGGCGTGCGCTGCCGGCGGTAGGAGTAGGGATGCGCGGCGAGCCGGGCGTCGGCGGTGTGCAGCCACACCGGCACGCCGCGCTCGCGCAGCCGCCGCGCGAAGCCGAGGTGGTCGAAGTGCGCGTGCGTGAGCACCAGCGCATCGATGTCGCCGAGCCCGCGGCCGAGGACGTTCAGCGTCCGGAGGAGGTGCGGCCAGGTCCCGGGCAGTCCCGCGTCGACGACGGTCAGCCGCCCGCCCTCCTCCAGGAGGAACACGTTGGTGAACGCGTGCTCGATCCGGTGCACCCCCTCGACCTCGTGCCGGTGGAGGCTCGGGCCCCCGCGCCGCCGCCCGCCCGTGTACCCGCTCATGCCGCCTCCTGCTCGTCCCCGCCCGGGCGCTCACCCGGGTCCGACGACGGTAGGACGCCCCGCCCCGCGAGCATCAGGGCGTTGACAGCCCCTGCCGATGGAGTAGCCCGCGCGGCGGGCGCATCGAGATCACCGGCGCCGGGAGGACCCGGGACCCCGCGCGCACGACGCGCCAGGGGCGGCGTCGTCCTGGCCATCGGCTCGACAGTGGTCGGCGTGCGATCTATGATCGACCGTGCAGACCCCCCCGCACACGTGGATAAGGGGGTCTCGCTGTTTAAGTCCGCCTCCCGCGGCACCTGCTACACCTCGCACGGCGCCCTCGACGGATCACGCTCGCTCAGGTGATCGCTGTACCAGCTCCACGCGAACCGGTTGCGGGGGTGCCGCTCGATGTGGGCGTACGCGGACCAGGCGACGAGGTCCGCCATCTGAACGAGCTGGGACGCGCGGGAGTCCAGATGGATCGCATCCTCGATGACTCGGCGTTCCGAGAGCTTCAGGTTCCGATGGGTCGACCGATAGCTCGGGTCACTGCCGTTCCCGTCCATCACGATGATGCCGAGGGACTGCTCGGCGGCGAGCTCTCGTTCCACCCGGGTGACGAGCGCCGCGTAGGTGTCCTGCCGCGTGCGGGCGATGTCCTGCGCCCGGCCTCTCCGCCAGACGGCTCCCACCCGGAGTCCTTCGATCGATCGGAGGGTCTGCAGGCACTCGACGGCGACCTCGCGGCCGAAGTCCTTCCAGTACTCCGCGCCCGAGTGGACGTGCCTCTCCGGGATCCGCTTCGAGATGCGGCCCCGCCCGTTGACGTACTCGGTTGTGTGCAGCTCCTGCACGAGGGGGATCCCGAACGCCCGCCACAGCCGCTTGCGCAGGTCGAGCCAGGTGCGGAGGACTCCGGCCCAGTGGTCGGGAGCGAACTCGATCCAGCCGTAGACGACGAGCCCCGAGGCGGGATGGCCCGAGTCGTCCACGTACATCATCCGATCGAGACGCCCAGGCATCACGCAACCCTAGGCAGCCCCATCGCTTCGGCGGCCCCGAGGCGGGAGCGTCGGCGCCGGATGTCGGGAGGGGGACGGAGCGGGCTGACGCGATCCGTGGCGCGGGATGTGGTCGACTCGGAGGAGGCACGATCCCGCGCGCGCTGCGCGGATCGCCGGAAGGGGGAGCCGTGACGGAGTCGACGCGCACCGGGGGTGCGCCCGGGACCGCCCTGCTGCTGCGGGGGGACGGGCGGTACGCCGATCCGTGGCATCCGTTCGAGGAGACGGCGGCGGCGCTCGCCGGGCTGCTCGCGGCGCGCGGGTGCGAGGTGGCGGTGCGGGGCGACGTCGACCGGGCGCTCGCCGAGCTCGGGGCCGGGCGGGTGCAGCTGCCGGGGCTGCTCGTCGTCGACGTCGGGCAGCCGCGGGACGGCGGGGCGAGTCCGCGGCCCGAGGGCGCGGCGGCGCTCGCGCTGCTCGACCGGGCGGCGGTGCCGGTGCTCGGGGTGCACGTCAGCGCGACGAGCTTCGGCGACTCGCCGGAGTGGGCGGCGCTCCTTGGCGGGCGCTGGGTGCGGGGGAGGACGATGCATCCGGAGTACGGACGCGCGAGCGTCGCGATCGAGGCCGGCCATCCGATCAGCGACGGACTGGACGACTTCGAGGTGGACGACGAGCGGTACTCCTGGCTCGAGGTCGCGCCGGCCGCGCGGATCCTGGCGACGCACGAGCACGACGGCGAGCGGCACCCGATCGCCTGGGCGCTCACGCGCGAGGGCGGCGGCCGGACCGTGTACGACGCACTCGGGCACGACGCGGCGTCCTACTCCTCGGCGGGGTACCTGCGGCTGCTCGGGCGGGCGCTCGACTGGCTCGGGGTGTGAGCCCCGGAACCCGCCGGCCGGCCCGCCCGCATCAGCGCCCGCCCGCCTCCTCGTCCGCGAGGCGCTGCAGGAAGCGCTCGGACGCCGCCGACATCTCGGCCGGCACCTCGAGCGCGGTGAGGTACTCGACGACGGACGCCATCTCGTGGCTGCGCCGGACGGCGTGCTTGCGGCTCCCGGTCTCGTAGCGGTCGATCTTCGCCTCGACGTCGCCCGAGAGCTGGGCGGCGATCTGCTCGCGCACCCACGGCTCGCAGCCGGCGGCGCGGCCCGCCGTGACGGCCTCGACGACGACCGCGGCGAGGCTCTTCATCAGCACGCTCCGGAGCAGCTTGCGCGAGGTGGCGACGCCGGCCGGGCCGTCGATCCGCTCGACCTCCGCCCCGAGCGCGGAGAGCCAGGCCGCCACGTCGCCCGCCGCGGCGCCGCTGACGATCGTCTCGGTCCGCGCGCCCTTGGCCGGCACCGGGCCGAGGATCGCGACGTCGGCGAAGCGGGCGCCCGCGGCGTCGATCATCCGCTCGACCGCCTCCATCGTCGCCGGGGAGGCGGTGGTGAAGTCGGCGGAGACGGCGCCCGGCCCGCTCGTCACCGCCCTGACCGCCCCGACGATCGAGGCCGCAGAGGATCACGGGGCGCGCTCGCGCGGCGGTGCCCGAGCGACTGTCAACCCACGTTCCTCCGCTGCCGCTCCGGGCGTAGCGTGCGCGCATGATCGATCGCATTGCAGAGATCTGGGGCACCCGCACGCCGTACGCGCAGGGGGAGAGGTGGCCGGTGCGCGTGGACTCGGTGCTCGCCGAAGGGGTGGCCGAGGAGGACGTCGACCGCTGGGTGCAGTCGGCGTGCGTGCTCTGCAGCAACGGCTGCGGCACCGACATCGCGGTCAAGGACGGGCGGATGGTCGGCGTGCGCGGCCGCTCCGTCGACATCGTGAATCATGGGCGGCTCGGACCGAAGGGCCTCTTCGGCAGCTGGCAGGGCGTCGCGAACGGCGACCGGCTGACCCGGCCGCTGATCCGCGAGGGGGACCGCCTGGTCGAGACGGACTGGGACACCGCGATGTCGCGGATCGTCGAGCGCAGCCGGGCGCTGCTGGCGGAGAAGGGGCCGCTCTCGCACGGCTTCTACACGAGCGGGCAGCTGTTCCTCGAGGAGTACTACGCGCTGGGGATCATCGGGAAGGCCGGGATCGGCACCCCGCACATGGACGGCAACACGCGGCTCTGCACCGCGACGGCGGCGGCGGCGATGAAGGAGAGCTTCGGCTCGGACGGGCAGCCCGGCAGCTACGCCGACATCGACGAGTGCGACGCGATGCTGCTCTTCGGGCACAACATGGCCGAGACGCAGACGGTGCTCTGGATGCGGGTGCTGGACCGGCTCGCCGGCCCGAACCCGCCCCTCGTGGTCTGCGTGGACCCGCGGGAGACCGAGGTCGCCCGGCACGCGACGGTGCATCTGGCCGTGCAGCCGGGCACGAATCTGGCGCTGATGAACGGACTGGTGCGCGAGCTGATCGTCACCGGAGGGGTCGACGAGGAGTACGTGGCGGCGCACACGGTGGGCTTCGACGAGCTGCGCGCGGCGGTGGAGCCGTGGACGCCCGAGGAGGTCGCGCGCGTCTGCGAGGTGGACGCGGACGACGTGCGCCGGGCCGCGGCGATCTTCCGCGAGTCGCCGCGCGTCCTGTCGACGGTGCTGCAGGGCTTCTACCAGTCGAGCCAGGCGACCGCGGCGGCGTGCCAGGTCAACAACCTGCACCTGCTGACCGGGAAGATCGGCCGGCCGGGTTCCGGGATCCTGCAGATGAACGGGCAGCCGACCGCGCAGAACACCCGCGAGTCCGGGGCGGACGGCGACCTGCCGGGCTTCCGGAACTGGGAGAACCCGGAGCACATCCGCGAGCTGGCGGAGCTGTGGGGCGTGCATCCCGACCGGATCCCGCACTGGTCGCCGCCGACGCACGCGATGCAGATCTTCCGCTACGTCGAGCAGGGGTCGATCCCGTTCCTCTGGGTCCAGGCGACGAATCCGCTCGTCTCGATGCCGCAGGCGGGGCGGATCCGCGAGGTCCTCACGACACCCGGGCTGTTCCTGGTGGTGCAGGACCTGTACCTCACCGAGACCGCCCGGCTCGCCGACGTGGTGCTGCCCGCCGCGGGGTGGGGCGAGAAGCAGGGCTGCTTCACCAACGTCAACCGCACGGTCCACCTCTCCGACAAGGCCGTCGAACCGCCGGGGGAGGCGCGCAGCGACCTCGACATCCTGCTCGACTACTCACGGCGGATGGACTTCCGGCGCGACGACGGATCGCCGCTGCTGGACTGGAGCGGACCGGAGGACGGCTTCCGCGCCTGGCAGGAGTGCACGCGCGGCCGTCTCTGCGACTACACTGGGATCAGCTATGAGCGGCTGCGCGGCGGCAGCGGGATCCCGTGGCCGTGCAACGACGAGCACCCGGACGGCACCGTCCGGCTCTACGGCGACGGGGTCTTCCCGACCGCGGTCGATCGCGCCGAGACCTTCGGTCACGACCTGCTGACCGGCGCCTCGACCACCCCCGAGGCCTACCGCGCGAGGCGGCTGGACGGTCGGGCGATCCTGAAGGCGGCGCCCTACCGGCCGGCGCACGAGCTGCCGAGCGAGGAGTATCCGCTGCGGCTGACGACCGGGCGCACGGCGTACCAGTTCCACACCCGCACGAAGACGGCCCGGGCGCCGCAGCTGAATCGGGCGGCGCCGTCGGCGTGGGTCGAGCTGTCGCGCGCGGACGCCCGGCGGGCGGGCGTCGCCGAGGGGGACGTGGTGCGCGTGGTCTCTGCGCGCGGCGAGATCGTCGTGCCCGCGCGGGTCGGCGACGTGCGCGAGGGCTGCGTCTTCGCTCCCTTCCACTACGGCTACTGGCAGGAGGAGCGGAGCGGACCCGGCGAGACGCCGACCGCCGCGAACGAGCTCACCCGGACGGAGTGGGACCCGGTCTCGAAGCAGCCGCTCTTCAAGGTCGCGGCCGTGCGCATCGAGAAGGTCGCCGACGGCCGGGGGCCGGCGCCCGCGCCGACCACGACCGCGTCCCGGCCGGCCGACCCCGAGGGCGTCCCGCCGACCCGCGGCGGCGAGGCCCGGGAGCTGATCCGACCGACCGCTCCGCCCGAGCTGGCGACGGCGGAGGAGCGCTCGTGAACGTCGACCTCTACCTCGGCCTCCTCCACTCCGGCGAGCGGGTCCTCGCGCAGTCGTTCCACCTGGTCGCGGAGCACCACGGCGATGAGCCCGACGTGCACGGGATCTGCCTCACACTCGCCGAGCAGTGCGACGATCACGCGCACCGCCTCGCTCCGATGCTCGACCGGTACGGCGAGCGACCGGACGACGAGCCCGCGCGGTTCCACGCCGACGCGCTGACCGAGGGGCGCACCGGACCGGTGGGGCTGCTCCGCGACCTGCAGGATCTGCACCTGCTCGCGTCGCTCGTCGACGTCACCGGGACCGTGCTCCGTCAGGCCGCGCTCGCCCTCCGCGACGAGGAGCTGCTCGCCCTGCTCGAGGACCACCGCGCCGAGACCGCGATCCAGGAGGCGTGGCTGCTGACCCGGATCAAGCAGGCGGCACCGCAGGCGCTGCTGGTCGCGACGTGAGCGGCCCGCGCCCGATCGCGCGCCTGCGCCGACGCCGGACCGGGGCCGCGGTGTACGCGGCCGTGCTGTGCCTGGTCGTGCTGGCGCTCAGCGCTGCGATCGGCCTCGCGCTTCGGCAGCCGTGGCTCTTCCCGAGTCTCGGGCCGACGATCATGCTCTTCTTCGAGTCCCCGGAGCAGCCCGCATCGCGACCCGTGAACGCCCTGGTCGGGCACGGTGTCGGCCTGCTGGCCGGCGTCGCCTGCTTCCATCTGCTGGGGCCCGGCGGGGGAGCGTCCGTCCCGGAGGCGGGGATCACGGTGCCGTACCTGCTCGCCGGCGCGGTGTCGGTCGCGGTGACCACTCTCGTCCTGTCGCTGCTGCAGCTCCCGCATCCGCCCGCCGGCGCGACGACGCTGATCGTCAGCCTCGGGATCCTCACCCAGCCCGCGCAGCTGGCCGCGATGGCCTGCGCCGTGGTCGCGGTCACCGCTGCGGGGTGGGGCCTGAACGCGGTGCTGCTGGGGCGGGACGGGGTCGATCCGCCGGGATCGCGGACTACCGCAGCACGGCTGTGACGGGATTGCTCGTCGTCGTGTTGCCGGCGCAATGGGTCGCCCGGGCGGTGAGCAGGAAGGTGCGGCGCAGGCGGGAGCTCTCGGCCAGCGACCCGCTACCGCTTGTTCCCGACCCTCGGCTCGGAACAGCTCGCGCATCCGCGACCGCACCGATGCCCTGACCGGCAGCCGTCCGGTCGAGCCGGGAGATGACGCGGCCGGCCCCGGCTGTGAGGTCCGGTCAGTGGAACGGGCAGCGTGCGGGTGCGTCGGCGGATCGCACGTCGCCTCCTGAGGTCGGCATGGTCGGCAGTCGACGTCGGTTCACGCTCAGCCCGCTGCCCAGGATCCGAAGCCGTGGGTCGCTGAGCGCGGCGATCGCCGTCGCGAGGCCGGCGATGGCCGGCTTCTCCCCGGGGCAGCGATGGCCGGTGGCGACGTCCGCTCCGCCGTGCGGGATGAAGACGGAGACGGACTCGTAGTCGTCGATGCCGACGAAGCGCTCGGGATCGAAGACGTCGGCGCGGGGCCAGGACTGCTCGTCCGTGTCGGTGCCCAGGATGTCCAGGAGCACTCGTCCTCCGGCGGGCAGTCGGGCGCCGTCGAGTTCGACGTCCGTGATCGCCCAGCCGGGCAGCATCGGCACGAAGGGCGCCGTTCGCCGGATCTCCTGCGCGAACGCGGTCGCGAGCCGGCCCGCCCTCGGCGCGCCGGACTCCTCCGCCTCGGCGGCGATCCTCTGCCGCCACTCGGGCCGGTCGTGGAGCTCCTTCGCGGCGAAGGCGACGAAGCGGGCGACGGCGATCATCGGCCGGATGCTGTTCTGCAGCTCGATGCCCGCGAGGCGGTCCGGCAGCAGCTCCCCCGACAGATCGCGATGCCAGGCCCACTCGTGCAGCGCGGTGCCGGGCGGGGCGGACAGAGCGCCGCCTCTCACCGCTTCGATGAGCCGCTCCGCGTGCCGGTCGGACCACAGCCGGTTCGCGGCGGCGAGGAGGTACTCGGGCGAGTAGGGCGCACCGAACCCGTCGACGATCTGCGCGAGACGTGCGGCCCACCGGGTCTTCGCGCGCCGAGTCCCGGGAAGACCGGCCCAGCTCATGCTCGCCCGGCCGAACGTGCCGACCGCCGCGTCGTAGGCGCTCCGGGTTCCGCCCGCCAGCCACGCCTCCTGCTCGATCCGCCACTCCCGTTCGAGCAGGGGGATCAGCCGCTGGACCTGCGCGTCCTCGTAGGCGACGTCGACGAAGGCGGCCTTGCGGTGCCGGTGCTCGTCGCCGTCGAGGCTGTGCACCGAGCCGTTCCCGAACAGGGTCTGCTGCACGATCGCAGGCATTGCGCCGTGTCGAGCGATGCGGGCGTCGTCGTAGAACAGGTCGACGGCCTCGGCGCCGCGGACCAGGAGCGCGTCGCGTCCCAGCAGACGAAGGGGCACCGCTCGAGCGTCGGTGCGGGCGCGACGCCAGATCCGGGCACCGAAGCCGTAGCCGCGCGTCAGCAGGGACAGGGAGTCGTCGCGGAGGACGGTCGTCTGAGACGTCATGCACCCAGGGTCACCGCCGGGCCGTCTCTCGTCCAAGGGGGTGCCGCTCGCGCCGGAATCGTGCTCGCATGTCCTCGGAGCCGCACTGCGTCCGGGTGACAGTCCGTCCGGCACACGCGGCCGGCAGCTGGAGGGCGCAGGGCGCGTGTGCCGCTCCAGCGCGGTGAGGCGTTCCACGGGACGCCCGGCAGGAGGAGGGGCGCGGATGACGTTCGCGGATCGCAGCAGGAAGGGTGCGGGCTCTCCTCCGGCTCCCTAGCCGGCCTGGCCGCACCAGGTCCCGGTACCGAGATTCCGAGGACCACGTCGGCGCGATCAACGCCTCCAGCACCGCCTCTTACGCGAGCAGCAGACCGACGAGCACTGCACCCGGCCCGTCGCGAAGGCCGTGCCTCCGCCTGGAATGCAGTGGTCGACGGACGTCGACGTGCAACAGGACGCGACTCGGTCCTTCCGTTCGCGTCGAGGGTGCCGACGCTCAGCCCGGCTGATGCACGTGGATGTCGCTGCTCGACGTCACGCCGTTGAACTCGAGATACAGCTGCCCCTCGACGACCGACACGGTCAGCGTGTTGCGGCGCTCGAGTACCGCGACCGCGGCATCCAGGAACCCGTGGTCGAAGCTCTGCACGGTGATCTGCTCGAGCTGGTGGACGCGCTTGCCGGACCACGCCGCGATCACCTTCTCCGGGTTGCGATGCGTGTAGACCGTCGTGCGGTCGGCCAGCCTGCTCCCGAAGTGCAGTCGCTCGGCATCCGGCGCGCCCACCTCGATCCACGTGGTCAACCTGCCGGTGAGATCACGGACCAGCACCGCCGGCTCGGTCGCCGTCGACGAGATCCCCTCGCTGAAGGTGATCCCCTCCACGTATTCGAGGCAGTACGCGAGCACGCGCGTCATCATGAACGCGTCGGTCTCGGAAGGGTGCCGAGCGGCCCGCAGCGTGATGTCCTCGTAGACGCCGCGGTCCACATCGGCCAGCTGTATCGCGAAGTTGTACATCACTGCGCCGGCTGCCATGTGTGCGAGCCTATGTCCTCTCGCTCATCGAGCAGCGCGAAGCTTCTCCGGCGCCGTTGGGGCATCGTGTTCGCGCGCCTCCTCGCAGGAACGGCCCGGCAGGAGGCGTTCACTCCGTCGAGAGCGTCTCACTCGCTGACTCGCAGCAGGGGAGGTCTTTCGTTGCTCGATGCGCGACGGCTGTACGCACGCTCCCGTTCTCGAGGGACCGCCGAGTCGAGCCGGATACTCATGGGATGACATCACCACTCGTCTCGGCCGTCGCTCACTCCGGCCTCACCGTGACCGATCTCGACGACTCGGTGGAACTGTGGTGCTCGGGTCTCGGCTTCACACTCGACCGCACCTTCACGCTCGATGCCGACACCACGGTCGCGACCACGGGCGTCGACGGAACGACGACCCGGGGAGCGGTGGTGACGCTCGGAGACCACCGGGTCGAGCTGCTGCAGTACGACCCCCCTCGGTCGGCTCGAGCAGCCGGCTCACCCGCGGACATCGGCACGGTGCACATCGCCCTGACGGTCTCGGACCTCGACCGGGTGCTGGGCCTGTGTGCCAAGCACGGTTGGCGGCCGGTCGGTCCGCCCCACCGGATGACCAGCGGCGCCCGAGCGGGTACGCGCATCGTCTATCTCGAGGGTGCGCTCGGCGGCTTCGTCGAACTGATCGCGCCACCGCGACTTCCCTAGCGCGGGCCGGGCAGTCAGGCGATGGCGGCGATCCGGAGATCGCGGCGCGCAGCGCAGCAGCCGCCGCCCCCACGTCGGGCGCCCCGTAGATCGCGCCGCCCGCGACGGCGACCACGGCGCCCGCGCGCTGCACCGACTCGATGGTGGCGGTGCTGACGCCGCCTGCGACCGAGAACGGGACGCAGGAGGCCTCGCCGTCGCGGAGGAGCGTCTCGAAGGTGAAGCCCTCCTCGGCTTGCTCGTCGAGGCCGCGTGCATCTCGACGAACTCGGCGCCGAGGGCGACGACCTCGCGGGCGCGGGCGGCCTTGTCGGGGACGCCGATCAGGTCGACGACGACGCCCTTGCCGTGCTTCTTACCAGCGGCGATCGCGTCGGCCATGGTGCTGTCGTCGGCGACGATCTGGTGAGGAATGATCAATAGTCCCACAGGCTGTGGGACTATTCGTCGACGACCCCGCTGGCGTCGATGGCGGCGATGATGCGCTGCTCGTCGGGAAGAGCGAGGCGCTCGGCGTCGGGTAGCGCGTCGTAGGTGTAGGTCGCGACGGCGATGGGTGAGGCCGCCTGGCTGAGGGCGTACCTGACGATGTGCTCGTCCTTGTCGCCGCAGATCAGGATGCCGATGGTCGGAGCGTGGCTCGGGCGTCGGAGTCGTTCGTCGACGAGGGCGATGTAGAACCCGAGCTGGCCGGTGAACGCCGGCTCGAAGTCGCCCTTCTTGAGCTCGACGACGACGTACCGGAGTTGCTCGGTGTGGAAGAAGAGCAGGTCGAGGGAGAAGTCCCGGCCGCTGACCTCGAAGTGCACCTGGCGGCCGGCGAAGGTGAACCCGGTTCCGAGCTCCTGCAACGTCTCTGCGATGCGGTCGAGGAGGGCGTTCTCCATGGTGCGCTCGGCAGCGTCCGCGCTGAGGTTCAGGAAGTCGAAGACGTAGGGGTCCTTGGCGATCTCCCGCGCGAGGGCCGAGTCGGCGGGCGCGAGCCTGTCGACGTAGTTCGACGGTGCCCGACCGGCCCGCTCCAGGGTCTGGTTCTTCACATGGGTGAGCAGCATCGACCGTGTCCACGAGTTCTCGGCCGCCGCGGCGGCGTACGCCGCGCGCACCTCGGGGATGGAGAGCTTGTCGAGCAGCAGGCGGACGTGGCCCCAGGGCAGATGTCCCACAGCCTGTGGGACTTTCTCCCGATCGGGCCAGGCGGCGGCGAGGGCGCGCATGTAGAAGAGGTTGCTGCGAGACAGACCCGTCATCGCCGGGAACTCCCGGCGCAGGTCTTCCGCGAGCCGGTCGAGGACCCGGGTGCCCCACGGCTCCTTGGCCTGCTGATCGAGGATCGCGCGGCCGAGCTCCCAGTACAGACTGATGAGCTGCGCGTTCACGGTGCGCTGAGCGCGCAGCTGCGCATCCTGAACGCGCGACGTCAGCGAACGCAGGAACGGCTCGTAGCCGGTCGGCAGCTCGATGTCGCGTTCAGTCATCCCGTCATTGTCCCGGATCGGCGACTCGACGCCGGCCGCCTGAAGGGTGGCGGGCTGGAATCGGAGGGTGGCAGGAGGAAGGGCGGCGCTGCGCAGATGCGCGGCGCCGCCCCGGGGGATCAGGCGATGTCGGTGATCAGGCGATGGCAGCGCGCAGCGCGGCAGCCGCCGCACCCACGTCGGGCGCGCCGTAGATCGCGCCGCCCGCGACGGCGACCACGGCGCCGGCGCGCTGCACGGACTCGATGGTGGCGGTGCTCACGCCGCCCGCGACCGAGAACGGGACGCCCGAGGCCTCGCCGTCGCGCAGGAGCGTCTCGAAGGTGAAGCCCTCCTCGGCCTGCTCGTCGAGGCCGGCGTGCATCTCCACGAACTCGGCGCCGAGGGCGACGACCTCGCGGGCGCGGGCGGCCTTGTCGGGGACGCCGATGAGGTCGACGACCACGCCCTTGCCGTGCTTCTTGCCGGCGGCGATCGCGCCGGCGATGGTGCTGTCGCCGGCGACGCCGAGGACGGTCACGAGGTCGGCGCCCGCCTTGAAGGCCATGTCGGCCTCGAGCTCGCCGGCGTCCATCGTCTTGAGGTCGGCGAAGACCGTCTTGTCGGGGTGCGCCTCCTTGACGGCGGTGATGGCCGAGAGGCCGGCGCTCTTGATCAGCGGGGTGCCGAGCTCGAGGATGTCGACGTGCGGGGCGGCCGCGGCAGCGAGCTCGAGGGCGGCGTCGGTGCTGAGGGTGTCCATGGCGAACTGGAGCTTCACGGGGTGCTTCTTCCTGTCGAGGTGGGGATGGTGAGGAGTGTGGGGCCGGTCGTCATTCGAGGTTCGCGTGGCGCGGCCAGAGCTCGTCGGCGCTCGCGCCGCCGCGCTTCCAGAGCGCGTGGAACAGGGCGTCGCCGGTGAGCACGACGACCTGCTCGAAGAGCCCGCCGGAGTACTGCGCCGAGGCGGCGCCCGAGCGGTCGAGCTTGTCGGCGGCCGGCACGATCACGACGGCGGAGGCCAGCTCGGCCAGCGGGGATCCGGCGGCGGTGGTGATCGCCGTGACCCGCGCGCCGGCGTCGACGGCGGACTGCGCGGCGCGGACGATGCCGCCGGTGGTGCCGGAGCCGCTCGCGGTGAGCAGCACGTCGCCCTCGCGGATCGCGGGGGTGGTGACGTCGCCGACCACGTGCACGACGAGACCGAGGTGCATCAGCCGCATGGCGGTCATCCGCAGGGCGAGGCCGGAGCGGCCGGCGCCGTGCACGAAGACGCGCTCGGCGCCCGCGAGCAGCTCGGCGACGGGCTCGAGGCGGTCGGTCGTGAGTGCGGCGGTCGCCGTCGACACCTCGGCGACGATCGCGGCGAGGGCCCGGGCGGGGTCGGTGGTGACGTCGGTGGAGGCAGGCATGCAGCAAGCCTGCGCGCGGGGGACGC
The DNA here is from genome assembly GCF_004366415.1 of Rathayibacter sp. PhB151. Taxonomy (NCBI): domain Bacteria; kingdom Bacillati; phylum Actinomycetota; class Actinomycetes; order Micrococcales; family Microbacteriaceae; genus Rathayibacter; species Rathayibacter sp. PhB151. The sequence goes on along the minus strand of NZ_SOEN01000006.1, from coordinate 1,105,465 downwards.
CGGCTCCCACCACCCGTTGGAACGGTTCCGCCTACCCGATCGGGTGGGTGGCGCCGTGCGCGGGTAGGCCGGGTAGGTTCGAGGGATGGAGCCCGCCGAGACCGCCGCCGAGACACCCGCCTCCCGCGCCCTGCTGCAGCAGCACGCGCGCACCGTCGCCGAGCAGGCCGACCGGCACGCGGTGGCGCTGGAGTCGGTTCTCGCCGCCCTGCGCGCCGAGCGCCTGGACGATCGGGCGGCCCGCACCGTCGCGATCGACATCGCCGCGAACGCGCTGGTCGAGCTGCGCACCGCCTCCGACGAGCAGCGCAGTGCGATGCTCGAGCCCGTCGTCGGCGCCTTCGCCCGGCTGCGGCGCGATCTGCGCCCGCTCGTGCGGTTCGGCGATCTCGACGTGCAGTTCGTCGAGCCGCCGGCGACCGGACGCGCGCTGCCCGGCGAAGTCGCGCACGCGGCGCGTGCGATCGTGCGGAGCGCCGTGCTGGCGTTCGTGGAGTCGGAGCAGACGCGGCGGGTGCGGATCCAGTGGGACTGCGACGGGCTGAACCTGCTGGTCGAGATCCGCGACGACGGCCGCGGCGAGCTGACCACCCGCGACGAGGCGCTGCGGCCGATCGCGGAGCGCGTGCGCGGCCTCGACGGCGAGCTCTCGATCGCGTCGACCGCGGGCTGGGGCTCGACCCTGTCGATCCGCCTGCCGCTCGATCCGCCGGCTCAGCCCGACGGGCTGGACCTCGCCGATCTCAGTGCCCGCGAGCGCGAGGTGCTGAACCTGATCACGCTCGGCGCCTCGAACCAGCGGATCGCGGACGACCTCGGCATCAGCGGCAACACCGCGAAGTTCCACGTGTCGAACCTGCTGCGCAAGGCCGGCGCCCGCAACCGGGCCGAGCTGGCAGCCCTGGCCCGGTGACGCGCGCCGGCCGCGCAGGATCGTCGGCGGGTCAGCCGATCAGCTCGGCGACGGTGTAGCCGAAGACCGCGCCGTCGGCGTCCTCCGCCTCGACGCCCGCGTAGACGAAGCCGAACGGGTTGTCGCCGCCGACGATCGCGTTGTAGACGCCGCGGACCTCGAAGCGGCCCGTCGCCGGGTCGACCGCGACGTAGCGGCCGGCGTCGCGGCGGAGGTCGACGCGACCCTCGCTCACCTCGGAGAAGTTGAGGAAGACCTTGGTCGGCAGCGGTCCGCGGGAGATGGTGACGACGCCGGTCAGGACTGGGAAGTCGACCCGGTCGCCGGCGCGGGTACCGCGGTACTGGACCGGCGTGAAGGCGATGGTGCCGGTGATCGGGCCCTTGTCGGCCTCGGGGGCGGTCGAGGCGGCGGCGGCCGGCGTGGCGATCGCGACGGCGATCACGGGGACGGACCAGGCGGCGCCGGAGAGGACGTTGCGGCGGGGGAGAGCGGGCGAGGTGGGCAGGGTGGAGCGCAGGCGGGTGTCGTTCATCAGGGTGTCCTTGGGGGTGAGGAGCGCGGGCCCAGGCGCTCCGGAAGGAGGCGGGCCGGCGGCGGGCGTGAGAGCGGCGGGGCAGCGCCGCACGCGAGGTGCGCCGCTCGGGATGCCCGTGCCGCTCGGTTCTTCGTCACGACGGCAGTTTCGGGTTGCCTGTCGCGACAACCGACTGTCTCACACCCTGCATGCGTATGCATAGACCTTCTCCGGCAATCGTCGGGTTTCGACGGGCCGGCGGCTCGGGGCGTCTGCATGCTGGTCGAGTAGCCCGCGCAGCGGGCGTATCGAGCGGAGGGGGCGCCTTCGGCGCCAGCGCAGGGCGGGGAAGAGGCCGACGTCCGTGCGGTGGTGGGTCTCGATACGCCCCTGCGGGGCTACTCGACCAGCATGTGTGCGGGTGTCTCTTCCAAGTAGATCCACCACCGCCGGAAGGCGAGTCTGCAGTCCCGCCCCGCTGGCGACGTCGGGTCTCGATACGCCCCTGCGGGGCTACTCGACCAGCATGTCTGCGGACGTCTCTTCCAAGTAGATCCGCCACCGCCCGAAGGCGAGTCTGCAGTCCCGCCCTGCTGACGACGTCGGGTCTCGATACGCCCCTGCGGGGCTACTCGACCAGCATGCCGGTCCGCGCCGAGGCGTCCCGGAGTGGTCGAGGCGTCCCGGTGCTGCTGGACGCCTCGACCGCAACGGGACGCCTCAGCGGATCCGCGCAGGTCTCGATCCGGGGGTCAGCGCCTCGCCGGTGCTTCCCTCCGCCCGCGCGCGCCTGCTACGGTGCCTGAACCGGTTAAGTAAACCGGTTCAGACCCGGACTCGACGACGAGCAGGAGGCGCGGCCATGGCGGCACGACCGACGATCCTCGACGTCGCCCGCGCGGCCGGCGTCAGCAAGGCGCTCGTCTCCTTCGCGCTGAACGACCGGCCGGGCGTCTCGCCGGAATCGCGCGAGCGGATCCTCCGCGTCGCCGGCGAGCTCGGCTACCGTCCCAGCCTCACCGCCCGCTCGCTGTCGACCAGCGTCTCCTTCGCGGTCGGCCTCGTGGTCGCCCGCGACCCCGAGGTCATCGCGGCCGACCCGTTCTTCCCCGCCTTCATCTCCGGCGTCGAGCGGGTGCTCGCCGAGCACGGCCGGGTGCTGGTGCTCAGCGTCGTCGACCCGGGCGCCTCCGAGGAGGCGGTCTACCGCACGCTCGCCGCCGACCGCCGCGTCGACGGCGTCTTCCTCAGCGACCTGCGCGAGGCCGACGCCCGCCCGGCGCTGCTCGCCGAGCTCGGCCTGCCCGCGGTCACCCTCGGCCGCCTCGACGGCTCCACCTCGCCCGCGGTGGTGATGGACGACACCGCCGGCATCACCGGCGCCGTGCAGCACCTCGCCGCTCTCGGCCACCGCCGCATCGCGCACGTCGCCGGCTCCGGCCACCTGCTGCACTCCCTCCGCCGCCGCGAGGCGTTCGAGCGCGCTTGCGCCGACGCCGGCCTCGAGCCGGGCCCCGTCGTCGTCACCGACTTCAGCGCCGGCCAGGGCGCGAGCGCCACCGAGACCCTGCTCGACTCCGCCGTCCCGCCCACCGCGATCGTCTTCGCCAACGACCCGATGGCCATCGCCGGCCTCGGCGTCGCGCACACCCGCGGGCTGCGCCTGCCGGACGACCTCTCGATCACCGGCTTCGACGACTCCGAGATCGCCGCGCACGTCTACCCCTCGCTCACCTCGGCCCGCACGCGCCCCGCGCGCTGGGGCGAGGCGGCCGCGCGGACCCTCCTCGACCTGATCGAGAACGGCACCGCCCCCGACGTCGACCTCGAGCCCGCAGGACTCGTGGTCCGCCGCTCGACCGCCGCACCGCGGTCCCGAATCCCGATCCCGACCCCCTGAACCCGATCCACTGACGCGCCTGCGCACCGCCGCGCACGCGCAGAACAAGGAGAACACCATGGCCTCGATGAAGAGACGCTGGCTGACCGGAGTGGGCATCGCCTCGCTCGCGACCCTCGGACTGACCGCCTGCAGCGGCGGCGGGGGAGGCGCCTCCACCGATCTGACCGCGACCGGCCCGATCACCATCTGGTACTCGAACAACGAGCAGGAGGTGCAGTGGGGCAAGTCGATGGTCGACGCCTGGAACGCCGACCACCCCGACGAGCAGATCACCGGCCAGGAGATCCCGGCCGGCAAGAGCAGCGAGGAGGTCATCGGCGCCGCGATCACCGCCGGCAACGCGCCCTGCCTCGTCTTCAACACGGCGCCCAGCGCGGTCGGCCAGTTCGAGCGCCAGGGCGGACTCGTGAACCTGTCCGAGTTCGAGGACGGCGTCGACTACATCGAGACCCGCAGCGGCGACCTCGCCGAGCAGTACCAGAACGCCGACGGCGAGTACTTCCAGATGCCGTGGAAGAGCAACCCGGTCGTCATCTTCTACAACAAGGACGTCTTCACCGCCGCCGGCCTCGACCCGGAGAACCCCTCGCTCGCCACCTACGACGAGTTCACCGCTACCGCGAAGACCCTCGTCGAGTCCGGAGCCGCGCCCGCCGCGATCCAGCCCGCGCCGACCAGCGAGTTCTTCCAGACCCAGTTCGACTTCATGCCGCTCTACGCCGCGGCGACCGGAGGCACGGGGCTGGTCGAGGACGGCAAGGCCACCTTCGCCGACGACGCCGGCTACCAGGTCGCCGACTTCTGGAAGAGCCTCTACGACCAGGGCCTCGCCGGCCGCGAGCAGTACCAGGGCGACGCGTTCGCCGACGGCCAGGCCGCGATGTCGATCGTCGGCCCGTGGGCGGTCTCGGTCTACAAGGACCTCAACTGGGGCTCCGTCTCCGTGCCCACCCCCGACGGCACGCCCGCCGAGGACACCTGGACCTTCAGCGACGCGAAGAACGTCGGCCTCTACTCCGCCTGCGAGAACAAGGGCACCGCCTGGGACGTGCTGAAGTTCGCCACCAGCGAGGAGCAGGACCGCTCGCTGCTGGAGACCACCGGCCAGATGCCGCTGCGCACCGACCTGCAGACCACCTACGCCGACTACTTCGAGGCCAACCCCGCCTACCAGCGCTTCGGCGACCAGGCGAGCCGCACCATCGAGGTGCCCTCGGGCCCGAACACCGTGCAGATGCTGCAGGCGATCCGCGACGCCTGGGGCAAGACCGTGATCTTCGGCGACGGCGACGTGCGGTCGGCGCTCGACGGGGCGGCGGAGACCGTCACCGGGCTCGCCGGCCAGCAGTGAGACGCCGGACGGCAGTGAGATGACGACTCTCGCCCCGAAGGCTCCGGCGTCGCAGGGCGCCGGAGCCCCGCGGCCCCAGGACAAGCGGAGCCTGCTCCGCCGCGTCCTCGGTCCGCAGCCGTTCGGGCTGCTGCTCGGCAGCCCGTACCTGCTGTTCGTGCTCGCGGTCTTCGCGTTCCCGGTCGGCTACTCCGTCTACATCGCCTTCCACGACTTCTTCTTCGCGGCCCCCGGCGTGCAGGTCGAGCGCCCGTTCGTCGGCTTCGACAACTTCGTCACCGCGTTCTCGAGCCCGCAGGTCATCCGCTCCTTCGGCAACATCGGGATCTTCCTGGTGATCAACGTGCCGCTGACGGTGGTGCTCTCGCTGCTGCTCGCCTCGGCGCTGGACAAGGTCGTGCACCTGCGCACGTTCCTCCGGGTCAGCTTCTACGTGCCCTACGTCACGGCGAGCGTCGCGGTCGTCGGCGTCTGGCTGTTCCTCTTCAACGGGAACGGCCTGGTCAACAGCCTGCTCGGGCCGCTCGCGCCGGACCCGTCCTGGCTGATCAACGACAAGCTGGCGATGCCGATCATCGCGCTCTACGTCACCTGGAAGCAGCTCGGCTTCTACATCCTGCTGTACCTGGCGGCGCTGCAGAACGTGCCGAAGGAGCTCTACGAGTCGGCGTCGACCGACGGTGCGGGCCGCATCCGGCAGTTCTGGTCGGTGACCGTGCCGAGCGTGCGGCCGGCGACCCTGCTGGTGCTGCTCGTCTCCACCGTGACCGGCGCGAACCTCTTCACCGAGCCCTACCTGCTCACCGGCGGCGGCGGGCCCAACGGCGCCTCCGCCTCACCCGTGCTGCTGATGTACCAGCTGGGCATCCAGCAGGGGCAGCCCGACGTGGCCTCGGCCATCGGCGTCGTGCTGGTGCTGCTCGTGCTCGTCATCGCCTACCTGCAGAACCGCTTCGCCGGGGAGAGGAACTCATGAGCACGCTCGCCAGTGCCGGAGGCGCGACCTCCGCGGTCCCCGCCGCCGCCGCCCCGCCGACCCGGCGGAAGCGCCCGGCCTCGAGCCGATCGGCCGTGATCCTCCGCGGCGTCGTGCTCGCGCTCGGCGCGATCGTCTTCCTGTTCCCCTTCTACTACATGGTGATCGGCTCGCTGCAGACCGACCCCGACCCCACCCTGGCCGGGGCGATCCCCGAGGCGGGCAACCTCACCCTCGACAACTACGTGAACGTCAATGAGCGGATCAACCTGCTCACCGGGCTGATCAACTCGGGGATCTTCACCGGCGGCGTCCTGCTGTGCACGATCGTCTTCGGGGTGCTGGCGGGCTACGCGCTCGCGATGCTCGAGTGGCGCGGCCGGAACGCCGTGTTCGCGCTCGCGCTGCTGGTGCAGGTCATCCCGTTCCAGCTGCTGCAGATCCCGCTCTACGTACTGATCGCCCGCGACTACGGACTCGCGGACAGCCACCTGGGCATGATCCTGCCGTTCGCGATCAACTCGACGGCGGTGATCATCTTCCGGCAGTACTTCCTGCAGCTGCCCAAGGAGCTGTTCGAGGCCGCGCGGATCGACGGGGCCGGCGAGATCAAGCTGCTGTGGAACATCGCGCTGCCGCTCGTGCGCCCCGCGCTGGTGACGGCCGTGCTGCTCACCTTCATCGGCCCGTGGAACGAGTTCCTCTGGCCGTTCCTGATCACGAAGGACGCGTCACTGCAGCCGCTCGCCGTGTCCCTCGCCAACTACATCTCCAACGTCGCGTCGTCGACCGACAACCCGTTCGGCGCGATCCTCGCGGGCGCCGTCGTGCTGGCCGCCCCCGTCGTCGTGCTCTTCATCGTGTTCCAGCGCTACTTCGTCTCGACGGATCTCGGATCCGGAGTGAAAGGATGACCATGACTCCCACCCCCGGTACCACTGCCTCTGCCGGCACCCGCACCGCCGTCCCCTACCGCCTCGAGCGCGTCGGCGTCGTGATGGAGCCGCTCCCCGGCGACGACCTCGAGGCCGAGGGGGTGCTCAACCCCGGCAGCGGACGCGGACCCGACGGCGAGCTCTACCTCCTGCCCCGGATGGTCGCCGCCGGCAACGTCTCGCGGATCGGCCTGGCCCGCGTGCTCGTCGAGGACGGCGTACCCGTCGGCGTCGAGCGCCAGGGCGTCGTGCTGGCGCCCGACCGCGGCTTCGAGCGCGGGGCGACGCACTCCGGCGTCGAGGATCCGCGGGTCACCTTCATCGAGGCGCTCGGCCTGCACGTGATGACCTACGTCGCCTACGGGCCGCTCGGGCCGCGGACGGCGCTCGCCGTCTCGGAGGACCTGCGCGAGTGGCGGCGCCTCGGCCCGGTGACCTTCGCCTACGACGACGACCTCGACATCGATCTCGGGCTCTTCCACAACAAGGACACGGTGTTCTTCCCCGAGATCGTGGCGGCGCCGGACGGCACGCGCTGCTTCGCGGTGCTGCACCGGCCGATGTGGGACCTCGGCGAGACCCGGCCGGGGGAGGGCGTGCGGCTGCCCGCCGGCGTCGACGACCCGCGGCAGAGCATCTGGATCAGCTACGTGCCGGTCGACGAGGTCGACCGCGACCTGGCGAACCTGACTCGCTGGACCCGGCACCGCTTCGTCGCGGGCCCCGAGTTCGCCTACGAGGAGCTGAAGATCGGCGGCGGCCCCGTGCCGCTGCGGGTGCCCGAGGGCTGGCTGCTGCTGCACCACGGCGTCACCGGCACCATCGACAGCGCCTTCTCGCAGCAGCAGCACGTCAACTACGCGGCCGGCGCCATCCTCCTCGACGCCGACGACCCCTCGAAGGTGATCGCCCGCACCTCCGAGCCCCTGCTCGAGGCCGAGACGGAGGAGGAGCGCAGCGGCATCGTCCCCAACGTCGTCTTCCCCACCGCCATCGAGGTGATCGACGGCCGGCACTTCGTCTTCTACGGCATGGCCGACTCCAAGATCGGCGCGGCGCGCCTGCTCCGCACGGACGAGTAACGCCCTTCGAGCCCGCGCTGCGGGCGCCCTCGCATGCTGATCGAGTAGCCCGCTCCGCGGGCGTATCGAGATCCACCGTTCTGAGCACGTGTGGTCTCGATACGCCCCTTCGGGGCTACTCGACCAGCATGAGGCGGCGCCGCCGATCCAGCCCGCCCTCCGTTCCATGCGGATCGAGTAGCCCGCCCCGCGGGCGCCTTTCCATGCTGATCGAGTAGCCCGCTTGCGGGCGTATCGAGATCCCCCACCCCCAGCCACCACCCCCCCTCAAGGAGAGAGTTCAATGACGAACTTCAGACCCCGCGCCGCCGCCGTCCTGGCCGCGACCGCCCTCGCCGCCGGAGGCCTCGCCGTCGGCGCGGCCCCCGCCCAGGCCGCCGAGCCGCTGACCAACACCGCGCACCTCGACTTCCTGCTCGACACCGCGACTCCGGAGCCCCAGCCCGGCCACAGCACCTACCGCCTCGCCGAGGAGCCCGACCTCGTGCTCCCGTGGACCTACGCCGACGCCCGCGACGGCGGCACCTTCGAGCGCGTCGGCGGCGGCCCCCTCGACCCGGCGACCGGCGACTGGGCGCAGGGCGCCTACAACACCGACGACGTCTCGCGCGCCGCCGTCGTCTACCTCCGGCACTGGCAGCAGACCGGCTCGACGGCGAGCCGCGACAAGGCCTACGAGACCCTCCGCTCGCTCGCCTACTTCCAGACCACCGACGGCGACGACGCCGGCAACGTCGTGCTCTGGATGCAGCCCGACGGCGACCTGAACCCCAGCGCCGAGCCCGTGGAGCTGCCCGACCCGAGCGACTCCGAGGACAGCTACTGGCTCGCCCGCACCCTCTGGGCGCTCGGCGAGGGCTACGCCGCGTTCCAGGACGAGGACCCCGACTTCGCCGCCTTCCTGCAGGAGCGCCTCCGCCTCGGCGTCTCCGCCGTCGACCGCGAGGTGCTCACCCGCTACGGCGAGTACGCGGTCGCCGACGGCGTCGACGTGCCCGCCTGGCTGATCGTCGACGGCGCCGACGCCACCGCGGAGGCCCTGCTCGGCCTCTCCGCCTACGTCGAGGCCGCACCCGACGACGCCGCTGTGCGCGCCAGCACCGCGAAGCTCGCCGAGGGCGTCGCCGCCTACGCCCGCACCACCACGGAGGCGGACACCACCTCCTGGCCGTACGGCGCGATCCTGCCCTGGACGAAGTCCCGCTCGCTCTGGCACTCCTGGTCGTCGCAGATGGCGGGCGGCCTGGCCGCCTCGTCCGTCGCGCTCGGCGACGCGTCGCTCCTCGAGCCCGCCGTCGTCGACGCCGCGCGCTTCGCCCCCGAGCTGCTGACCGCCGGCGGCCCCGACAACGGCTGGAACCCGACGCCGACCGACCGCGTGCAGATCGCCTACGGCGCCGACTCGCGGCTGCAGAACTCGCTCGCCCTCGCCGACGCGACCGGTTCGAGCGCCTACCTCGACCTGGCGGGCGTGCAGGGCGCCTGGTTCTTCGGCCTCAACCTCAGCGGCGCCCCCGTCTACGACCCGGCGACCGGAGTCACCTACGACGGCGTCCAGGCCGACGGCAGCGTCAACCGCAACAGCGGCGCCGAGAGCACCATCCACGGCCTGCTGTCGATGCTCGCACTCGACGCGCACCCGTCGGTCGCCGCCCGCGCGACGGCGGTCACCACGCAGGCGAGCCGCGACGGCCTTCGCCTCGTCGAGGCCGAGTCGGCCCGCGGCGGCACGGTCGTCACGCCCGAGTCGGCGTGGACCGGCGAGTCCGGCTGGAGCGGCTCCTACCTGTCGCTCACGAACTGGCGCCGTGCGGCGACGATCCCCGTCGGCTCCGCGACCCAGGACCGCCTGGTCGAGGCCGTGATCTTCGCCGCCGAGCGGGGCACCGAGAAGACCCCGATCAGCCTCTGGAACTCGGGCCGCCGCCCGCTCGACGTGCTCACCAGCACCGTCGGCGCGCAGGGCGTCACCGAGGCGTCCGGCATCCTGCTGCCGCAGAAGCTGCGGCGGACGCTCCCCGCGAGCTCGACCACCGTCGAGGTCCGCGCCCTAGCCGGCGAGACGAAGCTCGACGCCCTCCTGGTCCGCCCCGTCGTCTCGCGCCTGGTGCTCGTCGGCGACACCGGCCGCACCGAGCTGGTCCGCAACTCGACCGCGACGCCCCAGCCGACGACCGTCGACGGCACCGGCACCCTCCGCGTCTACGCGCAGGACGGCACCCTGGTGAGCGAGTCGCCCGCCGCGGGCGCGACCCCGGTCACCCTCCCCGCCCAGGGCTTCGCGATGCTCGTCGGCTGACGCCGCATGCTGATCGAGCGACCCGCCCCTCATGCGGGCCGCAGCAGCATGCTGATCGAGTAGCCCGCTTGCGGGCGTATCGAGATCCACCGTTGTGAGCACGTAAGGTCTCGATACGCCCCTCCGGGGCTACTCGACCAGCAAGCTTCCGGCGACCGCCCCGCCGACATGCTGATCGAGTAGCCCGCTCGCGGGCGTATCGAGATCCCGCGCGATCTGTGCGACACAACATCAGCTGAGACGCGCACTCATCGCCCATCGCGGTCGAGCGGCCCCCTCAGCTCATGTTCTGCACGGCCGTAGCGCTCCAGTCCGGAGCCCGCCTCCGTCCTGCTGCTCGCCCCGCCCACCGGGCGGCCCCCATTCCTCAGAAGTTGCGGTAGTCGCGCTCGACTACCGCGACTTCTGCGTTGTCGACGAGGCGACCGGCCGGACGCGCGCGTCAGCGGCTGCGGTGCAGCGTCTTCGACACGAGGCCGGCGATCGCCGCGCCGAGCACCGGCGCCAGCAGGAACACCCACACCTGGCCGAGCGCATCGGGGCCGGCGAAGACGGCGGCCGCGATGGAGCGGGCCGGGTTCACCGAGGTGTTGCTGATCGGGATGCTGATCAGGTGCACGAGGGTCAGCGTGAGGCCGATCGCGATCGGGGCGACGGACTTGTACTCGCTCTTCGCGGTGACGGAGAGGATCACGCCGACGAAGACGGCCGTCAGCACGACCTCGGCGAGGATGACCGCGCCGAGCCCGAAGCCGCCGGGGGAGTGCGCGCCGAAGCCGTTGGAGGCGAAGCCCGAGTCGCGCGCGGCGTCGAAGTAGCCGGCCGGCCCGTCGGCCGCGATCAGCGCGACGACTCCGGCACCCGCGATGCCGCCGACGAGCTGGGCGACGATGTAGCCGGGGATGTGCCGCCACTCCGTCCGCCCCGCGAGGGCGAAGCCGATCGAGACGGCCGGGTTGAAGTGGCCGCCCGAGATATGTCCGACGGCGTAGATCCCGGCGACCAGCGTGAGCCCGAAGGCGAGCGCGACGCCGAGGAAGCCGACGCCGAGCGCGTTGGTGCTGTCGGGGAAGGCGGAGGCGAAGATCGCCGTGCCGACGCCGCCCGCGACGAGCAGGAAGGTGCCGAATGCCTCGGAGGCGTAGCGCGCCGCGGCGGAGTACTGCTCGGCGTGCTCCTTCCGCTGCTCACTCGTGGTGCGGCTGGCGGGCTTCGATGACGGCATGGGGGTTCCTCCGCGGGTCGTGGACGGCCCCGCGGCGCGCGAGGGCAACGGCCACTCCAGCACCCGCGGGCGCCGGGGGAGGCGCGCGCCCAGTCGGCTCCCGGCCGCGCGGCCCCGGAGGCGCCCTGCGCGGCCACCCGCCCCTCGCTCAGCGGCCAGCCGCCTCGGTTAGTCGTGCAAGCCCCCCGAGGCGCCCCAGCATGCTGGTCGAGTAGCCCCGGAGGGGCGTATCGAGACCCACCCTTCTGCAGCACGGTGGATCTCGATACGTCCGCTGCGCGGACTACTCGATCAGCATGTGCGCCGCAAGCAGACGACCGCGGCACCCCTCCGTCACGCCGCGAGGTGGAACGTGCTCGCGAAGCGCCCGAGCAGCGCGTCCCGCCCGCGGAGCACCGTGACCGCGCCGGTCGCGATGGCACGCTCCGGCGCGAGCTCGCCCGACAGCAGCAGCCGGATGTCCGCGCCGGTCGAGAACGCCAGGTCCACCGGGGCCTCGCCGCCCGGCACCTCGCCGCGCGACACGTCCAGCACCGCCCCGTCGACGCGGATCAGCAGCCCGGCCGGTCCGACCTGCGCCGCGTACACCGTCGCCGGCAGCTCGGCCGCGACCTGCGGGCGGAACGCGGTGCGCAGATCCACCGTCATCGAGTCCGGAGTGATCACCTGCTCCTCGCGCGGATCGCCCAGCGCCTTGAACCCCCAGGCGCCGAGCGCGAGCACGATCGGCTCGAGTTCGCGGCCGTAGGGCGTCAGCTCGTAGACGATGATGCGCGAGCGCGGCGCCCGCCCGATGATCCCGGCCGCCTGCAGCTCCTTGAGCCGGCCGGCCAGCACGTTGCTCGGGATGCGCGCGAGCCCCTGCGCGAGCTCGCTGTACCGGCGCGGCCCGACCAGGAGATCCCGGACGATCAGCAGCGCCCAGCGCTCGCCGACCAGCTCGACCGCGCGGGTGAGCGCCGAGTACTGCCCGTAGTCGCGTGCGGCCATCGCCCTCAGGCCTGCTCGCCGGTGAACGCCTCCGGGCCCTGCGCCGCGGCGACCGGGTCCATCCAGCCGAACTCGAGCAGGTTGCCGTCGGGGTCGGCGACCTGACGCTGGTACATGAAGCCGTAGTCGGAGGCGGGCCGTGACTCGGATCCGCCCGCGGCGAGCCCCGCGGTCACGGTGGCGTCGACGGCCTCGCGGGTGTCGAGGAAGATCGCGGTCGAGACGGAGGGGTTCACGGCCGGGTCGCCGATCGGCAGATCGCTGAAGGTCTGGAAGTACTCGCGCACCAGGATCATGAAGTAGTTGTGGTCCTCCTCCACCACGACGCAGGCCGCGTTGTGGTCGGAGAACGCCGGATTGATCGAGAAGCCGAGCGCGACGTAGAACGCCTTCGCGCGCTCCAGGTCGGTGACGGGCAGGTTGACGAACATCGAGGGCATGGCGGTCTCTCCTTCTCGGCGGAGCCGCGGACTGCGGCGTCTGCGCTCATGCTTGTGAAAAACAAGTGCCGCGTCAAGAGGCGGACCGGAGACGCCGCGATCGACGCGGCCGCCTCCGGCTCGTGAGGCGACCTCCGGCGCGCTGTCTCGTCCGGTCTCGTGCCGAAGGTGATGAGGCGAGCCGGAGTCGCCGCGGGCCACCGCCGGCTCGCGCGATCGTCTCCGGCTCGTCGTTTAGGAGGGTTTTCGCGTGCCGAGGGTGGTTCCGCGTGCCCGAGTTGCGGCGGAGTCGCCTTCGGCTCGCGCGATCAGCTCCGGCTCGTCGTTTCGGCAGGTTTCCATGAGCCGAGGGTGATTCCGCGTGCCCGAGTTGCGGCGGAGTCGCCTTCGGCTCGCGCGATCGTCTCCGGCTCGTCGTTTCCGCGGGTTTCCGCGTGCCGAGGGTGATTCCGCGTGCCCGAGTTGCGGCGGAGTCACCGCCGGCTCGCGCGACAGTCTCCGGCTCGTCGTTTCCGCGGGTTTCCACGTGCCGAGGGTGGTTCCGCGTGCCCGAGGTGCGGCGGAGTCGCCTTCGGCTCGCGCGATCGTCTCCGGCTCGTCGTTTCGGCAGGTTTCCACGAGCCGAGGGTGATTCCGCGTGCCCGAGGTGCGGCGGAGTCGCCTTCGGCTCGCGCGATCGTCTCCGGCTCGTCGTTTCGGCAGGTTTCCACGTGCCGAGGGTGGTTCCACGAGCCCGAGGTGCTGCGGAGTCGCCGCCGGCTCGCGCGATCAGCTCCGGCTCGTCGTTTCGGCAGGTTTTCACGAGCCGAGGGTGATTCCGCGTGCCCGAGCAGTCCGGGGCTAGCTCCGGCTCGTGAGATCACGTCCGGCTCGCGGTTCCGCCGCATCTCCGCGTGCCGAGGGTCGCTCCACGTGCCGGGTCCGTGCGGAGTCGCCCGAGGTCCCCGGCGGATCTCGAGCTCGCACATCTCCGGCTCGCGGAATCCGCTCCGGCACGTCGTTTCGTCCGGTTTCCACCTGCCCGAGGCCGTTCAGCGTGCCGGACGTCGCCCGGCGTCACCTCCGGCTCGCGGAATCTGCTCCGGCTCGCGATTCCGCCTCGTTTCCACGAGCCGAGGGTGGTTCCGCGTGCCGGAGTTCGCCTGGTGCGGCCTCCGGCTCGCGGAAGCACCTCCGGCTCGCGAGCCCGGCCCGACTCTGCGTGCCGAGGCCGATTCCGCGAGCCGAACCTCCTCCAGGACACGCCGCGACCGCAAAAGAGAGCGCTCTCACAAAAGTCTTGACCTCCCCGCGACCCGCTCCGTATGCTCGCCTCACACCTCGTGAGAGCGCTCTCACACACGGCAGCACAGCACCGTGGGAGCGCCCCCAGGGGTGCCCTGACACCCATCACGAAGGAGTGACCGTGCTCGAATCACGACGCGCCAGGATCGCCACGGCGATCGCCGGCGCCGCCACCCTGGCCCTGCTCGTCTCCGGCTGCTCGTCCGGATCCGGCGCGGCCGAGGACGGCGACATCGAACTGACCGTGACCACGTTCGGCGCCATGGGGTTCGACGACCTCTATGCCGAGTACGAGGCCGCCCACCCGGGCGTCACGATCGTCCCGAACAACATCGACACCGGCGGCAACGCCCGGACCGACGCGTTCACCAAGCTCGCCGCGGGCTCCGGCCTCGCCGACGTCGTCGCCATCGAGGAGGGCTGGCTCGGCTCGATCATGGAGGTCTCCGACCAGTTCGTCGACCTCCGCGACCACGGCATCGAGGACCGCAAGGCCGACTGGGTCGACTGGAAGTACGAGCAGGCCGTCGACCCCGACGGCCGCGTCATCGGCTACGGCACCGACATCGGCCCCGAGGGCCTCTGCTACAGCACCGCCGCCTTCGAGGCCGCGGGCCTGCCCACCGATCGCGCCGCCGTCGCGGAGCTGCTCGGCGGCGCGGACGCGACCTGGGAGGACTACCTCGCGGCCGGGAAGCAGTACCACGACGCGACCGGCAAGGCCTGGTACGACCAGTCCGGCTTCGTCTGGAACGCGATGGTCAACCAGCTCCCCGAGGGCTACTACACCGCCGACGGCGAGCTGAACATCGACGGCAACGCCGAGCTCCAGGAGCGCTGGGGCTGGATCACCGACGGCGCCGCCTCCGGACTCTCGGCCGCGCAGAAGGCCTGGGACTGGAACAAGGGCAAGTCGTTCAACGACGGCACCTTCGCGACCTTCGTCTGCCCGGGCTGGATGCTCGGCCAGGTGAAGGCGCAGGTCGAGGCCGGCGGCGGCGATCCCGAGGCCACCGGCTGGGACTTCGCCGACGTCTTCCCCGGCGGCGCGGCCAACTGGGGCGGCTCGTTCCTCTCCGTCCCGACGCAGTCGAAGCACCCCGCCGAGGCCGCCGAGCTCGCCTCGTGGCTGAGCGAGCCGGAGCAGCAGATCGCCGCGTTCGACGCGACCGGCCCGTTCCCGAGCACCGTCTCCGCCCAGGAGCAGCTCGCCTCCGCCGCCGCGCCCGACCCGGCGCTGAACGGCTCGCCGACCGGCGCGATCCTCGCCGAGCGCGCCCAGGGCGTCGTCGCCCAGTACAAGGGTCCGGACGACTCGCTGATCCAGGAGAACGTCTTCGGCCCGGTGCTGCAGAAGGTCGACCGCGGCGAGCTCGACGGCGACAAGGGCTGGGACGAGGCGCTCTCGCTCCTCGACGAGCTGGTCGACTGACCCGCTCCCCTCAGACAGGGCCCCCGTCCGGTAGCAGGCCGGGCGGGGGCCCTCCCTCCCCTCCGATGAACGAGTCCCACGACGAGAGCGACCCATGACGAGCACCCTGACCCCGCCGACCGCATCGGCCGCGCCGCCTCCCGGCCGCCGCCCCGCGCCCCGCCTGCCGCTGACGGCCAAGCAGCGGATGAGCCGCTTCGACGTCAAGGCGTCGCCGTACCTCTACATCTCGCCGTTCTTCCTGCTCTTCGCGATCACGGGAGCCTTCCCCCTCGTCTACACGCTGGTGGTCTCGCTCTACGACTGGCAGCTGCTGCAGGGCCAGGGCGACTTCGTCGGCCTCGGCAACTTCGCCGCGGTGCTCGGCGACCGCTTCTTCTGGAACTCGATCGGCAACACGCTGAGCATCTTCCTGCTCTCCACGATCCCGCAGCTCGCCGTGGCCCTGGTGCTCGCGGCGGTGCTCGACCAGTCGCTGCGCGCCCGCACCTTCTGGCGGATGAGCGTGCTGCTGCCCTACGTCGTCTCGCCCGTCGCCGTGGCGCTGATCTTCTCGAGCATCTTCGGCGACCAGGAGGGCCTGGCGAACAACCTGCTCGGCCTGGTCGGCATCGCCCCGATCGACTGGACCAACGACCGCCTCGCCAGCCACATCGCGATCGCCTCGATGGTCAACTGGCGCTGGACCGGCTACAACGCGCTCATCCTCCTCGCCGCGATGCAGGCCGTGCCGCGCGACCTGCACGAGTCGGCCGCGCTCGACGGAGCGGGCTCGTTCCGCCGCTTCACCTCGATCACCATCCCGAGCATCCGGCCGACCCTGATCTTCGTGATCATCACGGCCACCATCGGCGGGCTGCAGATCTTCGCCGAGCCGCGCCTGTTCGACGTCTCGAACGCCGGCGGCATCGGCGGCTCGGACCGCCAGTTCCAGACGACCGTCCTCTACCTCTGGGAGATGGCGTTCTTCCGCCAGAACTTCGGCGAGGCGGCGGCGGTCGCCTGGCTGCTCTTCCTGCTGATCGTGCTGATCGGACTGGTGAACTTCGCGATCTCGCGACGGATCGCGTCCGTCGAGAACCGCGTGAGAACGCGCACGCGCCGACCGGCGCAGAAGGTGAGCGACCGATGACCGCCACGATCCCCACCGTTCCCGCCGCCGTGCCCGCCGTGGCCGAGCGTCGTGCCCGGCGCCCGCGCTCCTCCGGCGCCGGTCGCGTCGACCGCCCCGGCTTCCTCACCTACGGACTGCTCAGCGCCTTCATCCTCGGCTCGACCTACCCGCTCTGGTGGTCCTTCGTGGTGGCCAGCGGGAGCAACGCGACCCGCGGCGAGACGCTGCCGCTGATCCCGGGCGGCAACTTCCTCGCGAATGCGGCGCAGGTGTTCACGGCGATCCCGTTCTGGACGGCGCTGCTGAACAGCGTGGTCGTCTCGGGGATCATCACGCTGTCGGTCGTCTCGTTCTCGACCCTGGCCGGCTACGCCTTCGCGAAGCTGCGCTTCCGCGGGCGGGACGGCCTGATGATCACCGTGATCGCGACGATGGCGATCCCGACCCAGCTGGGCATCATCCCGCTGTTCATCCTGATGCGTCAGCTCGGCTGGACCGGCACCCTCGGCGCCGTCATCGTCCCGACGCTGGTCACCGCGTTCGGCGTGTTCTTCATGCGGCAGTACCTGGTGGACGTGATCCCGGACGAGCTGATCGAGGCGGCG
The DNA here is from genome assembly GCF_004366415.1 of Rathayibacter sp. PhB151. Taxonomy (NCBI): domain Bacteria; kingdom Bacillati; phylum Actinomycetota; class Actinomycetes; order Micrococcales; family Microbacteriaceae; genus Rathayibacter; species Rathayibacter sp. PhB151. Next base: position 1,088,399 of record NZ_SOEN01000006.1, on the reverse strand, counting down.
CGGGTCGACGGAGCGAACCAGTTCCGGACCTTCCTGACCGTCGCGGTGCCGGCCGCGCGGCCCGCGATGGCGATCCTCGCGCTGTTCACGTTCATGATGGCGTGGACCGACTTCCTCTGGCCGCTGATCGTGCTGAGCCCGACCAACCCGACGCTGCAGACCGCCCTGTCGCAGCTGCAGTCCGGCTACTACGTCGACTACTCGATCGTGCTGGCCGGCGCCGTGCTCTCGATCATCCCGCTGCTCGTGCTGTTCGTGCTGGCCGGCAAGCAGCTGATCGCCGGCATCATGGGCGGCGCGGTCAAGGGCTGACCCAGGGGGCAGCCGAAGCCCGGCTGGACCTCCGGCTCGCGAGAACGGGTCCGGCACGCGGAACCAGCCGGTTCCCGCGTGCCGAGCCTGTTTCTGCGTGCCGGAGGTGGCTGGGACGGAGGTTCGGCTCGCGGTTCCGTCTCTGGCTCGTCGATTCGGCCGGTTCCCGCGTGCCGGAGCTGTTTCCGCGTGCCGGAGGTGGCCGGCACAGCCTTCCATGCTGGTCGAGTAGCCCCGGAGGGGCGTATCGAGACCCACCGTCCTCAGCAGGACGGGTCTGCAGACTCGTCTCCTGACGCCGCCCGGCCGGCATGGCCGGTGAGCGAGCGCCCCCGCAGGGGCGTCTCGAACGCCACCCGCCCGCTCGGCTACTCTCGGGCCCGGGGGTCCACCGCTCGAGAGGCACGCATGAGTCACGACACCGCACCGGCCGCACCGACGCTCGAGGCCGTCGCCGCGCTCGCCGGAGTGTCCCGGGCGACGGTCAGCCGGGTCGTCAACGACTCGCCGAAGGTGAAGGCCGAGGCGCAGGCCGCCGTCCGCCTCGCGATCGAGAAGCTCGGCTACGTGCCCAACCGCGCGGCCCGCTCGCTCGCCAGCCGGCGGACCCAGGTCCTCGCCCTGCTCGTGCCCGAGTCGATAGGCAAGGTGTTCGGCGATCCGTTCCTCGCCGCCGTCGTCCAGGGCGCGGCCACCCGCCTCGCCGCGACCGACTACATGCTCAACATCGTGATCGCCTCCGAGGCGACGCCCGACAAGACCCGCCGCTACCTGCTCGGCGGCAACGTCGACGGCGCGCTCGTCGTGTCGCACCACAGCGGCGACCACTCCTACGCCCGGATCGGCGCGAGCGTGCCCCTCGTCTTCGGCGGCCGACCGCTCAGCCTCGACGACCACGACAGCCACTTCGTCGACGTCGACAACGTCGGAGCGGCGCGGCAGGTCACCGAGCACCTGCTGGGCCTCGGGCGGCGCGCCCCGGCGATGATCGCGAGCCGCCAGGACATGCCCGGTGCGATCGACCGCCTGGCGGGCTGGCGGGCGACCGTCGAGGCGGCGGGCCTGGACGCCTCGCTCGTCGAGATCGGCGACTACTCGCCGCGGGACGGCGCCGAGGCGATGCGGCGGCTGCTCGACTCCGGCCGCCCGATCGACGCGGTCTTCGCCTCCAACGACCAGATGGCCTCCGGTGCCCTGGCGGTCCTGCGCGAGCGCGGCCTGAGCGTGCCGGGCGACGTGGCGCTCGCCGGGTTCGACGGCGACTACTCCTCGGAGGCGGCCGAGCCGCCGATCACGACCGTGCGCCAGCCGGCCGCCGGCCTCGGCGACGCGATGGCCGAGGTCCTGGTGCGGCTGCTGGCCGGCGACGACGTCCCGCGGGCGACGCTGCTGCCGACGGAGCTGCTGATCCGCGCCTCGACGGTGCCGCGGAGCTGACTCCGCCGCACAACATCAGCTGAGAGCCGTGTTCATCGCCGATGGGCGATGACGGCGACTCCTGGCTGACGTTGTGCGCGGGCCGACGCGCCTCAGCCCGTGAACACCGTCGAGGAGCGGCGCTCGTACCAGTGCGCGAGGTGCTCGCCGGCGCGGAGGACGTGCTCGCGCATGATCGCGGCGGCGCGCTCGCGGTCGCCGGCGACGAAGGCCTCGACGATCTGCTCGTGCTCGCGGAAGTTCTCCTCGCGGTGGCGCGAGTTCTCGCGGAGGACCAGGCCCGAGACGTTGCGGGGGAAGGCGTCGTTGATCTCGATCAGCATCCGGCTGAGGCGGGTGTTGCCCGAGGCCTGGTAGATCAGCCCGTGGAACTGGTCGTTGGCGCTGCCGTCGCGCTCGGCGGCGGTGCCGGCGGCGACGGCGAGCGAGCGCTCGTACATGGCCGTGTTGACGGAGCGGAGCTCGGCGATCGTCGCATCGTCCAGGCGGTCGACCGCGCGGCGGGCGGCCAGCGACTCCAGCTCGGCGCGCACCTCGTAGGCCTCGCGCACCTCCCACGGCACCGGCACGCGGACGACGGCGCCGCGGTTGGGGACGACCTCGATCAGCCCGCCGGTCTGCAGCTGGCGCAGCGCCTCGCGGACCGGGGTGCGGCTGATGCCGAACTGCGTCGCGAGCTCGGCCTGGCGCAGCGGGGCGCCGATCGGGATCTCGCCGGACATGATCTTCGCCCGGATGCGGGCGGCCAGATCGTCCACGAGTGCGTTGTCGCCCTGGGTCGTCACGATGATCCCCTCCGATCAGCGGCCAGGTCGGCCGGGATCCAATCATGGCAGGCATTGGATCCCACGCGAGGGTCGGTGTCGTCGAACGGCGAGCCCACTCCCGCGTCCGGCTTGACCCATGGATCCGCGCAGCCCTAGATTGGATCCAATGTTGCCCCCCGTGGTGACCGATCGAGGTCAGGAGGCCGGCGTGGACGTGCTGCTGGTCGTGATGCTCGCGGGCGCCGCCAGCTCCCTCGCGCTCGGTCTCGCCGGCTGGCGGGGAGTGGGCCGCGGCTGGCTCGTCGCCGAGGCGGCCATGCTCGCCGCGATGCTCGACGTGCACCTGCCCGCCCTGCACCTCCTGCCCGCGCCGCTCTGGTCCGCGCTGCTCGCGGGCTGCGCGCTCGTCGCCGCCCTCATCGACCGGGTGCGCCGCGGCCGAGGCGTCCGGCGGCACGGTGCCGACGCACTGCACGCCGTCGGGATGCTGCTCGCCGCCGTCCTCGTGCTCCTCGCTGACGCCGCCCCCACCGCGGGTGCCGGTCCGCTCGCGAGCGCCGGGCACGCGCACGGCGGCGGACTCGCCCTGCCGCTCGGCGCGGCGGTCGCCGTCTACGCGGCGTGCACCCTCCGCGTCGCCCTCGCCGGCCGCCGCGGCCGCCTCGACACCACCCGGAGGCTCGCCTCCCTCGCCGCGCTCGTCGCCATGGGCGCGATGGCCGCGGTCGGCTGAGCAGCCCGCACCGCCCCCGAACGACACCCCACCCGCACCACACTGGAAGAAGGAGACGCCGCATGATCATCGACGCGTACAACACCACGCAGGACCGCCGAGGCCGCAGCGACTACCTCAGCGGGGTCCGCCCCGGCGAGCAGCCCCCGGCCTACACCCCGTTCGACCCGAAGCGCATCCTCGACCGGATGGACGCCGCCGGCGTCGACCGCGCGATGGTCTGCTCCCTCGCGCAGGGCATCGAGAACGACTTCCTGATCGACCTCGTGAAGGCGCACCCCGACCGCCTCTTCGGCTTCGGCCAGGTCATGCCGCAGTGGGAGAACGCGACCGACGAGATCCGCCGCTTCGCCGACGCCGGCCTGGTCGGACTCAAGCTGCACCCCAGCCTGCACGGCTACCACGTCGCCGATCACGGGCTGCTCGACCCGCTGTTCGCGGTCTGCGACGAGCTCGGCCTGCCCGTGCTGATCAACGCCCTCGACGACGCGTTCTGCGCACCGTTCGCCATCGAGGAGATCGCCAAGGGCTTCCCCGGCGTGCCGACGATCATCGCCCACATGGGCGCGGTCTGGAACGTGCCCGAGGCGATCATCGTCGCCGAGCGCAACCCGCACGTCTACCTCGAGACCTCGGCGACGCTGATGTCCGACGTCAAGCGCGCCTACGCCCGGCTCGGCGCCGAGAAGATCCTGCTCGGCTCGGAGTGGCCGGGCAGCGACTTCGACCTCGAGCGGATGAAGATCGCCAAGGCGATCCCGGACGAGGCCGACCGCGCGCTGGTCGAGGGCGGCAACATGGCGCGGATCCTGGGCTGGTCGTGACCGAGGGGGCGCCTTCGAGGCCTTCGGCGCCTTCGGTGCCGGATCGCCCGGTGCTCGATCGGCCGGTGCTCGACGGGCCTCCCGCCGGGATGTCCGCGCCGGACCGCGAGCTGCTCGGGACCGCCTCGGCGATCCTCGACGCCCGCTACCGGACCGGCGTCCACGAGGTCGCGGCCGCCCTGCGGCTCGCGGACGGGCGGATCGTGACCGGCCTGCACGTCGAGGCGAGCGCCGGCCGGGCCTCCGTCTGCGCCGAGTCCGCCGCCCTGAGTGCCGCGGTCGTCGCCGGCTCCCCGGTCGTCTCGATCGTCGGAGTGCTGCAGCGCCCGGGCGGCTCGCGCCACCTCATCGAGCCGTGCGGCGTCTGCGCCGAGCTCCTCGGCGACCACGCGCCCGACGCGACCGTCTGGGTCGCCGTCGCCGACGCCTTCGCCCCGGTCCCTGTCGCCACCCTGCTTCCGCACCGCCGCCGCCGGGCGGCCCGCCCGGCCTGACGGCCCCCCCACTCCGCAGAAGTTGTCGTACTCCCGCACCCGCTACGACAACTTCTGCGCAGTGGATCCGCCGGGCCCTGCGCTGCCACCGCCGCTCTCCAGAAGTTGTCGTACTGGACGCGCGAGTACGACAACTTCTGCGCACCGGAGGACCCGACTCTCCTCCACAAGCCGAGCAGCCCGAGGTTTTACCCCAGGGAAACACGGCCGACCCCCGCCCGAACGATCGGCTGGCCAGACTTGCCGGGCGGACGACGGGCCCCGGCCCTCGCACCGCCGGGGTCGTGGGGGCACCTCACCCGACCCGCGCACCACCCGGAAGGATCCACCCGCATGCTCGCCGTCTCCGGCACTCCCGTCCTCCTCGTCGTCGACCTCCAGGGCGGGGCCGCCTCGGGCCTGCCGACCCCCGGCATCCCCGTGATGAGCGGCCGGGCGGAGCGCGCGCCCCGGGTGCGCGACTTGATCGCGCACTGCCGCAGCGCCGGCGTGCCGGTCGTCTTCGTCCAGGAGGTGCACAAGCGCGACCTGATCGACATCGGCCGCGAGCTGGACGGCGCCGAGGGGCCGCACTGCCTCGAGGGCGACCCGGGCACCGAGCTGGCGTCCTGGCTCGAGCCGCGACCGGAGGAGTTCGTGATCCGCAAGCGCCGCTACTCCGCCTTCTTCGGCACCGAGCTCGAGATCGTGCTCAAGGCCTACCGCGCGGGCACGCTGCTGCTGGTCGGCGGCCTCACCGACGTCTGCATCCACTACACGGCGGCGGACGCGCACCAGCACGACTACGCCGTCCGGGTGCTCACCGACTGCGTCGCCGGCTCGAGCGAGCGCGCGCACGCGGCCACCCTCGAGGCGATCGAGTACCTCCAGCGCGACGCCCTCGTCACCGCCGCCGACGTGCACGACTGGCTCGACCGCCGGGAGACGATCGATGCCTGAGCCACTGACCAAGACCGCGCCTCGCCTCCTCGTCGCCCGCGTCCGCACCACGGACCCCGAGAACCCGCTCGCCGAGGCGCTCCTGATCGACGGCGACCGGATCGCCACGGTCGGCACCCTCGCAGACGTCCGCGCCGCAGCCCCCGCCGGCACCCCCGAGGAGCGCCTCGACGGCACCCTCCTCCCCGGCTTCATCGACGCGCACTCGCACGCCCAGCGCGCGGGCCTGAAGGCCCTGCAGCTGCTCGACGCGGGCGCCGGAGCGGACGCCTTCTCGGCCGCGATGCTCGCCGACGCGGACGCCGATCCGGACGCCCCGGACTGGCTCGGCGACACCCCGCCCACCCCCGAGGACCGCCGCGCGGCCCTCCTCCGCATCCAGCCGCTGCTGCACGAGCTGGGCTTCACCGGAGTGATCGACCCCGCCGTCACGCTCGACGAGCTCGCCGCCTACCGCGCGGCGCACGCCCGCGGCGAGCTGTCGCTGCGCGTCGTCGCGATGCCGTACCCCGAGCTCGGCACGGAGGCGGTCCCGGGCGTCGACGAGGCGCTCGCCCTGCTCGACACCGTCGGCGGCAGCACCGGCGACGGCGACGAGCTGCTCCGCCTCGGCCCGATCAAGGTCTACTACGACGGCGAGGGGATGAAGGGCCAGGCCCTCCTCGAGCAGCCCTGGCCCGGCGGAAGCCACGGCGTGCAGCGGATCAGCACGGAGGAGTTCAGAAGGCTCGCCGCCGAGTGCGTCGCCCGCGGCTGGGGCCTGGGCGTGCACGCGGTCGGCAGCCGCGCGGTCGCCGAGGTGCTCGACGCCCTCGAGGCGGCCGGCCCGCCCGAGCGGATCGCCGCCCTGCGCTGCCAGCTGATCCACGCCTACCTCGAGCCCTCCGCCGAGAGCCGCGAGCGCGCGGCCCGGCTCGGCATCGTCGCCTCGCTGCAGCCCTCGATCGCCTGGAGCAACGCGGCCGGGCTGACGGCCCGGCTCGGCGCGCGGGCCGACCCGGTGAACCCGATGCGCGACTGGCGGGAGTCCGGCGTCGTGACCGCGCTCGGTTCCGACGCCCCCTACTTCCCGTTCGATCCGCGCCAGGTGGTCGCGACCGCGGTGAGCCGCCGGATGCGCCGCCTGCCCGAGCCGCTCGGTCCGGAGCAGGCGCTGACGGTGCTCGAGGCCGTCGAGGGCTACACCCGGGGAGCGGCGCACGCGGCCTTCGCGGAGGACCGCCGCGGGATGCTCCGCCCCGGCTTCCTCGCCGACCTGGTGCTGCTCTCGGTCGACCCGGGGGAGTGCTCGGCGGAGGAGTTCGCCGGGGCGCGCGTGCTGCGGACGGTGGTCGGCGGGCGGACGGTGCACGAGGCGGCCGCGGGGATCGCCCAGCAGATGTAATCCCGCCGAAACACAATGGGATCCGCATTGCCTTAGATTGGATCCAAGTTGAGCGGCCCCCCGAGCAACTCCGCCCCGCCCCCGATGCACCACCCGTACCCCTTGGAGGACAGCACCATGGTCAGGAAGAGCTTGCTCGCCGGCGTCGCACTGGCGGCCGTCGCGAGCCTCGCGCTCACCGCCTGCGGGACCACCAGCGCCCCGCAGAGCGCCACCGGCACCGCCGGCACCACCGACACCATCAACGCGGAGCTCTGGTACGCGCCGTCCACCTTCGACCCCGCGAAGGCCTCCGCCGACGCCGACGTGACCGTCGCGCGCCTCGGCTTCGACACCCTGCTCCGCCAGGGCGAGACCGAGGGCTACATCGGCGGCCTCGCCACCGAGTGGAACGCCGTCTCGGCCTCCGAGTACACGTTCACCCTCCGCGACGACGCCACCTGCGCCGACGGCACCGCGATCACGCCGACCGTCGTCGCCGATTCCTTCACGTACCTCACCGGCCTCGACGACTCGGGCGCGCTGACCTGGAAGAACCAGGCCTTCGGCTCCGGCGACGCGACCTTCACCCCCGACGACGCGGCCGGCACGCTGACGATCTCGCTCAGCCAGCCCTACTCGCAGCTGCTCGGCGGCGTCACCCGCCCCGGCACCGGCATCATCTGCCCCGCCGGCCTCGCCGACACCGAGGGCCTCGCCGCGGGCACCGTCGACGGCGCCTGGTCCGGCCCGTACATGCTGTCGGACCTCTCGGCCGGCGTCAGCGCCGCCTACACGCTGCGCGACGACTACGACGCCTGGCCCGACTGGCAGGACGTCGAGGGCGAGCCCGCGAAGACGATCAACCTCACCGTGCAGTCCGACTCCAACACGAGCGCCAACCTGCTCGAGTCCGGCGGCGTCGACCTGGCCCGCTTCTACGACTCGAACGCGCTGCGCTTCGAGGACGACCCGGCCTACACGACCGTCACCTTCGCCAGCTCGGCCTACAACCTCGTCTTCAACGAGGCCCCCGGCTCCGGCTCGATCTTCGAGGGCAAGGAGGACCTCCGCGCCGCGGTCGCCCAGGCGATCGACACCCAGGGCTTCAACTCCGCCGGCCTCGACGGCCTCGGCGTGCCGCAGTACACCGTCAACGCGGCGAGCTACCGATGCGCGCTGGACGACGAGTCGCTGGTGCAGAAGTACGACCCCGCCGCCGCGACGCCCGAGCTCACCGGTCAGTCGATCCGCCTGCTGATGATGTCGAACTGGGACCCGGCCGCCGACTACCTGGCCGAGTCGCTCCGCGCCGCGGGCGCCACCGTCACCGTCTCGGCGCTCGACCCGGCCGACTGGTCGAAGGCCATGCGCACCGAGCCCGCCACCTGGGACGTCGCGATCGCCGCGGAGAACGCCGGCCCCGGCCTGATCCACACCACGATCGCCCGCTACCTCGGCCCGACCTACGCCGACGGCGGCACGAACGTCTCCTCCAGCGACAACCCCGAGGGCGTCGCCTACTACGAGGCCGCGATGGCCGCCTCGGACACCGAGACGCAGTGCGAGAACCTGCTCGCCGCCCAGAAGACGATCCTCGAGCGCGTCGACATGACGCCGCTGATCACCGACACGCACCGCTACGTGGCCCGCTCCGGCTTCGCCACCTCGGTGTTCTCGGGCTACTGGGACATCTCGGCCATGCGGATCCTGTCCTGATCCGATGACGCCCTGATCCACTGAGCAGCCCACCCGAGCCGGACGACACGAGGAGACGACGCGATGAGCACCACGACCGCCACCACCCTTGCGTCCTCCGGCGCGGCGGGCCCCGGCCCGGGCGCCGTCCGCGCCGGCACCCTCGGCGGGGCCTGGCGGAGGTTCCTCCTCCGCCGGGCCCTCGGCCTGCTCGTCAACCTCGCGCTGCTCGTCCTGGTCACCTTCCTGATCGTGCAGCTCATCCCCGGCGACCCGGCCATCGCCATCGCGGGGGAGGCGGCCTCGCTCGACCAGGTCGAGCTGGTCCGCACCCAGCTCGGCCTCGACCAGCCGCTGCCCGCGCAGCTCTGGACCTACCTCCTCGGCGTCCTGCAGGGCGACTTCGGCGCCTCCTACCGCTACTCCATCCCCGCGATGGACCTCGTGATGACGGCCGTGCCGTACACGCTGACCATCACGATCTCCGCGGTGCTGCTCCTGCTCGTGCTCGGCATCGCGCTGGGCATGGCGGTCGGAGTCGCGACCCGCGGCGACCGCCGCCGCTGGCTCGACGCGGTGTTCAGCACCGTCACCGGGCTGATCTCCTCGGTGCCCACCTACGTGCTGGCGACCGGCTTCGTCGTCGTCTTCGCGGTGCTGCTGAAGGTGCTGCCGCCCGCGTACTCGCCGGCCTACGACTTCGGCACCGCCGCGATCCTGCCGATCGCCTCGCTCACCGTCGGCGGCACCTGCTCCGTCGCGAGGATCGTCCGCCGCGAGACCGCCGTGATCCTCGAGCAGGACTACATGCGCACCGCCCGCGGCTGGCGGCTGCCCGCGCTCACCCTCTACGCCAAGCACATGTTGCCCAACCTGCTGACCACGGCGCTGACGCTCTCGGGCATCATCCTCACCGCCCTGCTCGGCTCGGCGCTGATCACCGAGGCGGTCTTCGCCTGGCCCGGCCTCGGCGGCGTGATCGTCCAGGCGATCGCGATCGACAAGGACTACCCGGTGATCCGGGCGGCCGTCTTCGTGATCGGGCTCATCTCCCTCGTGATCACCCTCGTGATCGACGTCATCCTGGGTCTGATCGACCCGCGCACCCTCGGAGAGCAGCGTGGCTGAGTCCCTCCCCGCCGTCCGCGGCCTGAAGCCCGCCGGCGCGCGCACCTTCGCCTGGAATGCCGGGCTCGTGATCGGGCTCGGCCTGCTCGGCGTGATCGCGCTCACCGCCCTGATCGCCCCGATCGCTCTCGAGGGCCAGGCCACCGGCCTCGGCGGCAGCCCCAGCCTCGGCTCGACCGCCGAGCACCCGCTCGGCACCGACACCCTCGGCCGCGACATGCTCGCCCGCACCCTGGTCGCCACCCGCTCGACCGTGCTGATGGCGCTCGCCGCGACCGTGCTCTCGGCGATCGTCGGCATCGCGGTCGGTATCGGCGTCTGGCTCGCCCCGCGCCGGGTCCGCGAGCTCGGGCTGCGCGCGATCGAGCTGGCCGTCAGCTACCCGACGATGCTCGTCGCGATCATCGTCGCCGCGATCCTCGGCCAGGGCGTCGTCCAGGTGGTGGTCGCCATCGCGGTCGCCAACATCGCCGGCTTCGCGCGGCTGACCGCCAACCTCGCCTCCAAGATCGCGGCGAGCGAGTACGTCACGACCGCCCGGCTGACCGGCGTGCCGACGCACCTCGTCGCGCTGCGGCACGTGCTGCCGAACATGGCCGAGCCGACGCTGATCCTCGTCGCCGGCGCCTTCTCCGGCGCGCTGGTCGAGATCTCCGGCCTCTCCTTCATCGGCCTCGGCGCGCAGACGCCGGCCTTCGACTGGGGCACGCTCCTCAACGACGGACTGAGCCGGATCTCGGTGAACCCGGTCGTCATCCTCGGCCCGGCGCTCGCGCTCACGGTCGCCTCCTTCGCGGCGCTGCTGGTCGGCGACGGGCTGGCGGCGGCGGCGAACCCGCGCTCGAACACGACGCGGGCCCGGATGACGCGGGCCGCCGGCTCCTCGACCGCCGCGCCCGCCCCGGCCGACGCCGTGCTCGTCGCCGACGGCATCACCGTCCGCCACGGCGCGACCGGCCGCGAGCTCGTCTCCGACCTCTCCTTCACCATTCGGCGGGGCGAGGTGCTCGGCATCGTCGGCGAGTCCGGCTCGGGCAAGTCGCTGACCGCCTCGGTCGTCGCGAAGCTGCTGGGCGAGGGTCTCGAGGCCTCCGCGCGCCGGCTCGAGCTCGGCGGCACCGACCTGCTCGGCCCCGTCCCGGACCGGGTGCTCGCCGCGAAGATCGGGCTGATCTACCAGGACCCGGGCACCGCGCTGAACCCCGCCATGGTCCTCGGCACCCAGCTCTCCGACGTGCTGCGGATCCGCCTGCGCCACTCCCGCCGCGACGCGCTCGACCTGCTCCTGCGCGGCTTCCGCTCGGTGATGCTCTCCGATCCGGAGGGGCGGCTCCGGCAGTACCCGCACCAGCTCTCCGGCGGCATGAAGCAGCGCGCGATGATCGCCTCGGCGATGAGCGCGAAGCCCGACCTGCTGATCGCCGACGAGCCGACCACTGCGCTCGACGTGACGGTGCAGCGCGAGGTGCTCTCGGTGCTCAAGCGCATGAACGAGGACTCCGGCACCGCCGTGCTCTTCATCTCGCACGACCTCGGCGTCGTCCGGGCGCTCTGCGACCGCGTCCTCGTGATGAAGGACGGCCGCATCGTCGAGCGGATCGAGGACATCGCCCACCTCTCGGAGGAGACCGTGACGCATCCGTACACGCGGCAGCTGCTCGCCGCGACGCCGGTCGTGACCGTGCCGACGCCGCCGGAGGTGCGCTCGTGAGCGCCGCCGCCGCTTCGCCAGCCGCCGCGTCCTCCGCGATGGTCGACGTCCGCGGTCTCGACGTCGTCTTCGGCCACGCGAAGGTCCTGCACGGCGTCGACCTGCGGGTCGAGCGCGGCCGCACCGTCGGCGTGGTCGGCGAGTCCGGCTCCGGCAAGTCGACCCTCGCCAAGGTGCTCGTCGGCTCGGTCCGTGCGGCGGCCGGCACGGCGAACGTGGACGGCGTCGAGATCGTGGCCGCGAACCGTTCGGCGATGCACACCTACCGCCGGCGCACGCAGATGATCCCGCAGGACCCCTACTCGTCGCTGTCGCCGCGGCGCACGATCGCGCAGACCCTGGCCGAGGCGATCGACCCGGTCCGCGCCCGTGTCGGCCGGAACGAGGAGCTGATCGTCGCCTGGCTCGAGCGCGTCGGCCTCAGCGCCGACATGCGGCACCGGTTCCCGCACGAGTTCTCCGGCGGCCAGCGCCAGCGCGTCGCGATCGCCCGCGGGCTGATCATCGACCCGACCTTCGTGATCGCCGACGAGATCACCTCCGCCCTCGACGTCTCGGTGCAGGGGCAGATCCTCGACCTGCTGGCCGGGATCAAGGAGTCGCTCGGCCTGACGATGATGTTCATCTCGCACAACCTCGCCGTCGTCCAGCGGGTCAGCGACGAGGTCGTGGTGCTCTACCGCGGCGAGGTCGTCGAGGCCGGCCCGGTCGAGCGGATCTACGCCGACCCCCAGCACTGGTACACCCGCCGCCTGCTCGACGCCGACCCGGGCTCGCCCGGCTTCAGCCTCACCGGAGCGGCGTCGATCCCCGCGAAGGAGAGCGCATGACGGCCCGGCTGCCCCTCACCCCCGTCGCCGAGGGAGTGCTCCGGCTCGTCGGCGCGACGCTCGTCGACGGCACGGGTGCAGCTCCGCTCGAGGACTCCGAGGTCGAAGTCCGCGACGGCGTGATCGCCTACGCGGGGCCACGCCGTGCGGATCCCGGGCTCGAGGGCCGCGCGGTCGACGTCTCCGGCGCGTTCCTGCTGCCGGGCTTCGTCGACGTCCACGTGCACCTCGCGATGGTGCCCGTCGCCCCGGAGGCGGCGCGCGAGCGCTTCCCGGAGGAGGACGTCCTCGAGATCGCCGGGCTGCTCCGCCGCACGCTCGACGCCGGCGTCACCACCGCCCGCGACCTCGACGGGCTCTCGCCGGGCTACCGCGAGGCCGTCGCCCGCGGCGCCGTCGACGGCCCGCGACTGCACCTCGCGATCGCCATGCTCTCGCCGACCGGCGGCCACGCCGATCCGCACCACCGCAACGGCAGCCTGCCGGCCTGGGCCGTGCGCCCGGGCATGCCCGCGCCCGGACTCGTCGACACCGACGAGGACGTGGTCCGGATGGTCAGGACGCTCGTCCGCACCGGCGCCGACGTGATCAAGGTCGCCACCTCGGGCGGGCTCGGCTCACCGAACGACGACGCCCGCGATGTGGGGATCACGCAGAAGCAGGTCGCCCTGATCGCGGAGCTGCTCGCCGAGCGCGGCGGCCGGCCGGTCACCGCGCACGCCCTCTCCGACGACGCCGCGCGGGCCGCCGTGCTGGGCGGCGCGACGAGCATCGAGCACGGCTACGACCTCTCCGACGAGACCATCGCGCTGATGCGCGAGCGCGGGACGACGCTCGTGCCGACCCTGAGCATCCTGGTCCGCGCGTTCGATCCCGCGACGACGACCGCCGAGCGGCTGCGACAGCGCGAGCTCCTGCGCGAGCGCGGTCTCGACTCGGTGCGCCGGGCCGTCGCGGCGGGGATCCCGCTCGCCCTCGGCACGGACGCCGGCGTGCACCCGCACGGCCGCAACCTCGCCGAGCTGGCGCAGCTGGTCGCCGTCGGGCTCACGCCGCTGGAGGCGCTGAGCGCCGGCACCCTCGGCGGCGCCCGCCTGCTGGGGCTCGACGCGCAGCTCGGCTCGGTCGAGCCGGGCAAGCTCGCCGACCTGGTGCTGACCGACGCGGACCCTCTGACGGACATCGCGGCGCTCGGTGATCCGTCGGCGGTGCGCGCGGTCCTGCAGTCGGGCCGCGTGGTCAAGGACCTCGACGGGCACCTCTGAAGCGCGAGCCCGCTTCCCGTCGCCGGCGAGCGAAGTGGCGATCCGTCCTCGACCGGTCGTTCCACGACATGAGCACGAGCGGATCCGCGCTAGTCGCCGTTCTGGTTGCCGTTTCAGTATCCTTGAGGGATGACGCTCCGACCCGGATACACGAATGCGCCGCTCGAGCTCGTGGTCTTCGAACTCGCGCACCCACCGAGCCCGTTGCGTCAGGACGAGGTCTACGCCGTCAAGTCGGTCCTGGGCGACCTCGCACCGATCGCTCGGCTGGAGGTCGAAGGGGGTCCCCTTCTCATGTCCCGTGGTCGGCATCTGAACATCTCGTTCGGGCCGGAGGCGCTGACGATCAGCACGACGTCGTACGAGGGCTGGCCCGGCTTCCGGACCACGATCGAAGCTGCGATCCGCGCGCGTCACGGGATCAGCCCCATCGATGCCTCCGAGCGCGTCGGTCTTCGGTACATCAACGAGATCCGCGTCCCGCAGCCTCCCGACGGTGACGGCGATGTGGACTGGTCGGAGTGGCTCGTGCCGAGCGTGACCGCTCCGGCGTTCGATCTGGACGGCGACAGCCTTCATCTCCAGGTCCACCGAGGTCTTGCAGCGTTCTCGCTCGACGAGGAGGGAGATGTCGTCGCAGTGCGGTATTCGGCCGCGCGGGAGGAGGCGATCGAATCGACACCCACCCTCGTCCGTCGCAGTCCCAGCCCGGGCGGCCCGTTCTTCCTCCTCGATACGGATGCGTCGTGGACGAGGGCTGACAGTGCTCGGCTCGAGACCTTCGATGTCGAGAGCACCCTCGCGACGTGCGATCGACTTCATGCGCCGATCGGCACGATCTTCGAGAAACTCATCACGGATCGCTTGAGGAAGGAAGTGCTGCTCTGATGGCGGAGGGAGCACGTTCGGACCGTCTCACCGGCGGACGGCTGTACGAGACGGCGACGCAGCGCTCGAGTGGCGAGACGGCTCGCGCCATGGTCGGTCGGACGGATGTCCTGCGCCGCGAGTCCTGGACGCTGACCAAGCGCGTCCACGTCCTGCACCGCCAGGCGAGCGACGCGGAGTTGGACGCTCTGACGAACAAGCGTGCGGCCGAGAGCCCTGTCGAGGTGCTCGAGTACCTGAGCGAGCAGGGGATCGCCTGGCGCGACATCGCGAGTGTGGTCGGCGTCAGTGTCGCTGCCGTGAAGAAGTGGCGTCAGGGCGAGACCATGACGGGTGAGAACCGGCTCCGTCTTGCGGGTTTCGCGGCTGTTCTGGACAAACTGCACGACCGGATGATCTCGGACCCGGCCTCCTGGCTCGAGATTCCGATCGTGCGCGACGTCTTCGTGACCGGCCTCGATCTCCTCATCGCCGACAGGAGAGATCTCCTGATTCAGCACGCGGTCGACTACGAATCCGTCCCGAAGGAGGCCGTCTTGGACGCCTTCGACCCCGAATGGAGGACGACACGCGTCGACGACTCGTTCGAGACGGTCGTCGGAGCAGACGGGAAGCTCTCGATCGCACCGAAGTCCTCGTTCTAGTGCTCCAGCTTCAGACACCGGCATCGCTGCTCGACCTCTACGCGGCACGCGGCGAAGAGGTGGAGACCCACCGTCCGCTCTTCACCGGAGACGTGTTCGATTCAGCGGACGAGCTGGTGCAGGTCGTCCAGCACCCGTGCGCGCTCAGACGTGGGCCGGAGCTCTTGCCGCGTCTGCTCGTCGTCCCTGTCCGCCCCTGTTCGAGGCCGCGGTCCGACTGGGCGAACGCGGACTACAAGACCATGCCGTTGCCGGCGCTGCTCGGCCCGGCGGGGCACCATGAGGGACTCTTCGCCGAGCCGTCGGTGATCGAGTCGTCCGTGCTCGTCGCGCTCCCTCGGGTGGCCACGCTCGCGCCGACGGGCGTCGATCTCCTTCTGCAGCGATTCGTCCACCATTCCTCGAGGGTGATCGTGCCGATCGACCGGCTCGACGAGGTGACGAGCGGCCCGTTCGAAGAAGCGGACCTGCACGCGGAGTGGGTCGAGGGTCGACGGACCGGGCCTGAGGAGGCTGCGCTCGAGTTCGACACCTGGATCAGGGAGGAGGAAGGGGGAGATACTCGGCAGTCACGGTTGGACGTTCCTGCATTCCGATCGACCATCCGTCGCGCTCTCCGTGCAGAGCTGAAGAAGCGGAACGCTCAGAACTCCTCGTAGTTGTAGGGCTCCGGGTCCGGCTCGATCACGGGGCGGGCGACGGTGCGCCTGTTGTTCTTGATGCGGGAGCGGATGTCCTCGACGGCCGACGCGACGGCCTCGTTCGTCGCAGCCTCGTCGTCGACGGCGACCTCCACGGGCACGGCGACGAGCTCGCTGCTCGCGTCGAGGGTCATCTTCGCCTCGACGAGCACTCCCTCGTCGGTGAACGCCGGGACGGTGACCGCCTCCGAGTGCTCCTGCCGGTCGATCGCGGTCACGAGGTCGAGGAGGGCCTCGGTGACGGCGTCGGTGGTGACGATGCTCTTGGAGGCGTAGGTCAACTGCTGCATGTCTCCAGTCTGAACGGGGCGGATCCGGATCTCTCGGGGTTGCGGCGGGGGCGGGCGGGCGTCTACCGGGCGGCGGGCTCTCGTGCTCCGTTCACCTCGGAGGCCTTGCGGCGGGCGTGGCGCGCGCCGCAGTCTGGAGGCATGCGAGACGTGCTGAGGAGATCCAGCGGCGGCGAGATCGCCGGCGCCGCCCTGATCGTGCTGGCCTCGATCGTGCTCCTGATCGGCGCGTTCGCCGCCGGCGCGGGCAGCGTCTACGGGATGCTCGGCGTGATCGTCGCGTTCGCGGCCGGCGTCACCGGCCTCGGCGTGCACATCGCCGGCCGCGAGGCCCGGCTCCGCCGCGACGGGCACTGACGCCCTCATGCTGATCGAGTGCCCTCGGAGAGGGCGTATCGAGATCCGCCCACCGCTGGCACGTGGGTCTCGATACGCGCTGCGCGCTACTCGACCAGCATGCAGGGAGCGCCTTCTCCTGCTGATCGAGTAGCCCTCGGAGCGGGCGTATCGAGATCCGCCTGCCGGCGGGTCAGCGGTCGACGAGGGTGATCTCGAAGGAGTAGAGGTCGGGGCGGTAGCAGTGCTGGCCGTACTCGACGGCGCGGCCCGAGTTGTCGAAGGCGGTGCGGGTCATCGTCAGGACCGCGGCGCCCTTGCGGAGGTCGAGGAGCTGGGCCTCGCGCGGGGTCGTGGCGCGGGCGCCGATCCGCTGCTTGGCGACGCGCATCGCCACTCCGCGGGCCCGGAGCAGCTGGTAGAGGCCGTGCGTCTCGAGGGCGCCGAGGTCGAGGTCGACGAAGTCGGCCGGCAGCGTGTTGTCGAGCACGGCGAGCGGGACCCCGTCCGCGGACCGCAGGCGAACGAGGTGCAGGACGGGCGAGCCGACCTCGACGCCGAGCGCCTCGGCGGTCTTCTCGTCGGCCGTGCCGACCGTGGAGGAGAGGGTGCTCGTCGTCGGGCTCTGCCCGGAGCGCTGGAGGTCCTCGAAGAGGCTGGTGAGCTCGACGTTGCGGGTGACCCTGCCGTGCACGACCTGCGTGCCGATGCCGCGGCGGCGCACGAGGAGTCCCTTGTCGACGAGGTCCTGGATGGCGCGGCGGATGGTCGGCCGCGACATGCCGAGACGGTTGCCCAGCGACACCTCGTTCTCGAGCCGGGAGCCGGCCGGGAGCGTCTCGTCGAGGATGGCGCGCTCGAGACGGGTCGCGATCTGGTGGTAGAGCGGGATGGGCCCGGAGCGGTCGAGGTCCATGAAGAGGTCCATCGGCAGGGCGTGCTCCTCCTGCAGCGCCATGTCGTCCCCCTCCGCCCGCCGGCTCACCGCCGGCTGTCCTCGACACCTGTCGGCGTCACTACATTATGCAGCGCACATCAGCAGCTCAGCAGTCCGTCCCATTGTGCTATTGTAACGACATTACAGACCGCCCTCTCGAGGAGTAGTACACCGTCGTATGGTCCAGATGATCCGCCGCGCCCTCGTGCTCGCCGCCCCTGCGCTCGCCGCCCCCGCGCTCGTCGTCCCCGGAGCGTCCCGATGAAGGCCGCGGTCGCCGGCGCCCCCGTCAGCTTCGGCGTCTTCGAGCTCACCCCCGAGGGCGCCGACGTGGTCTCGCCCGACGACCTCGTCGACGTGCTCGCCGAGGCGGGCTACACCGGCGTCGACCTGGGACCGGCCGGCTACCTCGGCCGCGGACGAGAGCTGCGCCAGCGCCTCGAGCGCTCGGGACTCGACATCGCCGGCGGCTGGATCCAGCTGCCCTTCTCGGACGACGACGCCTTCGCGGCGTCGCTCCCCGAGCTCGACGCCGCGCTCCGCCTCTTCGCCGAGGCGTCCGAGCACGGCCCCGCGCGGCTCCCCCTGCCGACTCTCGCCGACGACGGCTCCGCGGCGCGGCGCTCCTCGCCCGGTCGCGGCGCCGGTGCCGACCCGCTCGACGACGCACGCTGGTCGCGGCTGGTCGCCAACGTCGAGCGCGCCACCGCCGCCGTCCGCGCGGCCGGCTTCGAGCCCACCTTCCACCACCACGCGGGCACGTACATCGAGTCGCCGGAGGAGATCGACCGGTTCCTCGGCGCCGTCGACATCGGGCTCACCCTCGACACCGGCCACCTCCTGATCGGCGGCGGCGACCCGGTCGCGGCCGTCGAGCGCTGGGGCTCCCGGATCAACCACCTGCACCTCAAGGACGTCGACGTCGCCGAGCTGCGCCGGGTCCTCGCGGCCGGCGGCGGGATGCGCGAGGTCTGGTCCTCCGGAGCGTTCGTCGCCTTCGGCCGCGGCGACATCGACCTCGACGCCGTGATGACCGCGATCGACGCCCAGGGCTACGACGGCTGGGTCGTCGTCGAGCAGGACGTCCTCAACGCCCCCGACGCCGACATCACGGCCTTCCGCGACGAGCGCCGCGACGACCAGGCCGTCAACCGCGAGGCCCTGCGCGCCTGGGCCTGACCCGCGCCACCCACTCCCGCCACCCGAACCCCGACCACCCCGACCGCCCCCGAGCAGCAAGGACATCGCCGTGACCGACACCCCTCTCCGCTTCGGACTCATCGGCACCGGCCGCATCGGCCAGGTGCACGCGGCGAACATCGCCGCCGACCCCGAGGCGACGCTCGCCTGGGTCTGCGATCCGTTCGTCGACGGCGCGAACGCCGTCGCGGCCCGCTACGGCGGAACCGTGACGACCGACGCCGCCGAGATGTTCGCCTCGGGCGGGATCGACGCGGTGCTGATCGCCTCGCCGACCGCGACCCACGTCGACCTGCTCGAGGCCGCGATCTCGGCCGGGATCCCCGCGCTCTGCGAGAAGCCGATCGACCTCGACATCGCGCGCGTCGACGCCCTGCTGCCCCGCGTCACGTCGTCGGGAGTCGCGATCGCCCTCGGCTTCAACCGCCGCTTCGACCCGGCCTTCGCCGAGGCGCGCGCCCGCGTCGCCGCCGGCGAGATCGGCGCGCTGGAGCAGCTCTCGATCATCAGCCGTGACCCCGCCGCCCCGCCCGCGGCCTACATCGGCGTCTCCGGCGGCATCTTCCGCGACATGACGATCCACGACTTCGACATGGCGCGCTTCTTCCTCCCCGACATCGTCGAGGTCACCGCGACCGGCACGACGACCTTCGACCCCGGCGCGCGCGAGCACGGCGACTTCGACACCGCCGTCGTCACGCTCCGCTCCGCCTCCGGCGCGCTCGTCTCGATCACCAACTCGCGGCACAGCTCGGTCGGCTACGACCAGCGCATCGAGGCCTTCGGCGCGGACGGCTCCATCGAGGTCGCGAACGCCCTCACCAGCCTGGTCAGCGTCTCGAACGGCACCAGCGTGCAGGCCAAGCCGCCGTACCAGGACTTCTTCCTCGAGCGGTACTCCGTGGCCTACCGGGCCGAGCTGAGCGAGTTCATCAAGCTCGCCCGCGGTCAGGAGTCGACGAGCCCCACCTTCGCCGACGGCCGCGCCGCCCTGGTCCTCGCCGACGCCGCCGCCCGCTCCGCGGTCGAGCGCGTCTCGGTGAGCGTCGAGCTGTAGGGCGCCGGCCGTGACCGTCCGTCTCGCCGCCTCCGCGGAGATGCTCTTCCCGGAGCTCGAGTTCGTCGACCGCGTCCGCCGCCTGCACGAGCGCGGCTTCGAGGTCGAGATCTGGGACTGGTCCACCAAGGACCTGCCCGCGCTCGCGGCGACCGGAGCGACGTTCTCGTCGATGACCGGCTACCTGACCGGCGACCTGATCACCCCCGACGGCATCGCCGAGACGCTCCGGACGGCCGAGCTCTCGCTGGCGGCCGCCGAGATCATCGACAGCCCGCGGCTGAACCTGCACGGCACCGGCCTCGCGCCGGGCGGCCTGCCCGTCCGGCCCGGCACCCAGGTGACGCCCGCGGATCGCGAGCGCGCCGAGGACACCCTCCGCCGGCTGGCCGCGCTCGGCGAGGAGCGCGGCCGGGTCTTCACCCTCGAGAACCTCAACACCGCCGTCGACCACCCGGGCACGCCGTTCGCCCGCGCCGAGGACACCCTCGCGCTGGTCAGCGCGGTCGACCGCCCGGGTCTGCGGCTGAACCTCGACCTGTACCACGCGCAGATCGGCGAGGGGAACCTGCTCGAGCTCGTGCGCCGCTGCCTGACCTGGATCGGCGAGATCCAGGTCGCCGACGTGCCCGGCCGCTGCGAGCCGGGGACCGGCGAGATCCGCTACCCGGCCGTCGCCCGGGAGCTGCGAGCCCTCGGCTACGACGGGGTCGTCGGGCTCGAGGCGTGGCCGTCGACCGACTCCGAGTCGGCGCTCGACGCCTTCGAGGCGGCCTTCGCTCTCTGAAGGCCGCCCCGCGGCGGGCGTCGGGCGGCTCAGGCGTCGTAGGTGACGTCTCCGCTGACCGTCCCGACGCTCTCCCACGCCCGCGAGCGGTCGCTGCGGAGCGCGGCCTCGACGATCTCGGCGGCCGACCAGGCGTCCGCGGCCGACGGCGCGAGCTGGCGACCCTCGAGCACCGAGGTGAGGAAGAGCGACGCCTCGATCGTCTTGAGGTCGTCGAAGCCCATGCTCGTCCCGGCGCCGGGCTGGAAGCGCGAGAAGTCGCCGAAGCCCGGCTGCGCCATGATCGTGCGGTAGCCGCTGGGGTCGTCGGCGAGCTGCAGCTCGTTCAGCCGCTGGAAGTCCCAGCGCAGCGAGCCCTTCGTGCCGTACACCTCGAGGGTGTACTCGGCGCGCGGCCCGACCGCGACCCGGCTCGCCTCCAGCACCGCGACCGCGCCGGACTCGAAGCGGCCGAGGACCGCCGCGTAGTCCTCGTTCTCGACCGCGCCGCGCTCGCCGCCCTCGGAGCCCTTGCTGAAGTGGCCCGCCGCGGCGGAGCCGGGCAGCGGGCGCTCGCGCACGAAGGTCTCGGTGAGCGCGGAGACCGAGTCGATCCGCCCCACCAGGTACTGCGCCAGGTCGGCGCCGTGCGAGAGCAGATCGCCGAGCACGCCCGAGCCGGCCCGCGCCTGCAGGAAGCGCCAGGTGAGCGCGCCGAGCGGATCCGCGGAGTAGTCGGCGAGCAGGCGCACGCTCACGTTCGTGACGCGGCCGATCGCTCCCTCGCGGATCAGGGCGCGGGCCTGCGCGAGCGCCGGCGCGTGCCGGTAGTTGAAGCCGACCGAGGTGACGACGCCGGCGTCGGCGGCCGCGCGGGCGATCTCGGACGACTCGGCGGCCGAGCGGCCCATCGGCTTCTCGATCCAGAACGGCTTGCCGGCGGCCGCGGCGGCGAGGGCGACCTCGCGGTGCAGGAAGTTCGGCGCGCAGATCGAGACGATGTCGACCTCGGGGTCCGCCAGCACTTCGCGGTAGTCGGCCGTCGTCCGGCGGTAGCCCAGGACGTCCTCCGCCAGCGAGCGCGTGCCAGGATCGGTGTCGGCCGCCGACACGAGGTCCACGGCGACGCCGAGGTCCGGGTAGTGCTCCGGGACCGCGCGGTACGCCCGCGTGTGCAGGCGCCCCATCCAGCCGACCGACACCAGACCCACTCCGAAACGGTGCACCATTGCGCGCTCCTCCCTGCTCTTGACAGCAGCTCGGCACCCGATGCCTCTCACCGGTGAGCCGTTCCGAGCGTAGCGCAATGACAATATGTATTGACATTCGCAACCAGCGATTTCATACTCGACCCGACAACGACGTTCCGGACCGTCAGAGACGACGCCGTCCGCAGAGAAGGAGCTCTCCATGAAGAAGCGATTCCTCGCCGGCCTCGGCCTCGCAGCCTCGGCCGCCCTGCTGCTCAGCGGGTGCACGGGCACCGGGCAGGAGCCCGCCGCGACCACCGGCGGCGGCGGTGGCGCGGGCGGTGGCGGCGACTACACCTACGCGGTCGTCACCCACTCCGGCCCCGGCGACGCCTTCTGGGACCGCGTGAAGTCCGGCGCCGAGGCGGCCGGCGGCGACTACGGCGCGACCATCACCTACAACGCGGACCCCGACCCGGCGAAGCAGTCGCAGCTGATCGACAACGCGGTCGCCCAGCAGGTCGACGGCATCGTCGTCTCGATGGCGAACCCCGACGGCGTCAAGGACAGCGTCGAGAAGGCCGTCGCGGCCGGCATCCCGGTCGTCACCATCAACTCCGGCATCGAGCGCTCCGCCGAGTTCGGCGCCCTCACCCACATCGGTCAGAGCGAGACGGTCGCCGGCGAGGCGGTCGGCACCAAGCTCGCCGAGGCCGGCGCCACCAACGCGCTCTGCGTCATCCAGGAGGCGGGCAACGTCGGTCTCGAGGAGCGCTGCAAGGCGGCCGCGTCGACCTTCGGCGGCAGCATGAGCAACCTGCAGGTGGACGGCACGAACGACGCCGACGTCAAGGCGACCATCAAGTCCAAGCTGCAGGCCGACCCGTCCATCGACGGCGTGCTCACCCTCGGCGGCCAGTACGCGATCGACGCCGTCGGCGCCGTGTCGGAGTCGGGCAGCTCGGCCCAGGTCGGCACCTTCGACCTCTCCGAGGACGTCGTCACCGCGGTCGAGGACGGCTCGATCGTCTTCGCCGTCGACCAGCAGCCCTACGTTCAGGGCTTCCTCGGCGTCACGGCGCTCCAGCTCTACACGACCAACGGCAACGTCATCGGCGGCGGCCAGCCGGTCTACTCCGGACCCGCCTTCGTCACCAAGGAGAACGCGGCCGCGGTCGCCGAGTTCGCCGCGAACGGCACCCGCTAGCGGCCCCGGCCCGTCCCCGACAGGAGTCAGCAGTGACGACGACAGACATCGTGACGATCGCGACGAGGCCCCGCCTCGAGCGCCGTCCACTCCGCAAGATCCTGGCCCGGCCCGAGACCGGCGCGTTCGTCGCCGCCCTCGCCGTGCTCGTGTTCTTCTCCCTCTACACCCCGCAGTTCCTGAGCTTCGCCGGCGCCGGGGTCTGGCTGGAGTCGGCCTCGACCTTCGGGATCATGGCCGTCGCCGTGGCGCTGCTGATGATCGGCGGCGAGTTCGACCTCTCCGCCGGCGTGATGACGGGCTTCTCCGCCCTCATCGTCGGGATCCTGACCACCCACTACGGACTCAGCATCTGGGTGGCGGTCTTCGTCTCGCTGATCGTCTGCCTCGGCGTCGGCGCCCTCAACGGCATCCTGGTGATGAAGACCGGGCTGCCGAGCTTCATCGTGACGCTCGGCACCTTCTTCGCCCTCGCCGGCATCGACCTGGCGGTGACGAAGATCATCACCGGCCAGGTCGCGATCCAGGGCATGACCAAGGTCCCGGGCTACGACGGCATCCAGCCGCTGTTCGGCTCGTCGGCCGGCATCGGCGGCGGCACCTTCTACGTGTCGGTGCTCTGGTGGTTCGTGGTGGCGGCCGTCGCGACCTGGATCCTGCTGCGCACCCGCGCCGGCAACTGGATCTTCGCCGTCGGCGGGGCGCAGACCGCGTCGCGCCAGGTCGGCGTCCCGGTGCTGAAGACCAAGATCGGCCTCTTCATGGGGACCGCCGGCGCCGCCTGGCTCGTCGGCATGATCTCGCTCTTCCGCACCTCGACGGTGCAGGCGAACACCGGCGTCGGCCAGGAGTTCATCTACATCATCTGCGCCGTCGTCGGCGGCTGCCTGATGACCGGCGGCTACGGCTCGGCGATCGGCGCCGCCCTCGGCGCGCTGATCTACGGGATGGTCTTCCAGGGCATCACCTTCGCCCAGTGGGACACCAACTGGCTGCGCACCGTCCTCGGCGGCATGCTGCTCGCCGCGGTGCTCCTCAACAACTTCGTCCGGACACGAGCAGGAGGCGGACGATGAGCGCCGACACGACGAGCGGCCCCTCGACCGGACAGCCGGCCGCGCCCCGCACCCCGGTGGGCACGACGATCGTCGAGGTCCGCGACATCGGCAAGAGCTACGGCGCCGTCAATGCGCTCGCCGGAGTCTCGACCACGGTCAACGCCGGCCAGGTCACCTGCGTCCTCGGCGACAACGGCGCCGGCAAGTCGACGTTCATCAAGATGCTCGCCGGTGCGCACACGCCCTCCGAGGGCGAGCTGCTCCTCGATGGGACGCCGGTCACCTTCTCGTCGCCGCGCGCCGCGCTGCAGGCGGGGATCGCGACCGTCTACCAGGACCTCGCGGTCGTGCCGCTGATGCCGGTCTGGCGCAACTTCTTCCTCGGCTCCGAGATCACCAAGGGGCGCGGACCGCTGCGCCGCCTCGACGTGAAGCGGATGAAGGAGGTCACGCAGAGCGAGCTGGCGAGCATGGGCATCGACCTGCGCGACGTCGACCAGCCGATCGGCACGCTCTCCGGAGGCGAGCGCCAGTGCGTCGCGATCGCCCGCGCGGTCTACTTCGGTGCCCGCGTGCTGATCCTGGACGAGCCGACCGCGGCGCTGGGCGTCAAGCAGTCGGGCGTGGTGCTCAAGTACATCGCCCGCTCCCGCGACGCCGGGCTCGGCGTGGTCTTCATCACCCACAACCCGCACCACGCCTACCCGGTGGGCGACCGCTTCCTCCTCCTGAACCGCGGCACCAGCCTCGGCAACTTCGAGAAGAGCGAGATCACCCTCGGCGAGCTGACCAGCTTGATGGCCGGCGGCGCCGAGCTCGCCTCCCTCGCCCACGAGCTCGAGCGCTCGATGCCGGACTCCGCGGTCACCGCGGAGCTCGCGCACGAGGCCGCGGCGAGGCCGGAGTGACGGCGGGGCCCTAGGTGAGGCTTCCAGGTCAGGCGATCGATGCCCCGGGCAGGACGAACCGCACGCTCTCGGCCCGGAGCATCGTGAACGGGTCGATGCACGGAACCCCCATCGCGGCGCAGGCGTCCGGGATCTTGATCCTCCGGGTCGCCTGCGGCGCCGACTTCTCGTGAGTGACGACCGTGTGCCCGTGCGCGTGGGCGTACGCCACGAGCTGGAAGTCCCCGACACTGAGGAACTGGCTGACCGCGGCAGCGGTGAAGTCCGACGTGCTCGCCCAGGTCGAGACCAGCGCGAGGCTCGGGAGCGTGGCCTGGTCCATCCGGAGGAACATCGGAGCGCGTCCGCTCGCCCAAGTCGACAGGTCGTCAGCCGCGGCTCTCAACTCGTCCGCGATCCTGTCGATGCTGCAGAGGACGCCCGCGGAGTGCCCCTGATCCAGCCACTCCCAGAACGCGGGGACGAAGTCGAAACCGTAGTGCGCGTTCTTCGACGTGATGAAGATGTTGGCGTCCAGCAGATACATCACGCGACTCCCAGCTCGCGCGCGAGGCGGGCGAACGTCTCCGCCTTCTTCGTCGCCAGGAGGCTGTAGGCGTCACGGTGCAGTGTTCGACCCTCCTGCGTGTCGACGATGACGGCGCGAGCGAAGAGACGGCTCACCTTGAGCGGGTGGCTCAGGTAGAAGTCCCCGCCGCTTCCCCCTCGTCGTCTCTCGAGGAACGCCCGCACTCGCGCCAGCTCCTCCAGGTGGCGCGCTCGGTACTCGTCCCACTCCAGGAACGCGGCGTCGAAGATCCGACGGAGGACCACGAGGGTGCTGACCCGGTAGATCCGCGCGAGACGTTCGAGTTCCGCGACGTCGGCCTCCCCGCGGTACTCCGCGCGCACGGCGTCCAGCGGAACGAGGACCTCCGCGGCGACCCGATTGCACCAGACCTCGACCTCGGCGGTCCGGTCGTCGTCCACCGACGCGTCGTCGACGCCGCCCAGTCCCAGCCACAGGTGTGCCACCTCGTGGACGAGGGTGAAGATCTGCGCGGCCTTCGTGTCCGCGCCGTTCACGAAGACGAGCGGTGCGAACTCGTCGCTCAGCGCGAAGCCGCGGAACTCGCTGCTGTCGAGCCTGCGGTGGGTGTTTCCGCCGACGACGCCGTTCACCATCACGAGGACACCCAGCTCCTCGATCGTGTCGATGAGCCGGCGGAGAGCGGACTCCCCGCTCGCGAAGAGGTGGCGCTCCGTCGTCTCGAATCGGAGGGCGGTCCGGATCGCGGCAGCCGTCTCCGTGACGGGGGCTCGGACATCGACGCTGCCGATGAAGGGCAGGCGCGGGTGGCCGTTCAGGATGCAGTGGTTCCTGAACCAGTCCTGGCGCCGCTGGCAGAGGTAGATCGTCTCCAGGAGGTCGGCGCTGGGGGCGGCGATGTGCGCATTCCCGAGGGTCCGGTAATCCGGGATCGGCAGGCTCTCGACCGGTGCCTCATCGAGGAAGAAGTAGCCGACCGGCGCCCGGGTCGCGGTCGCGAACCGCTCGAGCTGCGGGAAGGTCGGGTTCTTCTCGCCCGCTTCCCAGGAGTGCAGGTCGGGGAAGCGGCGGTGGAGGTCTCCTGCATCGACTCCGGACCGCTCGACGGCCCAGGCGAGCAGCTGACGCTTCACCGGCACGCGGACGCTCATCGGCTCTCTCCCGGGTTCTCTCGTCATCGGTGTGCGGCGGAGTGGCGGCTCGTGCTCCCGGACGGAGCGAAGCCGGCGCGCTCCATGGTCGCAGGTGCCACCGTCCGCGGGCCCGACCTGTCCTGTTTTGCATGTTCGCTTGTTAGGACATTCCGTGTAGAGTCGGACCAGCATTCCTCCTCGATCCACGTCTCCGCCGAAGCGACGGGCGACAGAGAGTTGTACAGAGTCGTATGAGTCCCTCCACCACGCCCTACGACGTCCTGACCATCGGCCGGGTCGGGGTCGACATCTACCCGCTGCAGGACGGCCTCGGGCTCGAGGACGTCGAGACCTTCGGCAAGTACCTCGGCGGGAGCGCCGCCAACGTCGCGATCGCGGCCGCCCGGCACGGGCACTCCGCCGCGCTGATCTCGCGGGCCGGCGACGACCCGTTCGGCCGCTACGTGAAGCGCGAGCTGGTCCGGCTCGGCGTCTCGGACGAGTTCGTCGGCACCGAGCCGGACCTGGCCACGCCGGTCACGTTCTGCGAGATCTTCCCGCCGGACGACTTCCCGCTGTACTTCTACCGCAAGCCCAAGGCCCCCGACCTGGCGATCACCGCGCAGTCGCTCGACCTCGACGCGATCGTCCGGGCGAAGGTCTACTGGTCGACCGTCACCGGGCTGACGGAGGAGCCCAGCCGGTCCGCGCACTTCGTCGCCTGGCAGGCGCGCGACCGCCGGCCGTTCACCGTGCTCGACCTGGACTACCGGCCGATGTTCTGGCGCTCGCCGGAGCGGGCCTCGCAGGAGGTCGCGAAGGCGCTGGAGTGGGTCACCGTCGCGGTCGGCAACCGGGAGGAGTGCGAGGTCGCCGTCGGTGAGACCGACCCGTCGCGCGCGGCCGACGCGCTCCTCGACCGGGGCGTCGAGCTCGCGATCGTCAAGCAGGGGCCCCGCGGCGTGCTCGCGAAGACCCGTTCCGAGACGGTCGAGGTCGCGCCCTTCCCGGTCCAGGTCGTCAACGGCCTCGGCGCCGGGGACAGCTTCGGCGGCGCGCTCATCCACGGCCTCGTCGAGGGCTGGGACCTCGAGCGCATCCTCCGCTTCGCGAACGTCGCCGGCGCGATCGTCGCCTCGCGGCGCGAGTGCTCGACGGCGATGCCCACCACGGCCGAGGTCGAGGCCTTCCTGAAGGAGCGCACCGATGTCACGCTCTGATCGCGACTTCGCGGAGCTGCGCCGGCTCCGCGCCGAGGACCCGACCGCCGTCGCGCGGGCGCTCGCCGGGCGCCGCCGCCGTCCGCTGCTCGGCGGGAACGGCCGGCTGCTGCTCGTGGCCGCCGACCACCCCGCCCGCGGCGCGCTCGGCGTGCGCGGCGAGGCGATGGCGATGGCGGATCGCTACGACCTGCTCGACCGCCTCGCGACCGCGCTCTCGCGGCCGGGAGTGGACGGAGTGCTCGGCACGCCGGACATCATCGACGACCTCGCCCTGCTCGGGCTGCTCGACGACAAGGTCGTGGTCGGATCGATGAACCGCGGTGGCCTGCGCGGCGCCTCCTTCGAGATGGACGACCGCTTCACCGGCTACGACATCGACGGGATCGTCCGCGACGGCCTCGACTTCGCGAAGACGCTGCTGCGGATCAACCTCGCCGACGCCGGCTCGGTCGCGACGCTCGAGGCCAACGCGGCGGCCGTGACCGCGGCCGCGGCGGCCCATGTGCCGATCATGCTCGAGCCCTTCCTGAGCGAGTGGGTCGACGGCGCCGTCGTCAACGACCTCTCCGCCGACGCCGTGATCACCTCGATCGCGATCGCCTCCGGGCTCGGCTCGTCCTCGGCCTACACCTGGATGAAGCTGCCCGTCGTCGACGAGATGGAGCGGGTGATGGCCGCCACCACCCTCCCGACGCTGCTGCTCGGCGGCGACCCGACGGGGAGCCCCGACGAGACCTACGCGGCATGGGGCGCGGCTCTCGCGCTGCCCGGAGTCCGCGGCCTCGTCGTCGGGCGCACCCTCCTCTACCCGGCCGACGGCGACGTCGCGGCAGCGGTCGACACCGCCGCCGCGCTCGTGCACGGCTGACCGCACCCCTGACCGACAAGCCCCTCTCCCACGAACCCCCTCTCCCACGAACCCCCTCTCCCACGAACCCCCTCTCCCACGAACAGAGACAGGAATCATGTCCGAGACCATCGGAACCACCCCGCTGCACCAGCTCGCCGTCGTCCCGCACTGGATCGACGGGCGCGAGTCGCCCTCGGCCTCGGGCCGCACCGCGCCGGTCTTCGACCCCGCGCTGGGCGTCGCGACCAAGGAGGTGGCGCTGGCCGACGAGGCCGAGATCGCCGCGGCGATCGCCTCCGCGAAGGCCGCGTTCCCGGCCTGGCGCGACCTGTCGCTGGCGAAGCGGCAGCAGATCCTCTTCTCCTTCCGCGAGCTGCTGGAGGCGAAGAAGGGCGAGCTGGCCGAGATCATCACCTCGGAGCACGGCAAGGTCGTCTCCGACGCGCTCGGCGAGATCACCCGCGGCCAGGAGGTCGTGGAGTTCGCGACGGGGCTCGCGCACCACCTCAAGGGCGAGTACTCGGAGCAGGTCTCGACCGGCGTCGACGTGTACTCGACGAAGCAGCCGCTCGGCGTGGTCGGGATCATCTCCCCGTTCAACTTCCCGGCGATGGTGCCGATGTGGTTCTTCCCGATCGCGATCGCGGCCGGCAACACCGTCATCCTCAAGCCCAGCGAGAAGGACCCGACCGCGGCGATCTGGCTCGCGAAGCTGTGGAAGGAGGCCGGCCTGCCCGACGGCGTCTTCACCGTGCTCAACGGCGACAAGCAGGCCGTCGACGGGCTGCTGACCTCGCCCGACGTCCGCTCGATCTCCTTCGTCGGCTCCACGCCGATCGCGCAGTACGTCTACGAGACCGGGACGAAGCACGGCAAGCGCGTGCAGGCCCTCGGCGGGGCGAAGAACCACATGCTGGTGCTGCCGGACGCGGACCTCGACCTGGTCGCCGACTCGGCGATCAACGCGGGCTTCGGCTCGGCGGGGGAGCGCTGCATGGCGATCTCGGTCGTCGTCGCGGTCGAGCCCGTGGCGGACGAGCTGATCGGGAAGATCCAGGAGCGCGCGTCGCAGCTGCGCATCGGCGACGGCCGCCGTGGCTGCGACATGGGACCCCTGGTCACCGAGGTCCACCGCGACAAGGTCGCCTCCTACATCGCGATCGCCGAGCAGGACGGCGCCGAGGTCGTCATCGACGGCCGCGGCATCGAGGTCGACGGCGACCCGAACGGCTTCTGGCTCGGCCCGACACTGCTCGACAAGGTCCCCACCACCTCCCGCGCCTACACCGAGGAGATCTTCGGCCCCGTGCTGTCCATCGTCCGCGTGGCCACCTACGAGGAGGGCGTCGAGCTCATCAACAACGGTGCGTTCGGCAACGGCACCGCGATCTTCACCAACGACGGCGGGGCGGCCCGCCGCTTCCAGAACGAGGTCCAGGTCGGCATGATCGGCATCAACGTGCCGATCCCGGTGCCGGTGGCGACGTTCTCGTTCGGCGGCTGGAAGTCGTCGCTGTTCGGCGATACCAAGGCCCACGGCGCGGAGGGCGTGCGGTTCTTCACGCAGCAGAAGGCGATCACCTCGCGCTGGCTGGACCCCTCGCACGGCGGCATCAACCTGGGTTTCCCCCAGAACTGAGCCGTTGTGCCTCGCTCCTCCTTCGTCGTCGTTCGGCCGCGGTCGGCTTCGCGAAGGGGGAGCGTCCCGCAGAGCGTCCTGCGTCCGCGCACGTCGAATCGCTGGCACGCGATTCACCGGTTGCGCTCCACCCTTGTGCAGACGCATCGGGCTCACATGCTGGTCGAGTAGCCGCGCAGCGGCGCATCGAGACCCGCCCCGCCAGTACCCCCGCACAGAGACACGACGGAAGGCCCGAGATGACCACGCACAACGAGTGGCTGTTCCCGCGGGGTGCGCTCGCCCGCGACAGCTGGGAGTCCGTCGTCGACGCCGGCCTGCCCGGCTGGCGGCACACGGGCCTCCGCGTCGCGGACCTGGGCCCCGGCGACGAGCTCGCGCTCCCCGCGGCGGGCGTCGAGCGCCTCGTCGTCCCGCTCTCCGGCTCCTTCACCGTCCGGCACGAGGCCGGCGGCCCCGCCGAGACCACCGTCCTGGCGGGCCGGGCCTCGGTCTTCGACGGCCCCAGCGACGTGCTCTACCTCTCGACGCTCTCCTCCGCGACGGTGTCGGGGGAGGGTCGCGTCGCGATCGCGGAGGCGCCCGCCGCGACCGCGCACCCGAGCCGCTACGTCCCGCGCGCCGAGGTCCCCGTCGAGCTGCGCGGCGCCGGCCGCTCCAGCCGGCAGGTGCACAACTTCGGCACCCCGAGCGCACTCGAGGCCGACCGCTTCATCGTCTGCGAGGTGATCACTCCGGCCGAGAACTGGTCGAGCTACCCCGCGCACAAGCACGACGAGGACGTCCCCGGGCACGAGTCGCGGCTCGAGGAGATCTACTACTTCGAGACCGCCGTCAGCCGCGGCGTCGAGGCGCCCGCGGGCGCCGAGCCGTTCGGGATGTTCAGCACCTCGACCTCGCCCGCCGGCGAGATCGCGATCGACGCGACCGTGCGCACCGGCGACATCGCCCTCGTCCCGTTCGGCTACCACGGCCCCGCCGTCGCGGCGCCGGGCTACGACCTCTACTACCTCAACGTGATGGCCGGCCCGGGCGAGGAGCGCGCCTGGCTGATCAGCGACCACCCGGCGCACGGCTGGATCCGCAGCACCTGGGACGACCAGGCCATCGACCCCCGACTCCCGTACACGCCCGACAGCACACCCAGCACCACCGGAGGACAGCACTGATGGCCGACAAGACCCAGCGGATGACCGTGAGCCAGGCGCTCGTCGAGTTCCTCGCCCGGCAGTGGACCGTGGACGGCGACCACCGCGAGCGCACGATCCCGGGGATGTTCGGCATCTTCGGGCACGGCAACGTCGCCGGGATCGGCCAGGCGCTCGCGCAGTCGAACGCCCTCGACCCGACCCTGATGCCGTACCACCAGGCCCGCAACGAGCAGGCGATGGTGCACCAGGCCGTCGGCTACGCCCGCATGCACCGCCGGCTCGGCACCTACGCCAGCGCCGCCTCCGTCGGCCCGGGCGCCGCCAACATGCTCACCGGTGCCGCCCTCGCGACCGCGAACCGGCTCCCGGCGCTGCTGCTGCCCAGCGACACCTTCGCGACCCGCGTCGCGGACCCCGTCCTGCAGCAGCTCGAGCTGCCGCACGACATCGGCATCACCGTGAACGACGCCTTCCGGCCGCTCTCGCGCTTCTTCGACCGCGTGCAGCGGCCCGAGCAGCTCTACTCGATCGCCCTCGCCGCGCTGCGCGTGCTGACCGACCCGGCCGAGACCGGCGCGGTCACCATCGCCCTGCCCGAGGACGTCCAGGCCGAGGTGCTCGACGTCCCCGTCGCCTTCCTCGAGGAGCGCGAGTGGCACCTGCGCCGTCCGGTCCCGGAGCGCGGACCGCTCGAGCGCGCGGTCGCGGCGATCGCCGCCGCCCGGAACCCGATCGTCGTCGCCGGCGGCGGCGTGATCTACTCCGGCGCCGAGGAGGCGCTGCGCGCGTTCGCCGAGGCCACCGGCGTCCCCGTCGCCACCACCCAGGCCGGCGGCGGCGCCCTCGCCTGGGACCACCCGCAGTACCTCGGCGGGATCGGCGCCACCGGCTCCACCGCCGCGAACCGCCTCGCGGCCGACGCCGACGTCGTCATCGGCATCGGCACGCGCTACAGCGACTTCACCACCGCGAGCCGCACCGTCTTCCAGAACGACGGCGTCGTGTTCGTGAACGTCAACGTCGCCGCGTTCGACGCCTACAAGCACGGCAGCCGGCTGCCGATCATCGCCGACGCCCGCGAGACGCTGGAGGCGCTGCGCGAGCAGCTGAGCCGGTTCCACGTCTCCGAGGAGTACGCCGAGCGCCTCCGCCGCGAGAAGGCGGAGTGGGACGCCGCGGTCGACGCCGCGTTCGCCCCCTCCGGGCTCGCGCTGCCCGGCCAGGCCGAGATCATCGGCGCGGTGCAGTCCGCGACCGACCCCGAGGACGTGATCGTGCAGGCGGCCGGCTCGCTGCCCGGCGACCTGCACAAGCTGTGGCGGGTGCGCGACAGCCTCGGCTACCACGTCGAGTACGCCTTCTCCTGCATGGGTTACGAGATCGCCGGCGGCCTCGGCGTCAAGCGCGGGGCGGAGGCGTCGGGGTCGGACCGCGACGTCGTCGTGATGGTCGGCGACGGCTCCTACCTGATGCTGCACACCGAGCTGGTGACCGCGGTGGCCGAGGGACTGAAGATCATCGTGGTGCTGATCCAGAACCACGGCTACGCCTCGATCGGGCACCTCTCCGAGACCGTCGGCTCCGATCGCTTCGGCACGCAGTACCGCGGGCTCGACGAGAGCGTCATCCCCGTCGACCTCGCCGCGAACGCGCGCAGCTACGGCGTCGACGTGATCGAGGTCGCGCCGAGCGGGTCCTCGATCGACGACCTGCGCGCCGCGATGGCCGCCGCGAAGGCGTCCGACCGCACGACCCTCATCCACATCAACAGCGACCCGCTGCTCTACGCGCCGAGCGGCGAGGGCTGGTGGGACGTGCCCGTCGCCGAGGTGTCCGAGCTGCCGAGCACG
The DNA here is from genome assembly GCF_004366415.1 of Rathayibacter sp. PhB151. Lineage (NCBI taxonomy): Bacteria > Bacillati > Actinomycetota > Actinomycetes > Micrococcales > Microbacteriaceae > Rathayibacter > Rathayibacter sp. PhB151. The sequence goes on along the minus strand of NZ_SOEN01000006.1, from coordinate 1,055,341 downwards.
CGGCGGGCGTTCGAGGAGTACACGCGGCAGCGGGCGGCGCAGAAGCCGTTGCTGGGCTGAGCGCCGGCGGGAAAGCGCTGCACTAATGTCAGGACATTTGCACAGAATCCGCCTAGAATGAGCACCACCGCCACCGGCGCCGATGCGCCCCATCCCCTGGAGAAGACCATGAGCGCCACCGTGACCGCCGACGCAGCGACCGCCCCGTACGAGCCGCTGCGGGCCGGCGCCGCGACGGCGACCAGCCTCTGGAACGACTCCGCGGACCTCGAGGAGCTCGGCCGGTCGATCGCGTTCGGCGCGGTCGGCGCGACCTGCAACCCGGTGATCGCGCTCACCACGATCGAGAAGCACCTCGACGTGTGGGGCCCGCGGATCGCGGCGCTCGCCGAACAGCACCCCACCGCGGGCGAGAGCGAGCTCGGCTGGCTGGCCATCGAGCAGATGTCGATCGAGGCGGCCGAGCTGCTGCTGCCCGCGTTCCGCGCGAGCGGCGGACGGGACGGGCGCCTCTCGGTGCAGACCGACCCGCGGCTGCACCGCGACGCCGACGCGCTCGTCGCGCAGGCCGTGCACTTCTCGGAGCTGGCCGAGAACATCATCGTGAAGATCCCCGCGACCGCGATCGGCATCCGCGCGATCGAGGAGGCGACCTACCGCGGCGTCAGCATCAACGCGACCGTGTCGTTCACGGTCGCGCAGGCCGTGGCCGTCGCCGAGGCGATCGAGCGCGGCTTCGACCGCCGCGAGGCCGAGGGGCTGCCGGACCACGAGTTCGGCTCCGTCGTCACCATCATGGGCGGGCGCCTCGACGACTGGATCAAGGCGTCGGTGGCGGCCGACCGCCGCCTCGTGCAGCCCGGACACCTGGACTGGGCGGGTGTCGCGGCGCTCAAGGAGGCGTACCGGATCTTCCGGAAGCGCGGCTACCGCTCGCGCATCCTCTCCGCCGCGTTCCGCAACCACCTGCAGTGGTCGGAGCTGGTGGGCGGCGACCTCGTCGTCTCGCCGCCGTTCGAGTGGCAGCTGCTGATCCACGAGAACCGCATCGAGGTCGACCCGGCGCAGATCGACGTCCCGGTCCCCGCCGAGATCCTGTCCGCGCTGCTCGAGCTCCCCGAGTTCCGCCGCGCCTACTTCGAGGACGGCATGACCGTCGACGAGTTCGGCTCGTTCGGCGCCACCCGCCGCACCCTCCGCCAATTCCTCGACGCCGACGCCCGTCTCGACGCCCTCGTCCGCGAGATCCTCCTCCCGACGATCTAGCCCGAGCGTGCCGATGCGCGCCTTCATGCTGATCGAGTAGCCCGCGGAGCGGGCGTATCGAGATCCACCACCGTCTGCACCTGAGTCTGCAGACCCGCCCTGCTGGTGACGGCGGGTCTCGATACGCCCCTGGCGGGGCTACTCGACCACCATGAAAGGCCGTCCGTCAGCGCGCCAGGTACGCGCGCCAGCCGCCGAAGGCGGTGATGTCGTCCGCGCCGGCGAGGGCGATCGGCTCGACGAGGAAGCCGCTGACGAGCGAGCCGTCGGCGAGCGACACCGAGCCGATGGCCATCGGCTGGGGGAGCGCCGCGACGAAGGAGCCGAACGCGGCCTCCGTCAGCCGGTACACCTCGACCTCGAGCGCCGCGCCGCCCTCGGCGACCCGCACGACGCCGGGCTTCGGCGGCACGGTCGACAGCGCGTAGAGCCGGTAGTCGGCGCTCGTGGTCGTCGCCTCGACGAACTCCGCGTCGCGATCCGCGAGCTGGTGGTGCAGCGGCTGGTCGCGCAGGTGCGCGCCGGCGACGGCGAGGAGGGCGGTGGTCGCGGTAGCGGTGCTCATGAGCGGCTCCAGACGAGATCGGCGAGCTGGTGGTCGGAGAAGGCGGGGCCGATCAGCTGCACGCCGAACGGCAGTCCGTCGACGACCCCCGCGGGGTAGGCGACGGCCGCCAGATCGAGCAGGTTCGCGAAGTTGGTGAAGCGCCCGAGCCGCGAGTTGACGCCGATCGGGTCGGCGGCGACGGCCGCGAGCGTCGGGTGCTCGGTCGTCGTCGGCAGCAGCAGCGCGTCGATCCGCTCGAACACGGCGTCCGAGGCGACCCGCGCGCGGTCGAGCCGCTCCTGGTCCTGGAAGAGCTTCCAGGCCGGCAGCTCCCGCGACCGCGAGACGATGCCGCCGACCACCGGATCCACCTCGTCCGGGTGCGCGTCGACGAACGCGCCGACCGCCGCGTAGCGCTCGGCCACGAAGGCGCCGTCGTAGAGCATCCGCGCGGTTTCGAGGAACACCTCGATGTCGAGCTCGACCAGCGTCGCGCCCGCCTCGGCCCAGCGGGCGACCTCGGCGTCGAACGCCTCGGCCCAGCCGTCAGCCAGCTCGCCGAGCTGCCCGGGCCGCGGGACGCCGATCCGCGCCGTCGAGGCGAACGGCTCGGCGACTCCGCTGCGGCTGAGCGGATCGCGCGAGTCCGGCCCGGCCATGACGTCGAGCGCGCGCCGGGCGATCGCCGGATCCGCCGCCATCACCGTCACCACGTCCAGGCTCCGGCAGGCCGGCACCACGCCGGCGGCGCTGACCCAGCCCTTGGTCGGCTTCAGCCCGACCAGCCCGTGGAACGCGGCCGGCACCCGGCCGGAGCCCGCGGTGTCCGTCCCGAGCGCGAAGTCGGCGCCGCCGAGCGCCACCGCGACCGCGGAGCCGGAGGACGAGCCGCCCGAGATCCGCGACGGGTCCACCGCGTGCCGCACCGCGCCGTACGGCGAGCGGGTGCCGACGAGGCCCGTCGCGAACTGGTCGAGGTTGGCCGAGCCGAGCACCACGGCCCCGGCCGCCCGCAGCCGCGCCACGACGGTCGCGTCCTCGGCTGGCGCGTACGCGAACGCCGGGCAGGCCGCTGTCGTCTCCAGCCCGGCGACGTCGATGTTGCCCTTCACCGCGAACAGCAGCCCGGCGAGCGGGAGCGCCGGATCGACGGCGGCCAGCTCGGCCGCCACCTCGGCCTCGGGCCGCAGGGCGACGAACGCCTCGGGCCGGGCGGCGAGCCGCCGGTAGCGCTCGGCGACGTGCGCCGCGGGGTCCTGAAGCGCGGGGTCGTCCATCATGCTGCGTCCTCTTCCTCGGCCTGCTCGGCCCTCGTCTCCAGCACCACGAGCACCGTGCCCGCGGCCACGTGCGCCCCGACCTCGGCGACCACGGCGACCACGCGCCCGGCCGCCGGGGCCGTCACGGGCGCCTCCATCTTCATCGCCTCGAGGGCGACCAGCGTCTGCCCGGCCGCGACCGTCTCGCCGACGGCCACGTCGATGCGGAACACCGTCGCCACGAACGGCGCCTCGACGCCCTCGCAGCCGTCCGGGATCTCCACGGCCGAGGACGCGGGCGGCGCGGGCACCGCCTCCACGCGGTCGAACTCGCCGGACGCCTCCCAGGCGGCGCGCTCGGCGCCGAACGCCCCGGCCTGCACCGCGCGGAAGTCCGCGATCGACTCCGCGTTCTCCGCGAGGAACTCCTGGTACTCGGCGAGCCCGAACTCGCCCTCCTCGATCCGCAGCGGCAGCCGCCCCGCGGCCATCTCGGAGCGCAGCTCGAGCAGCTCGTCCGGCTCCACCGGATACCAGCGGATGCGGTCGAAGAAGCGCAGCAGCCACGGCACGCCGGTCTCGAACGCTCCGGCCTGGTGGTGCGTCGACCAGATCGGCACCGTGCGGCCGACGAACTGGTAGCCGCCCGGCCCCTCCATCCCGTAGATGCAGAGGTAGGCGCCGCCGATGCCGACGGCGTTCTGCGGGGTCCAGGTGCGCGCCGGGTTGTACTTGGTGGTCACCAGCCGGTGCCGCGGGTCGAGCGGAGTCGCGACCGGCGCGCCGAGGTAGACGTCGCCGAGCCCGAGCACCAGGTACTCCGCCTCGAACACCGTGCGGTAGACCTCGTCGACGCTGTCCAGGCCGTTGATCCGGCGGATGAACTCGATGTTCCACGGGCACCAGGGCGCGTCGTCGCGGACGCCCGCCATGTAGCGGCGGATCGCCTCGCGCGTCGACGGGTCGTCCCAGGCCAGCGGCAGGTGCACGGTGCGGCTCGGCACGCGCAAGTCGGCGGTCGCGGGCAGCAGCGCCTCGGCCGCGAGCACCGCCTCGGCGACCGCGTCGGTCGAGGTGGTCCGCGGGTCGAAGTGCACCTGCAGCGAGCGGATGCCCGGGGTCAGCTCGATCACGCCCGGCAGCGCCGCCTTCTCCAGTGTCTCGGCGATCGCGTGCACGCGCATCCGCGAGGCGAGGTCCAGAGTCATCTCGCCGATCTCGACGAGCAGGTTCGCGTCGCCGCTGCGGCGCAGCACCAGCGACGGATCGCCGTCGTGCGCGGGCCGGCGGTGCAGCACGCCCTGGTCGTCGACCGCCGTGCGGCCGGCCGCGGGCTCGTCGAGCGGAGCGTCGAGCAGCCCGGTCGCCTGCGCCGCGGTGACCGGCACGAAGCGCACGGTGTCGCCGGGGCGGAGCTGCCCGAGCCGCCAGAGGTGGCCGGTCGCGACGCTCGCCGGGCAGGTGAAGCCGCCGAGACTCGGGCCGTCGGGTCCGAGCAGGATCGGCAGGTCGCCGGTGTAGTCGACGGCGCCGACCGCGTACGGGGTGTCGTGGATGTTGGAGGGGTGCAGCCCGGCCTCGCCGCCGTCCTCGCGCGCCCAGTGCGGCTTCGGGCCGAGCAGGCGGACGCCGGTGCGCGCCGAGTTGAAGTGCACCTCCCAGTCGGTGGCGTAGAAGACCGCCATGTCGTCCTCGGTGAAGAACTCCGGAGCGGCGTGCGGTCCCTCGAGCGCGGCGAGCGTCCAGGCGTGCGGGAACGCGGGGCGCTCCGCCGCCGGTACGACCGCCACGGTGTTCGGGACGCTCGGCGTCCGCAGCCCGAGCACGTCGCCCGGGGCGAGCGCGCGCCCCGCGTGCCCGCCGATCGCGCCGAGGTCGAAGGTGCTGGCCGAGCCGAGCACGAGGGGGATGTCGAACCCACCCTCGACCAGCAGGTACAGCCGCATGCCGCTCTCGGCCGTGCCGATCGCGAGCACGCCGCCGGCCGGCACCGCGACCGGCTCCCACGGCGCGATCGGCGCGCCGTCGAGCGTCGCCGGCGCGGGTGCCCCGGTCAGCACCACGCGGGTGGCGGTGTGGAAGCGGAGGGTCGGCCCGCTCATCGTGATCTCGAGTCCCGGCGCGTCCTCGGGGTTGCCGAGCGCGGTGTTGCCGAGGCGGAACGACAGCGGATCCATCGGCCCCGACGGCGGCACGCCGACCGGCCAGTAGCCCAGGCGCCCGGTCGCGTCCTGCACGGTGGTCAGCATCCCGCCCTTCAGCACCTCGACCCGCGGGCTCGCGTCGCGCAGGTCGTCGAGGGTCGCGGTGGAGTGCCCGGCCGCGAGCACCGAGGGCTCGGCGGCGATGGCCCGCAGCAGTCCGACGTTGGTCGCGATGCCGTCGACGTGGGTGGCGGCGAGCGCCCGTCCGAGCGCGGCCCAGGCCTCCTCGCGGGTCGCGCCGCTCACGATGACCTTCGCGAGCAGCGGGTCGTAGGAGGTGGACACCTCGCTTCCGGGGCGGATCCAGCCGTCGACGCGGACGTCGTCGGGGAACTGCAGCCCGGTGATGGTGCCCGAGCTCGGCGCGTTGCCGAGGTCCGGGTTCTCCGCGTAGACCCGCGCCTCGACGGCCGCGCCGCTCGGCTCCGGGACCGAGTCGAGGAAGCCGGTCTCGCCCTGCGCGAGCCGCAGCATCCACTCGACCAGGTCGATGCCGTAGCGCGACTCCGTCACCGGGTGCTCGACCTGGAGGCGGGTGTTCACCTCGAGGAACGCCGCCTCCTGCCGGACCGGGTCGTAGATGTACTCGACCGTGCCCGCGCTGCGGTAGCCGGCCTCGGCGCAGAGCCGGCGCGACGCCTCCGCGATGCGCTCGCGCACGGCGTCCGGCAGATCCGGGGCGGGGCTCTCCTCGACCACCTTCTGGTTGCGGCGCTGGAGCGAGCAGTCGCGGTCGCCGAGCGAGACGACGCGGCCGGCGCCGTCGCCGAAGACCTGCACCTCGACGTGCCGGGCGCGCTCGACCAGCCGCTCGAGGAACACGCCGGCGGAGGAGAAGCCGGCCTCGGCCAGGCGCCGCACCTCGCGCCAGGCGGCGCGCAGCTCGGCCTCGTCGCGGCAGGCGCGCATGCCGATGCCGCCGCCGCCCGCCGTCGCCTTGAGCATCACCGGGTAGCCGATCCGGGCGGCCTCGCGGGCCGCGTGGTCGGCGTCGTCGAGCAGCCCGGTGCCGGCCAGCAGCGGCACGCCCGCGCGCTCGGCGGCGTCGCGCGCGGTGTGCTTGGCGCCGAACACCTCCAGCTGCTCGGGAGTGGGGCCGACGAAGACGATGCCGGCCGCCGCGCAGGCGCGCGCGAACTCGGCGTTCTCGCTGAGGAAGCCGTAGCCCGGGTGGATCGCGCCGGCGCCGGTCTGCGCGGCGGCCGCGAGGATCCGATCGATCCGCAGGTAGCTGTCGGCCGCGGGCGCCGGGCCGAGCCGCACCGCCTCGTCGGCGAGCGCGACGTGCGCGGCGCCGAGATCGGCGTCGGAGTAAACCGCGACCGTGCGCAGGCCCATCGCCTTCGCGGTGCGGAGGATGCGGACCGCGATCTCGCCGCGGTTGGCGACGAGGAGGGTGTCGAAGGTCATGCGGTGCCCGTTCCCGCGTTCTCGCCGCTGTGCACGATCATCTCGGCGCGAGACGGGTCGAAGCCGTTGCACGGGTTGTTGATCTGCGGGCAGTTCGAGACGACGACGAGGGTGTCCCGCTCGGCCCGCAGCACGACGCTGAGGCCGGGGGAGGAGATGCCGTCGACGATCCCGAGCGCGCCGTCCGGGTCCACCGGCACGTTCATGAACCAGTTCACGTTCGAGACCTGGTCGCGCTTGCCCATCCCGTGCCGGGAGAGCTCGGCGACGAAGTTCTCCGCACAGGCGTGCTGCGCCGTGGTGTGGAAGCCGTAGCGGAGCGCGTTGCTCTCCTTCGAGCAGGCGCCGCCGAGGGTGTCGTGGCGCTCGACGTCGGTCGCCACGACGGTGAGCAGCGGGCGGTGCTCGGCGTCGCGGAGCACCGAGCCGGTGACCAGGTACACCGTCTCCTGCGCCTGCAGGGTCGCGGCGGCGGAGTAGGCGGTGCGGTCCTCCGCGTCGTAGGCGAGGAAGTCGACGGCCTGGTTGCCGTCGACGTCGACGATGGTCAGGTGCTCGCCGCGCTTCAGGAGGCGCGACCAGGGGGCGCGGGCGGCGACGGTCTCGCGGTGGGTCTCGGTGCCGTAGCTGCTCGTGCTCGTGCTCGTGTCGGTGCTCATGCGATGCCCCTCGCGCTCAGGTACTCGTCGGTCTGCAGGAAGGCGCGGCGGCCCTCCGGAGTGGCGGCGCGCTCGTCGGCGCTCGCCGGCTCGCCCGCCCAGGCGTGCACGTCGACCGCGCCGACCGTGAACTCCGGCCGCGGGTCGAGCGGATGCGCGGTGTTCGCCAGCAGGACGATCGCCGGCATCTCCAGCCGCAGCGTCACCGAGCGGCCGGGCCCGGCGCCGCCGAGCCACTCCGGACTGCCGTCCTCGCGGATCCGCACCCCCTGGAAGTACGAGACGCTCGGCGGCAGATCGCGCCGCCCCAGCCCGTGCTTGGCCGCGCCGAGCAGCAGCAGCTCGCGCCCGGCCGGCGACGGGCCCTGCGGCGAGCCGTCGCCGTAGCGCTCGACGTTCCGCGCCAGCGCGGTCGTGCCGTAGATCGTGTCGTGGCGGCCCGAGTCGTCGGCGACGACGCTCGCGAGCACGCGCCCCTGGTCGCTGAGCAGCAGCTGGCCGGCGCCGGCGTAGACCTGCCACTGCACCTTGACGGTGTCCGCGACGTTCAGCCGCTCGTGCGGCTCCAGCGCGTTGTAGACCAGGAGCGAGACGCAGGCGTCGCCGGTGACGTCGGTCAGGCGGAGGCGCGTGCCGCGGGCGAGGACGCGGTGGCCGTAGCCGCCGCCCTCGATCCGCTCGGACCAGTGCAGATCCGCCGGGGCGACGCCCTCCGGCGCGTCGGGGCGTGTGCTCGCCGCCGCCGCCTCCTGGGCGCGGGCGTGCTCGCGCGCACCCGCCGTGGTCGAGGTGCCTGATGTCGTCATACTGCGCCTGCTCCGTCTGCTGGTCCGGTCGCTGCCGGGGTTTCTATCGCTCGACAGGAAGTCAACCGCGCCCCCGTGTCGCCGCTGTGACCCCGACGTTGCGATCGTGTTTCGGCGCCCGCTCGCGCCCGCCCGCACCGCCGCCCGCGCCCGCCCCACGCCGTCGCCACCCGCCCACTCCTCAAAAGTTGCGGTAGTCGCGCCCCACTACCGCAACTTTTGGAGAATCGGCGCGGGTCGGGAGCGCTGCTACGGTCGAGCGCATGTCGAGCGCACCCCCCGGACGGCCGCGCGCCTCCGGGGCGTCGCTCACCGGGCTGGGCACGCGAGCCGACATCCTCGCGGCGAGCGCGGCGCTCTTCTGCACGGAGGGGTTCGGCGGCACCAGCACGCACGCCATCGCCGCGGCGGCCGGCATCCGCCAGGCGTCGCTCTACCACCACTTCGGCGGCAAGCACGCGGTGCTCCTCGAGCTGCTGCTCGGCACGGTGCAGCCCTCGCTCGACGCCGCCGCGGTGCTCCTCACCCGCGACGAGCCGCCGGCCGCGCGCCTCTGGGCGCTCTGCGTCTCCGACGCCCGCCTGCTCGCGGCCGGCGAGCACAACGTCGGCGCGCTCTACCTGCTGCCCGAGCTCGGCGACGAGCGCTTCGCCGTGTTCCGCGAGCGCCGCTCCGAGCTGGAGACGGCGTACCGCACCCTCGTCGCGGCCTGCGGCGCCGCCGACCCCGCGACCGGAGCCTCCCTCGTGCTCGCCCTCGTCGAGAACGTCATCCTCCAGCGCCGCCGGCAGCCCGCCGAGCCCGGCCCCTCCGCGGAGGCGGTCGCCCTCGCCGCCCTCCGCGTCCTCGACCTCCCGCGCCCCGCCGTCGCCGAAGCGCTCGCCGCGGGCCCGGCCCTGCTCGCCCACCTGCGCTGACGCCCCGCCCGCCGCACGCCCCGAGCCCCCGCCCATCCTCCAGAAGTTGCGGTACTCGGCGTCGACTACCGCAACTTTCGAGGTGTGGCCGAGGTCGACGCGCGCCGGAGTTAACAGGATCGACCCACGCCCGAAAAGAACCGCGACCGAGCGCGCGGCAGGATCCGTGTCTATCAACCGATAGAAACACCCCGCCGCACCACCCAGCAGCTCGGAGCACGCATGATCATCCTCGGAGTGGGGATCACCGTCGTGGTGATCCTCGCCGTCGGCATCGCGGTCGCCCGCAAGATCGACGGCGACAGCGCCAACTACCTCGTCGCCGGGCGCCGCCTCGGCATCCCGCTCGTCGCCGTCAGCCTCACGGCCGCCGCGGTCGACTCGAACGCCACCGTCGGCAACACCGACCTCACCTCGCAGTTCGGCTTCTGGGCGGGTGCCTCGCTCGCGATCGGCCTGGCGATCTGCCTCCTGATCACGGGTCTCTTCCTCGCCAAGCCGATGAACGCGATGAAGCTCTTCACCCTCGCCGACTTCTTCCGGATGCGCTACGACCGCACCACCGAGGTCGTCGCCTCGGTGATCATGGTCTTCTCCTTCACGATCCTGCTGGCCGGCAACCTGGTCGCCTGCGGCTTCCTCCTCGAGCGCTTCGCCGGCATCCCGTACGCCTGGGGCGTCGTCCTCTCGGTCGCGCTGGTGCTCAGCTACACGATCGCCGGCGGCCTCTTCTCCGACGCGTACACCGCAGCCATCCAGACCGTGATCACGGTCGTCGCGGCGGTCTCGCTGCTGGTCTGGGTCGCGCTCGCCTACGGCATCGTCATCCCCGAGGGCATGGGGCCGTTCGACTTCGAGCAGCTCACCGACCCGGCGATGGGCGCCCCCGTCAACTGGGCCACCCTCGTCGCCCTCGGCATCGGCGACCTCGTCGCGATCGACTTCATGCAGCGGATCTTCGGCGCCAAGTCGCCCGAGGTCGCCCGCCGCGCCTGCTACGCCGCCGCCGTCGGCACCGCGGCGATCGGCTCGATCTTCGCGATCGTCGCCCTCAGCGCGACCGCCGTCCTGGGCCTCTCGGCCGCCGACGGCCCGGTGCTGTTCACGCTGCTCGACGACTACGCGCCGCCGGTCATCGCGATCCTGGTGCTCTCCGGAGTCGTCGCCGCGTCGTTCTCGACCGCGTCCGGCGCCATTCTCGCCACCTCGGCGATCGTCGTCCGCAACGTGCTCTCGGTCCGCCGCCACTCCGGCAGCGGACCGGACCCGCTGCTGCGCTGGACCCGCGTCGCCATGGTGCCGATCGTGATCCTCGGCTCGTTCCTCGCGATCCGGGTCAGCCAGACCGGCATCCTGCTGACGCTCGCGTTCGACATCATGCTCGCCTGCCTCGCCGCGCCGTTCCTGCTCGGCGTCTTCTGGAAGCGCCCCGGAGTCGTCGCCGCGCTCACCGCCGCGGGCGTCGGCCTGGTCGTCCGCCTGGTCTTCCTGGCGCTCACCCCGACGCTCTACGGCGTGCCGAACGACATCCTCTACGTCCCGAACGACCTGATCGGCGCCGGCTTCGACGGCTACGCCACCCTCGTCGCCGCCGCGATCGGCTTCGGCACCTTCATCGTGGTCGGCCTCCTGGCCCCGCGCACCCCGCGCGAGCTCGCCGGCGAGCGCTCGGTCCGCACCGAGCTCGACCGCGAGCAGCAGGGAGCCCTGGAGCCCGCAGGAGTCTGACCCCCGCCGCGAGTCCGCCTCCCGCCGCGAGTCTGGGTTCTGCCGCGAGTCTGCCTCCCTCCGCGAGATGCCACTTGTGAGCGCTTTCCACGGCGTGTCGCGCTCATAAGTGGCATCTCGCGGGGAGGGGGTCACGGGAGGGGGAGCAGGACCGTCGGGGCGGGGGCGGCCTCGCGGCCCTCGAAGGCGACGGGCTGGCAGACCATCAGGTAGTCGCCGGGCTCGACCTGCGCGAGGTCCGCGTTCTCGAGGATCACGACGCCGGCGCCGCAGAGGATCACGTGCGTCGGCCACTCCTCGGTGTGCGCGGGCGCCTCCATCGTCATGTAGTCCAGGCCCGCGAAGAGCACGCCGTGCTCGACCAGCCAGCGCGCACCGCTCGGCGCCAGCCCGACCCAGGTCTTCGACTTCACCGCGCGGGTCAGCGCGTCGGTCGAGTTGCGCGTGCGGAACAGCACGCGCACGGCCCCCTCGGCACCGGCCGCGACGAGGTCCTCGTCCGTGATCTCCTCCGCGACGTGCCGCAGATCGAGCACCCGCACCGGTCCGACCACGCTCTCCAGCGCGATCTCGTCGACGGTCGCGCCGCCCGGCACGAAGTGCGACGGCGCGTCGACGTGCGTGCCGGTGTGCGCGCCGATCAGCCAGCGCGAGACGTCGGAGGGGTACCCGTCGACGATCTGCTCGACCATCTCGTAGGTCGGCCGACGGCCCCAGTGGAGCATCTCGGTGGTGATCGGGATGTTGATCGGGATGGCGCCGGTCATGCGAGCCCTCGTCTCGTGCGGAAGGATGGTCGTGGATTCATTCACAACTATATTGGATCCAATCCGAAGAGCTGCAGGAGGTTCCCGTGATCGCCGACGACTGGCCGACCGGCCTTCCGCTCGGCCGCCCCCGCCGCCTCGTCCCGCTCGTACTCGGCCACGAGCCGATCGCGGAGTCGATCTCGCTCCGCGGCGGCGACCCGGCGCGCTTCCTGCTCGAGCCGGTCACCGGCGCCGCGATCGACCTCGGCGACTCCTGGATCCTGATCGACGGCGGATTCCACCTCGACCGCGTCCGCGACCCCGCCCAGCGCGCCGCGCACTACGACTACGAGAGCTACACCGCCGTCGTCCCGCCGGGCGACGCGCTCGCCGAGCAGGTCGCGGCGGCCGGCCTGCGCTGGGAGGACCTCGCCCTCGTCGCCCTCTCGCACCTGCACCTCGACCACACCGGCGGGCTGCGCCTCGCTCCGGCCGGCACCCCGGTCGCCCTGCAGCGGCGCGAGTGGGAGTGGCTCGGCGAGGGCCTCGGCCGCCGCGAGACCGTCGTCCCGGCCGACCTTCTCGACGCCGACGTCCGGGTGGTGCTCCTCGACGGCGAGACCGAGCTGGCCCCCGGCGTCACCGCGCTCGACACCCGCGGGCACACCCCCGGCCACCAGTCGTTCCGGATCGACCTCGCCGACCGCTCGATCGTGCTCGCCTGCGACGCGGCGGACCTCCGCCGCAACCTCGACGAGCGCACCGCCTGCGGATGGACGGCGCGTTCTGGCGACGCCGAGGCGGCCCAGCGCTCGATCGAGCGCCTCGCCGACCTCGCGGCGGAGCCCGGCGTCGAGGTCTGGCCCGGTCACGACCCCGGCTGGCCCGCCTGGCGGCGCTGATCCTCGCGTCTCCCGCGCATCCGGTGCACAAAGAAGGCTGGATGCTCCGAATCCGGCGGTTTCGCTCCGATTCGGGGCGTTCAGCCTTGCTTGTGTACGCCCGCGACCCCGGTCAGCCCGCCCGGCGGGGTTTCCTCGAGGTTCGCTGAGACGCCCTTGCGATGACGCTCCCGCCGTTGTAAATACTTGTGTGTCACCGGCGAAAAGCCCGGTGGCGAGGCATTTCAGAACACGTGAGGAGACCATCATGCTTCTGCAGCAGGACCCGTTCCGCGACCTCGACCGCTTCAGCCGGCAGGTCTTCGGCACGGCCGCCCGACCGACCGTGATGCCCCTGGACGCCTGGCGCGAGGGCGACGACTTCGTCGTCGAGCTCGACCTGCCCGGCGTCCGGCCCGAGCGGATCGACATCGATGTCGAGAGGAACGTGCTGACCGTGCGCGCCGAGCGCACCGGCCACCTCCCCGAGGGCGCCGACCCCGTCGCCGCCGAGCGGCAGTGGGGCGTCTTCAGCCGCCAGCTCGTCCTCGGCGACTCCCTCGACACCGAGAGCGTGCACGCCGACTACACGGCGGGCGTGCTGACGCTGCGCATCCCGATCGCCGCGAAGGCGAAGCCGCGCCGGATCAGCCTCGCGTCGAGCGACGTGGGAGCGACCGACGTGACGGTGACCGACGAGGGGTCGGCCGACGCGGTGGCGAGCCCCGACCCCGGCGCGCAGCGCACGATCGACGCCTGATCCGCGTCACTCCGCGGCGCGGCCCGAGTCCTCGATCAGGCGGACCTTCACGTTCACGGCGAGCGGGCCCGTCACCGACGGCTCGGCGTCGAGCAGGCGCCGCAGCTCCTCGCCGACCGCGCGCAGGGTCTCGGGCGCGGGCAGCGCCGCGGTCGCCGCGATGTGCGCGCTCACCGTGGTGAAGCCGTCCGAGCGGTCGATGTCGACCAGCACGTCCGGCTGCCGCAGGGCGAGCTTCACGGCCAGCGCATCGGCGGCCGCCTCGAGGATCGGCTGGGCCGGATAGACGCCGGTGACCCCCTCGGAGTCGCGGATCGCCGCGGTGAGGCGCTGCGAGAGCGCGGTGTCGTCGTTGGCGGGGTCGTCGCGGGCCGTGTCGTCCCGGGCGCTGTCGTCGAGAGCGCTGTCGTCGGTCCCGGTGCTGTCGGTCCCGGTGCTGTCGGTCGCAGTGCTGTCGGTCACGGCTGGTCCTCCCTGCTCGGGTACACGTCGTCCACGGTCACGTCGATCGCACCGACGACGAGCTCGGTGTGCCGCTCGAGGGCGTAGCGGATCCGCTCGCGCAGGCGGTCCGCGACCGTCGCGACGGGGATCCCGAACTCGAGCGCGAAGGTGACGTCGACCCGGATCACCGCGCCCGGGGTCCCGACGTCGCCGTCGAGGGTGCAGCGGCCCATGATGACGCCGCCCATGGTGTCGCCCGCGCGCCGGATCATCCCGCGCACGGCCGCCTCGGTGAGGGCGAGCCGCAGCGTCGGGTCGGGGTGGCGGATCGGCACGTCGCGCCCGGAGCGCACCTCGGACCGGATCGCGTCGAGCAGCCCGGCGATCCAGACCTCGTCGCGGTCCGGCTCCTCGTCGGCGCGGCGGCGCAGCGCGCTCGCCGACAGCTCGTTCAGGCGGGTGAGGTTCGCGAGCGCCAGGCGGCAGGCCGCGGAGCCCTCGATGGAGGGATCGACCGGGGTGCGCCCGCGGTCGAGGTACTCGCCGAGCTCCTCCAGCGTGTGGCCGTCGAGGTCGTCGTCGGGCGCGGCGTTCTCGGGCACGGCGTCGACCGGCACGGCGTTGTCGTCCGGCTCGGCGGTGGGCATGTCGTCGGTGGTCATCGCCATGCCTCCAGTTCGTGGAGCAGGAAGCGGCGGGCTCGGGCGAGCAGGCCGCGGACCGTCGAGACGGGGAGTTCGAGAGCGTCGGCGATCTCCTGGTAGCTGTAGCCGGCGGTCTCGCGGAGCAGCCAACAGCGTCGCTGATCGGGAGGCAATCGGTCCAGTGCCTCCCAGACGGCGTCCAGCTGGAGCCGCGCCTCGACGATCCGCTCGGGCGAGCTCTCGGCGGGCGCCGGCGGGTCCCAGTCGTCGATGTCGTCGTGGCGGCGCCGGACGCGGATCCGGTCGATCGCCTTGTGCGAGACGATCCGCATCAGCCAGTTGCGGATGTGCGCGGGGCTGTCGAGGTCGCCGAGGCGGCGCCAGCCGGTGAGGAACGCCTCCTGCACCACGTCGTCCGACTCCGCCTCGGAGCCGAGCAGCTTCGCGGCGTACACCCGCATCAGCGCGCCGTGGCGCCGGGCCAGCTGCTCGAACGCGGCGATGTCGCCGTCGACGGCCCGGGCGGCCAGCGTCGCATCCGAGGCGCGCAGCAGCGGGTCGTCGGGCGCCTTCGGGTCGGCGGCCTGCGCGTCGGAGGCACGCGGATCGTCGTCATGCGGATCGTCGTCGCGCGGGTCGTCGGGCTGCGCCGTCTCCACGATCGCCACCTCCCGCCGGTCCGCCGTCGATCCGCGCCTGCGCGCGCTCTCGGCGGTCTCTGCTCCGAATGCCTACCAGCCTCCACCGTCCCGGCCGAATCCGCTGGCCGGATTGCGAGCACGCCCCGGATCCGTGACGTTTCCGGCCGTCGACCCGTCTGTATCTGTAGAGAGCCGAGGCCCACCCCCGTCCGCCCCTGATCTCCCAGACCCCGAGAGAAGCCCGACCATGCACGCCTCCCCTGCACCGATGGAGCACACCCCCGTTCCCGCCCAGGCCTCGCGCACCCCGGCCCGCGACACCCAGGCCCGCGACACCCAGGCCCCCCGCACCCCGGCCCGCCCCACCCGGGCGCCGAGCGGCTCCACCTTCACGATGGGCAGCCCGTTCGCCCCGGTCAGCGACGCCTCCGCCGGTGCCGAGCGCCGCTTCGAGGCCGCCGGAGCCGACCCCGCCGAAGCGTCGGCCGTCTACGCCGAGGCCTACGGCGGCGGCTCGTTCCGCGTGGAGCCGGGCTCGCGCGGCTTCTCCTTCCGCTACGCCTACCGCGGGAGCGAGCGCGTCACCCTCCGCACCTCCGACTGCGCCGGCGCGCTGACCGGCGAGATCGCGCACCTGCGCGAGTACGTCGTCGGCTGGTTCCGCGCCGGCGGCGGCCAGCTCAACCTGCGGCCCTTCACCCGCACCGGCGCCGCGTCGGCACCGTTCCTGCTGCCCGCCGAGCGCCAGTTCGGCCTGGCCTACCAGCCGCACCGGCAGAACCTCGTGCACTTCGCGCCCGGCTTCCTCGAGGACGTGGCGACCGAGTCGCACTCCGGCCCCCGCCAGCCCGTCTCCTTCGACCACGAGGCCGACGCCGACCCCGGCGTCCTCGCCCGCTGGCGGACCGCCGTGACCGACGCGACGGCCGCGCTCGCCAGCGCCGCGATCGCGCCGCTGGTGCGCTTCACCGCCGAGCTCAACCTGGCCCGCGCGCTGCTGCTGCTCTTCCCGTGGCGCGCCTGGGACGTCCCCGCCGTGCTGCGCCGCCCCTCCGCCTCGCGCACCCGCGTCGCCCTGGACTTCCTGCAGCACCACGCGCACGAGCCGATCACCCCGGCCGACGCCGCCCGCGCCGCCGGCCTGCACACCCGCACCCTGCAGCAGGCCACCCAGCGCCACCTCGGCGTCTCGCCGTCGGTCTACCTCCGCGACGTCCGCCTCGACCGCGCCCACCACGACCTCGTCGAGGGCGACCCCTGCTCGACGACCGTCGCCGCCGTGGCCCGCGACTGGGGCTTCGGCAACCTCGGCCGCTTCGCGAGCGCCTACCAGACCCGCTTCCAGGAGCTGCCGAGCCACACGCTGCGCCACTGAGCGCGCGGCCGCCGCGCCGCGGACATCACTACCCGCCGATCATCGCGAGCGACGGCGCGCGGCCCTTCTCGATGTGGGTGAAGGCGATCGACTCGGCGAGGCGGTCGTTGCCCGCGCGGATCGCGTCGAGCAGGCCGTGGTGCTCGTCGGACTGCTGGCGCTGGTCGCGGGCGCTGGTCAGGTAGAACAGCCAGGTCATCCGGCCGGTCACGGCGCGCATCAGCGAGGAGAGGAGCGCGCTGCCGGCCACCTCGACGATCGCCTCGTGCACGACGGTCGAGGTCTCGGCGACCTCCAGCCAGTCCTCGCTGTCGAGGGCGCGGTGCTCGGCGTCGATCGCGTCGAGCAGCGGAGCGAGGGAGGCGCCGCGGGCGACGGCCTGCGCGGCGAGGCGCGCAGCGAGCGTCTCGAGGCTCAGCCGGACGTCGAAGAGCTCGACCACGTCCTCGACGCTCCACTGCGCGACGCGGGTGGAGCGACGGGGCAGCATCCGCACGAAGCCCTCGTTGGCCAGCTGCGGCACGGCCTCGCGCACCGGCAGCCGAGAGACGTGCAGCTCGGCGGCCAGTGAGGCCTCGACGAGCCGCGACCCCTGCGGGTGCTGGCCGAGGATGATCTGCCGGCGCAGCGTCCGGTAGGTCTGGCTGGCGAGCGACTCCTCGGTGCTGGCGAGTGTCATGACGGTCCTCCTCGCGACGCCGGTGCGACCATTCAACACGCTCGGCCGACCCGGTGCGCTCGCCGTCCGGAGGCGCTCAGCCGCCGGGCCAGCTGCGCTCCTTCGGCAGCGGCCGGGCGTAGCTGTCGATCCGGCTGGTGCCGAGCCGCTGGCGGACGAGGGTCTCGACGAGCGCCGCCGCCGCGGCGACCCCGTCGACGACCGGCACGGGCAGCCGCGCGCCGACGTGCTCCTCGAGTCCCGCCATGCCCGCGCAGCCGAGGCAGATCACCTCGGCGCCGCGGGCGATCGCGCGCTCGCCGGCGGCGACGAAGGCGTCGAGGGTGGCCTGCGGATCCTCCTCCAGCTCGAGCACGCCGAGCCCGGTGTCCTCGATCGCGGCGCAGTGCGCGATCAGGCCCGCGGTGGTGAGGCTGTCCTCGATCTGGCCGACCGCGCGGCGGACCGTGGTGACCACCCCGTAGCGGCGGCCGAGCAGCATCGCGAGGTGCGCGGACGCCTCCGTGATGTCGACGACGGGGACGTCGAGCAGCTCGCGCGCGCCCTCGCGGCCGTGCTCGCCGAAGCCGGCCATCACGACGCCGTCGATGCCGGCCGGCAGCCGCTCCAGGGTGTGCAGGACGGCGGCGGCGCTGAGGAAGCTGTCGTACCAGCCCTCGGCCGAGGCGACGCCCCAGCTCGGCGTGATCGCGACGATCTCGGTGCCCGGCCCGACGGCGAGCCGGGCGCGGGCGGCGGCCGTCTCGGTCATCGACTCGGTCGTGTTGCAGTTGACGACGGCGATGCGCATCAGCGGCCCGCCGCCGCGGGGACGCCGGACAGCCGGACAGCGCTGCCCGCGTCCCGCAGCCGCGCCAGGTCGATCAGCGCGGCGGCGACGGCGAGGTCCTGCGCGGCGAGGCCGACGGAGTCGAAGACGGTGATCTCGTCGTCGCGCGTGCGGCCGGGAGCGGTGCCGGCCACGACGTCGCCGAGCTCGAGCAGCCCGGCCGCGGCGTCGAGGGCGCCCTCCGCGATCGCGAGGACGAGGTCGCCGGACTTCGCCCGCGCGGTGGCCGCGCTGTCGACGACGAGCGTGCCGATCGCCATCGCCGCCGAGTCGAGCTCGCGATGCTCCGGCCGCGGACGGGCGCCCACGGCGTTCACGTGCTGGCCGGCGTGCAGCCAGGCCCCGCGCACGATCGGCTCGACCGACGGCGTCAGCGTGCAGAGCACGTCGGATCTCTCGGCGACGGCCCGCGGATCCGCGGCGCGGGTCACGGGGCGCCCCACCGCCTCCTCGAACCGGTCGAGCGTCGCGTCCGACCGCGACCAGACCACGATCTCATCCAGGTCGCGCACCGCCTGCAGCGCGCGGACGTGCGCAACGGCGAGGTTGCCGGCGCCGATCAGCCCGAGCACCCGGCTGTCCGCCCGGGCGAGGTGCCGGGTGGCGACCGCGGAGGCGGCGGCGGTGCGAGCCCGGGTGATCAGCGCTCCGTCCAGGACGGCCACGCACTCCCCGGTGAGCAGGGAGGTGACCAGGATCGTCGAGCGCTGCGTCGGCAGCCCGCGCGCCGCGTTGCCGGGCAGGTCGGCCATCAGCTTCACGGCGGCCAGGCCCAGGGCGTCGGAGCGGACCGCCATCGGCAGGATCAGCCCGTCGTCCTCGCCCGCGAGGGCCGTCGGCGCACCCTGGTGCAGCGCCCCGGAGCCGAGGTCGGCGAACACCTGCTCGACCGCGCCGAGCACGTCGACGTCGGGGAGCAGTCCGGCGATCTGCTCGGAGGCGAGGACGAGCGTCATCAGCGCGCGCCGACCGTCGTGCGGCCGGTCAGCTCGGCCAGGGAGGGGGCGCGGGTGACGAGCCCGGCCTCCGCGAGGATCCGCATCCAGCGGTCGGAGGCGGCCTCGTCGATCACGGTCGTGTCCCAGACCCCGCCGGCGGCCATCTCGTCGGCGGCCTCGTGCAGCAGCACCGGGTCGCGGTCGGGCCAGCGCGCGGCGAGCACCGCGTCGATCTCGGCGCCGGCCTGGCCCGCCGTGATCCTCTGCATCGCCGTCTCGATCGCGTCGACGAAGCGCTCGGTGCGGTCGGCGAGCTCCTCGACCCGCTCGGTGCGGGTGTAGTAGACGCTGTTGGGCATCACGCCCGCGTCGAGGTGGCGGAAGACGATCTGGCCGCCGCCGGCCGCGACGAGCTCCTTCGCCGAGAGCAGGTCGAGCACGATCGCGTCGCCGAGGCCGTCGCGGTAGAGCTCGAGCATCATCGCCGTGGACAGGTCGCGCGCCCAGCGGGTGGCGGAGACGTCGAGCCCGGCCTCGCGGATCAGGCCCGCGGTGAACTCGAACGGCGCGCTGCCGCCGGCGCCCGGGGCGAGGACGACCTTGCCGGCCAGCCAGTCGAGGCCGACCGGTCCGGAGCCGTCGCGGGCCACGATCGTCATCGGGAAGCGGTGGTTGAGCTGGCCGACGACGGTCAGCTCCCGGCTCGTCCCGGCGTACATCCCGGGGACCCAGAGCCCGCCGAGGGCGAGGTCGGCGGCGCCGGAGTCGAGGTCGTCGAGGACGCCGGTCCAGGGGTCGCAGGCGGTGGCGGTGACGGCGAGGCCGCGCTCGGCGAACAGGCCGCCGACGTCGGCGACGTACTCGGGGAGGTAGTTGAGTCCGTTGGCGGTGGCCGAGACGGTGAGGGTGTCCATGGTGCTCCTTGAGGTGCTGTCCGGTGGTGGGTCGTGCCCCCGGCGCCGGAGCGCCGGGGGCACGGGTGGGTCAGTGGGCGCCGGCGGCGATCGCGTTCTCGTTGACGTCCTCGAGCGAGCGTCCCCGGGTCTCCGGGGCGAAGCGGGAGGCGACGACGAGCACCGCGTACATCACGGCGGCGAGGCCGAAGACGCCGGCGAAGGCGAACGAGCCGTAGAGCGCGACGGCGAGGAACGGCATGACCGCTCCGGCGATGTTGCCGATGCCGTTGACGATCGAGGCTCCGGAGGCGCGGATCGCGGTCGGGAAGATCTCGGCGGTCCAGGTGGCGAGGGTCGTGTTGGTGACCATCGTGAAGAACTGGAAGAGAGCGCCGAGCACGAGGATCGCCCCGGTGCCGTTGCCGAAGCCGGCGAAGGCGAGCGCGGTGAGGCAGCCGAGGACTCCGGCGGCGCCGACGGCGGTGCGGCGGCCGACGCGACCGGCGATCAGGGCCGCGGTCGTCGCTCCGAGGAGCGAGCCGATGTTCATGATCATCGTGTAGAGCAGGCTCTCCGAGACGGAGTAGCCGCGCTCGACCAGCAGGGTCGGCATCAGGAAGTTCAGCGTGACCTGCGAGCCGAAGGCCATCCAGGACGCGATGCCGAGGGCGGCGGTGCGGCGGATCACCGGGCGGCTGAACACCGCGGCGGGCGAGGCCGACATCTTCACGGGCGGCAGGTCGTCCGGCGACAGCTCGACGGGCGGGCGGGCGGTGGTGGGGGTGAGCGAGTTCGAGGCGAGGATCGCGAGCGAGCGGTTCGCCTCCTCCGTGCGGCCCTGAGAGAGCAGCCAGCGCGGCGTCTCCGGCAGCTTGCGGCGGTAGAAGACGACCAGCAGCGCGGGGACGGCGAGGATCACGAACGACCAGCGCCACACCGAGTCGGGGCCGCCGAGCGGGGTCTCCAGCGGGCCGAGCAGCAGCAGGAACAGGCCGTAGGAGAGGAAGTTGCCCAGGCCCCCGGCGCCGACGTTGACGGCGCCGATCGCGGTGCCGCGGAAGCGGGTGGAGACCATCTCGGAGAGCATGACCAGGCCGATCATGAACTCACCGCCGATGCCGATGCCGACGATCAGGCGGCTGACGAGCAGCATCTCGTAGTTCATCGCGACGGCGCTGAGCAGTCCGCCGAGCGTGTAGATCAGCAGGTTCAGGCTGAGCGAGAAGCGGCGGCCGTAGCGGTCGGCGAGGTAGCCGGCCAGCAGGCGGCCGATCAGTCCGCCGATGACCGTGGCGGTGTTGATCGTCGTGAGCTGGATGTCGCCGATCTGCAGCGTCTCCTTGATGTGGCTGCCCATGGCACCCACCGAGTTCTGCTCGAGCGTGTTGAAGAACTCCCCGGCGAGGATCAGCAGGAAGATCCAGAACTGCGCGCGGGTGAAGCCGATGGAGTCGAGGACGGAGGCGACCGTGTGTCCGGAGGCGGGCGGAGCGGTGGTGCGGGATACAGCTGACATGTGTAGCTCCCAGCAGGGCGAGGGGTGAGGCGGCTCCAGAGTGATGGTCACCGCGAGGACTCCTCTTTTGTATCCCAAACCCCGTTTCGGGCAGGTTTCCACGATGCTACAACCTGCGCACGCAGGCGCCGAATCGGGCGAGAGGGCGCTTTCGGTGCGGTGATTCCGCTTCTGCTGTATACAAAACGGGTCTGAACGCAGTGCGGAGCCCGCCCCGAGACCGCGCGGAGTCCGCCCGGAGCCCGCCCGGACGCTCGCACGGACGCCCGCTTCGCCGACAGCTGCCGTGCATCTCCCGGGCCTGTGGACGGCGCTGGCCGCAGAGCGCGTCGTCGCTCGACGTTTCCTGCGCACTGGCTGATCCGGCGGGACGATCCCGGAGCCGCGCACGTCTGATTCATGTGCGACGGATCGTCGTCACCGCGACCGAGTCGCGCATCACCTTCTATCAGGGAGAGCATCATGACCAACGTCACCCCCAGCACCCTCGCCACCACCTCGGCCAAGCACGGCACCGAGACCTCGACCGGCAAGAACACGATCGCCGACGGCGTCGTCGAGAAGGTCGCCGGCATCGCCGCCCGTCAGGTCGCCGGCGTCCACGACCTCGGTGGCGGAGCCGCCCGCGCCATCGGCGCCATCCGCAACGCGATCAACGCGCAGGACCGCGGCCAGGGCATCTCCGTCGAGGTCGGCGAGAAGCAGGTCGCCGCCGACATCACCGTCGTCGCCGAGTACCCCGTCGCGCTGCAGAAGCTCGCCGACAGCATCCGCTCCGCCGTCTCCGAGGCCATCTCCTCGGTCGTCGGCATGGAGGTCACCGAGGTCAACGTGACCATCGCCGACGTCTACATCCCCTCGGACGACAAGGACGAGGACACCGAGAGCCGCGTCAAGTGACTCCGTCCCACCTCGGCCTGATCCTGGGCGCCGTCCTCGCCGTCACCGGCCTGGTCTTCGGCTTCTGGGCACTCCTCTGGGTCGCCCTCGCCATGGCCATCGGCTACGGCGTCGGCCGCGTCGTCGAGGGCAAGCTCGACCTGAGCTCGCTCGCCGACACCCTCCGCGGGCGGCGGTCCTCGTGACCGCGGCGGTGATGGCCGACCAGGCCCGCCACGGCCGCACGACGATCACCTCGCGCGCCGTGCGCAGGGTCGTGTCGGCCGTCACCGCGGAGGCGCTCGACGTCGACGCGTCGGACGTCTCGGTCGAGCTGGACGACGACGGGGGGAAGCTGCACGTCACCGCGCAGGCCCCCCTGCGCATCCGTCCGCTCGGCGAGGAGGACCGCCGCTCCGGCACCGTCCTCAGCCGTCTCAGCACGGCCCAGTCCACCATCCGCACCCGCTGCCTCGAGCTGACCGGGTCCACCATCGGGCGCGTCGACCTCCGGATCACCGGGGCCGACCTGCGCGAGCGAAGGAGAGTCTCGTGACGACCCCCGCAGCATCAGGGACCCGCTCCACGGGCGCGCTGTACCCCAGGCTCGTCCGGCGCGAGATCACCTCGTCCCGCTCCACCTCGGCGATCGTCCTCGCGGTCCTGCTCATCCTCGTCTTCGCGTGGATCGGCACGGAGGCGGTGCTCGCCGCCCTCGGGCAGCCCGCGCTGCTCGTCGCCCCGCAGGACGGCGCGGCCGCGGTGCTCGGCGCCGCGAGCGCTCCCGTCCCGCTGATCGTGGCCGGCGGAGTGGTCGCCGCGCTGATCGGGCTCGTCCTGATCGTCGTGTCCTTCTCCCCGGGCCGTCGCGGCCGCCGCCGCGCCGCCGCCGACCGCACCGCGGCCGTCATCGACGACCGCGTGATCGCGCAGAGCCTCGCCCGCACCGCCGCCTACGCCGGCGACGTCGACCCCGACCAGGTGTCGGTGTCGATCGGCGGACGCACGGCCGGTGTCACCGTCGGCCGCACCTCCGGGCGCAGCCTCGACGTCGGCACCATTCGCGAGGCGGTCGACGCCGAGCTCGCCGGCTACGACATCAGCCCGAAGCTCACGGCCCGCGTGCGCCTGTCCGAGAAGGGGACGGTCCGATGACCACCACCAACCGGTTCCTCAACCGCCTCCTCCTGTTCGTCGTGGGCCTCGTGCTCCTGCTCGCCGGCGGTGCCGTCGCTGCAGGGGCGTTGTTCCCCGACGTCCAGCAGACGGTCTCCACCGGCGCGGAGGACGCGACGCAGCCCACCAGCGACGCCCTCTCCGGCGGGCAGCCGTGGATCCTCTGGGTCTCGGCCGTGGTCGCCCTCGTGCTGATCCTGCTGCTGGTGCGCTTCATCGTGCGCCAGGGCCGGGGACGCACGTCGACCCTGCTGCGCGTGGGCTCCGGCTCCGGCGCGGGCACGCCGACCGGCGGCTCCGTCACCATCGACGCGAAGGTCGCCGAGCACGTCCTCGAGGAGGCGCTGTCGCACGATCCCTCGATCGTCGCGCTCGACGTCACCGCCTTCGAGGTCAAGCACCGCACCGTCCTCCGCGTCACCGCGCACACCCGCCGCGGCGTCTCGCCGATGCGGACCCGCCGCGCGATCGACGACGCGGTGAAGAGCTGGGACGCCGTGCTGGGCGAGGAGACCCCCGTGGTCATCCAGATCGTCAGCGGAATCCGCACCAGGATGAGCAGCAGCGCCCGCGTGCAGTAGCGGCGTCCGCGCCGCCCCGTGCCGCGCACCCGCCGCACCGGACGATCCGGCCCTCCCGCTCGGGAGGGCCGGAAGACCACTGAGGAGTACCCCATGACCGACACCGTCGGAACGAACGACCTCCGCGCCATCGACGGCGCGCACCCGGAGGACGAGTCGATCGAGCGACTGCTCGCGACCGCCGCCGCGGAGACCACCGCCGGTGTCACCGGCGTCCACCACCTCGGCGGCACCGCCGCCCGCACCCTCGACCGCGCGACCCGCGCCGTCCTGGGCACCAGCACGAGCCCCGGCGTGAGCATCGCCCGCGTCGACGGCGCGCTCGTCCTCGACCTCGACCTGGTGTCGGAGTACCCGCGCCCCGTCCAGGAGGTCATCGACGCCGTCCGCGAGCAGGTCGGCAAGGCCGCTGCGCAGCTGACCCGCGAGCGCGTCGTCGTCAACGTCAACGTGACCGACGTGCACGGCCCCTTCGACCCGATCGAGGTGCCGGACTCCGAGCGTGAGGACGGCCCCTCGCTGGTCGAGAAGGCCGGCGACGCGATGGACTCGGCCCGCGAGAAGGGCGGCGCCGCGCTCGACTCCGCCCGCGAGAAGGGCGCGGCAGCGCTCGACATCGCCCGCGAGCGGACCGCCGACGCGCTCGACGACGCCTCGGACCGCCTCGACGAGGCCGCCGACCGCGCCGCCGCGTCGGACGCCACCGCGGACTCGCTGTCCGACGAGGTCGCGACGCGGCCGGCCCGCGTGGAGCGCTCCGCCGACGTCGACGCGGACTCCGACTCCGACTCCGATGCCGTCGAGACCGTCGTCGTCACCGCCGACGCTCCCGCCGCCGAGTTCGTCGTCCGCGTCGAGGTCGAGCCGGTGGACGCCGACACCTCTGCCGACGACGCCGATGTGACCGACGCCGAGCGCCGCGGGTCGGAGTAGGCCGTGCGCACCCGCTCCTACGGCTCGCGCCGGAAGCCGCGCGCGGCCTGGGCCGCCCTCGCGACCGGCGTCGTCGTCAGCTTCCTGATCGTCGTCGGCGTGCTGCTGCCCGTGCTCGGCCTGATCGGCGCGGCCGACGCGACGACCGCGGGCGTCCTCGACGTCCCGGTCGGCGCGATCATCCTCTCGATCGTGATCAGCTACCTGATCGCCCTGGCGTTCCTCGCGCTGGCGTTCGTCTCCCGCAACGCCGCCCTCGCCTGGGTCGCCGCGGTCGCCGCCGTGATCGCCACCCTCGTCGGCTCCGTCTGGCCGCTGCTCGCCACCGCCTTCGCGAGCGTCGACCAGGCCGGCGACGTCATCCCCTTCATCCAGGACCTGATCGCCCGCGTCACCGGCTGAGCCCGGCGCCGCATCCCGCCGGTCGAGCAGGCGGAGCCGCTTCGCGCCTCGGCGATGGGGAGTGGACCCTCCTGGTCGATCAGCCCCACAGGGGCATGTCGAGTCTCATGCTGGTCGAGTAGCCCCGAAGGGGCGTATCGAGACCCGCCGTCATCCGCACGGCAGTCTGCGGACTCGTCTTCCGACGCGAGCGGCTCTCCACGTGCCCGCTGCGCATGCTGTGCGATCAGCAGAGAAGCCGCTCGAACGGCGTGGAGCGCTCGATCGCTGCAGAACATCAGCTGAGAAGGGGTGGCCTCCGCTGTCAGGGGAGGCCCCCTGCTCTCAGCTGATGTTGTGCGCACCCCTGCCGGTCGAGGAGCCAGCAGGGGTGTCTCGAGACCCGCCGTCACCAGCAGGGCGGATCTGCAGACGCTCGGTGGTCGACCCGGGACTCGACCACCTGCTGGCATCACAACATCAGCTGACAGCCACCCTCATCGCCCATCGCAGACGAGAACTCGCCTCGGCCGATGTTCTGCTCCGTCGATCCGGGTCCACCTGCCGACCGCACCCCGCCGACGCCGCGATACAAGGAAAATCGGCCCGAGCCGTGAGGCGAGCGGGCCGATCGTGATGGTTCGAGGCTAGCCGTAGTCCGCCCGGTGGCAGGTTCTGGCGTCGTCGGCCGTAGCGTGGTGGGATGACCGCCAGCACCGACCCCGACGACCTCCGTGCCCAGTACCTGCGCGTCTACGACGAGCAGCTCCGCACCGACGCCGAGACGCCGAGCGCCGTGGCGGTGACGCTCGTCGGCCCGCTCCGGCTGGTGACCTTCGCCGGCGGGCGCGGCTTCGTCACCTACCGCGACCTCGGCGGGGCGGACGAGGCGGCGATCGACGCCCTCGTCGCCGCGGCCCGCGCGCACTTCGACGCCGACCCGGAGATCCGGAAGGTCGAGTGGAAGACCCGCGGCCACGACCGCGCACCCGGCCTGCACGAGGCGCTGCTGCGGCACGGCTTCGCCGCCGAGGAGACCGAGTCGATCATGATCGGCCCGCTCGAGGCGCTGACCCGCGACGCCCCGGTGCCCGACGGCGCGACCCTGCGCCGCGTCGTCGACGAGCCGGACGTCCGCGCGTTCAGCGCGATGATCGACGCCGCGTTCGGTGAGGACGTCGACACGGACATCGCCGACGCGCTGGTCGCACGGCTGGCTCGCGGCGACGGCATGGAGCTGTGGGTCGCCGAGGTCGACGGCCGCATGGTCGGCGGCGGCCGGCTCGAGCCGGTCGCGGACTCCGACGTCGTCGGCGTCTGGGGCGGCGCCGTGCTCGAGGAGTACCGCGGCCGCGGCATCTACCGCGCGCTGACGGCCGCGCGCGCCGCCTCCGCTCTCGAGTCGGGCCGCACCCTCGTGCACAGCGACTCGACCGAGTACTCCCGCCCCATCCTCGAGCGCTCTGGCCTCGTCAAAGTCTCGACGACGACCCCATACCTCTGGCGCCGCCCGTGAGAGGCACATGCTGATCGAGTAGCCCTCGGAGAGGGCGTATCGAGATCCACCGTCCTCAAGACGTGGGGTCTCGATACGCCCCTCCGGGGCTACTCGACCAGCATGGACGCGCGATCCGCGCGGCATTTCTTGCTGATGAAGCAGTGGGCCCGTTTCATGCTGATCGAGTAGCCCGCGCAGCGGGCGTATCGAGATCCACCGTCCTGCAGGGGCCGGGTCTCGATACGCCCCTGCGGGGCTACTCGACCGGCATGCGCTGCGCTCAGCTCGGCGAGCTGATCTCCAGCGCGATGTTGTCGGGGTCGCGGAACTCCAGGATGCTCTGGCCGCCGGCGTCCTTGATCGGCTCGTGCGCGATGCCGAGCTCGTCGAGCGCGGCGGCGGCGGCCTTCAGGGCGTCGAGGTCGGCGACGGCGAAGCTCAGGTGGTCGAGGCCGATGCGGTCCTCGTCGAAGCGGTCGCCCGCGTCGGCGACCGGGCGCAGGCCGAGCAGCCCGCCCGGGAACTGGTAGATCACTCCGCCGAAGAGGAACGCGAGCTGCTCCTTCTGCTCCTCGGGGGCGTCCGCGGGCGGCGCCTCGAAGGCGACGTCGAAGCCGAAGACGGAGTCGTAGAAGGCGCGCGACACGGCGATGTCGCGGACGGTCAGGCGGATGTGGGCGTAGTCGACAGCGGGGATCGGCACGGTGGTTCCTCTCGGGAGCGGAAGGGCAGGAGTCGCCCTCCCCTCATCATTCGGAGCGGGCGCCGCACCCGGAGAGGGCTGGCGCCGCGCTCCGGGATCGGGTAGCGCCGCTCACTCCAGCTCGGCGGGCCGCGCCGGCTCGGCCAGCAGCGCCCGCGCCGCCATGCCGATCACCGCGCTGTACGTCGGGTAGGCGAACCGCACGTTCGCGAGGGTCGCGACGTCGACGCCGGCCGCCATCGCGGTCGTCACGGACTGCACGACCTCGATCGCGTTCTCGCCGACCGCGTGCGCGCCGAGCAGCAGCTCGCGGCGGCGGTCGGCGATCAGCGTCAGGAATCCGCTCTCGCGGTCGTCGATCACGGCGCGGTCGACGCTCGAGAACGGCACGGACGCGACGATGCACTGCGGGTCGCGCTCGCGGGCCTGCTCCTGCGTGAAGCCGACACCCGCGTAGTCCGGGTCCGTGAAGCCGCCGGCCGGCAGCAGGAACTGCGGGGTGCGCCGGTTGGCGCCGAGCACCGCGTTCTCGGCCGCCGCCTCCGCCTCGAACTGCGCCGCCTGCACGAGCATGTCGCGCCCGTTCGCGTCGCCGACCGCGAAGACGTGCGGCACGACCGTGCGGAAGTACTGATCGGCCGGGATCGCCGAGCGGACGACCTCGATGCCGGCGTTCTCGAGCCCCAGGTCCTCGACGTCGGCGGGCCAGCCGGTCGCCATGATCACGGCGTCGACGCCCTCGGTGCGCGCGGAGCCGTCCTCGCGCCAGGTGATGTCGATCGAGCCGTCCTCCGCGCGCTCGAGGCGCTCGACCGTCTCGATGCCCAGGTGCACGCGGACGCCCTGGCGCTCGAAGGCGCCGGCGACGTGCTCCGAGATGCTCGCGTCCGAGGTGGTGAGGATCCGCGGTGCGACGTCGAGCAGCGTCACCTCGGAGCCGAAGGCGTTGAACACCGTGACCAGCTGCGCGCCGGTGTTGCCGCCGCCGATGACCGCGACGCGGCGGGGGAGGGCCGGCAGTGCCAGCACGTCCTCGGGGACGGTCGCGAGCTCGGCGCCCGGGATCGGAAGGCGGCGCGAGTGGCCGCCGACGCAGATCAGGATCGAGCGGGCGCGGATCCGCCGGCCGCTGTCCAGGACGAGGGTGCTCTCGTCGACGAAGCGCGCGCGGCCCTCGTGGATCAGCTCGACGCCCGCCTCCTCGAAGCGCTGCGCCTCGCGCTTGATCGAGCGGACCTTGTCGACCCGCGCGTGCACGTGGCGGACGGTCGCCGCCCAGTCGACGACGGGCGTGCCGACGTCGACACCGTAGTCGCCGGCGGTGCGGGCCTCGCGGACGATGCGCGCGGTCTTCGCGAGCACGCGCGTGGGCACGCAGCCGGTGTTGACGCAGGTGCCGCCGACGCGGCCGGCCTCGAGCACGACCACCTTCGCGCCGAGCTCGGCTGCGCGGAGGGCGGCGGCGGTGCCGGCCGGGCCCGCGCCGATCACGGCGACGTCGTACTCCTGCGGCGCGGTGGTGCCGGAGTCGGTGGCGGCGGTGGCGTTCTGGGTGCTGGCGGGCACGGCGGGGCCTCTCGGGTCGGTGCTCGGCGGAGCGGGCGGTGTCCCCGCATCCTGGCGCCCGCGCCCTCGGTTTCTCTGAGCGCCCGCGCAGGCTCGACAGCCGCGTTCAGCGCTCGGTGCTCGCGCCGTCAGGACCGCCGGGCGCGGAGGAGCAGCTCCCGGTGAGCGATTGCAGCGGCTGATGCGCCGCTCACGCCTCCGGGCCCGGCGTGGCGACGAGTTGGAAGCCGCCCTCGACGGAGCCGTCGGGGCGGAGGGTGACGCGCGTGTAGACCGGGGTGTCGTCGCCGGTCGCCGTGCCGACGACGTCGAGCGCGTCGCCGGCGAAGAAGGCCTCGAGGCCGGTGCAGCCCGCCGAGAGCGAGCCGTCGGGGCGCTCGAGGGCGAGGCAGATCCGGGTGGCGTCGGGCGCCGTGAGCAGCAGCCGGTCGTCCTGGGCGGTCTCGAAGGTCGGGCTGTAGACCTCGGCTCCGCCGGAGATCAGCGAGAGGCCCGGGGGGACATCGGTTGTCGCCGCCCAGCCCTCGACGAGCGCGGCGAAGCGGTCGGCGGCGTCCGGAGTCGGCGTGGGGGAGGCGGTGGTCGAGACCGGATCGGGCGTCGCCGCGCCGATGACGGAGGCGGTGGCCGCGCCGACCACGAGCCCGCCGACGAGCAGCCCGGCGCCGAGGAGGACGAGGCGCGAGCGGGCGGGGGGTGCGGCGGGCGAGGGTTCGCCGGCCGTCCGCGCGGGTCCGGCGCCTCGCGGGCCGGGCTGCGCCTCCGGGGCGGCGGCGGCGGCCACGAGTCGGCGCTGCGCCTCGGCCCGCTGCGCCTCGATCCGCTGCGCTTCGGCCCGCAGTGCTTCGTCGCGGTCGTCCCCGGTCGGGCGGGCGTAGAGCGCGCGCTCGAGATCCTGGCGCTCGTCGTCCTCGTCCTGCACGCCGTCAGTATGCCGGAGCGTCGCCCGGCCGGCGGGTCGATCGGCGCCTCAGGGCCCCATCGTCCCAGTGCCGGGCGTCCCGTCCACCCGCAGGTACTGCAGTCGCACGACTCCGCGCGGCGAGGTGACGGCCGGCCCGTCGAGCCGCAGGTTCGTGGGCACGGAACCGCCGCCGAAGACCGGCTTGCCGGAGCCGAGCAGGATCGGGTGCAGCCACAGGGTGAGCCGGTCGAAGAGCTGCTCCGCGAGCAGCGTCTGCACCAGGTCGAGGCTGCCGATCACGTGCACGGCGGAGTGGCGCTCGCGCACCTCGCGGACGGCGGCCGGCAGGTCGGCGCCGAGCTGCACCGAGCCGGACCAGGGGAGTGGCGGCGTGCCGCGGGAGGCGACGTACTTCGGGATCCGGTTGAACAGCTCCGCGATCGGCCCCTGCTGCTGCGGCCAGTAGCCCGCGAAGATCTCGTAGGTGCGCCGTCCGAGCAGCAGGGCGTCCATGCCGGCCATCCCGTCCAGGACCTGCTCGCCGACCGTCTCGTCGACCAGCGGCGCCTGCCAGCCGCCGAACGCGAAGCCGCCGCCCGGGTCCTCCTCCGGTCCGCCGGGCGCCTGCGCGACCCCGTCGACGGTGCTGAACAGATCGATGTCGAGGGTTCCCACGGTGCGCTCCTCTGCGTCGGCGGCTGCGGCTGCGGCTGCGGCTGCGGCCCACGGTCCCACTCGAGCGGGGGCGGGGCAAGAGGCCGCCGCGTCATCGTGGCCTCGGCCGCATCACGTGTCCGGGGACACCGGTGCAACGGCACGCAGTCCCCCGTTAGGGTGACAATCCGTCGATCCGCGCCCGGATCCCCGGCAGATCCGCGCCGGGCCGGCGATCGCGCCCTGTACTCCTGCTCAAGCCCGGGGCTACGGTTCGACTCCACTCACCTCGGGTGTCACGAGCCCACGCTGTCGTGGGCGGATCGCTGCGCAACGATGCCGCACGGAACTCCTTCCCACGTCCGACGAGACCGGGCCCGTTGGAAGGTGGGGATCGCGGCGTCGACCGGGATCCTGCTCCTGTCCGCGGGGCTCCTCTCCGCGACCGCCGCCCAGGCGGCCACGGCGCCGACGCTCGGGAGGGCGGGGAACTTCTCGGTCCTCGGCGGATCGACCGTCACCAACACCGGCGACACGCTCCTGCCGCTCGACCTCGGCGTGAGCCCCGGCACCGCGATCACCGGCTTCCCGCCCGGCGAGGTCCTCGGCGCGACGCACGCCGCGGACGCCGACGCGATCGGCGCGCAGTCCGACCTGGTCAAGGCCTACGACCAGCTGACCTCGCAGGCCACCACCGAGTCCGTCGCCGGCGACCTCGTCGGCCGCACCTTCACTCCCGGCGTCTACACCGCCTCCGGCCCGATCGGAGTCACGGGCACCGTGACCCTCGACGCCGAGGGCGCGAACGGCGCCGTCTTCGTCTTCAAGGCCGCCTCGACCCTCATCACGGGCTCCGGGAGCCGGATCGAGCTGATCAACGGCGCGCAGGCCTGCAACGTCTTCTGGCAGGTCGGCAGCTCCGCGACCCTCGGCACCTCCTCCGACTTCGCGGGCTCGATCCTCGCGCTGACCTCGATCACCGTGACCAACGCCGTCACCGTCGACGGCCGCGCCCTCGCCCGCAACGGCGCCGTGACCCTCGACGACGACACCTTCGTCTCGTCCTCCTGCACCCCGGCGACCACCGCCCCGCCGACGATCGCGCCGACCACGGCGCCGCCGACGACGCCGCCGACGACGCCGCCTACGACTCCGCCGACCACGCCGCCGACGACGCCGTCGACGACGCCTCCGACGACCCCGCCGACTACGCCGCCGACGACGCCTCCGACGACGCCTCCGACGACGCCGCCGACGACGCCGCCCACGACGCCTCCGACGACTCCGCCGACCACGCCTCCGACGACGCCGCCGACCACGCCGCCCACGACGCCGCCGACCACCCCTCCGACGACCCCGCCGACGACCCCTCCGACGACGCCGCCGACGACCCCGCCGACGATCCCGCCGACGACCCCTCCGACGACGCCTCCGACGACGCCTCCGACGACGCCGCCGACGATCCCGCCGACGACCCCTCCGACGACTCCGCCGACGACGCCGCCGACTACCCCGCCGACGATCCCGCCGACGACCCCGCCGACCACGCCGCCCACGACCCCGCCGACGACGCCGCCGACCACGCCTCCGACGATCCCGCCGACGACGCCGCCGACCACGCCGCCCACGACCCCGCCGACGACGCCACCCACGACCCCGCCGACGACCCCGCCGACGACGCCGCCGACAACGCCGCCCACGACGCCTCCGACGACCCCTCCGACGACCCCTCCGACGACGCCTCCGACGACGCCTCCGACGACGCCTCCGACGACGCCTCCGACGACCCCGCCGACGACCCCGCCGACGACGCCGCCCGTCGTGACGCCCACGCCGACCCCGACGCCGACCCCGACGCCGACGCCGACGGTCCAGCCCACGCCCCGGGCCTCCACCCCGCCGGTGATCCCGGCGAAGTCCGGGACGCCGCCGACCAGCGGACTCGCCTCGACCGGAGTCGAGACCGGTGCGGGTCTGTCGCTCGCGTTCCTCGCCCTGGGTGGCGGCGCACTGCTGCTGCTCCAGCAGCGACGAGCACGACGCCGCAACCGCAGCTGATCGCCTCGACGCGGCGCTGTCGCTGAGAGGGGGAGCCGAGCCTCCCCCTCCCGGCCGGCGGGTGCCGTGGTGACAGCACCGCGGCACCCGCACAACAAAGGCTGAGAGCGCCGGATCCCTGACTAGCAGGGGGTCCGGCGCTCTCAGCCTTCTCTGCGCCGTGCGGCGCACGCCCGGTTCAGCCGGACGGGTTCTCAACCGGGTCGCCCTCGGGGTCGGTCGCCGTCTCGGGGTCGACCTCGTCGGGCTCGACCGGCTGGGTGTCGGGGGTGCTCGTGTCCGTCATGGGATCCTCCTCGTTGCTCGTTCCGCGGTCGGTCCTGCTCCCGCGGGTGTTCGGATCGTGCGTCGGCCACGCTACGGTCCGCCCGGCCCGCCGTGACCCCCGTTGACGCGAGCGGGGAGAGCGTGAGCGGGGCCGTTCCGCGCGTGTCCCGCGCAGGGTCCGCGAGCGCGCGTGGCAGTCCGCCGCCTCCTCCGCAAGGCCTGGCTGCACTTCGGCGCGATTCGTAGGGTGAGGGCTCCCGAGTCGAGGAGCAGGCGCGCCAGATGATCCGAACCACCGTCACCATCGAGGGCAAGACCTACGGACTCTCCCAGGGGACGGACGTCGACGATCTCAAGGAGTCCGCGACCCGCGCGACCCAGGCCGGCGGCGGGCTCATCGACTTCGTCGTGGTCGGCAACCGCCAGGTCAGCGTGCTGATCTCCTCCGGCGTGCCGGTCATCTTCGAAGAGGTGCAGGTCCCCGATGACGACCGCGACACCGGCGACCTGCAGGAGCCGTGGGACGACATCGACTACCTCGACTGACCCGGACCTCCGCCCGGACGCCTCCCGAGGGAGCGCCGCCCCCGCGGTCTCAGACGCCTGAGGGGCGCCGCCGGCTGGACCCGGCGTCCCTCGGGCTCCTTCTCTCCTGCACCCGCCGCTGCGATCCGCGTGTCAGAGGGCGGTGGACTCGGCGTCCTCCGCGCCGGCGTCGGCCAGCTCGCCCGCGACGAGGATCGCCGCAGCGCTGCCGAGGGCCGAGCGCACCTGCTCGGCGCTGATCTCGAGGAGGTCGGCGATCACCGCGACGTCGTGCCCGCCGGTGTGGCGCAGCAGCCAGCACTGGCGCTCGAGGGCGGGCAGGCCGTGCAGGCGGCGGTGGAACGCGGAGCGGAGCAGGTCGTCCTCGCGGAGCCCGACCGGAGCGGACGCCGGAACGAGCGCGGCGCGGCGGCCGACGCTGTGACGGCCGATCTCCGTCCGTGCGATCTCGAGGGCCGACTGCTCGTCGACGACCCGCGGTGATCCCGAGCGGAGGGTGACCGCGGCCTGGTGCAGGGCGGCGGTGGCCATCGACTCCGAGAGCGTGAGCCGGTAGGCGTAGGCGTAGAGACCGGCGGTGCGGTTCAGCGCGGGGGACTGCGCCTTCTCCGCTCTCGCGGGCTGGGCGTTCGCGGGCAGGGCGTTCGCGGGCAGGGCGTTCGCGCTCACGGGTCTCTCCTCGTCTCTGCGCGGCCGGGGCGGGCTCGCGTCGAAGCCGATGCTAGAGGTGTCGAGAACGATCGTTCTACCCTTGACTTTCTCAGGCGATTATCGATACATACGCATCTTCGCTCTCCGTCACTCGCGCGCGGAGAGGATGCAGAACTCGTTCCCCTCCGGATCCGCGAGCACCACCCACGACTGCTCGCCCTGGCCGACGTCGATCCGGGTGGCGCCCAGCGCGATCAGCCGGTCGACCTCCGCCGCCTGATCGTCGGGCACGAAGTCGAGGTGCAGGCGGTTCTTCACGGTCTTCCGCTCCGGCACGTCGAGGAAGAGGAGACTCGGGCCGCGGCCGGACGCGGGCAGCAACTCGATCCCCTCGTCGTCCTCATCGACGATGTCCCAGCCGAGCGCCTCCTGCCACCAGTGCCCGAGGGCGCGGAAGTCGGTGCAGTCGACGATGATCTCTTCGAAGCTCAGGCTCATGCCGCCGACGCTAATCGGCGTCCGCGGTGTCGCGGAAGGGGTCGCGGAGATCGGTGGAGAGAGCCCCGGACTCGGCGCCTGGGGAGGAGCCCGTGCCGAAGCGGCACGACGGCTGGCTCCGGAGCGCGCGGTCCGGCATCCTCGAGCGGAGCCGGACGCACGCGCCGCGCTCGCCGGAGGGAACGACATGAGCAGCGAGCACGAGCACGACACCGAGCACGACACCGAGCCCGGGACCGCCCGCGAGCACTGGGAGGCGCGCTACTCCGACTCCGACCGCGTCTGGTCGGGCCGGCCGAACGCGACTCTCGTCGATCTCGTCGGCGACCTGACTCCCGGCCGCGCCCTCGACCTGGGCTGCGGCGAGGGCGGCGACGTCCTCTGGCTGGCGGCGCAGGGCTGGACCGTCACCGGCCTCGACCTCTCCGAGACCGCGCTCGAGCGCGCCCGGGCCGAGGCGCTCGCCCGGGGTCTCGTGATCGACGTCCGCCAGGCGGATCTCGGCGCCGGCTGGCCGGTCGAGGGCGTCTTCGACCTGGTCGCGTCGAGCTTCCTGCACTCGATGGTGGAGCTGCCGCGGATCCCCATCCTGCGCCGCGCCGCCGAGCTCGTGGCGCCCGGCGGAGTCCTCGCGATCGTCTCGCACGCCGCCGCGCCGCCCTGGTCCGCGCACGCGCACCGGCACGAGGGCGGACCCGTCCTCGCCCCGCCCGAGGAGGAGCTCGCCGCCCTCGCCCTCGATCCGGCCGAGTGGACGCCCCGGCTCGTCGAGACCCGCGAGCGGACGGCCACTGGCCCGGACGGCGCGGACACGGTCCTCCTGGACGGGGTCCTCCTCCTCGAGCGCGCGGCGCCTGCACGCTGAGGCGCCCGCGCCGCCGCCGTCGCCCCTCCACAGGAGCTCTTTCGCGGAGTTGTCTTCGGGCTGATCGACATCGCCCCGCGGCTGTCGGCGGTCCCTGATTCGATACTCGTATGGATGAGATCAGCGACGCGAGCAGCGCGGAGGAACCGACCGGGCCGGTCGCAGCGGTCGGTGCGGTGCTCGGTGTCGCCGCCGATCTCGGTGTCACGTCGGCGCGGTTCCTGCTCACGCGGGCCGAGGCCGTGCACCTGGCGTACCGCACGGCGCTCACCGCTCCCGAGGAGTTCGCGCGGGGCGGCGGCCTGCCCCGGAGCGAGGCGAGCAGCCTCGTCGAGCGGTCGATCCGGGCGCAGTTCGCGGTCGCGCTGCGCCTGTCGGAGCGGGCGGCGTCGAAGGTGATCGATCACGCGATCCTGCTGGTCGAGGAGCTGCCGTGCACCCGCGCCGCGGTGGCGGAGGGACGGCTCCTCTGGGAGTCGAGCGAGGTGATTTGCGCGACCGCCGCGACCCTGCCCGCCGCCTCTCGCGCCGCCTTCGACGAGCGCGCCGCGGGCGTCGCGCCGGACGTGACGCCGACGCAGCTGAGGCGGATCGTCGCACGGCTCCGCGACGAGCTGCACGAGGAGCCGTTCGCTCAGCGCCACGCCCGCGCCCGCCAGGACCGCGCCGTGTGGATCTCGCCCGAAATCGACGGGATGGCCACCCTCTGCGCGCTCCTCCCCGCACCGGACGCGATGGGGATCGGGGATCGTCTCGACCGCATCGCCCGGTCCCTCCGGGAGGGCGGCGACGAGCGCACCCTGGCGCAGCTGAAGGCCGACGCCCTCACCGATCTGCTCAGCGACGGCGACATCGCCGGTACCACTCCCGCGAGCGACGGGCCTCAGCTGTCCGCGTCGTACGTGCCCGGGATTCACGCGGAGGTGCGGCTCACGCTCGCCGCGTCGACCGCCGCCGGTCTCGACGACGCACCCGCGGACCTCGACGGCTACGGCCTCATCCCGGCCGACCTCGCCCGCGCGCTGGTCGAGACCGGCGCCTCCTTCACCCGCGTCCTCACAGATCCGGACACCCGCGCGGTCGTCTCCGTCGGCCGCACCTACCGGGTCCCGCCCCCGCAGATGCGCCTGCATCTGCAGCTCCGAGACCAGACCTGCCGCTTCCCCGGCTGCACCCGCTCCGCATCGAGGTCGGAGGCGGACCACACGATCGAGTGGCGCAACGGCGGCGAGACGTCCCTCGAGAACCTCGTCTCGCTGTGCGTGAGCCACCACCACGTCCGTCACGGTGACCGGTGGACCTACGTCCCCCGCCCCGACGGCGGCATCGTCTGGACCACCCCGACCGGCCGCACCGTCACGATCCGCCCGCCCGCCCTGGCCGGGGCGCCGCCGGGCCCCCGCTTCGAGGACGTCCCGCCCCCGTTCTGACGGACGTGGGTCTCGATACGCGCTGCGCGCTACTCGACCAGCATGGTCCGCCGCGCGGACGCCGGGCTGGAGCGATCCCTGCTGATCGAGTAGCCCTCGGAGAGGGCGTATCGAGATCCACCGTTCTGCAGAGGGCGGGTCTCGATACGCGCTTCGCGCTACTCGACCAGCATGGAACGAGCGCGCCCGCCCATGCTCTCCAGCGCGTTCGCGCCTTCCCTGAATGGTCGGCGCCGCGGGGGCGATTCATGCTGATCGAGTAGCCCTCGCAGAGGGCGTATCGAGATCCACCCGGCAGACCGCGCGCAGCCGTCCTGACTACCGTGTTCCCCGTATCCCGCACCCACCCAGGAGGCACCGTTGCCGCTCGATCCCTACCTCGCCGCCCGCCTGCCGCTGCTCGACGGGGTCGCCTACCCGCTCGACGCGGCGCAGGCGGCAAAGGTCGCCGAGTTCGAGGAGGACCCCGGCCCGTGGACGCTCCCCGAGGGCGTCACCGTCTCCGACGCCGCGATCGACGGCCCGCACGGCCCGATCCCGCTCCGGGTCTACGCGTCCGCAGAGCCCGCTGCCTCCGCCCTGCTCTGGGTGCACGGCGGCGGCTTCCAGGCCGGCGACCTCGAGATGCGCGAGTCGCACGTCGTCTCCGCCGAGCTCGCCGCCCGCGCCGGAGCTCGCGTCGTGTCGGTCGGCTACCGCCTCGCGAGCGCCGAGGTCCGCTTCCCCGTCCCGCTCGACGATGTGCAGGCCGCCTGGCGCCACCTCCGCGCGGAGACCCCCGACGCGCTGCCCGTCGCGATCGGCGGCGCCAGCGCCGGCGCCGCCCTGGCCCTCGCCGCGACGCTCCGCGAGCGCGACGCCGGCGCCCGCCTCCCGGACCACGTGCTGCTCGCCTACCCGTTCGCGCACTTCCCGAACCCGGCACTCGACGGCTCCGTGATCCGCGAGCTGATGCCGCTCCCGCCGCTGCTGCGCTTCCCGACCGCCGGGATCGAGGACATGGTCCGCACCTACGTCGGGCGCCTCTCCGACCTGCCCCCGCACGCGCTCCCCGGCGCCGCGCCGCTGCACGGACTGCCGCCGGCCTCGGTCCTCGTCAACGAGTTCGACGAGCTGCGCGGCTCGGCCGAGCTCCTGCTCCGGCAGCTCACGGAGGCGGGCGTCGCCGCGACCGGCTACCTCGCGCAGGGCATGCCGCACGGCCACCTCAACCGCACGCCCGCGCTGCCCGAGGTCGACCGCTCGCTGGCCTTCTTCGCCGCTCAGCTGCGCGCGCTGACGCAGGACAGGCGGTGAGGTCCCCGAACCCGCCCTCGGCGCCCCGGCCAGCACGTGGTGATGAGGTGTCCTGTCTGCGCGGTCACCGGTCGTCGGTGCTGGGCTGTGAGTGATGGCCGGAGCCGTACGCTGCCCACCGCGTGACAGTGGGCCGGATTGACCGCCGGCCCGACGGTGTGTGCTCGCTCCGGTGCGCCTACCGACTCACCGCCCGACCGCGCCCCGCAGGGCGCTGCGTCTCACTCCTGCAGCAGATCGACCTCCCAGTTGGTGCGCTGGATCGCCGCGTCCAGGTCGCGCAGCTCGCGGGCGAGCACGTCGGCCCGGGCGCGCAGCTCGCGCACCGGCAGCGCCGGCAGCCGCCGCAGCTCGCTGCGCAGCTGCCGGTAGCCGCGATCGCCCGCCGCCGCGTCGGCCGCGCGCACGACGATGCTGTGCTGCGACCGGAGCGACTCGCGCCGGGCGAGCGCCGCGGTCAGCCGCACGCCGTCGGGCGTGGTCGCCGCCGTGTTCGTCAGATTGACCGCCGTGACCAGGCGCTCCAGCGCGTCCAGCGCGCGCAGGCACTCGGCCAGCAGCTCCGACGGGTCCTCCGTCGGCTCCTCGCCCTCCTGGTAGGAGGCGTTCGCGACGATCCGCGACTGGAGGGCCTCGATCCGCTTCTGCAGATCGGCCCGCTCGAGGAGTGCTTCGGCAAGCTTCATGCCCCCAGGCAACCACACGCGCGGCGTCCTCGCTGCCCGTCTAGGCTGCCGATCGTGCCGCTGCAGAATCACCCGGGAGACGTCGAGTTCCCCGTGCGCTCCCGCCTGCGCTACGCGCGTGCCGCGGACGCGCACCGGCGCGCTCCCGGCGGCGGGATCGGCCGCCGCGCCCTGCTGGTCACGGCCGTCGCCGCTCCGCTCGGGATCGTCGGCTTCGTGCTCGGTCTCGCGAGCGCGGACGGCAGCACCGGACTGCCGATCTTCACCTTCGGCATCGGCCTCGTCCTCGGGCTGGCCCTCGCGTCGATCACCTTCCAGATCCGCGACGCCGGAGCGCCCCGCCGGCAGCAGCTCGCCTACCGCGCCGAGGCGCGGACGCCCGCGCCGACCCTGCGCCAGCAGCAGCTGCTCGCCCTCGACGCCGTCAGCGACTTCTCCTTCGGCGGCTGGAACTCCTCGCTCGCCTTCCAGCCCACCTGGGCCGAGCTGCCCGCCGAGCTGCGCGCCCGCTACGCCGACGGCGCCAAGGGCTCGCCCTGGCCGGAGCTGCCGATGCCCGCGCTCACCGAGCAGCGCGGCGCGCTCGACCGCGACTTCCGCATCGCCTCGGCCGAGGACGTCGAGCTGTTCGTCGCCGACGTCCTCGCCCGCGGTCCGCTGTCGACGCGCTTCGCCGAGGTCTCCGCCTCGGAGGACGCCGAGCGGATGCGCTCCCGGATCGCCGCCCTCACCGGCGAGAGCGAGTTCCACCTCCTCGAGCGCGCGCAGCCGGTCGGCGGCCGCCCGCCCGTGCTGCTGCTCGCCGGCGACGCCGAGCGCACGATCGGAGCGATCCGCTACGCCTACGTCGCCGGCTACCTGACCGCCGACCGGGCCTGGGAGCTGCTGGAGAGCATCGGCTCCCGCGTCTTCGCGCAGTACAGCGGCTGGGACGGCTACTGGCGCGACGCCGCCGTCGCGATCGCGTTCCGCACCGACTCGCTGAGCGCTGTGCAGCAGTACCACCGGCTGCGCGGCGAGCTGCTGGCCTCGGACTGGCCGGCGGCGAGCACGCCGTACCCGGAGAGCGCATCGTGACCGAGTCGCCGCCGGACCCCCACGTGCCCGACGACCGCGACCCCGCCCAGCAGGCGCTCGAGGCGATCCAGCGGATCAGCAGCGGAGGCGATCCCGCCGCCGCGGCCTTCGCGCTGTCCAACGCGTGGACCGACCGGCAGGTCGACCGGCTCAAGGCCTTCTGGCGGCGGTCGCGCCGGGACACCAGCGGCTCCTGACATCGGAGGCTCATAGGCGACGCAAAGGCTCCCGCCTGCCGCGCCGGTCACTCTGGGGTTCCCCGAGCCCCCGAGTGACAAGGATCCCCCGATGTCCCGCATCCCCGAGCCCGACCGCACCCCCGACGGCCTCCGCTATGAGGGCCGCGCCCTCGTCCGCCCCGACGACGAGGTCGTCGACCAGGGCCTCTCCTTCGACGTCGGCACCCTGCTGAGCCGCCGTGTGCTCGACCGGCGCCGCGTGCTCGGCCTCATCGGAGTCGGCGCCGCCACCACCGCGCTGGCCGCGTGCTCGGCCGTCGCGGGCAGCGCCTCCGGAACCGCGACGAGCAGCGCGAGCAGCAGCGCCGCCGCGACCACCGGCGAGATCCCCGACGAGACCGCCGGTCCCTACCCCGGCGACGGCTCGAACGGCCCCGACGTGCTGAGCGACTCCGGCATCGTCCGCAGCGACATCCGCTCGAGCATCGACGGCGGCGCCACCGCGGCCGGCGTGCCGCTCGCCTTCACCCTGACGATCCTCGACACCGCGAACGGCGGCGTCCCGTTCGAGAACGCCGCCGTCTACGTCTGGCACTGCGACGCGTCCGGCGGCTACTCGATGTACTCCGACGGCATCACCGAGGAGACCTACCTCCGCGGCGTGCAGATCGCCGACGCGAACGGCGAGGTCGGCTACACCTCGATCTTCCCGGCCTGCTACTCCGGCCGCTGGCCGCACATCCACTTCGAGGTCTACCCCGACGTCGACTCGATCAGCGACTCCGGCAACGCGATCGCGACCTCGCAGCTGGCCGTCCCCGAGGACGCCTGCACCGCGGTCTACGCGCTCAGCGGCTACGAGGGCTCGAGCGAGAACCTCGCCCAGGTGAGCCTCGACGACGACAACGTCTTCGGTGACGACGGCGGCGAGCTGCAGCTGCCGACCGCGACCGGCGACGCCACCTCCGGCTACCGCTTCGCCCTCACGGTCCGCGTCGACACGACGACGGAGCCGACCGGCGGGTCGGTGCCCTCGGGCGGCGGCGGCGCGGGCGGGGGACGTCCGCCCTCGGCCTGACCGCGCTCGGCGTGCCAGGCTTGCCGCATGGCTGTCGAGGTGGGTGCGGATCTCGAGGTGTCCGCGCGCCTGACGATCCCCGCGTCCGAGCTGCAGTGGCGGTTCTCCCGCTCCTCCGGCCCGGGCGGGCAGCACGTCAACACGTCCGACAGCCGCGTGCAGCTCACCTGGAGCGTCGCGGAGTCCGCCGCGCTCACGGACGAGCAGCGGGAGCGCCTCCTCCAGCGGCTCGCCCAGCGCCTTGTCTCCGGAGCGATCACCGTCACGGTCTCGCAGGAGCGCTCGCAGCTGCGCAACCGCGAGGTCGCCCTCACGACCCTCCGCGACCTCGTCGCCGCGGCCCTCGCCCCGCCCGCCGCCGCGCGCCGGCCGACCCGCCCCACCCGCGGCTCCGGCCGCCGCCACCTCGCGAGCAAGCAGCAGCGCTCCGCCACCAAGCAGCAGCGCCGCCGCCCGACGGAGGACTGAGGACGCAGGACCGGCGCTAGAGCCGGTCGCTCCGCCACTCCGCCGCGAGCTCCTCGCCGCGGGCGAAGGCCTGCTCCTCGCGCTCGCGCAGCTCGACGCGGCGGATCTTGCCCGAGATGGTCTTGGGCAGCTCGTGGAACTCGATCCGGCGCACCCGCTCGAAGGAGGAGAGCAGCTCGTCGGTGTGCCGGAAGATCGCCGCGGCGGTCTCGGCGGTCGGCTCCCAGCCGTCCGCCAGCGCGACGTAGGCCTTGACCACGCTGTGCCGGGTCGGGTCGGGCGCCGGGACGACCGCGGACTCGGCGACGGCCGGGTGCTGCAGCAGCACGCTCTCGACCTCGAAGGGCGAGATCTTGAAGTCGGACGACTTGAAGATGTCGTCGGTGCGGCCGAGGAAGGTGATGGTGCCGTCGACGGCGCGGACGGCGACGTCGCCGGTGTGGAAGTAGCCGTCGGCCCGCGCGCGCGAGGTGCGCTCGTCGTCGCCGTGGTAGCCGGACATCAGGTTGACCGGCTCGGTGGACAGGTCGAGGCAGATCTCGCCGGTGGAGGAGGACTCGCCGGTGACCGGGTCGATCAGCGCGATCGCGACGCCCGGCAGCGGCCGGCCCATCGCCCCGGAGACGACCTCGGCGCCGGGCGGGTTGGCGATGATCGCCGTGGTCTCGGTCTGGCCGTAGCCGTCGCGGATGGTGAGGCCCCAATCGCGCTCGACGGTCGCGATCACCTCGGGGTTCAGCGGCTCGCCGGCCGAGAGGATCTCGCTGAGAGCGCGCGGGCGGGCACCGAGATCGGACTGGATCAGCATCCGCCAGACCGTCGGCGGCGCGCAGAAGGTGGTGACGCCCGCGCGGTCCAGCTGCTCGCGCAGCGCGACCGGCGAGAACCGCGAGTAGTTGTAGACGAAAACGGTCGCCTCGGCGTTCCACGGCGCGAAGAAGCAGCTCCAGGCGTGCTTGCCCCAGCCGGGCGAGCTGATCGCCGAGTGCACGTCGCCCGGCTGCACGCCGAGCCAGTACATCGTGCTGAGGTGCCCGACCGGGTAGGACTCGTGGGTGTGCACGACCATCTTCGGCTTCGAGGTGGTCCCCGAGGTGAAGTAGATCAGGCAGGCGTCGGTGCTGTCGACGACGACGCTCGGCGCGATGCCGGGGGCCTCGATCGAGTCGGCGTAGTCGAGCCAGCCCTCGGGCACTCCCGCCGCGCCGCCCACCGCGATCAGTCCGACGTCCTCCGTGAGGCCCTCGAACTTCGCGGTCTCGGTCGCGTCCGCGATCACATGCGCGACCTCGCCGCGCTCGAGGCGATCGGCGAGGTCCGCGGGGGAGAGGAGCGTCGTGGTGGGCAGGATGACCGCGCCGAGCTTCATGATCGCGAGCATCGACTCCCACAGCTCGAGCCGGTTGCCGAGCATGAGCATCACGTGGTCGCCCTGCTCGACGCCGACGGAGTGCAGCCAGGCGGCGACCTCGTCGGAGCGCCAGCGCATCTCGTCGAAGGAGACCTTCGTCTCCGAGCCGTCCTCCTCGACGATCCAGAGGGCGGTCCTCTCGTTGCCGATCGCGATCTCGTCGAACCAGTCGACGGCCCAGTTGAAGTGCGGGCCGACGTC
The DNA here is from genome assembly GCF_004366415.1 of Rathayibacter sp. PhB151. Classification (NCBI taxonomy): domain Bacteria; kingdom Bacillati; phylum Actinomycetota; class Actinomycetes; order Micrococcales; family Microbacteriaceae; genus Rathayibacter; species Rathayibacter sp. PhB151. The sequence goes on along the minus strand of NZ_SOEN01000006.1, from coordinate 1,012,207 downwards.
CGGCCAGCGGAAGGCGTCCGTGGCGGCCGCCGCATCGGTGCGGTGCTCGAGCAGGGTGTCGCGCGCGGCGCGGAGGCGCCCGGTGGGGTTCATCCGACCATCCTCTCGCGCCGCGACAGCTTCGAGGAGAGGGCTCAGTACTTGATCGACTGCCCGCCGTCGATCGGCAGAACGACCGCGTTGATGTAGGAGGCGTCGTCCGAGAGCAGGAAGGCGACGACCGAGGCGATCTCGGCGGCCTCGCCGTAGCGCTTGGTCGGGTTCACCTGGATGAACTCCTCGGCGGCCTTGCGCGGGTTCTCGGCGTCGAGCTGCTTCATGGAGTTCTCGACCATCGGCGTCCAGATGGCGCCCGGGGCGATCGCGTTGATGCGGATGCCGTACTGCCCGTACTCGATGCCGGAGTTGCGGGTGAGGCCGACGACGCCGTGCTTCGCGGCCGCGTAGCCGGACTGGTTGCCGATGCCGGTGATGCCGCCGACGCTCGCGGTGTTGACGACCATGCCCGAGCCCTGCTCGCGCATCACCTTGAGCACCTTCTCGAGGCCGAGGAACACGCCGCGGAGGTTGATCGCGACGACCTTGTCGAACTCGTCGGCGGTGAAGTCCTCGGTGAGGTTCTGGCGGCCCTCGATGCCGGCGTTGTTGAAGAAGCCGTCGATGCGGCCGAAGCGCGCGAGGGTCTGCGCGACGTAGTCGTCGACGTCGGACGCCTTCGACACGTCCGCGATCACGGTGAGCGACTCGGTGCCCTCGGGGAGCGCCTCGACGGTCGCGGCGAGGCCCTGCTCGGAGACGTCGACGAGGGCGAGCTTCGCGCCCTCCGCGGCGAGGCGGACGGCGGTGGCGCGGCCGAGGCCGGAGCCGCCGCCGGTGATGAGGACGACGCGATCGGTGAAGCGGGTGCTGCTGATATCCATAGGTGGACTATATACCTAGTGGTACTCGGGAATCTGGGCGCGGCCTCCGTGGATCCGCTGCACGGAACCGCCGCGTCCGGTGCTCCGCGTCCCTGGCAACCGCCGCAGAGACCGTCCCGCTCGGCGGCCGCCTCGGGTAGACCGGAGGGACCGACACGACCGCCGACACGAGCAGGGGGAGCCGTGAAGAGCAGGAGAAGAACGATGACCAAGGGGGCCGCGCTGGCCCTCACCGGGCTGACGCTGGCCGCCTGCACCGCCCCGGCGGAGAGCGGAGCGGAGGCGACGCCGACCGTCTCGGAAGCGCCCGCGGCCTCCGCCTCCGCCTCCGCCTCGCCGGGCGACCGCCCGATCGGGCCCGTCCGGCTGCCCGAGGGGGCGACCGCCGCCGTCGAGTGGGTCGACGAGACCGGCGCCGTCGAGCCGCAGACCGTGCGCCTCACCGGCGAGCCGCTGTACGTGACCGTCTCGGTCGCCTGCGACACCGCCGACGCCGAGGTGACCGTCGAGGTCGAGGGCCTGATGACCACCGGCTCGTCCTGCGTCTACGACCCGGGCACCACCCGGACGACGAGCAACGGCGGCGGCAACACCGGCTCGATGGAGATCGCCGTCGACCAGGACGCGCGCATCACCGTGACGACCGACCCCGCCGACGCCCACTGGTCCGGCGCGGTCTCGACCGGCCCGCGCACCGTGCCGCTGGGCTGATCCAGAGGCTCCGGCTCGGCTCTAGCCCAGGGGCACGCCCAGCGCGGCCATGAACGGCACGGCGTCGACCGCCTCGCCGTCGACGCGGGTCTCGAAGTGCAGGTGGCAGCCGGTGGAGGCGCCGGTCGAGCCGCGGGTCGCGATGACCTCGCCCGCGACGACGGTGTCCCCGACGTCGACGAGCAGGTCGGTGTTGTGCGCGTAGCCGGTCTCGATGCCGTCGCCGTTGTCGAGCAGGATCCAGTTGCCGTAGCTGCCGGAGTAGGCCGCCTCCTCGACGGTGCCGCTCGCGGCCGCGAGGACCGGGGTCCCGCAGGCGCCGGCGAGGTCGGTGCCCTTGTGGAAGAGGTTCACGCCGGCGACCGGCTGGTCCGGGCGGGGGCCGTAGCTGCTGCTGATGTGGCCGGCGATCGGGAGCACCCAGGTGCCGGAGACCCCGGCGGCCGCGGCGGTCGACTCGCCCGCGCCGGCGGTGATCGCGTCGAGGGAGGCGGTGGGCACGAGGACCTCGGGCTTGGCCTCGGCGGCGAAGGCGTCGCGGGTGACGCTCTGCTGCACGACGCCCGCGGCGACGAAGCTCTGCGGGCGGGCCGCGGCGACGGCGTTCGCGGTGTCGGTCGCGACGGCGGACTCCGGGGTGTCGCCGACGGCGAAGGCGGGCATCGTCGAGGTGACGGCCAGGCCGACCACGAAGGTCATCGCGGCGAAGGCGGACACGCGGCGCGTCGAGGGGCGGCGGGCGGCGGTGCTCCGGGCCGTGCTGCGCGCGGCGGCGGTGCGGGCGGCGGCGGTACGGGCGACGCCGCGCGCGGCGACCTGCTCGGCCTCGCGCTGCTCGCGCAGCTGCCGGCGGGTCGGGAGGGCCTGTGCGGTCGCGGCGGAGACGGGGGCCGGGGCGTGGTCGGAGTGGTGCATGCAGTCGTGGTTTCCGGGTCGTTCGCCGCGGGGGAACGGGGGCGCGGCAGGGCGGGTCGGGGCGGCGGAGCGCTCAGCAGCGCTCAGCAGGTGGTGCTCAGGGGGTGTCAGCCGGGGCTCAGGGGACCGCGCGGCGACCCTCCAGAGTACCTGCGCAGCTCCGGAACGCCACTGGGAGAATGCCGAGTGGTGCACGGTATCGATGCCGCAGGCTCAGGCGAGCGCCTCCGCGCAGTGGCGGAGCAGGGCGTGCAGCTCGCGGATCCGCGCCCCGTCGAGCCCCGTCAGCATGCGCTCCTCGACCGCCCGGACGGCCGCGCTCGCCTCGCCGAGGAGCTCCTCGCCGGAGGTCGTGAGCCGGATCGGCAGCGCCCGGCCGCTCGGCGCCGTCTCGGCCCGGATCAGGTGACCGTCGCGCTCGAGCGACTGCAGCAGCACGTGCATCGACTGCCGGGTCACGAACGCGCCCCGCGCCAGCTCGGAGCTGGACAGCCCCGGCCGGTGCGCCAGCAGCTCCAGGCAGGAGTAGGCGGTGACCGTGATCCCGAGCGGCCGCAGCGCCGCGTCCATCGCGACGCGCAGGGCGCTCGACGCCTCCTTCAGCACGTAGCCGACGGAGGTGTCCAACTCGATCCGTGCCGTGCTCTCGCCCTGTTGACTCATGTCAGTAGTCTGACATACGCTCCATGTAAGGAAACTGACACCCACCCCGACGAAAGGCGCTCCCATGGCGATCACCGGCCCCGACTTCCTCTCCCTCCAGGTCCGCGACCTCGAGCGCTCCGCCGAGTTCTACGAGACCCGCCTCGGCCTCTCCCGCCGCCCCGGCCCGCCGCACGCCGTCGTCTTCGACACCGCGCCGATCCCCTTCGCGATTCGCACTGTGCTCATTCCCTTCGCGTCCCGCGACAACCTCCCCGGCACCGAGCTCCCCGCCGAGCCGGGCCGCGGCGTCGCACTCTGGCTGCACGCCACCGAGGTGGCCGCCCTGCACGACGACCTCGCCGCCGCCGGCGTCCCGATCACGTCGGCCCCCGCCGAGGGCCCCTTCGGCCTCACCTTCACCTTCGCCGACCCGGACGGCTACCTGATCACCCTTCACGACCGCGCCTGACGCGCGGTGCCGTCCGGGTGCGCCGGGCGGCTAGGCGTCCGCGCCCGCCGGCTGCCAGAGCTGCAGGCGGTTGCCCTCGGGGTCGTGCAGGTCGGCGAAGCGGCCGTTCGGGTAGGTCTCGGGGTGGATCTCGACGGTGATGCCCGCGGCGCGGAGCTGGGCGACGAGCGCGTCGAGCGAGTGGACGCGGAGGTTCAGGGTCCAGCCGGCGGGGCCGAGCGGCTCGGAGCCGGCCGGCATCGGGGCGAGGACGGTGGTGCCGGCGTCCTGACGCCACGAGGGGGCGCCGTACTCGGTCGGCACCTCGTCGATGCCGAGGTGCTCGGCGTACCAGCGCGCCAGCGCCTCCGGGTCGCGCGCGGCGAAGAAGAAGCCGCCGATGCCCGTGACCCTCTCGCGCGACACGATCAGTACCGGCCGCTCGTGAAGACCAGCAGGGCGATCAGGCCCGCGACGGTCGCGGCGACGCCGGAGCCCAGGCGCCACCACATCCAGCGGTCGCGCTTGGGGCCGCGCATCGGGCGGCGCAGGGCGTTCCGGCCGTGGTAGCCGCCGGGGTTCGGAGTGAAGACCATGACTCCAGCCTGCCTCACGAGGCGCGCCGGGTCACGGCCTCACGCGCTCCACTCGCTGTCGTCCCGCCAGGGCGCGAGATCGACCTCGTTGCCCTCCGGGTCCGCGAGGGTCCACCACTCCGGCGCGTTCGAGTCGTCGACGACGCGGCCGCCCGCGGCGAGGGCCGCGGCGAGGCGGGCGTCGACGACGTCGCGCGGCAGGTAGAGGTCGAGGTGGATCGTGTTGCGCTCCGGGCGCGGGCCCTCTATCCGCTGGATCCAGAGGTTCGGGCCGAGGGCGCGCGGGTCGGCGAGGTCGGCGTCCTCGACGGGGGAGTAGCCGAGCACGGCCCGCCAGAAGGCGCGGACGGCGGCGACGTCGACGGCGTCGATGGCGATCTGCAGGCTCTGCACCGCGGCCGGCTCGGCGGCGAGGCCGAGTTCGCGGGCGGCGGCGGAGATCTCGCGAGCGAGGGCCAGGTCGCGCTCGCTGATGTCGCCGACGTCGTGGCTGATCAGGCGCACGCCGACGCCGCCGTAGCGCAGATCGACGTCGGGGTGGTGGCCGGCTTCCTCGGCGAGGGCGGCGATCGCGGTGACCAGGGCGGCTCCCGCGGCGAAGGAGCCGGCCCCGAGACCGCCCGTGCGGAAGTAGGCGCGGGCGCCGTCGCCGACGACCCGCCAGTCGGCGGTGCCGGGGGCGGCGCGGAAGTCGCGCGGGGAGATCGCATCGGTCATGCGGCAGTTGTACTCCCCGGCCGGCCGTTCTGCCCAGGCCCCGTGCGGTGCCCGCTCGCTACGGTGGACCCACGACCGATCGGGTCGACGAGTGTGAGGAGCCGGCATGGCGCAGAAGAAGAAGTCCGATTCGAAGAAGTCGTCGCAGAAGACCGACGACAAGGCCGCGCAGAAGCGCGCGAAGAAGGCCCTGGCGAAGGCGGAGAAGTCGGTCCGCGCGGCCCACGACGCCGTGCGCGACTCCAGCAAGAAGCTGCGCAAGAAGGCCCGCAAGCTCGCCGAGCAGACCGACAAGCTGAAGCGCCGGCAGGAGAAGGCGGCGAAGAAGGCCGCCCAGGCCGAGAAGCGCAGCGCGCCCTCCGCGCCCAAGCACGTGGTCGAGCGCGAGCACGTCGCCGTCGGCGCGGCCGACCCGTCGGTCACGCCCGACTTCACGCCGCCGCTGCCGAGCGGGGCGCACGACGAGCAGGACGCGGAGCCGGAGCAGGCGCAGGAGCAGCCCGAGGAGCCCGAGGCAGAGCCCGCTCCCGACGCCGACCCCGAGCACGTGCCGGACCTCACGCCGCCGCTGCCGCACTCCTCGAGCTGAGCGAGCCCCGCGGGGCGCCCCTACCCTGAGAAACTGCACAGGGTAGTCCGGCGCGCCGCTCGGAGAGGTGAACAGCCGGTGAACGCCCCGGCGAACCCTTCCGAGCGGCCCGCGCGGGCGGGAGGATCTCCTCCGTGGATCCCTTCATCCTTCTCGCGCTCGTCATCGTCACCGCTCTGGCGTTCGATTTCACCAACGGCTTCCACGACACGGCGAACGCGATGGCCACGTCCATCGCGACCGGCGCGTTGAAGCCGAAGGTGGCCGTCACGCTCTCCGCCGTCCTCAATCTGGTCGGCGCGTTCCTCAGCATCGAGGTGGCGCTGACCGTCACCAACGCGGTCGTCAAGATCCAGGACTCCTCCGGCGCGCCCGACCCGGCGCTGCTCGAGGGCGGCGGCTCGGCGCTCCTGCTGATCGTGCTCGCCGGCCTCATCGGCGGCATCGTCTGGAACCTGCTCACCTGGCTGCTCGGTCTGCCCTCCAGCTCGTCGCACGCCCTCTTCGGCGGTCTGATCGGCTCGGCGCTCGCCGGCCTCGGCCTGAACGGCGTCAACTGGGCCGGCGACGGCTCGAAGCTCGACGGCGTCGTCGGCAAGGTGATCCTGCCCGCGCTGATGTCGCCGGTGCTCGCCGGTGCGGTCGCCGCGATCGGCACCTGGCTCGTCTTCCGCGTGATCGGCAACCTCGCCGACCGCCGCATCCACCGCGGCTTCCGGATCGGCCAGATCGGCAGCGCCTCGCTCGTCTCGCTCGCGCACGGCACCAACGACGCGCAGAAGACCATGGGCGTCATCACCCTCGCGCTGATCGCCGCGGGCGGCTGGAGCGACACCGAGTCCGTCCCGTTCTGGGTCAAGCTCAGCTGCGCGCTCGCCATCTCGCTCGGCACCTACATCGGCGGCTGGCGCATCATCCGCACCGTCGGCAAGGGCCTCGTCGAGATCGACACCCCGCAGGGCATGGCCGCCGAGAGCGCCTCCGCCGCGGTCATCCTCGCCTCCAGCCACCTCGGCTTCGCCCTCTCGACCACGCACGTCGCGACCGGCTCGATCCTCGGCTCCGGCGTCGGCCGCCCCGGCGCGCAGGTCCGCTGGCGCGTGGCGCTGCGGATGGTGATCGCCTGGGTGATCACGCTTCCCGCCGCCGCCCTGATGGGCGCCGTGATGTGGTGGATCGGTCACCTGGTCGGCGGAGCCGCCGGCGGCATCCTGATGACCGCCGTCCTCGTCGCCGTCGCGATCGTCATCTACGTCCGCTCGCGCCGCGACAGCATCGGCGCGCACAACGTCAACGACGAGTGGTCGGACGCGGGCACCGCGGCCGAGCAGCCCGCCGGCGCCCTGCGCTGACCCCTCTCCACTCCAGCGACTGAAAGGACCGACTCGTGCTCTCCCTCTTCTTCGGTGCCGCCGGCCAGGTGGCGCTCATCGCCGTGCTCCTCGGAGCGGGCCTGCCCGTGCTCTTCGCCGTCGGCGTCCGCTCGTTCGCCCTCGCCGGCGGTGACGGATCCACCGGAGCAGCGGCCTCGACCGCGCAGGCTCCCGGCCTCCCCGCGCCGCTGCTGCGCGCACTCGGCGTGCTCTGCTTCGTGATCGTGGTCGCCGCCGTGGCGGTGGGCCTCAGCATCATCATCGCGACCGGCCTCGGCCAGGCCGTGAGCTTCGAGCACGTCTTCCCGACGTTCGTCCCCAAGGGCTGAGCATGGCGGCGACCGGCCCGGCGGCGCCCGACGCGGCGGCTCCCGCTCAGGCGGACGGCGTCGTCGCGCGGGTGGTCAGCTGGCTCCGTGCGGGCTACCCGACCGGGGTCCCCGAGACCGACTACCTGCCGTTGCTGGGCATCCTCCAGCGCAGCCTCACCCGGGACGAGCTGGAGCAGGTCGTCCGCGAGCTGCTCTCCGACGCCGTCCGCGCCGATGCGGCCGGCGAGGAGCTCTCGGCGGCCCGGATGCGCGCGCGCATCGAGGAGACGCTCCTCGGACCCGCGCTGCCCGAGGACCTCGTCCGGGTGTCGGCGCGGCTCGCGAGCGCGGGCTGGCCGCTCGCCCGCCCGGAGGAGCTCGCCGAGCCGGAGCGCCCGGCCTCGGAGCGCGCCGGACTCGTCACGCGCGTCGTCCGCTGGCTGCGCGCGGGCTACCCCGCGGGGCTGCCCGAGCAGGACTTCGTGCCGCTGATCGCGCTGCTGCGCCGCCGGCTCTCCGACGAGGAGGTCGCCGAGGTCGCGACGCGCCTGGCCGCCGAGGGCGGGCTGCCGGCCAGCCGCGTCGACGTCGGCACGGCGATCGCCGCGGTCACCTCGGAGCTGCCGTCGGACGCCGACATCGAGCGGGTCCGGCTCTCGCTGGCCGAGCACGACCGGCCGGAGGAGTTCGCGAGCTGAGCGGGTCGGTGCGGTCGGCTCAGGCCAGCAGCACGCGCTCCGGGTAGGGGTCGTGGCTGAAGCACAGCGTGATCCCCGCGGCCTCGAGGCGCTCCAGCTCGAGCGACGTGCGGTGGTGCGCCTCCGCGTCGTGGCCGATCAGCCGGGGGAGGAAGCGCAGCCGGTCCGACCAGATCAGGAACTCGCGGCCCCAGGCCGCGTCGCCGGCCAGCAGCACGCGGCCCTCGATCAGCGCGCCGAGGTGGCCGCTCGCGTGCCCGGGCAGCGGGGTGATCACGAAGCGGCCGTCGCCGAAGAGGTCGTAGCCGGCGACGCCGCTGGGAGTGGTCGCCACCGGCTGGTCGTCGACGAGCGTCGCCGTGTCCGCCCGGGTCGGGATCAGCGCCGCGAAGACGCCGTCGGTGATCCGGCTCCGCTCGATCGTCTCGAGCTGGCCGCGCGAGAGCACGAGCGTCGCGTCCGGGAACCAGCGCAGGCCCCCGACGTGGTCGGGGTGCAGGTGCGAGAGCACGACCGTGTCGATGTCGGACGGCGCGAGGTCGACGGCCGCGAGCCGCCGGTCGATCGTCTCGTCGGCGCCGACGCGCGCCGGGAGGATCCGCCGGTAGAGCGCGCCGACGGCCCCCGTGCCGCGCAGGGTCGGCGGGTAGCCGGTGTCGAAGAGCACGCGCCGGCCGCTCGGGTGCGTGTAGAGGAAGACGGCAGAAGGGAAGGTGCGCCGCGCGGGGCTCCCGCCGCGGAAGACGCGGGACAGCGGGAAGCTCGTCTCGCCGCAGGCGAAGACCTGGAGGGCCGGCCCGTGCTCACTCATGGGTCCTCCGGTAGTGCTCGCCGACCCTCCGCAGGCCCTCCGCGAGCGGCACCCGCGGCGCGTAGCCGAGCTCGGCGCGCGCCCGCGAGATGTCGAGGGTCTGCGCGTAGGCGAGGGTGGCGACCGTGTAGCGGGTGAACGGCGGCTCCGCGCCGCCGGGGAGCGCGGAGTACACGCGCTCGAGGACGACCGCGAGCGCGCTGAGTACCCGCAGATCCACCGTCAGGTAGCGCGGCTCCTCGCCCATCGCGGCGAAGAAGCGGTCCAGCAGGTCGCCGAGCGGAGCCGGCTCGCCGTTGGTGATGTTGTAGACGCCGCCGGCCGCGACCGGGGCGTCGGCGGCGAGGCGGAGTGCGAGGGCCGCGTTCTCGACGCAGGTGATGTCGACCGGGTTCCGGCCGCCGTCGAAGAGCGGGACGCCGCGGCGACGGCTCGCGGCGACGAAGCGGGGGATGAGGCTCGGGTCGCCGACGCCGATCAGTCCGCGCGGGCGCAGGATCACCAGCTCCGGGATCCGGCCGGCGGCGTGCGCCTCCTGCAGCAGCCGCTCGGCGGCGATCTTGCTGCGGATGTAGAGGCTCATCCGGCTGCGGGTGTCGACGTCCTCCTCGCGGATGCCGAGCCGGTGGCGCCGGGCCGAGTAGATGCTCGGCGAGGAGACGAAGACGATCCGGCGGATCCCGCAGCGCTCGGCGAGGTCGATCATCGCCGCGGTGCCCGCGACGTTCGCCGCGTGGAACTCGCGCCAGCGGCCCCAGGGGCTGGAGAGGGCGGCGGCGTGCACGAGCACGTCGGCGCGGACGTCGCGCGTCGCGAGCTCGGCGAGGTCGGCCGCGATCGTCTCGGCGCCCGTCGCGCGCAGGCGGGCGAGCGCGTCGGCGTTCCGGCCGGTCGCGATCACCTCGTCGCCCGCGGCCAGGAACTCGGCGACAGTGTGGCCGCCGAGGAAGCCGGTGGCCCCGGTGACCAGGACCCGGCGGGGCCCGGGCTGCTCAGCGGACTCCCGCGCGTCAGCGGACATCGACGACCTCCGCGACGCCCGCGCGGCCCCAGCGCTTGCGGCCCCAGTACCAGAGCAGGATCCCGAGGTAGCCGAGCGCCTTGCCCTTCCGGATCGACATCCGCACGACCGCCTTCCGGTCGAGCCGCGCCTGCGAGCGCGGGATCACCCGGCAGACCTTCAGGTGCAGCTCCAGGTCCTCGTCGGTGTCGTCGATGCTCGAGCGCGGGAAGCCGCCGACCTCGAGGTAGAGCGCGGCGTCGATCGCCAGATTCGAGCCGGCCGCCATGAACATCCGGTAGCGCTGGCCGGGCCGCCGGTAGAAGATCCCGGGGGCGTGCTCCATCAGGCGGATCATCGCGGTGCCGATCACGCCGTCGTACCAGCGGTAGACCGGCTCGTCGGTGCGGGGCGAGAGCCGGCCGCCGACGAAGCGCGCGCCGTCGGCGACGTCCGCCTTCAGCCGCGCCACCCAGTCCGGGGCGGGCAGGCAGTCCGCGTCGGTGCGCGCGACGGTCGCGGCGCCCCGCGCGATCGCGTAGCGGAAACCCGTGTCCGAGGCGGCTCCGGTGCCCTTCTGCGGCTCGTCGATCACGAGGACCGGGCGGTCGGGCCGCCGGGCCCGGAACGCGTCGATCACCGCGCGGGAGCGGTCGGTGCTGCCGTTGTCGACGAGCAGCAGGGTGAAGCCGGGGTCGGTCTGGTCGGCGAGGGCGTCGAGGGCGCCGCCGAGCAGCTTCTCCTCGTCGTAGAAGGGCACGACCACCCAGAACGCGCCACTCGTCGACTCGGTCACGCCGGACCCCCCTTCCGTCCCGCCGGAGCCTAGCGCGAGCGGGCACGGACTCATCGGCGCTATACAGGACCGTGGCCGACGCGCTCCCGCTCCTCCTGCCCGTCCGTGTCCTCGGCACCGGCGAGGCCCTGCCGTCGCGCGTCGTGCCGACCGCCGAGGTCGCCGCGCTCTGCGGCATCGACGCGGAGGAGGCGGCGCGCCGCTCCGGAGTGCTGACCCGGCACTGGCTCGCCGACGACGAGGACCCGCTCGAGCTCGGCCTGCTCGCCGCCCGGCGGGCGCTGGACGCGGCGGGGATGGACGCGCGCGACGTCGACGTCGTGCTGAACGCCTCCGGGACCCAGCTGCAGGCGATCCCCGACGGCGGGGCGCTGATCGCCGCAGGCCTCGGCCTCGAGGACGTCTCCGCCTACAGTCTGAACGCGACCTGCCTCTCGTTCCTCTTCGCGCTGCAGGAGGCGGGCTTCCTGCTCGCGACCGGCCGGGCCGAGCGGGTGCTCGTCGTCTCGACCGAGGGCGGCAGCCGCGGCATCGACGTCCGCCAGCCCGAGAGCGCGCTGCTCTTCGGCGATGCGGCGGCCGCCGTGGTCCTCGGGCGGGCCGAGCGCCCGGGCCAGGGCATCGTGACCTCGCGCTTCGAGACCCGCCCGAGCGGCGTCCGGCACGCCGAGATCCGCGGCTTCGGCTCGCGCATCCGGATCGAGGACGCGCCGGGCCGGCTCGACGACTTCCGCTTCGACATGCACGGCGGCGCGCTGCTCGTGGACGCGCTCCGGCACTTCCCGGCCTTCCTCGAGCGGGTGCGGCCGGGCCTCGGCACCGGCCTGCCGGGCATCGACCGCGTCGTGCCGCACCAGACCAGCAAGGCCGGCCTCGACGGCATGGCCCGGCTCTGGGGCCGCGAGCGGATGGTGATCACCCTTCCCGAGGTCGGCAACACCATCGGCGCGGCGATCCCGCTCGCGCTGCACCGCGCCCGCGTGCAGGAGGGCGAGTCGGTGCTGCTGGTCGGCACCGGCGCGGGCACGCACTACGGCGCGGTGATCCTGCAGGCCTGAGGCCCGCCGGATCGAGCGCTCACCACGCCTGCCTGCTCACCACGTGCTGACGGTCGTGCGGGTGATCACCCACTCGTCGCCGACCGGCACCAGCCGGCTGGTGAGCTGCAGGCGCCAGGTGGCGTGCAGCGAGCCGATCGTCGCCTCGGTCAGGGTGCGCGAGACGAGCACCGGGTGCGCGGCCGTGCCGGAGACCGCGCTCTCGACGTGGTCGATGGCGTGGTACTCCTTCAGGCCCTCGGCGATGTCGTCCATCCAGTCGAGCTTCGACTGCACGAGCCCGGTCGGGTGCTCGATCACGAAGCGGGTGTCGAGCAGCGCGTCGAGCACGGGGAGGTCGACGAACACCAGCGCGTCGAAGAGCTCGTCGTGCGCTTCGCGGGGCTCGGCCCGGCCCTCGACCGGTGTCAGGTCGTCCGGCGTCAGCTCGTCCGGCGTCACGGTGTCCTCCGCATCGACGGCGGCGCGGTCGTCGCGCGGCGCACCAGCTGGGTCGGCAGCTGCACGTGCAGCGAGGCGGGGGTGCCGCCCGCCATCAGCGTGATCAGCATCTCGGCGGCCGTCGCGCCGAGCGTCTGCATCGGCTGCCGGATCGTGGTCAGCGGCGGATCGAAGCGGGCCGCCTCGGGCACGTCGTCGAAGCCGACCACCGACAGGTCGCGCGGCACGTCGAGCCCGAGGTGCGCGGCCGTCTCGATGATCGCCAGGGCCGAGACGTCGTTCGCGGCGAAGACCGCGGTCGGCCGGTCGGCCAGCGAGAGCATCGTCGAGGCCGGCAGCCGCGCCGTGTCGTGGTGGTAGCTGCCCACCCGGAGCAGCCGCTCGTCGAACGCGATCCCCGCCTCCGAGAGCCCGGCGCGGTAGCCGGCCTCGCGCAGCCGAGCGGAGCGGAGGTCGACGCGACCGGCGACGAAGCCGATGCGCCGGTGGCCGAGGGCGACGAGGTGCCGCACGGCCTGGAGGGCGCCGCCGAAGCTGTCGGACTCGACGGTCGGCACGTCGGCGCGGCCCGTGTGCGGGTCGACGGCGACCAGCGGGATGTCGGACGGCGTGCTCACCACCGAGGGGGTCACCACGATCGCGCCGTCGATCAGGGTGCCGCTGAGCCGGCTGAGCGAGCGCCGCTCCCAGCCCTCCTGCTCGCCCTCGTGCGAGCCGCTGTAGGCGAGCAGGTCGAAGCGCGACCGGCGCAGCACCGAGCCGACGCCCTTGAGGATCTCCGCGCTGAACGGCTCGAAGCCGGCGACCAGCACGCCGATCACCCCGGTGCGCCGCGAGCGCATGCTGCTGGCGACCAGGCTCGACTCGTAGCCGAGCTCGCGCACGATCTCGAGCACGCGGTTCGCCGTCGCGGGCGCGATGCCGTAGCGGCCGTTCATCGCCTTCGACACGGTCGCGACCGAGACGCCGGCGGCGGCGGCGACGTCGTGGATGGTCGGGCGGAGGGACATGCGGTCGACCCTAGACCCCGGAAGCGCGCCGATGAGAGCGCGATCCGGATCCTCGACCCGGCGCTTCGAAAATGGTTTCGAAAACGTTTGCCGATCGCTGAGGCCGCTCTGAGACTGATCGGGCCCGTCCTGGACGGGCGCACCCCGGCGCCGCTCTCCCTGGCGGCGCCTCTCAGCGAAGAGAACGGTTCGAACGATGAAGTTCACGAGAACAGCATTCAGGAAGACGGCGGTGGCCACCGTGGCCCTGCTCGGCGCGGCGGCGGCCCTCAGCGGCTGCTCCGCCCAGGACGCGGGATCCTCCGACGGCACCGTCGCGATGACCCTGTGGCAGAACTCCACCACCGGCCCCGGCCAGGAGTTCTGGGAGAAGACGATCACCGACTTCGAGGCCGCCAACCCGGGCGTCACCATCGAGTCGCAGGCCATCCAGAACGAGGACCTGGACGGCAAGCTGCAGACCGCGCTCAACTCGGGCGACGCCCCGGACATCTTCCTCCAGCGCGGCGGCGGCAAGCTCGCCGCGATGGTCGCCGGCGGCCTGGTCAAGGACCTCACCGGCGGCATCTCCGACCAGGCGCGCAGCGAGATCCCCGAGGGCTCGTTCCTGGCGAACACGCTCGACGACAAGGTCTGGGCGATGCCCGTCGCCGTGCTCCCCGGCGGCCTCTTCTACAGCCAGGACCTCTTCACCGAGGCCGGCATCACCGAGACGCCGAAGACCCTCGACGAGCTCGACTCCGCGGTCACCGCGCTCAAGAGCGCCGGAGCGCAGCCGATCGCGCTCGGCGCGAAGGACGCCTGGCCCGCCGCGCACTGGTTCTACTTCTTCGCCCTGCGCGAGTGCAGCGCGGACACCATGGCCGAGGCGGCCGACTCCAAGGACTTCTCGGACGACTGCTGGCTGAAGGCGGGCGAGGACCTGCAGTCCTTCGCCGGCACCGAGCCGTTCAACGAGGGCTTCCTCACCACCGCCGCCCAGCAGGGCGCCGGATCCTCGGCCGGACTCCTGGCCAACCACCAGGCCGGCATGGAGCTGATGGGCGCCTGGAACCCGGGCGTCATCGCCTCGCTCACTCCCGACGAGAAGCCCCTGCCCGACCTCGGCTGGTTCCCCTTCCCCGAGGTGGACGGCGGCGCCGGCGCGCCCGGCTCGATCATGGGCGGCGTCGACGGCTACTCCTGCTCCACCGCGGCGCCCGACGAGTGCGTCGACTTCCTGAACTACCTCGCCACCTCCGACGTGCAGAAGGAGTACTACGCCGCCTTCAACGCGCCGCCGGTGAACACCGTCGCGCAGGAGGCCGTCACCGAGCCGTACCTGAAGGACATCCTCGCCGCGTACAACTCGGCGCCGTACGTCTCGCAGTGGCTCGACACCGTCTACGGCCAGAACGTCGGCAACGCGCTGAACGTCGCCGTCGTCGACCTGCTCGCCGGCAAGAGCGACCCGGAGCAGCTCGTCGAGGCTGTCAACGCGGCCGCGGCCAAGGCCTGACCGTGACGACCACAGCGCTCCGCGAGGATGCGCGCCAGGAGGTCCCGGTGGTGCGACGCCGCCGCCGGGGCCTCGGCTGGTCCGGCCGCCTCGAGGTCGCGATCCTCGTCGGCCCGGCGCTGATCGTCTTCCTCGCCTTCGTGATCTTCCCGGTCGTGATGGCGGCCTACTACGGCTTCTTCAGCTGGCAGGGCTACGGCGTCCCCACCGACTTCGTCGGCTTCAAGAACTACCTGACGATCCTGCAGGACCCGACCTTCCACGAGGCGCTCAGCCACAACGGCACGATCGTGGTGCTCTCGCTCGTCCTGCAGGGGCCGGCCGCGATCCTGATCGCGCTGCTGCTCAACCGCAAGCTGCGCGGGCAGTCGATCATCCGCGTGCTGATCTTCGTGCCCTACGTGATCTCCGAGGTCGTCGTCGGCACCGGCTGGAGCCTCATGCTCCAGACCAGCGGCGCCGTCAACGGCTTCCTGGAGAAGGTCGGGCTCGGCGCACTGAAGCAGGACTGGCTCTCGGACCCCTCGATCGCCCTCTGGACCCTGATGCTGATCATCACGTGGAAGTACATCGGCTTCGCCGTGATCCTCTTCCTCGCCGGCCTCCAGGGCATCCCGGAGGAGCTGTCCGAGGCCGCGTCGATCGACGGCGCGTCCTACTGGCAGGTGCAGCGGCGGATCACCCTGCCGCTGCTCGCGCCGACGCTGCGGATCTGGGCGTTCCTGTCGATCATCGGCGCGCTGCAGCTGTTCGACCTCGTCTACATCATCTGGGGGCAGTACGTGTCCTCCACCGCCGGCACCTCGACCATGGCGACGTACCTCGTCACCAACGGCCGGAACGCCGGCAACTACGGCTACGGCAACGCGGTCGCCGTGGTCCTGTTCCTCGTCTCGCTGATCGTCGCGCTGCTCTACCAGCGCTTCGTGCTGCGGCGGGACACCGAAGGCGCCCTCACGGGAGACACCAGAAAGGCGGGAGACAAGCGATGAGCACCCTGACCGCCGTGCCCCCGGGCACCAAGCCGCCGACCGCGACCACTCCGCTCGCGCCGAGGCCGCCCAAGCCCCGCCGCCGCCCGCTGGGGCGCGGCACGATCATCGCCTACGTCGTCGCGATCGTCGTGATCGCGCTGATGCTCGCGCCGGTCGCGTACATCATCATCGGCGGATTCCGCACGAACGCGCAGATCACCACCGACCCCTCGGGCTTCCCCGCGCCGTGGAACGTGCAGAACTACCTCGACGTGATCACCGGCGGCATCTTCTGGCGCGAGGTCGGCAACTCCGCCATCGCGGCCGGAGCGACCACGCTCGGCGTCGTCGTGCTGGGGCTGATGGCGAGCTACGTGCTCGCCCGCTACAGCTTCAGCGGACGCGGCGTGTTCTACGCGCTCTTCGCGGCCGGACTGATGTTCCCGATGACCGTCGCGATCACCCCGCTCTACCTGGTGATCAAGAGCCTCGGCCTGATGAACTCGCTCGCCGGCGTCGTGCTCCCGCAGATCGCGTTCGGCCTGCCGACGACGATCATCATCCTGGTGCCGTTCCTGCGGGCGATCCCCGACGAGATCCAGGAGGCGGCCTTCATCGACGGCTGCAGCCGGATCGGGTTCTTCTGGCGGATGGTCGTCCGCCTGGCGATGCCGGGCGTGATCACGACGGGCATCCTCGCCTTCATCGCGAGCTGGAACAGCTACCTGCTGCCGCTGTTCATCCTCAGCGACGAGTCGAGCTTCACCCTGCCCCTGGGCGTGCAGGCCTTCTCGTCGCAGTACTCCGTCGACACGGCGAAGGTGCTCGCCTTCGTGTCGCTGTCGATGATCCCGGCGCTGATCTTCTTCAGCGTCTTCGAGCGCCGCATCGTCGGCGGACTCACCGGAGCGGTGAAGGGATGACCCCCATGAACGAGAGCCCGACCACCGAGACTCCCGCCCCGTCCGCGCGCGTCGCCGACCTGATCGGCCGGATGACGCTGGAGGAGAAGCTGACCCAGCTGGTCGGCTACTGGGTCGACCAGGGCGGCGAGGTCGTCGCGCCGCTGGCCGGCGAGATGGCCACCTCCACCGGCTACGCCGACGCGACCCGCGAGGGCATCGGCCAGCTCACCCGCGTCTACGGCACCCGCCCGGTCGACCCGGTCGAGCGCGCGCAGTGGCTGTGGGCCGAGCAGCGCCGGCTGGTCGAGGAGACCCGGCTGGGCATCCCGGCGATCGTGCACGAGGAGTGCCTGACCGGGCTGGCGGCGTGGAAGGCGGCGACCTTCCCGACTCCGCTGGCCTGGGGCGCCTCGTTCGACCCGGAGCTGGTCGAGGAGATGGCCGCGGCCATCGGCGGCTCGATGCGCGAGCTCGGCATCCACCAGGGCCTCGCCCCGGTGCTCGACGTGATCCGCGACCCGCGCTGGGGCCGGGTGGACGAGTGCATCGCCGAGGACCCGTACGTGGTCGGCACGATCGGCACCGCCTACGTGCGCGGGCTGCAGTCGGCGGGCGTCGATGCGACGCTCAAGCACTTCATCGGCTACTCCGCCTCGCGCGGCGGCCGCAACCACGCGCCGGTGCACGCCGGACCGCGCGAGATCGCGGACGTGCTGCTGCCGCCGTTCGAGATGGCGATCCGCGACGGCGGCGCCCGCTCGGTGATGAACTCCTACGCGGAGATCGACGGCGACCCGGTCGGCGCGACGCCGGCCTACCTCACCGGCGTGCTCCGCGAGCGCTGGGGGTTCGACGGCGTGGTGGTGGCGGACTACTTCGCGGTCGCCTTCCTGCACCTGATGCACGCCGTCGCCGCCGACCTCGGCGAGGCCGCGCAGCTGGCGCTCGAGGCCGGCATCGACGTCGAGCTGCCGACCGGCGACGCCTTCCTCGCGCCGCTCGCCGAGCGGATCCGCTCCGGCGGCGCCGACGAGGCGATCGTCGACCGCGCGCTGCTGCGGGTGCTCGCGCAGAAGGAGCGGCTCGGCCTGCTCGACGCCCGCTTCGACGACGCGCCCGAGTCGATCGACCTCGACTCGCCCGCGCACCGCGACCTCGCCCGCCGCCTGGCCGAGGAGTCGCTCGTGCTGCTGACGAACGACGGGCGACTTCCGCTCGCCCAGCCGCGCCGGATCGCCCTCATCGGCCCGAACGCCGACAGCGCGCCCGCCCTGATGGGCTGCTACTCCTTCGCCAACCACGTGCTGGCGCACCACGAGGGCGTGCCGCTCGGCTTCGAGATCCGCACGGTGCGGGAGGCGCTCGCCGCCGAGTTCTCGGGGAGCGAGCTGCTCCTCGCCGAGGGCTGCTCGGTGGAGGGCGACGACTCCTTCGCTGACACCGCCGGGATCGCGGAGGCCGTCGAGGCCGCCCGCGGCGCGGAGATCGCCGTGGTCGTCGTCGGCGACCGGGCCGGGCTCTTCGGCCGCGGCACCGTCGGCGAGGGCAACGACGTCGAGAGCCTCGAGCTCCCCGGCCGTCAGCGCGAGCTGGTCGAGGCGGTCGTGGCCACCGGCACGCCGGTCGCCCTGGTGCTGCTCACCGGCCGCCCCTACGCGATCGACTGGGCGATCCGCGGCGCCTCGGCCCCCGCGGCGGTGCTGCAGGCGTTCTTCCCCGGGGAGGAGGGGGCCGGCGCGATCGCGGGCGTCCTCTCGGGCCGCGTCTCGCCGTCCGGCCGGCTGCCGGTCTCGCTGCCGCGCTCGGCCGGGGCGCAGCCGTTCTCCTACCTGCACCCGATCCTCGGCGGGCCCTCCGACGTGACCAGCGCCGACAGCACGCCCGTGCTGCCGTTCGGGCACGGGCTGACCTACACGGCGTTCAGCCGGTCGCAGCTGGCGCTGGAGTCGTCGGGTCCCGGAGCCGCGGAGGCACCGACCGACGGCGCCTTCACCGCGACCGTGCGGGTGCGCAACACCGGGGAGCGCGACGGCGTCGACGTCGTGCAGCTCTACGCGCGCGACGTGGTCGCCTCGGTGACCCGCCCGGTCGCGCAGCTGCTCGGCTACGCGCGGGTCGCGCTCGCCGCGGGGGAGGAGGCGCTGGTGCGCTTCGACGTCCCCTCCGCGCGGCTCGCCTTCACCGACCGGCGCGGCGTCCGCTCGGTCGAGCCGGGGCTCGTCGAGCTCTGGGTCGGGCCGGACTGCGCCACGAGGGAGGCGACCGCCGAGGTCGTGCTGACCGGCGAGGTGTCGCCCGTCGGCGCCGAGACCCGGCGCACCGTGCTGACCGAGGTCGTGCGCGAGGACGCTCGGGTGGCGGTGCTCTGAGGCCCGGGCCAGGCTGGGGGGCATGAGCAGCATCGATCCGAGCAGCGCCGATCAGAGCAGCGCCCATCAGAAGCAGACCCTCCTCCGCTACCTGCAGGAGGGCCGCGACGCCCTCCTGCAGAAGCTCGACGGCCTGGGCGAGTACGACCTCCGCCGGCCGCTGGTGCCCACCGGCACCAACCTGCTCGGCCTGGTGAAGCACGTCTCGGGGACGGAGGCCGGCTACCTCGGCGCCGTCTTCGGCCGGCCGTTCCCCGAGCCGATGCCCTGGATGGAGGACGAGTCCGAGCCGAACTCCGACGTGTGGGCGACGGCGGACGAGTCCCGCGAGCAGGTGGTGGAGCAGTACCGCCGGGTCTGGGCGCACTCCGACGCGACGGTCGCCGCGCTGGACCTCACCGCTCCGGGCGTCGTGCCGTGGTGGACGAACCGGGACGTGACGCTGCACCGGATCCTCGTGCACCTCACCGCCGAGACCCACCGGCACGCGGGGCACGCCGACATCGTGCGCGAGCTGATCGACGGCCGCGTCGGGCTGCGCACGCCGGGCGACAACCTGCCGCCGGTCCCCGCCGAGTGGTGGCCGGAGCACGTCGCCCGCCTGGAGGCGGTGGCGCGCGCGGCGGAGCAGTAGCGCTCCCGGCGGGGCTCCCGGGCGCCACCTCCCCCGTAGGGGTGGCATCCGGACTGAGAGGGCTCGCAGGGACTCGGCTGGCCATCAGGTGTCGGTTAGCGTGAGCGCGTGTCCCCGGAAGGGGGACGCGCCGCGCCGACGTCTGGAGACGACATGACCACCGCCCCCTCCCGCCGCACCACCGCATCCCGCACCACAGCGTCCCGCACCCTAGGCCGCCGCACCCTCACGACCGCCGCCGCCTGGAGCGTCCCGATCGTCGCGGTCGCCGCCGCCGCCCCGCTCGCCGCGGCCTCGACCACGCCGCCGCCCGCGCCGTCGGTCCGCTCGGTCGAGTACACCTCCTTCACCGCCGAGAGCTTCCGCGAGGAGCAGATCAACGTGAACCGCCCGCTCGCCATCGCGATCACCGGGCAGCTCACCGCCGGCGAGCTGATCACCCTGACCGTCGCGCCGCGGATGACCCGCTCCGGCTCCGGCGACTCGCGCGCGACTCCGCTGCGCATCACCGCCGCCGACGGCCCCAACTTCTCGGTCGTCTCCTCGAGCGTCGGCTCCGACGGGTCGCAGACGCTCCTGCTGCGCACCAACCGCGACCTCGCCGACGGCTCGTACCGCAAGACCATCGCCTGGGTCCCGGTCGACGGCCGCACTCAGGAGCAGACCGCCGACCTGCTGCTGACATGGCCGCTCGGCACCTACACGGCGCCGATCACGGTGATCGTCGCGGGCGTGGCCGGCAGCGAGCAGGCCTACACGCTCAACCGCACGCCCGTCGGCGGCGCGGAGGAGTAGGGGAGGGGAGCTCTCGGACCCTCCGTCAAGGGGGTGGGAGCTCTCAGCGCCGCGTTCTAGCGTCGGATTTCGGCGCGGTCGTGCGCGCGAGAGGGGAAGACGATGCAGAAGCTGTACTACGCGAGCGGATTCGTGCTGCTGGGGGATGCGGTGTGCACCGCGGTCGTCGAGTACGCCCAGGCCCTGGCGAACGTCGGGAAGTCCGACCTCGTCGTCGTGCCCGGGCTGTCCGACGAGGGGCTGCGCGGCGAGACGCGCCTGCTGCTCGGGCCCGCGAGCCAGCTCTTCACCAGCCCGGCGCTGGACCGCGGGATCGACCTCGACGACGACGAGGCGGTCGATTCCATGCGCGACAAGACGCGGCGGCTGCTGCCGGCCCGGCCCACCACGGAGGCCCGCGCGAGCGAGGACCACGACAGCGGCGGGGACTTCTTCTAGGCGCCGGTCATCCGGGCGCGCGTCACTTCTCGAGCGTCGTGCTCGGCCGCTCGCCGAAGCGGTGAGCGTACGACGCCGAGAAGCGGCCGAGGTGCGCGAAGCCCCAGCGGTGCGCCACCTCGGTCACGCTGACCTCGCCCGAGGCCTTGGCGCGCAGCTCCTTGCGCACGGCGTCGAGCCGGATGCGGCGCAGGTAGTCGACGGCGGTGAAGCCGAACTCGCGGCGGAACTCCGACTGGAGGGTGCGCAGGCCCACGCCGCAGGCCTCGGCGATCGTCTCGGTGCGGATCGGCTCGTGCGCGTGGGCGTACATGAACTCGATCGCGGTGCGCAGGCGCCCGCTGCGCGGCACGGCGAGGTCGGTCGGCGCCGCGAGCGACTCGTGCGGGAACGTCTCGAGCAGCGCGACGGCGACGGCGCGGTCGGCCTCCTGGCGCAGGAGCGCGGAGCTGTCGACGTCGTAGATCACCCGGGCGACCGCGGCGACCGTGGCCGACCAGCGGCGCAGCGCCTCGCCCTCGGGGCGCGCGGTGGTGTCGAACAGCAGCGGTCCGCCCGCCGTGCCCTCCACCTCCTGGGCGACGCCCTCGAGGTAGCCGCCGTCGAAGTGGATGAGGTTCTGCCGGTAGTCGTGGAACTCGAAGGCGTTCGGGCGGCCGGTGACGAAGATCGCGGGGCGGCCGTAGATCTGGCGCATCGGCGCCTGGTCGAGGTCGGTGACGCCCTCGCCCGCGGTGAGCCAGGAGACGACGTACTCGCCGTCGGTCTGGATGCGGCCCTCGATCGAGCCGGCGAACTGGCTGCCGCGGAGCGTGACGTCGCTGTCGCCGACCGAGGTGTAGCGGTAGGAGAAGTCCTCGCCCGGCTCCACCGAGAAGCGATGCCCGTTGTACACCGACTCGAGCAGCGCGCGTGCCTGCTCGAAGTCCCGCCCGCCGATGTCGGAGCGGATGACCTCGCCGTTCGAGTCGTCCATCGCCTCCAGCGTCGCATGCGTCCGCATCGAGGTCGAGAGCGGCGGCGCAGGAGTTCGCTGGGCGGATACGGCCTAGGCGGCGGCGCGGCGCTTCCGCGGCCCGAAGGCCTGCGTCATGGCGACCACCGTGGCGCCGCGGAACTGCGAGAGCAGCACGACCGAGTGCCGGGCCCCGGATTCGACGGCGAGCGAGAACGTGCCGCCCGTCGAGGTGTCCCACCAGGAGCGGATGTCGAGCGCCCGCAGCCGAACGGTCGGCTGCGTGCCGCCCAGGACCAGCAGTCCCTCGGTGACGCAGAGCGAGCCGGTGACGCCGTCGAGCGTCGTCGAGCAGGCGAAGTCCGCGTCGCGGTGCGCCGGACCGGCGAGCCGGAGGAAGTCGGGGGCCCAGTGCTCTGTGCTGTGCGTCATCGTCTCCCCGCCCCCCGGCTGCATGACGGGATCAGGCCGCGGCGGTGGCGACGGCGGAGTCCGGCTGCTGCGCCGGCTCGGGGACGATGCGCAGCCCGCGGCCGCTGTTGGCCTCCTCCATCAGCGCGCGCACCCAGGCGGCGTTGATGGCGGGGACGCGGCTGCCGTGGAAGGAGAACTGCAGCGGGATGGTCGGGTGCAGCCAGAGCGTCTGGCGGCCGGTGCCGTGTGCGCTCGAGGCGTCCAGCTGGAAGGCGAAGGCCTCGTTGCGGCGGAACTTGTTGATCATCACGATCTGCAGGTGCGCGAGTGCGCGGTCGTCGATCTCGTGGGAGGTGGCCGGAGTGCCGTAGAGGAGAGCGCCCATGTGCGGAGCCGCCGTTCTGTGTGGGAGTCGCGGTGTCGGCCGCGACGGGACGTGGGGGAACCGGCGGAGCGCCGGGACGTCGTGCGAGTCGGAGGAGGCCGACCCACCGCCGGGCTCGAAGGGCCCTGGCGGCGACTCCCTCTGCCGGGTGCCGGGCGGAGGGGGGAGTCGAGCGAGTGGTCGCAGGAACGACCGTTCTCCGAAGATACGGGGAGCGGCCCTGGAACGGGGGCCGCTATCCGCTTTGCGAAGCAGCGCCCGGGTGCCGCGGGCGGACTCCCAGGAATCCGTCGCGCGGAGCTCTCGTTCTCTCAGCACGACTTCTCTCGCGAGCGGCACGAACAGGAGTTTTCTCGAGAGAACCACTCATTCTCCGAGTACGGTGAAAACCATGGGAACGCGAGAGAAGTCACTGCTGGCGCTCCTCCTGAGCGTGCTGCCCGTTGAGGCGTCACCGCGGGTGGAGACGGGCAGGGTCGTCGTCGGCCGGCCGACGCGGTGGTCGCTGGTGCCGGTCTGGATCGGCGAGGGACTGCCGGCCGACGTGCGCCGGGCGCGCGAGCGCGACCTGCCGGGAGGGCGCAACGACGTGCCGGTCCTCCTCGCCCGCGCGATGTCGACCGGCGCACGCGCGCTCCTCGAGGAGCGGGGCTGGTCGTGGGCCGACGAATCGGGGAATGCCGTGGTCCGTATCGAGCCCGATCTCCTCATCGTGCGTCTGCCGCCGACGCGTCGCAGGCCTCCGCGCATCTCGGCGTGGAGCGCCGCCACGATGGCCACGGCGGAGGCCGCGCTCGCCGCTCTCGTCCGTCGTCGGGGAGGCGCCGGCGACCCCACCGCACGGGCTGCCGACCTGGTCGTCGCGACGGGCTTCTCCTATCAGCAGACCTCCAGTGCACTCACCGCTCTCGACGCGGAGGGCTACACCGCGAAGGTGGGGCCCGAGCGCGGGAGGACGGCCGGGCGGGAGTTCCGCGACCCCGGCAGGCTCCTCAGCGACTGGGCGGGGCACTCCGTTCGAGTGGCCCGGGACTCTGCGGGTAGGGCCGGAAGGCCCCACGATCGCTCTTCGTCGGTTCGTTCCGGGACAGTGCACGTTCGTTCCGGAGCACTGCAGCGATCCGGAAATTCAGATCACTCTCTGTGATCCGTTTTTTCGGATCGTGCATCGTGATTCGAATGTCCGGATCGGCCGGGCTCTCCGCTCACGCGGCGACTCGACCGGACGGCCGCGGTCGACGACGCCGCCCGAGGAGCCTTCCCGTGCCGGACGTCGAGGAGGGTGCGCTGACGGGTGCCGGACATGCGTCCGTTCTACCGGCGACCACCGACAGTGATCGGGATCGGCAGTGCAGACTCGCCGACGGCGCGGGTGACCTCGGGAGTAGAGTCCCGCGCATGGACGCCGCCGTCTCCTCCGCCATCGGCGCCGCCGCCGTCACCGAGCTGCCGCCCGACTTCGTGCTCGCCCTCGGGGTCGTCGGCGAGGCGCTCGCCGCGATGGCCGCGGGCGATGCGGAGCCGTACCGCCGCTGCTGGGCCGACACCGCGGACTCGACGCTCTACGGCGCGTTCGGCACGATCGAGCGGGGCCGTGCGGCGATCGACGAGACGCTCGGCTGGGTCGCCGGTCGATTCGCCGGCGGCGGGCTCACGCCGCACTACGACCTGATCCACGTCGCCGGCGACCTGGCCTACACGGTCGGCCGCGAGATCGGCGCGACGCGGATCGACGGACGCGAGACGGCTCCGCTGGTCATCCGGGTCACCCACGTCTACCGCCGCATCGACGGGCAGGGCTGGCGGATCGTGCACCGGCACGGCGACCACCCGCCGCACCTGGAGCGCTGAGGTCAGCGCGGGCGGCGGGCCGGGTTCCCGCCGTCGCCGATGTAGCGCGAGGAGCCGTAGCCCACGACCAGGTAGCCGATGATCGCGAGCAGCCAGAGCAGCACGATGCTGAACAGCGCGCCCTTGCCGAACGCACGGCCGACCCCGAGGGCGATGAAGATCGCCCAGATCACGTTGACGAACGGGATGAGGAAGAGCAGCACCGTCGCGCCGTGATGGCCGGCGATCTTGGTCAGCAGGTAGGTGTTGTAGATGGGGATGAGCGCACCCCACCCCGGGCGGCCCGCCTTGGTGAAGACGGGCCAGAGTGCGACGACGGCGATGACGTAGCCGATCAGGCCGCCGAAGAAGCTGCCGACCGAGGTCGCGGCGTTGAGGCCGCTGGGGACGTCGTTCTGGCTGATCAGGGACGTCTGGGCGAGGGTGATGACGGCGTCGAGCACAGCGGGGTCCTGTCGGAGGG
This sequence comes from Rathayibacter sp. PhB151, assembly GCF_004366415.1. Classification (NCBI taxonomy): domain Bacteria; kingdom Bacillati; phylum Actinomycetota; class Actinomycetes; order Micrococcales; family Microbacteriaceae; genus Rathayibacter; species Rathayibacter sp. PhB151. The sequence goes on along the minus strand of NZ_SOEN01000006.1, from coordinate 987,487 downwards.
GTGGATGTCCGCTCACCGTAGCCGCGCGGGGGCGTGGTGAGGGGATCCCGTTCGCGGGACGTCGCGGAGGATGGAGGCATGGAGCCGACCGCCGACCGCTACCGCCGCGCCGCCGCCGAGCTGGCGCAGACCTCCGAGCTGCAGGTCGAGTGGGCGCTCGCCGTCGCCGGCGACGAGGCGCTGCTGGCGCTGATCGACGAGCTGCCGCCCGCCCACCGGCAGCCGTCGCTGCTGTTCTCGGTGGCGCGGCTGCTCGGGGCGCCCTCGGTGGACGGCCCGGGCTTCGCGGAGTGGCTGCTGCGGGAGTGGCCGCGGGTCGCGCCGGTGGCGGCGGAGCGCCTCACCCAGACGAACGAGGCGCTGCGCTGCGCCCCGCTGGTCGCGGCGCTGGAGCGGATCACGGAGCCGGGAGAGCCGGTCGCGCTGATCGAGATCGGCGCCTCGGCCGGGCTGTGCCTGGCGCCGGAGCGGTACTCGTACGTGTTCACCGGGGCGGAGGGGCCGACTCGGCTGGGGCGGGGCGAGCCGGTGCTCGAGTGCGCGGTGACCGGGGGAGCGGTGCCCTCGCGGCTCCCCGTCGTGGCGTGGCGGCGCGGGCTGGACCTGCGTCCGCTCGACGTCGGCTCCGCCGAGGACCGCGCCTGGCTGGAGGCGCTGCTGCCGCCGGACCGGCCGGAGCGCACCGAGCGGCTCCGGGCCGCCGTGGCGACGCTGGGGGAGGACCCGCCGGAGATCATCGCGGGTGACGCGGCGGAGGCGCTGCCGGAGGTGCTCGCCGCGGTGCCGCGCGGGCTGCGGGCGGTCGTGGTGTCGCTCGGGACGCTGGTGTACCTGCCGTGGGCCGCACGGGAGCGGGTGCTGGCGGCGGTCGCCGAGTCGGGCGCGAGCCTGGTGACGCTCGAGGCGGAGGCGCTGCTGCCGCCGCTCCGGGAGCGGGCCGCCGCCCTGACGGCGTCCGAGCGCACGCCGTTCCTGCTCGCGGCGGACGACGCACCGCTCGCCTTCGCGGCGCCGCATGGCGGCCGTCTCTCCTGGCTGAGCTGAGGCGGCGGGTCTCGATACGCGCTGCGCGCTGCTCGACCGGCACGGGATGCGCACAACATCAGCTGAGAGCAGGGTCCCTCGCCTGACAGCGGAGGCCACCCCTTCTCAGCTGATGTTCTGCAGCGCCCGAGGGCTCCAGACCGATCCAGCGGCCCCTCTGCTGATCGAGCAGCCCGCGCAGCGGGCGTATCGAGATCCAACGGCGTCGAGACGGAGGCTGCCGACCACCGTGCTGACGACGGTGGGTCTCCTAGGAAAGATCACCTCATAGGTATGGAAAAACCATGCTGATCGAGTAGCCCGCGCAGCGGGCGTATCGAGATCCATCACCGTCTGCACCTGAGTCTGCAGACCCGCCCTGCTGGTGACGGCGGGTCTCGATACGCCCCTGGCGGGGCTACTCGACCAGCATGACGCGGCGCAGCCGCGTCCCTTTCCCTCACCACCGAGACGCGAAGCGGCTTCGCCGCTCGATACGCCCCTGCGGGGCTACTCGACCAGCATGGGCGGCCCCTGGGGGCTGCTGGACCGGCATGGGCGGCCCCGGGGGGGGCTGCTGGACCGGCATGGGCCGCCCGTGCGGGGCTACTCGACCGGCATGGGCCGCCCCTGGGGGGCTGCTCGACCGGCGTCCCGCTAGAGGGCGTCGACGAAGAGCTGGGTGGCCTGGGGGACGTAGGAGGTGTTGGTCGACGGGTCCCAGCCGACGAGGGCGACGACGTCGCCGCCGACGCGGGTGGTGATGCCGACGAGGGTGAAGGGGGCGCCGCCGACGTCGCCGGTGACGGTCCAGCCGACGGCCTCGTCGGTGCCGGTGATCGTCGGCTCGGTCTGCTCGACGGTGGTCTGCACCGGGGTGCCCTGCAGGGCGAACAGCTCGGAGCCGTCGGAGCAGCGCTCGAGCGCGTCCTCGGCGGAGGCGACGAGGGCGGAGGCGGTGTCGGCGTCCCCGGTGCTCGCGACGACCGAGGTCATCGAGCGGTCGGCGCTCGTGCCGTAGGCGAGACCGGCGTCGGTGAGCGTGTCGTCCGCGTCCCAGCCGACGCCGAAGGGCGCGAGGCAGGAGGCGTCCGTCGCGGTGAGCCCCGGGTAGACCGAGCCGAGCATCTCCTCGGTGCTGGTGAACTCCGCGGGCACGAACTGGATGTCGTCGAAGATCGTCGCCAACTCGGCGTCGGTGTGCTGCGGCAGCGCCTCGGCGGTCGGCTCGGGCTCCGCGGCGGCGGTGCAGCCGGTCAGCGCGAGCAGCAGGGCGCCCGCGAGGGCGATTCCGGCTCGGGCGACTCCGGCTCGGGCGGCGGTGGTGTGCGTCATGGTGGTTCCCCCTCTGCTCCGCCGTGCGTCCGGGCGGAGGCGGCCCGAGGCTAGCAGAGGCCTCGGACACCGCCCCGCCGCTAGATCTCCGTGTGCCCCAGGTCCGCGTGCGCGAGCAGCCGGATCTCCGGCTCCGCGATCGACTCGAACTCCAGCACGACCACCTCGTTGCGACCCACTCGGGTGACCGGCGACGGCACGATCAGCGTGCGCTGCGGCCCGCGCCGCCAGTATCGGCCGAGCAGGAAGCCGTTCACCCAGACCAGGCCCTTGCCCCAGTGCAGCGTGTCGAGGTGCAGGTCGGCCTGCGCGTCGAGCTCGAAGGAGCCGGAGGCGAGCCCCGGTCCGGCCGCGAACGACCCGCTCCCGGGCACCCGGCCGCACTCGGGCAGGCACTCCAGCGCGAGCGGCCGGGCGACCCAGCCGCCCAGCTCCGCGCCGTCGAGCCGCACGCCGCCGATCAGCCCCTTGTGCTCGCCGATCCGCTCGCCGTAGTTCACCCGGCCCTGGTCCTCGACCAGGACCGCCAGCTCGCCGGTGCCGCGGGGGAGGGTGATCGCCCGCTCGTGGTCGTCGCGCGCGAGCACGCCGACCGGGACGCCGTCGAGTAGCACCCAGGCGCGGTCGCGCACCTCCTCGCCGACGACGAGCCGGGCGGGAGCGTCGCCCGCCGCCAGCGTGGTCGTGAACAGCGCGAACCCGCCGGCCAGCCCGAGGTCGTCGAAGCTCGCCATCGTCTCCAGGCGCGTCGCCGGCCCGAAGACCGCGTCGAGTCCGAGCAGCGCGGGGCCCGGCGCAAGCGGCGCGGTGAGCACCGGCGCCGGCGGGGAGACCGCGGGCACCTCCTCCGGCACCGGCGCGTAGCGCGCGATGACCTCCCGGAAGGCCCAGTACTTCGCCGTCGGGTCGCCGCTCTCGTTCAGCGGGGCGTCGTAGTCGTAGCTCGTGGTGATCGCGGCGTAGCGGCCCTTGTCGTTCGCGCCGCTGGTCAGGCCGAAGTTGGTGCCGCCGTGGAACATGTAGATGTTGACCGAGCCGCCGACCGCGAGCAGCGCGTCGAGCTCGCCCGCCGACGCCGCCGCGTCCGTGGTGTGGTGCTGGGTGCCCCAGTCGTCGAACCAGCCGCACCAGAACTCCATGCACATCAGCGGGCCGGTGGGCTGGAACTCGCGCAGCGTCGCGAGGCGCTCGGCCGTCCGCGAGCCGAACGAGCCGGTCAGGTGCAGGCCGGGCAGGCTGCCGTCGGCGAGCATCTGCGGGGTCGGCTGGTCGATCGTGGTGAGCGGCACCGTGATGCCGCTGTCGCGGGTGACCCGGACCAGCTCGGCGAGGTACTCCTTGTCGGAGCCGTACGCGCCGTACTCGTTCTCGATCTGCACGAGCACGACGGGGCCGCCGCTGTCGATCTGGCGCGGCGCCACGATCGCGGAGATCCGGCGGAGGTAGTCGCTCACCGCTGCGAGGTAGTGCGGCTCGGAGCGGCGCACGCCCACCTCGGGGTCGCGGAGCAGCCAGGCGGGCAGGCCGCCGTTGTCCCACTCCGCGCAGATGTAGGGGCCGGGGCGCACGATCGCGTGCAGGCCCTCGGCGGCGATCAGGTCGAGGAAGCGGCCGAGGTCGAGCCCGGCGTCCTCGCGCCAGGCGCCGCGCTGCGGCTCGTGCGCGTTCCAGGCGACGTAGGTCTCGATGGTGTTCAGGCCCATCAGGCGGGCCTTGCGGATCCGGTCGGCCCAGAGGTCCGGGTGGATCCGGAAGTAGTGCAGCGCTCCCGACAGGATTCGGTGCGGCCTGCCGTCGAGCTCGAAGTCGGTCGCGCCGATGGCGAAGCGGCTCGCGGGCGCGGGGCTCGCGGGCTCGGGGCTCGACGGCGCGGGGCTCGCGGGAGCGGTGGTCATGCGGGATCCCCCTCAGGATCGAAGCGCCCGGCCTGTGCGGATCGAGGCGGGCGGGGCGGTGAGACGGGTCGAGGCCGGCCGGAGCGATCCGGCCGGCCTCGAACGCCGTGGGTGCTACTCGGAGACCTTGAAGCCCTGAGCGTTGCCGTACTCGACGAGCTTGCTCTGCCAGGCGGCGATGCCGTCGTCGAGGCTCGACTTGTTGGCGTACGCCTGGCCGACGGTGTCGCCGAAGACGCTGTTCGCGTAGACCTGGAAGGGCAGGTACGACCAGCCGGGACGGACGTCCGTCGAGGCCTGGGTCAGCACCTCGTTGATCTTCTGACCGCCGAAGTACTCGGACTCGGCGCCGGTGAAGTCCGGGCTGCTGAGGTCGGCCGAGGTCGACGGGAATCCGCCGCTCTCGAGGAAGACGTCGACCGAGGCCTCGTCGCTGTTCAGCCAGCGCAGGAACGCAGCGGCCAGCGCCGGGTTCTCGCTCTGCTTGGTGACGGACTGGCCGCCGCCGCCGTTCTCGGCGCTGACGGCGGTGCCGTCGTAGGTCGGGATGGGCGCGACGGCCCAGTCACCGGAGGCGTCGGGGACGCTGGACTCGAGCACGCCGGGCATCCAGGCGCCGGTGATCAGCGAGGCGATCGAGCCGTCGCCGAGGCCCTTGTACCACTCGTCGCCCCACGCGGGGGTGTCGGAGAGGAGGCCGCCCTCGACGAGCTGGTTCCAGACGCCGGTCCACTTCTCGGTGCCCTCGTCCTTGAGGTTCACGGTGACGTTCGTGCCGTCGGTCGTGAAGGGCTCGCCGCCCGCCTGCCAGATCATGCTGGTCGCGAAGCCGGCGTCGCCGGTGTCGGCGGTGATGAACTTCGACGGGTCGGCCGCCTGGAGCGACTTCGCCGCGGCGATGTACTCGTCCCAGGTGGTCGGCACGGCGATGCCGTACTGGTCGAAGACCTTCTTGTTGTAGAACATGGCCATGGGGCCCGAGTCCTGCGGGAGGCCGACGAGCTTGCCGTCGATGTTGACGCTGCCCCAGGTGGACGCCGAGAACTTGTCCTCGAGGTCGCTCATCCCGTACTGGGAGAGGTCGAGCAGCGAGTCCGACAGCGCGAACTGCGGCATGGCGTAGTACTCGATCTGGACGACGTCGGGGGCGCCCGAGCCGGCCTTGATCGCGTTCTCGAGCTTGGTGTACTCGTCCTTGTTCGTGCCGGCGTTGACCAGCTCGACGTCGACCTTCGGGTACGCCTTCTCGAACGCGGCGACCTGGGCCTCGGCGCTGGGGGTCCAGCTCCAGTAGGTGATCTTGCCGCCGGTCTCGAGCGCGGCGTCGAGGTCGGCCGCGGTGCCGGAGGCGGTCGTGCCGCCGCCGGTGGTGCCGCCGGACGAGCAGGCGGCGAGCGAGCCCGCGGCGAGTGCTGCGGCCGCGACGACCGTCAGGGTCCGCCGGAGGGCGGAGTGGGCGATCTTCATGGTGATTCCCTTCACTTCTTCGTGCTGTGGGGTGGTGCGGGTGGAGTGGTGCGGGGCAGGACGCTCCGACCGGGGAGTGGGTACGTGGGGAGGGCCTAGCCCTTGACGCTGCCGGCGCTCAGGCCGGACTGCCAGAAGCGCTGGAGGCCGAGGAACGCGACGACGATCGGGATGATCGTCAGCAGCGAGCCGGTGATCACCAGGTTGTAGATCGGCTGCGCGCTGACGCCGGTGGCCTGCGCGTTCCACTGGTTGAGGCCGACGGTGAGCGGGTACCACTGCGGGTCGCTCAGCATGATCAGCGGGAGGAAGTAGTTGTTCCAGGTCGCGACGACCGAGAACAGCAGCACGGTGACGATGCCGGGGGCGAGCAGGCGGATCGAGATGGTGAAGAAGGTGCGGAACTCGCCCGCGCCGTCCATCCGCGCCGCCTCGAGCAGCTCCGTCGGCACCGACTCGACCGCGTAGACCCAGACCAGGTAGAGGCCGAAGGGGCTGATCAGCGAGGGGATGATGATCGCCCACGGGGTGTTGGTGAGGCCGAGCTGGCTGAACATCAGGAAGGTCGGGACGGCGAGCGCGGTGCCGGGGACGGCGATCGCGCCGAGGACGACCGCGAAGACCGCCTTGCGCCCGGCGAAGCGGAACTTCGCGAGGCCGTAGCCGGCGAGCGTGGCGAGCAGGGTCGCTCCGCCCGCGCCGACCACCACGTAGAGCAGCGTGTTGCCGAGCCAGCGGAGGAAGATGCCGTCGCGGTAGGTGAGCGTCTCGGCGATGTTCTGGAAGAGGACGAAGTCGCCGTCGAACCAGAGGCCGAAGCTCGAGAACAGGCCGGCCTGCGTCTTGGTCGCGTTGATCACGAGCCAGGCGAGCGGCACGAGGCTGTAGAGGATGAACGCCGACATCAGCAGCGTGAAGGCGATCGACTTCTTCGGGGCGACCGAGGAGCCGCGGCGGGCGGGGCGCTTGGCCGGGGCGGGCTTGGTGCCGGCGGGACGGGGTGCGGTTGCGATGGCCATCAGTTCTCCTTGCGCGCGCCGCGGAGCTGCACGACGTAGGCGATCACCGCGGTGATCACGCCCATGACGATGGCGACCGTGGCCGACGCGTTGTACTGCTGACCCGCGAAGGACAGGTTGTAGGCGTACATGTTCGGCGTGAAGTAGGTGGTGATGATGTTCGGCGCGAGCGTCCGGAGGATGTTCGGCTCGTTGAACAGCTGGAAGCTGCCGATGATCGAGAAGATCGAGGCGATGACGATCGCGCCGCGCAGGGCGGGCAGCTTGATCGAGCGGATGACGCGCAGCGGGCCGGCGCCGTCGATCTCGGCGGCCTCGTAGAGCTCGCCGGGGATGGTCTTCAGCGCGGAGTAGAAGATCAGCATGTTGTAGCCGACGAACTCCCACGTGACGATGTTGCCGATCGAGACCAGGATCCAGTCGCGCGAGAACGGCGCGATCAGGTCGGAGCCGAGCAGGTCGTTGACGTTGGCGGTGAGGCCGAAGTTGTCGCCGTAGATGAAGCCCCACATCAGGACCGCGACGACCGCGGGGACCGCGTAGGGGAGGAAGACGACGATGCGGAAGAAGCCGGTGCCGTGCAGCCGGCCGCTGTCGATCGCGAGGGCCGCGACGAGCGCGAGCACGAGCATCACCGGGACCTGGACGACCAGGAACAGCAGGACGCGGCCGAAGCCCTCCCAGAAGTTCGGGTCGCGGAAGATCGCCAGGTAGTTCTCGAAGCCCACGAAGGCGTTGCCGCCGATGAGCTGCTCGCGGAACAGGCTGAGGTAGATCGAGTAGATGACCGGCGCGATGAAGACGAGCAGGAACACCACGAGGAAGGGGGCCACGAAGGCCAGGCCCTTCCACTCGCTCTTCGCGCGACTGCGCGGAACGGCGAGGGGTGCGGCCGGAGGGGTGACCTCGCGCAGCGGGACAGGGGGAGACGTCGTCGTCATCGAGGAGATTCCGTTCGGGGTCGGTTCCGACATGTTCACGTCAACATGGCAGGACGCCACCGTAGCATGGCGACGTCAACACGCGCACGATCCGTTAGGTTTCGATGGGGAAACGATGTTCCGCCACCGGCGCGGGACTCGTGGAGGGACGGCATGGCCATCGAGACGAACGCGGCGACCGCCGTCCCACGCCGACGGAGCGTGTCGATGGCCGACGTCGCGCGACGCGCGAACGTGTCCGGGCAGACCGTCTCGCGGGTGTCCAACGGCAAGCAGAACGTCGACACCGAGACGCGCGAGCGCGTGCTCGAGGCGATGCGCGCCCTCGGCTACCGGCCCAACAGCGCCGCGCGGGCCCTGCGCACCGGCCGCTTCCACAGCATCGGCGTGATCATGTTCACGCTGTCCTCCTTCGGGAACATGCGCACCCTGGACGCCATCGCGGTCGCCGCGGCCGACGCGGGGTACTCGATCACCCTCATCCCCGTGCCGCACCCGACGCAGGGCGAGGTGTCGGTCGCCTTCCACCGCCTGAGCGAGGAGGCGGTCGACGGCGTCATCATCGTCATGGAGGCGCACCTGCTCGACGAGGCCGACATCGTGCTGCCGCCGGATCTGCCCGTCGTGGTCGTCGACTCGGCCGGCGGCGACCGCTACCCGGTCGTCGACACCGATCAGGTCTCGGGTGCGCGCCAGGCCGTCGAGCACCTGCTCGGGCTCGGCCACCGCACCGTCCACCACATCGCCGGTCCGGAGCGCTCCTACTCGGCCGAGCGGCGCCGAGAGGCGTGGGAGTCGACGCTGCGCGCGCAGGGCGCCCCCGTGCCCGAGGCGCTCGTCGGCGACTGGTCGAGCGCGTCGGGGTACCGGATCGGCCGGGAGCTGGCCGCGGATCCGGCCGTGACGGCGGTCTTCGCCGCGAACGACCAGATGGCGCTCGGCGTGCTGCGCGCCCTGCACGACGCGGGCAAGGCGGTGCCGGGGGAGGTCAGCGTCGTCGGCTTCGACGACATGGAGGAGTCGGCGAGCTTCTGGCCGCCGCTGACCACCGTGCACCAGTCGTTCGGCGACACCGGGCGCCGCTCGGTCGACATCCTGCTGCGCGAGCTGGAGTCGGGCGAGCGCTCGGGCGTGACGCTGACGCCGACGGAGCTCGTCGTGCGCGAGAGCACGGGGCCGGCGCCGCGCTGAGGTGCCCGGGCCGCCCCGAGGTGTCGACTGCGGGCGATACTGTGAGGCTTCTCACCCGTCCTCGCTAAGGAGCCCCCATGTCGGTCGGCCTGCTCGCCGTCGTCGATGACATCCTCACCGCCGCCCTGAAGGCGAGCGCGAAGACGGCCGGTGTCGTCATCGACGACGCGGCCGTCACTCCGCAGTACGTCCAGGGGCTGACTCCGGCGCGCGAGCTGCCCGTGGTCGGGCGGATCGCGCTCGGCAGCCTCGTCAACAAGTTCGTGATCATCATCCCGATCGCGCTGCTGCTCTCCTCGTTCGCGCCCTGGGTGCTGCCCTACCTGCTGATCGTCGGCGGCGCCTTCCTCTGCTTCGAGGGTGCGGAGAAGGTGCTCGAGTGGTTCGGCGTGCACCACGCGGCGGGCGAGACGGAGGCGCGCGACGAGAAGAAGCTCGTGTTCGGCGCCGTCCGCACCGACCTCATCCTCAGCACCGAGATCATGCTGATCGCCCTCGACGGGCTCGACACCGACCTCGGCTTCGGCGGGACGCTCGGGGCGCTCGCCGTGGTCGGCCTCGGCATGACGCTGCTCGTCTACGGCGCAGTCGCCCTGCTGGTGAAGATCGACGACGTCGGGCTGCGGCTGATGAAGAACGCGGCGCGTGGCGTCCGGCGCTTCGGCGTGCGTATCGTCGCCTCGATGCCGGCCGTCTTCCGCACCATCAGCATCATCGGCACGCTCGCGATGCTCTGGGTCGGCGGGCACCTCGTCACCGCCAACCTGGCCGAGACCTTCTGGCACGGCCCGTACGACCTCGTGCACGTCGTCACCCATGCGGTCGAGGGCGCCGGCCCGGTCGTCGTCTGGATCGCCGACACCTTCGTCTCGATGATCTTCGGCCTCGTGCTCGGCCTGATCGTCGTCGCCGCCGTCACGGGCGTCCGCCGTGTCCTGAAGCGCGGCGAGCCGGCCGAGGCGCACTGACGGGTCGGGTCTCGATACGCCGCTCCGCGGCTACTCGACCAACATGGATTCGGCCGTTCATGGTGATCGAGTAGCCCCGCAGGGGCGCATCGAGATCCCGCCCCCTCAGACCTCCAGGTGCGAGTACTCCGGCAGCTCGATCGCCTCCGCAGGCGGCGTGAAGAACCGCCCCATCGTCCGCCCGATCACCGGCGTCGCCGCGACCTTCACCGCGAGCCCGAACGCCGCCACTCCGAGCCGCGAGACCGGGTTCGCGACCCGCGGCACGCCCGGCGGCAGCGCCTGCGCCTGCTTGACGTAGGGCCGCATGATCCGCTCGTACCCCGCGAAGCCGTCGCGCGGATCCACGTGCGCCGCGAGCTCGCCGGCGAGCACGTACGCGCCCGCGAGCGACAGGCTCGTCCCCATCCCGCTCACCGGGGAGGCGCAGTACGCGGCGTCGCCGACCAGCGCGACCCGCCCGCTCGACCAGCGCGGGGCGTGCACCTGGCCGATCTGCTCGTAGTAGAGGTCGTCGGCCTCGTCGAGCCCGCGGAGGACGCGCTGCGCCTCCCAGCCGGCGTCGCCGAAGACCGCGCGGAGGTGGGCGCGCTGCTCGTCGAGCGAGCGTCGCTCGGTGCTCGCGCGGTCGAGGCGGCGGTCGATCACCTGGGAGAGCGCGACGCGGAGGGTGCCGTGCGGGTCCGGACGGAGGGTGATGCTGCGCCCGCCGGCTGCGCTGTACCAGCGCCACCAGTCGTCGTCGGCGGCGGTGCGGGGGATCGTGGCGTAGGAGGTCTCGAGGCCGAGCGAGCGGATCTCCGGCTCGTCGCCGAAGACGAGGCGGCGGGTGCTCGAGCCGATGCCGTCGGCGGCGACGACGAGGTCGAAGCGCTCGTCGGGGGCGTGCTCGAAGGAGACGGTGACGCCGGTGCCGTCGTCGGCGAGTCCGGTGATGCGGTCGCCGTAGCGGTACTCGGTGTGCTCGGCGGTGCGGTCGACGAGGAGCCGCGCGAGGTCGCCGCGGAGGATCTCCAGCTCGGCGGTCGCGCCGCCGCTGTCGGAGGTGCCGGCCGGGAACTCGGCGAGGGTGCGCCCGCCGCGGCCGACGAAGCGGGTGCCGACCTCGCCGGTCGTCGCGGCGCGGATGTCGTCCTCGAGGCCCATCCGGCGGGCGACCTCGCGGCCGGCGCCGCGGACGTCGACGTTCTGCCCGCCGAGCCGCAGGGCGGGCGCGCGCTCGACGATCGTCGTCTCGATGCCGTAGCGGTGCAGCCAGAACGCGAGGGCGGGTCCGGCGATGCTGGCGCCGGAGATCAGGACACGGGTCACGGTTGCCGCTTTCGTTGATAATCAATGAGATTGGCAATCTACACCAGTACCCTGGGGGCATGACGACCGACGCTCCCGATCTCGGCATCCGCACCCGCGTGCGGCAGGTGACGGAGCGGCAGCGGCTCTTCGAGCAGTCGCTGACCCGCGCGCTCGCGGTCGACGCCGTCGGGCTCGACGCGATGACGCACCTGATGTCCGCCGGGCCGCTGACGCCGACCGAGCTCGCGGGGCGCCTCGGCGTCTCGACCGCGGCGACCACCCTCGTGCTGAACCGCCTCGAGGCGGCCGGCCACGTCCGCCGCGAGCGGCATCCGACGGACGGGCGCAAGCTGATCGTGACCGCGTCGGAGGAGTCGGCGCGGCGCGCGCAGGAGCGGGTCGCCCCGCTGATCGCGGGCGTCGAGGCGGTCGTCGCCGACCTCGACGAGGCCGAGCGCGCGACGGTGCAGGCCTTCCTCGACCGCCTGCTCGCGGTGTACGACGCGGCGACGGACTGACGCGGCGCGCCCCGCTGATCGAGCAAGGCCCGGAGCGGGCGCATCGAGTTTCCGTGTGCACGGTGGTGTTCGTTTACCGTTTGAGGGCTACTGGAATGGTGGGCAGTGAGTCGAACGCATACGCGGGCTGGGGCGGTCTGCTAGTTCACTCTCCGCCGCCTAAGGCATCACTCTTTCTTTGATTCCTAAGGTCACGTCTGGTTGCGCGCTTCCCAGGCAGTCAATCTCTGCCACTCGACGACTCCTGCAAGAAATGTGCGTGCAAGCCAGTAGACATGTTTTTCAGAGACCGTGTCTGGGAACCACTCTTGAATCTGGTCTGAGACAAGATCATCCGCACCGTGTCCCAATTTTTCGTTTCGAAGCTTTGAAAGTTGCTGAAATCGCGGGAGCCACCAGTCAGGAAACTTCATGACGATTGCTGAATTCTCGACTCGGAGGTTGGTGTAATTTGCCTCGAGTCGCTTCAGGTCGATATCAGCCCGAGTCACGCATTTCCGATGCTCTCGTGCGCTGAGGTCAGCCGCCAGCTGATCTTTCAAAGTAGAAAGGATTTCTTTCTGCTTTTGGTCAAAATCGCTTGGGTGCTCGTATGGTATCAGGCGCGCAATGCACTCAATCGATTGATAGTAAGCAAGAAGCGCTGCTGACAGGTAGGCCGGCTCCGTCCCGTGATCCGTCAAGTCTATTGCTCTTCGGAGAAGATTAGCGCTTCGTGAGAGGGGATCGGATTGCTCTATCACGTCGTGCACGGCCAGCAATTCTGACGCTCGCGCGCTTGAGAGGGTGCTCGATTCCCACCCCTCCACATAAGCGGATCGTGACCAATCGGAAAGGGAGCTTCCAGACTCGAGGTTTACCGCTCCAACGACGCAAAAGCGATAAGCGGGTCCCATGCTGTAGAGCGAAAGGGCGGTGGCTGCCAATGGGATGGTTGCAGATCGCATGATTCCCATGGCGTCAATGGCGGTCGGCGCCTCAATATCGGCCCACGCCCAGCAAGGCGACGTGACTTGTAAGAATGAGCCTGAGGCTACGTAATGGACCGCGTCCTCAGGTTTTGTCGCCTTGAGGTCAGCTGGCGGGCCGGGCGGCTTCTGCATTCCTAAAGCGCGACCAAGAAATAAGCCGCCAAATCTCAATGTATCCTCAGGTAGTACTGGGCCGGCTACCTTCGCCCATACCCGCCAGCTCTGGCCATCTCTCGGTGTGGAACTACCCGGGACTTCCGGGGTGATTCCAACTGCTCGGACGCGATATTCCGGCATGTTGCATCCCCTCGCTGATTGTTGCCCTCGCTGCGGTGACCAGGTCGCACTTTCGATTACCCCATGTGTTGTCCCATTCGCCTTAGTTGAGGCAGTCCCGAAGATTCATTCCGGCGGATCGGGGTAGAGGACGCCTTCCTGGTGTCTCCACATTATCCACCAGCATGCTTCTATGCGACCGCATATTTCTCGAATCGAGACTGACCGCATGGCGGTGGAGCTTGAAAGCGCCCGAGACGACGTGACCGCCCCGCCTGGACGGCGGGACGGTCACGAGGCGCGGGTCGGCCGTGAGCGCGGGTCAGCCGCAGGTGCGGGCTCCGTACGCCGCCGGGATCACCGTGGTGACGGGGGCGCCGTCGACGGTGGCGGTCGCGGTGACGGTGGCCTGGCCGGCGGGCACCGAGGCGGCGCGCGTCGAGAAGGCGGCGGAGGCGTTCTTGCCGGGGAGGATGCCGGTGAACTCCTTCGAGCCGTAGGCGGAGGCGACGGTCATCGAGACGGGGACGGTCGCGTTGTTCTGCGCCGTGACCGTCAGGGTGACCTTGCCGGCGATGCAGCGGGTCGTGGCCGTCACCGCGACGGCGAGGGCGGCGGGCGCCTTCAGCGTCACGGTCACGGTCGTCGTCTGCGAGACCGTGCCGTCGGCCGACGTGATCGCGATCGTGCCGACTCCGCCGTTCGCGGTGGTCGGCTGCGTGACCCGCACGCGGGCCGCCGAGTCGGTGGCCACCGCGGTGAGCACCGGCATCGTCGTGCCGTCGACGGTCACGGCGTAGGAGCCGCGGGCCGGCTCGAAGCCGGCGACGCCGACTCCGTTCACGCGCAGGGCGCCGAGGGTGGCGACCGCGGCGGGTGAGGCCACCGACTCGTACAGCTTCGTCTCGGAGACGATGAGGTGCGTGTTGGCGTAGGCGTTCATCACGATGCGGAAGGCCTTGGCCGTGACCGGCGCGAAGGTCGCGTTCAGCGTCGGCGCGGTGCCGTCGGCGGGCGCGGCCAGGGCGACCGCGGACTCGTAGCCGGGGATCGCGGTCCACGTGCTGCTCGAGGCGCCCTGGTACTGCAGCTGGTAGCTCTGCGCCCAGCTGGTGCCGCCGTCGCGCTGGAACTGCACCGACGCCTGCTGCACCTGGCGGGTGGCGGGGAAGGTGTAGGTCAGGCTGCTCTGCGCGGCCTTGGTGCCGCTCGTCCAGTTGGACCAGCCCTTGTCGCCGTCGACGCCGTTGCGGGTGCGCTCCGGTCCGAAGCCCGACTCGGACGAGCTCGCGGTCGCGATGATGCCCGTATCGGGGTTGAAGTTGCGGAGCGTGCCGGCGGTGACCAGCACCGTCAGCGTGGCGGGGAGGGTCTGGCCGTCGGCCGTCGCGGTGCCGGAGATCGTCATCGATCCGGGCGCCGCGAGCGAGGCGGTGGTCAGCGGCGTCCAGTCCCAGGTGACCGGCACCGCGAAGGTGCTGGTCGAGGCGCCGACGCGGGCCGGCACGGTGGTGGGGGCCGCGGCCTGCACCGCGGCGACGGAGGCTCCGGCGGCGACGGTGAGCGACGCCGGGTCGGTGGCGGTGAGGCCGCCGACGTCGACGAGCGCGGTGACGGGGATCGACTGGCCGAACAGGTCGGTCGCGGTGCCGGTCACCTCGACGCGGCCGGCGGCGGCGTAGGCCGAGTCGGCCGGGCGCTGCCAGGTGACGGCGACCGGTGCGCCGGTGCCCCAGGCGTACTGCGGGGCGATCGAGGCGGGCAGGGTCGGCGCGACGCCGACGGTGGTGCGGACGGCGACCGTCTGCGCGGCGGACGGGGCGAGGTCGCGCAGCGTCCAGGACTGGTTCGCTCCGCCGTTCGAGCCGTAGACGCCGACCGTGGTGTTCTCGGTGCTGGACTGGCCGTTGACGTCGAGCGAGAGTCCGATCGACTCGTTGACCAGTGTGTAGGCGGTGCCGTCGGTGGTGCTGACGATCCAGCGGGTGGCGGCGTCGGCCTTGGCGGCGTCGACCGAGAGCGTGCGCAGGTCGGTGCCGGCGCTCGTGGCGCCGAGCACGCGGCCGTCGCTGCTCTGCAGCACGACGCGGCGGGTGGCCTCGCGCTCGCCGGGGGCGAGCTCGCGGACGGTCCAGCTCTGCTTGGCGGCGGCGGTGGAGTCGGTGGCGAGGGTGGTGATCGTGGTCGCGGCGCCGGTGGGGTTGCCGGTCAGCGCCTTGCCGCTCTGCGTGCCGACCAGCTGGTAGCGGTGGCCGTCGCGCAGGGCCGGGGCGGAGTCGGCGACGCCGGAGACGCCGTCGATCGAGAAGGAGGTGACCGACTTGGCGGGCACCGTGACGGTCGCGGTGCGCGACTCCCGGTCGATGGCGACCGCGGGCTTGGCGACGAGCGCGTTGCCGGTGGGCGCGGCGGCCGAGGCGGCCTGGGTCGTGACGTAGGGGGTGACCGTCGCGCCGGCGGCGATGCTGCCGAAGCGGGAGAGGTCGAGCACGACGGTCTTCGCCGTCGCGCCGGTGTTGGTGTGCACCACGGTCGCGCCGCTGCCGTCGCCGCGGACGGCGGCGGTGGAGGAGGTGTCGTTCGTGGGCATCAGGTGGTCGCCCTCGTGGACGAACTTGGTGAAGTTGCGGATCGTGTTGAACTTCGAGTTCGTCTCGACGCCGCAGACCGGGGCCTTGGTGGAGTCGCCGCCGGCGTCCGCGACGCGGCGCGCCGACTTCCAGACCTCGGCGCCGCCCTCCTGGTAGGGCTTGCAGTCGAGGTCGATGAAGATCGAGCCCCAGTTGAGGTTCTCGCCCTTCGGGCTCATGTTGTAGAGGTCCTCGACCGGCTGCCAGAGCACCCAGGCCTTCGGCTCGAGCTCGCGCAGGTCGTCGTTGATGCGGCCGGCGATGCCGAGGCCGTTCTCGATGTTGACCGGGTCGTAGCCGGCGACCCAGTTGCCCTCGATCTCGCTCATCCAGAGGTCCTTGTCGGCCTGCTTGGCGAGGTCGCGGACCGCGAGGCGGTCGGAGGTGCCGTAGGTGTGCACGTTCATCCGGTCGACCTCGGCGCGGACGGCGGCGGAGTAGGCGGCCCAGTTCGTCTTGAAGATGCTGGGGTTGGTCTCGTCCATCGCGGCGATGCCGGCGTCGCTCGACGAGGCCGCGAGGGCGGCCGCGACGTCCGGGATCAGGTCGGCCTGGCGGGTCGGGCCCATGTGCATGCCCTCCTGCCGTCCGCCGGTCGGGACGCCGTTGGTGAGCTGTGTGCCCCAGTAATTGGTGTTCGGCTCGTTGAAGGGATCGAGGGTGTCGAACTCGATGCCGTACTCGTCCTCCATGTGCGCGGTGACGGTCGCGAGGTACTGGGCGAACTTCGCCTCCGCGGCGGGCTTCAGCTGCTCGCTGGTGGCGTTGAAGCCGCCGGAGACGTAGCCGCTCTCGGTCATGAAGTAGGGGGCGGAGTTGGCGAACGCCTCCCAGTGCGAGATCTGCTTCTCCTCGGCGAGCTTCTCGACCCACCAGCGCTGCGTCTCGTCGCTCGTCCAGTCGTAGGAGGAGGCGTCGCCCGCGTTCCACTTCGCGAGGAGCGCGTCGCGGTCGGCGTAGTTCGTGCTCGTGCCGCCGTAGGTCGCGGCGTCGCCGGCCGGGTTCTGCTTCCACCAGCCCTCGACCGCGCCGCCGGGGCGGAGGTAGTCCTTCACGTCGGAGGCGTTGCCGCCGCCGATGTTGTAGCGGGCGATGTTGAGGTCGAGGCCGTCGTCGCCGAAGACCTTCTGGTAGAGCTCCTCGCGGAGGGCCTCGGGGTAGTTCCCGGTGGCGTTCGCGAACCAGACGAGGCTGGTGCCCCAGCCCTCGAACGACTCGCCCGCCGCGGCGGGGTTGGGGGTGATGCGGAAGGCGTCGGCGGCCTGCGCGGGGGCGGCGGCCGCGGGGAGCGCGAGCAGCGCTCCGGCGGCGAGGGCGGCGCTCGTGGCGAGCGCGGCGATCCGGCCCGCCTTCCGGCGAGTGCGTCTGGCAGTGGACATCGACATCGATGCGTCTCTCTTTCAACTCTGAAAGGGGAGCTGTTCACGTGAACACGCCCGTGGCCTCCGACTGTACATGTTGACGTCAACAGGCGGAAGGGTCGCGGGCGTGCTCGCGACTCCGCAGAAGTTGTCGTAGTGGGGCGCCGAGTACGACAACTTTTGAGGAGTGGTGGCGGGGCGGAGGGGCGGCGCTCAGATCGCGTGCGGGCGCTCCGGGAACGCCTCGGGCTCGCACTGGATGGTGGCGTGGTCGATGCCGTGGTCCTCGCGCAGGACGGCGAGCACGCCGGCGAGGGCCTCGCGGTAGTCGGCGTCGGGGGCGACGACGATGTGGCCGGTGGCGCTCTCCATGCCGGAGGTGATGGTCCAGACGTGCAGGTCGTGCAGCGCGAGCACGCCGGGGACGGCGCGGACGTCGCGCTCGACCGCGGCGAGGTCGACGTGCGCGGGCGCCGACTCCATCAGGATCCCGAGGGCCTGGCGGGTCAGCGACCAGGTGCGCGGCAGGATCAGCAGGCCGATCAGCACGCCGACGATCGGGTCGGCCCAGGCCCAGCCGGCGGTCAGCAGCACGATCGCGGCGACGATCACGCCGATCGAGCCGAGGGCGTCGCCGAGCACCTCGAGCGACGCCCCGCGCAGGGTGATGCTCTCCTTCGCGCCGGCCGAGAGCAGGCGCAGGCTGACCAGGTTGACGGCCAGGCCGATGACGGCGGTGATCAGGAGCGGTGCGCCGGGCACCGCGGGCGGCTCGGCGAAGCGGCGGACCGCCTCCACGATCACGAAGCCGGCGACGCCGAAGAGCAGGACGCCGTTGGCGAGCGCGGCGAGCACCTCGAGCCGGTAGGAGCCGTAGGTGCGGGCCTTCGCGGCGGGGCGGGCGGCGAGCGAGATCGCGGCGATCGACATCCCGAGCGCGATCACGTCGGTGCCCATGTGCGCGGCGTCGGAGATCAGCGCGAGCGAGCCGGTGGTGAGGCCGACGACGAACTCGACGACCGCGAAGGCGGCGGTGAGCGCGAAGGCGATGACGAGGGGGCGCCGGTGGCGGGCGGCGGCGGAGCCGGCGTGCCCGTGGTCGTGTCCCATGCGACTCCCTGTGCCCCACTCGCCGTGCTCCGCTCGCCGCGACGACCGCGGACGTATTGTCGTATGCACACTCTTGCACATATCGGCTCGGATGCGAAGGGTGCCCCCGCCGATCCGCCTGAGACACTGGAGAGGTGTCGTCCTCCCGCTCGCTCCGCACCCTGCGCGGTGTCGTGGCGGCGACGGTGGCGACCCTCACGGCCCTGTTCTCGCACGTCGCGGGCGGCGGCGAGGTGCCGGGCCTGCTCGGACTCGCGGTGCCGCTCGTGCTCTCGGTGCCGGTCTGCGTCGCGCTCGCCGGCCGCGGGCTCTCGCTCGCGCGCCTGGCCGCCTCGGTCGGAGTGAGCCAGCTGCTCTTCCACGCGCTCTTCGAGATCGGCGCCGCGGCCGGGCCGGCCGGTGCGGCGCACGCCCACGGCGGCCCGATCGACGTCAGCGCCGCGACGGCCCACGCGGGCGGGCACGACTCCTCGATGGGGATCGCGCACCTGCTCGCGGCGGTCGTCACGATCGCGGTCCTGCACCGGGGCGAGGCGCTGCTGATCGCGGTCGCCGCGACGACGGTCCACGCGGCGGCGCGACTCGTGCGGGTTCCGGCCGTCCCGGTCCTCCCGGCGGCGACCGGGCGCCGCTCGTCGTCCGCGCCGCGCGCGATCCTCCCGGTCGTGGCGGACGTGCTCGCCGACGCCGCGCCCCGCCGCGGCCCGCCCGCCGCCCCCGCCTCCTGATCCTCGACGCGCGCTGCGCGTCCTCATCGACCCCTGCCCGCGGGCGGGGTCTGTGCGCGATGCCCCGTCCCTCCGGACCGGCCGCGCGAAGGGAGCCACTGCTGTGGCGCACGCACCGTCCTCCACACCCCTCGGCCACGACGACCACGGCCCCGGCGGCCCCGGCGGTCCCGGCGGTCAAGGCCCCGACGACGACCTCCTCCCGCCCGGGCGGCCGGCCGCCGCTCCGCTCCGCGCGGCGGAGGCGACTCTGCTGCTCGCCGTCCCCGCGGCGGTCGCGGTCGCGCTCGCCGGGCTCACCTTCACCGGCGCGTTCTCGACCGAGACGCGCCTGATCGACCCCGGCGAGCTGGTCACCCGCGGGCTGCCGATCGCGCGGGTCGTGCACGACACCGCCGCGTCGCTGACGATCGGCCTGCTCACGGCCGCGACCTTCCTCCTGCCCGGCCAGCGGATCGCGCCCGGGATCGTCTCGTACTCGCAGAACCGGGCGCTGCGCTGGGCGACCTGGTCGGCCGCCGTCTGGGTGGCGTCGGCGCTCGCCGTGCTCGTCTTCACGGCGGCGAACGCGATCGGGCAGCCGCTGGACGCGCCGGGCTTCCGGACCCAGCTCGTCTTCTACGCCACGCAGCTCGAGCTGGGGCAGACCCTCGTGGCGTCCACGGCGTGCGCGACGGCGGTGCTGCTGCTCACCCTCTTCTCCCGGCGGCTCGGCTGGGTGGCGGCGGCGACCGCGATCGCCGTGCTGGCGCTCCTGCCGCTCTCGCTCTCCGGGCATGCGGCCGGCGCGGACGAGCACGCGAACGCGGTGAACAGCCTCGCGGTGCACCTGATCGGAGTGACGGCCTGGGCGGGCGGGCTCGCCGCGGTGATCCTGCTGCGGCGGACCGTCGGCGGCGAGATCGGCACGGTCGTCGCGCGCTACTCCGTGCTGGCCGGCTGGGCGTTCGGGGCGGTCGCCTTCTCCGGGCTGGTCAACGCGTCGCTCCGGATCGAGGGGCTCGAGGACCTCGGCACGCCCTACGGGCAGCTGCTGATCGTGAAGGCCGTCGCGCTGCTCGCGCTCGGCGGCGCAGGGGCCTGGCACCGGCTGCGGCTGATCCCGCGGCTGCGCGCGGACCCGGCCGACCGCCGTGCGTTCGTCGCGGTCGCCGTCGGCGAGGTGCTGGTGATGGCGCTGACCATCGGCGTCTCGGTGGCGCTCTCGAACAGCGCGCCGCCGGTCTCCCAGGACCCGGTCAGCGGTGACGCCAGGCGCAGCCTGCTCGGCTTCCGCTACCCGCCCGAGGTGACGCCCGAGCGGATGCTCGACCAGTGGCACCTCGACGCCGTGTGGCTCGGGATCGCCGTCGTCGGCGCCGCCCTCTACGTGCACGCGGTGCTGAAGCTCCGGCGCCGCGGCGACGCCTGGCCGCTCGGCCGCACGCTCGCCTGGGTGGCCGGCTGCGCCGCCCTCGCCTACACGACCAGCGGCGGGCCGGGGGTGTACGGGCAGGTGCACTTCAGCACGCACATGATCCAGCACATGCTGCTGATGATGGTCGTGCCGCCGCTGCTGGTGCTCGGCGGGCCGGTGCTGCTCGCGCTGCGGGTGCTGCCGGTGCGCCGCGACGGCGGTCGGGGGCTGCGCGAGTGGATCCTCGCGGTCGTGCACTCGCGCTACCTCGCCGTGCTGTCGAAGGCGCCGGTCGCCGCGGTGCTCTTCGCGGGCAGCCTCGTCGCGTTCTACTACACCGGCTGGTTCGAGTGGGCGATGTTCAGCCACCAGGGCCACGTGCTGATGACCCTGCACTTCCTCGCGACCGGCTACCTCTTCTTCTGGGTCCTGATCGGCGTCGACCCGGGGCCGGATCGCCCGGGGCACGTGCTGCGGCTGCTGGTGATGCTCGCGACGCTGGCCTTCCACGCCTTCTTCGGCCTGGCGATCATGTCGCAGACCACCGTCCTCGCCGCGCCCTGGTGGACGGCGCTCGGGTACACCGACACGGACGCGCTGCTCGCGGATCAGGGCGTCGGCGGCGGGATCGCCTGGTCGGCGGGCGAGATCCCGATGGTGCTGATCGCGCTGGTCGTGGTGTCGCAGTGGGTGCGCTCGGAGGAGCGGACGGCCAAGCGCTACGACCGCCGGGCCGACCGGGACGGCGAGGCCGAGCTCGCGGCGTACAACGCGCGGCTGGACCGGCTCGACCGCCGGGGGTCCTGAGCGGCGGGGCGACCGGCCCGCCGGCGCGCGTCAGTGGCGCGAGGCGGAGTCCGCGTCCCAGAGGGCCTCGAGCGGATCGTCGGCGTCCTCGCCGGCGAGGAGCTCGGCGTGCCGGCGCTCGGCCTCCTCGGCGGAGATCTCGCCGAGGTCGATCGAGGCGCGCAGGGCCGCGGCCCGGCCGCCCTCGCGAGTGAGGAACGGGTCGGCGGGGGTGGCGTGCCGGACGCCGTCGCGGGCGTCGAACGCGGAGGCGGTGATGCCCGTCACCGCGGGGGAGGAGGCGAGCAGGGCCATCGCGACCCGGTCGGCCGCCTGCCAGGCCGAGGCCGACGAGCCGCGCTCGGCGATGATCGGGCCGTCGGGGGTGCCGATGGTGAGCCGCTCGATGTCCGGCAGGAGGCGGAGGATGCGCGCCGCGGCGTCGAGCGCCTCGGCGGGCACGGAGTCGACGGGTCCGGAGAACAGCGGGGTCCAGTCCTCGATCGGGAGACGGTGCCTCCAGGTGTCCATCCGGGCTCCATCCGTGATCGTTCACGGCGGCGTCGGGCCGTGCAACTCCCAGAAGGGTAGGACGGCGCTCCCGCGCGGGTCGACCCCCGAATCGGGTGAGTGCGTTTTCGGGATCAGACCGCTACCGGCGCCCCCGCGATCGGCGGCGAGGCCGTCCCTCCGGGCGACCTGTCGAGCTGTGCGGGCGCTGTGCCGCGCGGAGCGCGGGTGGGTGCCTGCGGCGTGATGCCTGGTCGATCCACGTGCCCCGGGGTGACCCCGGAGAGGACGGAGCAGCGCGTGCCCCGTCCGCCTCGCCCGGAGGGGCGGTGCCGCCCAGCCTAGGCTGGAGCGCACGAGGCGGGGGGTCGTCGTGCACGGACGGGACGCGGTGGTCGAGGCGCTCGCGCACGCGTTCCTCGGCGCGGAGTGGACCCCGGCCGGGCTGCGCGCCGCGGCCGCCGACTCCCTCGGCGCCCGCCGCCGCTGGATCGGCCCGCTGGTCACCGCCGTGCTCGTCGCCTTCCCGCATCCGCCGATCGACGCGCCGCGCGAGCTCGCGCAGGTGGTCGCGGGGCTGCTCCCGGAGCGCGCGCAGCCGGTGGTCGCGCATCTCGCGCCGGTTCCCGCTCGGGCCGTGCCCTCCTCCTCGCCGGTGGCGGCGATCGACGGCCGGGACGACCTCGCGCGGCTGCTCGGGCTCGCGCCGGCGCAGCTGGACGGGTTCGCCGACCTCGGGCAGTGGAACCGCCGGACGCCGCACGGTGCTCCGCACCCCGGCGCTCTCCAGAACTACGACCACGTCTGGCGCTCGCGGCCGGGCCGGGCATCGCGGCTGCTCGAGG
This sequence comes from Rathayibacter sp. PhB151, assembly GCF_004366415.1. NCBI lineage: Bacteria > Bacillati > Actinomycetota > Actinomycetes > Micrococcales > Microbacteriaceae > Rathayibacter > Rathayibacter sp. PhB151. The sequence continues at coordinate 965,224 of NZ_SOEN01000006.1, read as the reverse complement.
TGCCGCGCACGCGGCTGCGGGCGGTGCAGCGGAGCGTCCTCGACGAGATCGTCGGCCTGGCTCCCGTGCACCCGGCCGCGCACGGCTTCGTCCCGGGACGCAGCGCGATCACCGGCGCGGCCGTGCACGCGGGCTCGGCGATGCTGATCACCCTCGATCTGCAGCGCTTCTTCGCGCAGGTCACCGCGGCGCGGGTCTTCCGGCTGCTGCGCGGCGAGGGGCTGCCCGAGGCTGTCGCCTTCGCGCTGACCGGGCTGTGCACCCACGCGGTGCCGGTCGCCGCGATCCACCGGATGCCCGCGGGCGGCGAGCCGGAGGAGCGGGCCGCGCTCCGCCGCTCCCTCGCCCTCGCGCACCTGCCGCAGGGCGCGCCGACCTCGCCCGCGCTGGCGAACCTGGCGCTGCGCCGCCTCGATGCCCGGCTGACCGGCTACGCCGAGGCGGCCGGCGCCCGCTACACCCGCTACGCCGACGACCTCGCCTTCAGCGGCGACACGCGCTTCGCCCGGCGGGCGGAGGCCTTCGCCCGCGGAGCCGCGCGGATCGTGGAGGACGCGGGCTACGCCGTGAACCCGCGGAAGACGCGGCTGCGGCCCGCCTCGACGCGGCAGAGCGTGACCGGGATCGTGGTCAATGCGCACCCGGCCGTCCGACGGGCCGACGTCGACCGGCTGCACGCGATCCTGCACAACTGTGCCGTGCACGGGCCGGCCGGGCAGAACCGGGCGGGGGTGCCCGACCTCCGGGCGCACCTCCTCGGCCGGATCGCCTGGGTGAGCGCGGTGCATCCCGGCCGCGGAGCGAAGCTGAGGGCGGTCTTCGAGCGGATCCCGTGGCCGGAGCCCTCGGGGGCCTCCCCGTCCCTCGATCCCGCGGGGCCGCGCCCGTAGGATTCAGCGGTGCCCGTCACCCTCCCCGCTCCGCGAACGATCGACCCCGCCTCCGTCCCCGCCCTGCGCTGGGGAGTGATCGGCACGGGCATCGCCGACGCCTTCGTCGCGGCGATCCACTCCCGCTCGGTGCAGCGCGCCGTCGCCGTCACCGCGCGGGACGCCGAGAAGACCCGGGCCTTCGCGGACAAGCACGGCATCGCGACGGTGCACGCGACGGTCGAGGAGCTGGTCGCCGACTCCGGGATCGACGCCGTCTACATCGCGACCCCGCACCCGCTGCACCGCGCGCAGGCGCTCGCCGCGATCGCGGCCGGCAAGCACGTGCTGATCGAGAAGCCGATCGCGATGTCCGCGGACGAGGCGCGCGAGATCACCGACGCGGGCCGCGCCGCCGGCCTGCTGGTGATGGAGGCGATGTGGGCGCGCTACCTGCCCCAGGCCGATGTCATCCGCCAGGTCGTCGAGAGCGGGGTGCTCGGCGAGCTCCGCCTGGTCACCGCCGACTTCGGCTTCTCCGTCCCCGTCGATCCGACCGGGCGGCTCTGGGCGAAGGAGCTCGGCGGCGGCGCGCTGCTGGACGCCGGGGTGTACCCGATCTCGTTCGCGTCCTCGGTGCTCGGCGCGCCCGTCTCGGTCGTCGCCTCCGGGACCGTCGACCCGGGCACGGGCGTCGACGCGAGCGCCGATCTGCTGCTCACCACCGCCTCCGGCGCCCGCGCGCTGCTGTCGACCTCGCTCCAGACGTCGCTGCCGGTCGAGGCGATGGTCCTCGGCTCGGAGGGGCGGCTCGCGGTGCACAGCCCGTTCTTCGGCCCGAGCGGCGTGACGCTGACGCTCGGCAGCATGAGCTCGGGGCAGGACTCGGAGGTCTGGAGCGACGAGGGGCCGTGGCCCTACGGCGCGCTGTCCTTCCAGGCGACGGCGTTCGCCTCCTACGTCGCCGCGGGGCTCGTGGAGTCGCCGGTGCACCCGCACCACGAGGTCGTCTCGGTGCTGGCGACGATCGACGAGGCCCGGCGCCAGGTCGCGGCGCAGGCGCAGGCGCAGGCTCAGGCGGCCCCGTCCACCCCGGCCGCGTCTCCCGCTCCGGCCGTCTGATGCGCATCCTCACCTGCCTGCACACGATGGAGGTCGGCGGCAGCCAGATCAACGGGATCGAGCTCGCGGGGCGGATGGCCGCGCTCGGCCACGAGGCGGTGGTCTACGGGCCGGACGGCGATCTGCGCCCGCTGGTCGCCGAGCTCGGGCTGGACTGGGAGGAGGCGCCCGAGAAGGGGCCCCGCCTGTCCGTCCGGAGCATGGCGCGGCTGCGGCGGATCGTCCGCGAGCGGCGGATCGACCTGATCCACGCCTACGAGTGGGCGCCGACGATGGACGCCGCCTTCGGCCCGCACCTGATCGACGGCGTGCCCGTGGTGACCACGGTGCTCTCGCCGGAGGTGCCCGACTTCGTGCCGGCCGCGTTCCCGATGATCGTCGGCGTCGTCGAGCTGCTCGAGGAGGAGTCGCGGCGCCGGCCGATGCTGCACCTGATCGAGCCGCCGGTCGACACCGAGCTGAACGCACCGGTCGCGGACGCGGTGCGGACGGCGGAGCTGCGGGCGCGCTTCGACGTGCAGGACGGCGAGATCGCGGTCGTCACGGTGGCGCGGCTGGTCGTCGACCTCAAGCGCGAGGGGATCCTCGCGGCGATCGAGGCGGTCGGGCGGCTCGACGCCGAGCGGGGTTCCGAGGGGCCGCGGTTCCGGCTGATCGTCGTCGGCGACGGTCCGGTCCGCGGCGAGCTGCAGGCCGCGGCGGACCGGGTGAACGCGGGGCGCTCGCGCGAGCTGGTGACGCTGACCGGGCAGATGCTCGATCCGCGCGACGCCTACGCGGTCGCCGACATCGTGCTCGGCATGGGCAGCAGTGCGCTGCGGGGGATGGCGTTCGCGAAGCCGCTGGTCGTGCAGGGCGAGAAGGCCTTCTGGCGGCTGCTGACGCCGGAGTCGCTGCCGTTCTTCCTCGACGGCGGCTGGTACTCGCTCGGCGACGGCGTCGACGGGCCGGGGCGCCTCTCCGGGATCCTCGCGCCGCTCGCGGCCGACGCGGAGCTGCGGGAGCGGCTCGGCGCGCTCGGGCGCGAGGTGGTCGTCGAGCGCTTCAGCCTCGCGGCGGCGGCGCGCACCCAGGCGGCGATCTACGCGGAGGCGGTGGCCGCGCGGAGCACGCTGCCGCGGCGGCTGCGCGCGCTGTCGCACCCGGCGGTGCGGTACGCGGCGTACCGGCTGCACCCGCTCAAGCGGCGTCTCCTGGGGCTGCTCGGGCGCTGAGTGCGGCGCTCCCCGACAGCTGTTGCCCACGCCAGCGGATCCGTCAAGGGTCTCCTCCTGGCCGCTGAGCGCGTCCTACAGTCCTGTCATCCGGCCGCATCCGGAGACTCCGTCGTCCCGCGACGGCTGCGGGCGCGGCCCCGACGACGGGGAGGACCAGATGTCCAGAGACGATGTGATGCCGGGCCGGTTCGCCCGCTTCGTGAAGTGGGTGCACCGTGCCGACGGCTGGGAGCCGCAGTACCTGCGCGGCCGCGTGCTGGCGAAGACCGACGGCGCCTGGATCGTCGCGGTCGACGGCCAGGAGACCCGCGTGATGAAGAAGGAGTGGAGCGTGTACCGCTGAGAATGCCCGACCGCCGGACGCCGGAGATCCGCGAGACCGGCCCCGGCGCGTTCGTCCTCGAGTTGCGCCGCACCCGCCGCCGGCCGGCCGAGGAGCTCGGCCTGCTGCTGCGCGACCGCGGCCGCTGGATCGCGATCGGCCCGGAGGGCGTGCTCGCCTCCGCGGAGAGCTTCGACGAGGCGCTCGCGACCCTGCAGCCCCCCTGCTGATCGAGCAGGTCGCGGAGAGGGCGCATCGAGATCCGGCGGCGCCGAGAGGTGGGGTCTGCCGGCTTGCCTACCGGGACACGGTGGGTCTCGATACGCCCCTGTCGGGGCTATTCGACCGGCAGGGGGCGTGCAGGCGGTGGTGGGCGTCGCAGAACATCAGCTGAGGCGGGTGGGCCTCCTCTGTCAGCGGAGGGCACCCCTTCTCAGCTGATGTTGTGCGGAGCTCGCGTCCCTCCATGCTGATCGAGTAGCCCGCGGAGCGGGCGTATCGAGATCCGGCGGCGCCTGGAGTGGGGTCGCCGGGCCCGCCGTGCTGGGGAGGGTGGGTCTCGATACGCCCCTGTCGGGGCTACTCGACCAGCATGGGCGGCGGCGGCGGCGCCTCCGAGGAGACCCGGCGCCGGCCGGGGCGGCGGCGTCAGCGGTGCTTGCCGGGGGCCTGGATGCCGAGGACGGCGAGGGTCAGGGTGCCGGAGGTGCTCTGCGCGGCGGACGGGGACGACTCCGGGAGCCGGAGGGTGAGGCGGAGGTGATCCGTTGCTCCGATGGCGAAGGCGGGGGAGGTGGGCAGGTCGATGCGGGCCGTGGCGGGGCGGTCGGCCGCGACGGTGGTCGTGGTGCCGGGGCAGGTGGCGGCGTCGGACGACCAGGCCACCGAGCAGCGCTCGAGGGCGAGCTGCAGGCCGTCGGAGGCGCTCGCCCCGACGGTCGTCGCGGCGGACTCGAGCTGCAGGGCGCCCATCGAGACGGTGCCGGCGTTGGTGAGGTCGACGAGGCGCCGGGCCGTGCCGCCGGGCAGCAGATCGGCGACGGGGACCTGCACGGTGGTGACTCCCGTGGCGTCGAACTCCGCGACGACGGTGCCCGCGCCGACCTGGGCGCCGGCGGTCGCGCGGTCGAGGAAGAGCGCGGAGGCCGAGGCACCGGCGCCGAGCACCAGCGCGATCGCCGCGGCGAGGGCGAGCGGTGCGCGGAAGCGGCGGCGGGCCGGTGCCGCGCGCCGACGGCCGTGCGCGCGGGCCGCGGGCGCGCCGGTCATGACGGTGCCGCTCACGACCGCGCCTCCGCCGGTCGGCGCCAGATGACGACGAGCACGGCGCCGACGACGAGCGCGCCGCCGACCGCGAAGAACGCGAAGCGCGCCTGGGGCTGCGCGAGCGCGATGCTCGGCCAGCCCAGCAGCGGCACGACCGACTCCTCGCGCCAGATCCGCTGATCCGCGATGGTGACGATCCACGGGTCCGCCTGCGGATTGTTGTCGCCCTTGGTGGTCAGCGCGAGGAGCCCCGGCGACCAGCCGCGCAGCTCGGCGGCCTCGGCCTCGGAGTAGACGAGCGTGACGCGGTGGATCACCCGGCGCTCGGGCACGTCGGGGTCGGTGAAGACGATCACGTCGCCGGCGCGGACCGCGGCCTGGTCGACGGGGAGGGTGACGGCGAGCGAGCCGACGGGCATGTCCGGCGCCATCGAGTTCGAGAGCACGGGCACGAGGCGCACGACGCCGAGGGCGGACGCGACGAAGACGGCGACGCCCGCGATCGCGACGAGCGCGACGGCCAGGCCGAGGAGGCGGCGGAGGACCGTGACGACCGGTCTGCTCCCGCCTTCGCCGCTCACGCGTGCACTGCAGACGTCCGCGCTGCTCACGACCGCGCCTCCTTCCGGCGGCGGCCGGTGGTGGCGAGCAGCAGCCCGGCGCCGAGGGCGAGCAGGCCGCCGAGCAGCGCGGCACCGACGTCGCGGCCGGTGACGGCGAGGCCGTTCCCCGGTCCGCCGTTCCCGAGGGCGCCGTTCCCGGCAGCACCCTCGCCGACCGCGCCGTCACCGGATCCGCCGTTCCCTGAAGGGCCGCCCCCGGGAGCGCCGGAGTCGTCGATCGCCCCGGTCTCGCGGACGAGCACGCGCAGGGCGGCCGACGTGCTCTCGAGCGCGTTGCCGGAGCCGGCCGGGAAGCTCACTCGGACCCGTACGCCGACGGTCTCGCCGCGGTCGAGCGCCCGGGACCCGTCGAGCCGGCCGAGCGACGCGGCCGGTCCGGTGCCCATCGGCTCGACGCCCTCGGGGCAGCGGTAGCGCTCGACGGAGCGGCCGTCGGCGACCAGGACGTCGTCGATCGTGAAGGCGGCGGGGCAGAGGTCGACGACCAGCTGGAGCCCGGCGCGCGGGTCCGTGGCGAGCGCGTCGCCGCCGTCGACCGCGAAGGCGATCGAGACCTGGTGCGCCGACGCACCGACGTTGGTGACCTCGGCGGCCCACTCGGTGGTGTCGCCGGGGGCGAGGCCGGTGAGGGCGGCGGGAGCCGTCAGCTCGCGCACGTCGAGCAGGGCGGCGGGCGGAGCGACCGACGCCGCGGACACCGCGGGCGCGAGGAGGACCGCCGTGAGGACGGCGCCGATCGCGCGCAGGGCTGGCATGGGGCTCCGAGGGGAAGAAGAGGGGAGGGAGGAGGGGAGGAGGGGGAGGGGGTGCTCCCGCCCCGGCCGCGCGTGCGGGCGGGCACGGCGCCGGGGCGGGAGCGGTCGGCTACTTCTGGATGCCGGCGCGCTGGATGGCGGCGGCGGTGAAGGTGATCTGCGCGGCGGCGTTCTCGTAGTCGTTGTCGGCCGCGGTGGGCAGCACGAGCTCGATCAGCGTGTTCAGCGAGACGTCGCCGGCGTCCGACGGGAAGGTGCCGGTCGCCGTGGGGGTGAGGCCGAAGTTCGCCGGCGTGAAGTTCGCGGCGTTGGCGACTCCGCCGATGGTCGACAGCTTGCCGCTGCCGGTCGTCGTCGTGGTCCCGGCGCAGGTGTACGGGCCGTTCACCGCGGGGGCGGTCGCGGCGGTCGTCCACGGCACCGTGCAGGTCAGCAGGCGGTAGTTGAGCCCGTCCGTGCCGGTGACGAGCGACTCGCCGGGGCCGGCGAGCAGCGGGTCGTCGGTGCCGGCGGTCTCCGAGGTGACGTCCTGGTAGAAGCGCACGGTGGAGACGAGGTCGCCGTCGTTGGTCGCGTTCGGGAGCACGAGGGTCAGCTGGCGCTGGATCGTGTCGCCGGGGGCGATGTCGGTGACGGTGAACGCTCCGGTGACGTTGATGTCGGTCTGGCCGGCGTCGACGTTGCCGACCGCGGTGCCGGAGTCGGTGAAGACGGCGAAGGCGCCGGCGCCGGCGAGGGCGCCCGCGGCGAGGAGGACACCGCCGGTGAGGGCGATCCTCTTCCAGGGGGCGCGCTTGCGGGAGTCGTTCTCGGTGGAGGCTGTGGCGGTCATGACGGTTCCTTTCAGATGGGTGCCCGGTGCGGGCCTGGTCTCCCTCACGCGGGCGTGTGCAGGACGGGTGGGAGGGTTCGTGGGGCGAGGCGGCCGCGGCATCAGCAGCCCCTCGCGGTGGTGACGGCCGGCTGCGCGACGGCGGTCGAGGGGGCCGACGCGACGCCGAGCCAGCGCTGCAGGTCGGGTCGGACCCGCCACTGGTAGCTGCGGCCCTCGCCGAGTCGGTCATCGGTGAAGGAGGTGGCGCTCGCCGCGGGCGTCGCGACGACGGTCCAGGCGCCGGGCGTCGCTCCGGCCAGGCGGCGCTCGAGGGTCCAGCCGGTGGCGCCGGGCGCGGCGGACCAGCTCACGAGCGTGCTCGGGCGGTTCGCGGTGCAGCTCGCGACGGGGGTGGCGACGACGGAGGAGCGGGTCCAGGCGCCGAGGCCGATCGCTCCGCTGGTCGTGTCGGTGTCGGTGAAGCCGCGGGGGACCAGCGGGGCGGGGTCGACGAAGACCGTGATCGTGCTGCTCGCGGTGAGTGCGCCGTCGCTCGCGGTGTAGGAGATCGGCACGGTGCCGGTGAAAGCCGCCGCCGGCGTGTAGCTGCAGGTCGCGCCCGTGCAGGAGAAGGTGCCGCTGCTCGCGGTGCCGACGGCGCTCAGGGTCAGCGTCGTGCCCGCGTCCTCGTCGGTGTCGTTGGCGAGCGGCGAGACCGTGACGGCGGGGCCGCCGGCGGTCGCGACGGCGCGGTCCGGGCGGGCGATCGGCGCGTGGTTGAGGGCGGTCACGGTGATCGTGACGCGGACGTTCCAGGTGCCGTAGGTGCCCGAGAGCGCGTAGTCGAAGACGTCGGTGCCGACGAACGCGGCGATCGGGCGGTAGGTGCACTGCCCGCGGGTGGCGCCGCTGTCGACGCAGGTGACCGAGCCGAAGACCGGGGTCGCGGGGGCGGGGGTGGCGGCACCTCCGACGACCTTGGGGGTCGCCGAGAGCTGGGCCCGGGAGAAGGTGGCGCCGGTCGCCGCGGCGCCGTCGTTGGCGAGGACGTCGACGACGACCGAGCCGCCCTGGACGACGGTCGCCGCGTCGGGCAGCGGGTCGGGGATCACCGAGATCGTGACGGAGGCGGTGCGGGTGATCGCGGAGCCGGTCGGCGGTGTCGCGGTGGCGGTCGCGGTGTTCGAGATCGTGCCGGCCGTGACGTCCGCCGCGGTGGTCGTGTAGGTGGCGGTGGCGCTGACGACCTGGCCGGGGGTGAGCCGGCCGGCGGTGCCGGGCCAGGTGAAGGTGAGCGCGGAGAGGCCGGACTTGGGGTCGGTGATCCCGACGCTCGTCAGGGTCGTGTTGCCGGTGTTGGTGGCGCGGAAGGTGTACGTGACGACGGTGCCGGCGGTGCTGATGAAGGCGGGGTTCGCGGTCTTGGTGAAGGCCAGGTCGGCGGCCCGGGTGAGCGTGATCGTCCGGGTGGCGGTGGTGGTGACGGCGGCGCCGGTGGGCGGGGTGCCCGTCGCGGTGGCCGTGTTGACGACCGAGCCGGCGTCGACGTCGGCCTGGGTGAGCGGGTAGCTGGCGGTCGCGGTGACCTGCTGGCCGATGCCGAGCTGGCCCGCTGTGCCGGGCCAGGCTCCGTAGACCACGGTGACCTTGGGGTCGGCGATCGCGACGGACGTCAGCGGCACGTTGCCGGTGTTCACGAGGGTGAAGGTGTAAGGGATCGTCGAGCCGACCGCGGCGGGGCCGGTGAAGGTGCCGTTCTTGGTGAGCGTCAGGGCCGGCGCGTAGCGGATGGGCGTGGTGGTGCTCGAGCTCGCCGTGACGGTCGTGGGGCTGGCCGCGAGGGTGCGGCCGGTGACCGTCGCCGTGTTCGGGATCGCGGTGCCGCTGTTGATGTCGGCCTGGGTCACGGTGTACGCGGCGGAGGTGAAGACGGCCTGCGCGCCGGGGGCGAGGGCGGCGCTCGCCGGGGTGATCGACGCGACCTTCGGGTCGGTGACGGCGACGTTCTGCAGCGAGACGTTGCCGGTGTTGGTGGCGCGGAAGGTGTAGACGATCTGCTCGCCGGCGTCGGCCTGCTGGTTGCCGTTGGTGTCGGTGAGGGCGCCGGATTTCACGAGGGTGATCGCGGGGGCGGGGGCGGTGATGGGGGCGGTGACGGTCGAGCTGTTGCTCGTGAGCGTGGTCGTGCCGCTGAGCGCCGTGGCGGTCGCGGTGTTCACGAAGGTGGTGGCGAGAGCCTCCGCCGCGGTCACCCGATGGGTCGCTGTGCAGGTGACGGACGCGAGTGGCGCCAGCGTCGTGGCGGGGCAGGACATCCCGGTCGCGCCGGGATCGGCCACCGCGACGTTCGAGACGGACGCGAGCGACGAGGTGTTGGTGACGACGAACTGGTACGGGATCGTCGAGCCCTCGCCGTAGCTCGCCGGCTGCGCGGCGGTGCGGTCGATCTGCTTGATCAGGCTGAGAGCGCCGAGATCGTTGATCGTCGAGACCTTCACGTTGCGGATGAGGTGCGTGTCGCTCGACCCGCCCGTCGACGCGGTGAAGCCGAGCTTGAAGGTGGCGGGAGCGTCCGTCGTCATCGTGAACGACAGGAGCGGGGTGAGGCTCGCAGCGTCCATGCCGGCCGAGTTGCCCCAGTAGACGGTGACCAGGGGCCGCACGGCCGGTGAGACGGTGATGCGGACGGTACGGCCGTACGCAGTCGTCGGATTCTGCGCGTCGGCGAGGACGAGCGTCGTGCGCACGGGACCGAGCAGAGGCGCCGGCGCATTGGCGATGTAGCAGTAGTTCGCCCGGTCCTGCCCCGGGCCGCGAGCGACGATGCGATTCGCCTGCTGCCCGGGCGGCGCAGGACTCGCGGGGCAGCCGGTGCCGAGTCCGCCGACCTGGGCCGCCGTGTTCGAGAAGTTGCCGAAGGCATCGAGCCCGATGCCGAGGTAGCCGCCGTTGACGCCGTTCGCGGCGGTGGCACCGGACGTGTTCTGCCCGTAGCCGAGCGCTCCGCCGGCGGCACCCGCCGCGGTCAGGGTCTTCGAGCCGTCGGTGAGGAAGAAGCCGATCCCGTCCGCACCGGTGCCGAGGCCGACCGTCCCGTACTGGTACTGGTCGAACTGCACGTCGAGCCCGCCGGTCGCCGGGATGGGCCGGTTGAAGACCGCACCGCCCTTCAGATTGGTGCGGTTGTCAGTGAGCTGAAGGAAGCCCAGGGAGGAGGTCGCCAGCGGGGCGCCCGTGCGGTTCGCGCAGACGCCGAGGTTGGACGAGCCCGAGGGGGGTGCGGATGCCGCCTTGGTGAGACAGGCCTGGTCGAGGGCCTGCCAGGCGGGATCGGGGACGCTCGTGGTGCCGAAGGACTCCTGCACGAGGACGGTCCCCGCCTCAGCGCGCGGCGCGGGCAGCACGACGAGCACAGCCGAGACCAGGACGAGGATCAGCATCAGCGCGAGCGAGCGGTGCGGGGCGTGCGGGGTCGGGCGACGGTGGCGGGCGAGCGCGCGCGCTTCCGTCATGATCCGATCCCTCCGGGCTGCTCCGGCGGGCGGTCCGGGTGGAGCAGGCATCAAGATACGTTTCGGGTCGACGCGCCTTGACCCCCGGACTGGGCACGCGCAGGCCCAATCCAGTGACGTGCTCTCAGGCTGCGTGCAGGGTGCGCTCAGCGGCGAGTGGTCACCGATGGCGGCAGGCGGAGGCGGCGGCGCGAGGGCGGGGCGACGGGCGCGCTGCGGGCGGGCGCGGGTGGTGGCGGCGGACCGCGGAATCAGCGTGTCGTCGCGGTCAGCGCGGGGGAGCGGCGGGGGACGGGCCGCGACAGCGGGCGGCGGGCGAGGCGGTGGCGCTCCGGTGCGGAGCGGCGGGCGCAAGCCCCGGCGCTGGCGGGGATGCGCAGACGACTGGCGCGGCAACGCGGTCGGCCCGGGCGGGGCGCGCGCCGCGCGTCCGTCATCCTGCGCCGATGCGGGGTCTCGATACGCGCTGCGCGCTACTCGACCAGCATGTCCGCGGGTGTCTCTTCCAGGTAGATCCGCGCCGTCATGCTGATCGAGTAGCCCGCGCAGCGGGCGTATCGAGATCCGCCCCCTGCAACCGCCGTGCGCCTACCCGCGCCGCCGGATCCGCCACGGCAGCGCCAGCCAGATGCCGACGATGAGCACCGCCGTGACCGACGCCATCGTGATCGCCAGCGGCCGCGTCGTGACGACGTCGAAGATCAGCAGCACCGTCCCCACGAGCACCAGCGCCACCGCCATCAGCGTCAGCCGCAGTAGGACGTCGGCCGCGCGCACCAGCGTCCGCTTCGCCCGGCGGCGGAACAGCTCGCGGTGCAGGCTGACCGGCGCGAGCCCGAGCAGGGTCGCGAGCACCGAGCCGCTGATCAGCACCAGGTAGACGTCGGTCTGGAAGAGGTCGAGGTCCTCGAAGCGCTGCTGGAAGGCGATCGCCAGCAGGAACCCGGTCAGGATCTGCGTCCCGGTCTGGATGACCCGCAGCTCCTGCAGGATCTCGCTCCAGTTGCGGTCGAGCCGCTCGTTCTCGGTCTCGTCGCGGCCGTCGCCGGGCAGGTTGTCGCGCGGGTCGGCGGCGGGGTCCGGCTGCGGATCCGAGCGCGGGTCGGCGGGGGTGGGCGGCACCGTCCCATTGTGCCCGGCGACGTCCGTTCATCCCGCGTTCGCCCGAGCGCGGCCTCCCGCACTGGCGGGACGGGCGCCGGCGAGGCACCCTGGTCGCATGACGAGGCGGTGGTGGCTCTCCCTGGCGGCGGTGGCCGCGGCCGGTCTCGCGGTCGGCGGGGCGACCCTGTTCAGCTGGACGATCAGCGAGACGCCGTTCGACCGCCCCGACCCGGGCTTCGACCGTCTGACCGCGCAGCTCGCGAGCGTCCCCGGAGTCGAGGTGCGGAAGTCCGCCCGCTGGGTCGAGGCGCCGGTCTTCCTCGACCCGACGTCCCGCCTCGTCCTCGACGTCGACGAGGCGAGCCTCCCCGCCGTGCTCGAGACCGCCTGCTCCACCGAGTACGCCGACCACGTCGCCTGGACGTTCCGCGTGCTGACCGACGGCGGCAACGCGGTCTCCGTGCACGGCCCGTGGGAGGGCCCCGGAGGCGCGAGCCGCTGCCCCGAGCTCGACGTCGATCCCGCCGGCCTGCTCGGCCCCCTCGACGACGTCGTCAGCGGACTGGATCTGCAGGCCGCCGTCTGGGACGGCGCCGACGGCCGGACGGGCCGGTTCTCCCTCCTGGCGATCGAGGACCCCGATGCCCCCGGCGCCCTCCTGCCGCTCGTCGCGCACGCCGAGGACCTCCGCGCCGCGGCGGGGGTCGCCGGTGACCGCCCGGTCGAGATCAGCGGCTCCCGGATCAGCGCGCTGATCCAGTCCGGGGAGCAGGAGCGCTACGCCGCCCTGCTCGCCGAGCTGCTGGAGCGGCACGGCGTGACGGGCTTCTTCGACAGCAGCGACGGCACGCAGACGGACGGCGTCGACAAGGTCCAGGTCACCGCCCCCGAGAGCGAGCACGCCGCCGTCGAGGAGGCGCTGCGCGAGTCGGGGCTGTCCATCGCGGACCTGCCGGTGCGGTTCCTGCCCGAGTCCTGAGCGCGGGTCCCTCCGCGTGCCCCGCTACAGGTGCAGGAGGCTCCAGTCGATGATGACGGCGAGCGCGGTGAACAGCGCTGCGACCGCCCCGACCGCCTTGCCGGCCCGGTCGAGGTCGCTGCGAGGGCCGGGCCGCATGTCGGCGACGACGCGCAGCAGCGCCCCGAGCAGCGCGATCACGGTGACGGCCAGTATCCAGACCTTCAGCGACACGTGCGAGTCGACGTCGAGCAGGGTGAGGGTCACCACCGGCACGAGCACGGCGAGGACCGACACGACGACCAGCAGGACGCCGCGCCGCGTGAGATCGGTGGGGCCGTAGGAGCCCTGGCTCAGCCAGGCGCGGAGCGGGCGGCGGGCCGCGGGGTCGGCGGCCTCGGCGCTCTCGGTCTTCGAGGTCTCTGTCGCGGCGGAGGCCTGGGGTGCGCTCGTGCTCACGGGCGGGCTCCTGAAGTGGATGCGGGAGTGGCGCTGCCGCGGACGCAGAGGGGATCGGTCGAGTCTGACGCCGCCCGGCCGCCGGCGGAAGAGCCGCTTGCGGACGTGTCCGGAAGCGGACAGGCCCAGCGGCACCGCCGACTCGCCCGAGAAGGCTCGTTCTCGGGGGTGGGAACGAGCCTTCTTGGGCGACTCAGCGGCGGGAAGGCGCTAGGCGGGCGGCGCGGGCGCGTCCAGCGCCAGCGTGCGGCCGCGGCGGAGCCGCGCGCGCAGGGCGTCGGCGCCGGGCTGCGGCGCCCGCCCCGTCAGGTGGACGAGGTCGTCGAACGGTCCGTCGATCGACTCCGCGACGAGGTACGCGGCGAGGTGGACGTAGGAGGACGCCCCGGCGATCCGCTCGTTGGACGCGTCCTCGAAGAAGGTCACCGGCCCCTGCTGCGCGAGGGCGCGGACTTGGACGGCGGCGGCCTCCCGCTCGGCTCCGGTGAGCAGCGCGACCTCGGCGACGACCGCCGTGCGGTGCGCCCGCGGCGGTGGCGCGACCGCCTCGTCGAGCACGGTCCGGTAGACGGCGATCGTCGCCTCGGCGATGCCGTCCCAGGTGGTGGGGATCGTGCCGGACAGCGCCCGCAGCTCGGAGCGCAGCGCCTCGTCCTCGAGACCGCGGCGGATGGCCGCGGCGATCGAGGCGTCGTCGTGGGGATCGAACCTGGCGGCGTCGATCGGCACGAGGTCGATCAGGGAGGAGTTGTCGGACACGACGGCCGGCGCGCCGCTGACGAGCGCCTCGGCGACGGGCAGCCCGTAGCCCTCGTAGAAGGAGGGGAACACGAACAGCTCCGTGCTCCGGTACAGCGCCGCGAGGGTCTCGGATTCCACGTACCCGGTGAGGAGCACGTCGTCCGCGATGCCCAGCCCGGCCGCCATCGTCTCGTAGTGGTGCCGGGTCGGTGCATTGAGGCGGCAGACGACGCAGAGCTGGTGCGCCCGCCGGGTGTCGCTCGGCAGCAGCGCGTAGGCGCGCAGGAGTCCCGAGATGTTCTTCCGCAGGTCGCTGCCGCCGGTGTACATCAGGAAGCCCGCGCGGAGCCCCTCGACGTCGGCCGCCGCGCGCTCCCACGCGGCCTCGGCGGGGACGTCGGAGGCGAAGTGCTCCTCGACGGCGATCCCCGTCACGACGACGCGGTCGGGGTCCAGCCCGAGGCGCTCGATCGCCTCGTCCGCCGCCGCCTGCGAGATGCACAGCACGCGATCCGCCTGGCGCACCAGCTCCACGTGCGCCAGGTAGCGCGCCCGGGCCGACGGCAGGCGGAGGTACTCGTCGTCGAACACGAACGGGATGATGTCGAAGAGCGACACGACGTACGGGACGCGTCGCGGGTTCAGGATCCGGAACGGGTCGTGAGAGGTGTCGAAGGGCGAAGGGATGTGCCAGAGCCGCGCGTCCGGCAGCTCGCCGGGCTCCGTCGTCACGACGCGACCGGACTCCTGCAGCCCGGCCGGCAGCGGGGGAGTGCCCGCGCCGGGGGCGAGCACGAACGCCTCGACGACTCCCGGCTCGAGCGCCTCGATCGCGGCGAAGAGGCCCCGGGTGTAGACCGCGATCCCGCGCTCGGAGTGCAGCGGATCCTGCGTCGGGGTCAGGTCGACGAAGACGCCGCTGCTCACCGGCCCGCCCCGTCGTCCGTCGCCGCGGACGAGACGGCGCGCCCGAGGAGGGCGATGGAGTCGATGAGGGCCCGGTGGACCTCGGTGCTCTCGCGCGCGGTCGACGTGATCAGGTCCTCGAGGTGCCGTGCGCTCCCCTCGGTCGCCTCGGTGATCTCGGACAGCCGAGCGCTCCGACGGTCGTCGCCGGCCTCGATCTCGGCGATCCGGCCCTGCAGCGCCTCGACGGCGGTGGTCACCTCGGCGAGCTGACGCGTCACCTGGGCGAGCTGGTCGAGGACCAGCCGGGAGCGGGCCTCCTCCGCCTCGTCCCGGGACGCGCGCTCCTCCTCGGCCCGCTGCGAGCTCGGCCGGCTCGCGACGTCGTAGAGGCGGCCGAGGCCGCGTCCGACGAGACGGCGGCCGCGGCCCAGGCCCCTGCCCAGGGGCGACCCGGGGTCCGGGCGTCCCGCGGTCATCGTCCGCTCCGGTCGTGGGGTCGCGGGGACCGGTCGGTCGCGCGGCCGTCCCGATGCGGGAGGCGGTGCTCCCGGTCCGGAGAGCAGCGGTTCTGGTTCGGAGAGGAGGACATCGTCGGGGTCACGGTTCTCGCAGTCTGGTCGGGCTGGTGGTGCACGCCGACGAGCGGCGCCCGGTCTGCGCTCACGTGGGACGACGGAGCGCCCACTTTTCGCGCCGGAACATCCTCACACGGTCCGGGTGCGAGAAGCTGGGCGGTCCGTCATCGACGTCGGCGTCAGCGGGACACGATCCGCGCCGCGCAGGCCCGGATCAGCGCCCGCAGGCCCCGATCAGCCCCTGCTGGCCCAGATCGCCCGGCCGTCCCGCGAGTAGAGCACGAGGTTGCCGTCGTTCTGCATGACCATCCTCGCGCCGGGGTTCCCGCCGGTGTTCGTCGCCCACCGGGAGGAGCCGGACGTGGTGTAGACGACGGCGTTGCCGTCCGACTGCATCTCGAGGCGGTTGCCCGCCCCCGTGGTGCCGGTCGCCCAGCGGGGGGTGCCGCGGGTGACGACCACGAGGTTGCCGTCGGTCTGCATGACCGCCTCGCTGGTCCCGTCGTTCGAGCGCAGCTTCTGGCCGGCGGTCAGGCGGCTGCCGGCGGCCAGCGTGTCGCCGCTCGCGGGCTTCGGGGCGGAGTCGCTCGCCCACAGGGCGCGGCCCGAGGTGGAGTAGACGACGAGGTTGCCGTCGTTCTGCATGACCAGGCGCGCACCCGGCTGTCCCGCGGTCTCGGAGGCCCAGACCGCCCGGCCGGAGGCCGTGTAGACGACGGCGTTGCCGTCCGTCTGCATGACGAGGCGGTCGCCGTCGGGCTGCGTGCCCGCCGCCCAGCGCACGCCGGTGCGCGAGTAGACCGCCAGGTTGCCGTCGCCCTGCATCGCCGCCCGGGAGGCTCCGTCGGCGGAGGTCAGCTGCTGGCCCCTGCGCAGTTCGCCGCCGGCGGTGAGGACGTCGCGGCTGGTGCTGCTCCCGCCCTGGTACTGCACGGAGGAGCAGCCGAGGTCCTTCGAGCCCGGACCGCGGGAGTCGCCCGTGCCGACCCAGCGGTTCCAGTCGACGGAGGCGGCGCTCGCGCAGACCGTGTAGGTGCCGGTCGCCGAGGCGGGGGCCGTGGCCGTGTAGCCGTGGCGGCGGCCGGCCGCCGGGTAGTCCCGGGAGGAGATGTCGCCGCGGTCGCCGTCGGCGGTCACGGTGCGCACGGTGCGCGACCCGTTGGGAGCGGTGATCGTGACGGTGACGCGGAGCGCGGCCTGCTGCGTGGTCGGGTCGACGGTCCAGCCGTTGGCGGTGAGGGTGTTGTTGGAGATCTGCGGTCCGTCGACCTGGCCGACCGGCGCGATGCCCGCGTTGGCGAGGGTGCCCGCGGGGTTCCACTCGCTGAAGAGGAACCAGAAGTTGATGTTGCCGTAGGTCGCGCAGGAGGCGTCGCCCTGCCCGGTCAGCGCGTAGCGGTTGGGCTGGTACGGCGTGTAGTAGTAGAGGTCCGAGGTGGCCTGGTTGCGCACGGTGACGGGCGAGGAGCCGCAGCGGGACTCGGGGTAGTAGGCGATGGACGGCGTCCGGCCGGGCGCGTACGTCGTGAAGTTCGAGCCGGATCCGGGCGGGTTCGCGTAGCGCTTGAACTGGCGCGCCGCGCTGTACACCTGGGTGAAGAAGCCGGCCGAGCCCGGGTCGCAGGCGGCGGTGTCGGGGCAGTTGAACCCGGTCGCCTTGTTGTAGTCGTTCGCGGTCGGCGTCGTCGTGGTGACGAGGCTGCGCTCCTTCTGCACCAGCACGACGAGCACCAGCGGATTGATGCCGCAGGCCGCGCCGACGCGGGTGAAGATCGACGCCGCGCTCTCGTTCGCCGCTCCGGCGTAGGCGCTGCACATCGCGTCCGCGGGCTTGGAGCTCGTGCGCTGCGAGAAGTTCTTCAGGCAGGGGACGTCCACACCGGTCGTGCAGCTGCTCCCCTTGTCGTTCAGCAGGTTCTGCACCTGCTGGGTCGTCATCGCGTCGCTGTCGAAGAAGTTCGCGTCACTCACGATGAAGTCGGCGCGGAAGCTCTTCGTCTGGCTCTCGCTGTAGACCTGGGTCGACTGCGGCGGCAGCCCCTGGTCGGCACGGTCGAGCGACGGATCGAGTGCCCCCGTCTCGACCGACTGCGTCGACTGCGTCGAGGTCGTGGCGTCGTCCGCGGCGGTGGCCGCGGTGACGGGGACGAGGGCCCCTCCGACCCCGACGGCGGCGGCGAGCAGCGCGGTGAGCAGGCGGGACGAGCGTCGATGATTCCCCATGGTGGTGCAGCCTACAAGCGGCCTGCGCCCCCGGCAGGGCCGCCCGACGCCCCCCGTCCGGCGGGCACGCGCCCCCTCACCCCTGTCCTGTCGCGAAGTGCCGCACGACCGAGCGGGTCCGCCCGTTACCCGGAGCGGCGGCGCGGTGTCCGGCCTGCCGCTGTCCGCGCAGCTGATCGGCGCGCACGGCGACGACCTCGCGACCCTCGGCGCGGCCCGGCTGCTGGCGGCCGAGGGCCTGGTGCCGCCGACGCTGCGGGCGCCCGAGACGGCCTGACACGCGGTTTCTGCAGCGCCGGAGAAAAAGAAGACCCGGCCCCAGAGGGGCCGGGTGGTATTCGAAAAGTGTAGCCAGGCCGCCCGCAACGCACAGCGCGAGCTCCACGGCTGGCGCCGATCGTCCCTTCGCGAGAACCGGCACATCCGCTCCGGGAGGCGCCGCGCTTCACCCGCGCCGCTTCACCATCCGCCAATTCACGAGCTCCACGCCCGCGCGCACCGGGTGCTGCTCGGCGACCGCGACGAAGCCGTGGTGCTCGAAGAAGGGGCGCGCGGTGATGCTCACGTCGGCCGACAGCTCCGGTGCAGCCGGCGCCTGCGACTCCGCCTCGGCGAGCAGGCGGGTCGCGACGCCGCGGCGGAGGAAGCGCGGGGCGACGAACATCATGTCGATGTACCCGGTGGCGCTGACGTCCGAGAAGCCGGCGAGCTCGCCGTCGATGATCGCGACGAAGGCGTTCCGCGCCAGCATGGCGGCATGCCAGGTCGGCACGTCGCGCTCGCCTGCCCAGGCGCGGATCTGCTCGGGGGAGTAGTCGGCGGCGGCCGTCTCGGTGACGGCGGCGAGGAAGACGGCCAGGGTACCGGCGGCGTCGGACTCGGCGTAGGGGCGGATCGCGATCGGAGGCACCTCGACACCCTCCGCGCGAGATGCCACTTATGAGCTCGACACGCCGACGAACGCCGTCATAAGTGGCATCTCGCGGAGGGGGGTCAGCGTCCCAGCACCCGCGCGTACACGCGGAGGTAGTCGTCGACCATCCGCTCGACGGCGAAGCGGCGGACGGCCGTCTCGCGGACCCGTGCGCGGTCGAGCCGGCGGGCCCGCGGCACCGCGGCGACCGCCTCCGCCGCCGAGTCGACGACGAAGCCGCTCACGCCCTCGTCGACGATCTCGGGCATGGATCCGCGCCGGTAGGCGATCACGGGGGTGCCGCAGGCCATCGCCTCGACCACCGAGAGGCCGAACGGCTCGTCGAAGCCGATCGGGTGCAGCAGCGCGACCGCCGAGCCGAGCAGGGCCGCGCGCTCGGCCGGCCCGACGGAGCCGGCGTAGACCACCCGGTCGCCGTCGACGTGCGGCTCGACCTCCTCGCGCCAGTAGCGCTCGTCCTGCACGATGCCCGCGATCACGAGGCGCAGGCCCGCAGCGGCGGCGATGCGCACCGCCTCCGCCGTGCCCTTGTCGGGGTGGATGCGGCCGAGGACCACCAGGTCGTCGGAGCCGGGCTGCGCCGAGAACGGCAGCTCCGACAGGTCGATCCCGTGGTGCACCGTGGCGACGTAGTCGAGCTCGGGCGAGCGGTCGCTCTCCGAGATCGACACCAGGTTCGCGGTCAGCGGGTGCCGCAGCGCCTCGCGGTACGCGGGCAGGATGCCCGGGCCGGAGAAGCCGTGCACCGTCGTCACCAGCGGCACCGGCCACTGCGCGGCGAGCGCCAGCGGCAGCCAGTCCAGGTGGTTGTGGACGAGATCGAACTCGCGCGAGCGGGCGAGCGCGTGCGCGATGTGCAGCGACTCCTGGACCCGCCCGTCGGCGCCGGACTCGGCGTAGCCCTCCGGCACGACGCTCGAGAGCCGGCCCGCGGTCTCGGAGTCGCCGGTCGCGAACAGCGTCACGTCCACCCCGCGGCGCACCAGGCCCTCGGTGAGCAGGCTCGCCACCCGCTCCCACGGCCCGTAGTGCCGCGGCGGGGTGCGCCAGGCGACGGGCGCGAGCATCCCGACGCGCAGTCCGCTCGGCACGGGTGTCACGCCGCGGCCGACTGCGCGAGCTCCGAGCGGCGGACGACGAGCGAGGTGTGCAGGGCGGCGATGGTCGACTCCGCGCCCCGGTTCTCGTTGCGGCCGGTCGGCCTCAGGCCGTCGTAGCCGGCGCCGGTGACCGGGTCGATCATCACGGTCCCGGAGTCGTTGACGCCCCGGAACCAGGCCCAGCACGCGGCCAGGCCGTCGCGCCAGAGCGGGTCCTCCTCGATCGTCAGCGCGCGGGCGCAGGCGGCCGCGAGCGCCGCGACCTCGATCGGCTGCTGGTCGAAGAGCGCGCCCGTCTCGCCGGGGCCGCGGCCGGCGACTCCGCAGACCGACAGGCCGTTCTCGCCGGTCTCGAGCGCGAGCAGGAACGCCAGCTGGTGGAAGCCGCGCGCGAGCAGGACGGGGTCGCCGAGAGCCGCGCCGGCCGCGAGCAGCGCCTCCGGGACGCAGCCGTTCGCGTAGCGCAGCCGCGGCTCGGGCCAGGGCCAGTCGGCCTCGGCAGCGTGGTGCAGCAGCGCCGAGCCGTCCGCGACGAGCTGCGCGGCGGCGGCGTTCTCGGGATGCGCCGCGAGCACCTCGACGGCGCCGAGCACGGCCGAGGTCATCGCGCGCAGGTGCGGCGAGCGCCGGGCGGCGAGGCGCAGGAACAGCCGCAGCCCGCGGTGCCGGCTGAGCGGCAGCTCCGCCCGCGCCGCGACGACGCCCGCGGCCCAGACGGCGCGGCCCCACCAGTCGCCGAGCGACGGCTCCTCCGGGGAGTCGCCCTCGGCCGAGACGCGGTTGCGCACCGTGCCGTCCGCGGCACTCGCGCGCTCGAGGAAGCGCAGGTACTGCTCGGTCAGCCGCCGCGTCACCTCGGACTGCTCCGGCTCCTGCGCCACCACGATCAGCGCGCGCGCCACGTCGTCGACGCAGTAGCCGTGCTCGCGCCGCGGCACGTCGAGCAGCGCGTGCTCGAAGAGCCCGCCCGCATCGGTGAGCGCGTCGAGGTGGGAGTAGGGGAGCGCGGTCGAGAGGACCGGCGCCGTGCCGTCCGCTCGGGTGGTCACGCCGCGCGCTCCACCCGGAGGCGCTCGACCAGGTCCAGGTAGCGGCCGGCCGCGGCGGGCCAGGACAGCGCCTCCGAGGACAGTGCCGACGAGGGCAGCGCGGTGGCGTCGGACGCGGCCCCCGCGGCCCCGGCGAGCACCTCCCGCAGCGCGTCGGCCATCGCCGCCGGGTCCTCGTGCGCGACGGTGCGGCCGCGCGGCGCGGTCAGCAGCTCGAGCGCGTGCGGGAACGCGGTCGCGACGACCGAGCGCCCCGCGGCGAGCGCCTCCACCAGCACGCCGGAGGTGACCTGGTTGCGGGAGTCGTAGGGGAGCAGCACCGCGTCGGCCTCCGCGACCGCGGCGGCGAGCTGGGCCGGGTCGAGGTAGCGGCCGTCGAGGACGACCCGGTCGCCGAGATCGAGCTCGGCGACGAGCGCCGCGAGCGACTCGCGGTACGCCTCCCCGTGCGAGGCGACGACCTTCGGGTGCGTCTGCCCGTAGACCGTGTAGCGGGCGTCCACGCCGGCGTCGCGCAGGAGCGCCGTGGCGCGGATCCCCCACTCGATGCCCTTGCCTGGGCCGATCAGGCCCCAGGTGATGACCTGCGGGCTGGCGCCGGAGCCGGCGTGCGGCGCGGTGCGCTCGGCGCCGCCCGTCCAGACCGGCACGCCGTGGGCGATGACGCCGACCTTGCGGGTGTCGACGGAGTAGCGGCGCTCGAGGATCTCGGCGGCGACGGCCGTCATCACCACGACCGCGTCGGCGAGGTCGGCGACCCGCTCCAGCACCGAGCGCTGGGAGTCGCTGGGCGTCTCGAGGACGGTGTGCAGGACGACGATCGCTGGGACCGTGAGCCGCTCCATCAGCGCGAGGACCTCGTCGCCGTCCGGGCCGCCGTAGATGCCGTACTCGTGCTGGACCACGGCGACGTCGCTGCGGCTGAGCTCCGCCGCGGCGTGCGCGATGCTCGCCGGGTCGCCCGCGACGAGCTCGGCGACGACACTGCAGCCGACGGCCGAGCCGGGGACGGCGAGCTCGTCCATCACCCGGACGGTGCGGATCGTCGCGCCGTGCTCCGCGGCCAGCGCGTCGCCGAGCGACTGGGCGAAGGTGGCGAGGCCGCAGCGGGTCGGCGGGAAGGTCGAGAGCATCCCGACGACGGCGCCGCCGCCGTGCGCGAAGGGGAGGTGCTGCGTGGGGGTGAGGGGGTGCGCCATGTTGACTCCAGCCGCGGTCGTGCGGCCTCGGGGAGTGGCCGCGAACGGGCGAGGCGACTGCCGGCCGGCACCCCTCGCGGGATCATCGCAGCGTGCGGATCCGGTCCATCGCCGGCGGACCGGTCCTGAGTGACGTCACCCTAGAGGGGGTGGATGAACATCCGGGGTCGACGTCGTTCTCCGGCCATCGAGATGCCACCTGTGCACGCCTTCCACGGCGTGTCGCGTGCACAAGTGGCATCTCGCGGCGGGGGTCAGACCCGCGCGGGCGTCAGGGCGGTGGCCACCAGGGCGGCGCAGAGGAGGGCGATCGCCGTCAGAACCGCGGCGACGCCCAGGGGCGCGGCCAGGAGGGGGGTCGCCAGCACCGCGAGAGCAGCGGGCAGGACGAGGGCGGCGCGGAGCGGGCGGCCCTCGTCGAGCGGCAGGTGCACGGCCCACAGCATCACCAGGAAGGCGGTCACCGGCACGGCGACCGCGGCGCCGATCACGGTGTCGCTCGCCTCCAGGTGCCCGGCCGTCGCCGCGACCGCCGACTCGAGGCCGGCGCCCAGGCCGCCGAGCGCCGCGAAGATCACGAAGTGCGCGTACCCCCAGCGGAAGGAGAGGTCGCGCCGCCGCTCGAGCAGCTCGCCCGAGGGGTGCAGGAACGACAGCCACCACAGCGCGAAGACGATCACCAGCGCGCAGGCCGCGACGACCACGAGCGAGAGGCTCACCCCCGACTCCGTCACCGCCTGCTGCACGCCGTTGACGGCCGCGAGCACGCCCTCGCCGAGCAGGATGATCGTGAACAGCCCGTAGCGCTCGGCGATGTGGTGCGGATGCCAGCTCGACTCGCCCGCCCGCAGCGCCCACAGCGGCACCGCCAGCTCGAGCGCCGCCAGCACCACGAAGCTCACCACTCCGTACTGCTCCGGCAGCAGGAGCCGCAGCAGCCAGCCGACCTGCACGAGCGAGAATCCGCCCGCGCTGCGCAGCGCCGAGATCCGCTGGCTCGGCGTCGACACCGCGACCCGCAGCCACTGGCTCACCAGCGCGAACCGCATGATCGCGTAGCCGACGGTGATCGCCGTGAAGTCGCCCTCCTCGAACGCCGTCGGCACGCCCGCCGCGAGCACGAGCACCCCGCCCATCTGCGCGAGCGTGAGCAGGCGGTAGGGCACGTCGTCGGTGTCGTAGCCGGAGGCGAACCAGGTGAAGTTCATCCAGGCCCACCAGATCGCGAAGAACACCATGGCGAAGGGGAGGACCGTCTCGCCGAGGTGCCCCTCCTCCGTCGCGTGCGCGAGCTGCGCGGCGATCTGCGCGATCGCGACGACGAAGGTCAGGTCCACGAGCAGCTCGAGCGGGGACGACACCCGGTGCGGCTCGTCGACGGCGCGCGGGTGCATCCGGACGCGGAGGAGGGTCATGCGCTCATCCTGCACCCGCGTGCCCCGCCGCCGCGCTGCCGTACTCTGCTGCCATGCATCGAGGGGCGGTCGTGCGGTGGGGGCGCGTCTACTTCGCCGTGCAGGCGCTCGGCGGGGCGGCCTGGTGGCTGGCGGTCGCTCTCGTCCCGGCGGTGCGGCTGGCGACGCTCGGCCCGCTCGATCCGGTGCCGGTCGCCGTGCTCGATCTGCCGCTCTTCGTCGGCGCCTCCGCCCTGGCGTCGCTCGGACTCCGCTGGGCGGCGTGGACTGCGACCGTCTGGACCCTGCTCGTCACCGTCGCGCTCGCCGTCGTCGCGACGGTCACCGGCGAGGCCGGCTGGGGCGTCCTCCTGATGCTCGCCGCGTCCGGCGGCTCGGTCGCGGCGCTCTGCCTGCTGACGCTCGGGCGCATCCCGACGCGCTGGCTCGCCTCCGGGCCGTTCGCCTTCCGGCTCGCCGCCCGCGGCCGGACGCCGCTCGCGCACCTCGCGGCGACGCTCGGCCAGATCGCGGTGTTCTGGGGCGGCGCGCTCGTCGTGATCCCGCTGATCATCGCGGCGCTGGAGTCGCGCTGGGGGCTCGCCTTCGCGTTCCCGGAGCCGCTGCACGCGGTCGGGCTCGCGTTGCTCGTGCTCGCGAGCGCGCTCGGGCTGTGGTCGGGAGCGACGATGTCGCTGCTCGGCGACGGCACCCCGCTGCCCGTCGCGATGACGAACCGCCTCGTGATCGCCGGCCCCTACCGCTGGGTGCGCAACCCGATGGCGGTCGCGGGGATCGGCGAGGGCGTCGCCGTGGGGCTGCTGCTGTCCTCCTGGCTGGTCGTGGTCTACGCGCTGCTGGGCGCGCTGGTCTGGAACTCCGCGGTGCGCCCGCTCGAGGAGGCGGACCTCGAGGCGCGATTCGGCGCCGAGTTCCGCCGCTACCGCGACGCCGTGCGGTGCTGGCTGCCGGGTCGTCCGGTGCCCGGCGCGCGGTGACTGCCGCCCGCCTACGATGGTCCGGATGACGATCGACAGGGCGACCGCCACCTCCGAGCGCGGAACGACTCCGCCCGGAAGCGACTGCTCCGTCCTCGCCCGCCGCGCTGTCCTCCTCCGCCGGATCGGCCTCGGCCTCGCGCTCGTCGCGGCCGCCGCGCTCCTCCGCGTCCTCTCGCCCGACGCCGCCGGCGACGTCCTCTCCGACGCCGTCCGCGACTTCCTGACCCTCGCGATCAGCGTCGTCATCGAGTCGCTGCCGTTCGTCTTCCTCGGCATCGTGCTCTCGATCGCCGTGCAGCTCTGGGTGCCGGAGGCGGTGCTGCTGCGGATCCTGCCCAAGCGCGCCCTGCCGCGCCGCCTGGTGATCTCGCTGCTCGGCGTGCTGCTGCCGGTCTGCGAGTGCGGCAACGTGCCGCTCGCTCGCGGGCTGATCGTGAAGGGCCTGTCCGTCTCGGAGTCGATGACGTTCCTGCTCGCGGCGCCGATCGTGAACCCGATCACGATCATCACGACCTACCAGGCCTTCGGCTGGGCCGACGGGATCCTGGTCTGGCGCATCGTCGGCGGGTTCGTGATCGCGAACCTGGTCGGCTGGATCTTCAGCCGGCACACCGACCCGATGGCGCTGCTGACCCCCCGGTTCCGCGCGGCCTGCGAGGCGGGCGAGCGGCCCTCCCGCACCGTCCGCGCCAAGGCCCGCAGAAGTGTGCTGCTCTTCGCGGAGGAGACCGGCGCGATGCTGCCGGCGCTGTTCGTCGGCGCCGCGATCGCCGGCTTGATCCAGGTCGGCGTCTCGCGCGACGTGCTGACCACCCTCGGCGGCGACCCGCTCTGGTCGGTGCTCGCGCTGATGGTCCTCGCGTTCGTGATCTCGATCTGCTCCAACGTCGACGCGTTCTTCGTGCTCTCCTTCGGCTCGACCTTCCTGCCCGGCGGCATCATCGCCTTCCTCGTCTTCGGCCCGATGATCGACATCAAGATGCTCGCGCTGCTGCGCACCACCTTCTCCGCGCGCACGCTCGTGCGGATCACCGCGCTGGTCGGCCTCGCCGCCGCGGTCCTCGGCCTGGCGGTGAACTATGCGCTCTGAGCGCCTGCTGGCCCGCTGGAAGGGCGTCGTCCTCAGCCTGATCGGCGTCGTCTCGACGCTCTGGCTCGCGGCGACCGGCCGGCTCGGCCTCTACATCCACCCGCGCTACTTCGAGTTCTCGGTGATCCTCGCGGCGGTCGCGGCGGTGCTGCTGATCTGCGCGTTCGCGATCGTGCCGGGGGCGGAGGAGGACGACGGGCACGCGGAGGACCACCTCCACGAGCACGCCCCGCGCCGCCGCTGGCGGGCCGGCCTCGCCGCACTCGGCAGCCTCGCGGTGATCGCCTGCGCCGCCGTCGCGCTGCTCGTCGTGCCCCCTGCCGCGCTGACCGCCTCGACCGCGACCCAGCGCGAGGTCAACACCAGCGCCGTCGACGCCTCCGTCACCGCGCAGGCGCCCACCGGCGACACCGCGTCCTTCACCGTGCGCGACTGGGCGACGCTGCTGCGCCAGGGCGCGAGCGAGCAGTTCCTGGCCGGCCGCACCGCGACGGTCAGCGGCTTCGTCACCCCCGACGCGAGCGACCCCGAGAACGTCTTCTACGTCGCCCGCTTCATCGTCACCTGCTGCGCCGTCGACGCGCAGCCGGTCGGCGTGCCGATCCACCAGCCCGGCTGGGCCGACACCTACGCCGAGGGCGAGTGGCTGGAGGTGACCGGCGGCTTCGGCGCGAACCCGAGCGTCACCAGCGCCGAGGCGGTCGTCCTCGAGCCCGACGTCGTGATGCCGATCGACGAGCCGGCGATGCCGTATGTCTACTGAGCGCCGGGGCGGGGAGCGCGCGTTCTCGCGCGTCTTCTGGAGCGCCACCGCCGTCCTCGTCCTCGCCGTCGGCGGCCTCACCGCCGCCACGATCGCCAAGGGCCCGCGCGTCGCCTCGCTCGAGGTGAGCACCTCGGGCGTCGTCGAGCGCGACGGCGGCCGCGCCCGCGTGCACCTCGACCAGGCGATCGAGCCCGACGCCCTCGACCGCGTCCGCGTCACTCCGGAGACCCCGCACACCGCCGAGCTCGAGGGCGGCGTGCTCACCGTCACCTTCGACGACACCCTCCGCTACGCCACCGAGTACGAGATCGCGATCGACGACGCGCAGGGCACCGCGACCGGCGCCGAGTCCGACCTCGCCGCCGCCTTCACCACCAAGGATCCCGACCTCTACACGCTCGACCGCACCGCGGACGATCCCGCCCAGCCCGACGCGATCCGGGTGCGCCCGCTCTCCGGCGGCGACACCCGCGTCCTCTACACGGCGGACCGGATCCAGGACTACGCCGTCGTCGGCCCGGTGCTCGTCGTCGTGACGCTCGAGCCCGACGACACGACCCTGATCCGCACGCTCACCCTCGACACCGGCTCCGAGGGCGTGATCCCGCTGCCCGGCCCCGGCGTCGTCCGCGAGCTGCACGCCTCGCCCGAGAAGGGCGTGCTCGGCTGGACCTTCACCGGCTCCGCCCCCACCGGCCCGCTCGACCGCGCGCTCTACGCCTACGACCTCACCGACCAGAAGGCGGAGGCCGTGCCGATCACCGGCATCGACGGCGGCCCGCTGCGCGCGACCGACTGGATGTTCGTCCCCGGCACCACCTCCGTCGTCACCCACTCGCTCGACGACACCGTGCTGCTCGTCGACCTGCTGACCCCCGGCACCATCAGCCCGCTCGGCCAGCACGCCGAGCTGCGCGGCTTCGTCCCCGGAGCGAACCGGCTGGTCGTCGCCGACCCCGACTCCGGCTCCGTGATCGACCTCGCCGACGGCTCCGTCGAGACGCTCGCCCTGCCGCCCGCCGACGTCGGCCCGACCACCTCGCCCGTGCAGCTGCTGCTCCTCGACTCCGACAGCTACCTCGAGCTCGAGGCCGACTACTCGCCTGAGACCGGCACCGCCCAGTACTCCGTGGTCCGCGTCGACGCGAGCGGCACCACCGAGATCTTCCGCACCTCGCCGACCGGCCGCATCCGCGGCGTCTGCCTCTCGCCCAACGGCCAGTTCGCCGCCGTCGAGGCCGTCTCCGCCGAGGGCGTCCCCGACGACTACCCCGACGTCCCCGGCTTCAGCGCCACCTCGACCGTCCTCGTCGACCTCGGCACCGGCGACACCTCCCGCAGCGTCAACGGCGTCTCCCGCGACTGGTGCGCGTAGCCGCCCCCTGCTGGCCGAGCAGCCCCGCGGCGCTGTGGGCGAAAGAATGCGGCGGCAATTCCTCCCATGCTGGTCGAGTAGCCCCGAAGGGGCGTATCGAGACCCACCCTCGTCAGCAGGCCGGCCCTGCAGACTCAGGTCCTGACGCGGGTGGATCTCGATACGCCCACTCCGCGGGCTACTCGATCAGCATGAGCACCGCGCGTCGACCGCCTGCCTGCCGGTCGAGCAGCCGCGCGACGCGGCCCCCCATGCTGGTCGAGTAGCCCCGAAGGGGCGTATCGAGACCCACCCACCCTGAGGACGCGGCGGCGGACGACATGCTGGTCGAGTAGCCGCGCCGGGGCGTATCGAGATCGACCCATCCGGAGGACGCGGCGGCGGACAACATGCTGGTCGAGTAGCCCCGAAGGGGCGTATCGAGACCCGCCCTCGTCAGCGGGGTGGTTCTGCAGACCCCTGTTCTGACGCCGGTGGATCTCGATGCACCCGCTCCGCAGCCCGGCACGCCGAATCCGCCCGTACTGACGTGCCGAAGCCGCTTTCACGTGCCGGACTTCGGTGCCGCCGACTTCCGGCTCGTAGATCCACCCCCGGCACGCCGAAATCCGGGATTCTGACGTGCCGAAGCCGCTTTGACGTGCCGGACTTCGGTGCCGCCGACTTCCGGCTTGTAGATCCACCCCCGGCACGCCGAAATCCGGGATTCTGACGTGCCGAAGCCGCTTTGACGTGCCGGACTTCGGTGCCGCCGACCTCCGGCTCGCGGATCCGTCTCCGGCACGCCGAATCCGCCCGCTCCGGCGTGCCGGAGCTGGTCTCACGTGCCGAGCGTCGGCGCCGTGGACCTTCGGCTCGCGAATTCGTCCCCGGCTCGCCGCATCCGACGATTCCGGCGTGCCCGAGCCCGTTTCACGTGCCGGACTTCGGTGCCGCAGACCTTCGGCTCGCGGATCCACCTCCGGCACGTCGAATCCGCCCGCTCCGGCGTGCCGGAGCCGGTTTCACGTGCCCGACTTCAAGGCCGCCGCGTCGAGCCACGCCGGCAGCCGTGCGTCCTTCCAGCGCAGCGCCGGCCGCTCGACCAGCCACCACGACGCCACCGCGAGCAGGAGCGTCACCGCCACGACGAGCGCCAGGTTCGCCGCCGTCGGCAGCCGCCCCAGCACCTCGAGCACGAGCTGCTGCACCGGATAGCTCCACAGGTACAGCCCGTAGGAGAAGTCGCCGAACCGCGCCGCCCGCCGCAGCACCGGCAGCGACCCGGTGCCCACGACGATCACGAGCACCGGCAGCGCGACCCACAGCGCCACCTGCTGCAGCGGAGTCCCGGCCGCGAGGAGCAGCACCGCGAGCGCCACGACGCCGGCCGGCCAGCGCAGCCATCGAGCCGGCACCAGCAGCCGCACCGCCGCGGCCGCCGCGAAGAACGCGCACAGCTCCGCGGAGGACCCGAGCGCTCCACCCAGCCCCGTCACCAACCCGAGCCCGACGAGCGCCACCACCGCCACCACCCCGCGAGCCCGCCCCGGCACCCACCGCAGCGCCAGCACCCCGAGGTAGCAGCAGAACTCCACCCCGAGCGTCCACAGCGAGCCGTTCACCGCCGGCCGCGCGTGCACCGCCGAGTCGAAGACACCCGGCAGCTCGTACTGCGCCAGCAGCGGCACGTTGAGCGCGTACGCCCAGGTCTGCGGCGAGGAGAAGTACGCCCCGGCCGGCAGCGACGACACCAGCGGCCCGAGCACGAGCATGCTCACCGCGACCACGACGATCAGCGCCGGGAAGATCCGCAGCACCCGGTGCCAGAGGAACCTCCCCGCGCTCGGCGCCCGCTCCATGCTCCCCGCGATCAGGAACCCGCTGACGCAGAAGAACACCGAGACCCCGAGCGAGTGCACGGGCAGCCCGAGCAGTCGCGGCGCCGGCTCGCCGAGCAGCACGGCGCCGTGCCCGACGACGACCATCAGCGCGGCGACCAGCCGCAGGGCGTCGAAGTCGTTGCCGCGCGCAGTCACGCCCTTACCGTAGAGGGCGCGAGCGACACCGCGAGCGTCAGTCGAAGCGCATCCCCTCCGGCCGCGGCGGCAGCACGAACAGGATCAGCAGGAACACCGCGCCCGCGATCGGGATGAACAGCGCGAAGATCCACATCCCGCTGCGGTTCACGTCGTGCAGCCGCCGCCAGATCAGCGCGAGCGAGGGCACCAGCGTGCCGAGCGCGATCGCCCCGGCCAGCACGGCCACCCACGGCGTCGCGAAGTCCAGCTCGCCCGAGCGGAACGGCGTGAACGACAGCTGCAGCCCCGGCTCCGAGCCGTCGATCAGCTGAAGCGCGAGGTTCAGCAGGGTCCCGGCGAGGATGATCCACCAGTACTCCGCGCGGCTCGCCCTGCCGCGGAAGCGTGCGTACTGCGAGAAGAAGCGCCGGATCGCGGCGAGCGGAGGAGCACCGTAGTACGGCTGCCCGGGGACGGGGATCGTGCTCTGACTCATGCGCTTCACGCTATCCCGCACTCGTCGGGCAGGTCGTCGTCCGCGGGGAGGAGGCGCCTCGCCCTAGCGGACCGCCGCGGCCTGCTCGCGCCGCACCGCCGCCGACGAGCGCGCCTCCACGACCAGGCTCACCACGAGCCCGACCGCGATCATCACGATCGCCACCCACGGCAGCAGGTCGAGGCCGCTCAGGTCGATGGTCAGTCCGCCGACGATCGCGCCGCCGCCGATGCCGATGTTGAACGCGGTCGTCTGCAGCGCCGCGGCGAGGCTGCGCAGCTGGAACGAGGAGGTGCGCAGCATCCGCGTCTGCAGCATCGCCGGGATGCCGCCGAACGCGATGTTCCAGACGATCGCCGCGACGACGATCGCGACCGTGGCCTGCGAGCCGGCGGCCAGCCCGAGCGCGACGAGCGCGAGCACCACGGCGATCGCCGCGACCACGAAGCCGGAGCGCGGGAAGCGGTCGGTCGCGAAGCCGGCGAGCACGAGGCCCACCGCGCCCGCGCCGCCGAACGCGAAGAGGAGGAGCGGCACGCTGTCAGGCGAGAACGACGCGTTCTCGAGCCACGGCGTGACGTAGGTCGAGAGCGTGTTCTGGCCGATCAGCACCAGCAGGATGACGACGCAGACGCCGACGATGCGCGGCAGGCTGCGGTCCTTGCGGGCGGGCAACCGGATCTCGCCCGTGCGCAGCGGGATGCTGTGGTCCACCGCGGGCAGGAACTTCACCACGAGCAGCGCCAGCAGCAGCACGATCGCGCCGAGGATCGCGAACGTCGGACGCCAGCCGAACGCGTGGCCGAGCGCGGTGCCCACCGGCACGCCGAGGACGAAGGCCGCCGAGCCGCCGCCGGCCGTGATCGCGGTCGCCCGGCCGAGGTGCTCCGGAGCGACGAGGTGCGCCGAGTAGGCGGCGACGATCGCCCAGAACAGTCCGTGCGCGAGCCCGCCGAGGATGCGCGCGCCGACCAGCAGCGCGAAGGTCGGCGCGAGCGCGGCCAGCACGTTCGCCACCGCGATCGTGCACAGCGCGACGAGGAGCAGGCTCTTCCGCGAGAACCGCTGCGTCACCAGCGTCAGCGGCGTCGTCGCGATGACGACGGTCGCCGCGAAGATCGTCACCAGCTGACCGGTCAGCGGGATGCTCACGCCGAGGTCCCGCGACATGTCCGGGATGAGGCCGGTCGGCAGGAACTCGCTGGTCACCGAGACGAAGACGGCGCCGGCGAGCGTGAGCAGGCCGATCCAGGGGAAGGCGGCGGGGCTCGCGGTCGTGCGGGGGCTGGTGGTCTTGCTGGTGCGCGGAGGGGTGTTCACGGTGTCCTGAGGGAGGTGGGGCGGGCGGCGACCATCAAGCCTCGCACGCCCGTGCCTCCCTCAGGTGTCCGGGGGATTACTTCACGACGGTGCTGTTCTTCACGGCCCGCTACTTCACGACCGTCTTGGCCGCGCTCGTCTTGCTCAGCGTCGTGTAGCCCACCTTCGTGCCGGTGACCGTCACCGTGATCGCCTTGCCCGCGTCCGCCGACACCGTCTTGTAGGTCGCGGACGTCGCGCCCGAGATCGCCGTGCCGCCGCGCTTCCACTGGTAGCTCAGCGTGACGGGCGCCGGCGACCAGGTGCCCGGCACCGCGGTGAGGGTCTGGCCGACCTTCGCGGTTCCGGTGATCGTCGGGGTCGCGCCGGTGAGGACGCCCCCGGTGACGAGTGCGGTGGTGGCGCTGGTCTTGGTGGCGGGGGAGTAGCCGGTCTTCGTGGAGGTGACGGAGACGGTGATCGTGGCGCCGGCGTCCGAGGCCTTGAGCACGTACGTCTTCGCGGTGGCCCCGGAGATGTAGGAGCCGCCGTTCTTCTTCCACTGGTACGTCAGCGTCGTCCCGGCGTCCCACGTGCCGGGGTTGGCGGTGAGGGTCGAGCCGACCTTCGTCGTCCCGGTGATCGTCGGGGTGGGCATCAGCGTCTGCAGCGCCGCCTTCGCGGTGACCGCGGCGCTGGTCTTCGTGACCGCGGTGTAGCCGGACTTGGTGCCGGTGACGGCGACGGTGATCGCCGCTCCCGCGTCGGCCGCGACGAGCGTGTACGTGCTCGCGGTCGCGCCGCTGATCGCGGTGCCGTTGCGCTGCCACTGGTAGGCGAGCGTGACGGGCGAGGGCGTCCACGTGCCCGGAACGGCGGTCAGCTTCTGCCCGACGGTCGCGGTGCCGGTGATGGTCGGCGTGGCTCCCGTGATGACCGCGCCGTTGGTGACGGCCGCGGTCGTCGCGCTGGTCTTGGTCGCGGGGGAGTAGCCGGTCTTGGTGCCGGTGACGCTCACGGTCAGCGTCGCGCCGGCATCACTCGCCTTGAGGACGTAGGTCTTCGCGGTCGCGCCGGAGATGTAGACGCCGTTGTTCTTCTTCCACTGGTAGCTCAACGTGACGCCGGAGTCCCAGGTACCGGGGTTCGCGGTGAGCGTCGACCCGACAGTCGTGCTGCCGGTGATCGTCGGCGTCGGCATGAGCGTCTGCAGTGGCAGCCCGACCTGGGTGGCCGAGCTGGTGCGGGTCGCGGTCGTGTACCCGTACTTCGTGCCGGTGACGCTGACGGTCAGCGCGGTGCCGGAGTCGGCGGAGGTGACGACGTAGCTGCTGCCCGTGGCGCCGGCGATCGCGGTCCCGTTGCGCTTCCACTGGTACGCCAGCTCGACGGGCGCGGGACCCCAATTGCCCGGGTTCGCGGTGAGCGTCCCGCCGATCGCGGCGGACCCGGTCACGGTCGGCACCGAGTTCGTGAGCGAGCCGGAGGTGACGGTGACGGCGGCACTGGTGCGCGCGGCCGTCGCGTAGCCGGCCTTGGTGCCGGTGACCTGGACGGTGATCGACTCGTTGAAGTCCGAATCAGCCACCACGTACTGCGGACCGGTGGCGCCGTTGATGGGGTAGCCGTCGTTCAGCCACTGGTAGCTCAGGGCCACGGGCTGCGGTCCCCACGTGCCCGGCACAGCGGTCAGCGTGTCTCCGACTGTTGCCGAGCCGGTGATGGAGGGCGTCGGCGCGGTCAATGTGGCGACATTACTGAGCTTGAGGACGAAGTCGCCGCGGTTGAAACCGAAGTTCGAGACCTGGATGAAGTACGTCTTACCGGCGACGGTGGTGAAGTCGGTGTTCGCCCGGTCATAGGAGTAGTTCTCACCGGCTTCCGTCGACTGGTCCGGGCACTCGAGCAGAGTTCCGGGAGTGACGCCGTCAGAGTCGTAGACCCCTACATTCGCGGGGAAGTAGCTCTCGCCGAGATCTGCGTGCACGGTGCCGGAGCTGGTGGCGCGGTACTTGTACCAGACCGACCCCATGAAGGCGTTGAAGTCGCAGCCGCTGTATGGCCGGTACCAGTTGCGGTCGATTTTGGAAGTCGAGCCGTTGATCGTGGCAGGAAGCGCCGAGACGACAGATGCGGAGGAGTACGTGGTGTTGGGGATCGCAGCACTTGCGGAGAGGAAGAACTCCGCGGTGCCGGCCGGTTCGGTCGAGGTCGAGTAGTAGTCGGCGCTGACCTGGAAGTAGTAGGTCTTCCCCGCTTCTGCCTGCACGAAGTTCTCCGCCCGGAAGCCCGATTCCGTGCAGCTGATCCTGGTGCTGTCCGTGATCGGACCATCGACGAAGGCGCTGACGGTCGATGTCGACTCAGGCACCGTGCCGCCGAAGGTGAGGGTCTGCCGCTTGGTCGAGACGTACTTGAACCAGACCGACCCGCGGCCCTCAGAGAAGTACTCGGTGTTGTCGGGGTCGGTCGTCCGGCACGACGCCGTCTCCCCGTCAGAGAGCGTTGCCCCGTCGTACTGCGCGCTGTAGGTCGAATACGGCAGGCTCGTGACGACGGTCGCGTTCTCGCGGAGGTCGTTCGCCGGCGGCGTCGCGGCGACCAGCGCTCGCGGCTCCACTGCCTGTGGTGCGGCCTGCCGGGCGGCCGGTTCCTTCGTGTGCCACTCACCGGAGGTCTCGGAGACCGGCGCAGCCGAGGGGGCGGCTTCCGCCGCCACGGCCGCAGGAGCGACCAGGAGCCCGAAGCCGACCGCGAGGGCGGTGGCGAGGGCGAGGGCCCGCGCGCGGGCGGGACGGTGTTCGGGCATGACGACTCCAGGGCGAGCGGCGAGCGGGTGGCAGTGCGGTGCCTGCGGGACCCGAGCGCGGCAGAACCACGTTCGTCGAGAAGGCTCCTCAGTGTGATGAGATTCACAGGGAGCGGGTACCACCCGTTCGGGGCGGCCTGGAGAGAACTACTCAGCCGGGCGCACGGCTCGGCCGAGAGCCGGCCGCTACTGCAGCGGGTACGCGCGCCCGTTCACCAGCAGGGTGTCGCCGGCGGCGCTGTCCGGCCCCAGGTGGTCCTCGAGCGACGCGGCGGCCGTGTCGGCGGCGGCGCCCTGGGCGGCCACTCCGGTCGAGAGCAGCAGGCCGCAGGCCAGCGCGGTGATCACGGTGGTGCGGTTGCTCGGCATGCGGTTCATCGGCGTCGTCCTTGGCGTCGTGGGGGTCGCCGCCCCGGGGTGTAGGAGCGGTTTCAGAACGCTCCGAGCCTACGGCTCCGATCCGATGCGCCGCCTGGCACCTTTCTGGGGTTCCCCTGTGCGCCTTGTGGTTCGGCAGAGCGGAGGCCCCAGTCACGGACGCGCGGAGATCGCGTCCGACGCTCGGCTCGTGCTGAGGATCTGGTCTCGGAGGTCGGGCGAGAGCGAGCGGGCGACGAAGACGAGCGAGCGGCGGATGTTCTCGGGACGGCGGTCGAACACGGACTCGTTGTGAGCGAGACGGTTCCTGACATCTCGTAGGTCGGTGAGGGCGGCATGGATCTTCACGCGATCGGTGCCGGGCCGGTACGCCCGATTCAGTGCCGGCACCCACAGCGTCTTCTCGTGGAGCCCGTCCGAGAGGTAGGTCCAGAAGCCGAACATCAGTTCCGCGATGACCTTGCCGCGGGGCGTCCGCCCGCCGGCCGTGTACCTCGCGTACCTGCGGGCGGTCTTGATCGCGGCGCGCGGGGTCGCGTTCTTGTCCTGAGGCACACCGTGAGAGTCGAGAGAACGATGAACGGGCAGCAGTTGCTCGAACGACGCCTGTTCGATCCAGTCGCCGCCGCGAATTCCAGGGTGGGCGAGCAGTGCCCGGTCGTACGCGTTCCGCAGACCGACCTCGAGGTGACCGAGGTCGTGGAGCAACTCCGCCGACAGGCGTGCGTTCCACTCGTAGAAGGCGAGAGCGCGAGCGTGGTCGCCCCCTGCGGCTCGAACGTATTTAGCCAAGCGCTCGACGGTGAGCCAGTCGACGATTCATGATTCAGCACTGCTCGGCATGCTCCGCCCTCCCGGCGTACAATCGACCCATCGAGAGCCTTTGATGACCGATGCCGCTCAGGCGGCATGTCCCTCTGGCCACGACACGGGAACCCCGGTATCAGGCTACTGACCCGGGGTTTTCCTCTGCCCGCCCTGGCGCCCCGCGCTGCCGCGCGCACGCCCGCCGTAGGCTGGCCGGATGACGTCCCGGGTGCGCCTCCTGCTGGCCTCGTCGCATCCCGGGCCGACCGTCACCGTCACCGTGCTGGCGACCGTGCTCGCCGCGGCGTCCGGGCACGCACCGGGGATCGTCGTCCTCGTGGCGCTCGCCGTGCTCGCCGGGCAGCTCTCGATCGGGCTGGCGAACGACTGGATCGACGCCGACCGCGACCGCGCCGTCGGCCGCACCGACAAGCCCGTCGCGCTCGGCCGGATCAGCGTCGGCGAGGTCCGCGCCGCCGCACTCGGCACCGCCGCGGTCGCCGTCGTGCTCTCGCTCCTGCTCGGGCCGGTCGCCGCCGTCGCGCACCTCGTCCTCGTCGCCGCGGGCTGGGCCTACGACGCCGGGCTCAAGCGCACCGCGTTCTCCGTCGTCCCGTTCCTCGTCGCCTTCGGGCTGCTCCCCGTCGTCTCCGTCGCGGCGGGCGGCGGCCAGCTGCCGGCCTGGTGGGCGGTCGCCACGGGCGCGGTCTTCGGCGTCGCCATCCACTGCACCAACGTGCTCCCCGACCTCGTCGACGACGAGGCGACCGGCGTCCGCGGCTTCCCGCACCGCCTCGGGCTGCGGCTCTCCGGCGTCGTCGCGTTCGGCTCGCTGATGCTCGGCGCGGTCCTCGTGCTGCTCGGCCAGGTCGTCGGCGACGACCCGGTCGGCGGCGCCGGAGTCGTCCTCGCCGTCGTCGCGACCGTCGCGGTCCTCGTCCTCGCGGCCGCCGGCATCCGCCTCGTGCTCACCGGCCCGCCGACCCGCACGCTGTTCCGCCTGGTGATCGCCTCGTCGCTCGTCCTCGTCGTCGAACTCGGCCTGGCGGGCGCTCGACTCGTCGCCTGACCAGCCCCGGCAGCCCGAACAGCAGCCCCACCAGCAGCCTTACGACCACCGCATCGAGTACACCCGCGCGAGCAGGTCCGAGGTCGGCAGCGCCAGCAGCGTCCGCAGCAGTCCCTCGCGGCCGAGCAGCCCCGCGCCGCCGGTCGGCCGCCCCGCCGCCATGTTCAGCTCGGCCTGCCGCGCCGCGCGCCGGGCCACCCGCATCCGCCGCCGGGCGAACGCGGGGAACGGCCCCGCCGCACCGCTGCGCACGGCGTCCGCGAGCAGCGGCGCGAGCTCGGCCGCGTCCAGCCAGCCCAGATTCATCCCCTGCCCGCCGATCGGGCTGATCTCGTGCGCCGCGTCCCCGATCAGCACCACCCGGCCCACGCCGATCCGCTCGGCCGCGCGCCGCCGCACCTGGAAGCCGCTGAGCATCGTGCAGGTCGCCGGGTCGGGCTCCGCGCCGGTCCGCGCCCGCACCACGGTGCTGAGCGCCAGGGCGGACGCCGGATCGGGCGCCGCATCCGGCCGCCAGGCGGGCGCCACCAGATCGTCACCCGCGAGCGCCACGTAGCGCCGCCGACCGCCCGGCAGCGGGAACGACTCGATCACGCCGTCCGGCCCGACGTCGACGAGCGCCGACGACGCCCGCGCGGCCGGCTCTGGATCGGCGAAGTCGCCCATCACGTAGGAGTCGGGGTAGTCGCGGCCCGTGCTGCGGATCCCGAGCAGCTCGCGCACCGCGCTGCGCGCCCCGTCCGCGCCGACGACGAAGGCGGCGCGCACCGTCACCGGAGCGCCGTGCTCGTCCGTCCCGGTCGCGTCGACGTGGTCGCGCCCGCGAGCGAGCCCGGTCAGCGTGACACCCGAGCGCAGCGCATCCGGCGCCACCTCGCGAAGCCGCTCGCGCAGGATCGACTCGGTGCGGTGCTGATCGAGCGTGACCACGTACGGATGCGTGCGCGAGGCCCGCGCGAACGACAGCGCTCCGAGCACCCGGCGCCGGCTCACCGCGACGCCCTCGGCGACCCGGACGCCCTCGGCGAGGATCCGCTCGGTCGCACCGACCCCGGCCATCGCGTCGAGCGAGGGCGGATGGATGCCGATCGCCCGCGAGCCGGCGGGCACCGCGGTCCGCCGCTCCCAGACCTGCACGTCGACCCCGCGCCGGGCGAGCAGCGCGCCCAGCAGCACGCCGACCGGTCCGCCGCCGACGACCAGCACGTCGGTCCGCTGCAGGCTCATCCCCCCATGCAAGCAGACGCGCGGGAGCGACAGGCCGGAGCAGAACGTCACCGCCCCGAAACAGCCCCGGCATCTGCGCTCCCTAGCCTGGCCACGGTCTCCGCGGTCGGCGCGGAGCACGACGCCGCTGAACGGGGCACACATGAGTGGGAACACGGTCCGCCGCGACGCGATCAAGGACGTCGAAGCCTACGTACCGCCCGCGGTCGTCTTCGACCAGACCGAGGCGCCGGGCGAGATCTTCGGCTCGAACGTCTTCAGCACGATCGTGATGCGGCAGCGCCTGCCGAAGTCGGTCTTCAAGTCGGTCATGGCGACCATCGAGCACGGCGCCGTGCTCGACCCGCTGGTCGCCGACGCCGTCGCCTCGGCGATGAAGGACTGGGCGCTCGAGAAGGGCGCGACCCACTACGCGCACGTCTTCTACCCGCTCACCGGGCTCACCGCCGAGAAGCACGACAGCTTCTTCGAGCCGGTCGGCGACGGCTCCGCTCTGGCCGAGTTCGCCGGCAAGACCCTGGTCCAGGGCGAGCCCGACGCGTCGAGCTTCCCCAACGGCGGGCTCCGCAACACCTTCGAGGCCCGCGGCTACACCGGCTGGGACGTCACCAGCCCGGCCTATGTGCTCGAGAACCCGAACGGCAACACCCTCTGCATCCCGACCGTCTTCGTCTCGATGACCGGCGAGGCCCTCGACCACAAGACGCCGCTGCTGCGCTCGCAGCAGGCGATGGGCGAGCACGCCGTCCGCATCCTGAAGCTCTTCGGCCACGTCGCGCCCAAGCCCGTCGTCTCGTTCTGCGGACCGGAGCAGGAGTACTTCCTGATCGACCGGCACTTCTTCCTCGCCCGCCCCGACCTGCTGAACGCCGGCCGCACCCTCTTCGGCACCAAGCCGCCCAAGGGCCAGGAGTTCGACGACCACTACTTCGGCGCCATCCCGGAGCGCGTGCTCGGCTTCATGATGGACACCGAGCGCGAGCTGTTCAAGCTCGGCATCCCCGCGAAGACCCGGCACAACGAGGTCGCGCCGGGCCAGTTCGAGATCGCCCCGATGTTCGAGCGCGGCAACATCGCCGCCGACCACCAGCAGCTCCTGATGACCACGTTCAAGTCGGTCGCGAAGAAGCACGGGATGGAGTGCCTCTTCCACGAGAAGCCCTTCCTCGGGGTCAACGGCTCGGGCAAGCACGTCAACTTCTCGCTCGGCAACAGCGAGCTCGGCTCGCTCCTCGTCCCCGGCGACACCCCGCACGAGAACGCGCAGTTCCTGGTGTTCTGCGCCGCGGTCATCCGCGCGGTGCACCGCTACGGCGGCCTGCTGCGCGCCTCCGTCGCCTCCGCCTCGAACGACCACCGCCTCGGTGCCAACGAGGCCCCGCCCGCGATCATCTCGATCTTCCTCGGCGACCAGCTCGCCGACGTCTTCGAGCAGCTCGCGAAGGGCCCGGCGACCTCGTCGAAGGGGCGCGGCGCGATGCAGATCGGCGTCGACACCCTGCCGATCCTCCCGACCGACCCGGGCGACCGCAACCGCACCAGCCCGTTCGCCTTCACCGGCAACCGCTTCGAGTTCCGCGCGCCGGGCTCGATGCAGTCGGTCGCCGGCCCGATGGTGACGATCGCCACGATCATGGCGGAGTCGCTCGACTTCGCCGCGACCGAGCTCGAGACCGCGGTCGCCGCCGGCACCGACTTCGACACCGCGGTGCAGGACCTCCTGACCGCGATCATCACCGAGCACGGCGCGGTCGTCTTCAACGGCGACGGCTACGCGGACGCCTGGCCGATCGAGGCCGAGAAGCGCGGGCTCGCCAACCTGCGCACGACGCTCGACGCCCTGCCCGAGCTCATCACCGACTCCGCCCTCGAGCTCTTCGAGAAGTACCGGGTCTTCAACCACCGCGAGATGCACAGCCGCTACGAGATCGGCCTCGAGCAGTACGCACTGTCGGTCGGTGTCGAGGCGCGGTTGACGCTCGAGATGGGCACGACCTCGATCCTGCCGGCCGCCGTGCGGCACCAGACCGAGGTCGCGCTGAACGTCGGCGCGCTGAAGGCCGCCGGAGTGGAGCCGGATCTCGCGCCGCTGCACGAGGTCAGCGCGCCGATCGCCGACCTGCGCACGGCGCTCGCCGCCCTGAAGGACGCGCTCGCGGTCGAGCCGGGCCACACGGCCCTCGCCGAGGCGGAGCACGCCCGCGCCGCGCTGATCCCGGCGATGGCGGCGGTCCGCGAGGCGGCCGACACCATCGAGGGGCTCATCGCCGACGACCTCTGGCCGCTGCCGACCTACCAGGAGATGCTCTTCATCCTGTGAGCGAGTCGCCTCGCCCTGGTCGCCGCCTCAGCGCGCGCGGAGCAGGGCGAGGAACTCGTCGGCCATCGCCAGCTGGTCCTGCAGCTTCGCGCGGCGGAGCGACGCCTCCTCCTCGAAGGCGGCCAGCTGTGCGCGGATCGCGGCGGTCTCCTCCGGGGTCTGCGCCTGCTCGAGGCTGTGGACGACGCGCAGCAGCTCGGTCATCGCGTCGAGCGTGTAGCCGAGCGGCTTCATCCGGCGGATGAGGAGCAGGCGGTCGAAGTCGCGCTCGGTGTAGAGGCGGAACCCGCCCTCGGTGCGCCCGCTCGGCCGGAGCAGCCCGACCTCGTCGTAGTGCCGGATCGTCCGCAGCGACAGCGACGACCGGTCGGCGAGCTCGCCGATGCGCATGGTCGCCTCGACCTCCTCGGCCGTCAGCTCGGTCGCGTGCTCGGTGCTGCGCTCGTCCGCCATCTCGACTCCGTTCCGTCAACCCTCACGTTACGGTAGGTTGGTCCGTCGTGTCCGTCCCCACCAGCCCCACCAGCCTGCCCGGGCCCCGCCCCGCCGCCGCGAACCGCGCGATCACCGTCCTCGACGCCCTCCGCTCGCCGCGCCAGCTCTCTCGCGAGGTGCTCGCCGGCATGGTGACGACCCTCGCGCTGGTGCCCGAGGTCATCTCCTTCTCGGTCGTCGCGGGAGTGGACCCGATGGTGAGCCTCGTCGCCTCGATCGTCCTCGCGCTGACCATGTCGATCCTCGGCGGGCGCCCCGGCGTCATCACCGCGGCCGCCGGCTCCGTCGCGCTGGTCATCGCGCCGCTCGTCTCGGAGCACGGCGTCGAGTACGTGCTGCCGACCGTGATCCTCGCCGCGGTCATCCAGATCGTCTTCGGCTTCGCCGGCCTCGCGCGGCTGATGCGGTTCATCCCGCGCTCCGTGATGATCGGCTTCGTCAACGCGCTCGGGATCCTGATCTTCCTGGCGCAGGTGCCCCATGTCATAGGTGTGCCCTGGATCGCCTACGCGCTCTTCGCCGCGACCCTGCTGATCATCTTCGTGCTGCCCCGCTTCACCACCGCGGTGCCGGCTCCGCTCGTCGCGATCGTCGTCGTGACGGCCGTCGTCATCCTGGCGAACCTGGCCGTCCCGGACGTCGCCGACGAGGGACCGCTGACCGGGCAGCTGCCCGGCATCACGCCGTTCCTGGTGCCGCTGGACCTCGCGACGCTGCAGCTGATCCTGCCGACGGCGCTCAGCGTCGCCTTCGTCGGCCTGATGGAGACGCTGCTCACCGCCAAGCTCGTCGACGAGATGACCGGCACCCCCTCGCACAAGGGCCGCGAGTCCTGGGCGCTCGGCGTCTCGAACCTGCTCGCCGGCTTCTACGGCGGCATCGCCGGCTGCGCGATGATCGGCCAGACCGTGCTCAACGTGAAGACCGGCGGGGCGCGCACCCGGATCTCGACGATCGTCGCCGGCGTCTTCCTGCTCGCCCTGGTCACCGGGCTCAGCTCCGCGATGGGCCGCATTCCGATGGTGGCGCTCGCCGCGGTGATGATGATCGTCGCGATCAGCACCGTCGACTGGCACAGCCTCCGCCCCTCGACCCTGCGCCGGATGCCCGTGCCCGAGACGCTCGTGATGGTCGTCACCGTCGTGGTCGTCGTCGCGACCGACAACCTCGCGCTGGGTGTCCTGGTCGGCGTGATCCTGGCGATGATCCTCTTCGCCCGCCGTGTCGCCCACGTCATCGCGGTCGAGCGCGCCCTCGCCGACGACGGCGAGTCGGTCCGCTACACCGTGACCGGCCCGCTCTTCTTCGGCAGCAGCAACGACCTCGTCGACCGCTTCGCCTACTCCGACGACCCGTCCGCCGTCGTCATCGACCTCGGCCGCGCCCAGATCTGGGACGCCTCCACCGTCGCCGCCCTCGACTCCATCGAGACGAAGTACCGCGACCACGGCGCCACCGTCACCATCGAGGGCCTCGACGAGCGCAGCACCGGCTTCCACCGCCGCCTGACGGGCCGCCTCGGCAGCTGACCCGGGAAGGAGGTCGGGCTGAAGGGCCTGTGGCGCACATCGATGCCACTTTGCGCACGATCTGCGAGAGCGAGTCCTAAGCTCCGTCCCCATGACGGGGAAGCCGACGGCGCGCATCTACGTCGACGGCTTCAACCTGTACCGACGAGCACTGGACGAGAAGCCGCATCTCAAGTGGCTCGATCTGCGGGCGGCGGCGCAGGCGATCATGCCCGACCACGAGGTGACGTTCGTCAGGTACTTCACGGCGAACGTGCGCCCGGGGATGTCGACGGACGTGCGGGCCCCCGTGCGGCAGCAGACCTATCTCCGGGCGCTCGGGACGGACCCGCTGGTGTCGATCCACTATGGGACGTTCCGGAACGACAACCGATGGATGGACGCCGTCCCGCTCGTGATCGATCCGGCGACCGGGCGGTACGTGCAGGTCAAGGTCCGCAAAGTGGAGGAGAAGGGCTCGGACGTTCACCTCGCTGCGCGGATGGTCGCGGACTCCCACCTCTCCCTGGCCGACATCTACGTCCTGCTCTCGAACGACTCCGATCAGGTGCCGCCGCTGCAGATCCTGCGGGAGTCAGGACACGATTTCGGCATCATCTTCCCGATGCCCTCGGCCCGGAGCTCGAAGGAGCTGGTCAAGACCGCCCCGGCCTTCGTCGGTCACGTCACGGACGCGGTGCTGGCGGAGTCGCAGTTCCCGTCGGAGCTCGTCGACAGCAGGGGAAGGGTCTTCCGCCGTCCCATCGCCTGGGCGCAGCGCCCCCTGAGGGGAAATTCCGAAGGCCCCGCCGAAGCGGGGCCTTCTAACCGGTAACCGAGGTATCCGGGGGTGTGCCACCATGCTAGCCCTGGCCGACGCCGGAGCGTCGTGTGCACGCTCGGGTGGCGCATCTTCCACCGTCGCCTGATGAGACGCCTCGGCAGCTGAGCGGGTGCACCCGAGGCCCCACATGCTGGTCGAGTGACCCGCGCAGCGGACCCTGAATGCTGATCGAGTAGCTTGCGCAGCGGGCGTATCGAGATCCACCCGTCTCAGCACGGCAGGTCTCGATACGCCGCTGCGCGCTTACTCCATCAGCACGGTCCGGGTTGCGCGCGGGAGACCGAGTGGAGGAGCCTCGGAGGCCTCCGGAGTACGCTCGCGCGCATCCCTTCCGACGCTCAGCAAGGAGCACGACCATGACCGACGACGCTCAGGGCTTCACCCTCACCCGGCTGTTCGACGCGACGCCCCAGGAGATCTGGAGCGCGTGGACCGACCCCGACGAGATCGCCCAGTGGTGGCACCCGCGCGGGCTGACCACTCCGCGCGAGTCGGTCGAGGTCGACCTGAAGGTCGGCGGCCGCTACGCCTACACGATGGTTTCGACCGCGAGCGAGGAGACCTACCCGACCGGCGGTGTCTACCGCGAGATCACGGCCCCCGAGAAGCTCGTCTTCACCTGGGGCGAGCCCGGCGACGCGGATGCGCCCGTCGTGACCGTGTCGATCCGCTCGGCCGGCGAGCTGACCCGGCTCACCTTCGAGCTGGCCGGCGTCGACGGCGAGCAGGGCGACGACTCGTTCTACGACGGCTGGGACCAGGCGATCGACGCGCTGGCCGACCACCTCGATCCGGCCGCGACCGTCGCGGGCTGAGCCCTCCTCCGCGACGCTCGGGGCCGTCAACCCCCTGTGGCCGACGGCGCCGCGCGGGGTTGTCTGGTGGGCCCGGCCTCTCCGAGAGACGGGGAGAGACGGAGGCGCCCTTGACCGCGCAGACCACCAGGACCACCGGCGACCGCATCGCCGCGATCGAGACCTACGCCGACGACGCCGGCTGGCACAACCGCATCGCGGGCGCCGCGGTCCCGCTCACCCGGCACGACTCCCGCGAGGAGGCGGAGCGCCTC
This sequence comes from Rathayibacter sp. PhB151, assembly GCF_004366415.1. Taxonomy (NCBI): domain Bacteria; kingdom Bacillati; phylum Actinomycetota; class Actinomycetes; order Micrococcales; family Microbacteriaceae; genus Rathayibacter; species Rathayibacter sp. PhB151. Next base: position 921,526 of record NZ_SOEN01000006.1, on the reverse strand, counting down.
GGCGCCGAGATGGCACGGCAGCGCGGCGGCGGCCACCGGGTCCTCGCCTAGCGTCACTTCCCCGCGCCGGCCGCGCTGCCCAGGGCCTGCCCAGGGCGCGGTGACAGGCTGACGGGAGCCGATGACGGCGAACCGGACGAGGGAGCAGTACCCGGCAGCACGACAAGACTGACTCGAAGGAGTGAGTCGTCGTGTCCTGGATCGTCCTGATCGTCTCCGGTGTCCTCGAGGCCGTGTGGGCCACCGCCCTCGGCAAGTCGGAGGGGTTCACCCGCCTCTGGCCGTCCGTGATCTTCGGAGTCGGCGTCGTCGCCAGTCTGTCCGGGCTCGCCTACGCGATGCGCGACCTGCCCACCGGCACGGCCTACGCCGTCTGGGTCGGGATCGGCGCCTCGCTGACCGTGCTCTACGGCATGTTCTTCGGCGGTGAGGGCTTCTCGCTCGTCCGCACGCTGCTGGTCCTCGGGATCGTCGGCTGCGTGATCGGGCTGAAGCTGCTGCACTGATCCGGTGCTGTCCGAGGCGACGTTCCGCGCCAGCGCATTGCAGGAGAACGATCGTTCCCCTAGGCTCTGAACCCCAGGGAGAGCGCCGGTACGGCAGGTGCTCCCCGTCCCGAAGGAGGAACCATGCCCACTCGTTCTGCACGCACCGCCTGGAACGGCTCGCTCGAGACCGGCGAGGGCCAGGTCGAGCTCTCGAGCTCGAAGCTCGGCACCTACGACGTCTCGTTCCCCAAGCGCGCGGCCGACGACGCCAACGGCTCGACCAGCCCCGAGGAGCTCCTCGGTGCCGCGCACTCCGCCTGCTACGCCATGCAGTTCTCGGCCGTCCTCGGCCAGGCCGGCGGCACCGTCGAGGCGCTCGACGTCCGCGCCGACGTCTCGCTCGGCCCGGACTCGGCCGGCGGCTTCAAGCTGACCAAGATCGCCCTCGTCGTCAGCGGCGAGGTCTCCGGCATCGACGAGGCCGCGTTCCTCAAGGCCGCCGAGGACGCGAAGAACACCTGCCCCGTCAGCAAGGCGCTCACCGGAGTCGAGATCACCCTCGACGCCACCTTCGAGGGCTGACGCTCCTCGCCCACGCACAGAAGCACCCCGTCGCGCACTGCGGCGGGGTGCTTCTGCGCGTGCGGTGGGAGGTCTCGATACGCCCGCTGCGCCTCATGCTGGTCGAGTAGCCCCGCAGGGGCGTATCGAGACCCCGCGTCAGGCGTCCGCGCGGTAGCGGAAGCCCGCGCCGAGGTGCTCCTCCGGCAGGCGGTCGCCGCGGCCGTGCAGCTTCTGGCGGAGGGTGCCCTCGACGTACTCGTCGGGGTAGGCGCCGCGGCGGCGCAGCTCCGGCACGATGAACTCGACGACGTCCTCGAAGGTGCCCGGCGTGATCGCGTAGGCCAGGTTGAAGCCGTCGACGTCGGTGTCCTCGACCCACTCCTGCAGGTGGTCGGCCACCTCGGAGGGCGAGCCGACGATGAACGGGCCGAGGCCGCCGATCGCGCCGAGCTTGGCGATGTCGCGGACCTTCCACTCGCTGCCGTCCTCGTTCGCCTCCTGGAAGTTGGCGACGGTCGACTGGATCGCGTTGCTCTTCACGTTGCCGATCGGCTCGTCGAGGTCGTACTGCGAGAGGTCGATTCCCATCCAGCCCGACATGAAGACCAGCGCGCCCTCCTCGCTCGCGTAGGAGAGGTAGTCGCGGTGCTTCGCGTGCGCCTTCTCGCTGGTCTCGTCGGTGATGATCGTCAGCAGCGTGTAGATCTTCGCGGAGTGGCGGTCGCGGCCGGCCGCCTCGAGCGCGTCGCGGATCCGCGAGACGGTGGCCTTGAGGCCGGCCTTGGTCGAGGACGCGACGAAGATCGCCTCCGCGTTGCCCGCCGCGAAGCGGATCCCGCGCGGCGAGGCGCCCGCCTGGTAGATGACGGGGGTGCGCTGCAGCGACGGCTCCGAGAGGTGGATGCCGGGGACCGTGAAGTTCTTGCCGCGGTGGCCGATCTCGTGCACCTTCGCCGGGTCGGTGAACACGCCGGACTCGCGGTCGCGGATCACGGCGTCGTCCTCCCAGGATCCCTCCCACAGCTTGTAGAGGACCTCGAGGTACTCGTCGGCGACGTCGTAGCGGTCGTCGTGCTCGAGCTGGTCCTCGTGGCCCATGTTGCGCGCGGCGCTGGGGAGGTAGCCGGTGACGACGTTCCAGCCGACGCGGCCCTTGGTCAGGTGGTCGAGCGTCGACATGCGGCGCGCGAACGGGTACGGGTGCTCGTAGGCGGTGCCGGCCGTGATGCCGAAGCCGAGGTGCTCGGTCGCCGCGGCCATCGCCGAGACGAGCAGGATCGGGTCGTTCACCGGGACCTGCGCGCCGTGCCGGATCGCGGCCTCGTTCGAGCCGCCGTAGACGTCGTACGTGCCGAGGACGTCGGCGATGAAGATGCCGTCGAAGGTGCCCCGCTCGAGCAGCTTCGCCAGATCGGTCCAGTAGGAGAGGTCCTTGTAGCGCCAGGACTGGTCCTGAGGGTGGCGCCACATGCCCGAGGACTGGTGGGCGACGCAGTTCATGTCGAAGGCGTTGAAGCGGATCTGGCGAGTCATCCCTCGATCGTGCCCAGTGCGGCCGGGAATCGGCACCGCTGTCGTCGCACGACGTCACAAAGCGATGGCCGTCGGACTGCCCGCGCAACCCGAAACAGCGCGGCCTTTGATTCGGGTTGTAGGGTTAACCCGAATTAGCGCACCCGCTGATTCGGGTTGTCGAGGGGAGCCCGATGACGTCCGAGTGGCCGGCGCACGAGCACGAGACGCGGCCCTGGCGACAGACCGTCCGGGCCGGCACGCGCGCGGACCGGATGCTCAGCGAGGTCGTGGTCGCCCTGCCGCCGCTGATCGCGAAGTCCTCTTGGGAGCCGCCGCCCGCCTCCCGGCCGGCGCTCGACGACGCGCGGCACGCGGTCATCGCCCTGGACGCCGAGTACGGGAACCGGCTCGGCGTGCTCGGTCGGCTCCTGCTCCGGACCGAGGCGGTCTCCTCCTCCAAGATCGAAGACGAAGAGGCGAGTCTCGAGGACTTCGCCCGCGCCACCGTCGGCATCCGAGCGAACTCCAGTGCGACGTCGATGGTCGCCGCTGCGGAGGCGATGACGGGCATGGTCGACGCCGCCGGCCGGACCGGCCTGATCGATGAGGCCGCGATCCTCACGGCGCACCGGGTCCTGATGGCCGACGACCCGGTGGACGCCCGCTACGCCGGGGCCTACCGGCCCATGCAGAACTGGATCGGCGGCAGCGACCACTCCCCGCGCGGTGCGGTGCACGTTCCGCCGCCGCCCGGGGCGGTCCCGGCCCTGATGGCCGACCTGATCCGGTTCTCGAATCGGAGCGACCTCGACCCGATCGTGCAGGCCGCGATCGCGCACGCGCAGTTCGAGTCGATCCACCCCTTCACCGACGGCAACGGGCGCATCGGCCGCGCGCTGATCACCGCGATCCTCCGCCGGCGCGGGCTGACGCGGACCACTGTCGTCCCCGTGGCGTCGGCGCTGGTCGCGGATCGCGAGCGCTACTTCGAGCTGGTGAACGACTACCGGGACGGCGCGCTCGCGCCCTTCGTCGACGAGCTCGCGCGGGCCTGCGCGGTCGCGGCTCCCGAATCGGCCCGGACGGCCGCCGTCCTCGAGGCGCTCCCGGCGGCGTGGTGGGCCGCCGTCCGGCCGCGCGCGGGGAGTGCGGCGGCGCTCCTCCTCGACGGGCTGCTCGACCACCCGATCGTCACGACCGCCCGCGCGATCGAGCTGACCGGACGGGCGCCCTCGAGCGTCGGTGCGGCGATCGGGCAGCTCGTCGCCGTCGGTGTGCTGACTCCGCTGACCGACCGCAAGCGGGACCAGGCCTGGGTGGCCGTCGACGTCCTCGACGAGCTGGCCGACCTGGAGGACCGCATCGGCACGGCGATGCTCGACGCGCAGACGGGATGAGCCGGTCGAACTGCTCGCCCTCTACGCCAGCTCGCGGGCCAGGAAGCGCACGTGCTCGCGGATCTGGAACACCTCGCCGCCCTCGTGGCCGTTGAACGGGTAGACGCGGATCTCGCGCGGGCCGGCGTAGCGGTTGTAGGAGGCGTAGACGGTGGAGGGCGGGCAGATCTCGTCGAGCAGGGCGACGGAGAACATCGCCGGGACCTCCGCGTGCGGGGCGAACGAGGTGCCGTCGAAGTAGGACAGGGTGTCGAAGACGAACGACTCCGAGCCGCGGTGAGTGCGCAGGTAGCGCACGACCTCGCCGTAGGGCATGGTCTCCACGATCCGGACGGCGTGGCCGATGTGGCTGAGGAACGGGACGTCGATGATCGCGGCGCGCGCCGACTCCGACTCCCCGAGCAGGCCCAGGACGCCGGCGACGGCGAGGCAGATGCCGCCGCCCTGGCTGCCGCCCGAGATCGCGACGCGAGCCGGGTCGACGGCGGGGTGCGCCCGCAGCACGTCGAGCGCGCGGACCGCGTCGGTGAAGACGCGGCGGTAGAAGTGGTCCGTGGGCGATTCGATGCCCTGGGTCATGAAGCCGCTGACGTGCGGGCCGCTGCCGACCGGGTCGGGGGTGTCGCCGCCGCGGTGGCCGGAGCCCTGGCCGCGGGTGTCCATCACCAGGTGCGCGTAGCCGGCGGCGCTCATCGCGGTCCACTCGTCGACCAGGCCGCGGCCGCCGCCGTAGCCGATGTAGGTGACCAGCGCGGGGAGCGGGCCCTCGACGCCGCGGGGGAGGATCAGCCAGCCGCGGATCGGGTGGCCGCCGAAGCCGGAGAAGGTGACGTCGAAGGTCTCCAGGAGCGGGAAGCCGGCGTCGACGGGCTCGAAGACGGGCTCGGTCGCGAGGCCGCGGGCCTCGGCGATGGTCTCGCGCCAGAAGTCCGCGAAGCCCTCGGGCTCCGGCAGGTCGGGCTGGTACTGCTCGAGGAGCTCGAGCGGAAGGTCGAACTGCGGCATCGCGGTCTCCGGGGTCGTTCGTCAGCGGACGCTCGAACCTATCGCGGCGACGCGCGTCCACGGTGCCTGGACGCGGCGTGGGAGTGCGCCCCACGATGGAATTCCTCCCCTCCGCGGGCGTTCCCTTCCCCATGACCACTTACGGAATCATCGGAGCAGGCAACATCGGCAGCCAGGTCGCGCGCGCGGTCCTCGCCCAGGGCGACGAGGTCGTGATCGCCAACTCGCGCGGTCCCGAGACCCTCGCCGACCTCATCGCGGAGCTCGGCCCGAAGGCGCGCGCCGCCACGGCGCAGGAGGCGGCCGAGGCCGCGGAGATCGCGGTCGTGACCGTGCCGCTGAAGAACCTCGAGCAGGTGCCGGTCGAGCCGCTCGCCGGCAAGATCGTGCTCGACACGAACAACTACTACTTCGAGCGCGACGGCCGCATCGAGGCGCTCGACAAGGGCGAGACGACGGTCAGCGAGATGCTGCAGAAGCACCTCCCGGAGTCGAAGGTCGTCAAGGCGTTCAACCACATCATGGCCGCGGACATCACGACCGACGGCACCCCGGCCGGCACCGAGGACCGCCGCGCCCTCGCCACGTCGAGCGACTACCCGGAGGCTGTGCACTTCGTCACCGACCTCTACGACCGCCTCGGCTTCGACACCGTCGCGATCACGCCGCTGAGCGAGTCCTGGCGCGTCGAGCGCGACCGCCCCGCCTACGTGGTGCGGCAGAACCGCGAGGAGCTCGAGGCCAATCTCGCGAAGGCGCCGCGCACGGTCTGACCGGTCGGCCCCGGCCCCCGGTCCCACGGGAGGGGGGCAGCGCCTGCGACACTGGAGCGAGACCCACCGCGCACCAGTGAGCCCGCCGGCTCCGAGAGGAGAGGTCCGCGCATGCCCCCCGAGATCCCCGACGTCCCCGCCGTCGATCGGCTGACCCGCCGCGGCCTCACCCGCCGCGGCGTCGTGCTCGGCGGCCTCGCCGTCCTGCCGCTGCTGAGTGCCTGCACCTTCGACTCCGCGTCCCCCTCGGACTCCGAGCCGCAGGAGGCGCCGCGCACGCAGGCCGCCGCACCCGCCGGTCCGGTGGCGCTCGCCGTCGACGCCGTGAGTGCGAGCGCTCTGCTGTTCACTGCGGCGCCGCTCGTCGTCGTGGCGGAGGACGTGCCCTCCTCGGTGCTGCTCGCGGCGCAGGTGAGCATCGCCTGGGGCGTGCCGCTGCTGGTGGAGAGTGCCGCGTCGACGGCGACCGCGACGGATTCGCCCGCGCCGTCCGGTTCCCCGGTCGACGCCGAGCTCGCACGCCTCGGCACCAGCCGAATCCTCGCCGTGGGCGCCGTCGCGGAGCACGCAGGTGTCGACACCGTGACCGCCGCCGCCGAGGCCGCCGCGATCGAGGAGGCGACCGGAGTCGCGGTCGGCGCGCTCGACGCCGCCTCCCTCGTCGCCCTCGCACCCGGTGCCCCCGCGGAGCCGCCCTTCGGCGCGCTGCCGGCGCGGGCCGAACCACTCGCCGGGGTGACCGCCCTCGCCCAGGCCGCCGACGTCGCGGCCGTCGCGAACGCGCGCGCGGTCGGCGTGCCGGTGAGCCTCGTCGACGACGGCGTCACCGACCTCCTCGCCTCGGGGCCGGCCGTCACCGCGATCGCCGACGCGGGCGCCTCCTGCACTCTGCTGCTCGGACCGGTGCTCGCCGCGCAGTCGCTGCCGGAGTGGTCGGTACGCGCCGCCGCGAGCGGCTGGCAGCTGCCCGGCGGCGGGCAGCGCCTCTTCGGCGGGCACCTCTACGTCGCGATCTACGGCACGCCCGGCGCTCCCGTCCTCGGCGTGCTGGGCGAGCAGGGCCTCGATGCCACGATCGCGCGGGCGGAGGCGGTGGCCGAGCCGTACCGCTCGCTCACCGATCTTCAGGTGGTGCCGAGCCTCGAGATCATCACCACGGTCGCGGCGGGCAGCGCCGGCGGCGACGGCGACTACTCCAACGAGCTCGACCCCGCGGGCATCCGCCCCTACATCGACGCGGCCGCCGCGGCGGGCATGTACGTCGTGCTGGACCTGCAGCCGGGCCGCTCCGACTTCCTCACTCAGGCGCAGGCCTACGAGGAGCTGCTGCGCCTGCCGAACGTCGGCCTCGCCCTCGATCCGGAGTGGCGGCTCGCCCCCGACGAGGTGCCGCTCGCGCAGATCGGCCGCGTCCAGGCCGCCGAGGTCGACAGCGTCTCGAGCTGGCTCGCGGACCTCGTGCAGCGCGAGGGCCTGCCGCCGAAGATGTTCGTGCTGCACCAGTTCCGGCTGTCGATGCTGCAGGACCGCGACAGCATCCGCCGCGACCGCCCCGAGCTCGAGTTCCTGATCCACGTCGACGGCCAGGGCGGCCAGCCCGACAAGCAGGCCACCTGGAACGCCCTGCACGAGGGCGCCCCCGAGGGCATCGCCTGGGGCTGGAAGAACTTCTACGACGAGGACCTCCCGATGCTGACCCCCGCCCAGACGATGGCCCAGGTCGCCCCCCTCCCCGACCTGATCACCTACCAGTAGCCCCCCTCCGCGAGATGCCACTTGTGCACGCGACACGCCGCGAAAAGCGTGCACAAGTGGCATCTCGCGATCGATGCCCGCGAGATGCGCGCCGTCGAGGGAGACCTCGTCGATGTCGCCGGTCGTCCTGGTGAGCAGGCGGGTCACGGTTCGAGCAGGTCACGCTCCAAGGTGTCCCCGGAGTGTGCGCTCGCGACCGCCGAGAGGAGTCGGCGGGCGTTCTCGGGGGAGTGGAGCAGATACGCGGTCTCGACCCGCGACTCGTCCTCCTCCGGCGCCCTGACCGCGGTCGGCACGACATTCCTCTGATCCATACGAAGATGGTCCCACGACTGTCGAGTGCGAGGGAGAACAACTCCGCGAGATGCCACTTGTGCACGCGACACGCCGTGGAAAGCGTGCACAAGTGGCATCTCGCGGAGGGGGGCGGACGGGGCCGGCGTCAGGAGGGCTGGTGGGCGGCCTCGCGGCGGCCCTCCTCCTTGGCCTGCTCGACGAGGGCGGCGACGCGGCGGCGGGAGCGGGTGCGGCCGGCGAGGAGCGCGGCGAGGATCAGCGCGAGGCCGAGGAGGACGGCGAGCTGGGGCAGCGGGACGGCGGCGGTGGTGGTCGACTCGGTGAGCGGGGCGATGTCGACGGGGTCGAGGCCCTCGGGGGTGACGACGGTCGGCGCGACGGTGAGGTCGGTGCCGACGGCGAAGAGGGGCCAGACGTCGTCGAGCTGGAGGGTGACGGCGCGGCGGTCGCCGGGGAGCAGCTCCTGCTGGGCGGCGTCGGCGGCGACGAGCGGGGCGGAGGCGCCCTGGGCGGTCGCGCTGCCGTCGAGGAGGAGGCGGACGTTGCCGGTGTTGACGATGTCGGCGGTGACGGTGAGCGCGCCGGGCTGGAAGGGGTTCCAGGAGAGGCGGTAGTCGCCGGTGAGGTTCTCGACGGAGACGGCGGGGGCGACGTCGCCGGTGACGCGGGTCATCACGCGGAAGCCGATGCGGCTCTCGACGCCGACGGAGGAGCCGCCGACGTCGGTGCCGACGGAGACGAGGGAGGCGGCGAGGCCGGCGGCGTGATCGCCGGGCTCGGCGTCGTCGGGGACGGTGACGGTGAAGGGGACGATGCCGGTGCCGCCGGGCTCGACGGTGACGGTCTCGGGGGCGGTGATCCAGGTGCCGGCGTCGACGGACTCCTGGTCGGAGGGGAGCATGTTGAAGCGGCCCTTGTCGGTGAAGTAGCCGTCGGCCGCGTCGATGCGGAAGGTGACGGTCTGGTCGCTGAGGTTGCGGACCGCGGCCTGCTGGTCGGCGGTGGCGCCGGGGTCGAGGTCGAGCTCGACCCAGGAGCGCTTGTCGACGGCGCCGTCGGTCGCGGGGCTGACGGCCCAGGTGATCTGGTCGGTCGCGGCGGCGGCGAGGGCCGGGGGAGCGGCGGAGAGCGCGAGCGCGCCGACGAGGACGGCGAGGAGGGCGCGGAGCACGGAGGTCATGGGGAGTCCAGGTTCTCACGGGGTGGGTCTCGATACGCCGCCTGCGACGGCTACTCGACCAGCATGCGAGGAGCCGGCGGGGGCGCCGCATGCTGATCGAGTAGGCCGCGGAGCGGGCGTATCGAGATCCACCTGTCCAGCAGGGTGGGTCTCGATACGCCGCCTGCGGCGGCTACTCGACCAGCATGAAGCGCGCAGCCGGCGGCGGCTACTCGACCGGCAGGCTCACTCGAAGAGCGAGAGGGTGAGCGTCGAGCTGTAGTCCCCGGCGTCGACGGTGGTGGGGGTCTTGAGGGTCAGGGCCGCGTTGGCGGTCCAGGAGCCCTCCTCGGCGACTCCGGCGGAGTCGTTGGTGATGGCGAGGAGCTCCTGGTCGACGAGGCCGACGCCGTCCGGGCCGCCGTCGATGGCGGTGTCGACGACGTCGCCCTCGGCGACCAGGCCGGAGTCGCCGCCGTCGATCAGGTTCGGCGCCCAACCGAGGTTCTCGGCGCCGATGGTGTCGCCGGTCGACGAGGTGAAGTCGCTCGCGGTGCCGAGCACGTACCAGCCGGCGCCGGCGGGGATGTCGGCGGCGTCGCGGGTGTCCGTGACGGTGACCGTGGGCAGGGTGCCGGTGAACTGGCGGACGACGCTGTTCGAGCCGTTCTCGGTCAGGGCGGTGGAGTCGCTCGCGACGGTCATCGAGAGGGCGCCGCCGCCGGTGAGCGGGGCGATCTGCACGTTGACGTCGACGTCGTCGGCGCCCTGCTGCTCGTCGGCGAAGGCGGTGCCGGCGACGCCGAGCAGGAGCAGGCCTCCGGCGATGCCGGCGGTTCCGCGGAGGAGGAAGGAGCGGGTGTTCATAGCGGGTGTTCTCCGTTCTCGAGACGGCGTCGTCGCCGTCCGGTTCAGTGGTGTGGGGTCAGTGGTGTCGGGTGGTCAGTGAGGTCGGTGGGGGACGCGAGCGCGTCAGCCGCAGCTCGCCGCCGCGTACGGCGCGGTGGCCGTGGCGGTGGCGGGCTTGCCCGCGACGAACGCGGTGGCCGTGGCGGTCGCGGAGCCGGCGGGCAGCGCGGCGGTGCGGGTCGTGAAGGAGTGGGTGACCGACTTGCCCGCGGCCACCTCCTCGAACGTCTTCGAGCCCGCGGTCGACGTGACGACCATCTTCACCGGGAAGGCGTTCGGGTTCGTCGCGACGACCGAGAGGACGACCTTGCCCTGCACGCATCGGGTCGAGGCGGTGGCGGTCGCCGTGATGGCGGGGGCCGCGGTCGGCACCGTCTGCGGGCTGACGCTGGTGAGGGTCGGGACGACCTTCTGCATCAGGCCGGTCGCCGGGTCGAAGGTCACCTTGTCGATGGTGGTCTCGCGGTGCTGGCCGTCTCCGCCGGGGATGGCGAAGCGGTGGTAGGCGATGTACCAGTCGTCGGTGCCGGGGACGTTGATGATCGAGCTGTGGCCGGTGGCGAGGATGCCCTGCGAGGGGTCCTTCTCCAGGATCACGCCGCGGTAGGTCCACGGTCCGTCGATGCTCGTCGAGGTCGCGTAGCCGACCTTGTAGTTCTCCGAGCCGGTGTCGTCGATCGAGTCGGTCAGATGGTAGAGCCCGTTGCGGTAGTTCATGAACGCGCCCTCGCGGAAGTCCGTGAGGCCCGAGATCGTCTTGATGGTGCCCGCCTTGATCGAGAGCATGTCGTCCGAGAGCTCGGCGTACACGGGTGCGCCGTTGCCCCAGAAGAGGTAGCTCTTGCCGGTGGCCGGGTCGGTGAACGCGGCCGGGTCGATGGCCTGGCCGGACTTCACGGACTCGCCGTTGGTGATCATCGGGGACTGCTGCGCGGTGAACGGGCCCATCGGGTTCGAGGCGACCGCGACTCCGATCGTCTTGCGGTCGAGCGCCGCGTTCTGGCCGGAGAAGTAGAAGTAGTACTTCCCGCCCTTCTCGATGATCGTCGGCGCCCAGGCGTTGCCGGTCGCCCACGGGACGTTCCCGTTCGCGCCGTCCAGGGTCAGGATCGGCTGCGCGGAGCGGGTCCAGTCGACGAGGTTCTTCGAGGACCAGGCGTAGAAGGTCTTGCCGCCCCAGCCGGGGAAGCCGTCCGAGGTCGCGTAGAGGTAGTAGGTGTCGCCGAAGACCGCGATGTTCGGGTCGGCGTAGAGGCCCGGGAGGACGGGGCTCTTCATCTCGACGGCCTTGAGCGTCCAGGTGGTGGTCGCTCCGCCGCCGGCCGGGGTCAGCACGACGGTCTGCGGGGTGCGCAGGTCGCGGACGGTGCCGGAGGCGGGGCTCGCGGTGACGCCCGCGGCGGTGGAGTAGGTGGGGGTCAGCTTCGAGCGGTCCGTGCCGGGCTTCACCGGGAGGGTGACGGTGCGGGTCGCCTGGTCGACGATCGGAGCGGTCTTCAGCACGTCGCCGGTGAGCGTCACGTCGGCCAGCACGGTGGTGTTGCCGGAGGAGGCGAGCACCTCGGCCGAGCTCAGCGCCCGGTTGTAGAGGGCGAACTCGCGGACCTGGCCGCGGAAGCGGTTGTCGGCGTCGTAGTTCGAGCGGCCGATGTAGTTGGCCGTGGTCGTGCCGCCGCCGATGTCCTTCGGGTCGGCCGTGACGGTGCCGCCGCCGACGCGGACGCCGTCGAGGTAGAGCGTCGCGGTGGTGCCGGAGAGCGTGTAGGTCAGCTGCGCCCACTGCCCGCGGGGGACGGCCGAGCCGGAGGAGACGGTCTGCTCGGTGGTGTAGTTCCCGGTGGTGAGGCTGGTGCGGTAGTTGTTGCCGGAGGTGAAGAGGTAGCCGTCACCCGCTCCGTTGGTGGTGTTGCCGAGGCCGTAGAGGAAGTAGGCGCCGCTCTGCGCGGGGTCGATCCAGACCTCGGTCTGCACGGTGACGTCGGTGACGCCGGCGAGCAGGTCGTCCGGCAGCTTGATGTAGTCGTCGGTGCCGTCGAGCTTGACCGAGCCGGTCTGCCAGGCGCCGCCCGAGACGATCGTGCCGTTCAGGCCGTTGCCCGAGCTGTCGGTGACGGTCGTGCCGGAGCCGCCGTCGAAGGTGTAGCGGAGGATCTCGCCCTTCGCGTTCACCGGCTTCGGGGTCGGGCCGGTGCTCGTGGCGCCGTAGGCCGCAGTGATGCGGGCCTCCTCGGCGCTGGAGAGCCGCAGCACCGAGCCGTGGCGGAAGGGCTTCGAGAAGGAGTAGGTGTTCGCTCCGGTCGTGCCCACCGGCAGCGCCGTGAACCGCATGTCCGCGAGGGTGTCGGTGACGTAGGCGGAGTAGCCGAACGAGTCGCCCATCACGACCCAGCGGCCGTCGGGCAGCTGGTAGACGGTGAGGCCCTCGAGGTGATCGGAGAGGCCGCGGGAGGTCTCCTCGCCGCGGGCGATCACGCGGGTCCACGGGCCGGCGAGGCTCGAGGCCTTGTCGACGACGGTGCGCCAGTCGGAGGTGGAGAAGCGGTAGTAGACGCCGTTCTCGACGGCGATGGTGGTGTCGATGATGTTCGGGCCGTCGGCGTTGTTGGTCGACGAGTTCTCGTCGAGCCAGACCTTCGGGGTGGAGAAGGTCTGGAAGTCGCGGGTGGTGGAGACGTAGACGCGCAGCGCCCAGTCGTCGGTGTTCACCTGCGTCTTGTCGCGGCCGGACCAGTAGACGTAGTACTGACCGGTCGCCTCGTCCCAGATCGCCTCGGGCGCCCAGACGTTGCCCGCGTTCGGCGCGCCGGCGAAGACGAGGTTCTGCTGGCCCCAGTTCACGAGGTCGGTGGAGCGCCAGACGACGAGCTTCTGGCTGGCGTTCACCTGGTCCCAGGAGCCGCCGCCGGCGGTGCCCTCGGCGTGCAGGTCGGTGCCGAGGATCCAGTACTCGTCACCCGTGGGGGAGCGCACGAGGTGCGGGTCGCGGACGCCGAGGGTGCCGCCGAGGTTGGCGAGCACGGCCTTGTCGTTGTTGAGCTTCGACCAGTGCAGGCCGTCGGTGCTGGAGCCGAAGTAGATCTTCTCGTAGTCGGTCGACGCGAAGTGGGTCCAGAGGTAGCCGGCGTCGTACTCGGTGTCGAGGTTCGCGGGCGCGGCGGTCACGGTGACCGGGAGCTGCCGGGTGGCCGTGGTGCCGGCGATCGTCGCGGTGAGGGTGACCGCGGTGGACGCGGCCTGGCGCTTCACGACGCCGGTAGTGCTGACGACGGCGGTGTTCGAGGAGGCCCAGGTGACGTCGTAGGCGCCGGCCTTCGCGGGCAGCGTGACGTTGCCGCGGACGTCGCCGGCGTTGACGATGCTCAGCGCGTCGAGCGCCTTCTGCGCGTCGGCGTTCGCGTCCTGCGCGGGCACGGTGGCGGTGAAGGTGCGCGTCTGCGTCGCGGAGCCGCGGGTGACGGTCGCGGTGAGCACGGCCTGGGCGGTGCCCGTGGCGGGCCGGGTGACGACTCCGCTCGAGGAGACGACGGCGGCGTTGCTCGAGGACCAGGCGATCGCCGAGCCGTTGGGCCCGGTGGTCGGCAGGGTGAGGTTCGCGGTGACGGCGGAGAGGTCGCCGAGGGTCAGCGCGGCGGCGTCGCGGGTGGTGCGCGTGGTGTCGCTCGCCTGGAGGGTCGCGACGTCGGCGGCGCTGAGCGCGCTGCTGTAGATGCGGAAGTCGCGCACCGAGCCGGCGAGGAACTTGTCGCCGGTGTAGACCGAGCGGCCGATCGCGTTCGCGGTGGTGCTGCCGCCGCCGATCGCGCCGGGGGTGATGGTCACGCCGGTCTGCTGCGCGACCTGGGCGCCGTCGAGGTAGAGCCGCGCGGTGTCGGAGGCGTCGTCGAGCGTGTAGGTGAGCGTCTTCCAGACCCCGCGGGCGAGGTCGGCTCCCGAGTTCACGGTCTGCTCGGTGGTCCAGTTGCCGGTGGCGATGGAGGTCTTGTAGCTGTTGCCCGTCGTGTACAGGTAGCCGTTGCCCGCGTTGTTCGTCGTGTTGCCGAGGCCCCAGATGAAGTACGGCGTGCCCTGGCTCGGCTTCACCAGCACCTCGGTGCTCACGGTGATCGAGCTGAGGCCGGCGAGCACGTTGTCGGGCAGCTTCACGAAGTCGTCGACGCCGTCGAGCGTCACGCCCGCGGCGCCCGAGGCGACCGCGCCGCCGGAGAGGACACCGTCGCGGCCCTTGCCGGAGCTGTCGACGGCGGTCGTGCCGCTGGTCGCGTCGAGCGCGTAGCGGAGGACGAGATCATCGGCCGGAGCGGCTGCGGCGGACTGCGCCGTCAGCAGCGGGACGGTGAGCGCGAGAGCCGTCACGAGGACGACCGGTCGCAGGAAGGGCTTCATCGCACTAACTCCTTGTTCGGCACCATTGCTGAAGGGAAAGGGTCCGGCACGCACCGGAGATGTTCACGGTAACACGATGTTGACGTCAACGCGACGGGTATCCGCAGGGGATTTCCGCGCCTCGGATCGGCCGCGCCGAGACGTCGAGAACGGTCGCCCCGAGAGTTCCGAGGCGACCGTTCGTGACGGATCGAGTGGCGCTGCGCCCGGACGTCAGGTCCGGTTGCGGGCCATCACCGCGCGCTGCAGGAGCACGAAGACGAGGAGGATGCCGCCGGTGATGATGGTGGTCGCCTCGGGCGGGATGCCGCCGTCGCGGGTGATCAGGACGTTCATCAGGCCGAGGACCAGGGCGCCGATCACGGAGCCGAGGACGAAGCCGACGCCGCCGGTGAGCAGCGTGCCGCCGATGACGGTCGCCGCGATGGCGTCGAGCTCCCAGCCGGTGCCGGTGATGTTCTGCGCGCTGCCGAGGCGGGCGGTGTAGACCACGCCGGCGAGGCCCGCGAGCGTGCCGCTGATCACGTAGATGAACAGCTTGGTCCGGACGACGGGCAGGCCCATCAATGCGGCCGACGGCTCCGAGCCGCCCATCGCGTAGACCGTCCGGCCGAGGCGGGTGCGGTGCAGCACGAAGAACGCGGCGGCGACGACGAGCACGGCGATGATCACGCCGGGGCTGATCACGAAGTCGTTGACCTTCGGTCCGTCGATCAGCTTGATCGGCGTCGCGAGCGACAGCACGGCCGAGTCCTCGGGGAGGCGCTCCGGGACCGTGCTCAGCATCGAGGCGAGACCGCGGGCCAGGAACATCATCGCGAGGGTCGCGATGAACGGCTGGACGTTGAAGTACTGGATCAGCACGCCCGAGATCAGGCCGAACGCGGAGCCGATCAGCACCATCAGGAGCATCACGAGCCAGGGGTTCCAGCCGCTGTTGATGAGCAGCACGCCGCTCACGCTGCTGAAGGCGATCACTGCGCCGACCGAGAGGTCGATGCCGCCGGTGAGGATCACGAAGGTGAGGCCCACGGCGAGGATGATCAGGTGCGCGTTGTTGATCAGCAGGTTCGAGATCGTGCTCGCCTGAAGGATGCGCCCGTAGGCGACCTCGCCGTAGACGATCATGCCCAGGAAGATGACCAGGGCGGCGAGGGTCGGCAGCTTGTCGAGGTGCTGGCTCAGCCACGAGGTGGCGGAGGAGCGGTTCGACTTCGCCGGCGGGGCGGGTCGGGTCAGCACGGCGCTCATGCGGGGATCGCCTCTTTCTGCGGGACGCTGCGGCGCGCCTCGCGACGGTTCTTGAAGGCGGAGCGGACCCGCTCCGACTGCAGCAGGCACAGGGCGACGATGACGATCGCCTTGAAGGCGGGTGTCGCCGAGGACGAGACGCCGAGGAAGACGACCGTCTTGTCGAGGGTGGCGATCAGGATCGCTCCGACGGCCGCTCCGGTGATGTTGAACTTGCCGCCCGCGAGGGAGGTGCCGCCGACCACGACCGCGAGGATCGCGTCGAGCTCGAGCTGGTAGCCGGTGCGCGAGACGTCGACCGTCATCACGCTCGCGGTGGCGAAGACGCCCGCGACGCCGGCGAGCACGCCGGAGCCGATGTAGGCGGTCATCAGCAGGCCGCGGCGGTTGATGCCGGCGAGGCGGGCCGCCTTCGGGTCCATGCCGATGGCCTCGATCATCAGGCCGAGCGCGCTGCGGCGCACCAGGACCCCGACGACCACGACGATCGCGATGGCGAGCAGGAAGACGACGGGGAGTCCGAAGACGTAGCCGTTGGCGAGCCAGCGGAACGGCTCGTTCGTCGCGGCGGTGTTCTGGCCGCCCGTGATGACCTTCGCCAGGCCGCGGCCGGCGAGCATCACGACGAGCGTGCTGATGAAGGGCTGGAGCCCCACCACCGAGACCAGGATGCCGTTCACGGCGCCCAGCACTCCGGCGACCAGCAGCGCGAGCGCGAAGGCGGCCGCGGCGGCGCCGAGCGAGTCCGGCGCGCCCTGGGCGTTGAGGAACTCCATCGAGACGGCGCCGGCGACGACCATGATCGAGCCGACCGAGAGGTCGATGCCGCCGGTCGCGACCACCAGGCACATGCCGACCGCGATCATCAGGATCGGGGCGGCGGCGCGGGCGATGTCGATCACGTTGCCGACGAGGTAGCCCGTGGTCGGGCTGACGGTGACGCCGAGGTAGCTCGGGTCCTTGACGACGTTGACGAGCAGCAGCAGCACGATGGCCACCGCTCCCCAGAAGTACTGACGGCGGATCAGGCTCGCGAGGAGCGAGCCCCGGTCCGGTCGCGTGTCGCTGCTCATGATGCGGCCTCCTGCGTGGCGCCTTCGAGAACGACGACGTCCTCGTCGACGACTCCCTCTGCGGCGATGGTAGTGACGATCGACTCCGCAGTGACAGCGGGTCCGTTGAGGATCTCCGCGATCACGCGGTGGTCCTTGAGGACGATGATGCGGTCGCTGAGGCGGACGACCTCGTCGAGCTCGGACGAGATGAAGACCACGGCGACGCCCTCGCCGGCCAGGGCGACGACCTTCTCCTGGATCTCGGCCTTCGCTCCGACGTCGATGCCGCGGGTCGGCTCGTCGAGGATGAGGATCTCCGGGGCGGTGGCCAGCCAGCGCCCGAGGAGCACCTTCTGCTGGTTGCCGCCGGAGAGCTTGCTGATCGGGCGGTCCGGGTCGGCGGGGCGCACGTTGAGCTCGACGAGGTACTTCGCGACGATCTCGTCCTTCTCCTTCTTGGAGAGGGGGCGGGCCCAGCCGCGCTTCGCCTGGACGGCGAGGATGAGGTTCTCCCGGACCGAGAGGTCGCGGATGATGCCCTCGTCGCGGCGGTTCTCGCTCGAGAACGCGATCTTGTGCGCGAGGCCGGCGGTCGGCGTCGGGACGTCGATCTTCTTGCCGTGCAGCGTGATCTCGCCGGTGTCGGGCTTGTCCACGCCGTAGATCAGGCGGGCGAGCTCGGTGCGGCCGGAGCCGAGGAGGCCGGCGAAGCCGACGACCTCGCCGCGGTGCAGGGTGAGGTCGGTGGACTCGATGGAGCCCTTCTTGGCCAGGCCCTTCGCGGTGTAGAGCGGGGCCTCGCGGTAGAGGTGGTCGCTGTCCGCGCGCTCGGAGTCGAGGGAGCGCAGGGCGGCGATGTCCTTGCCGATCATCTTGGAGATCAGCGAGGTGCGGTCCAGCTCGTGCGTGAGGTACTCGCCCACGTAGGTGCCGTTGCGCAGCACCGTGAGGCGGTCGCTGATCGCGTAGACCTGGTCGAGGAAGTGCGAGACGAAGAGGATCGCGACACCCTCCGCGCGGAGGCGGCGGATGACGACGAAGAGGTTCTCGACCTCGTTCGCGTCCAGGCTCGAGGTCGGCTCGTCGAGGATGAGCACGCGCGAGTCGCTCACCGTGGAGCGGCTGATCGCGACCAGCTGCTGCATCGCGATGGAGAGCGAGGAGAGCGGGCGGCGCGGGTCGAGGTGGCCGAGGCCGAGGCGCTCGAGGGCGCGCTTCGCGGCCTCGTGGGTCGCCCGCCAGTTGATGCCGAAGGGACCGCGCACCTCGTAGCCCAGCATGACGTTCTCGCCGATGCTGAGGTTGGTGCAGAGGTTGACCTCCTGGTAGACGGTCGAGATGCCGGCCGCCTGCGCGTCGGCGGTGCCGGCGAGGCGCCGGGGCGTCCCTCCGACGACGATCTCGCCGCTGTCGATCTTGTAGACGCCGGTCAGCGCCTTGATGAGGGTGGACTTGCCGGCGCCGTTCTCGCCCATGAGGGTGTGGACCTCGCCCGGGAACAGGCGGAAGTCGACACCGTCGAGGGCTTTGACGCCGGGGAAGCTGATCGAGATGTTCTTCATCTCGACGATCGGAGGCGAATCCGCCATGTCGCGTCGTTCCGTTCTCGAGTGGCGCTGCTCTGCGCCGGAGGTGGGAGCGACCGGGACCCGCGGTGGGGTCCCGGTCGCTCCCGGTGGGGGTGTGGTGCTTAGAACTTGCGGTCGGGCAGGGCGGTCGCCGCGGCCTCGGGCGAGTCGAAGGTCTCGCTCGGGACGACGATCGAGGACTCGACCTTCTCGCCGGCGAGGGTCTTCTCGACGGCGTCGAGGGCGGTCTCGCCGAAGAGCGGGTTGTACTCGGCGACGAAGCTGAGCTCACCGTCGGCGAGGGCCTGCAGGGCGTTCTTGGTGCCGTCGATCGTGGCGATCTTGACGTCGACGCCCGGGGTGAGGCCGGCCTCCTGGACGGCCTGGACCGCGCCGAGACCCATCTCGTCGTTCTGCGCGAAGACCATCTGGACGTCGTTGTTGTTCGACTTCAGGACGGTCTCGAAGACGCTCTTGGCCTCCTCGGTGGACCAGTTGGCGGTCTGCGCGCCGACCTTGGTGAAGGCGGAGTCGGCGCCGATGACCTCGTCCCAGCCCTCGTTGCGCTCGTTGACGACCGAGACACCGGCGGGGCCCTCGAGGGTGAAGTACTTGGCGCCGTCCGGGAAGGCGGTCTTCGCCCAGTCGGCGACCGAGGTGCTGACCGCGATGTTGTCCGGCGCGATGCGGGTGACGTAGAGGTCGGTGTTGTCCGGCTCGATGCCGCGGTCGATCAGGATGACCGGGATCTCGGCCTCCTGAGCGCGCTCGAGCGAGTCCTCCCAGCCGGAGCCCTCCGTGGCCGACAGCAGGATGATGTCGACGCCCTCGTCCACGAAGGACGTGAAGGAGTCGATCTGCGACTTCTGGTCGCCGTTGGTGGCGGGGGCGTACTTGAGGTCGTAGCCCGCGTCAGCGGTGAACGTCTCCTCGATGTTGGTCTCGTTCGCCTGACGCCACGCGCCCTCGGGGCCGACGGCCACGAAGCCGATGGTGGTGACGTCGTCGCCACCGCCGCCTGCGGCCGTGTCCGAGCCGCCGGAGCAGCCGGCGAGGCCGAGCGCGAGTGCGCCGACTGCTGCGAATCCGAGGAACTGGCCGAAACGCCTCGTGTTGTACATGGATCTCCTCCTTGAGATCACGGACGCGCGGGAGCGTCCGTGGGTGCGGGCCCAGGGGCCCGGATGTGATGAGTGCAGTGCGGGCCTGGCGCCCGAGGTGCAGTGAGTGCAGGATGTGCGGTGGACGCCCGTCGTGCAGTGACACGTCCGGGTGCGTCCTGGGCAAAATGTTACCGTGAACAATTCTTGTGACGCAACAGCGTTCCGGCCTCTTCGGTAACGATCGTGCATTAACGCCGGAGACCCGCCGCCTCTGGAGAGGCGACGGGTCTCGAGGTGGGCGGGTCGTGCTACTCGCCGTGCTGCAGGCGTCGGCGCAGCAGCAGCGCCCCGCCGCCGAGCAGGAGCGCGAGCGCTCCGAGCGGCAGCAGCGACAGGTCGGTGCCGGTGGCGGCGAGCTCGCCGTCGGGTCCGGCCACCGGCGCGGGCGCGTGCGGCGCGGGCCGGCCGGGCGCGGGCTCGCCCGGCGCCGGGACCACGGGCGGCGCGGTCTCGGTCGGCATCGGCACGGGCGTACCGGTGGGCTCAGGCGTGGGCGTGGGCTCCGGCGTCGGCTGGGGCGCGCCCTCCTGCGCGAGCACCGGCACCGTCGACCAGTCGATGTCGCTCGCCAGGCCGTACGAGGTGTACGACGGCTGGTTGTACGCGGTCTGCTGGCGCGCCACTTCGACCCGGTACTGCGGGTCGTGCATCAGCGTCGTCAGCTTGCGGTCGGTGACCTCGGTGCTCGAGTAGATCCGGATCGCGCTCGAGTCCGCGGTCGGCAGCAGGAGCTCCTCGCGCCAGTCGCCGAGCACGTCCGCCACCAGCGACGGGTTGCCCTTCGTGCCGTTGTTCGTCACGGTGCCGTCGGCCGAGAGCAGCACCGTGCCGTCGCCGGTGACGATCGTCGGAGTGACGGGCGTCGCGTCCTGCATCGTCGTGCTGGCCACGATCTGCGTGGTCATGTCCGCGGCCCAGCGGATGCTCTGGTTGGTGCCGGGCTGCTCGGCGGGATCCGCGCCGTCGATCGGCTCGCCGCTCGCCGAGAGCGTCCCGATCGCCCAGACCTCCTGGCCGGGGATCGCCGGGTCGATGTCGCCGATCATCCCGCGGCCGGTGTCCTTGCCGGAGTAGGCGCCGAAGAGCACCTCGCCGGTCGCGGCGTCGCGCAGCGCGTAGCCGTAGGGCGCGCCGACGCCGCCCTCGTGCACGGAGAAGATCTCGAGCCCGGGGTTCGCCGGGTCGATGTCGGTGACGTGCATCGCGTCGCCGTGGCCGAGCTTGGCCTCGGTGCCGGGCGCGCTGCTGCCCTCGGGCAGGGTGTCGTAGGAGCTGTAGAGCAGGCTGCCGTCGTCGTCGAGGGTGGCGGAGCCGTAGACGATCTCCTGCCGGCCGTCGCCGTCGACGTCCGCGGCGCTCAGCGAGTGGAAGCCCTGGGTGGTGAGCGTCGCCCACTCCGGGCTGGTGCCCTCGCGGCCGTGCGGGGTGTCGTTGAAGGGGTTGGTCAGCGGGACGTGGCCGCTGTCGGCGACCCAGCGCTGCGAGAGCGAGGTGCCGTCCCAGTCGTAGGCGACGACGACCGCGCGGGTGTAGTAGCCGCGGGCGAAGACGGCGGACTGCGTCTCGCCGTCGAAGGAGGCGACGCCCGCGAGGAAGCGGTCGTTGCGGTTGCCCGGCTCGATCCGGGAGTAGGCGTAGTCGCCCCAGAGCAGGCCGTCGTCGCCGCGGGCCGGCTCGTAGGCGACGGTCTGCAGCTCCTCGCCGGACTCGCCGTCGAAGACCGTGAGGTACTCGGGGCCGCTCAGGATGAAGCCCTCGAAGGTGGTGAGGTCGTTGCGGTCGCTTCGGCTCGGCGCGTAGACGTCGATGAAGTAGTCGGCGAGCTCGGTCGCTCCGGCGCGGTCGAGCGGGTAGGCGTGCGTCGGCGCGATGCCGAACGCCTCCTCGAGCGTGGCGGGCCACTGACCGGAGGTGACCTCCTCGCGCGTGCCCCAGCCCTCGAAGACCTCGATGAGGTGCTCGCGGTAGCCGGCGGCGGAGAGGCGGTAGTCGTCCTGCGGGGTGACGCCCGCGGCGACGTCCTCGGGGAGGAGTGTGATCGACTCCGCGCGGGCGGGGTCGCCGCCGGGCAGGATCGTCGTGCCCGGGGCCGTCTTGGTCATGATCTCGGAGCGGCCGTCGCCGTCGAAGTCCGAGACCAGGAACTGCGTGTAGTGCGCGCCGGAGCGGATGTTCACGCCCAGGTCGATGCGGTGCAGCAGCGTGCCGTCGGCCTCGTAGGTGTCGAGGTAGGTGCTGCCGGTGTAGCCCTTCTGTGAGACGTCCTTCGCGTTCGAGGGGTACCACTTCACGACGTACTCGTAGTCGCCGTCGCCGTCCATGTCGCCGACGCTCATGTCGTTGGCGCTGTAGGTGTACGCCTCGCCGGCCGGGGTGACGCCGTCGGCCGGCTTCTGCAGCGGCAGCGTCTCGAAGGCGTCCGCCGAGGCGACGGCCGGCGCGCTGGGCTCGCCGGGGGCGCCGTCGACGAGCGGGACCACGCGGTACTCGTCGCCGGGCGCGCCCGCCGGGTCGTGCAGGTTGGTGCTGTCGGTGACGACGCCGATCCGCTCCACCCCGCGGTAGACGGCGAAGTCGGCGCCGACCATCCCGCTGTCGGAGGAGCCGGTCACCTCCGTCGCGAGCAGCCGCCAGCTGACGAAGACGCCGCCGTCGGGCGACGCGAGCGCCACGACCCCGCGGTCGAGGTCCTCCAGCTGCGCGGTGAGGACGGGGTTGGCGGGTGGCGCTGTGGTCACCGCGGACGCAGGCGCGGCCCCGGTCAGCGCGAGCCCCGCGGCGAGCGCGAGGCCGAGGCCGGAGCGGAGCGCCCCGGCGGCGGTGGTCGGACGGAACGGACGTGAATTCGGCATTGAATCCCTCGGCATCGATGGTCCGGGATGCAGGAATGCGCTTTCCCCGGTCCCGCGCCACCCTACGTGAGACGTTTCACAGGGGTCAACCGTGTCCACCGGCTTCCGTCATCGCGGGTGCGGATGCTTCAGACCGTCCTCCCATTCGGGATGGCCGGCGATGAAGTCGAAGAGCTTCGTGCTGAAACCGCTTCCTCCGCGGACGCCGTCGACGAGATCGGCGAGAACGACGAACCATCCCCAAGGGGTGCCGAGATAGATGCTCGGGTCGGCCTCCGTTCGCAGCCGGTTCAGAACGAAGGGCTTCACGGCGACGACTCTGTTCCAGATCCGACCGTGGTGCGCGCAGACGTTCCGCAGGACGCTGAGCGAATGGTGACCCAAGCGCGCGCGGACAGCGATTTCCAGATCGGACAGGCCGTCCATGACGATGCTGCGGACGGCGGCGTCGAAGCGATAGAGATCGCGGATCCTGTCGAGGGTGACACCGGGCTCGAAGCGATTGTCGCCGTCGTGAGGGGCGACCTGGAAGTAGCGCCAGTAGCCCGAAGCCCGATAGTACGAGTGGTCGTAAAGGAATCGGGCGAGGACCGAGTCGGAGACTGCACCGTCGAAGCCGCGCCCGCGGAGGAGCTCGATCTGTTGAGCGATGCTGAGTGACGGTTTTGACATCGTGCGGATGGCCCCGGGGAAAAGAAAAGGCCCCCCGGTATTGAGGATGCTCGCGCACTAGCCCTGGGGGGATCTGTTGCCCCGAGCGTAGCAGCGGACATTGTCCGCGCCTGCGGCTCGTGCCGGTCATGGCGCGGGATGCAGGTCACCAGGCGTCGTCGGTGGCGTCGTCGTCCGTGGTGTCGGCGGCGATCATCTCGACGATGGTGTCGACGGTGAGCCAGGGGCCGTTGCTGACCTCGCCGATCTTCTCGCGGTCCTTGAAGACGACGATGCGGTCGCTGAGGCGCACCACCTCCTCCAGCTCGGAGGAGATGTAGACGATGGAGACGCCCTCCTTGGCGAGCTGGGAGATGTGCGCCTGGATCTCGACCTTCGAGGCGACGTCGATGCCGCGGGCCGGCTCGTCGAGCACCAGCAGGCGCGGCCGGGTGGCGAGCCAGCGCGCCAGGACGACCTTCTGCTGATTGCCGCCGGAGAGGTACTTCACCGGGATGTCCGGGTCGGCCGGCGTGATGTTCAGCGCCTCGACGTAGGTGGCGACGAGTGCGTCGGTCTCGGCCGCCGAAAGCGGGTGCGCCCAGCCGCGCAGGGCCTGCAGTCCGAGCACGAGGTTCTCGCGCAGCGACAGGTCGCCGATGATCCCGTCCTCGCGGCGGTTCTCGCTGGAGTGCGCGATGCGGTTCCGCAGCCCCGACACCGGGTCGACGATGTCCGCGTGCTCGCCGTCGATCAGCACCTCGCCGCTGTCCGGCCGCTCCACGCCGCTGAGCAGCGACGCCAGCTCGGTGCGTCCGGAGCCGCGCAGGCCCGCGAAGCCGACGATCTCGCCGCGGTGCAGCTCGATGTCGGTGGGGGAGACGGCGCCCCGGCGGCCGATGCCGACCGCGCGGTAGATCGCGGGGCCGGTGGGCTGGCGGCGGTGCTCGCGGCGGTCGGAGCCGATCTGCCGGAGCGCGTCGATGTCCTTGCCGATCATCTTCGCGATCAGCTCGGCCCGGTCCATCCGCCCGGCCGGGTACTCGCCCTCGGTGCAGCCGTCGCGGAGCACGGTGATGCGGTCGCTGAGGGTGAGCACCTGCTCGAGGAAGTGCGAGACGAACACGATCGCGACGCCCTGGCCGCGCAGCCGCCGCAGCACCGTGAAGAGCCGGGCGACGTCGCCGAGGTCCAGGCTCGAGGTCGGCTCGTCGAGGATCAGCACGCGCGGCCGGTCGACCATCGCGCGGCCGATCGCGACCAGCTGGCGGATCGCGGGCGAGAGCGAGCGCAGCGGAAGGCGGGGGTCGAGGTCCTCGAGCCCCAGCTCGGCCAGCATCTCGGCCGCCCGCGCATGGGTGCGCGACCAGGAGATCCCGAGGCGCCCGCGGATCTCGTGCCCGATCATCACGTTCTCGCCGATGCTGAGGTTGTCGGTCAGCCGCTCGTCCTGGAAGACCGCGGTGATGCCGGCGGCCTTCGCGTCGGCCGGGCCGCTGAAGCGCCGGGTGACGCCGTCGACGACGATCTCGCCGGCGTCGGGCTGGTGGATCCCGGTGAGCGTCTTGATCAGCGTGGACTTGCCCGCGCCGTTCTCGCCCATCAGGCCGTGGATCTCGCCCGGCACGAGGCGCAGCCGCGCCCCGGCCAGTGCGGGCCCGGAGGAGAAGGAGACGTGGATCCCGGTCATCTCGACCACCGGGTCCGGGCGTGCGGGACCGGGGCGTGCGGGAGTCGTCGTCGACTGAACTGACACGTGCCGTCCTCGGTTCGTGTGCGGGGCGGCGCCGGGGGAGCGTCGCGCCTGGGGTGCCGCCGATGATACGCGAGCGCCGGTCGCGAGCGTCAGCTGCGCGGCGGCGCCGTCGACTCGCGCACCACGAGCTCGGTGGGGATGCGGGTGCGCTGCGGGATCTCCTGGCCGCGGATCCGCGCGTGGATCACCTCGGCGACGGTGGTGCCGAGCTTGTCGAAGTCCTGCCGCACCGTGGTCAGCGGCGGCAGGAAGTGCCGGGCGGTCGGCAGATCGTCGAAGCCGACGATGCTGACGTCCTGCGGCACGCGGATGCCGCGCTCGACGAGACCGTGGATGACGCCGAGCGCCATCTCGTCGTTCGCGACGACCATCGCGGTGAACTCCGGGACCGACTGCAGGCTGCGGGCGAACTCGTAGCCGGAGTCGGGGGTCCAGTCGCCGATGACGATCGGGCGCTCGCGCATCCCCCAGGCCTTCGCGCGACTGTGGAAGGCGCGCTCGCGGGCGCGGGCGTCGAGCCAGTCGAGCGGGCCGGACATGTGCAGCACGTCGCGGTGGCCGAGCGAGGCGAGGTGGTCGACGGCCTGGCTCATCCCGGCCTGCTGGTCGACCGAGACGGTGAGGAAGCTCGGGTCCTTGTCGGACTTGACGACGAGGGTCGGCACGCCGATCTCGACGGTGCGCAGCGTCGCGACGGAGGAGGAACGCGGCGCGATCACGCAGAGCGCGTCGATCCCGAGACCGGAGAGGTGCCGGATCGCGTCGACCGGGCTCATGTCCTGGTCGTCGCGCAGCGCGACGGAGGTGACGGAGTAGCCCTTCTCGCGCGCGGCCCGCTCGATGGCGCGGAGGGTGCTCGAGGGGCCGAACTCGGCGCCGCTCTCGATCATCACGCCGATGCGGTCGGTGCGCTGGGTGACGAGGGAGCGCGCCGCGATGTTGGGGCGGTAGTCGAGCTCGGAGACGGCCTCGAGGACCTTCTGCCGGGTCGACTCCTTGATGTTCGGGTGCCCGCTGAGCACGCGGGAGACCGTCATGTGCGAGACCCCGGCGACCGCGGCGACATGCCGCAGGTTGGGCCGTTCGGCCATGGCGCGGACCTCCTCCGCTCCCCTGGGGGGAGAGCCGGGCACCCTCGGTGCGGCGGGATGACGAGGGCTCGACATCGCGGGTCCGTTCAGCATAGTCAGCCGTCGCTGTGCGGCACGGCGCGCGGGAGGCGAATCGGCGGCGAACCCGCTCAGCAGGAGGGGTTTGACCTTGCGCAACTACCGCTGTTACCGTGAACAAATTCTCGCCCCGGCTCTCGGATCCGCTCTCCCGCGGCCCGACGGGGCGCCCGCATCATGATCGACGACGGAGTCATCCATGCACCTGACCGCGCCCGCACCGGGCCTGCGCCGCCGGCTGATCGCCGGTCTCCTGATCCTGCTGGCGGCGATCGTGGCGCTGCCGCTGGCCGCCGCGAGCCCCGCGGCCGCGATCGGCGAGTCGACCTTCACGAACCCGCTCGAGCCGGACACGGCCGACCCGACGATCGAGTTCCACGACGGGAACTACTACCTGGTCGCCACCACCTGGGACAACCGCGTCGTGATGCGCAAGGCGCCGACGCTCGCGGCGCTCGGGACCGCGACTCCGGTGACCGTCTACTCCGACACGAACCCGGGCCGGAACGCGAACATGTGGGCGCCCGAGCTGCAGCGGCTCGAGGGCCCGAACGGCTGGCGCTGGTACCTGATGTACACGATGGGCACCGCCGGGAACTTCGACGGCCAGCACCTCCAGGTGATCGAGAGCGCGGGCGACGACCCGATGGGCCCGTACAGCTACAAGGGCCGGCCGGTCCCGGTCGACTCCTGGAACATCGACGGCGCCTACCTGCAGCTGAACGGCGAGCTCTTCATGACCTGGTCGGCGTTCCAGCCGGGCAACGGGCTGCAGAGCAACTACATCGCCCGGATGTCGGACCCGTGGACCGCGGTCGGCCCGCTGAACGTGCTGTCCGAGCCGGTCGAGCCGTGGGAGACCATCGGCATGCCGGTCAACGAGGGCCCGGTGCCGCTGCAGAAGGACGGCCGCACCTGGATCGTCTACTCGGCGAGCTTCTGCGGTACCGAGGACTACCAGCTCGGCACGCTCGAGTACGACGGGACCGGCGACCCCGTACTCGCCTCCTCCTGGACCAAGAGCGACGGACCGGTCTTCTCGAAGGCGAACGGCGAGTACGGCACCGGCCACAACGACTTCTTCGACTCGCCCGACGGCACCGAGACCTGGAACCTGTACCACGCGAACCCCGGCCCGAACAACGGCTGCAGCCGCCAGCGCTCGGCCCGCGCGCACCTCGTGGACTGGACCGCCGAGGGCGAGCCCGACTTCGGCACACCGCTCGGCACCGCGGCCCGGATCCCCGTGCCCAGCGGTGAGAACGCGCCGATCACGGCCCGTGTCGAGGGTGCGGCCTGGCAGCTCGTCAGCCGCAGCACCGGCCTCTGCGCCACCGTCTCCTCGGCCCAGAGCGGCGACGGCGCCGGCGTCGTGCAGGGCTCCTGCGCCACGCCCCGCGCGAGCTGGACGCTCGACAGCACCGGCGACGGGTTCCTCCGCGTCGTGAACGCGAGCAGCGGGAAGTCGCTCGGGCCGGTCGGCTGCTCGACCGCCTCGGGTGCGTCGCTCCAGCAGTCCGCGTGGCTGACCACCTCCTGCCAGCAGTGGACGGTGGCTCCGGGATCCGGCGGCTACTCGACGCTGACGAACCGCACGAGCGGCAAGGTGCTCGACGCGGTCTCCGGAGCGATCCGCCAGTCGACGCCGAGTGCCGCCGCCTCGCAGGAGTGGGCGCTGCGCCCGGTCGGCGCGGTCGCCGTCACCTCGCTCGTCACCGGCAAGGCCTTCGACCTGCCGAACTGCTCCACCGCCGACGGCGCGGTGCTGCAGCAGCAGGAGTGGCTCGGCTCGCCGTGCCAGCGCGTCACCTTCACCGCCGCCGCGGACGGCGCCGTGGAGATGCACCCCGTCTCGGCCGCGGCCAAGTGCCTCGCGGTCACTGGCGGCTCCACCGCCGACGGCGCGACCGTCACGCAGGGCGCGTGCGGCGTGACCGGCAGCAGCTGGCGGCTCCGCCCGGGCAACGACGGCACCGTCGAGCTGCGCGCCGCGCACAGCGGCAAGGCGCTCGACCTGTCGAACTGCTCGGACCAGAACGGCACCCGGATCGGCCAGTGGAGCGTGCTGAACAACGACTGCCAGCGCTTCCGTGTCTCGCTCGGTGCGCCCGCGGCGCCGGTCGCGCTGCAGCTCGCCGCCGCCTCGTCGGTGCGCTGCGTCGCGGGCAAGCCGGTGCTCACCACGACCGTGAAGAACACGGACGACCTGCCCGCCGACATCACCGTCACGACCGCCTCCGGCACCAAGACCTTCCCGGCCGTCGCCGGCGGGAAGAACGCCACGGCGAGCTTCACGGTGCGCCAACCGACGCTGGCCGCCGGCTCGGCCTCGGTGACCGGCGCCGGAGTCGACGACACGGGCCGCGCAGCCACGCAGTCGGCCGCCTACCCCGCGATCACCTGCTGACGCCGGGTCTCGACAAGCCACCCCCCGTGCAAAGGAGCACCATGCCCACCCCCACCCGCCGCGCGCCCCTCCGCGCGGCCCTCGCCGCCCTCGGCCTCGGGGCGGTGCTCGCCGCCGGCCTCGTCGCCCCCACCGCGACGGCCGCCGACGCCGCGGCCCCCACCGCCGGCCTCCTCGCCGACTACCGCTTCAGCCAGACGACCGGCGCGACGGTCCCCAACTCCGCCGGCGGCGCCGTGGGAGCCGCGCGCGTCGTCAACGGGACGGACGCGCTCTGGACCGGCACGTCACTCCGTCTCACCGGCGGTGCGAAGACCAGCGCGGCCCCCTGGGTCGAGCTGCCCGACGACCTGCTCACGGGCAAGAGCTCCGGGACGGTCACGATCGAGACGCGCGCCGACGCCTCGATGCTGTCGACCTTCCACTTCCTCTGGAACATCGGCAGCGACAGCACCTCGCAGTACTGGTTCGCCTCCGTGCGCGACAAGGTGCGCACCGCGATCACGACCACCGGCGGTGGCGGCGAGAACAACGCCCGCAGCGCGTCCGGCATCGCGGCCGACCGCTGGTACAGCCTCAGCTCCGTGATCGACGGCGCCGCCGGCACGATCTCGTTCTACGTCGACGGCACCCGCGTCGCCTCCGCGCCCACCGCGCTGCGGCCGGCCTCGGTGGCGGACCAGTCGCTGAACGCCATCGGCCGCGCGCCCTACCCCGACCCCTTCTACAAGGGTGAGGTGTCGACGTTCCGCGTCTACGACCGCGCCCTCACCGGCGAGGAGGTCGCGACGGTGTCGAGTGTCGACGCGAAGCTGCACGCCTCGTCGTTCGCGCCGCTGACCGCGGCCGTGCTCGACGGCGTCACCCCGCTGACCATCGACGACTCGACCACGAACCTGCCCGACTACGGTGGCACCGTGACCTGGGCCTCGAGCGACCCGACCCTGCGCGTCTCGGCCGACGGCCGCACGCTCGCCGCCGACCGCCCCGCCGCGGGCCAGGCCGCCCGCACGTCGTCGCTCACCGCGACCGCGTCGATCCGCGGCGTCGCTCAGTCCCGCGCCGTCGCCGTCGCCGTCGAGCCGCAGGTCGGCGTGGACACCCCCTACGGCTATCTGATGGTGCACTTCGTCGAGGACGCGCAGGGCTACGCCGAGAAGATCTACCTCGACGTCTCCCGCGGCGACGACCCGGAGAAGTGGGACCCGCTGAACGGCGGGAAGCCGATCCTCGCGTCCGACCTCGGCACGACCGGCGTCCGCGACCCGTACCTCACCTACAACCCCGAGACGAAGAAGTACTTCATCATCGCCACCGACCTCCGCGTCTTCGGCGGCGACCAGGGCTCGGGCTCGTGCACCACCTGGTGCTACTGGACCACGCAGGGCAGCACGAAGATGAACGTCTGGGAGTCGAGCGACCTCGTCTCCTGGAGCGACCTGCGCCAGTTCGACGTCGCGCTCGACGCGGCCGGCACGAAGCGGCTCGAGGCCGGAATGATGTGGGCGCCCGAAGCGACCTGGGTCCCCGACTACAACGGGGCCGGCAAGGGCGCGTTCGTCGTCTACTGGTCCTCGACCGTCTACCCGAACGCCGCGCACACGCCCGGCACCGGCGCCTCGCGGGTGCTCTGGGGTGCGACCACCGACTTCACCCAGGCCACGTACTCCTACGGCGGCACCTTCATCGACACCGGCGCCGACGTCATCGACACCACGATGATCCAGGACGGCGGCACGACCTACCGGATCTCGAAGGACAACGGCACCGGCCGCGGCATCTACATGGAGTCGACGACCGCGAAGCAGTGGTGGCTCCCGTCCACCGCGTGGACCCAGCTGCAGGACCGCATCGGCGCCGTCTGGGCCGGCGGCAACGCCGGGGGAGTGGAGGGACCGGCCGTCTTCAAGGACCACGACACCGATCGCTGGTACCTCTACGTCGATGTCATCCCCTCGACCGGCTACCGGCCGATGGTGACCACCGATCTCGACGCCGGCTGGACCCAGCTGAACGACCCCGGCTTCTCGCTGGCGCCGTCGACCAAGCACGGCGGCATCGTGTCGCTCACCGCCGGTCAGTACGCCGAGGTCCGCGCGGCCGACGCCGCGACCGCCGTGCGCTCCGACCTGGGTGAGGTGGGCTCCGTCGCCGCGCTGCCCGCCCGGGCCGACGTCGTCCTCGCCTACAACCGCGGCACCGCCTCGCAGCCGGTGACCTGGGACACGTCCTCCGTCGGCACCGCTCCCGGCCGCTACCCGGTCACCGGAGTCGTGCGCACCATCGGCGCGAACGACAACCAGTGGGTCGGAGCGGGCGGATCGACCGCGTACAACGCGCCGAACCGCGTGCTCTCGAGCTCGACGGCCGTGCGGGTGACCGCGACGGTGGTCGTGGCGGCGTCCACGGCGACGCTCACCGCGTCGACCCGCTGCGTGGCCGGCAAGGTCGTCGTGACCGGAGTCGTGAAGAACACCGGCACCTCGCCGCTCACCGTCGTGATCCGCTCGGCCTGGGGCACCTCGCCCACGCTGACCGCGGCCCCCGGCGCGAGCGCGACGCACGCCTTCACGACCCGCGCCCCCTCCGTCCCCGCGGGCACGCTGACCGCGACGGCCGGCGGCGCCACCCTGCAGGCCCCGTACGCGGCCCGCACCTGCGGCTGACGCGGCCACGCTGGTCGAGCACCGCGCAGCGCTCACCGAACATGCTGGTCGAGTAGCGCGCAGCACGGCCCATGCTGGTCGGGTAGCGCGGAGCGCGTATCGAGACCCACCCTCCGGACGGTGGTGGATCTCGATACGCCCTCTGCGAGGGCTACTCGATCAGCAGGGGGCGGCCCGGGCGCAGAGCATGCGTGAGCGTGCCGGCGCAGCCTGAAGCGCTGCAAGCGCATGCCCATCCACATGTGCGGGCATGCGCAATCCATGCTGGTCGAGTAGCGCGGAGCGCGTATCGAGACCCACCCTCCGGACGGTGGTGGATCTCGATACGCCCTCTGCGAGGGCTACTCGATCAGCAGGGGCGGCGCGGGTGCAGACCCGCGTTCGTCAGAACGGGGGCGGTGCGTCCCTGAAGCGCGGACCCGGTGGGGCGCCGGCGAGCGCGGGTGGGCGGATCGTGATGCGGCGGCCGGTGGGGGTGGTCCAGACGATGCTGCCATCCGGGCGGGGGACGTAGGTCCAACGGTCGCCGTGGCGGACGTGGTGGTGGGATGTGCAGAGGCAGACGAGGTTCTCCAGGGACGTCTCGCCGCCGTTGCGCCACTCGATGGTGTGGTCCGCCTCTGCTCGGGAGGCGGTGCGGGTGCAGCCGGGGAAGCGGCAGGTCTGGTCCCGGAGCTGGAGGTGCAGGCGCATCTGCGGCGGCGGGACCCGGTAGGTGCGGCCGACCGAGACGACCGCGCGGGTGTCCGGATCGGTGAGCACTCGGGTGAACGACGCGCCGGTCGCGACCAGTTCGCGGGCGAGATCGGCGGGGATGAGGCCGTAGCCGTCGAGGTCCGCGGGCGCGTCGTCGAGACCGACGGCGGTAGATGCGGCGAGCGTGAGGCGCACCTCGGCGCGGATCCCGGGCACGAACGACGGAGACAGCTGCGGGCCGTCTCCTGCGGGGGTGGTCCCGGCGATGTCGCCGTCGCGCAGGAGATCCGTGAGTACGTCCGCCTTCAGCTGGCTCAGGGTGCGCTCGTCGCCACCGTCGCGGAGACTGCGGGCGATGCGGTCGACGCGATCGGCGATGCCCATCACATCGGGCGCGGGGAGCAGCGCACAGAGCGTCGCCATCCCGTCGACCTCGGGGGAAACCCAGACGGCGCGGTCCTGCCGGGCGCGGACATGCCGCTGGGCGAGGGGCTCCTCGTGCAGCTCGTCGCGCAGGCGAGCGACGATCCGCCTCAGCTGCGTGGGCGTCACGTCCGGTGCGACCTCCGAGGCGCGCTCGTCGAACCGGGCGCGGGAGGCGGGAGTCAGGGTGGCGGCGGTGGCGCAGACGATCTCGCTCGAGTCCCAGAGCAGCCGGCCCTCGGCCAGCAGGGCGCGGGTGCGGGGGAGGTCCTCGACGAGCAGCCGGGCGTGCTCGAGGACCGTCTCGGTGGCCCGCTCGGACAGGCGGAGCTTGACCGCGAACTCGGCGCGGATGGACCGCTCGACGAGGGAGCGCGCCTCGCTGCGGGAGAGCGAGCTCCCGCGGGCGAACGCGTCGGGGACGGTGACCGCCGCGCGGTAGGCGAGGTGCAGGGTCTGCGCGCGGGTGAGGAGCAGCTGAGCGGAGGTGCGTCCGATCTCCGCGGCGATGTCGGTCAGCGCGTCGACGGCGGCGAGCGCGCTCGACGGTCCTGCCGCTCCCGGGTCGCTGTGGTCATCCATACGCGTATTCAAGCAGGGACCACCGACACCCGAGCGGCCGTCGAGCGGCACCCTCGGACAACTCCGCGAGATCGGATCTGTGGAGGAGAGCGCTGCTCCCGCCGCTACTCCCGCCGCCACTCCTCGAGGAACTCGGCGGTGGTCTTCGTCTCGAGCTCCAGCTCGATCTGCCCGAGCAGGACGTAGGGGTCGCCGATGTCGGCGGGCGTGCGGATGACCTCGGCGCCGGTGTCGAGGCGGGTGACGACGAGGTCGTGCGTCGTCATCACGCCGCCGCCGAGCAGGGCGTCGATCGTCATCCGGAGCCAGGTCAGCGTCCGGGGCCGCAGCTCGGCCCGCAGGTACTCGGCCGCGACCTCGCGCTCGCCGTCGTCGTCCCGCCCGTCGTCCTCGTTCACGCCGTCACTGTAGCGAGCACGCCGACCGGGTCACTGTCAGTGCCGCACCTGGAACCAGCGGATCAGCTCGCGCAGCGCCGGCAGGGTCGCGCTCGCGTCGACGTCGGTGTCGATGTCCTCGAAGGTGCTGCGGTAGCCCGGCAGCTCGGTCGTCATCGAGTCGGTGATCGCCTCGTACGCCATCGTCCAGGAGGGGAACAGCCGCTGCGCCGGCGCCTCCTCGAGCAGCACGCGCAGCCCGGCGTGCCGGGGGTCGTCGGCGATGATCGCCATCCGCTCGCGCAGCGTCGCGTCCGGCCCCTCGAGCAGCTGCAGGAACCGGCCGTCGCGGAACAGCAGGATGCCGGTCAGGCCGAGGCGCTCGTTGTTCGCGCGGCACTGCTCGAGCAGCGCGGGCAGGTCCGCCTCCTCGAGACCGGCGGCGGTGTGGCTCGCGTAGACGATGGAGCGGAGGTCGTCGTCCTGGGAGGGGCGAGCAGCGGAGTCGGACATGACGCCATCCCATCAGGGGCGCGGCGGGACGGCAGCCCCCTGCCCGGATCCGCGCGGCCCTGCTATGCGTCGCGCCAGGAGGCCTCACAGCAGGTCCGTGCCGCCCGTCCGCCGCAGCGTCCGGCGGGCGAGGGCCCAGCCGAGCAGCCCCAGCCCGAACCACGCGGCGCCGAGCACCACGACGGCGCCGGTCTGCACCGCGAGCGCGCCGGTCCACCCCTCGCCGAGCAGGGTCCTCAGGGCGTCGGAGGCGTACCCCAGCGGCAGCATACGGGCGACGGCCTCGACGACCGGCGGCAGCTCGTCGACCGGTGCCACGACACCGCCGAGGACGGTCAGGACCGCCGTGAACGGTCCGACCCACGCCAGCCCGTCGCGCGAGCGGAGGCCGAGCACCCCGACCGCGAACCCGCAGCCACTGCCGGCCAGCGCCGCGCATCCAGCGAGCGCGATCGTGCCCGCGGCGACCTGCCACGGGACGCCCTGCCCGAACAGCAGGAGCGCCCAGACAAGCGAGACGAGACCCGCCGCGAAGCCGACGCCCGCCCCCGCGAGTGCGACCCCGCTCCAGAGCAGGACCGCCGGCCGGGCGCTGAGGAGGACGCTCCCGAGCACCGCGTCGTGCCGCATCCGGGTGAGCGACACGGTGACGCTGTCGACCGCGGTCAGAGTGGCGAGGAGGAGACTCGCACCCGCGCCGACCACGATCGACGGCGCCGAGACAGCGGCGAAGTACAGCACCTGCAGAACCGGCCCGACGACGACAGCGACCAGGAGCGTCCGCCGCGTCCGCGTGGCGTCGAACGACCGCATCGCGACCACGATCGACGCCGCCACGAGCCCACTCACGACAGCGCCAGCGTCCCGGCGAGCCGCGCCCGCCGCAGGGCCGTCCGCAGAATCAGGCGGGCGAGCAGCAAGGAGACCATAGACGTGATCAGCCCCTGCGCGCTCCAGAGCGCTATGACGTCGCTGGACGTGTCGCCCGAGACTCCGGCGTGCAGGACCTGCACCGCACCGGTCAGCGGATCGACGACCCCGAGCAGCTGCAGCGGCCCCGGCAGCTGCGCGCGGTCGATGACGGCGCCGGAGAGGAGGAGGACGGGAGCGACGAGGACCGGCTCGTAGACCGTCGCGTGCGGGGTCAGCACGAACAGCCCGGACAGCACGAGCGCCGTCGTCCCGCACGCGGCGACGAGCAGGACCAGACCGAGGGCGACGAGCGCGGGGGAGTGCGGCGCGAACTCGCTGCCGAGAACCCAGGAGCCCACGATCGCGGCCGGGATCGACAGCAGCCCGACGCCGGCGCAGGCGAGCGAGATCGGCGCGAGCGCACCGCCCAGCGGCCGAGGGGTCAGCGCGATCTGCTCCAGCGTCCCCTGCGACCGCTGGTAGCCGAGGATCCCGACCGCCGCCGCGGTCACCGTCCACACCCCGACGACGGCTCCATCGACTCCTAGCGCCAGCCCGCCCCGACCCGCCTGGACGCGCAGGACGACGAAGACGACCGGTGCGATCAGAGCGGCCTGGACGAAGTAGGCGTTGCGGAGCAGCAGCCGCAGATGGAAGGCGCTCTCGCGCAGCACCCCGCCCAGCTCTGCGTTCACTCCCGCCCTCCGCGGCACCGGTCGACGAGGGCGAGGTAGCCCTCCTCGAGGGTCGCCGGCCGGGTGGTCCAGGTCCCGGTCGGCAGGTCGGCGACGACGGCGGCCAGCGCGCGGAGGTCGGGCTGCGAGGAGTCCCAGCCGACGACCACGACGGGCCGACCGGCGATGCTGTCGGAGCGGACCGAGCGGACGCCGTCGAGCGCGACGATCCGCTCGGCGAGCTCCGCGGTGAGCGCCGGAGCGGCGAGGGTCGTCACCTCGCCGAGCCCGCCCGCCGCGGCGATGTCCCGCGGTCGCCCCGCCGCGCGGATCCGGCCGTCGAGGAGCACGAGGCTCCGGTCCGACAGCTCCTCCGCCTCGTGCAGGTGGTGGGTGGTCAGGAGGACGCCCCGCCCGTCGCGGCGCAGCTCGCGGATCAGCACGCGGAGCGCGAGCGCCGCCTCCGGATCCAGCCCGACGGTCGGTTCGTCGAGCAGGAGCAGCGGCGGCTCCGCCAGGAGCCCGCGGGCGAGGTGCAGCCGCTGACGCATGCCGCGGGAGAACTCCTCGACGCGGTCGTCACGCCGCGCGCTGAGGTCGACCGCCGCGAGCACCTCGAGGATGCGGCTGTCCCTCCGCCGTCGCGGCACGTCTGCGAGAGACGCGAAGTAACGGAGGTTCTCGAGCGCGGTCGCGCGCAGGAAGAAGCCGCGCTCGCCGCCGAGGACGAGGGCGAGCCGCCGCCGCGCCTCGTCCGGCCTCGCGACGGCGTCGATCCCGGCGACCCGGATCGCGCCGCTCGTCGGCGTCAGCAGGGTCGCGATCATCCGCGCGAGCGTGGTCTTGCCGGCGCCGTTGGGCCCGAGCAGCGCGACGACCTCGCCCGCCTCGACCCGGAGGCTCACGTCGCGGACGGCCCAGGATGCCTCCGGCCCGGTGCCGAATCGGCGCGACACGGCCTCGACGTCGAGCAGTGCCGCATCCGGATCCGCCGCCGTGGTCACCCTCATCGTCCGCCTTCCGCCGCGGACCAGGGTTCCTCGTCCTCGTGCCGGGAGCACTATTCGTGGCGCTCGCTGCCGGACCTGGCAGAGGCGGTGGTCGCTCCGCCCCGCCGCCCCTTCGAGCTCCTTCAGCCCGCGCACCGAAACCTCACCGAAAGGTAATTGTTCACGGTAACATCGCGCTCAGTACTGATCTCAACGACGAGAGGCCCCACGAATGACGACGAGACGACGGATCCCGATTGCGACCGCGGCGGTGATGGCGCTGACGGCGGGACTGCTCGCGGTCGGCCCGACCGCGCAGGCCGCACCGGCCACCTCCCTCGACAGCGCGAAGGTGCTCGAGCTGCCCTTCGACGGCAGCATCAGCGACACCAGCGGCCGCGGCAACACGGTCGAGATGCAGAAGGGCACCGCCGCGTACGGCACCGGTCTCGCCGGCCAGGCCTTCGAGTTCACCGGCGGCAACGCGGTGTCGCTCGGCACCGACGCCCGCCTCCAGCCCGCCGACCTCACGGTCTCGTTCTGGTACAAGCCGACCGCTGCGATGACCGGCGAGCAGGTCTTCACCTGGAACAAGACCGCCTACAACTCCGACGGCTGGTACCTCACCTCCGAGAGCGAC
This sequence comes from Rathayibacter sp. PhB151, assembly GCF_004366415.1. Classification (NCBI taxonomy): domain Bacteria; kingdom Bacillati; phylum Actinomycetota; class Actinomycetes; order Micrococcales; family Microbacteriaceae; genus Rathayibacter; species Rathayibacter sp. PhB151. Next base: position 884,937 of record NZ_SOEN01000006.1, on the reverse strand, counting down.
GCGACGCCGCTCGCGCTCTCGATCGGCCCCTCGACCGGACAGCCCTACAAGGTCGCGATCGACACCGCCCGCGCCGGCTTCTTCCCGACGAACGAGTGGACCCACGTCGTCGCCAGCTACGACAAGGCGACCAAGCAGGTCGCGTTCTACCGCAACGGCGTGAAGCAGCCCACCGTCACCAAGTCCGAGGCGACCGGAGCGGCCACCGGCGTGCTCGGCTCCGAGGGCACCTCGACCAAGACCCTCGGCTTCAACGGACCGCAGTACAACGGCGCGCACCTGCGCGGGCTCCTCGACGACTACGTCCTCTACGGCAAGGTCGCCACGACCACCGACGTCGTCGCCCTGACGAAGGCGCACAACGCGTCGTTCGACCCGGCCGCCGTCGCGAAGGCCGACCTCGACGCCGTCACCCTGCCCGCGAGCACGAGCACCGGCTTCTCCGTGCCGACCCGCGGCGCGAAGGGCTCCGACCTCAGCTGGACCTCCTCCGACGAGTCCGCGATCGCGATCTCCGGCGGCACCGCCACGGTCACGCCGCCCACCGGCGCCCCGAAGACGGTCACCCTCACCGGCTCCTCGACCTACGGCGGCAGCACGGCCGTCACCCGCACCTTCGCGATCCAGGTGCAGCCGAAGGGCGTGAAGAGCTCGAGCTACCTGCAGGAGGCCGGCCTCTCGGACGTCACCGTCCAGGACCCGTACCTCGACAACGGCGAGCAGCAGACCGTCGAGTACCTGCTCAGCCTCGACCCCGAGATGTTCCTGCACTCCTTCTACACGCAGGCCGGTCTCACCCCGACCACGGCCGGCGGCTACGGCGGCTGGGAGCGCGAGAGCGGCACCCGGTTCCAGGGCCACTTCTTCGGCCACTACATCTCCGGCCTGTCCCAGGCCTACGCGAGCGAGCAGGACGCGACCACGAAGGCCGCGCTGCTCGCGAAGCTGACCGCCTCCGTCGACGGCCTGAAGAAGGTCCAGGACGCGTACGCCCTCAAGGACCCGGCCAACGCCGGCTACGTCTCGCCGTTCCCGGTGAGCTACCTGCCCTCCGGCGCCGACGGGCTGCTCGTGCCGTTCTACAACCTGCACAAGGTGCTCGCGGGACTGCTCGACGCGCACCAGTACGCGCCGAGCGCCGTGTCCGCGGAGGCGCTCGTCGTCGCCGACGGCTTCGGCTCCTGGATCACGAACTGGGCCGGACGCCAGGCGAACCCGGGTCAGCTGCTCAACACGGAGTACGGCGGGATGAACGAGGCGCTCTACCGCCTCTACGAGACCACGCAGAAGCCGGCGCACAAGCGCGCGGCCGAGTACTTCGACGAGACCGCGCTCTTCCGGAAGCTCGCGAACAACGAGGACGTCCTCAACGGACTGCACGCGAACACGACGATCCCCAAGCTGATCGGCGCGCTCAAGCGCTACACCCTCTTCACCGACGACCCCGCGCTGTACGCGACGCTGACCGCCACCGAGAAGGCGGACCTCGACATGTACCGCCGGGCCGCCGAGAACTTCTGGCGGATGGTGGACGAGAGCCACAGCTACGCGAACGGCGGCAACAGCCAGTCCGAGCACTTCCACGGCGCGGACACGCTCTACCAGTACGCGACCAACGGACAGACGACCGGCTACGGCGAGAACTCGACCTCCGAGGGCTGCAACATCTACAACATGCTCAAGCTCACCCGGGCGCTGTTCCAGGTGACGAAGGACGTGAAGTACGCCGACTTCTACGAGAACGCGTTCATCAACGGCGTGCTCTCGGTGCAGAACCCGGAGACGGGCATGGTCACCTACTTCCAGCCGCAGACCGCGGGCTACGCCAAGGTCTTCGGCGAGGAGCACGACGAGTTCTGGTGCGACCACGGCACCGGCGTCGAGAGCTTCACCAAGCTCGGCGACTCGATCTACTTCGAGGGGCCGAAGACGGTCTACGTGAACCAGTTCCGCTCGTCGGTGCTGAGCTCGGGCGGCAGCAATCTCAAGGTGACGCAGACGGCCGACATCCCGAACACCGACACCGCGCGCTTCACGATCGCGGCGCTCGGAGCGGGAGCGGTCGCCGACGGCACCACGCTGCGCCTGCGCATCCCGGCCTGGGTCGACGGAGCGCCGACGCTCACCGTGAACGGCGCCGTCCGCGACGTCGCCGCGCTGACCGAGGGCGGCTACGCGGTCGTCCCGGTGGCGGCGGGCGACACCCTCACCTGGAAGCTGCCGGCCGCGGTCGCCGCAGTGGCGAACACCGAGAACGCGAACTGGACGGCCTTCACCTACGGGCCCGTGCTCCTCGCGACCGAGCTGAACCGGAACAACGTCGACGCCTCCTACCCCGCGGGCGTGCTCGTGCAGATGAGCGTCGCCGACAAGACGGTGAACTCGAACGTGGTCGTCGCGAACGCGGCCGCGTGGAAGTCCTCGGTGAAGCAGAACCTGCTCCGCCTGCCCAACGGCGCGAACGGCAACGGGACGACGACGATGCGCTTCGGCATGACGAACGTCGACGCCGCCTCCGAGGCCCGGATCTTCCAGCCGTACTACAGCCTCTACAACGCGCGCTACGCGACCTACATGACGCTCATCGCCCCCGACTCCGCGGAGGCCCAGGCGCTGATCCTCAAGGAGAAGCAGCAGCTGCGGGTGGAGGAGACGACGATCGACTCGCTCACCTCGTTCGACAACAACAACAGCGAGGCCGACAAGAACTACAAGTACAACCGCTCGGCGGTCGGCACCTGGCGCGGCGAGGGCTACCGCGACGGCGAGCGGTCGGCGGACGCGTACTTCCAGTACGACATGATCGTCGACCCGGCGCTGCCGAAGAACTACCTCGGCGTCCGCTACTACGGCGGCGACGCGGGGCGCACCTTCGACGTCTACCTCAACGACGTGAAGCTCAAGACCGAGGTGGTCTCGGGCGCCGCGGGCGCGCTGAACTGGTACGTGCAGTACGACGAGATCCCGCGCTCGGTGCTCGACGGGATCGCGGCGAAGGACAGCTACAAGCGCAACCAGTCCGGCGCGTACGTCCTCGACGCCCAGGGGAACAAGGTGCCGAAGGTGACCGTGCGCTTCCAGGGCACCGGTACCGCGAGCAACGTCGGCGGCGTCTTCGGCGTCTACACGACGGAGTCGACCGGGTTCGCGACGGACGCCGAGCTGGCGAAGCTGACCTCGTCCGTGGGCACGTTCTCGCCGGCGCTCGCCGCCGGGGTGCGCGACCTGACGCTGACGGTGCCGGTCTCGACGACGAGCGTCGCGCTCGACCTCGACCCGGCCGTGGCCAGCGGACTGGTGAAGGTCGACGGCGTGCTGATCGACGACACCGTCGCCCGGACCGTCACCCTCGCGGCCTCGGGGACCACGAACGTCGTGATCACCTCCTCCGCGCAGGATCACACGACGCTCGCGACCTACCGGCTCGCGATCGTCCGGGCCGCTCCCGCCGCCGCGATCGACCTGACGGTCTCGGCCACGACGCGCTGCGTCGCCGGCAAGGTCGTCCTGACGACGACGGCCCGCAACGACTCGAAGGCCGCGGCGTCGATCTCCATCGCGACGCCGTACGCCACGAAGTCCTACCCGGGCATCGCGGCGGGCAAGAGCGCGACGCAGGCCGACACCACCCGCGCCGCCTCGATCCCGGCCGGCACCGCGACCGTCACCGCGACGGCCACGATCGACGGCAAAGCGGTGACGACGACGAAGGCGGCCCCCTACTCCGCCCGCGCCTGCGGCTGACCCCGCCCACCGACAGCGGCCGCCCGGGGACCCTCCCGGGCGGCCGCTCCGTTTCCCCTTTCCGCGAGATGCCACTTGTGCGCACTTTCTGCGGCGTGTCGCGCTCGTAAGTGGCATCTCGCGGAGGGGATCAGGGGGTGGGGGCGCCGGGCGTTATCCATTCGTTACACATCTCGACCAAACCGGCACCACACTGCGAACGGGCAGGTCAAGGGCGGAGCATGACTCCCATGGAACAGACAGGGAAGAACCCGCGCGTGCCGAGGCTCCGGTTCATCGCGCTCGCGGCCGTGGCCGGCATCGTGGTCGCGGGCGTGCTGCTCGCGATCGCCGAGCTCGTCGCGCTCGTGGTCGCGAAGAACGCCAGCCCGGTGCTCGCCCTCGGCGCGTTCGTGGTCGACATCGTGCCGCGCCCGCTCAAGGAGTTCGCGATCGAGACGTTCGGAGCGAACGACAAGATCTTCCTGCTGGCGAGCATCGGCGTCGCCGTGCTGGTCGCCGCCGCCCTCGCCGGCGTGCTGCAGCTGATCCGCCCGCCGCTCGGCCAGATCCTGCTCGTGATCGCCGGCGGCCTCTCGATCGCCGCGATCGTCACCCGCACCGGCGCGACCCCGCTCTCCGCAGTGCCCACCCTGGTCGGCCTCGTCGTCGCGATGATCGTGATGCACCTGACCGTCTCGCGCCTCCGCCGCTGGCGCGCCGCGTCCGCCGCCGAGAAGACCGGCGCGGCCCCCGCCGCCCGCCCGGTCGGCATCGAGCGCCGCGGCTTCTTCCGCGTGACCCTGATCGCCGCTGTCGGCGCCGCCGTGATCGGCGCCGGGTCGCGCGCCATCAACGCCGCCACCTCGTCCCTCGCCAGCGTGCGCGACGCCCTCCGCCTGCCCAGCCCGCGCAGCACCGTCTCGGTGCCCGCCGGCGCCGATCTCGGGATCGACGGGCTCACTCCGCTCTACACGCCCAACGCCGACTTCTACCGCGTCGACACCGCGCTGACCGTGCCCTCGATCGACCCCTCCACCTGGTCGCTGAAGATCTCCGGGATGGTCGACCAGGAGGTCACGCTGTCGCTGCAGGACATCTTCGACATGGGCCTGGACGAGTACGGCATCACGATGACCTGCGTCTCGTACCAGGTCGGCGGCGACCTCGTCGGCAACGCCAAGTGGCTCGGCGTCCCGCTCCGCGACGTGCTGAAGAAGGCCGGCGTGCAGAGCGGCGCCGACATGCTGCTCTCCACCAGCGTCGACGGCTACACCGCCAGCACCCCGCTCTCGGCGGTCACCGACGAGAACCTCGACGCGATCCTCGCCGTCGGGATGAACGGCGAGGCGCTGCCCTTCGAGCACGGCTTCCCGGTTCGGATGGTCGTCCCCGGCCTCTACGGCTACGTCTCCGCCACCAAGTGGCTGACCGAGCTGAAGGTCACCACCTTCGCCGCCGACGAGGCCTACTGGACCCCGCGCGGCTACGACGCCGAGGCTCCGATCAAGATGTCCTCGCGGATCGACACCCCGCGGATCGACGCCGCGATCCCCGCCGGCGCGACCAAGATCGCCGGCGTCGCCTGGGCGCAGACCACCGGCATCGCCAAGGTCGAGGTCAGCATCGACGACGGCGACTGGCAGGAGGCCACCCTCTCGACCCCGGTCAACCTCGACACCTGGGTGCAGTGGTACGTCGACTGGGAGGCCGCGAGCGGCGCCCACTACGTCGCCGTCCGCGCGACCGACGCCAACGGCATGCTCCAGATCGAGGACCGCGCGGGCGTCGCCCCCAACGGCTCCTCCGGCTGGCAGCGCACCCTCGTCCGCGTCAGCTGACGCCGTCCGGCGACCCACGCGCCTGCGGGAGACGGATCTCGATACGCGCTCTGCGAGCGCTACTCGATCAGCATGAATCGCCGCATGGTGGTCGAGGAGCCGCGGAGCGGCGTATCGAGACCCGCCGGCTCAGGGGCGGAAGCCGGCCGCGTGGTGCTCGGGGGCGAGGTGCGGGCCGGTGCCGAGCATGCGCTCGCGGAAGGTGGCGCCGGTGGGCTCGGGGTCGAGGCGGCCGCGGCGCCGCAGCTCGGGCTGGACGAGCTCGATGAAGTCGCGCATCGAGGCGAGGCCGAAGACGGCCTCGAGCATGATGCCGTCGAGGTCGGTCTCGTCCATCATCCGCTCGAGCTCGTCGGCGACCTCGACCGGGTCGCCGGTGATCGCGAAGCCGCGGGTGCCCTTGCCCTTCAGCTCGTCGAGGATCTCGCGCACCGTCGGCGCAGCGCCGTCCGGGCGGGTGAGGAAGCGCTCGATGTTGCTGGTGCCCATCTGCCCGGCCTGGTCGTCGAGCACCAGCTGCTCGGCGAGCGTGCGGTCGAGGTCGTAGGCCAGCAGATCGACGCCCGTGTTGCCGGCGTAGTAGTGCGCGGCCAGCTCGTCCGTCTGCAGCGCGTCGAACTCGGCGCGCAGCTGCGCCGCCTCCGCCGAGGTCGGTGCGACGACGATCGTCACGCCGACCATGACCTTCACCGACTGCGGGTCGCGGCCGTTCTCCGCGGCCCGGCGGCGGATGTCGACGATGTCGGCCGCGACCTTGCCGTAGGTCGAGCCCTGCACGAACACGCACTCGGCGTTCTTCGCGGCGAAGGCGCGGCCCACCGGCGAGGTCCCGGCCTGGAAGAGCAGGGGCGAGCGCTGCGGCGACGGCGGCAGCGTGTGGTAGCCGTGCGAGCGGTAGAACTCGCCCTCGTAGGCGACCGGGCGGATCCTCTCCGGGTCGGCGAAGACGTTGCGCTCGTGGTCCAGCACGATGACGTCGTCGTCGTTGCCGCCCTCCCAGAAGGAGAAGGCGACGTCGACGTACTCCTGCGCGGCGCGGTAGCGCTCGTCGTGCGGGACCATCGCGGACTGCCCGAGCATCGCGGCCATCGTGTTCTGCGAGGCGCCGGTGACGATGTTCCAGCCGATCCGTCCGCGGGTGACGTGGTCGAGGGTGGAGAACTTGCGCACCGCGTGCAGCGGGTGGTCGGCGCCGGTGGTGCTGGTGACCACGAAGTTCAGGCGCTCGGTGCCGACCGCCAGCGCGGGGATGAGGTACGCGCCGTCGAGCGCGAAGGTCATGCCGGCCTCGACGAGGACGTCCGAGAGCTCGCCGCGGCGGGAGGAGTAGCCGAAGGAGCCGCCCGCGAAGAAGAGGAAGTCGAAGCCGGCGTCGTCGAGGAGGCGCGCCATCCGCTGCCAGTAGTCGATGTCGCGGAAGTCGCCGTCGCGACTGCGCGGGTGCGACCAGCTGATGGTGCCGCCGACGTGCGGGGTGCCCGCTTCGAAGACCCCGAGGACGATCCGCTTCTGCATGCTCTCCCGCGTTCCGGCCGGCGTCCGCCGGCACTGCTCAGGGAACCCTAGCGAGCGCGCGTTTCGGGGCTGTTGCGGGGGAGTGCGTGGGGTGGGTGGGTCTCGATGCGCCCGCTGAGCGGGCTACTCGACCAGCATGGGGTGCCCGCTGCGCGGGCTGCTCGGCCGGCATGAGGCGCGGGTCGCCGCTGAAGCCGCGCACAACATCAGCTGAGACGGGGGTCCCTCGGCTGACGGGGGAGGCCCTGTGCTCTCAGCTGATGTTGTGCGCGGCGGGGTCTCGAGACGCCCGCTGCGTGGGCTACTCGACCGGCAGGGGGGCGCGCCAGCATGCTGGTCGAGTAGCCGCGCAGCGGCGTATCGAGACCCGGCGTCAGCCGCCGACGCCCGTCAGGCCGAAGCGGAACTCGAGGCGGCCGTCGAGCGGCCGGACCTCGTACTCGGGGTGCGGGCGGGCGCCCCAGGAGTCGTCGCCCGCGACGCCGCGGCGGCGCAGCGCCGGACGCAGGACGGTGCGCTGCACCGGCGGCAGCTCGTTCGGGTGCTGCGCGTTCTCGATCTCGTACGGGGTCCACGGCAGGGCCGAGAACTCCATCCCGCCGGCGCAGTCGAGCCGCAGCCCGAAGCCCCCGTCGTCGGTCACCTCGGCCCAGCGCACTCCGGTGCGGCTGCCCGACTCCTGCGGCTTGAGGTACGGGGTCAGCTCCCGCGCGACGTCGCTCTCCCAGACGTCCAGGCGCGCCCCGAGCCGGCGGTCGGAGTAGCACTCGTCCGGTCCGTCGCCGTACCAGCGCAGCCGGTGCGCGTCGGCGCCGGTGGTCAGCTGCATCCCGAACTCGGGCAGATCGGGCAGCCCGTCGGGCACCGTCATCGCGACGGTCACCTCGATCCGCCCGTCGCCCGTCACGCGGTAGTCGACGTCGCAGACCGCGCGCGGCGTGGTCGGCAGCTCGTAGCGGAAGCCGACCGTCACCGCGTACTCGTCGATGGAGACCCGCGCCGTCCGCAGTGCCTCGCCCGCGGCCCGCGCGTAGCGGCTCGCCAGCAGCCACTGCCCGTCCTCGAAGGGACCGCCCCAGCCGCGCTCGTTCGAGGTCGGCGCGTGCCAGAAGGACGGCGTCGGGATCGAGGTGAGCAGCTCCCGGCCGCCCTCGGGCCCGCCGCCCCAGCGGTACGACATCAGCCCGCCGTGCAGCCGGGAGAACAGGACGCTGAAGTGCTCGCCCACGACGCCCACGTTGTGGGTGCCGTCGATGAGCTCGGGCCGCGGCGCGTGCTCCGGTCGCGAGAACCCCGCGACCTCGAAGACGTGCTGCCCGCGCGCGACGACGTGTCCCGCCGGCGCCCACCGCGTGTCCTCGCGCAGCCGCAGCTCGACGTCGAGCGTGTACTCGCCCGGCAGCTCGGGCAGCGGCACCGGCTGCGGGTACGTCGACGCCCCACCCGCGGCGACATCGGTCGCGAGCTCCCGCTCCGCCAGCACGCGTCCCTCCCGCCGCAGCACGACGACCGCCGCGTACGCGGAGGAGGAGGTGGACAGCAGCCGGTTCCCGATCACGATCTCCGCCGCCGAGACGTCGACGCGGAACGGCTGGTAGAGGTGCGCCACCTCCTGCAGCTTCGGCGTCGGCGTGCGGTCGGCGAAGAGGATGCCGTTGCCGCTGAAGTCGCCGTCGTGCGGCGACTCCCCGCTGTCGCCGCCGTAGCCGAGGAACGGCACGCCGTGCCGGTCGGTCATCGCGACGGCCTGGTCCGCGAAGTCCCAGATGAAGCCGCCCTGGAAGAGCGGCTCCCGCTCGGCCAGATCGAGGTAGCGGTCGACCGCGCCGAAGGAGTTGCCCATCGCGTGCGCGTACTCGCAGAGCAGGAACGGCTTGTCGCGGTGCTCCGCGAGGTACTCCTCGATCTCCGCCGCCGGCGTGTACATCTGGCTGACCACGTCGGTCGTCTCCGGGTAGCGCGAGTCCCAGTGCACCCCCTCGTAGTGCACCGGACGGTCGTCGACCGCGCGGAACCAGTCGGCGAGATCGCGGAGGACGGTGCCGCCGAACGACTCGTTGCCGAGCGACCACATCACCACGCTCGGGTGGTTCTTGTCGCGCTCGAGCAGGCTCCGCGCCCGGTCGTGCAGCGCGGGCGCCCACCGGCCGTCGTCGCCGGGCACCGACTCGGCGAGCGGCGCGTCGAGGTAGCGGACGCGGTCCCACAGCCCGTGCGTCTCGAGGTTCATCTCGTCGATCACGAGGAAGCCGTACTCGTCGGCGAGGTCGTAGAAGTAGGAGTTGTTCGGGTAGTGGCTGGTGCGGATCGCGTTGACGCCCACCCGCTTGAGGATCCGGAGGTCCTCCTCCGTCTGCGCCCGGTCGACGACCCGCCCCTGCAGGCCGAACTCGTGCCGGTTGACCCCGCGGAAGACGACCCGCCGCCCGTTGAGGCTGAGCACGCCGTCCTCGATCGCGAAGCGGCGGAGCCCCACGGTCTGCGGGACCACCTCGGTCACGGCGCCGTCCGCGTCCCGCACGCGCACCGTCAGGCGGTGCAGGTGCGGGTCCTCGGGGCTCCACAGCCGCGGCTCCGCGAGCCGGAGACGGTGCACGCCGTCCGGATCGAGCCGCAGCGGGCCGACGCCGTCGAGCTCGACCGTCGCCGAGCCCGCCCCGTCGAGCCGCAGCTCGACCGCGATGCCGGCACCGTCGTCGTCGACCGTCGTCCGCACGCGGAGGTCCTCGACGTGCGCGCGCGGGCGGCGCAGCAGCACGACGTCGCGGAAGATCCCGGAGAACCGGAAGAAGTCCTGGTCCTCGAGCCAGGAGCCGGCGCTCCACTTGACGACCTGCGCGGCGAGCAGGTTCTCGCCGGGCAGCAGCGCCTCGGTGAGGTCGAACTCGCCGGGCGAGAAGCTGTCGGCCGAGAAGCCGAGGTAGACGCCGTTCAGCCAGAGCGCGATCGTGCTCTCGGCGCCGCGGACGTCGAGCGCCATCCGCTCGCCGGGCGCGAGCGGCGCGTCCAGCTCGAAGGTCGTCCGGTAGGAGGCCGTCGGGTTGAACCGCTCGGGGGCCTGCCCGGGCAGGATGCTCTCGCGCCCGTCCCAGGGGTACTGCGTGTTCACGTACTGCGGGCGGTCGTGGCCGTGCAGCTGGATGTGCGCGGGCACGGGGATGAGGTCCCAGTCGCCCGCGTCGAAGTCCGGCCGTTCGAAGCCGGCCGGTGCGTCGGCCGGCCGGGGCGCGCAGTGGATCCGCCACAGCCCGTTCAGCGACTGCTCGAACGAGCTGACGCCCGTCGCGGCCTCGTCCTCGGAGCGGAACCAGCGGTGGTCGGAGTGCGCGGGCCGCCGGTTCTCGGCGAAGAAGCCGGGGTCGGACAGCCGGGCGAGGTCGAACCCGGCGGCGGGCGCCGTCTCGCCCGGGAGCTCCGCGAGGCTCACTTGATCGCCCCGGTGATGCCCTCGGCGAAGGAGCGCTGCAGGACCATGAAGACGATGACGGTGGGCACCGAGGCGAGGAAGACGGCCAGCATCAGCACGCCGTAGTCGACCACGTAGCCCGCGCTGAGGTTCGAGATCAGCATCGGCATGGTCTGGAAGTCGTTGTTGACCAGGATGACCTTGGGCCAGAGAAAGTTGTTCCAGGCGGTCATGAAGGTGATGACCGCGGCCGCGGCGTAGGTCGAGCGCATCGACGGCAGGTAGATCCGGGCGAAGATCCCGAGCTCGCTGACCCCGTCGATCCGCGCGGCCTCGATGATCTCATAGGGGAACGAGCGCGAGGCCTGCCGGAACAGCAGGATCAGGAACGGGGTGGAGATCGCCGGGATGATGACCGCGCCGAGGGAGTTGATCATCCCGACCTCGGCGAAGACCTGGAAGAGCGGGATCATCGTCGCCGCGAACGGGATCATGATCGCGATCAGCAGGACCGCCATCAGAAGGTCCTTGGCCCGCGAGTGGAAGACCTCGAAGCCGTAGCCGGCGATCGAGCAGACGATCAGCGCGAGCACCGTGGTGCCCACCGCGACGGTCGCCGAGTTCCACATCGCCGAGCCGACGTCCTGCAGATCGAGCAGTCCGGCGAAGTTGTCGAAGAGCGCCAGGCCCGGGATCATCCGCGAGTCGAGGACGTCCTGGCTGGTGTTCGTCGCCGAGACGGCCATGAAGTAGAGCGGGAAGATCGAGAAGAGCGCGAAGACCGAGAGGAAGAGGTACTTCGGCAGGCCGCGCAGCCGCGAGGAGAGCGGCGCGCTGCGGACGGGGACGGACTCGCTCGGAGTGACCGACTCGACGTCCTCGATCGCGGGCAGGGTGCTGACGCGCTCAATCACGCTTGTCACCGACTTTCAGCTGAACGAACGCGAGGACCGCGACGAGGATGAGGATCACGTAGGAGAGGGCGGAGGCGTAGCCGAAGTTCGGGTTCTTCAGGAACGAGACCTCGTAGAGGTAGTGCGACATCGACATGGTCGTGTAGGCCGGGCCGCCTCTGGTCAGCGCCCACGACTCGTCGAAGAGCTGCAGCGTCCCGTTGGTCGACATGATCGCGGTGAGCAGGATGATCGGCTTCAGCTGCGGGATCGTGACGTGCCAGAAGGTCTGCAGCGCGTTCGCGCCGTCCATCCGCGCGGCCTCGATGCTCGAGTAGTCGACGTTCTGCAGCGCCGCCAGGTAGAAGACCATGTTGTAGCCGGTCCAGCGCCAGAGCAGTCCGAGGATGATGACGAAGCGCCCGGTGTCCGGATTGCCGAGCCAGTTGATCGGCGAGTCCATCAGGCCGATTCCCATCAGCACGTCGTTGACGAAGCCGTCGTTGGCGAAGATCGTGCGGAAGACGAGCGAGTAGGCGACGAGGGAGACGGCGCACGGCAGGAAGATCGCGGTGCGCCAGAAGGTCTTGAACTTCAGGTTCCTGGTGTTGAGCAGATTGGCCAGCACCAGCGCCATGATCAGCATCACCGGCACCTGGATGATCAGGTAGATGAAGGTGTTCTGCAGCGTCAGCCGGAAGATCTCGTCCTGCAGCAGGCGCTCGTAGTTCAGCCAGAACGGCTGCGCGTAGCTGAGGTTCGCCCCGCGGCCGGTCTGCAGCGAGAGCAGGAAGGCCTGGACCATCGGCAGGAAGCTCACCAGGAAGATGAGCACCGCCGCCGGCAGGAGGAAGGCCCAGCCGGTGAGGCTGCGGCGGCGCTCCCCGGTCATGCGGATCGGGCGGCTGCGGAGATCGCGCTGCGGCCGGGGTGGGACGCGCAGGCGCGGGCGCGGAGGGGCGGAGGTCGACACGGGCGGGCTCGCATTCTCGGAGGGAGAGGGACGGGGAGGGACGGGCCGGGGAGGAGGAGTCCTCCCCGGCCCGGGGTGCGAGCCGGCTCGCGGTGACGTCGGGTCTCGGCGACGCCGGCTCGCGGCGAGCCCTAGCTCATGGCGAACTCGACGTTCTTCTGCGCCTCCTCCAGCGCCGAGGCGGGGTCCGCACCGCCGATGATCTGCGTGATCGCGGCGCTCACGGCGTCGCGGCCCTCGTAGTAGTAGGCGCCGGTGTTGTTGCTCGGCACCTCGGCGCCGAACTCGGCGACCTCGGCGAAGATCGGCTGGCCGGCGAAGAACTCGTTCGGCTGCTCGTAGGCGGTCGAGGAGCCGGCGGGCAGCCAGTTCGCGACGGCGCCGGACTTCGGCAGGATCGTGTCGTAGAGCTCGGTCGAGCCGGCGAAGGTCGAGGCGAGGAAGTCGGCCGCGAGGTCGACGTCGGCGTTCGCGCTGATCGCCCAGGACGATCCGCCGCTGGCCGTGTAGTTGGTCGCGCCGGAGATGCCGTCGAGCGAGGGGACGTTCGTGATCGCCCAGTCACCGGCCTGGTCCTCGGCGGTCTGGATGGAGCCGACGATCCAGATGCCCTGGATGGTGCCGCCGACGGAGCCGTTCACGAAGGTGCCGAGGTACTCGTCCCACGAGTTGACCTCGACGAAGACGCCCGAGTCGACGAGCTGCTTGTAGACGTCGATCGCGGCGAGGAGCGCGTCGTTGTCGGTGATGGTGGGGTTGCCCTCGTCGTCGAAGAGGCTGGCTCCGGCGCTCTGCAGCATCATCATGATCATGTCCGAGGAGCCGGCCTGGCCCGAGAGCAGCGGTGATCCGGTCTTCGCCAGGACGTCCTTGCCCTTGGTGAGGAACTCCTCCCAGGTGATGTCGGTGAAGTCGTCGATCGTGTAGCCGGCCGCCTCGAGGACGTCGGTGCGCAGCGCGGTGACGGCGGTGCCCGAGTCGAACGGCACGCCGTAGTGCACGTCGTCGAGGGTCGAGTAGGCGGCGACGGCCTCGGGGAACTCCGCGAAGTCGACGGCGTCGGCGGGCAGCTCGCTGAAGATCTCGGGGTAGTTGACGAGGTTCTTCTGGAACGCGTTGTTCTGCATCAGGAAGACGTCGGGCAGCTCCTCGTACTGCTGCGACTGGGCCAGGGTGGTCAGCTTGGGCTGCAGGTCGTCCCAGGGGGTCTCGATGATGTCCAGCTTGAAGTCCGGGTGGTCCTTCTGGTAGATCTTCTCGGCCTCCTCGAGGGCCGCGATGTTGAACACCGGGTCCCAGGCCCAGACGCTGAGCGTCTCGTCGCCGTCGCCTCCGCCGGCGGCGTTCCCGCCACCGCCGCCGCCGGCCGCGCAGGCGCTCAGCGCGAGGACGAGGGGCAGGGAGACGGCCACGACGGTCGTGAACTTCTTGGAGCTTCTTCGCACGGATTCGTTCCTTCTGTGTGGGTGGGGTGCTGCTGCGGATGCAGTGGTGCTGCGGAGTGCAGTGGTGCTGCGGGAGAGAAGACAGTGGTGCTGCGGGAGGGAAAGAGGAGGGCGCTCGGGCTCAGCCGAGCGGCTGCCAGGGCCCGTACGGGTCGCCCGGGGCCTGGTTGCGGGTCCACCACTTCGCGCGGTAGCGCTGGCCCTGGTGGACGACGACGTCGCCGGTGTCGAAGATGCGCGAGGCGGTCCAGACCGCGGTGCCGTCGGGTGCGGTCGCGAGCTGCTGCCACGGGCCGTTCGGGTCGCCGGGGGTCTGGTTGCTGGTCCACCACGACGCCCGCCAGAGCGAGCCCTGGAAGAGGACCGTGTCGCCCTGCTGATAGACGGAGGTCGCCGACCAGGAGGCCGCGGCCTGGCGGCGGAGGGCCAGCGCGTCGACCGTCAGTCCGGCGCCGCCGGGGCCGCTCGCCAGGATCGAGACCGTCGCGGTGCCGGCCGGCAGCGAGAACTCCGCCGAGCGCACGTCGGCCCAGCCGCTCGTGGTGGGGATCTCGGTGCGGTGCTCGACGCCGTCCGCGCCGGTGACCACGATCCGCGCGGAGTCGAGTCCGCCCGGCCGGTCCGCGCGGAGGGACAGGGTGTAGACGCCTGCGGGGACCTCGTCCTGCTGCTGCACGCCGCCCGAGAAGGCCTGCGCCGCGCCGAGCCGGAGCGCGAAGCGCGAGCCGTCGGCGCCGGGCGAGGGGTTCGAGACGAAGCCGGTGGTCGTCGAGGCGGGGTCGGTGGTCTGCGTCCAGCCGGTGACCGTGGTCACCGCGATCCGGTCGGCGGCGAAGTCGGGGTTGAGGATCCAGTTGTTGCCGGCGCCGACCTGCCACTCGCCGGAGCGAGCGTTGATGTCCCACTCGCTGAGAGACTCGAAGCGGACGTCCGCGCCGGTCCCGCTGAGCGGCAGCCACTGGTTGTAGCCGAGGCCGTTCCAGGCGAAGTCGGCCCAGCGGTCGCCGGCGTAGATCACGGTGTCCTGCTCGGTGCCCTGCACCGTCAGGAAGAAGCCGCTCTGGGTGACGTGGCTGTAGTCCTTCTCGGTGCCGGGGAGGACGTACATGCTCGAGTACGGCCCCTGGATCCGGCCCTCGAGCGAGCGCACGAGGTAGGTCTGCGAGGTGTTCCAGCCGTGCAGGTCCGAGCTCGCGACGTAGTACTGGCCGTCGAGCTTGAACATCGCGTTGCCCTCGCGGCCGGCGCCGCGGTAGACCTCGACGGCCGTCTCGACCGAGAGCGAGTCGGTGTCGCTGATCCGGCCCACGTAGGTCCGGCTGCGGCCGTCGCGGTAGGAGAAGACGAGGTAGTCCGCGCCGTCGTCGTCGGTGAAGACGGTCTGGTCGCCGGTGCCCTGCTCCCAGCCGGGCTTGCTCGGGTTCCGGTAGACGCCGGGGATGTGGGTCTGCAGGTTCGCGTACTCGAAGTCGGCGACGGGCGAGTCCCCGCTGAGGAAGAGGACTCCGGCGTTCGTGACGCGGGCCGGGTCGGGGCTCTCGAACTGGGTGAGCAGGACGTACTTCCCGGTCTGCTCGTTGTAGGCGACGCCCAGTCGGCCGATCCAGACCGCGTCGGCGAGCGTGTCCATGTCCGAGAAGTAGGTGCCCGTGACGTCCTTCGAGGCGGGGATGTGCAGCGCGGTGTCCCTCGTGGCGACGTCGTTCTCGAAGGTCCAGTTCACGAGGTCCTCGGAGGAGTACGCGGTGACCGCGACGAAGTCGCCCTCGCCGGCCCGGGTGTAGGTGCGGGTCGGGGAGTCGTAGTAGAGCTGCGAGCCGGTGTACTCCACGCCGTACCAGTAGTAGCGGTCGCCGAAGCGGAAGATCCCGCCGCCCTGGGAGAAGATCGGGTCTCCCGCGGTGTCGAGCCAGAACCGGTTGTTCTCGATCGTCTCGAGGGTGCCGTCGGCGAGCGGGACGAGGGCGGCGGCGGTGGTCTGCAGCCCGTTCTTCGCGGCGACGACGGCCGCGGCGCTCGCAGCGGCGTCGTCGAGGACCTCGCCCGCGGTGACCGTCGCCGCGGCGAAGGGCGCCCAGGACGCGGCGGTGTAGGCGGAGGGGACTCGGGTGCGGTACTCGTCGAGGCGCTCGCGCAGCCCGGAGATCCGGACGAGGCCGGTCTCGGCCGCCTCGAGGGCGCCGCGGGCGGCGAGCAGGGCGGCGTCGGTCGAGGCGGCGTCGTCGCGGGCGGCGGTCGCGGTCGCGACGGCGGCCGAGAAGGAGGCCCAGGACGCCGCGGTGAAGTCCGGAGCGGCGAGGGCGCTCAGCCGGTCGAGCGCGGCGGCGAGGCGGGCGCGCTCGTCGACGAGCACGGTGCTGGTGAACTCGGCGGACGCGTGGTTGATGAAGCCGACCGTGACGACGCGGAGGACGTGGTCGCCGGGGGCGAGGCCGGTGAAGGACGCGATCGGGACCGTCGTGGTCGATCGGGCGCCGCGGTAGTCGGCCGAGCCGATCTTCACGCCGTCGACGAAGACGTCGGCGGTGCCGTTGGTGGTGGCCTTCCGGCCCGAGAGGGCGACCGTCTCGCCGGTGAAGGCGATCTCGAAGGCCGCGCCGCCGGTCGCCCAGGTGTGCGTGCTGTTCTTCGACCAGGCGCCCTCGTAGAAGGTGGCGTTCGGCGTGCCGCGCACGGTCGTGGTCTCGGTGAAGGCGACCGTCGTCGTCCGGATCTCGGCGGCCTCGGCGGTCTGCCCGGCGAGGGGCGACTGGCCGGCGAGCACGAGCAGCCCGGCGAGCAGAGCAGCGATCAGGGCGGGGAGCCGCCTCGTCGTCGTACGCGTCATGTCGTGCCTCCGTCGTCGCAGGTCCACCGTGGTACAGCGCTGTACCACGAACGCGAATCTAGCCTGGAGGATCCTGTGAGGGCAAGGAGACTTTTCTCTGATCAGCGTGTCGTGCCGCGGGCGACGACCTGCGACCGGGCGAAGAGCGTGGTCGCGGGAGCCTCCACCCGGTCGATCCGCGCGACCAGCCGCTCGAGCGCCGTGCGGGCGATCCACTCGATCCGCGAGTCCATCGAGGTGAGCGGCGGGGAGAGGAACGCCGACTCCTCGATGTCGTCGAAGCCGATCACCTGCACCTCGTCCGGGATGCGCAGTCCGCCCTCGCGCAGGGCCGAGATCGCGCCGGTCGCGAGGACGTCGTTGAAGCAGACCAGGCCGTCGAACGGCACCCCCGCCTCGACGAGCGCGCGGGCGACCCGGAAGCCGGAGCCGATCGTCCAGTCGTAGCCCGTGACGCCCACCAGGCGCGGATCGAGCGCGCGGCCCGCGGCGGCGAGTTCCTCGACGACCCCGCGCAGCCGCTGCTCGGCGTTCCCTTCGCGGGCCGCGCCGATGCGGTCGGCGTCGAAGGGCGAGTGCGCGCCGACGACGGCCAGCGCGGTGCTGCCGCGCGCGAGGAGGTGCGCCGTGGCCGCGCGGGCGTCGGCGACGTCGTCGGTCGTCACCCGGTCCACCAGCTCGTAGGTGTCGCGGGTCCCCAGGCAGACCAGGGGGTACTCGACGGCGAGCGCCGAGCGGTCGAGGGTCTCGTGCTCGGACAGCGAGAGCAGCAGCCCGTCGGTGAGCTGCGAGTTGAAGCGCTGCAGCAGCCGGCGCGAGCCGTCCCCGCCGTCGTCGGGGTAGGTCGTGACGGAGACCGCGAGGTCCATGTCGCGGGCGGTCTCGATGACCGCCTCCGCCAGCTCGGCGAGGTAGGCGGCCTTCAGGGTCGGCACGGCGAGCGTCACCGCGTCGGTCCGTCCGCGGGTCAGATTGCGGGCCGCGACGTTCACCGTGTAGCCGAGCTCCGCGACCGCGGCCCGCACGCGCTCCCGCGTGCCGTCCGCCATCCGGCCCGTGCCGTTGACCGCGTTCGACGCCGTCTTCAGCGAGACCCCGGCGCGCTCGGCGACCGACTCGAGCGTCGCCTTCCGGCGCGGTGGGGCCATGTCGTCGCGCCTTCCGTCGTCCCGGGCGGTCCGCCTGCGCCCTCCCCATGGATACACCACGGCTCGGATCCCGTCCTGCGCGAGGGCCGAGGTCAACCCTCCCCGGCGCACGGAGCGCGCTGGAGGAGAGCGGCGGATACTGGAGGGGCACCCGATAGCAGACAGATGTCGGACTGCGCGGAGCGCGGCCCGGCGAAGGAGGAATCGTGAAGGCACTGCGCTACACCACCGTCGGACAGGCCCCCGAGGTCGTCGAGATCGAGAAGCCCGTGCCCGGGCCGGGCGAGATCCTGCTGAAGGTGACCGCCGCCGGCGTCTGCCACTCCGACGACTACGTGATGAGCCTCCCCGAGGAGGACTACCTCGCCCAGCACTACCCGCTGCCGCTGACCCTCGGCCACGAGGGCGCCGGCGTGATCGAGGAGTTCGGCCCCGGCGTCGAGACCGGCCTGCAGATCGGCGAGGCCGTCGCCGTCTACGGACCGTGGGGCTGCGGCCACTGCCTCAACTGCTCGCGCGGCGCGGAGAACTACTGCACCAACGCCGAGGCGGAGGGCATCCGCCCGCCCGGCCTGGGCAACCAGGGCTCGATGGCGGAGTACATGATCGTCGACGACGTCCGCCACCTGATCCCGATCGGCGACCTCGACCCGGTGAAGAACGTCTCGCTCACCGACGCCGGCCTCACGCCGTACCACGCGATCAAGCGCAGCCTCCCGAAGCTCGGCGCGGGCACCTACGCCGTCGTCATCGGCTCGGGCGGACTCGGCCACGTCGGCATCCAGATCCTCAAGGCGCTCTCCGGCGCGACGGTGATCGTGCTCGACGTCAGCGAGGAGAAGCTCGAGCTGGCGAAGCACGTCGGAGCGGACGTCACGCTGATCAGCGACGCCTCCGCAGCCGAGAAGATCCGCGAGATCACCGGCGGGCTGGGCGCGGACGCCGTGTTCGACTTCGTCGGCGCCGGCCCCACCATCGCGACGGCCACCGCGGTCGCGGCCGTCGAGTCGGACGTCACCATCGTCGGCATCGGCGGCGGCCAGGCGACCGTCGGCTTCGGCACGATCGCCTACGACGCGGCCCTGCGGATCCCCTACTGGGGCTCCCGCAGCGAGCTGATCGAGGTCTTCGAGCTCGCCAAGGCGGGCCGCATCGACGTCGAGATCCAGCAGTACGCCCTCGCCGACGCGCCCCAGGCCTACGCCGACCTGCACGACGGCACCGTCCGCGGCCGCGCGGTCATCGTCCCGTAGGTCCGCCTCGCGGAGCGGTGGATCTCGATACGCCCGCTGAGCGGCCTACTCGACCAGCATGGAGGGGCCGCCCCTGCGAGGCCCGCGGTCAGCACCAACCATGCCGGTCGAGTAGCCCGCAGGGCGTATCGAGACCCGCCCACCCGTCTAGCCTTCGAGGATGCGCTCCCGGCTCCTGCACGCCCGCGAATCGTTCTGGTTCCTGCCCACCCTGTTCGGCGTCCTCGCGATCGCCCTGGCGTTCGGGCTGATCGAGCTCGACCGGCTGCTCATCCGCGCGGGCATCCAGGACCTCCCCCTCGTCGAGGACCTCTCCGCCACCGGCGGCCGGGCGATCCTCTCCGCGATCGGCGGCACGATGCTCGGGGTCGCCGCGACTTCGTTCTCGATCACGATCTCCGTCCTCGCCACCACCTCCTCCGCCTACGGGCCCCGGCTGGTCCGCAACTTCATGGCCGACCGCGGCAACCAGGTCGTCCTCGCGGTGCTGACCTCGACGTTCCTCTACTCGCTGATCGTGCTCCGCTCGGTGCACACCGAGGAGGATGCCACCCTCGCCTTCGTGCCCGTCGTCGCGGTCGGCTTCGCCGTGGTGCTGGCCGTCGGCGACGTCGCGGTGCTGGTCTACTTCATCCACCACATCGCGCTGTCGGTGCAGGTGACCACGCTGCAGAAGCGCGTGCTCGGCGAGCTCGAGGACGTCATCGCGGAGCTGTCGGGCGACGAGGACGAGCCGGACCGGCGCGAGGAGCCGTTCCCCGCCGGCGGTGTCGTGCTGACGGCACCCCGCTCCGGCTACGTCGAGCAGCTCGAGTTCGAGCGCCTCGTCGCGCTCGGCGCCCGCCACGACGCGGTGCTGCGGATGCTCGCCTCACCCGGCGACCACGTCCTGGCCGGCGACCCCGTGCTCGAGCTCGTCGGCGGGAGCGACCTCGAGGAGGCGGCGCTCGCCGCGGTGGTGATCGCCGACGCGCGCACCCCGCACCAGGACCTCCGCTACGCCGTGCAGCAGGTCGTCGAGATCGGCGTCCGCGGCCTGGCGACCGGCACCAACGACCCGTACACCGCGGTCAGCGCGCTCGACGCCCTGACCGGCGCGCTCGTCGAGCTCTGCCGGGGCGACGGCCCGCGCACCCGCTTCCGCGACGCCGACGGCGTCGCCCGGCTGTGGTGCACCTGGCCGACCGCCGCGGACCTCCTGGCCGAGGTCTACCTCGCCCTGCGCGCCTACGCGCTGGACCAGCCGCTCGTCGTCCGCGCCGGCGTCCGCCTGGCGCAGCGCCTCGAGCCCGTCGCCCGCGGCACCGCGCGCACCGAGCTGCACCGCCAGCTGGAGGCCTTCGCCGGCGCCTACGACGCCGCCGACCGCGACGCGCTCGAGGCCCCGGTGGTGCGCCGCGACCTGGCCGAGTTAGGCGTGCGCCTGTCCGCCGTGGAGTCCGCGCGCAGCTGAGGTCCAGCTGCGCCGCACGATCCGTGCCGTTCTGCCGCGTCGGTGTCAGAGGTTGGGCGCGAGCGCGGCCGGGGTGCGACCCTGTCCGGGCTCGACCCCCGAACCCCGCTCGCCACCCCTGAGGAGCACCCGTGTCCCGTCCTCGCCCCCGGCCTCTCCGCTCCCGCCGTCGCCACCGCGGCCCCGCGGCCGCCGCCTCCGTCCTGATGACCGTCGCGCTGCTCGGCGCGGCGGCGACCACCGCTCAGGCCGCTGATCCCGTCCCGTCATCCTCGGTGCCGACCCAGGCGGCCGAGCGCCCCGCCGTCGAGACGAGTGTGACCGGAGCGTTCGTCGTCGAGCCGGGCCGGCCGATCGTGGTCGGCACCCCGGTCACGTTCACCTACCGCTGGACGAACACCGGCGATGTCCCGTTGAAGGGCCTCCGGGAGGAGCTCGCCGTCGGTGCGACGTACGAATGGATCGAGAATCGCACTGTCGAACCGGAGGACCTCGTCCTCGGGGTCGTCCGGACGGCCGGCGACGAGGGCAACCTGAGGACCCCCGCGGGCGCGACCGTCCCGTACTCCATCGCCGAGTACTTCCTCCGGATCCCCGGCGCCGGTCCACAGCCGTCCGTCGCGGTCGAGCACCCCGGGATCACGATCACCGTCACCGGACGCTTCGACCTGAGGCCGGGGGAGACGGTCTCGGTCGAGACCCCGTTGCACATCTTCCGCCACGTCGTGAACACGGGTGATGTCCCACTCGTCATCGAGGGGATGCTGCTCCAGCCCGGCCACTCGGTCGACCTCCCCCTGATCGCGGACGCCAGTCCGGAGCAGTTGAAGCAGGGCTTCGTGCAGGTCGAGGGGAGCCTCGGGCGGGTGCCCACGCCGACCGGTTTCTACACCACTCCGTCCTACTCCGTCCGGATCCCGATTCCGGGTGCGACGCCGACGGTGGACCCCGGGCCTCCTGCTCCCGCGCCGACCGCCGCCCCGTCGCCGACGACCGTCCCCACGCCGACGTCCGCTCCGTCGGCGGGACCCGTGGTCGAGCATCCCGGGATGACGATCACCGTCACCGGCAAGTTCCTCATCAAGCCGGGCGAGACGGTGCAGGTCGGCGTTCCGGTGCAGTACACGCTGCATGTCGCGAACACCGGCGACGTCCCGCTCACCCTGGCCGGCACCCGGATCGAGCCGGGGCGGTCGACGGACGTCGTCCAGAACAGGACGGTCACGCAGCAGGATCTCGACAGGGGATACGCGGAGACCGCGGGGAGCTTCGGCCGGATCCCCACTCCCACCGGCTCGTACGCGAGTCCCGACTACTCCTATCGTCTGCCGATCCCCGCCGTGACGCCGACCCCTGCGCCGACTCCGACTGCCACGCCCACGTCCACGCCGACGCCGACGCCCACGCCGACACCGACCCCCGCGGTCGAGCACCCCACGGTGCCCGGGCTCGCCGGCCGCGTCGCCGGCTCGCCGGCCCTCGCTCCGGGGGAGAAGCCGAGGATCGGCACGAGAGTGACGTGGACCGTGACGGTCACCAACACCGGCGACGTCGAGCTGCAGGACGTGCGGCTGCGCGGCGGGAAGGAGCGGGTCTTCCTCGCGCCGGGCGAGACCCGGACCCTCACCCGGTCCACGACGCTGTCCGCGCACGATCTCGAGACGAGGCGCGTCTCGAGCATCACCCAAATGTCGGGCCGTACTCCGGAGGGAGCGCTCGTCCACCTGGAGGTCCGGGGAGCCCGCCTGATCCGCCTCCCGTAGACGGGCACGCAGCGGACTCACGAGGCCGGCAGCACACCGGTCGAGCCGCACCCCGTGCTGGTCGAGTGCCGCGCAGCGTCGTCTCGAGCGGCGAAGTCGCTTCGCGTCTCGGTGGTGAGGGAAAGGACGCGCGGCGCCCCTTTCATGCTGGTCGAGTAGCCCCGCAGGGGCGTATCGAGACCCACCACCGTCAGCAGGGCGGTTCTGCAGACTCGCGTTCCGACGGTGGTGGATCTCGATACGCCCGCTCCGCGGGCTACTCGATCAGCATGGTTCTCCCATCCGTATGAAGTGATCTTTTACGAGGAGACCGCGCGTCAGCGCAGCGGCGCCGTCGACGAGCGCAGCACCAGGCGGGCGGTGACCGCGGTCCGCTCCTGGCGCTCGCCGGTGCGGATGCGCGCGGCCAGCATCTGCAGGGCCTTCTCGCCCAGCAGCTGGTGGTCGAGGTGCATCGTCGTCAGCGGCGGCGAGTAGTACGCGGAGTCCGGCATGTCGTCGACGCCGACGATCGAGTAGTCGCCGGGCGCCGTCCGGCCGCGCTCCGCCATCGCGCGGAGGAAGCCGAGCGCGATCTGGTCGTTGGCGGCCGAGACCGCGGTGAAGGACTGCGGATCGACGGCCCGGCCCTGCGCGGCTCCCGACTCGGCGTCCCACTCCGCACAGCGCAGCACCTCGAGCGGGGCGACCCCCGCCTCCGTCAGCGCCGCCAGGTAGCCGCGCTCGCGGTCGACGGCCTCGTTGCGGTCGCCCGGGCCCGCGAGGTGCAGGATCCGCCGGTGCCCGAGCTCGAGCAGGTGCCGGGTGCCGAGGTAGCCGGCGCCGTAGGAGTCGGCGTAGGTCGAGTCGCCCGCGGGGCCGCCGCGCTCGGAGCGCGTCACGACCGGCACCGAGGCGGCGATGTACTCGACCAGCTCGTCGAGTCCGCCGTAGGGCGTGCCGACGATGATCCCGTCGACCTGGAAGGAGAGCAGCTTGTCGACCGCGTGCCGCATCTCCTCGCGGGCGCCGGGGGCGTCCGGCCCGACCTCGAGCAGGGCCGTGATCAGCGAGAGCCCTTCGGCGCGCGCCGCCCGGCTCACTCCGGTCAGCAGCTCGGAGTGCCCGTAGTTCAGCGGCCCCATCGCGAGGAAGCCGACGGTGTCGGTGCGCTGGACCCGGAGGTTCCGGGCGACGCGGTTGTGCCGGTAGCCGAGCTCGGCGATGGCCGCCTCGATCCGCACCCGCGTCGCCGGAGCGACGTAGCCACCGGTGAAGAAGCGGGAGACGGTCTGCGCCGAGACCTCCGCATGCCGCCCGACGTCGGCCATGCTCGGCCGTGCGCGGGGCGGGAACGTGCTCGACATCGAGGCTCCCTCCCTGGCGGCGACCCGCTCACTCTACTGAGCCGGTTCCGAGCCGATCGCCGTTACCCGATCGTGACCCATCAACCGGTTGCGCGCATTGTCGCCCGAATGTGTTATCGATAACGTATCCCTCATCCACCGCCGCTGGAGCTCCAGTCCCGGCCCCGATCGGCGGATCCGACGTCGATGTCGCGCTGCTGCGATGTCGAGCAGCGAAAGGACGCGAAGATGCGTGCTCTGACCCGTTCCAGTGCTCTGACCCGATCCCGTGCTCTGACCCGATCCCGTGCTCTGACCCGATCCGTCGCCCTCGCCACGGGCGCCCTCCTCCTCGCAGGCCTGGCCGGCTGCTCCGCGAGCGGCGGCGACTCCGGCGGGAAGACCGAGATCACCTGGTTCAAGCTCACCGAGTCGGCCGACTCCGCGAACGCGACGATCAACCAGATCGTCAGCGACTTCGAGGAGGCGAACCCCGACATCACCGTCAAGGTCGAGCAGCGGGCGGTGGACGCGCACAAGGACGCGCTGCGCACCACGCTCGGCACGAGCGGCGCCCCCGACCTCTTCTTCTCCTGGGCGGGCCCCGGTCTCGGCGGCGAGTTCATCGACGCCGGCGCGAGCCTGGACCTGAAGGAGTACTACGACGAGTACGGCTGGGCCGACCGCTTCTCCGACACCACGATGTCCACCGTCACCCAGTACGGCGGCTACGACGGCGTGCCGTACACCCAGCGCACCGAGGCGGTCTTCTACAACAAGGACCTCTTCGAGCAGGCCGGCATCGACGCCGCGCCCACCAGCTACGACGAGCTGGTCGAGGACGCCGGGAAGCTGAAGGACGCGGGCATCACCCCGTTCGAGTTCGGCGGCACCGTCAACTGGCACGTGATGCGCCTGCTCGACAGCCTGCTCGAGACCGAGTGCGGCGCCGACGGCTATCAGGCCCTCGTCACCGGCGAGGCGAGCTGGGCCGACGAGTCCTGCGTCACCGACACCTTCACCGAGTTCGCCACCTGGACGAAGGACTACGTCAACGACGGCTTCATCTCGATCAACAACGACGAGTCGAGCTCGCTCTTCTTCGCCGGCAAGGCGGCCATGGCGATCGAGGGCGACTGGTTCAACCAGCAGATCCGCGACGCCGGCATGTCCGAGGACTCGGTCGGCATCTTCGCCTTCCCCACGGGCACCGACCGCATCTACGGCTTCAACGAGAACAACTACATCTCCGCGAACTCGGAGCACGCCGACGAGGCCGCGAAGTTCCTCGACTACCTGACCTCGGCCGAGGCGCAGGCCACGTTCATCGCCACCTTCGGCAGCCGCTCGGTCAACGTCGACGTCACCCCCGAGGACCAGAGCGCCTTCGACGCCCTCTGGAACCCGATCACCGAGGCGGCCACGGGCGTCTACATGAACAACGACCAGAACCTCTCGCAGTCGCAGACCACGGAGTACTGGCGCATCCAGAACCTGGTCGCGACCGGCGACCTCGACCCGGCCGACGCCGGCGCCGAGTTCCAGAAGTTCATCGACCAGCAGTGACGCCCGGGGCGGAGGGGGCCGCGCGTCCCCTCCGCCCGAGCGCCGCCGTGCCCGAGCACCCCGTGTCCGAGACGTCCGAGAGGTCCGCCATGACGACATCCACCCCCGCCCGCCCCCGGCAGTCCGCGCCGGAGCAGCCGCGGAGGAAGCATCCGCGCCGCCGCGCCCTCGCCCGCTTCGGCGGCACCGGCTTCGTCGCGGCCCTGCCGTTCCTCGCGCCGGCGCTCGCCGCCTACCTCGTCTTCGTGGTCGGCCCCTCGCTCGAGTCGGTGCGGCTCAGCTTCTTCGAGTGGTCCGGCTTCCAGGGCGCCCCGCAGGTCTTCGTCGGACTGCAGAACTACGTCCGCATCTTCACCCAGGACCCGGTGTTCTGGACCGCGTTCTCGAACACCCTGATCTGGGTGGTGCTGTCGCTCTTCATCCCGGTCGGCCTCGGGCTGGTGATGGCGCTGGCGCTGAACCGCCCGCTGTTCGGCCGCAACGCCTTCCGCTCGCTCTTCTACATCCCGGGCGTGCTCGCGCCGATCGCCATCGCGAACATGTGGCGCTGGATGTACAACCCGAACTACGGCGTGGGCGTGAACCTCGCCCAGCTGTTCGACCTGCCGTGGCTGGCCGAGGTGCAGTGGCTCGGGGACAAGAACCTCGCGCTCTACTCGATCTTCGCGGCCTTCGTCTGGCAGATCGCGGGCACGAACATGGTGCTCTTCCTCGCCGGCCTGCAGAGCGTCTCGCCCGATCACGTCGAGGCGGCCCGGCTCGACGGCGCGAACGCCTGGCAGGTGTTCCGCAACGTGACGATCCCGGCGCTGCGGCCGACCACGGTCATCGTCGTGGTCCTCACGATCATCAACTCGATCAAGGTGTTCGACCTGATCGTCGGCATGACCGGCGGCGGCCCGGCGCAGCAGACGCAGGTGCTCGCGCTGTGGTCGTTCCAGCAGTCCTTCAACAACCACGAGTACGGCCAGGGCAACGCGATCGCCACCGTCCTGCTCGTGATCACCCTCGTCATCGTCGTCCCGTACATGGTGTGGACGGCTCGTCAGGAGAAGAACTCATGAGCGTCACGAGCATCCCGACCAGCGCGCCCGGCCTCGTCGCGCCGGCCAAGCGCACGCGCCGCCCGGTCGGCGGCCGCGACTACATCCGGATCGGCCTCTGGATCGCGCTGGTCTTCGCGGTCCTGATCTGGGCCGTCCCGCTGATCTTCATGGTCTTCACCTCGCTGAAGAGCGAGGCCGACATCTTCAGCACCCCGGCCTTCGTGCCGCCGTGGTCGCCCGACTTCGGCAACTACGTCGAGGCGCTCGACCGCGGCAACCTGCTCACCGCGGGCGGCAACAGCCTGATCATCGCGCTCTTCAAGGTGCCGATCGGCCTGTTCGTCTCGGCGGCCGCGGCCTTCGCCCTGGCGCGGATGCGGTTCCGCCGGCAGCGCCTGCTGATGGGCGTGATCGCGCTCGGCGCGATGGTCCCGATCCAGGTCGCGATCGCCCCGCTCTTCCAGGTGATCAACGGGCTGGGGCTGCTGAGCAGCAATTTCGGGATCATCCTGCCGTACATCGCGTTCGGCCTGCCCTACCAGACCTTCATCCTCTACGGCTTCTTCCGGCAGATCCCGGAGGAGATCGACGAGAGCGCGCGGATCGACGGCGCCGGCAACTGGCGGCTGTTCCTGACGATCATCCTCCCGCTGGCCCGCCCGGCGCTCGCCGCGCTGTTCATCCTCGACTTCGTCTCCACCTGGAACGAGTACTCCATCGCCCTCGCGCTGCTGCAGAGCCAGGACTCGTGGACGATCCCGCTCGCGCTGCAGGGCTTCCAGTCGCAGTTCACCAGCTCGTACGGGCCGTTGAACGCCTTCACCATCATGTCCGTCTTCCCCGTGCTGATCGTCTACCTGATGTTCCAGCGCTACTTCGTCGAGGGCGCCTTCGCCGGCGCCGTGAAGGGCTGACCGTGCCGCACACCACCGACACCGCCGAGCGGTTCTCGCGCGAGACGCGCCTGTTCGAGGTCCTCCGCGACCCGCGCGGGCACGCGATCGTCGAGCGCCGCCTCCCCGGGCTGGTGCACTCCTCGATCCTGCACACCCTGCACGGGTATCCGATCGGCCTCGTCGTCGACACGGAAGAGTCGCTCGACGAGACCGAGCGCGAGGCGCTGCTCGCCGAGGTCGCCGCAATACCGACCGAGGAGCCCGCCCCGGTCCGCGAGCAGGAGCGGTACGTCGAGCCCTCCGGCGACTACGAGGGCGCGGACGTCCCGCTGGCCTCGGCCGTCGTGTCCGCGCCGGCCGACGCCTCCGTCTTCGGGCGGTTCGAGATCGAGCTGCGCGGGCCCGCGCACGGCAATCCGTACGTCGACGTCGCGCTGTCGGCGATCGTCGACGGACCCGACGGCTCGGTGCGCGTGCCCGGCTTCTACGACGGCGACGGCGTGTACCGGCTGCGCTGGATGCCGGAGGCACCCGGCGAGTACGCCTGGACCACCTCGAGCAGCGCCCGCTCGCTCGACGGCGTCACCGGCTCCGTCTCGGTGACCGCGGCGGTGGCGGGGCAGCACGGCCCGGTGCGGGTGGCCGACATCTTCCACTTCGCGCACGCCGACGGCACCCGGCACCGCCCGCTGGGCACCACCTCCTACGCCTGGACGCACCAGGGCGACGCGCTGGAGGAGCGGACGCTCGCCGCGCTCGCCACCGCCCCCTTCACCAAGATGCGGATGTGCGTCTTCCCGAAGTCGTACCTCTTCAACGAGAACGAGCCGGTGCTCTATCCGTTCGAGGGCTCGCCCGAGGCGGGATTCGACTGGCAGCGCTTCGATCCGGAGTTCTGGGCGCACCTCGAGCGGCGGATCGAGCAGCTCGGCGAGCTGGGCATCGAGGCGGACCTCATCCTCTTCCACGCCTACGACCGCTGGGGCTTCTCGACGATGGACGCCGTCGCCGACGACCGCTACGTGCGCTACGCCGTGGCGCGGCTCGCCTCGTTCGCGAACGTCTGGTGGTCGCTCGCGAACGAGTACGACCTGCTGTTCGAGAAGACGGAGGAGGACTGGGAGCGCTTCGCCCGGATCGTGGGGGAGGACGACCCGTCGCGGCACCTGCTCTCGATCCACAACTGCCGCGAGTTCTACGACCACTCCCGCCCGTGGATCACGCACGCCAGCATCCAGCGGCAGGACGTCTACAAGACGGCCGAGATGACGACCGAGTGGCGCCGCTGGGGCAAGCCGGTCGTGATCGACGAGTGCGCCTACGAGGGCGACATCGACCAGGGCTGGGGCAACATCACCGGCGAGGAGCTGGTGCGGCGGTTCTGGGAGGGCGCGCTGCGCGGCGGCTACGTCGGCCACGGCGAGACCTACGTGCACCCGGACGACGTGCTCTGGTGGTCGAAGGGCGGCGAGCTGCGGGGGACGAGCCCGGCGCGGATCGCGTTCCTGGAGTCGGTGCTGGCAGGGGGGCCCGCTCGCGGCCTCGAGCCGATCCCGCTCGACTGGGACGTGCCGCGCGCCGGCGTCGAGGGCGAGTACTACCTCTACTACTTCGGCTTCGACCGGCCGACCTACCGCCGCTTCCTGCTCGAGCCCGACGTCTCGTACACGGTCGATGTCCTCGACACCTGGGCGATGACGATCGAGCGCCTGCCCGGCACCTACTCGGGCCGCTTCCGCATCGACCTGCCGGGCCGCGAGTACATCGCCGTGCGCCTGCAGCGCGCCCCTGCCTGCTGATCGAACCATGTTGATCGAGTAGCCCGCGAAGCGGGCGTATCGAGATCCACCGTGCTCACGACGGTGGGTCTCGATACGCCCCTGCGGGCTACTCGACCAGCATGGTGCGCGGACCTGCCGTACTCCTGCCGGCCCTTCCCCTGCTGATCGAGCAGCCCGCGGAGGCCCCACGGAGCAGGCGCCGCAGGCGGCCCATCAGCACGCTCGCCGCACGATCTCCGCCGATCCGACCGGTGCGCGTCAGAAAGGAGACACCCGGCCGCTCCCTCTGCAACGCTGTCGGCGCTCCGCCCCGAGCCCGAACCGCGTCCCTCTAGGAGCATCCATGTCCTCTCGTCCCCGCGTCGCGCGCACCGGCGGCCGTTCCTCCACGACCGGCCTCGCGGCCGCCGGCCTCGCTCTGATCCTCGGCACGGCCGGCACCGCCTCGACCGCCGCCCACGCCGCGGAACCCGCCATCCCCGCGCCGCCGGCGGTCGTGTCCACCCCGGCGGCCGAGCATCCCGAGCTGACCGTCACGGTCCGCGCCGAGCTCGTCCTGGAGCCGGACCGGCCGGTGACCGTCGGCACGCCGATCCGGATCACCTCCGTCCTCGCGAACACCGGGGATGTCCCGCTCACGGTCTCGCTCGCCGAGTTCGGCCGGCAGGACGCCCGGATCAAGCCCGAGGGCGAGTACCGGCTCGTCGACGAGCATCGGACGGTCACCGCGGACGACCTCGAGGCGGGCTGGATCCGCGATTCCGGCGAGTTCACGGCGACCACTCCCTCCGGCGCGACGCTCACCTCGCCGCCGGTCGACTGCAAGCTCCTGCTGCGCGCCCCGGCCGACGAGCGCCACGAGCTGTAGCGGACCGGCGCGGGAGGGGCTCCGCGGGCGGTCACTTTATCGAGGAGTCGAATCAATTCGACTAGGCTCGACGGCATGACCGAGAACACAGGTACGACCGAGACCCCGGGGGAGCTGCGCGTCGGCGTCGTCGGCCTCGGCTTCGCCGGCACCACCCACCTCGACGCCTTCCAGGCCCTCCCCGGTGCGCGGGTCGTCGCGCTCGCCGGCCAGGAGGAGGAGCGCCTGCGCGAGCTCGGCGCCACCCGCGGCGTCCCCGACCTCTACGCCGACTGGGAGGAGCTCGTCGCCCGCGACGACCTCGACGTCGTCTCGATCGGCGTGCCCAACCACCTGCACCACCCGATCGCCGTCGCCGCGCTCGCCCTCGGCAAGCACGTCTTCTGCGAGAAGCCGCTGGCCACCACCGCCGAGCTCGCCGCCGAGATGGTCGACGCGGCCCGCGCGAACGACCGCGTCCTCGAGATCGCCTACAACCACCGCCGCCGCGCCGACGTCGCCTACCTCCGCACCTACCTCGACGACGCCCCGCTCGGCGAGATCTACCACGCCCGCGCGAGCTGGCAGCGGCGCACCGGCATCCCGGGCATCGGCTCCTGGTTCACCAGCAAGGAGCTCGCCGGCGGCGGACCGCTGATCGACCTCGGCTCGCACGTCCTCGACATCGCGCTGCACCTGCTCGGCGAGCCGCGGGTCACCAGCGTCTCCGCCGTCGCGTACGGCGAGATCGGCCGCTCCGGCCGCGGCGGGCGCCCGCACGGCGTCGCCGCCACCGGCACGCACGCCTTCGAGGTCGAGGACTTCTCCAGCGCGCTTCTCCGCCTCGACAACGGCCGCAGCCTGCAGCTCGACGCCTCCTGGGCCAGCTACTCGAAGGTGCACGAGGACATCGAGGT
The DNA here is from genome assembly GCF_004366415.1 of Rathayibacter sp. PhB151. Classification (NCBI taxonomy): domain Bacteria; kingdom Bacillati; phylum Actinomycetota; class Actinomycetes; order Micrococcales; family Microbacteriaceae; genus Rathayibacter; species Rathayibacter sp. PhB151. The sequence continues at coordinate 854,319 of NZ_SOEN01000006.1, read as the reverse complement.
CGAGCTGCTCGGCTCGGCCGGCGGCGCCCGCCTGCACGTCGCCGACTACGCGACGGAGGGGACGCTCACGTTCTACTCCGAGGTCGCCGGCGCCCCCACGGTCTCGCGCCCCGACGTGCCGGTGCCCGCCGGTCACCACCGCTCGGTGATCGCGGAGTTCCTGGCCGCCATCGCGTCGGGTGCCGACGCGCCCGCGGGCGGCCCGCGCTACGCCGGCCACTACGGCGACTACGCGCTGCACCGCAGCCGGGTGGTCGACGCGATCTACCGCTCCGCCGCCGAGAAGAAGGAGGTGGCGGTCGCATGAGCGCTCCCCTCGAGGTCCTGGTCTGGAACGAGTTCCGCCATGAGACGCGCGGCGACGAGACCGTGATGCGGCACTACCCCGACGGCATCCACCGGGTGATCGCCGACGGGCTGGTCGAGTCGCTCGGCGACGCCGTCTCGGTGCGCACCGCGACGCTCCCCGAGCCCGAGCACGGGCTGACCGAGGAGGCGCTGGCGAAGACCGACGTGCTGCTCTGGTGGGCGCACATCGCGCACCCGGAGGTGTCGGACGAGGTCGTGCAGCGGGTGCTGCGGCACGTGCAGGAGGGGATGGGCATCCTGATCCTGCACTCCGGGCACTACTCGAAGATCTTCCAGGCGCTGATGGGCACCACCTGCTCGCTGAAGTGGCGGAACGACCACGACCGCGAGCTGGTCTGGACCATCGCGCCGACGCATCCGATCGCGGAGGGCGTGCCGAGCCCGATCGTCATCCCCGAGCAGGAGATGTACGGCGAGTACTTCGACATCCCGGTGCCCGAGGAGACGGTCTTCCTCTCGACCTTCTCGGGCGGCGAGGTCTTCCGCTCCGGGGTGACCTACACCCGGGGTCTGGGCAAGGTGTTCTACTTCTCGCCCGGCGACCAGGACTACCCCGTCTACCACCACCCCGACATCAAGCGGGTGCTCGCCAACGCCGTGCAGTGGGCGCGCCCCAAGCGCGAGCGCACCCCGCTGACGGCCGACCACCACCCGCGAGGCTGGTTCGAGTCCTGACCCCTCCCGCGAGATGCCACTTGTGCACGCCTTTCCCGGCGTGTCGCGTGCACAAGTGGCATCTCGCGGAGGAGATCACGCCCGGCGGGCGTGCCAGGCGCGCAGGGCCGCGACGCCGAGGGCGGCGACGACCAGGGCCGTCGCGGGCGTGCGGAGCGAGACGGCCGGGAGCATCAGCGCGCTGGTGAAGACGGCCTGCGCGTAGTCGAGCATCTCGAGCGGATGGCGGGCCAGCACCCGCGAGCCGGCGGCGGCCGAGACGGCGGTGACCAGCACCGGTCCGACCCAGAGCACGGCGAGGCTCACGATCCACGCGATCACCCGGCCGGCGGAGAGCACCCCGCACCAGGCGAGGGCGAGACCGGCCAGGATCCCCGGCAGCCACTGCACCGCGTTCAGCAGCGCGAGTCCGGCGGCCGAGCCGTCGCGGCTGAGCGGCGCCACCACTCCGGTCAGCCAGCCGCCGGCGGCCACCGCAGCGAACGCGATCGCGACGGCCGCCCCCGCCCGCGGCGCCCGGGCGATCACGAGCAGGAGCAGCGCTCCGACCGCGATCGCGGCGACGGTGCCGCCGACGATCGCCGCGAGGTAGAGGTCGGAGTCGCGGTCCTCCCGCAGCCCGGCGGACACGGTCAGCGCCGACTGCACCAGCGCGACGACCTGCACGCCGACCGCTCCGAGAGCCGCGCCGAGCGGGCCGATGCCGCGGCGCCGGCCGACCCGGGCCGCGAGTCCCGCGAGGGCCGACCCGACCACGATCACCGAGACGATCAGCGTCAGGAAGTACTGGCTGAACGGCAGGAGCGCGAGCGGCATCTCCTCCGGGAGCACGTCGGTCGCCCAGAGGTTCTGCAGCGGCAGCCGCAGCCCGGTGAGCAGCCAGGGCAGGAGCCCGAGCACGCCGGCCGCGACGCCGACCCCGAGACTCGGGAGCAGGCGCGGGCGAGGGTGGACGGGCGCTGCGGAGGAGGTCACCCGACCATCCTCGCGCGAGTGCTGTCCCGCGGGGGCCCGCTCGTGCGACTGTGAGGAGTCCCGCTCCTCCCCGCATCCGCGCCCCACACGAGAGGAGGGCCGCCGTGGCCCTCAACCAGACCGTCCGCTCCTCCGCGGCCGAGCTCGACCGCCTCGACCCGCTCGCCGGCTACCGCTCCCGCTTCGTCGGCGCGGACGACCCGGCGCTGCCCGCCTACGTCGACGGCAACTCGCTCGGCCGCCCGCTGAAGGTCCTGACCGAGCGCTATGCCGCGTTCGTCGAGCAGGAGTGGGGTACCCGCCTCATCCGCGGCTGGGACGACAGCTGGTTCCAGCTCCCGCTGACGCTCGGCGACCGCCTCGGCGCATCGGTGCTCGGTGCCGCTCCCGGCCAGGTCGTCGTCGGCGACTCGACCACGGTCTCGCTCTACAAGCTGATCCGCACCGCGCTGACCGCGAGGCCCGGCCGCTCCGAGATCGTCATCGATCGCGGCAACTTCCCGACCGACCGCTTCGTGGTCGAGGGGATCGCCGCCGAGACCGGCGCGACGATCCGCTGGATCGAGACCGAGTCGGGCTCCGGAGCGACCCCCGACGACGTCCGCGCGGTCGTCGGCGCCGACACGGCCGTGGTCGTGCTGAGCCAGGTCGCCTACCGCTCCGGCTACGCCGCCGACGTCCCGGCGATCACCGGCATCGTGCACGAGCACGGCGCGCTGGTGCTCTGGGACGTCTGCCACTCCGTCGGCGTGCTGCCGATCGAGCTCGACGCCTGGGGCGTGGACCTCGCGACGGGCTGCACCTACAAGTACCTCAACGGCGGCCCGGGCGCCCCCGCCTTCCTCTACGTCCGCCGCGAGCTGATCGCCGGCGCTCGGCAGCCGATCCAGGGCTGGATGGGCGTCAAGGACTCGTTCCGGATGGGCGAGAACTACGACCCTGCCGACGGCATTCGCCGCTTCCTCAGCGGGACGCCGCCGATCGTCGGGATGCTCGCCATGCAGGCGATGCTCGACCTGATCGAGGAGGCGGGCCTGCCCGCGATCCACGCCAAGTCGATCGCGCTGACCGCCTTCGCCGTCGAGCTGTTCGACGAGCACCTCGCCCCGCTCGGCGTCGAGCTGTCGACCACCCGCGAGCCCGCGCGCCGTGGCGGCCACATCACCGTCGACCACCCGGACTTCGCCGCGATGGTCCCTGTGCTCTGGGAGCGCGGGATCATCCCGGACTTCCGCACGCCCAGCGGCATCCGCCTCGGCCTCTCGCCGCTCTCCACCTCCTTCGCGGAGGTCGAGACCGTGGTGCTGGCGGTGCGCGACCTGCTCGTCGAGGGGGCGCGCGAGTCCCGAGAGGTCCACGGCGGCGCGTGAGCGGGGTCCTCGACCTCGCCGCGCGCGAGGCCGATCAGGTGCTCCGCTACGGCGAGGCGCCGGAGCAGATCGCGGAGCTCTACCGCGGCTCGGGGCGGGGCCTCGTGCTCTTCGTGCACGGAGGCTTCTGGCGGGCGCGCTGGGACCGGAGCCACGCGCGTCCCCTGGCCGCCGCGCTCGCCGATGCCGGCTGGTCGGTGCTGCTACTCGAGTACCGGCGCGTCGGCGACGCGGGCGGCGGATGGCCGGGAACCTTCGACGACGTCCTCGCGGCCATCGAGGTGCTCCCGCCGCTGGTCCCCGTCGCGGAGCGGTCGTGCACCGTGCTGGTCGGCCACTCGGCCGGCGGCCATCTGGCGCTCTGGTCGCAGGCCGCGCATCCCTCACCGCACGTCGACGCCGTCGTCTCGCTGGCCGGAGTGACCGACCTGCGTGCCGCCGCGGACGAACGACTGGGTGACGGCGCCGTGGCGGAGCTGCTCGGCCCGGACGGCCCGCTCGACGACCTCGACCCGGCGCGGCTCCCCGCCCCGCCGATGCCGACCGTCCTGCTGCACGGCGCCCTCGACGACGAGGTCCCGATCGCGTACAGCCGCCGCTACTGCGTCGCGCACCCCTCCGCGCGCCTCGTCGAGCTCCCGGACGCCGACCACTACGCCCCGATCGACCCGCGCACCCCGGCGTTCGCGACCCTCCTGGCCGTCCTCTCGTCCGCGCGCGTGCACAAGTAAGGCTGAATCCCCCGAATCGATCTGTTCTCCCGCCGATCGGGCTTCCCGGCCTTCGTTGTGCACCCGACCGCGGGTCGAGGCTCGGCCGTCGAGTCGACCTCATGCTGGTCGAGTAGCCCCGCAGGGGCGTATCGAGACCCGCCCAGCTTCAGCAGGGCGGCCTGCAGACTCGTCCTGCTGGGCGGGTGGATCTCGATACGCCCGCTTCGCGGGCTACTCGATCAGCATGAAGACCGCGAAGGTGGATGGCGCGGCCGCTGCGCGTCGTCATGCTGGTCGAGTAGCCGCGCAGGGGCGTATCGAAACCCGCCGTCCTCTTCGGGGTGGTCTGCAGACTCGTCCTGCTGGCGGTGGTGGATCTCGATACGCCCGCTCCGCGGGCTGCTCGATCAGCAGGGGCGGCTCCGCGCTGAGGCGGTGAGCGATCCGCGAGGCGGCGGGTTCCGCCGCTACAGGGCGGGCGGGTAGAGGAAGAGGGGGACCTGCGCCGTGGGGAAGGTGCGGGTGACGTAGCTGTGGCGGCCGCCGTAGTTGTACTCCTCGAGGAGGACGGTGCCGTCTGTGTTGACCTGCTGCACGTAGGAGACGTGGTTGTAGGTCCACCAGGCGACGCAGCCGACGATCGGGACGGCGCTGGTCGCCCAGCCCATCGCGGCCCAGTTGTCCGGCCACTCCCAGGCGCTGCCGCCCATCGGGGTGATGTTGCCCCAGGTGTACTTCCACGGCGCGGCGGTCGCGCCGGCGTCGCGGTTGAGGCGCCAGGCCACGAAGTCGACGCACTCGCGGTAGTAGTAGCCGAGCGGGGAGAGCCCGCCGCCGTTGTCGTCGATGGTCTCGTAGGGCCACGGGTAGTCGTCGCCGACGGCGCGGGTCTGCACGGTGCTGAAGCCGCCGCCGTTCGCGTTCTGCAGCACGGCCGCCTGGCGGCTGGCCTCGTCGAGCTGGGCCTGCGTCGGCGCGGCGAACGCGTCGCGGACGGCGGTCTGCCCGGCCGCCTCCGACGAGACGGTGAGGTTCTGCAGGCCGGCGCGGTTCGTGGCGGTGCCGGCCGCGGTGGCCGCGGTGCTGCGGGCGCCGTACGCAGGGAGCGCGGCGGTGGCGAAGAGGCCGCCGACGATCGAGAAGGTGGCGAAGCCGAGGGTGCGCCGGCTGAGCCCGCTGGAGCGGGCGGGCTGCGGGGCGGCGGGCGTGCGCGGGGCGGCCGGAGTGCGCAGGGCGGCCGGAGTGCGCCGGGCGGCCGTGGCGCGAGGAGTTGCGACGGGCTCCCCAGCGACGGCCGCGGCAGCGACCGGCACAGCGGCACCGGCCGCCCGTGCCGCGGCGGCGGCCTCAGCGGCGCGGACCTCGCGGCGGGTGCGGTGCACCGGCGTGGAGGGAGAGGTGTCGTGACACTCCTGCGGATCGGGAATGCCACTGGTCGACACGCGTGCGCTCTCCTCGGGTGGGCGGACTGGGGTGGTGCAGGGGGGGCCTGCGGGGTGGTGCGGGGCGCCGGCAGGGCCCGGCGACTCGTCACTCTAGCCCGCCACCGCGCGGTAACGGAATGATCACGACGGAACTCGTCGCGCAGCGTCTCCTCCCGCTCCGGCCCCGGTGGGAGGATGGAACGACCAGGGAAGGAGCCGTCCATGACCGAATCCACTCCCTCCGGACCCGTGCTCGTCGGCGTCGTCGACGGGCAGCGTCCCGAGGTCGTCCGCACCGCCGCGCAGCTCGCCTCCGGGCTCGGCGCGCCGCTGCTGCTGCTCACCGTGGTCGCCGATCCGTACCTCGTCGGCGAGTACGTCGACCCGATGACCGGCGGCATCCCGGTCGGCCTCGTGCCCCGCTCCGGCGGCACCGGCGCCGGCCCCACCGAGCCGCCCGGACTCCGCGAGGAGATCGGCGCGGCCCTCGCCGGGACGGACGTCGACTGGACGCTGCGCACCGTCCAGGGCGAGCCGGCGCTGGTCCTCACCGACGTCGCCGAGGAGGTAGACGCCCGGATGATCGTGGTCGGCACCCGCGATGCCGGAGTGCTCGCGAGCATCGCCGAGTTCCTCAGCGGCAGCGTCGCGGTGCACCTCGCGCACCGCCAGCGGCGCCCCGTGCTCGTCGTGCCCCGCGCCGACGAGGGCACCCGCCGCCGCGTCCCGTGGGACACGGGGGAGTGACGCCGCCGCAGGCTCCCGGGCCGCCCGCTGAGGGACCGCGCTCGCCCTTCCGCCGCTCGGCGCCGTCGCGGTGGCGACGATCACGGTCGACCTCATCGGTGCCCTCCTGCTCGGGCTGCTGCTCGCCGGCCTCGCCGGCCGCGGATGCTGCTCGAGCGGCGCTGGGTCGCCGGTCTCGCCTCCGGCCTCAGGTGGGCGGCGGCGCTCGCCGCGGCGGCCGGCGGACCGGCTCCGACGGCGGCTCTGCTCGCGCGCTGAGACCGGATGTCTCATCGACCGGCCTGAGAGGTGCTCCGACGATGGAGCCGAGCCCCCCTTTTGCGGGGTTCAACCGCCCCTGAGCACGATCTTCGCCGATCGCGTGCCCGGCGCCGGGACAAGATATGCGGTGTGACGTTCGGGGGCGGTCTGCGGGAGCTGCGGCTCGCCGTCGTCGACGACCAGCCGCTCTACCGCCAGATGCTCGCCTCGCTGCTGCGCGCGGTGCCGGGCGTCCGGAGCGTCGTCGAGGCCTCCTCCGCCGCGGAGGCGCGCGAGAGGCTGCGGCCCGCCGAGCTCGACGTCGCGATCATCGACATCGAGCTGGGCGACGGCGACGGCATCGAGCTCGGCCGCGAACTGCGCGCCGGCGACCCCGAGCTCGCCGTCGTGCTGCTCTCGGCGGTCGACTCGATGCACCGCTTCCTCCGCCTCGGCCGCGACGAGGTGCGCGGCTGGAGCTACCTCTCGAAGAGCTCGTCGCTCTCGTCGCCCGCGCTGATGACCGCGATCCGGGCGACCCTCGACGGCCGGACCGTGCTCGACCCCGCCCTGGTCGCCGCGCGCACCGCCCGCCGGAGCTCGCCCGTCGACGCGCTCAGCCGCCGGCAGTACGAGGTGCTCGGCGCGCTCGCCTCGGGCCTCACCAACGCCGCGATCGCGGAGCGGCTCGGCATCGCGGTGCGCTCGGTCGACAACCACGTGAACGCCCTCTACGGAGCGCTGAGCCTGCGCTCCGACGGCTCGCGCAACCCCCGCGTGGAGGCGACCCTGCTGTTCCTGGAGCACACCCGGTGACCCTCCCCGACGACTCCCGGCCGCGCCGCGCGGACGACGCCGAGGACAACCGGATCCTGCGCGGGACCGTCGCGATCCTCGGCGGGGTGCTGGCCGTCCTCGCGGCGCTGCAGGCGGTCTTCGCGCTGGGCATGCTGTCGCAGACCGTCCGGGGAGTCGAGAGCGGGCCGGTCGTCGACGTCGTCGTTCGCGTGGTCGTCAACACCGCGTCGATCGGCCTCGCGGTCGTGCTCGTCGCGCTGCTGCGTCCCGAGCGCCGCGCGCGCACCGGGCGGCTGCTGGTCTCGGCGGGGATCGCGGCGGCCGTCGCCGTCGTCCGAGTCGGGCTGCAGCTCATCGTCGGGGTCTACCTGCCGACCGCGCTCGACGCCCTCGTGGTCGAGCTCGTGGTGGGCGCAGTGGTCGTCGGCCTGATCGTCTCGTTCGGGTTCCTGCTCGTCGATGCGACCCGGCGGGTACGCGAGAAGGAGCGGGAGCGCGCCCGCGTGCTCCTGCAGGCCGTCGACGCGGTGCAGGCGCTCCAGCAGGAGGAGCTGCGCGTGCGCCGCGAGGTCGCGCAGGGCCTGCACGGCCGGCTGCAGAACACGCTCGTGGTGCTGGCCGCGGAGCTGCGCGGGCTGGCCGCGACTCCTCCCTCCGCCGCGACCGCCGAGCGCCTGAGCGGGATCGCGAGCCGGCTCGACGAGCTGCGGGAGCAGGAGGTCCGCGCGGTCAGCGGGGCGCTCTACCCGGTCGACATCGAGCACGGGCTGGTCGCCGCCGCCCGTGATCTGCTCTCGCGCCTGCCGCCGGAGATCGCCGTCGACCTGGACGTCCACGACGACTACCCGGGTCTCGAGGAGCGCGGTGTCCCGATCGAGCAGCGGGTGCTGCTGGTGCGGCTGATCGAGGAGGCGCTGACCAACGCGCTCAAGCACGGCGGCGCGCGGGCCGTGCGGCTGCACCTGGACGTGGCGCGCGGGGAGCGGGAGCACGCCGTGGTGATCGGTCTCGACGACGACGGCGGCGGGCTCGCGGCCCCACCGGTGCTCTCCGGGCTCGAGCGCCTCTCGCGCCAGTTCGCGGTCTACGGAGGCTCCATCGAGCTGGTCCCGTCGGCCGCGCTCGGCGGCGCGCGGCTCGCCGGCCGGCTGCCGCTGCGGCTGTCCTGAGAGGGCGAGACGGAGGCGGTGCGGTCGGCCTCCCCCTCGACCTGCGCCGAGGGCGTCGCGGGAGAACGTGACCGCCCGCTCCACGGCCTCGAACATCGGCCGAGAGCCGTGCTCATCGCTCCTCGGCGATGACGACCGCTCTCAGCTGATGTTCTGCGCTCGATACGCTGAGTGAGACCGCGGTCGATCGCGCCGGTGCCCGCCGCGCCGCTCGCCCGCCGCTCGAAGGGACTCCCGTGACGACGCCCGCACCGACCTCGCCCCGCCCGGACCGCGCCGATCGCCTGCGCGTCGTGGCCGCCACGCCGATCAGCGAGGATTTGATCGCACGGGTGATGGAGCTGGAGCCGCGGATCGACTTCGTCGCGGATCAGAGTCTGCTGCCGCCGATGCGGCACCCGGGGGACCACCCCGGCGACCCGTCGTTCGAGCGGACTGCGGAGCAGCAGGCGGCGTTCGAGGAGCTGGTCGACTCGGCCGAGGTGCTCTACGGGATCCCGGGCGAGGACCCGTCGGAGCTGGCTCGCACGGTCGCCGCGAACCCGGCGCTGCGCTGGGTGCAGACGATGCCCGCGGGCGGCGGCGCGCAGGTGAAGAAGGCCGGCCTGAGCGAGGAGCAGCTCGCGCGGGTCGCGTTCTCCACCTCCGCGGGCGTGCACTCCGATCCGCTGGCCGAGTTCTCCCTCTTCGGGCTGCTCGCCGGCGCGAAAACGCTGCCGAAGCTGCAGTCGCTGCAGGGCAGGCGCGAGTGGGGGTCGCGCTGGACGATGGCGCTGCTCTCGGAGCAGACGATCCTGATCGTCGGGCTGGGCACGATCGGCCGGGCGACCGCGCAGAAGCTGTCGGCGCTGGGCGCCCGGGTGATCGGCACCAGCCGGCACGCCGACTCCGTGGAGCACGTGGACGAGATCGTTCAGCCGTCGGCGATCGCCGAGGTCGCGGGGCGGATCGACGGCGTCGTCGTCACCCTTCCCGGCACGGAGCAGACCGAGAAGCTCGTCGGCGCCGGCTTCTTCGCCGCGCTGCGCCCGGGAGCGACGCTGGTCAGCGTCGGCCGCGGCACCGTGATCGACGAGGAGGCGCTGCTCGCCGCGCTCGAGGACGGCCGGGTCGGCTTCGCCGCCCTCGACGTCGTCGCGGAGGAGCCGCTCGCCCAGGACAGCCCGCTCTGGAGCCACCCGAGCGTGCTGCTCAGCCCGCACACCGCCGCGCTGAACGCGGCCGAGGACCGCCTGATCGCCGAGCTCTTCGCCCGCAACGCCACCCGCTACCTCGACGGCGAGGAGCTGATCAACCGGGTCGACACCGTCGAGTTCTACTGACGCGAGGGCCCGCGCGGCTCCTCGAGACCCCTCCACAGCCGCCGATCCGGCGCGAATGCCCGTTCAGAGGCCGGATCTGCGCTCGCGCGCGCCTCCGACGGCCTACCGTTGCACTATGGCGTCCACCGATACACCCGAACCCGCCCCCCAGGCCGACGGCGCGACCGCGCCCGTCGCCGACAGTACCGCCCCGGCCGCGCCGGCAGACGAGACCGCCCCCTCGCTGGTCTTCTCGGACCTGGGTCTCAGCGACCCCGTCCTCAAGGCCCTCAAGGAGGTCGGCTACGAGACGCCCTCCGCGATCCAGGCGGCGACGATCCCCTCCCTCCTGTCCGGCCGCGACGTCCTCGGCGTCGCGCAGACCGGCACCGGCAAGACCGCGGCGTTCGCGCTGCCGATCCTCTCCCGCCTCGACGTCTCGCAGAAGACCCCGCAGGCGCTCGTCCTCGCGCCGACCCGCGAGCTCGCGCTCCAGGTCTGCGAGGCGTTCGAGCGCTACGCGTCCGGCCTGCGGGGCGTGCACGTGCTCCCCGTCTACGGCGGCCAGGGCTACGGCACCCAGCTCTCCGCGCTGCGTCGAGGCGTCCACGTCGTCGTCGGCACCCCCGGCCGCATCATGGACCACCTCGAGAAGGGCACCCTCGACCTCACGCACCTGAAGTACCTGGTGCTCGACGAGGCCGACGAGATGCTCAAGATGGGCTTCGCCGAGGACGTCGAGACGATCCTCGCCGACACCCCGGTCGAGAAGCAGATCGCGCTGTTCTCGGCGACCATGCCGTCGCAGATCCGCCGCATCTCGCAGAAGTACCTGAAGGACCCGGAGGAGATCACGGTCAAGGCGAAGACCACGACCTCCGCGAACACCACCCAGCGCTACCTGATGGTGTCCTACCCGCAGAAGGTCGATGCGCTGACCCGCATCCTCGAGGTCGAGAACTTCGAGGGCATGATCGTCTTCGTCCGCACCAAGAGCGAGACCGAGACGCTCGCCGAGAAGCTTCGCGCCCGCGGCTACACGGCCGCCGCGATCAGCGGAGACGTCGCGCAGGCCCAGCGCGAGCGCACCGTCGAGCAGCTGAAGTCGGGCAAGCTCGACATCCTCGTCGCGACCGACGTCGCGGCCCGCGGTCTCGACGTCGACCGGATCAGCCACGTCGTCAACTACGACATCCCGATCGACACCGAGTCCTACGTGCACCGCATCGGCCGCACGGGCCGGGCCGGCCGCAGCGGCGCCGCGATCAGCTTCGTGACCCCGCGCGAGCGCCGCCTCCTCTCCGCCATCGAGAAGGCGACCCGCCAGCCGCTGACCGAGATGCGCCTGCCGAGCGTCGAGGACGTCAACGTCACCCGCCTCTCCCGCTTCGACGACGCCATCACCACGGCGCTCGCCGACCGCGAGCGGCTCGACCGGTTCCGCGACATCATCGGCCACTACGTCGAGCACCACGACGTCGTCGAGTCGGACGTCGCCGCCGCGCTGGCGATCGTCGCCCAGGGCGACGAGCCGCTGCTGCTCTCGCCGGACGACCCCCGCTTCCGCCGCGAGGACAGCCGGGGCGACCGCCCCGAGCGCTCCGACCGGTCCTCGTACGACAACGACCGTGAGCGTCCCGAGCGCCGTCAGCGCTCGTCGAACAGCAATCTCGCGTCCTACCGGATCGAGGTGGGCCGCCGTCAGCGCGTCGAGCCCCGCCAGATCGTCGGCGCGCTCGCGAACGAGGGCGGCCTCAACCGCGGCGACTTCGGGCACATCGACATCCGCCCGGACTTCTCGATCGTGGAGCTGCCGGCCGACCTGCCCCAGGACGTGCTCGACCGCCTCGCCGGCACCCGCATCAGCGGCCAGCTGATCGAGCTCAAGCCCGACCGCCGCCCCAGCCGCGCCGGCGCCGACCGCGGCGCCCGCCCCTCGGGCCCGTCCCGATCCTCGGAGCGTCCGGAGCGCAAGCCCCGCTACTGAGCCCAGCCCCCTCTCCTCCGCGAGATGCCACTTGTGCACGCCTTTCACGGCGTGTCGCGTACACAAGTGGCATCTCGCGGAGGTGGTTAACGCGCGTCAGAGGATGTCGGCGTCGGCCAGGGCCTCGGGGCGGAGCAGCTTCCGCGCGCCGAGGATCTCGACGCCGATGAGGTGACCGGCGGCGTCGAAGTCGAGGATGATCTCTCCGAACCCGTGCGGGTCGGCGATGTCGCACACCTGCTCGACGGACTCCCCGGCTTGGGGTTCGCGCCCGACGGGCAGGTAGGCGGCGTTCGCTTGCGGGTCGTATCGGATCCTCATGACACCCACCGTGCTGACTCCTCCCGCGAGATGCCACTTGGGTACGCGTTTCGCGGCGTGTCGTGTACGCAAGTGGCATCTCGCGACGGGAGGCGCGGGGGTCAGCGGCGGAGGACTCGGCGGGCGAGGACGTTGCCGAGCAGCTGGACGAGCTGGACGATGACGATGATGACGAGCACGGCCGCCCAGGTGACGACGGGCTCGAACTGGCGGTAGCCGTACTGGATCGCGAAGGTGCCGAGGCCGCCGGCGCCGATGTAGCCGGCGACGGCCGACATGTCGATGATGGCGACGAAGACGAAGGTGTAGCCGAGGATCAGTGGTCCGAGCGCCTCGGGCAGCAGGACCGTGCGGACGATCCGGAAGCGGCTCGCGCCGACCGAGCGGGCGGCCTCGATCACGCCGGGCTGCACGGTCAGCAGGTTCTGCTCGACGATCCGTCCGATGCCGAAGGCCGCGGCGAGCGAGAGGGTGAAGACGATCGCGTCGGTGCCGATGCCGGAGCCGACCACCAGGCGCGCGAGCGGCTGGGCTGCGGCGATGAAGATGATGAACGGGATCGGCCGGAAGACGTTGACGATCACGTTGAGCAGGCCGAAGACGAAGCGGTTGGCGTAGAGCGCACCGCCGCGGGTGACGGCGAGGCCGAGCCCGATCAGCAGGCCGCCGATCCCGCCGAAGAGCAGGCTGAGGGCCACGATGGAGAGGGTCTCGCCGGTCGCCTCGGCGAGCTGGGGCAGCAGGGGGATGAGCTCGTTCATCGGGGCACCTCCGTGAGGGCGACGCGGGCGCCGAGGCGGGCCAGCAGGGGGTCGATCACGGCGTCGGCGGCGTCGAGGGCGACGGTGAGGTGGCCGAAGGCGCGGCCGCGGACGTCGGTGATGCCGCCGTAGACGAGCTCGAGCGGCACGCCGGCCTGCGCGATCTCGGCGAAGACCTCGCCCTGCGAGGCGGAGCTGTGGGAGAAGGACAGCGTGACGAGACGGCCGGGGTGGCGCGCGCGCAGCACCGCCGCCTCCTCCCGCGAGGGCACCGTGCGCACGACCGTGGAGACGAAGCGGCGGGTGACCGCCTCCCGCGGGGCCGAGAAGACGTCGAAGACGGGGCCGCGCTCGACGATGCGCCCCGCCTCCATCACGGCGACCTTCGTGGCCAGCTGCTGGACGACGTCCATCTCATGCGTGATGACGACGATGGTGACGCCGAGCTCCTCGTTGATCCGGCGCAGGAGCGCGAGCACCTCGCCGGTGGTGTCCGGGTCGAGGGCGCTGGTGGCCTCGTCGGCGAGCAGGATGCGGGGCGAGGCGGCGAGGGCGCGGGCGATGCCGACCCGCTGCTTCTGGCCGCCGGAGAGCTGCTCCGGGTGGCTGCGGGCCTTGTCCGAGAGGCCGACGAAGCGGAGCATCTCGTCGACGCGGGCTCGCAGCTCGGCACGCGGCGTGCCGGCGACCTGCAGCGGATAGGCGACGTTCTGCTCGACGGTCTTGGAGCCGAAGAGGTTGAACTGCTGGAAGATCATGCCGATCCCGAGCCGCAGCCGGCGCAGCTCCCGCTCGGGCAGGCCGACGATCTCGCGGCCGTCGATCTCGATGCTGCCGCCGGTGGCGGGCTCGAGAGCGTTGATCAGGCGCGCGAGCGTGCTCTTGCCGGCTCCGGAGTAGCCGATCACGCCGTAGACGTCGCCGGCCTCGATGTCGAGGCTGACGCCGTCCACGGCGGTCAGGGCGGACGCGCCGCGCGCGAGCGGCGGGTAGACCTTGCTCACGTCGGCGAGGCGGATGAGCGGCACGGCGCTTCCTTCACTGCTGGGGTCGGGCACTGCGGGGGTCGGGCACTGCGGGGGTCGGGCACTGCCGGGGTCGGGCACTGCCGGGACGGGCGCTGCCCCGCCGCGGGGTCGCGGCAGGGGGAGGGGCGGGTCAGCCTTGGGCGGCGGCGTCGGCCTCGACGGTCGCGAGGGTCGACTGCAGCTCGGCGGCGGGGGTCGTCGCGAAGACGGCCGTGCCGCCCGACTGCTCGGAGACGCCGTCGAGCACGTCCTGCGAGCTCTGGTAGACGTCGACGAGCTTCAGGTAGGTCTCGTTCTCGGCGTCGTCCGCGCGGGCGGCGAACACGTTGACGTAGGGCACCGCGGTCGGGTCGCTCGGGTCGTCCTGCGCGAGGGCGTCGGTGGCCTCGAGGCCCGCGCCCGCGAGGTAGTCGTTGTTGACGACCGCGGCGGCGACGTCCGGGAGCGAGGTCGGCACGAGCGCCGCGTCGAGCGCGGTGACGGTGACCTTCGAGGCGTCGGTGTCGATGTCGTCGAGCCCGGAGAAGGCGGTGCCGCCGTCCGTCAGCTCGATCAGGCCGGCCGACTGGAGGACGAGGAGCGCGCGGGCCTGGTTGGTCACGTCGTTCGGGACGGCGACGCTCTCGCCCTCGGGGATGTCCTCGACGCTGTCGTACTGGGTCGAGTAGAGGCCGAGCGGGTAGATCGCGGTCGCGCCGATCGGCACGAGGTCGGCGTCGGCCGAGGTGTTGTACTGCGCCAGGTAGACGAGGTGCTGGAACTGGTTGAGGTCGATCTCGCCCTCGGTCAGCGCGGGGTTCAGCTGGTTGTAGTCGGTGAAGTCGACGATCTCGACGTCGATGCCGGCGTCCTCGGCGGCCTGCTCGTAGGTCGCCCAGTAGGGGTCGCCCGCGCCGACCACGCCGATGCGGACGGTGTCGTCGCTCGCTCCGGCGGCGGACGAGCAGCCGGCGAGGAGGAGGGCGGAGGCGGCGATCGCGGTGGTCGCGAGGAGAGTGCGGCGCAGGGACATGCGGTGGATCCTTCCGTGGTGAGGATCCGGGCGGCGTCCACGGGCGGTGCTGGTCACCGCCGGCGCTGCGACCGGCCTCCGGTCGCTCGACGCCGCGACTGCGCGGATCCCGGAGACCACCGTACGCAGGGCGCCACCGGGCACGCGAAACACGCCCGTAACACGGCGACTTCCGCGGGGGAGGGAGAACGGAGGAGGAGGGTCAGCCCGCGAGGGCCTGGTCGCCCGACTCCGCCGCGAGGGCCTCGTGCTTGGCGAGGCGGGCGGCGATCGCGTCGCGCTCGGCCCGGAGGGAGGCGATGGTCGGCTGGTCCAGACGCGGGTCGGCCAGGTCGGCGAACGGGCTCGAGGTGCCGGTGCGGGCCGAGACGAGCGCCGAGTAGGCCTTCGTCGCGGCGCGGAGCTCGGACGCGGCCCGCGCGACCTTGCTCGGCTTCGCCGACTTGTCGCCGACGAGGGCGGCGTGCTTGTCGAGGGCTGCTACCAGGGCGCGATGCGCCGCGTCAATCTTCTTGCTCATCCAGGAAGTATGGCGCAGGATCGCCTCGCGAGGCGAAGCCCCCGAAGCGCCCCCGCCGACCCCCTCCGCGAGATGCCACTTATGCGCGGATTCTGCGGCGTGTCGTGCTCACAAGTGGCATCTCGCGGAGCGCGACCGGGGCACCCGGCGCGCGTGTCACGGGGTCGGGGTCAGGGTCCAGGCGCCGTCGGTGCGGATCGCGACGACGCCGGGGAGGTCGGCGTCGACGACCCGGGCGAAGGCGGTGGTGTCGCCGAAGGTCTGCCGGGTGCCGGCGGTGCCGAGGACGCGGCCGGAGAGCGAGTCCTCGCTGCTCGCCGGGCCGTAGGCGACGTCGAGGCTGTCGACGTCGTCGGAGAACGCGAGCACCGCGGATCCGCTGCCCGACTGCTCGCCGGAGACCTCGGGCAGGTCGTTCCAGCTCTGCAGCGTGAGCGTCCAGTGGCCGGCGGTCCGCACGAGGAGCGACTGGTCGACGGGGTCGGTCGCGACGGTCTCGAGGAGCCACGACGACTGCGTCCCCGCCGCGGCCTCGCCCACCGGAGTGCTGCGCCCGGGCGCCGACACGGTGACGCTCCCGGAGCAGGCCGAGCAGTCGAGCGCGACGACCACCGCGAAGTCGCCCTGCCGCTGATAGGAGACGTCGACGGTCCCCGCGGCGGAGACGCTCGCCGAGGTCCCGTCCGCCACGCCACCGGCACCGACCGCCGCCGGCCCGGACTCCGCCTCGACGCAGCCGCCCAGCAGCAGCGCGACGACCGCGACGGCCGCCGCGGAACTCCCTCGTCGGCGCATCGCCCCAGCCTGGCACTGCGTGCTGCCGGTCGGCGTCAGACCGGGCCGGTGCCGCGCTGCACGGGGGTGGACTCGGAGCGGTTGGCGGCGCTCGTCGAGACGGCGGCGAGGACGCGCTGGACCTCGAGGGCGTCGGCGAAGGTCGGGGTGGCGGGGGTGCCGGCGGCGATCGCCTCGACGAGGTCGACGACCTGGTGGCTGAAGAGGTGCTCGTAGCCGATGCCGTGGCCGGCGGGCCACCAGGCCGACATGTACGGGTGCGAGGGCTCGGTGACCTGGACGGTGCGGAAGCCCTGGGCGTCCTCGGGGTCGCGCGCGTCGTAGTACTCGAGCTCGTTCATCCGCTCGAAGTCGAAGGCGATGCTGCCGGTCTCGCCGTTGATCTCGATCCGGTTGGCGTTCTTCCGGCCGGTGGCGACGCGGGTCGCCTCGAAGACGCCGAGGGCGCCGCCCTCGAAGGAGGCGGTGAAGGCGGCGGCGTCGTCCACCGTGACCGGGCCGCGCTCGGCGCCCTCCTCCGCGCGGCCGCCGAGGCCCGACTGCGTCGCGAGCACGGGGCGCTCGGTGGTGAAGGTGCGCAGGACCGCCGAGACGGAGGCGATCGGGGTGCCGGTCAGCCACTGCGCGCTGTCGATGATGTGCGCGCCGATGTCGCCGAGCGCGCCCGAGCCGGCCTTTGCGGCGTCGAGGCGCCAGGTCAGCGGGGCCTCGGAATCGCTCAGCCAGTCCTGCAGGTACTGGGCGCGGACGTGCCGGATCGGGCCGAGCCGGCCCTCGTCGATGAAGCGCTTGGCCAGGGCGAGCGCGGGGGTGCGGCGGTAGCTGAAGCCGCACATCGCGACGCGGCCCGAGGCGGTGGCCGCGGCGACCATCCGCTCGGCCTCCTCGACGGAGTTGGCCAGCGGCTTCTCGCAGAGCACGTGCTTGCCGGCCTCGAGGGCGGCGATCGCGATCTCGGCGTGGGTGTCGCCGGGGGTGCAGATGTCGACGAGGTCGATGTCGTCGCGCGCGATCACCGCGCGCCAGTCGGTCGAGGACTCGCTCCAGCCCAGGGTCTCGGCGCGCTCGGCGGTCCGCTGCGGGTCGGTGCCCACCAGCACGGCCAGCTCGGGGCGCAGCGGCAGCGGGAAGAAGCGGGGGGCGGTGCGCCAGGCGTGCGAGTGGGTGCGGCCCATGAAGGCGGTCCCCACCATCGCGACGCGCAGTGCTCGGTCGTTCGACATCGTCGTCCTTTCGTCGGCGGGTCGACCCTCCCATGCCCGCGCTCGGCTCCGCCAGCTCTTTCTGCTGAGCGGGAGGGCGGCGACGGAGGGCTCCTGAGGCCGAAGGTCACGATCCGGTTGCGGCCCGGACGCTATTCATAGGGTGAGAGAGCGCTCCATGACGAGACTCCGTGTCCAGACGCGCCGTGCACTGAGCCGTCAGATGTCGCATAAACCCGCGGATCGCAGGGCTGGCGCGGGTGACGGAAGCGTTTCGACGCGCTGGGCGACCGCCGGGATCTCCTTCGAAAGGGCTCAGAACTTTTGGTTGACCCGCGACTTAAGTCGCTGTAGCTTCGTCCGCATGGTCAACGCAGACCCCGGCGACACCGCCGCCCAGCCTCTTTCCCGCACCCAGGACACCGCGTCAGAACTGCTTCTGCAGATGCGCGGAATCGTCAAAGTCTTCCCCGGAGCACGAGCCCTCGACGGCGTCGATCTCGACGTCCGCCCGGGCGAGGTGCACTGCCTCCTCGGCCAGAACGGGGCCGGCAAGTCCACGCTCATCAAGACGCTCGCCGGCGCCCACCAGCCCACCGAGGGCGAGATCCTCGTGGACGGGAAGGTCGTCACCATCCCGTCGCCGACGGCCGCCCTCGCGCTCGGCATCGCCACGATGTACCAGGAGCTGGACGTCGTCGACGGCCTCTCCGTCGCCGAGAACATCTACCTCGGCCACGAGCTCTCCCGCGGCGGCTTCACCGCCCGCTCCAAGGCCGCGAGGATCACCCGCGAGCTGATGGAGCGCCTCGGCCACCCCGAGATCGCCCCGCACCGCGAGGTCGGCAGCCTCTCCGCCGCCGGCAAGCAGATCGTGCAGATGGCGCGGGCCCTCTCGCACGACGCGCGGGTCATCATCATGGACGAGCCCTCCGCGGTGCTCGACTCCGAGGAGGTGGAGAACCTCTTCCACGTGGTCCGCCAGCTCACCGCCGACGGCGTCGCCATCGTCTACATCTCGCACCGGCTCGAGGAGATCCGCGCCATCGGCGATCGGATCACCGTCATCAAGGACGGCGCGACGGTCGCGAAGAACCTCGCCGTCGCCGACACCCCGACCTCGAAGCTGATCACGCTGATGACCGGCCGCGCCGTGGAATACGTCTTCCCGGACCGCACCGAGCTCCCGACCGAGGCCGAGACGCTGCTGAAAGTGGAGAACCTGGGGCTGCGCGGCTCGTTCGCCGACGTCTCGCTCGAGATCCGCGCCGGCGAGGTCGTCGGCCTCGCGGGGCTCGTCGGCTCCGGCCGCTCCGAGATCCTGGAGACCATCTACGGGGCCCGCCGCGCCAGCACCGGCACCGTCAGCGTCGCGGGCAAGCGGCTGCGGGCCGGCTCGGTCACCTCCGCGGTCGACGCCGGCATCGGCCTCTGCCCGGAGGAGCGCAAGAGCCAGGGCCTGCTCCTGGACGAGCCGGTCTACCGCAACATCACCCTCTCGACCTTCGACCGCTTCGCCAAGCGCGGCTTCCTCGACGAGCGCTCCGAGCGCGCGGCGGCGGCCGAGCAGGCGGTGGCGCTCGACCTCCGCCCGCACGGCGTCGATCGCGACGCCCGCACGCTCTCCGGCGGCAACCAGCAGAAGGCGCTCCTCGCCCGCTGGCTGGTGCGCGGCTGCCGCGTGCTGCTGCTCGACGAGCCGACCCGCGGGGTCGACGTCGGAGCGCGGGCCGAGATCTACACCCTGATCCGGGACCTCGCGACCAACGGCGCCGCCGTGCTCGTGGTCTCCAGCGAGATCGGCGAGGTCCTCGGGCTCTCGGACCGAGTGCTCGTGATCTCCGACGGCGCCGTGGTCCACGAGGGCCCCGCCGATTCGATCGACGAGCACCGCGTGCTCGATCTCGTCATGGAAGGAAGTGCAGCGTGAGCGGACAGCTCGACACCGCGTCACCGTCGATCGGCGGTCCGCAGGAGGACGCCGGCCGTCACGCCTCGGCCGCGACCGGAGGGCCGAGCGGCGGGAGCCCGTCGAAGGACGCCCGCTCCGGTCTCGCCGGGATGATGGGCGGCTCGCTCGGCCGCAACATCGGCCTGGTGCTCGCGCTGGTCATCCTCTGCATCGTCGGGTTCGCCACCGCGGGGGAGCGGTTCGCCAGCGTCGACAACGTGCTGACGATCCTCCGCCTGGCCGCCGTGATCGGCGTGCTCAGCATCGGCATGACCTTCGTCATCACCTCGGGCGGCATCGACCTCTCGGTCGGCTCGGTGATGGGGCTCGCGACGGTCTGGGCGAGCACCGTGTCGACGCAGTACTACGCGGCGAACACCTCCTGGCTGGTCATCGTGCTGACCGCGGTGCTGGTCGGCCTGGTCTGCGGGCTGATCAACGGGGCGCTGATCGCCTACGGCCGCGTGGTCGCCTTCATGGCGACGCTGGCGATGCTCGTCGCGGCCCGCGGCTTCGCGGAGCTGATCTCCAACCGGCAGACGCAGATCGTCACCGTCGACCCGTTCCTCGACTTCTTCCGCGCCGACGTGCTCGGCATCCCGGTCCTCGTGCTGATCTTCGCGCTCGTCGCGGTCGCCGGCTGGATCCTGCTCAACCGCACCACCTTCGGCCGCCGCACCGTCGCGGTCGGCGGCAACCCGGAGGCGGCCCGCCTCGCCGGCATCAAGGTCCGCCGGCACACCATGTACGTCTACGGCCTCGCCGGCCTGACCGCGGGCATCGCCGCGGTGATGATGCTCGCCCGCACCACCGCCGGCTCGTCGACCAACGGCACGCTCTACGAGCTCGACGCCATCGCGGCGGTCGTGGTCGGCGGCACCCTGCTCGCCGGCGGCCGCGGCACGATCGTCGGCACCGTGTTCGGCGTCCTGATCTTCACGACCCTCACCAACGTCTTCACGCAGAACAACATGTCGACCTCGGCCCAGGCCGTGGCGAAGGGCGCGATCATCGTCGCCGCCGTCCTGCTGCAGCAGCGCTTCGCCGCCCGCGGCAAGTCCTGACCCGACGGGCCGCCGGCCCCACCTCTTCTCGGGGCGCTCGCCCCGCTTCCCAGCACCGACAGCATCCACCTCGACCACTCCGGTCACCCTCCGCAGGCACCGCTGTGCCCTGCGGCCCCTCATGGATCCATCGAAGGAGATCACTTCCATGTCCGTTCGCCACCCCTCCGGCTCCCGCCTCGGCCGCACCACCCGACTGGGCCGCACCGCCCGCCTGGGCACCGCCGGCTTCGCCTTCGGCGCCGTCGCGCTGATGCTCACCGGCTGCATCTCCAACGCCCCCGTCGAGACCGGGAACGCCTCCGGCGGCGGCACCGCCGCCGCGGTCGCCGCCTCGGACAACGACGCCTCGGGCGACAACGTGGTGATCGGCTTCACCGCTCCCGCCGCCGACCACGGCTGGATGGGCGCCGTCAGCCGCGCGGCCATCGCCGAGGCCGAGAAGTACGACGACGTGGAGCTGCGCACCGCGGAGGGCACCAACGACGTCAACCTGCAGATCAGCCAGGTCGAGACCTTCATCAACGACGGCGTCGACGCGATCGTGCTGCTGCCGATCGACGGCGCGGCGCTGACCGAGGTCGCGACCGAGGCGATGGAGGCCGGCATCACCGTCATCAACGTCGACCGCGAGTTCTCCAGCCCGTTCGCCGCCCGCTCGACGGTGCTCGGCGACAACTACGGCATGGGCGTCAGCGCCGGCACCTACCTCTGCGAGCAGCTCGGCGACAACCCGGACGCGGTCGTCGCCGAGATCGCCGGCATCGACTCGCTGCCGCTGACCCAGGACCGCAGCCAGGGCTTCGCCGATGCGCTCTCGGGCTGCGGGCTCGACGTGGACAACCGCGTCGCCGCCGACTTCACCGTCCAGGGCGGCGAGCAGGCCGCGGCCAACCTCCTCCAGGCGGCGCCGCAGATCGACGCGATCTGGAACCACGACGACGACCAGGGCGTCGGCGTCCTCGCCGCGATCGACACCGCGGGCCGCGACGAGTTCATCCTCGTCGGTGGCGCCGGCTCGGCGAACGTGATGCGCTCGATCGAGGCCGACGACTCCGTGGTCAAGGCCACGGTCGTCTACCCCTCGACCCAGGCCGCGGACGGCATCAAGCTCGCCCGCCTCATCGAGCAGAACAAGTCGATGAGCGACACCACTTCGCTCGGCGTCCCGCGCCAGATCCAGCTCTTCGCGCCGGTCGTCACCAAGGACAACGTCGCCGAGTACCTGCCCTCGGCCTTCGAGTCCTGATCCGCTGACCCGGCCGGACCACTGATCCGACCGGCCCACTGACCCGCCGGCGCGGGGGAGACCCCGCGCCGGCCCGGACCAGCCGGAACCGCCCCTCTATTAAGAGGAGCGACCGGCGCCACGACAGCATCCCGCGAGAGGAGGCGACGACGAAGACATCGGCCCACGGGCCGACCAGGGGAGACCGGATCCGCACGTCGTGCGGACAGAGACGGATCCGGCCTCTGCGATGAACACCTCGTTGAAGGAATCACATCACGCATGAATGGTAAGCGATCCACGAAGAGAAGCATCAGGTCTCTCTTCGCCCTCGGCATCGCCGGGATGGTGACGGTCTCCGGACTCACCGCTCTCGGCCTGCCCGCCTCGGCCCACGACGGAGTGGACCACGGCTCGGAGCCGGGCGCGGAGTCCGCGCTCGACTGGAGCAACTACGAGAAGGTGCTGCTGACGAAGAACGTCGGCGAACCGATCGACCTCGCCGTCCTCCCGGACAAGTCGGTCCTCCACACGGCACGGAACGGCGAGATCCGCCACACCGATCCGAAGACCGGCACCACGCGCGTCGTGGCCACGATCCCCGTCTACCAGAACTCGGAGGACGGACTCCAGGGCGTCGGCGTCGACCCCGACTTCGCCGAGAACCAGTGGGTCTACCTGGTCTACGCGCCCCAGAGCGGCACGCCGACCGGTGCGGCCCCGAACATGCTCCCCGCGGGTGAGGACGAGAGCTACTGGGACCAGTGGAAGGGCGTCAACCGCCTCTCCCGGTTCAAGTGGACCGGCTCGGGACTCGACCTGGCGAGCGAGCAGAAGATCATCGAGGTCGAGGCGCAGCGCGGGCAGTGCTGCCACGTGGGCGCCGACTTCGACTGGGACGCCGACGGCAACCTGTACCTCTCGACCGGCGACAACACGCCGGCGAGCGCTCCGGGTGCCGCGGGCTTCGCGCCGAACAACGACGCGCCCGGCATGAACCCCGGTTTCGACTCGCGTCGCGGTGCGGGCAACACGAACGACCTGCGCGGCAAGATCCTCCGGATCACGGTCCAGGAGGACGGCTCGTACACGATCCCCGAGGGCAACCTCTTCCCGGTGGGCACCGAGAAGACCCGCCCCGAGATCTTCGTGATGGGCGTGCGCAACCCGTTCAAGATCGACGTCGACGCGGAGACGAACACCCTCTCCTGGGGCGACTACGGTCCCGACGCGACGAAGGCCGCCGCGGCCGACGGCGTGCGCGGCCCGATGGGTCTCGTCGAGTGGAACGCGACCGGTCTCGACCAGCCGCAGAACTCGGGCTGGCCCTACGTGCACGGCCCGAACCTGCCGTACAACGAGTGGAACTTCGAGACGGCGACGCCCCGCGGCTTCTTCGACCCGCAGAACCTGAAGAACAACTCGCGCTGGAACACCGGCCTCGTGGACATCCCGGCGGCCACGCCGGCGACCGTCTACTACGGCGACAACCCCGGCGACCAGCCGTTCGACGAGCTCGTGAACTTCGGCACCGGCACCGGCCAGGGCCCGATGGGCGGACCGGTCTACCACTTCGACGAGGAGAACACCTCGACGTCGAAGTTCCCGGCCTACTGGAACGAGAAGACCTTCTTCGGCGAGTTCTCGCAGGACTACATCGCGGCGTTCACGCTCGATGACGACCGCGCGGTCACGCACATCGAGGACTTCCTGCCCAACACGGCGCTGAGCTCGCGCAACCAGCCGATCCACGACAACCCCATGGACATGGAGTTCGGCCCCGACGGGTCGATGTACGTGCTCGAGTACGGCGACGGCTTCTTCCGCGCCAACCCCGACGCCGGCCTGTACCGGATCGACTACGCCGAGGGCAACAAGGCCCCCCAGGCGCGCTTCACCGCGACGCCGCTGTCCGCCTCCGAGACGCCGCTCGAGGTGACGTTCGACGCCAAGGGATCCTCCGACCCCGAGGGCGACGCGCTCACCTACGACTGGGACTTCGACGGCAACGGCACCTTCGACGCCACGGGCGTCACCGCGAAGAACACCTACACCGAGCTCGGCCAGTTCACGGCCCGCCTGCGCGTCACCGACGCCAAGGGCAAGTTCAGCCTCACCTCCCGGGTGATCTCGGTGGGCAACCAGGCGCCGCAGATCGAGATCACGACGCCCGGCAACGGCTCGTT
Organism: Rathayibacter sp. PhB151; assembly: GCF_004366415.1. Taxonomy (NCBI): domain Bacteria; kingdom Bacillati; phylum Actinomycetota; class Actinomycetes; order Micrococcales; family Microbacteriaceae; genus Rathayibacter; species Rathayibacter sp. PhB151. The sequence continues at coordinate 830,483 of NZ_SOEN01000006.1, read as the reverse complement.
CTTCGAGTGGGGCGACGCGATCCCCTACCGGGTGACCGGCCGTGACGCGGAGGACGGCGACCAGATCGTCGGCAGCCGCGTGGGCTGGACCTACGGTCTCGGCCACGACGAGCACGCCCACCCCGAGGTCACCGGCACCGGTGCCACGGGAGCGTTCCCGACGTCGAAGGACTCGCCCGAGCACGGCCCCGGCGCGCTGCTCTACGGCACCGTCGTCGTGACCTACACGGACGCCGGCTACAACGGACTGCCCCCGGCCGCGGCCGAGGCGACGCTGCGGCTGAACCCGAAGACGCAGGAGGCGGAGCACGCCGCCCGCGAGGGCGTCCTGCCCTACGCGGACACCACCGCCAGCGGCGGCAACGCGGTCAGCGGACTCGGTGCGGGATCCTTCCTGCGCTGGGATCCGGTGAACCTCGCGAACCTGACCGGCGTCGTGGTCCGCGCCACCGGTGAGGGCACCGTCGACCTCCGCTGGAACGCCGCCGACGCGGCGCCCTTCGGAACGGCGACCATCCCCGCCGGCGCCGGCTGGCAGGACGTCCTCGTGCCGTTCTCCGGCCAGCCCACCGGCACCGGCTCGCTCTACGTGACCTCGCCCTCCGGCCTGTCGCTCGACTCCCTCACCTTCCAGGGTGCGGGTGCCGGCGACAAGACGGCGCCGACCGTCAGCGCGACGCTCGACCCCGCAGCGCCCACCGGCGTCGGCGGCGTCTACAACCGCGCGGTGAACCTGAACCTGGCAGCGACCGACAACGGCGCGCTCGCCAGCGTGCAGTACTCGGTCGACAACGGGACGACGTGGACCACGGTCCGCGCCGCGAACGGCGCCTACTCGGTGCCCTTCACCACCAACGGCGTCCGCACCGTGCAGTACCGCGCCACCGACACCGGCGGCAACGTCTCCGCGGTCGGCACGGTCTCGTTCACGATCGACCTCGCCGCGGGGAACGCGCCGACCGTCGACTCGACCACGACCGTGGCGCTCGGCGCCCCGCGCGTGACCTTCGGCGCTCCCGGATCGGCGACGGTCACCGTCTCCGGCCAGGGCGGCACCCCCGGCGGCGAGGTCGTCCTCTACGAGGGCGACACCGAGATCGGCCGCAGCGCCCTCGAGGGCGGGAAGGCGACCATCGCCCTGCCGCAGACGCTCGGGGCCGGGACGCACACCTTCCGCGCGGCCTACGGAGCGGACGGCACCTTCAAGGCGTCGGCCGGCACCGCCCGCCTGATCGTGTCGAAGGCCGACTCCGTGCTCACCGCGACCGTCTCGCCGAACCCGGTCAAGCCGGGCGCCAGCGCGCAGGTCTCGGTCGAGGCCACGACGTCGACCGGCGTCGCCGGGACCGGCCAGGTCACCGTGATGGTGAAGAGGAACCTCTCCACCGTCGCGATGCTCACCGGCACCCTCGACGAGAACGGGAAGGTCGTCGTGACCCTGCCGAAGCTCGCGGCGGGCAGCTACAAGCTGACCGTCACCCACACCGCCACGGCGAACACCAACGCCGCGTCCAGCCTGCTGAACCTCACCGTCCAGCAGTAGCCGCGGCGGGACCGGCCGGCTCGCGCCGAGAGCCCGGGCCGGCCGGTCCCCCCCTGATCCATCTGCATGTTCCGTTTCGAAGGAGAGACAATGCACCACCACCACGGATCCATCACGGCGAAGCCGATGAGCCGACGCGCGCTGATGACGGCGCTCGCCGCCTCCACGGTCGCCGTCGGAGTCGGGGCCGGCGCGCTGGCGCCCGGCGCCCTCGCCGCTCCCGCCCCCTCGTCCGGCGCCAACCGGCTCGTCCCGATCAACCGGATCGGGATCCAGCTCTACAGCGTCCGCGACAAGGTCTCGTCGATCGGCTTCCGGGCCGTCTTCGAGGAGCTGGGCCGCATCGGCTACAGCGAGATCGAGTTCGCCGGCTACACCCAGGGCAACGTCGGCGCGATCACCCCCCAGGAGATCCGCCAGCTGCTCGACGACAACGGCCTGCGGGCCGTCGGCTCGCACGTCGGCACCAACCTGCTCCGCTCGGAGCTGGGGAAGCAGATCGAGATCGCGCAGATCCTCGGCACCCCGCACCTCGGCACCGGCAACGCGCCGACCAACGTCAACACCGTCGCTGGCTACCGCGCCGCTGCCGACGAGTGGAACGCCTGGGGCCAGCAGGTCTCGGCCGCGGGCATGAAGCTCTACCAGCACAACCACGCGGGCGAGTTCGCCTTCGGCTCGGACGACCCGAACACGCGCCTCTACGACGTGTTCTACGACAACACCGACCCCAAGCACGTCTACCTCGAGATGGACGTCTACTGGGCCTACGTGGGCAAGAAGCTCTACCCGGGCTTCGAGCCGCTCGACTACATCAAGCGCAATCCGCGCCGCTACCCGATCCTGCACCTCAAGGACGGCAAGACGAACAACGCGAATACCAACGGCTACGACATCGTCGAGTTCGGCGCGGGCAACCTGCCGTACCAGGCGTTCCTGTCGGAGCTGCGCGACCGAGGCCAGCGCTACGGAGTCTGGGAGCAGGACACCGCGCCCACCCAGGCCGTCGCGCCCAACCCGGTGAACTCGCTCGGCAACGCCGCGCGCAGCTACGACGCCATCGAGGCTCTCCGTGGCTGAGTCCTCGCGCCGCGCCGGCGCCTCCCTTCCCCGCACCACCACGCGCACCGGCGCACCGAGGAGAACCCCCATGAAGTGGAAGACGACCACGGCGGTCCTCGCGGCCGCCTCCCTCGCGATGGTCGCCGCGCCGTCCGCCTTCGCGGCGACGACGGACTGCACGACCGAGCTCGGCAATACGACGATCGCGGGCGACCTGACCGTCGCCGCCGGCGAGACCTGCGTGCTGGGCAACGTCGTCGTGCAGGGCTCGATCACCGTCGGCGACGACGCCTGGCTCGACGCCACCTCGGCGACGATCGAGGGCGACGTCATCGGCACGGACGCGTACGGCATCTCGATCGACGGCACCAGCGTCGGCGGCGACGTCGTGTCGTTCTCCGAGGGCTCGCGCGCCGGCTTCCTCTACCTCCGTGACCTCACCGTCGCGGGCATGGTCGAGGCGGGCGGCATCGACGTGGAGTTCAGCGACGTCTCGGTCGACGGCTCGGTCAGCACCGATGCGGCGAACTACGTCGACGTGGCGCGCACCAGCGTCGGCGGCGACGCGACCTTCGCCGGCAGCGACTTCGGCGTGAGCGTCGGCGGCGCGATCGTCGGCGGCTCGCTGACGGTCAGCGGTTCCTCGCGCGGCGTGCTCCTCGGCGCGAACGAGGACGGCTCGGCGGCCGCGCTCGGCAACACCGTCGGCGGGAACCTCGTGCTCTCGGGCAACTCCGGCAACGTCCAGCTCGCGGGCTCGACGGTCGGCGGGCGGATCACGCTCGCGGAGAACGCTCCGGCGGTCAACTTCGGCGCGGGCAACACCGCCGCCGGAGTGGACGGCGACTTCACCGGCACGGCCGCCGGCGCTGCGGCGCAGGGCGACCAGGCCGTCGCGGTCATCGTGCCGGACGCGCGCGAGGGCGAGCTGACCTGGAGCCTCGAGGGCACCAGCAACCTGGTGAACCTCGGTGTCGCCGAGGAGCAGGGCGACCACTTCGCCGCCTCGGGCGAGCTCGTGCCGGTCCGCGTGACCGACTCGCGCCTGTCCGGACCGGAGTGGTCGGTGACCGCTCAGATCAGCGACTTCCGCGCCGGCGACCAGACGGTCTCGGGCAAGTACCTCGGCTGGACCCCGAAGGTCCTCGAGAACGAGGGCGGTGCCGTCGCCGGCGCCCCCGTCGTCTCCGGGTTCGTCTCGGGCGAGGGCCTCGCCACCGCCCGCGTCCTCGGCTCCGCCGCGGCCGGGCACCCGACCGGATCCTCGGTCCTCGGCGCCGACCTCGACCTGCAGCTCCCGCTGTCGGTCGGAACCGGCACCTACACGGCCACGCTGACGCTCACCGCGCTCGGCTAGCCACCCCCTCGGCCGGCCGCCGGAGCCCCGGCGGTCGGCCCCCCTCCTTCCCCCTCCGCGAGATGCCACTTGTGCACGCCTGACACGGCGTGTCGCGTGCACAAGTGGCATCTCGCGGGGGGACCCACCCGCCTCGAAAGGCTGGACGATGATGTTCCGCTCCACACTCCGTTCGCTCGGTGTCCTGCTCGTCGTCGGGCTCGGGGCCGCTGTGCTGCCGGCGCAGGCCCTCGCGGAGACGGCGAGCTCGGCGGTGACCTGGGGGGTGCGGCCCGCCGACACCGAGCAGGGCAGCGACCGGCCGAACTACGCCTACGCGCTCGAGCCGGGCGGGCAGCTGAGCGACGCGCTGATCGTCTCCAACTACGACGACGAGGAGCAGACCTTCCGCGTCTACGGCTCCGACGGCTTCATCACCGAGGCGGGTCAGCTCGATCTGCTGCCGGCCGCCGAGCCGTCCACCCAGCTGGGCAGCTGGATCTCCTTCGAGGCCCCGGACGTCGTCGTCCCTGCGGGCGAGAGCGTGCAGATCCCGTTCCAGCTCGAGGTGCCGGCCGACGCCGTGCCGGGCGACTACGCCGCGGGGGTCGTCTCCTCGATCCTCGTCCAGGGCGAGACCGGGGTCTCGGTCGACCGCCGCCTCGGCTCGCGGATGTACCTCCGCGTCGGCGGCGACCTCGCCCCGCGCCTCTCGGTCGACGGCCTCGCCGTCTCGTACCAGGGCGAGTGGAACCCGTTCGCTCCCGGGACGACCACCATCGACTACACCGTCACCAACGCGGGCAACACCCGCCTCGCCCCGGGCGCCGAGCTCGCGGTCTCCGGTCTCCTCGGCCTCGGCAGCGTCGCCGCGACCGATCCGGAGCCGCTGCCCGAGCTGCTCCCGGGCAGCTCCACCAGCCGGAGCGTCACCGTCGCCGGGGTCTGGCCGCTGTTCGTCGCGACCGCCCGGATCGCGCTGACCGGCACCGTCGTCACCGCCGACTTCGCGGGGCAGGCCGCCGACCCGGCCGCCGTGCCCGAGGTCGCCGCCGTCTCCTCCGAGGCCTCGACCGCGGCCGTGCCGTGGAGCGCGCTGGTGCTGCTGGCGCTGCTGATCGGGCTGATCGTGCTGGCGGTCGTGCGCCGCCGCCGCCGCGCCGCGGGCGAGCAGCGGCGGATCGACGCCGCCGTCGCCGCCGCGGTGGCCAGCGCCTCGACGACTCCGCGAGATGCCACTTATGACGAGGAATCGCGGCGTGTCGAGCTCACAAGTGGCATCTCGCGGGAGACGACCGACCCGTCCGCGACAGACCCTTCCGCGTCCGACCCTTCAGCGACCGGCCGGGCGGGGGTGCGCTCCTGACCTCCGTCGTCGCCGGGGCGCCAGTGCTCGGCGGGGGCTCAGTGCTCGGCGAGGGCTCAGCGCTCGGCGAGGCTCTGCTCGCGGAGCTGCTCGAGGAAGGCGTCGACGTTGCTCGGGCCGAGGAGGTGCTGCCGCAGCATCAGGGCCGCACCGCGGACGCCGCCGCTGCCGCCGAGCTCGGCGGTCACCACGTGCAGGCGCTGGGTCGCCAGCGGGAGGGAGCGCCGGTCGACGACCTCGCGCACCCCGGCCAGGATCTCCGGGGCGGCGAGCGCGACGCTGCCGCCGAGCACGATCACCGACGGGTTCAGCAGGCTCACGCAGGTGGCGAGGACCTCGCCGATCTGCAGGCCCGCGAGGCGCGCCGCCTCGATCGCCTCCGGGTCGCGGTCGCGCAGGAGCGCCAGCAGATCGCGGACCGAGTGCACGTCGCGGCCCGCCTCGGCCAGCGCGCGCACCAGGGCCCCGCCGCTCGCGAGCGCCTCGAGGTCGCCGTCGTGGCCGTCCGCCGCCTCCGGAGCGGTGCGCGGCACCTGGACGTGACCGAGATCGCCGGCCGCGCCGAGCGCACCGCGCTGCAGGACGCCGCCGGAGACGATGCCCGAGCCGATGCCGGTGCTGATCTTCACGAAGATCAGGTCCTGCGCGTGCGGGAAGCGCGAGGCGCGCTCGCCGAGGGCCAGCAGGTTCACGTCGTTGTCGACGAGCACGGTGGTGTCGACGCGGCGGCGGATGTAGCCCGGGATGTCGAAGCCGTCCCAGCCGGGCATGATCGGCGGGCGCACCGGGCGGCCGCTCGCGTGCTCGACCGGGCCGGGCACGCCGAGGCCGAAGCCGGCCAGCGCCTCGGGCGCCAGGTGCGCATCGGCGAGGATCTCGTCGCAGACGTCGAGCGTGTGGTCGAGCACCCGGATCGGGCCCTGCGCGATGTCGAGCTCCTCGCGCCGCTCGACCACGATGCGGCCGTCGAAGTCGGTCAGCGCGATCGTCGAGTGCGTCGCGCCGAGGTCGATGGTCAGGAACGCGCGGACCGACGGATCGAACACCAGCCGCGCCGACGGGCGGCCGCCGGTCGACGGCGCACGGTCGAGGTGCGTGATCAGTCCGAGCTCGAAGAACAGGTCGAGCCGCGTCATCACCGCCGTTCGGGCGAGTCCCGTCTCCTCGACCAGCTCCGCGCGGGTACGCGGACGGCCGTCGGCGAAGAGCCGCAGCAGGTCGCCGGTCTGCGAGCCGGCCCGCACGCCCACGCTCAGCACCCGCCCGCTCGGATGTCGACGGTGCAGATGCCGCAGGCGACTGCTCGGGAGGACGGGTCGCGGCTCGGCACACCTGAGGAAAGCAGTCGCCGCGAGGTGACGCAATCTCGACGCGCAGGGAGACCCCGAATGACGTCCCCCCGAACGACGCATCCACGAACGACCCCCACCGACAGGAGAGAACGATGACCTCGTCCGACACCACCCGCACCACCAGCGCCGACCGCGCCCCGCAGCAGGAGCGCATCGGCCTCTGGCTGATCGGAGCCCGGGGCAGCGTCGCCACCACGGCCGCCGTCGGCCTGCACGCCATCGCCTCGGGCGCGGCGCCCAGCAACGGCTGCGCCACGGCGACGCCCGCCTTCGAGGACGTCCCGCTCGCCGGCTTCGACGCGATCGTGATCGGCGGGCACGACGTCTCGTCGACCCCGCTGCTCGAGAAGGCGATGGGCCTGGCGGCCGGCGGGATGTTCCCGACCTCGGTCGTCGCCGAGGTCGCCGACCGGCTCGACGCGACCGACCGCGAGATCCGCCGCTCCTTCGGCGTCGAGGGCGGCTCGCAGCAGGACGAGATCGACCGTCAGGCGGCCGACATCGTCGAGTTCCGCGAGCGGCACGCGCTCGCCCGGGTCGTCGTGATCGACGTCGCCTCCACCGAGGTGCTGCCGCAGGACCGCCCCGAGTTCCACGACCTCGCCGCCCTGCGCGCCGCGCTCGCCCGGCCCGGTGAGACCGTGCTGCCGCCGAGCTCGATCAGCGCGCTCGCCGCGGTGACCGCCGGCTCGCCCTACGTCTGCTTCACCCCCTCCACGGCGCTCGCGCTGCCCGCGCTGGAGGAGTGGGCCGCGGAGGCGGGCATCCCGATCGCGGGACAGGACGGCAAGACCGGCGAGACCCTGCTCCGCAGCGTGCTCGCGCCGATGTTCACGGCGCGCGGGATGCGCGTGCTGTCCTGGGCGGGCGCGAACCTGCTCGGCGGCGGCGACGGGCAGACCCTCGCCGACCCGGAGGCGGTGCGCTCGAAGCTGGTCTCGAAGAACCGCGGGCTCCGCAGCCTGCTCGGCGACGAGGTCGTCACTCCGCTGCACATCGACAACGTGCCGGACCTCGGCGACGTGAAGACCGCGTGGGACCACGTGCACGCGGAGGGGTTCCTCGGCTCGCGGATCACGGTGCAGACCATCTGGTCGGCCTACGACTCCGCGCTCGCCGCACCGCTGATCCTGGACCTGGCGCGACTGATGTCGCTCGCCGACGCGGCCGGGATCTCCGGCCCGGTCGCCGAAATGGGCTTCTTCTTCAAGGACCCGTGGGGGAGCGACGTGCACGGCTTCGCGGAGCAGACCGCCGAGCTGGTCGCCTGGTCGGCGCGCACCGGGGCGGCCGTCGTCCAGCGCTCGCTCGTGGCGGGCGGCGCTATCCGCCATGGCTGAGCTGCGCGACTGGCTCGAGCTCGTGCGCGCCAAGGCGGCGCTCTCGGTGCTCGGCGACACGGTGGCCGGAGCGGCGTGGGCCGGCCGGGCGCCCGGAGTGCGCACGGTCGCGCTGCCGCTCGCGTCCGCGCTCCTCTACTCCGCGGGCATGGCGCTGAACGACTACGCCGACGCGGAGCTCGACGCGGTGGAGCGGCCGGAGCGGCCGATCCCCTCGGGGCGGATCCGGCGCGGTGCCGCACTCGGGCTGGCGGCCGGGCTGACCGGGGCGGGGATCGCGGTCGCGGCGCTCGTCGACGGGCGGCGCTCGCTCCTCCTGAGCGTGCCGCTCGCCGCGAGCATCTGGTCGTACGACCTGCTGGCCAAGCCGACTCCGTTCGGGCCCGTCGTGATGGCGGCCTGCCGTGGGCTCGACGTGCTGCTCGGGGCGGGAGCGGGCGGTGCGCGCGCAGCGGCTCCCGCTTCCGCCGCCGTCGCGGCGCACACGCTCGGAGTGACCGTGCTCTCGCGCGGCGAGGTGCACGGCACCCGCCCGGCCATCGCGGGAGCGGCGGCCACCGGCACGGCCGCGCTCGCGCTCGCACTGGGCGTCGGGGCGGTCCGCACGAAGGGCGGCCCGGCGATCGGGGCGGTCGTCGGAGTCGCGATCGCCCGCTGGATCGCGCTCGTGCTGGTCCCGCAGCTGCGGGCCGTGCGGACGCCCGACGCGGCCTCGGCCCGGACGGCCACCCGCTCGGGCATCGCGGGGATGGTCCCGCTGCAGGCGGCGCTCGCCGGGCTGCGGCGGCCGGAGCTCGGCGCGGCCCTGCTGGGGCTCGACGCGCTCGGGGCCGTCGTGCTGCGGCGCCCGAGGGTCTCGGCGGACATCACATGAGCGGGCAGGAGAGCGACCAGGCCGGCCCCGTCCTGGGCGCCGGTCCCGTCCTGGGCTATGGCACCAACGGCTTCGCCGACCACACCCTCGACGACGCCCTGACCGTGCTGCACGCCGCCGGCTACCGCGCGGTGGCGCTGACCCTCGGGACCCCGCACCTCGACCCGTTCGCCGACGACGTCCGCGAGCGCACCCTCGCCCTGCGCAGGCGGCTCGACGAGCTGGGCTTCCGCGTGGTGATCGAGACCGGGGCGCGCTACCTCCTCGACCCGTTCGCCAAGCACCGCCCGACCCTGGTCGACGAGGAGGCCGGACCGCGGCTGGCCTTCCTGCACCGCGCGATCGAGATCGCCGCGCTGCTCGGCGCGGACGCGGTCTCGCTCTGGTCGGGCGTGCTGCCCGAGGGGATGGAGCGCGCCCGCGGCTGGCGGCTCCTGGTCGAGCGGATGCGCGGCGTCGTCGCCGAGGCCGAGCGCTACGGCGTGCGGCTGGGCTTCGAGCCGGAGCCCGGCATGCTCGTCGAGACCGTCGCGGACGCGCTGCTGCTGCGGCGCGAGCTCGGCGACCCGGAGGCGTTCGGTCTCACCGTCGACCTCGGCCACTGCGTGGTCGTCGAGCCGGACGGCGTCGTCGGCGCCCTCCGCAGCGCGGCCGGCCTGCTGGTGAACGTGCAGGTCGACGACATGCTGCCCGAGCGGCACGAGCACCTCGAGCTCGGCACCGGCGTGCTCGACCTCGCGGCCGCCTTCGCGACGCTGGCGGAGATCGGCTACCGCGGGATCGCCGCGGTGGAGCTGCCGCGGCACTCGCACGACGCGCCGCGCCTCGCGGTCGCGAGTCTCGCGGCGATGCGGGCCGCGATCCGGGCCCGGGGGACAGGGGCGGAGTCGCCGCAGCATCCCTGGACCGCCGGCGCCTGCGCCGTCCTGCGCGAGCAGCCGCGGCGCATCGAGCGATACTTCCCGGCCGCCGGTCGGGAGGCCGGCCGCGCCCCGCTCCGCCCGGACACGGATCCGCAGGGCCTCGTGCACGGCACGGAGGACGACGCGGCGCGCTCGGCGCTGATCGCGGCCGCCGCCTCCGCGCTCGACGACGACGACCTCGCCGCGCTGCTCCTCCGCCTCTACCGCGGCGGCGACGACGCCGAGCGCCGCGGCGTGCTGGTCGGGCTGCACGCGCTCACCGCCGCCGGCCGTGCGGGGGAGCCGCTCGCCGCGGCCGGTCGCGAGCTGATCGCGGACGCCCTGCGCGCCAACGACACCCGGCTGGTCGCCGCGGCGATGGGCCGCTTCGCCGAGGAGCACCTCGACGCGCACGCCTGGCGGCACGGCGTGCTGAAGCTCGTCTTCTGCGGCGTCCCGCTCGCGGCCGTCTCCGGTCTCGAGCGGCGCAGCGACCCCGAGCTCGCCGCGATGGCCGGCCGCTTCGCCGACGAGCGCCGCGCCGCCGGCCGCACGGTGCCGGACGACCTGGCGGTGCTCCTGCCGAGCTGAGGGACCCCGGCGCGTCCCCCGACACGACCGCCGGCCCCGCACACCCCACGACCCCTCACGAGAAAGGCGCGACGATGCGCATCTTCGACCCGCACATCCACATGACCTCCCGCACCACCGACGACTACCAGGCGATGCACGACGCGGGGGTCCGCGCCGTGGTCGAGCCGTCGTTCTGGCTCGGCCAGCCGCGCACCAGCGTCGGCTCCTTCACCGACTACTTCGACGCTCTGATCGGCTGGGAGCGCTTCCGCGCCGCGCAGTACGGCATCCGCCACCACTGCACGATCGGCCTCAACCCCAAGGAGGCGAACGATCCGCGCTGCCGCGAGGTGCTGCCCGAGCTCGACCGCTACGTCGCCAAGGACGGCGTGGTCGCGGTCGGCGAGACCGGCTACGACTCGCTGACCGCGGAGGAGGACGCGGTCTTCCGCCACCAGCTGGAGCTGGCGAAGGACCACGGCCTGCCCGTGCTCGTGCACACTCCGCACCGTGACAAGGCGGCGGGCACGCAGCAGACGCTCGACGTCGTCGCCGAGTCCGGGATCGACGCCGGCCTCGTCGTCGTCGACCACCTCAACGAGACGACCGTCGACCTCGTCCTCGGCTCCGGCTGCTGGCTCGGCTTCTCGATCTACCCGGACACCAAGATGGACGAGACCCGCCTGGTGACGCTCGTCGAGCGGATCGGCCTGGACCGCGTGCTGGTCAACTCCGCCGCCGACTGGGGCCGCTCCGATCCGCTGACCACCGCGAAGACCGGGCACCTGCTGCTCGTCGCCGGCTTCAGCGCCGCCGAGGTCGACCGGCTGCTCTGGCAGAACCCGATCGACTTCTACGGGCAGAGCGGACGGCTGAACCTCGACCCGATCCCGGGCTTCGACGCGATCGACGCGAGGGGGCGCAGCTTCGAGGGCAACTCGATCCTCCGGGGCGCGCCGCGCATGGCGGAGGTCGTCTGATGCACCTCTCCTACTGCACCAACGTCCACCCGGCCGAGGACCTCGAGGGCGTCGTGCGCCAGCTCGACGTCTACGCCGGGCCGGCCCGCGTCGCCGCGGGGCTCGACACCGTCGGCGTGGGGCTGTGGATCCCGCGCGACCTCGCCGCCCGGCTGGTCGCCAGCCGCGAGGACCGCGCCGTGCTGCGCGCCGCGCTCGAGCGCAACGGCCTCGAGGTGCGGACGCTGAACGCGTTCCCCTACGCCGCCTTCCACGCCGAGGTGGTGAAGCTCGACGTCTACCGGCCCGATTGGACGACGCCCGAGCGCCTCGCCTACACGATCGACTGCGCGCGGATCCTCGCGGATCTGCTGCCCGCGGGCGCCGACGGCAGCATCTCGACGCTGCCGCTGGGCTGGCGCGAGGGCTGGGGCGCGGATCAGGACGCGGCCGCGGTCCGGCAGCTCGCGCGGCTGGTCGACGAGCTGCGCGAGCTGCGGCGCTCGACCGGGCACGCGATCCGCCTGGCGATCGAGCCCGAGCCCGGCTGCATCCTGGACACGGTCGAGGACGTCGTCGCCTGGCTGCACCCGCGCATCGGCCTGGTCGACCCGGCCTACGTGGGCGTCTGCCTCGACACCTGCCACCTCGCGGTGTCGTTCGCGGACCCCGCTGCGGCGGTCCGGCGGATCCGGGACGCGGGCCTGCGCGTGGTGAAGGTGCAGGCCTCGGCCGCGCTGCACGTCGCCGACCCGGCGGACCCGGCCGCGCGCGCCGCCGTCGGCGCCTTCGTGGAGAAGCGCTACCTGCACCAGACCCGCGAGAACGGCGCGGGCGGAGTGCTCCGCGTCGACGACCTGCCGGAGGCGCTCGACACGCTGCCCGGCGAGGGGCCCTGGCGCGTGCACTTCCACGTGCCGCTGCACCACCGGCCGGCCGCGCCGCTGTCGGCGACCACCGCGGTGCTGGCGGAGGCGGTCTCCGCGGTCGACGCCGCCTGGCCGTACGACGAGATCCACCTCGACGTGGAGACCTACACCTGGGCGGTGCTCGCGGACGCGCCGAGCGACCTCTCGGTCGGCATCGGCGCCGAGCTGGCCTGGGCGGCGGAGCACCTGCTGACCGCCCCGGCCCGCGCCGCGGTGCTGGCGGCGGGTGCCGAGCCTGTACCGGTCGTCGCCGTCCCGGTCGCCGCCCTCGTCGCGGAGGAGGTCGCGCTGTGAGGCCCGTCCTGCTGCTCGACGTGGTCGGCCTGACCGCGACGGCGCTCGCCGACATGCCGCGGCTGTCCCGGCTCGCCCGGGCCGGCGGGCAGCTGCCGCTGGACACGATCCTCCCGGCCGTCACCTGCAGCGTGCAGTCGTCGATGCTCACCGGCACGATGCCCGCGCAGCACGGGATCGTCGGCAACGGCTGGTACTTCCGCGACCTCGGCGAGGTGCACCTCTGGCGGCAGCACAACCGCCTGGTCGCGGGGGAGAAGGTCTGGGAGACGGCCCGCCGGCTGGCCGACGGCGACCCCTACCGCGCCGCGAACATCGGCTGGTGGTACGCGATGGGAGCGACCACCGACGTCACCGTGACCCCGCGGCCGATCTACCACGCCGACGGGCGCAAGTCGCCGGACGCCTACGTCCGCCCGCCGGCGCTGCACGACGAGCTGGTCGGGACGCTGGGCGCCTTCCCGCTGTTCCAGTACTGGGGGCCGACCGCGTCGCTGCGCTCCACGCAGTGGATGGTGGACGCGACCCGGCACGTGCTCGCCGGCGACGGCTCCGGACCGCCGCAGCTGACCACGGCGTATCTGCCGCACCTCGACTACGACCTGCAGCGCTTCGGGCCGGACTCGCCCGAGGCGCGGCGGGCGGCGTCCGAGCTGGACGTGGTGCTCGCGCCGCTGCTCGACGACGCGGAGGCGCTCGGCGCGTCGGTCGTCGTGGTGGCGGAGTACGGGATCGCGGCGGCGGACACCCCCGTGGACGTCAACCGGGCGCTGCGGCGCGAGGGCCTGCTCGAGGTGTACGTGCAGGACGGCCGCGAGCAGCTGGACCCGTGGACCTCGCGCGCCTTCGCGGTCGCGGACCACCAGATCGCGCACGTCTACGTGCCGGACGCCGCCGATCTGCCGCGGGTGCGCTCGCTGCTCGAGGCGCTGGACGGGGTGGACGAGGTGCTCGACCGGGAGGCGCAGGCGCGGTACAGCCTCGACCACGAGCGCTCCGGCGAGCTCGTCGTGGTGGCGAGGCCGGGCGCGTGGTTCACCTACTACTACTGGCTCGACGACGATCGCGCGCCGGACTTCGCGCGCGGCGTCGACATCCACCGCAAGCCCGGCTACGACCCGGCGGAGCTGTTCTTCGACCCCGCCGACAAGCTCGTGAAGGCGAAGGCGGCCGGCAACCTCGCGAAGAAGGCCCTGGGCCTGCGCTACGCGATGAACCTCGTGCCGCTGGACGCGTCGCTGGTGCGCGGGACGCACGGCCGCCTCCCGGTGTCGGCGGCGGACACCCCGCTGGTGCTGACCTCGGACGCCGACCTGCTGCCGGCCGGCGCCGCATCGCTGCCGGTGACGGCGGTGCGCGACCTGGTGCTGGCGGCGCACGGCCCGGCACTGGCGCGCGCGGCGGCGTCGCCGCGGGCCTGACGCGGGGCCGGGCTCGGGGCGGCTCCGAGGGGACGCGCAAAGGGCCTTCTCAGAACCGGGTGGGCCGCTGGCCCGCGACGGTGTCGGCGCGCGCGGCGACGATGTCGGGCAGCCGGGAGTGGCTCCGGATCCAGGCGGCGAGGTCGTCGTCGATGCACTGCGCCAGCTCGCACAGGTATCGGTGGTCGACCATCAGGTCCCGAGCATGTACCGGCTCGTGGTGTGCGGCTCGATTGCGGAGCAGTCGCAGCCGCTCCAGGCGCGCGTGCAGGTCGCCTCGGCGGCCGGTGAAGAAGGGGAACGCGCGCGCGAGTGCGGGCTCCCAGAGCGCGCGGTGGTAGCGGTTCACCAGGAGCCCCTCCCAGAACGACGCTCTCAGCTCAGCGACAACATGGCCGGCCGACCACTGTCCCGCGCCGCGACGCCGGTCGAGGAATCGGATCGCGTCGTGGACCTGATCGCCTTCGTTCGCCCGGAGCGGCGCGACGTCCCACCACGACTCCCGTCCCCAGTGCGCCATAAGTGCTCGGTGCATCGCATTGCGCACACCGACGTCGAGGGCGGAGCTCGCTCCGAGGATCGCGGCGCTCGCCTCGATGTTCCAACTGTAGAGCCGGAGCGCGGCGGCCAGGTCGCCGGTGGAGGCGAGGTACGGGCCCAGGCGATCGCTCCCGATGACCGTTGGAAGGTTCGGCAGAGTCGCCGGGTCGACGGGCGTCATCCGGCGTCCGGGGCCGGAGTGGATCTCCGGATCCTGGTACCGTTCTTCACGTATGCCCCGGACGGGACGCGAGAGCGTCGGCGCGCCGGGGCGATCAACGTTAACGGGGTGCGGACGCTGTGCGATCGATGACCGAGGAACATCCGTCGATCCTCGAGGGCTGGGTTCCCCGCCTCAAGAAGATGGCGCTCCGGCGGTCTTCCGGCGGGCGGCAGTCAATCTGCTGGGGCGGGATCGGCGCCGTCGAGGTCCGCGAGGTCGAGGACGAAGCGGTAGCGGACGTCGTTCGCCGCGAGACGCTCCAGTGCGGCGCCCACCTGCGCGGAGGGCAGCACCTCGACGTCCGCCGTGATGCCGTGCTCGCCGCAGAAGGCGAGCAGCTCGCGGGTGCTGCGGGTGCCGCCGCTGCCGCCGGAGGTGAGGCTCTTGCGGCCGATCAGCAGGTCGGTGACGTCCACGGTGACCGGCGCGAGCATCCCGAGGACGCTCAGCGTGCCGTCGAGGGCGAGGACGTGCAGGTACGGCGCGAGGTCGTGCGGGGCCGAGACGGTGTCGAGGACGAGATCGAGGCGTCCGCGCTGCGCCGCCATCGCCTCCTCGTCCTGTGAGACGACGACCCGGGTGGCGCCGAGCGCGAGGGCGTCGGCGGTCTTCGCGGCGGAGGTCGTGAAGACCGTCACCTCGGCGCCGAGCGCCCGGGCGAGCTTCACGGCGAGGTGGCCGAGGCCGCCCAGCCCGACCACGCCGACCCGTGAGCCGGGGCCGACGGAGTGCGCGCGCAGCGGCTCCCAGACGGTGACCCCCGCGCAGAGCAGGGGAGCGACGGCCGCCGTGTCGAGGCCGGCCGGCAGCGGGTAGGCGAAGCGGTCGCGGACCACGTACTCGCGCGAGAACGCGCCGAGCGTGGTGCTGCCGTCGTGCCGGTCGGTGCCGCCGTAGGTCAGGGTCGGGAACTCTCGGCAGAAGTTCTCCTGCTCGGCCGTGCACATGTCGCACGCGCCGCAGGAGTCGACGATGTTGCCGACCGCGACGCGGTCGCCCGGGGAGAACGCCGTGACGGCCGCGCCGACGCCGAGCACTGCGCCGACGAACTCGTGACCCGGGACGAGCGGGCCGGGGTCGGCGGCGGGGTCGGCGGAGTGCGCGGAGTGTGCGGCGCGGGTCCGGAGGGCGTGCAGATCGCTGTGGCAGACGCCGCAGTAGTCGACGCGGACGGCGAGGTCGTCGGGGCGGAGGGCGCGCCGCTCGATGACGGCGGGCGCGAGGCCGCCCCCGGCGGTGGCCGCGTAAGCGGTGGTGCTGGTCATCCCGCGCTCATCTCTACTAACCGGTTTGTTTTGTTTGACGCTAGCACTCGTGGGCGCCGGAGAACAGACCGGTCGGTAGTCTCGAGGGATGGGAGCGACACCGGCCACCGGCAAGGGTGAGGCGACGCGTGCGCGGATCATGGCGGCGGCCACCGCCGAGTTCGCCCGCTACGGCATCGCCGGCGCGCGGGTGGACCGGATCGCGGCCGACGCCCGCAGCAACAAGGCGCAGCTGTACTCCTACTTCACCAGCAAGGAGCTGCTCTTCGACGCGGTCTTCGAGGCGTCGCTCGACCGGATCGTCGACGTCGTGCCGATCGACCCGTCAAACCTCGGCGACTGGGCCGTCCGCCTCTACGACGAGTACCTGCGCCGCCCCGATCTGATTCGGCTCGCCACCTGGGCGCGCCTCGAGCGCCGCCCGGCCGGCCACCTCGTCGCCGACGACGAGGCGCGCGTGCGCGAGGAGGGCAAGCTCGAGGCGATCCGCGCCGCTCAGGCCGACGGCACGGTGGGCGTCGCGGCCGACCCGTTCGACGTGATGGCGCTGGTCATCGCGATGTCGATGGCCTGGTCGCCGGTGAGCAACGTCTACGCCGCCACGGCGGAGGAGGCCGCGTCGGAGCACGAGCGCCGGCGGACGCTGCTGCGCCAGGCGGTCGGCCGCGCGTTCCCGCCCGCCTGAGCGGGGGCGTCAGGCCGCGGCGACGCGCGCGGTGCCGGTGCGACGGGCGGCGGTGACACGGAGCAGGAGCGTCGCCACGAGCACGACGGCCGCAGCGATCAGCGCGGCGGTGCCGGCGGGGATCGACACGAGCTCGCCGGAGAAGCGGCCGACCGCGACCCAGGCCAGACCCCAGCAGAGCGACAGCATCGGAGCGATCCGGCCACGACCGGTGACGGCGATCAGCACGCCGATCAGTGCGGCGACGATCAGGACGACGATCGCCCAGGGTGCGGCGCCGGGCCCGTCGGCGCTGCCGATGCCCGCGCCGACGAGGCCGGCCGTGACGTTGGCGACCGTCGCGACGCAGACCCAGCCGAGGTAGAGGCCGAAGGTGCCGTCGGTGAGGACCGCGTCGACGACGCCGCCGGTGCGCGTGGTGCGCAGGAGCACGAAGATCCGCGCGAGCACGGCGAGGAGCAGCGCGATCACCACGACGCTGAGCGCGAGCAGTCCGGCCTGCACGACCAGGATCCACGCCGCGTTCAGCAGCAGGCTCGCGGCGGCCCAGTAGCCGAGCCGGCGGTGGCGGGTGCGCGTGGTCTGCGACGGCAGGAACTGCCAGATCGCGTAGCCGATGAGGCCGGCGTAGATGACGCTCCAGATCGCGAAGGCGGGTCCGTCGGGCGCGACCGGCGTCGAGGACGCGGACAGCGCACCGCCGGCGGCGTCCTGGATCTGCGTGCCGCCTGCTGCTCCCGAGCCGATGAAGGACCCGACGACGGCGAGCACGGCGCTGACGGCGACGGTCGACTGCCGGATCCGGTCCGCGCGGGTGGGGGATGTCGTGGCGGTCATGGCACTCCTCGATTAGTCAGCTGGCTGAGTAATGAGCGTAGCGTGCCGGGCGGTTCCGGCGCACGCGGCTTCCGGGCGCCGTCCGAGCCGCTCGGGGAGCGGGGCGTCGAGTTCCACCGTCCGGCGGGCCGGGTCTCGATACGCGCTGCGCGCTACTCGACCAGCATGTGCGGGCGCGTGCTGACGCGCGCTGCACGGGCTGCACGGGCTGCACGGGCCGCACGGGCTGCACGCGCTGCACGCGCTGCATGCGCTGCGCGCGTCAGCATGCGCTGCACGGGCTGCACGCTGATGCTCCGTGTAAGCGCTGCATGCTGATCGAGTAGCCCGCGGAGCGGGCGTATCGAGATCCCCCACCGTCAGAACGGTGCTGGCACAGTGTCGAAGCGCGGCCCCGGCGGCGGGTCGGGCGGCCGGCCGGGGAGTGCCGGTGGCCGGTTGCTGATCCGCCGGCCTGTCGGGCTCGTCCAGACGATCGCCTCGTCGTCGTGTCTGACGTAGGTCCACTGGTCCCCGTGCCGGATGTGGTGGTGGGACGTGCAGAGCGAGACGAGGTTCTCCAGGGAGGTCTCGCCGCCGTTGCGCCATTCGAGGGTGTGGTCGGCCTCGCTGGTGGCGGCGGGGCGGGTGCAGCCGGCGAAGCGGCAGGTCTGGTCCCGCAGCTGCAGGTGCAGGCGCATCTGCGGTGGCGGGACGCGGTGGGTGCGGCCGACGGAGACGACGGCGCCGGTCTCCGGATCGGTCAGGACCCGGGTGAAGGAGGCGGCCGTGCGGATCAGCTCGCGGGCGATCTCGGCGGGGACCGGGCCGTAGCCGTCGAGGTCCGCGGGAGCGTCGTCGAGGCCGACGGCGGTGGAGGCGGCGAGGGTCAGTCGGACCTCCGCGCGGATGCCGGGGATGAACGTCGGGTCGGGTCGGTGCTCTTCGTTCGGTGTCGTGCCGGCGATGTCGCCGTCGCAGAGCAGATCGACGGCCGCATCCGCGCTCAACTGCTGCAGGGTGCGTGGGTCGCCGTCGTCGCGGAGGGTGCGGGCGATGCGCCGCAGCCGGTCGTAGGCGCCCGTCACCGCCGGCGCGGGAGCGTGGACGCAGAGGGTCGCCATCCCGTCGACGTCCGGCGTGACCCAGACCGCGCGGTCCTCCCGGGCGCGAGCGTGGCGCTCGGCGAGGGGCTGCTCGTGCAGCTCCTCGCGCCAGCGGGGCAGGGCGCGGCGCAGCTGTGTGGTCGTCATCGTGAGGGCGGCGTCTGCGGCGAGCTCGTCGAGTGCCGCGCGGGAGTTCTCCGGGAGGCCGCTCGCGGTCTTGCAGATCGCTTCGCCGACCTCCCAGAGGATCCGGCCGTCGCGGAGCAGCGCACGGGTGAGCGGCAGGTGCTCCACCAGCATCTGCGCGGTCTCGAGGCGTCGGCAGACGTCCCGCTCGGACACGCCGAGCGTTACCGCGAGCTCGGCGCGGATGGAGCGCTCGACGAGGTCGCGGGTCTCGCTGCGGGACGTGCCGCGCGCGAAGGATTCCGGGACGGTGAGCGCGACGCGGCAGCCGCGGTGCATGCGTTCCGCCGCTCTCAAGCGCGTCGGGGACGCGGCGCGCTCAGCGGCGGCGGCGTCGGTGAAGCAGTCGCGCACCTCCGCGAGTGCTGCCGCATTCTCATCTTCTGACATACGTGTATCGAAGCAGGAGCCACCGACACCGGGGTCGGAACCAGGGGCTGATCGGGGACAACATCGTCGGAACCCGAGTGTGGAGGAGACTCGCTCCCGGATGTCTCGGCGATGGTGGGTCTCGATACGCCGCCGGAGGCGGCTACTCGACCACCATGACGAGCCGACTGCTCGACCGGCACCTTGTCGCCGGGGCGGCTGCTCGACCAGCTTGGAGGGGCCGCTGCTCGGCCGGAATGACGCGCCGAGCCTCTAGCGTTGGCGTGTGCCCCTCCGTCCGCCGTGCCCCCGACCGTGAGCGCGCTCGTCGCGCGGCTCGAGCGGCGGCAGGTCGCCGTGTACCTCGGCGCGATCGCCGCCGGCGCCGTGCTCGGGCTGCTGCTGCCCGCCGCGCGGCACTTGGAGGGCGCGATCGAGCCGGTGCTCGGGCTGCTGCTGTTCGCGACGTTCCTCGGCGTCCCGTTCGCGGCGCTCGGCCGCGCACTGCGGGACGTCCGCTTCCTCGCCGCGGTCGGCGTCCTGAACTTCGTGGTCGTCCCGGTCGTCGCGTTCGGGCTGTCCCGCTTCGTCGCCGAGAGCCCGGCGCTGCTCTTCGGGGTGCTGCTGGTGCTGCTGACGCCCTGCATCGACTACGTGATCGTCTTCGCCGGCCTCGCGGGCGGCGCGTCCGACCGGCTGCTCGCCGCGGCACCGCTGCTGATGCTCGCGCAGCTCCTGCTCCTCCCTCTCTATCTCCTGCTGTTCCTCGGGCCGGAGGGCGTCGCCGTGGTCGAGGTGGCCCCGTTCGCGCGGGCACTCCTGCTGCTGATCGTGCTGCCGCTCACCGCCGCCGCGCTCGTGCAGGCGCTCGGCCGTCGGCATCGCGCGGGACAGGTGGTCGAATCGACGATGCTCGGCCTGATGGTGCCGCTGATGGCGGCGACCCTCCTCGTCGTCGTCGCCTCGCAGATCGGCGCCGTCGGTGCCGCCGCCGGGAGGCTGCTCGTCCTCGTCCCCCTCTACGCCGCGTTCCTCGCGGTGATGGTCGCGGTCGGTCTCGGCGTCGCCCGGCTCGTCCGCCTCGACGTCCCCTCGTCCCGCGCGCTGGTGTTCAGCGGCGCCACCCGCAACTCCCTCGTGGTGCTGCCGCTCGCACTCGCGCTCCCCGCGCCGCTGGCACTCGCACCCGTGGTCGTCGTGACGCAGACCCTGGTCGAGCTGATCGGCATGGTCGTGCTCGTGCGGCTGGTCCCGCGCCTCGTCCCTCACCCCTCCACCCGCGACGCGCCCACCCCCGAGTAGGGCCCGGCGCCCGGATCCGCTTCCCCGGCGGTGCCGCCCCGATCTACGCTCGGCCCTGACCCCCGCCGAGAGGACCCCGCCGTGCCCGACCTGACCGCTCCCCCCGCGTCGCTCGCGCGCCGCACCCTCGTCGGAGCGGCCTGGGCCGCTCCCGTGATCGCGCTCGCCGTCGCCGCACCGTCCGCCGCGGCGAGCGGCACGCTCCCTCCGCTCGGCGCTCGCGCCGAAGGTCCCGCGGAGGACGTCGCGTCGGCCTCGACGGCGTATCGCGTCTACGCGACCAACACCGGCTCCGCCCCGCTCGAGGGCGGATCCGTGATCGTCGTCCTCCAGGATCCGGGAAGCGGCTACTCGTTCGCCGGCTTCAACGGACAGCAGTGGAGCTACGCCGACGGCTTCCCGGAGGGACGCATCGCCCTCCGCTACGACCCCGCGCTCGCGGCGGGCGAGGAGTCCGGCATCCTGCTGCTGCTGATCGCCAGCGACGATCGCACGCAGAGTCCAGTCCCCGTGGCGGACCTGGTCATCACCGCGCCGGGTTTCGACGTCGCGGTGCTGTCGCTGACGGTCCCGTACTGATCCGCCGCCGCACCTCCGACGTGTGAACGCCCCGGGGCGACGATTGCCATCGATTGCACAAGATGAGGATTTTCTCATTCGGGGCAATCTTCATCAATCTTCGGCGATCGACCCGCTTGCCGTCAGTCGCCCGTGCAGTCAGTTGCCCGTGCAGAACACCCGGTCGGACCTGACCGACGCCGTGCTCTTCGCTCCGGTGCCGACGGAGCCCTCGGGGAGGGTCACCGTCGCGTTCAGGGTGAAGGCGCTGGTGATCGAGAGGGTGGTGCGCAGGCCCAGGGTGGAGCCCGCGGGCAGCGGACCGGTGAGGGTGACGAAGCGGGTGGTGCTGCTCGGGGAAGTGATCGTCGCGATGCTCGGGGTGGCCGTGAACACGCCGATGTTCGCGACGCCGCTGCCGACGATGGTGATCGTGGTCCCGACCGGCAGGTCGGCGGAGCCTGCGGTGAGCGTGAAGCCGGGGCCGAGGATCCCGGGACTGCCGCAGGTGCCGTTCAGGACGAAGGCTCCCACGTCGAGGCCGGACGCGGCGGCCGCGGGGGTGCCGACGGCGACGGCCACGACGGGCACGGTCCAGGCGGCGGCGGTGGTGACCGCCCGGCGGGAGACGCCACGGGGGGCGGGGCGGCTGGCGGGGGTGCGGACGTCGTTCATGGCGGCCTCTCGTGCGGCGGGGGAGGGGCTCCCGGGGGAAGAGGGCCCACGAGGGATCCTGGCAGGCGGCACGCCCCGCCGCGCAGTGCCGGCGCGCCCCCCGAGTGGGGCGGCGACGACTCCGGCCCGGACTAGCGCGGCTCGGTCGTCGCGGACTCCGCGCCGAGGAGGACGCGGAACATCCGGTCCAGCGGCTCGCGGAGATCCTCGTCGGCGGCGGAGGCGATCGGCTCCACGGCGGCGGAGGTGCGCATCACGGTGACGCCCATCATCGTGGCGATGGCGAGCTGGGCTCGGACCAGTACCGGGGCGGTCCGCGGGTCGTCCGAGCGCCAGCCCGCCGCGACGGCGAGCCGGCGGGTGAACTCCTCGAGGGTCTCCCGGCGGATCCGGTCCGCGGTCGCGTCGCCCGAGGAGCGCAGCAGGAGGAGGAGCTGCAGCGGGTCGTCGTTGTTCGGCGCGCGGAGGACGTGGCCGATCAGCCGCTGGACGATCGCGTCGAGATCCGCGGGGCCGTCAGGGGTCTCGGACTCCAGCTCGTCCGAGGTGCGGCGCATGCACGCCTCGAAGAGGCCGTCCTTGGAGACGAAGTAGCGGTTGATCAGGGCCACGTTCACTCCGGCGTCGGCGGCGATGTGCCGCACCGTGGTCGCGCGGTAGCCGTCGGTCGCGAACCGGCGCCGCGCGGCCCGGATCAGCGCGCGCTTCGTCGCCTCCGCGTCCCGGCCCGGGCGGACGAGCTCGTCGTCGGCGTCGCAGCCGGAGATCGTTGCGCCGATGTCCTCGCTGTCAGTGCTCATGTCCCACTCCCGTCGACCAACCTAGCCGAGGACAAGTAAACACGTGTTGACAGGCGTGCCGCGCTGGTTACACTCGACAAGTCAGCATCTGTTTACAAGCCGCTCACCAGCCTAGGAGACGCATGTCCACCACCAGCCAGCCCGCCGCGACGGGCTCGGTGCCGACCGGAGTTCCGCCCGAGAGCGCTGCGCCGCAGCGGAAGCCGCGCGGCACCGCGATCGTGCTCTACCTCTCGCTCGGCGGTCTCTCGTTCGCCGTCCTGCAGTCGCTGGTCGCCCCCGCCCTGGGCACGATCGGGCAGGACCTCGGCGTGGCCACGAGCGACGCGAGCTGGGTGCTGACGGCCTACCTGCTCTCCGCCTCGGTGCTCACGCCGATCCTCGGTCGCCTCGGCGACATGGTCGGCAAGCGCAAGGTGCTGATCGTGGTGCTGTCGCTGCTGCTGGTCGGCACGGTCGTCGCCGCGATCGCGCCGAACCTCGGCGTCCTCATCGTCGGACGCGTCCTGCAGGGCGCGGCCGGCGCGGTGATGCCGCTGTCGATCGGCATCGTCCGCGACGAGCTGCCCCGGGAGCGCGTCAGCGTCACCATCGGGCTGCTGTCCGCCATCTTCGGCATCGGCGCCGGAGTTGGCATCGTGGCCGCGGGCCCGATCGTCGAGGCGCTCTCCTGGCACTGGCTGTTCTGGCTGCCCGCCGTGCTGGTCGCCGTCGCCCTCCTCGGAGCGGTCTTCGGGATGCCGGAATCGCCCGTGCGCACGCCGGGCAAGCTCGACCTCGTCGGCACGACGATCCTCTCGATCGGCCTCGTCGCGCTCCTCCTCGCCATCAGCGAGGGCCA
Source organism: Rathayibacter sp. PhB151 (assembly GCF_004366415.1). NCBI lineage: Bacteria > Bacillati > Actinomycetota > Actinomycetes > Micrococcales > Microbacteriaceae > Rathayibacter > Rathayibacter sp. PhB151. The sequence continues at coordinate 807,166 of NZ_SOEN01000006.1, read as the reverse complement.
GAACTGGGGCTGGGACGACGCGAAGACGATCGGCCTGCTCGTGCTCGGCGCGGTCGCCCTCGTCGCCTTCGTGCTGGTCGAGCTGCGCGTCTCCGAGCCGCTGATCGACGTCCGCCTCTTCCGGCACCGCGGGGTGTGGACCGCGCACATCGTCGCGCTCGCCTTCGGCTTCGCGATGTTCGGAACCTTCATCCTCGTGCCGACCCTGCTCCAGCTGCCCACGGTGCTGGGCTACGGCTTCGGCAAGTCGGTCAGCGAAGCGGGCCTGTTCCTGCTGCCGACGGTCGTCGCCATGGTCGTCTCCGGCGTCGTCGCGGGGGCGATGATCCGCCGCGTCGGGCCGAAGATCCCGATGATCACCGGAGGCGTCGCCGTCGCGATCGCGTTCGTCCTCCCCGCGCTCGGCCACGGCGAGGAGTGGCAGATCCTCGTGTCCGGCGTGCTCACCGGCATCGGCATCGGCATGGCCCTCGCGGCCACCTCCAACGCGATCGTCGAGAGCGTCCCCGCCGCCCAGACCGGCGAGGCCATCAGCGCGAACACCGTCCTGCGCACCATCGGCAGCAGCATCGGCACCGCGGTCATCGCCGCGCTGATCTCCTCCAGCGTCACTCCGCAGGGCGCCCCGACGGACGAGGCGTTCACCGTCGGCTTCTGGGCCTCGGCCGGAGTCGGAGCGCTCGCGATCGTCGCCGCGCTGCTCGCGCCGTCCCTGCGCGCGCGACGCCGCGAGGCCGCGGCCGCCGGTGTGGACGACATCGAGGAGCTCGGAACCGCTTCCTGATCGGACCGCGGCCGCTCGGCGCGTCCGCCGGTGCTCGCTCGGGACGCCGGCGGCTGTCGCTGCCGTCCGGGATCTGCGAGGCTGCCCGGATGGCATCGGAGCAGATCGGCCCGCCGGTCTTCGCGGACCCGCGCCGGCTGGGTGCGGTCGTCGGCCTGGCCGGCGCGGTCGTCTTCGCGTTCTCGTACTCGCCCGCCGAGCCGGTCGCGCTCGTCGCCCGCGTCCTCGTCGCCGCTACCGTCGCCGCCGCGCTCTGGTTCCTCTTCGTCCGGCCGCGCCCGCTCGGGTCCTTCGCGCCGCCGAAGCCCGCCCGGCTCGCCGTCTACGGCGCCTGCGTCGTCGCTGAGTTCGCGCTCATCGCCGTCGGCAGCCGCGCCCTCGAGGCGGCGGGTCGCGGCGAGCTGCGCCCGGCGCTCATCGCGCTCGTGGTCGGGCTGCACTTCCTCCCGTTCGCGTGGGCGTTCTCCGAGCGGATGTTCGCGCTGCTCGGCGGCGCGCTGGTCGTGCTCGGCGGGATCGGGCTGCTCGTCGGCAGCGGCGACGCGGCCGTGCTGGCGGCGGTCGCGTCCGGAGTCGCGATGGCGCTGCTCCTACTCGTGTACGCCCTCGGCGCGTTCGCTCCGCGGAGCCGGGCGCCGCGGGGCCGGGCGCCGCGGAGCTGAGCCCACCCGTTCCCCGCTGTCTGAGATCCTTCTCATAGACTCGACCGCAGTGCCCGGATGAACGTCTCGCTCCTCCGCTCCGTACCCCCTGTGACGGGCCGCCCGGCCGGTCGGGACAGGAGGCGCCGATGGCACTCGCGGCGCTGACGATGCCGACGACGATCGGGCTGCAGACGACCGGGCCGACGACGACGAGGCGACGAGGGGACCGCACCGCGATGACGCAGCCCGACCCGCGCCCGGCGCCCGTGCCCGCCGCCGGACCCGCCGCCCCGCCGCTCGATCCTCCGCCGCTCGATCGCACGCGCGGCGACTCCTCGCCCCTCGATCTCACCGCGGCGTTCGACGAGCACGGGTCCGCCCTGCTCGGCTTCGCCGTCAACGCGCTTCGCGACCGCGGGCTCGCCGAGGACTGCGTGCAGGAGACGTTCCTGCGCGCCTGGCGCTCGCGCGAGCGTTACTCGGCGGAGCGCGCGAGTCCGCGCACCTGGCTCTTCGCGATCGCCCGCAACGTGATCGTCGACGCGCACCGCTCCCTGCAGCGGCTGCCGCGGATCGTGCCGGCCGAGGTGCTCGACGACGTCCCCGGCGACGACGTCGATCCCCTCGTGTCGCTGATGATGGTCGAGGCGCTGGCTCGGCTCTCGCCCGAGCACCGGCAGGTCGTCGTCGCGATCCACCTCCGCGGCGAGAGCTACGCCGAGGTCTCCGCGGCGACCGGAGTCGCGGTCGCGACGCTCCGGACCCGCACGTTCTACGCTCTCAAGGCGCTCCGCACGCATCTCGCGGCGCCCGACCCGACTCCGGAGGACCGATCGTGACCAGCAGTGGCGGACCCGGCGACGGCGGACCCGGCAGCGGTGGACCCGGCAGTGGCGGACCCGGCAGCGGCGGCCCGGACGAGGGCGGCCGTCGCGAGGAGCTGATCGCCGCGGCCCTCGCCGGCGAGCTGTCGGCCGGTGAGGCCGTCGAGCTCGACCGCCTGCGGGCCGAGGACCCGAGCGTGGACGAGGAGCTGGCCTCCTTCGGCGCCGTGCTCTCCGGGCTGGGCGGGGTCGGTCGCTGGGAGGAGCCGGAGCCCTCGGCGGACCTGCGCGCGCGGGTCGCGGCGCTCGCCGGCCCGGCGCCGGTGGCCCTCCCGGATGCCCGCGATGCGGAGGAGCGGGGTGCGCCGAAGCGTCCCGCGCGCGGTCGCCGGATCGCGCTCGGCGTGACCGCCGCGGCTGCCTGCGTCGCGCTCGGCGCCGTCGGCGGTCTCGCCCTGCAATCGCTCGGCGACCGACCGCCAGAGGGCGGACCGGGCACGCTCGGCGCCGTCGAGCCGATCGCGTTCGCCGAGGACCCGGCCCTCGACATCGACGCCGAGCTCGTCGCGCACACCTGGGGCACCGAGACGATCCTGCGCGGCAGCGGCTTCGCCGTCGGCGAGAGCTACGAGGTCGTCCTCGTCACGGCGACGGGCGTGCGGCTGCCCTCCGGCTCCTTCCTCGGCAGCACCGCCGAGCTCGACTGCGCGATGAACGCGGCCGTGCTGCGCGCCTCCGTCGCCTCGATCGAGATCACCGACGAGAGCGGCGGCGCCGTCGCGGTCGCCGAGCTGCCGGTCGTCGAGAGCTGACGAGCCCGCTCGAGTGCCCTGGCGCTGATGGGACTCGATCGGGCGGAGCGTTGCGACTCCCCGGTCAGTCGATGGAAGAGTTGACGCATCCAGAAGACGACGCCTCGAGCGCGCCGACTGTGCAGAGCGAGTGGAGACGACATGGTCGATGGGACAGAGCCGATCACGGACCCGTACGAGCCCTTCCCGAGCTTCCCGGAGTGGGAGGGACGCCGCGCCGACGTCCACCTGGTGAACGACTTCGGCGAGATGCTGACGGCCGATCGTGCGGAGAGCTCACCTGAGCTCTGGAGCCGGATGCTCGACATCACCAACAAGTGGGCGGCGGTGGACACCGGCGCGATCGAGAACCTGTACGAGGTGGATCGCGGATTCACGTACACCGTCGCCGCGACGACCGTCGCGTGGGCGCGGATCCCGCAGGAGATGGGCGAGGCGGTCGCGCGGGTCATCGCGGACCAGCTCGCCGGCTACGAGCACGTCCTCGATGCCGCCACGGCGAACGTCCCGATCAGCGAGTACTGGATCCGAGGGCTGCACGAGGTGCTCTGCCGTTCGCAGGACACCTACCGGGTCCTCACCTCGGTCGGCTGGCAGGAGCGCCCGCTCCAGACCGGCGCGTACAAGAAGGATCCGAACAACCCGCTGAACCTCGCGTCGAACCACATTCACAGCTACGCCTCGCCGGCGGACGTCGTCCCGGAGATGGAGCGATTCGTCGCAGAGTTGCGATCGGCGGAGTTCCTCGAGGCGCCGGCCGTGATCCAAGCGGCCTATGCGCACTACGCCTTCGTCTGCATCCATCCCTTTCCGGACGGGAACGGGCGGGTGTCGCGCGCTCTCGCCTCCGTCTTCCTCTACCGGGCGTACGGGGTACCGATCGTGATCTTCGCCGACCAGAAGGCGCGCTACCTCGATGCTCTCGAGGCGGCGGACGCGAAGCGCGGAGAGCAGTTCACGGTCTTCTTCCGCGACTGCGTGATCGACACGATCAACCTGATCCGAGCCGAGCTGGAGACGGCGCGCACGCCCGAGCTCGCGGATCAGCTCTCCGCCTTCGAGGTCCTCCTCACGGGCCGCGGCGGGCTGGAGCACGAGGTCCTCGACGAGGTGGCGGACCGGCTCACAGGGCTGGTGTCCGACGAGGTGCAGTCCGCCCGGAATTCGACTCCCCTGCGGTCGTCACTCACGCTCTCAGCGGTCAATAAGAGGGCCTCGAGACGTCTGCATGAGGGCTATCGACGGAGCCGACCTGAACACACTCCGTCTCTGCGCCTCGAGAGCGCCCGGCCTGCGATTGCGCAGGCGGAGCGCGGCTTCTCCGTTCAGATCGCACGCCCTGACACCGATGGCGCCGACTTCATCGTCGTCGACGAGCAGGGTGGCCTTCTGATGCACGTGTTCCTCCGCGAGGTCTACCCGGTGATCGCGGAAGGGTTGAGGATCCGGGTGCGGGCGATGGTTGAGGCCGCGCTCAGAAGACTGCTGGCGGAGGTCGCGACCGCAGCGGAGCAGGCACTCCGGGACGCGGGATACGGCCGCTGAGAGAGGTGGGAGTGACGCGGCTCGGGATGACGCCGGTGGCTCAGCGCCGCGGCACCGGCACGAGCCGGGTCAGCCGGCCGATCAGCCACTCCAGCGGCCCGATGCCGACGAAGCGCCACCACAGCACCGCGACCGCCCACACTCCCAGCACCAGGAGGAGGGCCGCGCCGGGAGTGTCGGCGACGTAGCCGAGGCCCTGGGTCGCGAAGGCGGCGACGACCGCCACCTGCAGCACGTACACCGAGAGCGCGAGCGAGCCGACGGCGCGGAACGGCGTGAGCACCGCCGCGATCACCGTGCTCGCCGGCCGCCGCCGGACCGTCGCGAGCAGCACCACGACGACGTAGGCGGCGAGCACCAGGCCGAGATCGTGCAGCGTGTCCGGGTGGCTGCCCGAGACGGATTGGAGGCCGATCAGCCGCTCGAGCGCCGGCCGCACCGGGTACGCCAGCACCGCGACGACGGCGAGCACCGCGAGCAGGCGGTCGCGCCGGAAGCCGTGCCGCAGCAGCAGCGCGCCGAGCAGGAGGAACGGGAGCAGGTTCGTCAGCCGGTAGTGCGGATCGACGAAGCTCCACTGCAGCAGGTATCCGACGGGCGTCCGCGCGTAGAGGACCGCCGGGTCCACCGACGCCGCGACCAGCGTGTTCAGCGGAGCACCCGCGACGAGCACGACGGCGGCGACGATCGCGACGAGGCGGCTGCGCAGGAGCAGGATCGGCGTCCCGAGCGCGAGCGTGAGCCCGAGGTGCGGCAGCACGATCGCGATCCAGCTGCCCCAGCCGCCCAGCCAGACGCCGAGCGCGACGAGCACGGCCCCGCGGATCAGGTTCTGCACGACGACCCGCCCGCCGGAGGCGCCGGGCCGCGCGAGGACCAGAGCCGCCGACATCCCCATCACCAGGGCGAACAGCGGCGACGCGAGGTCGTTGATGTTCCCCGCCGCGAAGCCGGCCGCTCCGTCGCGCAGACTCGGCAGGAGCGGCATCGCGTGCGCGATCAGCATCGCCACGATTGCGACCCCGCGCAGGACGTCGGGCACGAGGACCCGGTCCGGCTGCAGCCGGGGCGCGAGGGTCGCGGCGCGCGGAACGGTCGTGGTCGCATCCATGGGGGAGAGGCTACGGCGTGGCCGCCCGCGCCCGCGCGCCGTCGCGCGCCGGGGCGCCCCCACCTCGCGCCACACGACGCTCGCGGTGCGTCCCTGGCTCCGCCCGCGGCACCTCGGGCTCGTGAAACGCGGTCCGGCTCGTCGAATTCGGCGGGTTCCGCGTGCCGAGGATGTTCTCGCGTGCCGGAGATGCCCGGCGGGCGCCGACTTCCGCGTCGGTCGCACCTCGGGCTCGCGAAACGAGGTCCGGCTCGTCGGATTCGGCGGTTTCCGCGTGCCGGAGGCGTTCTCGCGTGCCGGAGCCGTCTGTCGGCCGAGCGCGCCGCTCCCCTCACGCCTCCGGCACGCGAATCGCGGCTCGGCTCGTCGGATCCGACGGTTCTCGCGTGCCGGAGACGGTTCCGCGTGCCGGAGGTGCCCCGGCCGGCCGGCACTGCGGCCGGGTCATGAGGTTCCTGCGAGCCCGAGCCGAGCGAGCGCGCCGGGCGGGCGCGGGCGGCATGCTGGAGGGATGACCGACGCCACCACGCCCGCCGCGCCGTCCGAGCGCCGCGCCCGCCCGTCCCGCCCGCAGCTCGTGCTGACCGTGCTGCGCACCGAGCGGCTCACCGAGCACTTCGTGCGCGTGCACCTCGGTGGCGAGGGCTTCGACGCCTTCGTCGAGGCCGCGGATCCCGACCGGCTCGCCGCCACCGACCGCTACGTCAAGCTGCTGCTCGCCCCGCCCGGTGTCGTGCTCGAGCCGCCGCACGACCTCGACGCCCTGCGCGCCCGCCTCGACCCCGAGGAGCTCCCGGTGCGCCGGACCTACACGATCCGCTCCGTCGACCTCGAGGCGCGCAGCCTCGCGATCGACTTCGTCCTGCACGGCGACGAGGGAGTGGCCGGACCCTGGGCCGCCTCCGCTCGCCCCGGCGACCGCCTCGAGATGTCGGCCCCGGGCGGCGCCTGGGCGCCGCGCGCCGACGCCGTGAACCTCCTGCTCGGCGACGAGTCGGCGCTGCCGGCGATCGCGGCGGCCCTGGAGGCGATGCCCGCCGAGGCCCGCGGCACCGCGCTCATCGAGGTGCACGGCGCCGAGGACGAGCTGCCGCTGACCGTCCCCGCGGGCGTCGAGGTGCGCTGGCTGCACCGCGGCGACGAGGAGGCGGGGCAGGCGCTGACCGCCGCCGTCGCGGAGCTGACCCGCCCGGACGGCGCCGTCGAGGTCTTCGCCCACGGTGAGCGGACGGCGATGAAGCGGCTCCGCGCGATCCTCCAGGACGACTGGGGCGTCGAGCGCGCGGCGCTCTCGCTCTCGGCCTACTGGGCACTCGGCCGCGCCGAGGACCGCTTCCAGGCCGAGAAGCGCGAGCCGGTGGGCGCGATCTTCGCCGACTGACGGCGACTCCGACTGACGGCGGCTCCGGCTGACGGCGACTCCGTCACCCGCGGACGTCGAAGGGCCCCTGCACTGCGCAGGGGCCCTTCGACGTTCACGCGGTGCTCACTCCGGGCGTCAGACCCGCTTCAGGAGGATCGGAGCGCTCGTCGTGGCGTTGCCCGCCGCGTCGACGGCCTTCGCCGTCACCGAGTAGGTGCCCTTGGGGAACACCGCGGTGTTGACCGTGAGGTACCAGTTGCCGTCCGACGCCTTCACGGCGTCGCCCAGCTTGGTGGTGCCGACCCAGTACGTGACTCCGGTCACGGCGGTGTCGTCCGCGGCGGTCGCCATCAGGCTGACGACTCCGGTGACCGACGAGCCGGAGCCCGGCGAGACGATCGCGACGGTCGGCGCCGTGCGGTCGACCGGCGCGGGAGTCGCGGTCGGAGTCGGGGTCGCGGTCGGAGTCGCGGTCGGCGTCGGTGTGGCGGTCGGCGTCGGGGTCGCGGTCGGGGTGGCGGTGGCCGTCGGCGTGGCCGTCGGAGTCGCGGTCGGCGTCGCCGTCGGCGTGGCCGTCGGGGTCGCGGTCGCGGTCGGCGTGGCCGTCGGCGTCGCGGTCGGCGTCGGAGCGGTCACTCCGCCGAACTGGTCGGCGCCGGCGGTGCGGGAGCCCATGACCTGGCCGTCGATGTCGGTGCGGGCCGACGTGGTCGATCCCCAGCCGGCGATCTGGGTCCCGGTCGCGGACAGCACGTGCAGGTCGCCGGTGGCCACCGAGGCGAGCGCCGGAGCGCCCTGGACGTTGCCCTGCTGGTTGAGCAGCGACGGCGTCTTGCAGAGCTTCGTGTTCCAGTTCTCGACGATGGTGTTCGTCATCGGGCTGGTGCAGGAGGAGAGGTAGCTGACGATGTTGCGGTCGAAGACCGTGTTCTTCGCCCCGCCGACCCGCAGTGCGCCCGACTCGAAGGTGTTGTTGCGGATGTAGATGCCGTCGGCCGAGGCCTCGCGGAAGTCCGCGGACGAGCCGCCGCGGCAGTCGCTGGTGATCACGATGCAGCCGGAGACGAAGTTCGACTCCACGGTGATGTCCGTCATGCCGTCGCCGCCGCCGGGGGAGAAGATGATGCCCGCGTTGTAGCAGTTCATCAGCGTGTTGCCGCGGAGGGTGACGTCGTTGCTCTCGAAGACCTGGATGCAGTCGGCGTGCAGGCCGTTGTCGATGTTCTGGTCGAAGTTCCGGACCAGGTTGTTCTCGATCAGCCCGTTGTCCGTGCCGCCGACCTGGATGCCGTCCATCGACGAGCCGTTCTCGAAGAGCGAGTCGCGGACGACGACGTTCGCGCTGCGCACGAAGATGCCGGCGCCGTCGATGTGCATCCGGTTCACCGTGATGCCCGAGCCGTAGGTGTAGAAGGTGCTCTTGGAGAAGATGTCGTTCCACACGGTGTTGGGCGTGTAGACCTTCGTCGAGCCGAGCACGGGCGAGGCGCCCGGGGCCGGCTGGACGACGACGGGAGCGGCGACGGTCGCCTTCCCGCCCTTGAGGGTGGTCGTCGGGTAGGTGCCGGCGGTGAGCAGCACGGTGTCGCCGGCGGCGGCGTTCTGGACGGCGGTGGTCAGGGCGCAGGGAGCGGCTGCGGAGCAGGCCGTTCCCGTGCCGTTGGGCGAGGCGTAGCGGTTCGCCGCCGCGAAGCTGGGCGCGGCCGCGAAGAACGCGGCGATCACGACCAGCAGGGCGGCGAGAGTCGCGCTGAGCGTTCGAGTCATGGGCGTGGTGTCCAATCGGGGAAGGTGTGAGCGGGGACTCGGGGCTGGGAGAGGAGAAGGGAGAAGACGAGGGGAGGCCGCACCGGGCCTCGGCGGTGCGCGCCGGGCGAACGGGGGACGACTCCGTACACTGGGCGCGGCGGGAGCGTCCCCGGCGGCCGAGCACCACCGATGCACGTGCCGCCCAGCTCGCGCCCTGACGGACGGATGCGGCGACGGGCCGCCTCCGCCATCGATGAGCACGGCTCCGCGACGGGGCCGGGAACGGGATCGCTGTGAGCGGAGTAGGTTCGCGAGTCCGGACGGTGCTGGGCGGGCTGCGCAAGCGCACCGCCCCGCTGCTGAAGAGCCCGGCGGTGCTCTCGCTCGGCGCGCGCGGCGTCTTCCTCGACGCTCCGCGCCTGCGCAGCGCCCGCCGCTCCGGCGGGGCCCGCGGGGCCAGTGGTGCTCAGGGTCGCGCGATCCTGATCGCGCCCCCCGGCGCCGGCAACATCGGCGACGCCGCGCTGGTCGGCGCGTTCCTGGAGAACGTGGCCGGGCCGATCACCGTGATCACCCGCTACAAGGGCGACTTCCGCATCCCGGCCGAGCAGGCCGACCGCGTCGAGATCGTCTCGCTGGGCACCCTGCTCTACGGCGGACTGCCGAGCTTCGTCCGCGACCTGCGCCGCTTCCGGGCCATGCTGCCCGGCGCCGCGTCGGTCTCGATCGTCGGCGCCGACATCATGGACGGCGCCTACAACTTCCGCGCCTCGACCAGCCGTGCGCTCGTCGCCCGCAGCGCCGCGTCGGCCGGCGTGGACACCCGCGTCCTCGGCTTCAGCTGGAACGGCAAGGCGCACCCCGGTGCCCTCGCGCAGCTCCGCGACGCGGACCGTGCCGGCACGACCCTCTTCCTCCGCGATCCGCTCTCGGTCGAGCGCGCCCGCCGCGACGGCCTGGACGCGAAGGCCTCGGCGGACATCGTCTTCTCGGCGCGCTCCGTCGACCAGGGCCGCGCGAGCACCGAGCTCGCCGCGCTGGACACGACCGGCGGCATCGCGATCGTCAACGTCTCCGGTCTGATCGACACCGACCAGACCGGCGCCTACGTGGAGATCATCGGCGGCCTGCGCGCCCGCGGCCTCGCGGTCGTGCTGCTCCCGCACGTCATCAAGCACGGACCGGACGACCTCGCGGCCTGCCGGAAGGTCTACGCGGCCCTGCCGGACACGACCGGCGTCGCCTTCGTCGAGGACGTCCTCACCCCGGCGGAGGTGCGCGGCTTCACCGAGCGCGCGACCGTCACCGTCACCGGCCGGATGCACCTGGCGATCATGTCCCTGATGAAGGGCGTCCCCGCGATCACGCTCGCCACCCAGGGCAAGGTCGAGGGCCTGATGGCGATGTTCGAGCTGCCGTACCTCTGCGTCGAGCCGGGTGCCGGACTCGCGGGCCGCGTGGGCGACGCCCTCGAGCGCGTCCTCTCCGACCGCGACAGCGTCTCGGCCGCCATCCTCGCGAAGCTGCCCGCCGTGCAGGAGCTCAGCGCCGCGAACTTCGCCGGCCTGCCGCGCGCCTGAGCGGCGCGGGCGGGCTGTCGCGGGGGTCGTCGGCACGGGCGTCCTTCCGGGCGTCGAGGGCGGAGGAGCGGCTCGCGCCCTGACCGCGGCACTGCGGTGGGGGAGTCGCTCGAGAGGTCGGCCGGAGGAGTCCGGCGCGTCTGCTGTGACCCTAGGCGGGGCGTTCGAACGCCTGTTCGCAATGAACCTTCCTCCGGACGGGGGTTCCCGTTCAGGGGGCGCACTCCGGCTCGACGCGCCGCCGGTCCGTCCGATCCCGCCCCGGACGGGTGACGCGGGCCTCGGGTGCTGCCCCGAGCGCGAAGACGCGTTCGGCTCGCGGAACCGCGTCGGGCTCGCGGGACTGTCCGGATCCGGCGTGCCGAGGCGGGTTCTGCGTGCCGGAGGTGACTGCGGGCGGCAGCGCGGGCGAGTCCGGCTCGCGACATCGCGTCCGGCTCGTCGAAACGGGCGGATCCGGCGTGCCGAGGCGGGTTCTGCGTGCCGGAGGTGACCGCGGGCGGTGGCGCGGGCCGTCCGGCACGCGACATCGCGTCCGGCTCGCGGAACCGCGCACGTTCTGCGTGCCGGAGGTGGTTCCACGAGCCGAGGATGCGTGCTGTCGGACCCGGCGCCGTCAGACCAGGCGCCTCCCGCTGAAGCGGTCGATCGGGGCGTCGCGGCGCATCGCCCGCTCGTACATCCGGTGGAACGGCTCGGTCAGCACGCCGTTGGAGCGGTCGAGGGCGTCCTGCCGGGCGACGATGTCGCCGAGCTGCGCCGCCAGGTCGGCCCGCAGCGCCGCCTCGTCCACGGTCGTCGACTCGCCGCCCGCGACGACGACCCGCCCGGCGACGATCACGGTGTCGATCGACGAGCCGTTCTCGGAGTAGACCAGCTGGTTCTCCAGGCGCTGGCGCGGGGTGAACGCGAGCGTCTCGAGGTCGAAGAGCACGAGGTCGGCCTGCTTGCCCACCTCGATGCTGCCGGTGACGTCGCCGAGGACGGCGCTGCGCGCGCCGCCGATCGTGCCCGCGGTCAGCACCTCCGCCACCGTCGGCCAGGACGACAGGTCCGGATCGGTCACCTTGTGCAGCAGCGCCGCGGCCTTGATCACGTCGAGCATCCGCGGGGAGTCGCTGCTCGAGCAGCCGTCGGTGCCGAGCCCGAGGTTCACCCCCGCGTCGTGCAGCGCCCGCCACGGCGCGATGCCCGAGCCGAGCTTGAGGTTCGAGATCGGGTTGTGCGAGACGGAGGTGCCCGCCGCCGCGATCGACGCCATGTCGGAGTCGGTCAGCCAGATCCCGTGCGCGAAGGTCGTGTTCGCGGAGAGGGCGCCGATCCCGGCCATGTACTCGACCAGCGTCGAGCCGTGGAACTCCTCCCCGGTCACCAGCTGCGTCTTGGTCTCGAGGACGTGGATGTGGCACTCCGCATCGTGCTCCAGCGCCAGCTCCGTCGCCCCGACGAGCAGGTCGGCGCCCACGCGCTGCGGGGCCGAGGGCGCGACCATGTAGCGCAGTCGTCCGCCGCCCCGCCCGTGCTGGGTGGCGAAGGCGGTGCGACTGAAGTCGAGGTAGCCCTCGGTGGTCGGCCGGGCCGCCCCGCGGACCGAGTCGAGCAGCTCGGCCGGCAGGTACTCCTCGAGGAACGGCATGGTCTCGAAGAACGGCTTGCTGATCACGTGGCCGGAGATGTTCGCCCGGATCCCGATCTCGTCGTAGGCGTCGAACACCGCCGCCAGCTGTGCCGCATCCTGGTCCGGGTTCTCCAGCACGTCGTCGACGAGCGTCGTGACGCCCGCCTTCAGCGACTCGAGCGCGAACAGCGACGAGCGCAGCCGGATCAGGTCCGGAGCGACGCGGCTGTCGCCGAGGATCGGATACGACAGCAGCATCCACAGCTCGAGCGGCAGGTTGTCGTAGCGCCCCTTGTAGAGGTACTCCCACGAGTGGGTGTGCGCGTTGACGAAGCCCGGCGTCACGAGGCGGTCGCGCCCGTCGAGGATCTCGTCGCCCGGCTCGGGCTCGAGCCCCGGGCCGATCGCCGTGATCACGTCGTCGACGATCCGGATGCTCGCCGTGATCGGGACGGCGCCCGAGACGGAGTCCATGGTGATGACGGCGGCGTCGGTGATGAGGAGGGGCATGGCGGTTCCGTTCGTGATGCGGTGGTGCGGGAACAGGGTGGAGCGGGAGCAGGGTGGGGCAGGAACGGGGGAGCGGGGGAGTGGGAGGAGAGGAGCGGGCGGAGTGACGCGGCCGGCTACCCGAGGACGGGCTCGGACTCGCGCGCGGCCGGCTCCAGGGCCTCGCGCTTCCGCACCCAGGACGCGGCGTCGCCGCGGCCGAGCAGCAGGTAGGCGAGCCCCGCCGAGACGCCGCCCGCCAGCCAGGAGACGTCGACGCCGCCGAGCGCGGTCGCGGCCGGTCCCTGCAGCGCGGGCACGGAGCCGTTCATGAACAGCCAGGTCAGCGTCGCGCCGATCGCGAAGGAGAGCAGCGCGCGCCAGCGGACGTCCGGCAGCAGTGGCGAGCCGACCGGCGCGAAGAGGTGCCCGAACGAGCGCACCCGCGGCTCGAACACCGTGTAGTGCACCAGCACGATCGCGCCCCACGGAGCGACCCAGCCGACCAGGCCGACCAGCCAGGCGTCCAGCGTCGTCGCCAGATCGTCCTGGAAGACGAAGAACACGGACGCGGCGAAGGCGAGCACGCCGACGATCAGGCTGAGCGCGCGGCGGCCGAGGCGGATGTCGAGCGCCTGGGTGGCCATCCCGAAGGAGTAGATGTTGAGCACGTTGGTCGCGATCGGCCCGTGCACCACGAGCAGCAGCACCGGGATCGCGAGGGCGCCGAAGTTCTCCACGATCAGCTGGCCGGGGTCGACCGAGCCGTTCTTCGTGGCGAGCGTCGCGCCGAGCACGCCGAGCCAGACGACGGGGACGAACTGCCCGAGCACGCTGGCGAAGTAGAGCTTCCGGCGCGAGGCGCGGGGGCTGACGAAGCGGGAGTAGTCGCCCGCGTAGGCGAGCCAGGTCAGGCCCCAGCCGATGCCGATCGCGGTCATCACGATCGACATCGCCGCGATCCGGTCGCCGCCGGTGAGGGCGCCCTCGGCCGGGCCGGCGTAGGACCAGTCGATGTCGAGGAAGAACCAGGCGACGATCGACATCACTGCCAGCACCAGCAGGGTCGGCGGCACGGTCCAGCGCTCGAAGGCGGCGATGGCCCGGTAGCCGAGGAACGAGATCGCGACCTGGATCGCCATGATCACCGCGGCGACCGCGACCTTCCAGCCGATGTTCGCCGCCTCCGGGTCGACGAGGCCGACGGAGCCGAGCAGCGCGATCACCAGATCGAGCACGATCCAGGTGTTGATCGCGCACCAGCCGATGACCACCACGGCCTGGATCACGGCGGGTGCGTAGTTGCCGCGCCGCCCGAAGACGGCCCGGCCGACGAGCATCCCGGTCGCGCCGGTGCGCTGGCCGAGCAGCACGAAGAAGCCGAAGACGGCCATGCCGACGACGTTGCCGAGCACGAGGACGGTGATCGTGTCCCAGAGGCCGAGGCCCATGTTCACGCCCAGCGCGCCGAGGACCCAGTTGATCGGGGCGATGTTGGCGCCCGCCCAGATCCAGAACTGGCCGTCGAGTCGCGCGTTGCGACGGCTCTCGGGGAGCGGGGTCAGCGCGTCCTCGGTGTCGGTCGTGCCGTGCAGGGTGTCGGAGCTCATGGGTGGATCCTCTCGAAGCGTGAGGTGGAGCGGGGAGTCGGAGCGGGGAACGGTGGACGGCGCCGCGGCAGCGCGGGCTGTGGAGGAGCGCGGCGGGTCGGGCTCCACCCTCCCGGCAGGCGGTTTCGGCGGCCGCCTCGCCGTGTAAATTCGCCGTGACGCGAGAGGACGTTCTGCATGGTGATCCCGCTGTCCGAGGCGCTCCTCGACCCGCTGCTCGCGGCCGCCGGACCGGTCGTGGTCGCCGGCGGGGAGGCCGCCGCGCGGGTGCCGATCCGCTGGGCGCACGCGAGCGAGCAGCTCGACGTCGCGCCGCTCCTCCTGGGCGGCGAGCTGCTGCTGATGGAGGGGGTGAACCTCTCCTCGAACCAGGATCCCGAGGAGTGCCGCCGCTACGTGGAGTCCCTGGTCACAGCGGGGATCGGTGCCCTCGCCGTCGAGCTGTCCGAGCGGCTGCCGAGCGTCCCGGCTCCGCTCGTCGCCGCGGCCGACGATCTCGGGCTCGCCGTGCTCGCGCTGCCCCGGCGGGTGCCGTTCGTGCAGGTCTGCGAGAGCGTCAACACCCGGCTCACCGAGCAGAAGTTCCGGAGCCTGCGGGTGGCGGACAGAGTGTCCGGACTTCTCGGCGAGGCGGCGGCCGCGGACGCCGGGATCGACGAGCTGCTGAAGGTCGTCGCGAGCGCAACGGGCGCCAGTGCCGCGCTCGTCTCGCCGGCGGGCGAGGAGATCGTGCGCGCCCATCCCGGCCGCGGCGTCGACACCGCGCGCACCGCGGGCGCCGCGTCCGGGGTGCTGCGGGCCGGCGACTCCCTCCTGGGCACGCTCTACCTCCGCGCCCACGACGAGGCCGACCTGCACGGCGTGGCCGTGGCGCTCGACCGTGCGCCGGACGTGCTGGCGATCGCCCTGCTCCGGCGGCGGCCGCCGACCGCGCGCGAGCGGCTCACCGCCCAGCTCTTCGCGGTCGCGACGGCGCCGGCGGCGCGCCCCGACCCGAGCGCCGAGCTGCAGATCGACGCGCTCCTCGGCCGGCTCGGGATCGGCGGGCGGGAGTGCTTCCTCGGTGTCTGGGCGGACGTCGGCGACGACGAGCGCACCCTCCGTGCGGTCCGCGCCGCGCTCGACCGCTCGGTGCGGGGGTCAGCGGACGCGGCGAGCGTGGTCTGCGTCGCGGGCGGCGAGCTGCTCGCGCTGCTGGCCTTCGCGGACGCCGCCGCGCGGGAGCGGGCGAGGGCGCTGCTGCTCGGCGAGTGGCCGCCCGCTGCCGGGGCGGCCGCGCTGGTCTGCGTCGGCAGCGGCGCCGACGCGGTGGCGCGGGTGCCGCGCGAGCTCGCGGAGGTGCGCGGCGCGCGGGAGTGGACCCGCGCCGAGAGCGGCGTCGTCGACGCGCGGCTGCACCGGCTCGAGCGCTTCGCCAGCACGCTCCGCGACGACGCCGAGGCGGATGCTCTGGTGGAGGAGGTGCTCGGCCCGCTGCGCCGCGGCCGCCCGGAGCTGCTCGCGACCCTCGAGTCGTTCGCGTCGCACTGGGGGAGCAAGACCGCCACCGCCGCAGCCCTCGGCATCGGCCGGCAGACCCTCTACGACCGCCTCGCCCGCATCGAGTCCCTGATCGGCCCGCTCGACGCCTCTCCGGCCCGCACCCGCGTGCTGCTGACGGCCGTCTCCCTGCACCGCGCCCGCGCGGCCCTGCCCCCGGCCGCCCCGCGCTCGACCCGCCCGTTCCCGCCCCCGCCGGACCGCTGACGCGCCGCGGACGCCCGTCGCGGCGCCTTCTGAGACGCTGGACTGGAGGAGAGGGGGGAAGATGCGCACCAGCTCCGTGGATCCCCGTGATGTGGACGCCGAAGTGACCACGCCGGTGTACCGCGTCTACTTCGCCGAGACGGAGACGATGGTCGACGAGATCCGGATCACCGGCGCGCGGGACGTCCTCGAGGTCGTCGACTGGGCGGAGAGCGACGCCCGCGGAGTCCCGTTCACGGTCTACTGCGAGCACCCCAGCCCCTTCAACCCGGGCAGGGTGACTCTGCAGCTCCTCCTGTCGCGCTGAGCGAGGTCCTGTCGACCGAGGTCTCAGCGCGGCGGCAGCGCGGCGCCCGCGACGGCAGAGCTGCCGAGGTCGCTCTGAGGGAGGGGCTCGCCGGAGGTGAGGGCGTCGGTCCAGGTCTCGGTGTCGGCGACGGCCGCGAAGTTCGAGTTCAGCAGGGCGAGCAGCGTGGTGTGCACGGTCTCGGCGTCGACGGAGCCCGCCGCGTTCGAGATCGCGATGGCGCCGGTGGCGTCGGAGAGCACCTCGGCCTTCACGCCGTGCGTCTCGGCCTCGGCCGCCGAGGCGAGGATGCAGTTGTTGGTCATGTAGCCGACCAGGGTGATCGTGTCGACGTCGCGCTCGCGCAGCCAGGCGAGCAGGTCGGTGCCGGCGAAGACGGTGCCGAACCGCTTGGTGATCGACTTCCACTCATCACTGCGGCGGCCTTCGATCTCGGGGTGCAGCGCGAAGCCGGGGGTGCCCGGTGCGAAGACGGGTGCTCCCTCGCCGCTGCTGTGCTGGACGGCGGCGATCGGCAGACCGGCGGCCGTGGCGGCGTCGAGCGCGGCGGTGATGGCGGGCAGCGAGGTCGCGTGCGGCGGGTAGCGGATCTCGAGCGGCCCGGCGAAGTACTCCAGCTGGACGTCGACGAGGATCAGGGCGCGGCGAGGTGCGGTCATGGTGTCTCTCCTGGATCGGGGTGGTGCTCACCAGCCTGCCGTCTTCGGGGAGTCGAGGGGCTCGCGGATCGGCGGAAGCGGCGGTCAGGTCGTCGCGAGGGCGATCCCGAGCAGGAGGAGCGAACCACCCGAGGCGAGCACGCGCGCGGTGTTGGCGCGGACCCAGGCGCGCTCGAAGCCGCGCCGGGCGTCGGAGAGCGGACCGCCGGCGGCGCGGTCCAAGCGCAGGTTGAGCGGGATGCTGCGCCCGAAGGTGATGACGTACTGGAGGAGGGCGAGGGCGAGGGCCCCCGCGATCGCGCTGGTCGTCACGGCACCGGCGCTGCCGACGAGCGCGGTGACCAGCGCGGCGGCGGAGGAGAGACCGCTGCCGGCGAACGACAGGGCGAACAGCGGGTTCTGCACGGCGGCGTTGATCGCGGTCATCGCGCTGACGAAGGCGCGGTCGTCGGTCCGGCTCAGGCCCGGCATCACCGCGCAGGCGAAGGCGTAGAAGAAGCCCGCCGCCAGGCCGTTGGTGACGAGCGCGGCGAGCAGGAGCGGCACGAGGAGAGCGTCGGGCACGGCTGCCTCTCGGAGGGGATGGGCGGGTGGACGGTGCGCGACCAGCATGCGAGGGCCGTCGGAGGTGGCTGCTCGACCAGCGGAGGGGCGGGCGACCTCATGCTGATCGAGTAGCCCGCGGAGCGCGGCGTATCGAGATCCACCAGCGTCTGCACCTGAGTCTGCAGACCCGCCCTGCTGGTGACGGCGGGTCTCGATACGCCCCTGGCGGGGCTACTCGACCAGCATGCACGCCCTGTGGGCTGCTCGACCAGCATGCTCGCGCGCCGGTGGCATCGCTGCCGGCGCCGCCGTCACTCCGTCTCGGTGCGGGTCTCCGTCTCGTCGGAGGAGGTGATCTCGGTGTCGGTCTCGTCGGCGCGGTCGCGGAGCGCGTCGGCCATGGCGCCCGCGCCCTCGTCGCCGTGGTCGTGGTCGACCTGCTCGATCAGACCGTTCAGCTTGTCGTCGTTGCTCGCGTCCTCGGCGCCGTCCATGACGGGGCCGTTCTGGGTGTCGCTCATGACTGCCTCTCCGCGCGGACGGAGGTCGACCGCGCGCCTCCGACGCTACGGACCGCGCCGCCGGAGCGCCCGCCCTTGACGCCGCGACCGCCCCGTGGAACGGCCTCCATCCCCTTCAGCGAGCTCCGGCTCGTGGAAAGCGGTCCGGCTCGTGGAATCGGACGATTCCGGCGAGCCCGGTCCGATTCTGCGAGCCGGAAGTGCGGCGGGAATGCGAACGGCCCGGCTCCCCCCGAGGAGGGAGCCGGGCCGGTCAGGCGGAGCGGGTCAGTTCTTGATCACCAGGGTGATCGAGGCGCTGGAGCCCACGTTGCCCGCGGCGTCCGTGGCCCGGGCGACCACGGCGTAGGTCGCGTTCGGCCAGTTCTTGCTGTTCGCGGTGAGCGACCAGCTGCCGTCGGCCTGCTTGACGCCGTCACCGAGCTTGGTCGAGCCGGACCAGAAGGCGAGGCTCGTGACCGCGACGTTGTCGCTCGCGTTGGCGACGAGGGTCACGGTGCCGGTCACGGTCGTCTGGCTGGCAGGCGAGACGATCTTCGCCTGCGGCTTCACCGTGTCGGCGCCGGAGGTCGGCGTGGGGGTCGGCGTCGCGGTCGCGGTGGGCGTCGCGGTCGGCTTCGGCGTCGCGGTCGCCGTGGGCGTCGCGGTCGGGGTCGGCGTGGCGGTCGGCGTCGCGGTCGCGGTGGGCGTCGCGGTCGGCGTGGGCGTCGCGGTCGGCGTCGGGGTGACGACCGTGCCCACCGGGATCGTGCTCACGCCGTAGCCGTAGTAGCGGCCGGAGACGGGGCGCGTCGGGTCGCCGGCGAAGGTGCGGCCGCGGTCGACGGTGGCCGACTTGGCCTGGGCGATCACCTGGGCGATGACCTGTGCGGGGCTCTTGCCCACGCAGGATCCGCCGGCCGCGAGGCAGTCGAGGACGACACCGGAGGCGGCGGCCGTCGACATGCTGGTGCCGGTCTGGATGTACGCGTAGGTGTTGCCCTTCTTGGTCGTGTAGGGGCAGGTGCCGGGCGCGGCGATGGTGTGACCGGCGTCCGCGGGCGAGGCGAAGTTGCTGTTCAGCGTGTAGTTGTCGTCCTTGGTGGTCACGTTCGAGCACGGGACGGCCGCGAGCGAGCCCGGCTTGCCGTCGTAGTTCGCGAAGTTCGTGACGGCGAGGACCTCGTCGTAGGCGGCGGGGATGTAGGCCGACAGGTCGGCGGCGGAGTTGCCCGCGGCCGAGACCACGGTCACGCCCTTCGCGACGAGGTCGCAGACCGCCTGGTGGATGGTGTCGCCGTTGGTCCGGCCGCAGTTGTTGTCGTCGACGCCGTTGGTGGCGAGCGACATGTTGACGACCTTGATGTTGTAGGTCGCTGCGTTCTGCGAGACCCAGTCGAGCGCGCACATCAGGGTCGAGATGCTGCCCTTGTTGTTCGCGTCGAGCGCGCGGACCGAGTAGACCGGCGCGCCGGGGGCGATGCCGACGGTGCCGGAGCCGTTGTCGAGCGCGGTCATGTAGCCGGAGACGCCGGTGCCGTGGCCGTTGGCGTCCTCGGCGGTGCCGGAGCCGAAGCAGTTGACCTGCTTGGCCAGGTTGTAGTCGGGGTGCGCGCTCACGCCGGAGTCGATGACCGCGACGGCGGGTCCGGTCCAGTTGGTGACGCCGTCGCCGGCGGTGACCGGGGCCTTGTCGGCCTCCGCGGTCAGGACGTGCGAGGGCATGGTCTGCGCCTGGCCCTCGACCACCTGGTCGGCGGGCGAGAGGCCGAGGACGCGGCTGTCGGCGGCGAGGATCGCGTGCTGACGGGCGGTCAGGGTCGCGGTGAAGCCGGAGACGCCTCCGCCGTAGGACGCGTCGAGCGAGAGGCCGAGGGCGCTCGCGAGCGTCGTCGAGACGGCCTTCGAGTCGACGGTGACGACGTAGCGGCCGGCGCCGGTCTGCGCCGACTCGGCGGCCTGCGCGGGGAGCGCGGAGGAACCGACGAGACCGGCGGTGACGACGGCGGCGGCGGCGGTGGCCGCGAGGAAGCGGCGCAGTCGGCCGGCGGGGCGGCGCGACGAGGTGGAGCGAGGGATCACGAAGGTCCTGTGTTTCTGTGCGGCGGGCGGGGCGGAGTGACCGTGCGGGCTCGGCGGGCAGGAGTGACCGACGACCGTCGGACGCGGGGGAGCATCCGGCGGAGGAGTGCAAAGGGGATCAGGAGCCAAAGCTAGCCGCCCTGGGTTTCCGGCGCACTACTCTTCGAGATTTTTCAGCGGGCGGATTCTGCGGGTGGGGGTGCCGACGACGGTGGATCTCGATACGCCGCGCTCCGCGGGCTACTCGATCAGCATGAACGAGGCCGCTGCGCGAGCCACGCAGTCAGCATGAACGAGGCCGCTGCGCGAGCCACGCAGTCAGCATGAGCGGGGCCGTTGCGCGAGCCACTCGATCAGCATGAGCGCAGCATGCTGGTCGAGTAGCCCCGGAGGGGCGTATCGAGACCCGCCCCGCCCCCGCTCAGCGGGGGCGGGGAGCGCGCAGCACGCGGCGGTAGACGTCGATGGTCGCGCGCGCGATCGCGTCCCACTCCAGCGCGGACAGGTCCGCGGAGGCGTCGGCGGCCACCGCGCGCTCGTCGAGCCAGGCCAGCGCGCCGTCGAGGGCGGCGGTGTCGAAGGCGCCGTCGTAGAGCCGGACCCAGTCCGGGCCGACCAGCGCGGCCAGCTCGTGCATCGCGCCGAGGTCGGGCACCAGCACCGGGCGATCGGCCGAGACCGCGAGGATCGCCGAGCCGGAGTTCTGGATCGCCGAGTAGGGCAGCACGACCAGGTCGCTCGCCCGCAGCCAGAGCGCCATCCGCTCGTCGCTGAGGAAGGACAGCTCGAGCCGGATGCGCGCATCGCCGCCCGCCGCCTCCTCGATGACGCCGCGCAGCGGTCCGCGGGCCGGGTTGCCGGCGACCGCGAGCAGCGTGCCGTCGTCCTCGCGCTCGCGGAAGCGCTCGATCAGGGTCGGCACGTTCTTGTACGGCCGGATCTGACCGACCGACACGACCAGCCGCGCGTCCGGGTCCAGACCGAGCTCGGCGCGCGCCTCGGCTCGACTCGCGGAGAAGTCGTAGTCGTGGCGGTAGTGCCCGTGCGGGGTGACGAAGGCGGGCACCGCCGCCAGCTCGGGGTAGGAGCGCCGCATCGCGGTCACGCCCTCCTCCGAGAGGCAGACGATCGCGTCGAGGTTCTCGGTCAGCAGCCGCCGGTACCAGTTGCGCAGGAACGGGGTGCCGCGCTCCTCGTGCGAGGTGACGTTGTGCGCGGTCCAGATCAGCCGGGTGCCGCGCAGGCGCGCGACGCGCAGGAAGGCGAAGAAGAAGACCAGCCGCGCGACGATCCGGTAGCGCCGGACGCCGCTGAGGAAGGTCAGGTCCGGCCAGTGCAGGTGCACGACGTCGACCTTCGCGACGAGCAGGCGCAGCCAGGAGAGGTCGCGCACCAGCACGCCCTCGGCGGTCATCGCCGTGTAGAGCCGCGCGTTGTAGGGGTTCGCGTAGCGGGTGCGGAAGGCCGGCTCGGCCTCGATCCGCAGCCGGCGGCTCCGGGCGTCCTCACCGGAGAGCAGTCCGCGCACGCGGGTGCGCAGGCGGCCGCGCAGGGTGCGGGTCCCGCCCGCGATCATCGGGCGACCTCCGCCGCGCCGGTGCCGGGCACCCGGCCGAACAGCGTGCGCTCGGCCTCCGGGTAGCCCACGCGCCAGTCGGCCCGGCGCTGCCAGACCTCGGTCCACGCGCGGCGCTTGCGGCGGGTCGCGGTCTCGAGCACCGTGCGCACGAGCGCCCCGGCCTGGAGCAGCGCGATGCCGATCCGCGCGGGCAGCGGCTTCCACGAAAGGCGGATCATCGTGGCCTTGCCGGCCATCACCATGCACATCTTGCGGCCGGAGTTCCCGGCGGTCGCCGCGTCGCGGGTGGAGGCGCCGACGTCGTGCACGATCACGGCGGTCGGCACGATCACCGGGCGCAGACCCGCGCGGCGGGCGCGGATCGAGAACTCGGCGTCCTCGCCGTAGAGGAAGAAGCGCTCGTCGAGCCGGCCGACCCGCTCGTACTCCTCGCGCGGCATCAGCAGCAGGCAGCCGGTGATGATCGGCACCTCGCGCACGCTGTCGCGCTGCCAGCCGCCGAGCGACTCCGGGTCGAGCAGCGGGTTGCCGCGGAAGGCGGTGGAGAGCATGGTCGCGTAGGTCAGCAGCGACCACAGGCTGGGCGCGCCCCAGCAGGACGAGGGGTCGACCGAGCCGTCGGGCCGGAGGGTGCGCCCGCCGTAGACGCCGTAGCGCGGGTTCGCGACGGCGAACTCGAGCAGCGCGCGGAAGGAGCCCTCGAGCACCAGGGTGTCGGGGTTCAGCAGCAGCACGAAGCGCTCGGTCGCCGCGGCGACGCCGCGGTTCACGCCGCGGGCGAAGCCGAGGTTGTCGCCCGCCTCGATGACGGTCGCCTCGGGGTGCGCGGCGCGGATCGCCTCCGCGCTGCCGTCCTCGGAGCCGTTGTCGACCACGATCACGTGCGGGGGAGTCGGCGCATCGCCGAGCGGGATCGACGCGAGGCAGGCCAGCGTCTTCTCGCGGGTGTTGTAGCTGACGACGACGATCGCCAGGCTGGTGTCCACGGCCTCAGGCACGGTCGGCCTCCGGTCGCTGCCCGATCACCTTGGCGGGCACGCCGCCGGCGATGCAGTTCGCGGGCAGGTCCTTGGTGACCACGGCCCCCGCACCGACGATCGCGCCGTCGCCGATGGTGACGCCGGCGACGACGACCACGTTCGCGCCGAGCCAGACGTCCCGGCCGATCACGATGTCCTTCTCGATCTTCGGCTGGTCCATCACCGGCGTGCCCTGGACGATGCCGTAGTTGGAGGCGGTGATCGTGACGTTCGGCGCCAGCAGGCACTTCGCGCCGAGGGTGATCCGGCCGGTGCTGTTGCCGGCCCAGAGCAGCGAGTTCTCGCCGATGTGGGTGCCGGCGCCGAGGGTGATCCGCTCGGCGTTCCGGAACGACACGTTCGGCGCGAACGAGACGTCGGCCCCGCGGGCGAGCCGCGGCACCTGGTCCGCGTGGCTGTACGCGTGGAAGTGCAGCAGGCGCACGGCCTGCAGGTAGGTGCGCACCTTCGTGAGGGTGCGCAGCGGTCCGCCGCCCTGGCTCATCGGCCGGCTCCGTTCGGTTCGTGGTCGTCCGGCGATCCGGCGGGGGTCTGCTCGGCGAGCGGGTCGATCACCGGCGCGCCGATCTCGGTCAGCGAGGCGGCGATGGAGCCGATGAAGCGGTCGGCGTCGAGGTCCGAGCGCACCGAGATCGCGATGTCGAGCCGCTTGGTGAAGGAGCTCGCGAAGACCGCGGCCTCGTCGTCCGGCTCGGTCACCGGCCAGAGGGTCATCGAGGCCAGCTCGGCCCCGCCGAACCAGCGCGGGCGAAGGAAGACGGGGAGGTAGGACGCGTAGCCCTGCCAGTCCTTCCGGCCGCGGGTGATCCCGCTCTCGCCGGTCTCGACGGCGAGCTGCACCTGCTCGCGGACGCTCGCCACCGTCTCCGCGAGGCCGAGCGACACCGGGACGGCGACGCGCACCATCGACACGTGGTTGCGCTTGACCTCGTTCTTGTCGCGGCGCGGCGACACGGGCACGAGCGTCGCGATCTCCGCGCGCTCGGGGTGCAGCGCGGCGAAGGCGTGCAGCGCGAGCGCGACGGTCAGGTCGGCGACCGAGCCGCCGGCCGCGCGGGCCGCCGCCTTCGCGGTCTTGAGGTCCACGGTGAGGATCGCGGCGTCGCGCGGCTTGATGCTGCGCTCGAGCAGTCCCGAGCGGCGGATCCACCAGTCGCGGGCGGAGCGGATGTTGCGGCCGCCGACGCGGGTGATCCGCTTCTTCAGCGGCTTGCGCTTCCACTCGGTCCACTCGTCCGCGAGCGACGCGTGGGTCGACGCGATCTGGCGGCGGGCGGCGAGGGTCAGCGAGAACGGTCCGCGGGGCGGCCGCGGGTCGTCCGGGAAACGCATCGGCGCGCGGCTGTACGCCGGGAACTCGACCGGCTCGCCCGAGGTGAACGCCTGGATCAGCACCAGCCCGAACATCCCGTCGCCGAGCGCGTGGTGGATGCGCACCGCGAAGCCGAGCTGCCCGGTCGAGAGCTCGATGACGAGGATGTCCCAGAGCGGGCCCTTCGGGTCCATCGGCCCGTTGAAGGCGCCGGTGAGCAGCTCGACGTGCCGCGGGTCCCACTCGACGACGCCCGGGTGGAAGCGCACGTGGTCGCGGACGTCGATCTCGTCGACCGACACCCAGGACGGCGTGAACAGCCCGAGCGGCGCGCGGGCGAGCCGCTGCCGCACCGAGGGGGAGGTGCGGATGAACGCCTCCCAGGCCGAGTAGACCAGGTCGCGGTCGAGCGAGCCGTCCGCGCGGCGGAACGGGGCGCCGTCGACGATCATCGAGCCGGTCGGCCGGGCGACCTCGTAGACGACGGCGTTCGAGACGAACTTCTCGTCGAGCGTGCGCAGCGGCTCGGCGTGCGGTCGCCCGGTGCGGCGAGGGGGTCGGGTCATGGCGGTGCTCCCTGGTCGGAGGCGGAGGAGGGGAGCGGTCAGCTCGGGGTGCCGGCGGGGGCCGGGTCCGCCTGCGCCGTGCCGGACGGCGCGGAGGTCGCAGGCAGGCGGATCGGCGTCGGCGGGTACTCGTCGACGAAGGTCGAGCCGGAGAGGCGGAGGTGGCGCGAGCGCAGGTAGCCGCGGAGGATCCCCTCGACCATCGCGAGCTCGTCCTTCGCGCCGCGGCCGCGTCGCTTGGCCGAGCGCACCAGGCGCCGGCCGCTGCGGACGGCGAGGGTCGCGGTGAGCCGCGCGCCGACCTTGGGCGACAGGCGCCACCACTTGCCGACGAGCGCGCCGAGCCCGAGCCCGTAGCCGCGCATCAGGCGGCGGTAGGCGACGGGGTTGCGGGTGTTGACGTGCAGCACGACGCTGTCGGGCACGAAGACGGCGGTACCGCCCGCGGCGAGGGCGCGGCAGAAGATGTCGAGGTCCTCGGCGCCGGCGAGGTAGCGGCCCGCCCCGAGGGTGTCGTCGAAGGCGCCGAGCGTCTGCAGCACGTCGCGGCGGAAGGCCATCACGGCGCCGTGGCCCGCGTCGAGGCCGCGGACGGCGCTGCGGTAGACGATGCGGTCGGTCGGCGGCACGTCGGTGTCGACGAGGGTGTGGTCGAGCATCCGCCCGGTCGCCACGGTGACCCGCTCCTCCTCGAACGCGCGCAGCAGCGCCTCGATCCAGCCGGGCGTCGGCGAGCAGTCGTCGTCCGTGTAGACCACGATCGGCCGGTCGCTCGAGTCGAGCCCGAGGTTCCGCGCGATCGAGAGGCCCTTGGTGTCGGTGCGCACGTAGCGCACGCCCGCGGCGAGGGCGACCTCGCGGGTGCGGGAGTCGGTCGACGCGGAGTCGACGACGATCACCTCGACCGCAGGGTCGGTCCCGGCGGCGATCGCCGCGAGGGCCTCCCGCAGCATGTCGGGCCGCTCGCGGGTGCACAGGATGATCGAGACGTCACCCGGGGTGAGGACGGAGGGATTCACGGCGTGTCTGTCCTCGGCTGGTCGGAGCGATCGTCGGAGTCGGCGGCGGAGCCCGTGCCCGCTGGGCCCGCGGCGGCTGAGCCCGCGGCGGCTGAGCCCGTGCCCGCGGAGCCCGTGCCGGCCAGGTCCTCGCGGACGAGCACCATCGCGGCGCGGTAGGCGGCGACGAGGTCGATGCTCGCGCGCTCCCAGGTCAGGTTGCCGCGGTTGTCGAGTGCGGCCCGGCGCATCCGCGCGAGCAGGGCGCGGTCGGAGGAGAGCAGGTCGATCTGCGCGGTGAGCGTCTCGACGTCGCGCGGCTCGTGCACGAGCCCCTGCACGCCGTCCTCGAGGTTGGCGCCGGCGGCGGAGGAGACCAGCGGCACGCAGCCGGCGGCCTGCGCCTCCGAGGTGACCAGGGCGCTGCCCTCCTCGATGGTCGGCAGGATCAGCACGTCGGCGCTCGCGAAGACCCCGGCGACGTCGCCCGTGAAGCCGCGCAGCTCGACGCTCGGCTGCTCGAGCAGTCCGGCGAGGCGCTCCTGGTAGCCCGGGGTGAAGTCGCCGTAGATCAGGAAGCGGCCGGTGCTGCTCGCCTTCGACTGCTGCCAGGCCTGCAGCGCGTAGAGCAGGCCCTTGCGCGGCTCGATCCGGCCGACGAAGACCGCGGTGAAGACGTGGTCCGGCTCGTCGCGCGGGTCGGGATCGAAGCTGCGGGTCGTGTCGACCAGGGCGCCGTAGCGGTGGCGGAGGAGCTTGCGCGGCGAGAAGCCCTTCTCGAGGAAGGTCTGCTCCACCGAGGCGGACGGCACGAGGATCGCGGTCGCGGATGCCCACTCGCGCTCCTCGCGGCGCAGGCGCACCGCGTTGTAGGTGTGCGGCGAGCCGACCGGGGGCGTGATGCCCAGGCGCTCGTACTCCTCGGCGACGACCTCGAAGGCGTGCGCGGTGTGCGTGTTCGGGGCCTCGCGGACCGCGGGCACGCCCTGGCGGGCGGCCTCGTCGAAGGTGCGGGCCGAGCCCCACGGCCAGCCGTGCACGACGTCGTAGTCGCCCTCGGCGAGGATCCGCGCGGTGACGCGGTCGTGGTGGGCGATCGAGCGGCTGCGGCCGAAGAGACGGTGCGGCAGGCGGACGCCGCCGACCGTGAGGGTCGTCACGGCGCGGGCGACCGGGCCGAGCGACTCGGTGATCGAGGCGGCGACGACGGTGACGCGGTGCCCCGCGGCGACGAGCGAGCGGACCTGCTGCAGCGCGGTCCAGCCGATTCCCGGCGAGCCGATGCCGTGCGGGAACGAGTACAGGATCGACAGCGGAGCCCCGGCGGGCACGCCGGAGGCGACGCTCGTCAGCGGACGGGCGTCGCGGTCGGTGCGGTCGTGCTCGGGGTCGTCTCGATGGTCGGGTGGGCCTGCGGCAGTGGTGGAGCACTGGTGCTCATCATCCATGCGTCTCCTGTCGTGAGGGCGGCGCGCTCAGGAATGAACGATAGCCACCATCCTCGACCACCTGAGAGGAACGCAAGTCCACTCCCGGCTCGGCGAGTCGTCGCTCCCGCAGACTTAACACAGCCGCAATACTTCCGGCATCCGCATGCCGTGGGTTATGGTCACAATGAGTGTGTCGGGGCACCGCACTCGTGGGGTCCCGGTTCTGTGCTCGTTCCGGCCCCATCGAGGCATGCCCGAAGGCCGGTGCGAAAGCAGCACCGCACCGCTCCGAAACCGCCCTTCGCACCAGGCTCCGTCGTCACCTCGACAGCCGCAAAACCCGTTCCGCCATCACCGCCGTGATGGACGGAGGCGTTGCTCCAACGATTGCAGCAGCAATGCGACCTCCGAGCACGCGGCGCGTCGCCCCGAGGTCCCACACCTCGCCGTCTGGAAGTCGAGACCGAGATGTCCGTCCCCCTTTACCTTCGAGTGCTCTGGAGCTACAAATGGCTCCTCGCGGTCGGCCTCGTGGTCGCCGTCCTGGCCGCCATGGTCGCCGGTTACACCGTGAAGGACGGTGAGATCGTCTCGCGCGCCGAGTCGGCCTACCGCTCCGACACCACGATCCTGCTCGGCGGTGGCTCGCGGAACCCGCTCCAGGCCGTCGAGCCCGGTCAGGCGCTGCAGGAGGGCACCTCCGAGGCCCAGCAGAACGACCTGACGAACACCGCGGTCATCTACGCGTACATCGTCAGCGGCTCCGAGATCCGCACCCAGGTCGAGCAGGCCATCGGCGGCTTCGCGCCGACCGAGGCCCTCAGCGCCGTGCGCCGCACCACGCAGCCGGCCGGCTCCGAGCAGAACCCGGGCCGCTTCAGCCTCCCGATCCTCTCGATCGTCGGCGAGTCGACGGACCCGGCCCGCGCCGTCCTCATCTCGCAGACCGCGACCCAGATCTTCCAGAACTACATCACCGCGCAGCAGGACGCCCAGGGCGTCGCCCCCGAGCTCCGCGTCACGCTGCAGACCACCGACCAGGGTGCGGCCGTCGAGCAGGAGGGGTCGAACCCGATCATCCCGATCGCGATCACCGGTCTCGGCGTCTTCCTCGCGTTCATCGCGCTCGCCTTCATCCTCTACAACATCCGCATCTCGCGGGAGCGGGTCACCGCCAACCGCGGCAACCAGCGCCGCG
Organism: Rathayibacter sp. PhB151; assembly: GCF_004366415.1. Taxonomy (NCBI): domain Bacteria; kingdom Bacillati; phylum Actinomycetota; class Actinomycetes; order Micrococcales; family Microbacteriaceae; genus Rathayibacter; species Rathayibacter sp. PhB151. Next base: position 779,074 of record NZ_SOEN01000006.1, on the reverse strand, counting down.
GCGAGTCCTTCCGGCGCGGCCCGGCCCTGACCGGCACCGCGTCCGAGAACGGCCAGCGCCCCGCCGCACTCGGCACCGCCCCCGAGAACACCGCCGGGCCGGGTGAGCTGGCCTCCTCCGGGAAGCGCAGCGCCACCTGAGGCGGTCGCAGCAGATGAGCACGCCGACGCTGAAGGGGACCCCGCTCGGGGTCCCCGGGAACGACGACCCCTACGCGGGTGAGATCCTCGTCCGCCGGACCTTCACGGTCCGCGCCGTCCTGTCGACCGTCCTGCTGGCGGCCGTGGCCGTCGCAGCGGTCTACTACCTCAATCCGCTGTACGCGGGGGCGATCCTCTTCGGGATCTCGTTCCTGTACCTGACGCGCAAGCTGGTCTTCAACTGGACCGGCGCGTTCATCGTCCTGCTCGGCGTGATCATGTTCATCCCGGTGCGCTACTACGCGCTGCCGATCCCGCTCGGCTTCGCTCTGGAGCCGTACCGGCTGGTCATCGTGCTGATGGTCGTCGCGGCGATCGTCGCGCTGATGATCGACCCGACCTTCGTCTGGCGCCCGGCCGCGTTCGGCTGGCCGCTGGGCATCTGGGTGGCCTCGAGCCTGCTCTCGATCGCCGCGAACGTGCAGTTCATCTCCGAGGGCGCCCTCGGCAGCGGTGTCGCCGGCGCGATCGTCAACGACCTGCTGATGCTCTCGGTCTACTTCGTCGCGCGGCTCGTGATGCGCAACGAGAAGCTCGTCGAGGCCTTCCTGACCTTCCTGGTCTGGTCGGCCGTCGTCGTCGCCTTCTTCGCGGTCATCGAGCGCGCGACGCAGCAGAACGTCTTCACCATGCTCGACAAGTTCCTGCCGCTCGAGCGCCTCGGCGCCGAGCAGGAGGCCTACCGGGCCGGCGGCTACCGCTCGTTCGGCTCGTCGCAGCACCCGATCGCGCTGGCCGTCATGTTCACCATGATGATCCCGATCGCGATCTACCTCTCGAAGTACGCCCGCTGGCCCTTCAACGAGATCAACCGCCGGATCATCTACTACGGCACGATCCTCGCCCTGCTGCTCGGCGTCGTCACCGCGGTCTCGCGCACGGCGATCGTCACGCTCGGCGTGATGTTCCTGCTCACGGTCATCCTGCGGCCGAAGGTCGGCGGCTACCTGCTCCTGGGCATGGTGCCGGTGCTCGGCCTCGGCTTCGTGCTGATCCCGAAGATCCTCACGGACATGATCGGCTCCTTCCTCGACCCGGACGCGCTCATCGCCTCGCAGTACACCTCCGCGGGCATGGCGGGCGCGGGCCGCCTGGCCGACCTCGAGCCGGCCATGGCGATCGTGCGCGAGCACCCCTTCTTCGGAACGGGAGTCGGCAGCCGCATCGTGGTGGGCGAGGACAAGAACGCGTTCATCCTCGACAACCAGTGGCTGGGCACGCTGCTCGACGGCGGCGCCGTGGGCGTCATCGGCCTGGCCGTGCTGTTCCTCGTCCCGATCGTGATGCTGCTGCGCTACTCGTTCAAGAGCACCACCACGCCGCAGTACGCGAGCCTCGCGTTCGCGATCGCGGTCCTGCTGCTCGGCTACACGATCGCCGCGTACTTCTACGACGCCTTCGGTTTCTTCCAGTCCTTCATGCTGTTCTGGATCCTGCTGGCCGTCGGGGCCTGGGTGCTCACGGAGGCACCACGGAAGTCGACCCGCCGGCGCCTGTCGCCGGAGGAGGCGGGGCACGTCTCCGCCTTCACCCGCGGGGGCCCCCACATCCCGGTCGGGCAGCCCGCCCTCGGCTCGCACGTCGGCGCTCACGTCGTGCGCAAGCCGACGCAGATCGAGTCGTGAGCGCACGCGTCAGCGTCGTCATCCCCGCGCACGACGAGGGGGCGGTGATCGCCCGGCTCCTCGGCGCCCTGGTGGCCGGGGACCCGGAGGGCCGGCTCGAGATCGTCGTCGGCGCGAACGGCTGCACCGACGACACCGCCGCGGTGGCGCGGGCCGTCGATCCGCGGATCCTGGTGGCGGAGACGCCCCGGGCCTCGAAGATCGCCGGCCTCAACGCGGCCGACGAGCTCGCCACGGTCCTTCCGAGGATCTACGTGGACGCGGACGTCTCGGTCTCGGCCGAGACGCTCCTGGCGCTCGGCGACGAGCTGGCCCGCCCCGGCGGACCGCTCGCCGCGGCGCCGGAGTTCCGCGTCGACACCCGCGGGGCCTCCTGGCCGGTGCGGGCGCACTACTCGATCTGGGAGCTCTCCGACTACCGGGCCCCCGGCCTGGTCGGCTCCGGGATCTACGGCCTCTCGGCCGAGGGACGCAGCCGCTTCGGCGCGTTCCCCGAGATCATCGCGGACGACCGCTTCGTCCAGCAGCTCTTCACCCCCGAGGAGCGGCTGACGCTCCCCGGCCGGTCCTTCACCGTGAAGGCGCCGCGCCGGATGCGCAACCAGATCAAGCGCACCGTCCGCATCGCGATCGGCAACGCCCAGCTGGCGGCCTCCGGGCTCGTGCCCGAGCAGACCGGCGCCGGCGGCGGCGGCCCGGTCGCGCTGCTGAAGCGCGTCCTGCGCCGGCCCGCCCTGTGGCCGGCCTTCCCGATCTACTGCTACGGCTATCTGCGACCCCGCCTCGAGGCGCGGTCGATCATCGCTCGAGGAGGCGTACCCGAATGGAACCGCGACGAGACGACGCGCGCGTGACGGGGTCGACCCCCGCGGGCGGCTCCTCCGCCCGCCACGGCACCACGGCGAGCGACGCCCAGATCGAGGCGGCGATCGACGACACCGCGCACACCACCGAGACGCTGGCGACCGACGCGATCGCGCAGTCGCCGACCGTGGGGGACGGGCCGAACCTGCCGCCCGCCTCGCCCAAGTCCGACCTCGGGCACAAGGCGAGCCGCGGAGTCATCCAGACCCTCGGCGGCCTGTGGGGCAAGACCGCGATCCAGCTGATCTCCACGATCGTGCTGGCGCGCCTGCTCTCGCCGAGCGACTTCGGTCTGCTCGCCGCCGTCACGGCCATCGTCGGTGTCGCCGACCTGGTCCGCGACTTCGGCCTGACCGGCGCGATCATCCAGGCCAAGAAGATGAGCGAGACCGTCTGGCGGTCGGTGCTCTGGCTGTCGGTCGCGCTCGGCGTGGTCGGCACGATCGTGATCGGCGCCTCCGCCTGGCTCATCGCCGGCATCTACAACGAGCAGGCGCTGGTCGTCCTGACGCTCGCCGTCGCGCCGACGCTCTTCATCAACAGCCTCTGCATGCCGCTCCAGGCGCGCGTGCAGAAGGAGATGAAGTTCGGCCTGATGGCGCAGATCGACGTGGTCTCGATGCTCGTCGGCGTGATCGGCTCGATCATCGCCGCGTTCCTCGGCTGGGGCGTCTGGTCGCTCGTCGTGCTGCAGGGCGGCGCGCTGATCTACCGGTTCATCGCGCTCTGGGTCGCGGCCCGGCCCACCTTCGGCCGCCCGCAGATCTCGCGCGAGGTCATCCCGCTGGTCACCACCGGCGGCAGCATCTTCGGCGTCCAGCTGCTCAACTACTTCGCCCGCAACGTCGACAACGTGCTGATCGGCGCGCAGCTCGGCACCGGAGTGCTCGGCCAGTACACCCGCGCCTACTCGCTCTTCCTGCTGCCGCTGCAGCAGCTGAACGGACCGCTCGGCCGCGTCGCCCTGCCGGTGCTCTCCTCGCTGCAGGACGACGGCGAGCGCTACCGCCGCTACGTCCGCGGCGCGCTGCTCGTCATCGGCTACCTCACGCTGCCGACGTTCGGCGTCCTCGCGGCGCTGGCCGGGCCGCTCGTCGAGCTGCTGCTCGGCCCGCAGTGGTCGTCCTCCGCGACGATCCTGTCGCTGCTGTCCATCGCGGGCATCGCCCAGGGCATCGGCAACGTGCAGGGCTGGATCTACATCTCGCTCGGCCGCGTGCACCGCCAGCTGGTCTACTACGTGGTCACCCGCCCGCTCGTCATCGGCTCGTTCTTCGTGGGCCTGTGGTGGAACGGCGTCGAGGGCCTCGCGCTGCTCTACGGCCTCACCACCCTGGCGCTGCTGGTGCCCGGCTTCTGGCTGGCGATCCGCGGCACCTTCGTGCGCGGCTCCGACGTGATCGTGCCCGTCCTGCGCCCGGCGCTCGTCGTGCCGTTCATGTTCGGCGCGGCCTGGGCCGTCGGCGCGTACACCGATCTGCCCGCGATCGTCCACCTGCTCGTCGGCGGACTCGCCTCGCTGGTGCCGCTGGCGCTCGCGATGGCGATCCCGGCCTACCGCCGCGACATGAACCAGATCCTCGCGTTCGTGAAGCAGGTCCGGAAGCCCAAGCCCAAGGGCCCGGCGACTCCTGCCGCGCCTGCCGCGCAGACCACCCCGGCCGATGGAGGCACTGCATGACCCGCTCCACCCGCTCCCGTCGCGCCGGTGTCCTCGCCGTCGTGGCCGTCGCCGCCGCGCTGCTGGCCGGCTGCACCTCCGCCCCGGCTCCCGCCGAGACGACCGAGCCCGCCGCCTCGGGCGAGCTGCCCTTCGCGGCCGGCTCGATCGCCGCGCTGGGCGACTCGATCTCGGTCGGCGTGGCCGCCTGCGGGCAGAACAAGCCCTGCCCCAGCGCGTCCTGGACCACCGGCGAGGACGAGACGGTCGACTCGGTCGCCCGCCGCGCCGGCGAGTCGGTCGGCGCCGTGCCGGAGATCGAGAACGTCGCCTCCAAGGGCGCGACCTCGGCCGAGCTGCCCGGCCAGGCCGAGAAGGCGGTCGCCGCCAGTCCCGACCTGGTCACCGTCCTGATCGGCGCGAACGACGTCTGCCGCAAGAACAGCGCCGACATCACCACGCCGGACGCCTTCCGCGCCAACGTGACGTCCGCGCTGACGACGCTCTCCACCGGCGCTCCCGAGGCGACGATCTTCGTCTCCTCGGTGCCGAACCTGCTCGACTTCTTCGAGACCGAGCGGACCGACGCCGAGGCCGTCTCGCGCTGGGCCGGCAGCTCCAACTGCAACTCGCTGCTCTACCAGCCCACGTCGGACGACGCGGACGCGCAGGCCCGTCGCGACAACGTCTCGACGACGATCGACGCCTACAACGACGTCCTCGCCGACGTCTGCGGCGCCACCGCGAACTGCGTCTACGACCAGGGCGCCCTGCACGACTTCGACGTCACCTCCGACGACATCTCCGACGTCGACCACTTCCACCCGTCGCTGGCGGGCCAGGCGAAGCTCGCGGACATCGCCTGGACGGCGCTGCTCGCGAACGCCTCCTGAGGCGCTGAGAGCGCCGCCTGCGCCCGCTGAGGGGGCAGGACGAGGGCGGGGGAGCTGCGGCTCCTCCGCCCTTCTGCGTGAGCGGGCGGCTTCTCGCGTGCGCCGGTGGTGATAGTGGTGGTGGTGACGGCGCGCTCGTCCGGCTCGCGATTCGTCCTCCGGCTCGCTGGAACCCCTGGATCGGGCGTGCCGGGCCGGTTCCCGCGTGCCGGAGATCTCGACGGAGCCGGTTCGGCTCGCGATCCGTCCTCCGGCTCGCTGGAACCCGTGGATCCGGCGTGCCGGGCCGCTTCCCGCCTGCCGGAGATCTCGACGGAGCCGGTTCGGTTCGCGATCCGGTGCCCGGCTCGCTGGATCCGGTGCTTCCGGCGTGCCGGAGGTCTTTCCGCGTGCCGGAGGTGCCGGGGGTGAGGTCCGGCACGTGATTCCGGCTCGGGCTCGCGGGGTCCTGCGGTTCCGGCGTGCCGGACCGGCTTCCGCGTGCCGGAGGTCCCGGCGGCCCCGGTTCGGCTCGCGATCTCGCGTCCGGCTCGCGCGAGCCGGTGCTTCTGACGTGCCGGTGGTCGTTCCGCGTGCCGGAGGTCTCTGCGGCGGCGTTCGGCTCGTGGAGACGGCTCCGACTCGCGGAATCCCGGGGATCCGGCGTGCCGGTGGTCGTTCCGCGTGCCGGAGGTCTCTGCGGCGGCGTTCGGCTCGTGGAGACGACTCCGGCTCGCGGAATCGTGGGGATTCGGCGAGCCGGAGGTGGTGCGGCGTGCCGGAGGTGATCCGGCGCGAGGTGGGCGCAGGGCCCCCGTGTCAGGCGGTCTCGAAGCGGGTGTCGCCGCGCTCGGGGCGCCAGGAGGGGACGCTCGCGGAGGCGCGGCGCCGCGAGCGCGCGCGGGACGGGCTGAAGCGGAACGGCGGCACGGTCGGGGCCAGCGCGGCGGTGCGGCTCGCGGCGCGCAGCAGCAGCTCCTCGGTCAGCTCCTCCGGCGCGGCGGCGATGGCCAGGCCGCGCTGGTCGAGCTCGCGGGCGATCTGGATCTGGTGGTCGTCGATGTGCTCGCCGCGCGCGACGAGGCGGGGGACGAGGATCGGGACCTTGCCGTTCTCGATGGCCGTGATGGCGGCGCCGGTGCCCGCGTGGGCGATGACGACGTCCGCCTCCTTCACGGCCTCCTGCAGCTCGTGGTGCGGGACGCTCGCGCGGCCCTCGATGCCGTAGGGGGAGACGTCGGCGAGGCCGGTCTGCCAGAGCACCTCGGCGTCCTTCAGCAGCGGCACCGACGCGGCGATCAGCCGGTCGAAGGGGTAGAGGTCCTGGGTGCCCACGGAGATCACCGCGCGGCGGATCGCGGAGACCGGCTCGTCGGGACCGGTCGTGTACGCGTCGAAGATCGAGCCGCCGAAGAGCCAGCGCTCGTCCGCCCACACCGGGTACTGCGTGTAAGTGTTCACGCCCGGCAGACGGGCCATGATCTTGCCGGTGATCGAGGGGCCGTCGGCGCGCGCGGCGCTCTCGATGTAGTGGCACTCGATGCCGCGCAGCGAGGCCTCGGGCATGAACGACACGGCGGGGCTCGAGCCGGTGCTGAAGACGGCGGAGTAGTCGCCCTTGGCCAGGATCCGGTGCGCGATCAGCGCGTTCTCGGCGATCGGGCGGGCGTCGCGCGGAGCGGCGAAGCGGCTGTAGGTCACGCGGCGGCCCTCGAGGAGGGAGCGGCTGAGGCCGTTGTCGAAGGTCACCCAGTGCTGGTCGGCGGGGTCGATCCCGAAGCGGGAGGACAGGGTGAAGAGCTGTTTGAGATGCCCTCCACCGGAGCAGACGAACAGGAACTGTGACATGGCGACCCTTCTTGCGTCCGGGGGAGCTCTCGGGCTCTCCTCCGGCGGAAGCTGACTGAGGCGGTAGTGCAGGGCTGGGTGTTGTGGGGGTGGGTGGTGCTGGTGGTGCTGGGGCGGCGCGGAGCCGGGCGGGAGCCCCGCTCTGCACGGGAGCGGCCCGGTGGGAGGGAGATCCGGCGGTGTCGTGACCGCGCTCTCCCCGGAGTGCGTCAGGACGTGGGGGCGTCCCGGGCATCGGCGGGTCGACGTCCAGGGGGATGCGCGCGGGGTGGGGCGGGGAGCCTGCGCTGCATCGTGGTCCTGGTCGGTCGGGTGGTTCTCGGGCGGGTGAGGATCGTGACGTCGGGTGCGACGCGGTGCCGGCACGGCGGGATCCGCTCCTGCGCCTGGGCGAGTGCTCGCCGTCCGAGGACGAGGGCACAGCGGAACGGGCCGCGGTGCCACCCCCACGATAGTGAGGCGCCCGTTCCCTGGCTACTTCGGAGTCGGACCCCTGGGTGGATTGACCTAGCCCGCCTGCAGTGCCGACCGGGTGGCTCCGCCCGCGCGGGCGCGGCCGTCGTTGCGGTCGAGCAGGATGTCGAGCACCGTCTCGTGCCGGGCGGCCCAGGAGTTCGCGTGGATCCAGCCGAGGCGCTCGTCCTCGGTGGCCGGGCCGTCGGCGAGCGCGTCGTCGACGACCGCGGCGAACTCCGCCATTGTCGGGACGATGCGGATCCGGTCGCTGATGCCGTGGATCGGCGGCAGATCGACGGAGATCACCGGGCAGCCGCTCGCCACGTACTCGTAGAGCTTGAGCGGGCTCATCGCCTCGGTCAGCGGGGTGCGGCGGTGCGCGAGGAGGCAGAGCTCGACGTTGCGCATCGTCGCCACCAGCTCGCGGCGGCCGACCGAGTGGTGCAGGTGCACGTTCGCGAACGGGGCGAGCGGGGCGAGGTAGCCGGGGTCGGGCTGCGGGCCCATCAGCACGATCTGCAGCTCGGGGTGCGCCGTCGCGACCGCGACGATCCCCTCGACGTCGAGCCGGTCGTCGAGCGTGCCGACGTGCAGGGCGCGCGGGCCGGGGATGCGGCTGAGCCACTCGGGGGCGTCGGGCACGGGGCCGGTCCACTCCTCCGGGCTGACGCCATTGGGGACGACGGCGTGCGGGCCGGTCGGCGCGATGCGGTCGATGATCTCCTGCGAGACGGCGGTGACGGAGCGGCCGCTGGTCGCTACGCGGCGGTAGGCCTCCTGGAAGGCGGGCCAGTGGCCCTTCCAGCGGGTCGAGGTCGTCCAGTCGTCGCGGGCGAAGAACATCACGTGCTCGGCCCACTCGAACGGCGAGAAGCCGGCCACGACGGGGCTGGTCGTGACGACGACGGGGCGCACGAGCTCCATCTCGTCGGCGAGCTTCGCGATCCCCTGGTCGTAGGCGCGGTACTCCTTCTCCAGGCCGGCGATGTCGGTCGGGTCGGAGCGGCGCAGGCGCAGCGGGGTGTGCAGGATCCGCTGCGGCGTCGACGGGAACTCGACCTCGCGGCCCAGAGCCCCGCGCACGAGCGTCGTCGGCAGGAAGCGGAAGGGGTTCGCCACGATCAGGCGACCGACCTGCGGGCTCTCCATCAGCGAGTGCAGGATCCGGTCCGGCGGGCGCATCATCCCGCGGCGGGCCGCATCCGTGTAGGTCTCGTAGGAGAAGGTGAAGACGACGTCGCGGACGATGCCGTCCGCGGTCGGCTCGGGCGCCGTCCGGTCGGGCGCTGGCTGCTGGGGCACGGCGTTCCTCACGCGAAGGTCCGGATGACGCGCGCGGGCACGCCGACGGCGACGGAGTAGTCGGGAACGTCCTCGCGGACGACGGCGTTCGCGCCGATCACGGCGCCGCGGCCGACCGTCACGCCGGGCATGATGACGGCGTTCTCGCCGAGCCACGCTCCGCGGCCGATGCGGACCGGGGCGATCCGGTCGACGCCCTGGTCGCGGATGAAGCGCGTCGGGTCCTTGAAGCCGTGCGAGTGGTCCGAGATGTAGACGCCGCGGGCGATGCCGACGCCCTCCTCGATGATCACGCTCTGCACGGCGCTGATCGCGGTCATGTTCATCCGCACGCGGTCGCCGATGATCAGGGCGGGCGTGGGCGCGTCGTCGGTCGGGACCATCAGCATGCAGTTCGCGCTGATCAGCACGTTCTCGCCGATGGAGATCCGCTTGCCCTGCCCGGGTCCGATCCGGAAGGGCAGGCAGATGCGGGAACCCTTGCCGAAGCGGTGGAAACCGCCGGCGACCAGCTTGCTGAAGGCCAGATCGCGTGCTCGCTGCGCGAGGATCGCGAGATCCAGTCCGTTCAAGGCATCAACTCCAGGGAATAGCGGCGGGCCGGACGGCGGGGGTGGACGTCCTGGGCCTGGTGGGGGTGGTGATCGCGCCCGGGGGTGAGGCGCGCGGGTGGGACCCACGATAGCGAGCGCCTCCTGTGCGCCACGAGTCCGTGCGGATCGGCACCGCGGTGTTTACGCCGCGGAAACACGCTGTGCTCTCCGCGGCGGGCTCGGTGCGTGCTCAGAACGGGGGTGCTCACCTGCACGGTGGCCGAGCATCCCGGCGCTCGGGAGGCTCCCGGCGCCGGGAGCGCCCCGGGGAGCGTAAAATCGCAGGGTCCGCGGAGGCGGCCGCCCGCTCCGGGCCGGCGCGTCCTCCGGATCGTGCGGGACACCGCACCGACGGACCCGGCGACGCCGCTCGGTCCCCGCCCTCGCGCGACCCCGACCCGCCCGCACCACCAGAGAGGCTTGACCGTGGCCGAAGCCGACACCGCCAGCCGACTGTGGACCCTCCACCTCGCGCGAGCCGCCGTCGCGGCCGTCGCCGGTGTGGTGATCACCTTCTCGCCCGACCACGGCCCCGCCTTCGGCCTCGCCGTCTTCGCCGGTTTCGCGATCCTCAGCGGCGCCGTCGCCCTCGTGATCGGCCTGCGCACCCTCGCCGGGCGCGGCCGCACGCTCGCCCTCGCCTCCGCCGGGGTCACCCTCGCCGCCGGCGTGCTCGCGCTCGTCGCGCTGCCGGTCGCCGCGCTGCTGCCCTTCATCGCGCTGATCGCCGGCTGGGCGCTCGTCTCCGGCTCCCTCGAGTTCTCCAGCGGCCGCCGCGGCACCGGCCTCGCCGCCCGCGACGCGGTGATCGTCGGCCTCGGCACGGCCCTGCTCGGAGCGGTCTTCGCCCTCCTCCCGCCGCACCCCGTCGTCTCGGTCGGACTCCTCGGCGCGTACGCCGTGATGCTCGCCGTGTTCCTCGCGATCGCCGCGTTCTCGCTCAAGTGGGCCGCCGGCGCCGATGCCGCCGCACCCTCCACCCCCACCACCGGAGGAGACCGATGACCGCCCCCGACCCCGCCTCCGAGCCGTCGCCCTCCGACGACGACTTCGCGCCGCGCACCTTCCGACCCACCCGCAAGGACCGCCTGCGTCCGCTCGAGCTCGTCGGCCTCTCCGCCGTGATGGCGGCCTTCGTCGGCCTCGTCGTGCTGATGTCGACCCGCGAGTTCGTCGTCGCCCTGATCGGCTTCGGCGTCGCCTTCATCGTCGTCCTCGTCGCCATCGCCATGTTCTCGCTGACCTTCAAGCCCGACGAGGCCGAGATCGCCGACCTCGACGAGCAGGACGGTGCTCACTAGGTCGGAGTGACGCGCGCGCCGGTGCGTGGGCGACGGAGTCGCCCGCACCGACGCGCGCGTCACTCCTCCCCGCGGTCGGCTTCCTGAGGGGGCCGGGTTCCGCAGGGCGTCCTGTGTTCGCTGCGCCGATTCGCCTGGGCTGTGCTTCTGGGGTCGGTGCGACTGCGTCGCCCCTCCCCGCGGTCGGCTCAGCGAAGTGGCCGGGTTCCGCAGAGCGGGTCGCGTCCGCTGCGCGTAATCGCTTGGCACGCGATTCTGCGGTTCGCTCGCGCCTGCGGTGGAGCCCTGCTGGCATCCGCGTGGTCGGCCCCTTCGTGCGCTCAGGGGGCATGGATCGTCGGCTGAGGGCGTCATCCGCCACGTTCTGGGTGAGGAGCGCGTTGCCTGCCTCGGGATAGCGAACGGAGACCGCGCGGGGCTGGTTACTTTTATGGCGAACGCTGCGCTGTCAGTCCGAGTCCATGCCGACCCGGCGGAGACGCTCGACCCACTCGCGGAAGCGGGGCGTGAATGCGAGTGCTGGGCCGAGATCGTCCTCCAGTACCGCGACGCCGTCTCGGACCTTGCTGTAGTCGGGAAGCGCGAGCAGAACTCGTTTCGACGGCGCCGTAGCCGGTCCGTCATTGATCAGTTCGGCGTTGTCGGACACTTCAGCGACGAGGCTGCGGAAAGTGTCAGCCACATCGGAGCGACCTAGCACGTCGCCTGACGCCGCTCCGGCCGCGATCACCAGGGTTTTGAACTCGTGCAGCGCGAGGAAAGGCTCAAATCGAGAATCGTAGGCGAATGTGCGCGCGATGGCTCGCTCGCGGGAGGTGGCGCAACCCGGCTGAGCATGGACGCTCGTGCAGTCACACTGAGGCGCGTCGGAGGGGTAGCCGTAGAAGTCGATCATCGTCGTGATCAGTGACCAGTGCGGCTGATGCAGCAGACGACGGAGCTGAGCCTCGTAATGGGCCCACTTCCCACCACCACGGAACGTCGTGCCGTCCGCGGTCCGCGAGGTGTGCACGACGATCGGCTGAAGGTAGGCGACCGACGTGCCGATGAACGGCTGAAGGACCTGGTTGACGAAAGCCTCCTCCGTCTGGCCCTCGACGAGGATGACGATGAGAGCGGTCACGCCGCGGAAGTCCTTGCCACCGTCACCTTGGAGCCCGGCCGCCCGCCGAGCAGATTCATCTCCCACAGCTCGCCGACGGAGTAGTCGGCGAGCCAGACCTCCAGAATCTCCCGATCGGGCCGGTGGACGACCGTTGAACCGTTGTCCCGCTCGACGACGGCGATGTCAGCCAAGGTGAATTGGCCGAGCAAGGTGACGGACTGCGTGGCGGCGACGATCCTCCGGCCGGTTTCGGTTCGCCGCATCAGATCTGCAAGCTGATGGATCGCAGCGGGATGAAGTCCGAGTTCCGGCTCGTCAAGCACGATCGTCGCCGGAGGTCTCGGCTGCTGAAGCAGTGCGGCGAGACAAGCGAAGCGCAGTGTGCCCGAACTGAGAGCGGCCCCCGAGAAGACGCCGTCCAGGCCCCGTTCGCTCCATCGAAGGAGGACTCGTCCTCCTTCGGGCTTCAGTACGAAGTCGTCGAAGAAAGGTGCGACATTGCGCACTGATCGGCGGACTTGCTCGTACCTCGCGAGATGGTTGAGCTTCATGTCGAGGAGTACTGCCGCGAGATTCCTGGCATCGCTGTGCAGCGATTCGGAATCAGCCACGTCCACGAAGCGAAGAGGCGCCGCGGAGGGGCTCGTGTCATCGAAGTGGAAGACGCGGCAGCCGGACAGGATGTCGAGAAGGTACTGGTTGGCGGAGTGGTCATGAGCGCGAGCAGTCAGTCGGCTTTCGCGACTGAGACCGAGCCGATTGTCGTACGGCTGCTCGTAGTCGTGGCGATGGGTGAAAGTCGTCTCCTCGAGCAGAGCCGAGTCGTCGGGCCCGGACGTGAGTCGCATCCGGTAGCCGTTCCGGTACGGCCCGTTCCAGCTGCCCCATGCGTCGATGACGATTGCGTCGGCCGATGCCGGCCCGGTGGATCGGTGCAGCATCTGCGCGAAGCCGCCGCTGCGCAGCACATGGTCGCCGAGTTTTCCGTCCACCGTGTAGCCGAGCAACTCGAAGGCGTCGACGATGTTGCTCTTGCCCGCACCATTCGCCCCGATCAGAAGGGTGACGGACGATGACAGGTCCAAGGTGATCGATTCGATCGAGCGGAATCCGGCCACCGTGATGGACGCGAGAGGTGCACTCATCCGTATCCCCTCTCCGCGAGCCTTCCATCCAATCCTACGGACGGGATCGGCGGTGCGCATCGACGCGTTCGTTCTGCAGCGGTGAGCCGGCCGTTCTACGGCGCGACGTCGTCGCGGGCGGTCTCCCCGAGCGCGTACGCCAGGCTGCGCGCGTAGATCTCCTCGAGGCGGGACGCGACGATGCGGTACTGGACCGAGCGTCCGCGGCGCTGCTCGCGCGGGAGGTTGCCGAGGACCACTCCGGCGTCCTCCAGCTCGATGAGGTGCCGGTAGAGGCTCGTCGTCGTGGCGCGGCCGGTCGGCAGCTCCGGGCCGATCGCCTCCACCAGCTCGCCGAAGAGCAGGCCCTGCTCGGGACGCGCCGCGCGGGAGAGCGACCGCAGGATCCCCCGGTTGATCTCGCTGCCGACCACCCGGACGGCCAGGTCGGCCTCCTCCGGGGTCGCTCGACTCCTCGTGGACGACGTGGACGAAGGCATGACGCCCATCCTCCCGCACGGTGCCGTGACGAGATCCCACAGGCGCGTATTGCCACACCGTCTGGGTACCGGATGATTCGCGCCAGCGGGATCATGAACCCATCGAACGGTTACCTTGATGTCCGTCGGCGCGCCTCTCGCGTGCCGGTACGCGACCGCATCCGGCGCTCGCGTGGGGCGCGAGCCTCGACGCACACAGGGGAGAGAACGGCATGGATCGACGACGACGGGCGGGGGAGCCCGCGAGAGCCGCGGTGGGCGGGCAGTGTGTCCGGAGACGAGCGGCGGTGTGGCCGAGCGGCGTGCACCGCGGCCGGATGCGGGTGGGGCGCCGACTGGTTGCAGGCCTCCTGGCGGCGGGACTGGTCGGCGGGGCCGGCACGTCGCTGGCGGTGACCTCGTCGTTCCTCGCGCCGCTGTCGGCGTCGGCGGCGACGCACGGCGCGGGCTTCGACCTGGGGAAGGGCTTCCTCGGCGCCTACCGCCACCCGGACGGGACGCTGGCCTACTGCCTGCAGATCAGGGCGTCGATCCCGTACAGCCCGACGTCCGGTCCGTCGCTGAACAGCGACTGGAACTCCCTGTCGCCGGATCAGCTCGCACGTCTGAGCTACGTCATGGACGTCCACGGCGACACGGAGGACGCGAACACCGCGGCCGCCGTCGCGCTGTACGTGTGGGACGTGGCGGACAACGCCGCGTACAACGGCAACGGCATGCCGGGCGACGTCTACTACAGCGCCCGCGCCGGCGGCAACCGCGATGCCGTGCTCGAGCTGCTGAGGCAGTACCGGGCGGAGGCCGCCGGCGTGACGGCGGTGCAGCCGGGACGGACGTCCGGGTCGGCGTCGCTGAGTCTCGACATGCAGTCGAGCGCGGGCACCGGCAGAGTCACGGCTCGGACCGATCCGCCCGGGCAGGCGGGGACGGTGCATCTGACGAACGCGGTGTTCGACGACACCGGATCCGGGGAGTCGACGATGAAGGGCGGGGAGTCGCGGACGTTCCGCGTCGTCCCGAGCGCCGGCCCCTCCTTCGCCGTCGAGGCGCGGACCGACGAGATCCGGGTGGCGGGTGCCTCCGGCTACCTGGGCAACATCATGACCTGGGCCCCAGGGGTGACCTCCGAGCAGTGGACCGCGTCGAAGGGGCAGAAGATCGACGGCTCGTTCACGATCGCCGCCGCCACGGCGGCCTCCGCACCGATCCCGACCCTGTTCTCACCGATCGGATCGACGCAGGTCTCGACACGACGCGTGGAGGCCGGGACGCAGGCGACCGACACCGTCACGGCGGGCGTCGCACCCGGGTCGGGGGAGTGGCGCACCCTCGACGGCGCGCCCGTGCCGGTGGTCTACCGCGGCACGCTCCACGGTCCGTACGCCGAGGAGCCGGCGCAGGCGGACGCGGTGCCGCCGGGCGCGCCCGTCGCCGGAAGCGCCGAGCTGACCGCGACCGGCCCGGGAATGTACACCTCCCCGGGAGTCACGGTTCCCTCGGCCGGGTTCTACACCTGGGTCTGGCGCGTCGAGGAGGCGTCGCAGCCGGACCGGGTGAAGCCGTTCCTCCCCGACGGCTACACCTGGTCGGACGGGTTCGGGCTGGTCGCGGAGACGCATCTCTCGCCGACGACGGTCGCGGCGGAGACCCGGGTCACGGACGACGAGATCCCCGTCGCCACGACCTCCACCGACACCCTCACGGTGAAGGACACCGGAGCCTGGCTGAAGAAGGACGGGAGGAGCGTCCCCGTCACCTTCACGGGCACCGCCTACTGGGTCCCCGGCACCGGAGCGGTCCCGGCGACGCGACCGGAGAACGCCAGGGTCCTGACGACCTCGCGCATCGTCGTCGAGGGTCCCGGCACCTACACCTCGGAGGCGGCGACCGCGCCGGCGGACTCGGCCGGCCACATCGTCTGGGTCTGGTCCGCCCCCGAGACGCTCTTCACGACGGGCTGGGCGGACGGATGGAACACGAAGGGCGAGGTCGTGCGCGTGACGACCCCGGAGGTCCGCACGAAGGCGACGCCCTCCGTGCCGCTGTCGGACACCGCGAAGGACGAGGCGGTCGTCGACGGCGAGGTGCCGGCGGGCGCCGTGATCACCTTCGAGGCGTACCGGCAGACCGGCGACCGGGCCTCCTGCACCGTCGAGTCCCGCGTCTACGACGGCTCGACGTCGCCCGTCGCGGTCGCCGCGGGCCGGAACGAGAAGAGGTCCTACTGGTCGAGCGAGGTCCGCTTCACGGAGCCGGGTGTCCATCACTGGGTGGAGACGCTGCGGACGAAGGACGGCCGCGTCCTGCACCGCGGCGAGTGCGGAGTGCCGGGGGAGACCACGACGGTGACCGTGCCCGAGGTGACGTCGAAGGCGCAGACCGACAGCGCGGTCCACGACGGTGCGACCGACGACGCGATCGTCACCGGGGACACGCCGAAGGGCGCGTACCTGGTGTGGAAGGCCTACCTGGCTGTCGGCACGGTGTCCGCCGCTGACAGCGTGCCGCCGGTCTGCGACGAGGCGACGCTGGTGGCCGACACGACCGGCACCCCGGTCGTCGTCGAGAAGGCGGGCACCTACACCTCGCCCCCGGTCGTCTTCACCACCGCGGGCGCCGTGCACTGGGTGGAGGAGCTGCACTCCTACGACGGGAGGATCCTCGCCCAGGGTGCGTGCGGAGCGCCCGGCGAGACGACCACCGTGCACACTCCCGACGTCCGTACCCGGGCCACCCCGGCAGTGCAGGTGGGCGAACCGGTGCGGGACGAGGCCGTCGTGAACGGCTGGGTCCCGGTCGGCGCGGTGATCACGTTCGAGGCGTTCAGGAGGAGCGGCGACCAGGACACGTGCACGCCGGCGAACCGCGTCTTCGACGGATCGGGCAGCCCCGTCGCCACGACACCCGGCCTGAACGAGGACGTCTCCTACTGGTCCGGTGAGACCCGGTTCGACGAGCCCGGCGACTACTACTGGGTCGAGACGCTCGCCACGAAGGACGGGACGGTCCTCCATCGCGGGGAGTGCGGAGCACCGGGCGAGACGACCGTCGTCTCGCCGACGCCGGTCGTCCCGAAGGTGAGCACGACCCTGGCCGACTCCGGAGCCCATCCCGGCCCGTGGCTCGGCGGCGGCCTGGCCGCCCTCGTCCTCGGTCTCGCCGCCGCCCTCCTCGCCCGCAGGCGACGCCCCTCGCCGCAGGAGTAGCCCCACGGCGCCCTGCATGCTGGTCGTGCACGTCGGTCGAGCAGCCCCGCGGGGGCGTGCACGTTGGTCGAGTAGCCCCGCAGGGCCAGGCATATTGGTCGAGTAGCCCCGCAGGGCCCTGCATGCTGGTCGAGTAGCCCCGCAGGGGCGTGCATGTTGGTCGAGCAGCCCCGCAGGGGCGTATCGAGACCCACCGTCCTCAGCACAGCAGGTCCGCGGACTCGCGTGCTGGAGGCGCTGGATCTCGATACGCCCGCTCCGCGGGCTACTCGATCAGCATGAGGGCGCGAGCGGACCGGCAGTGGGCCTCGTGTCCCGAGCGGAGCCCCGCCCGCGTCCACTCGACAGCCCTGATCCGCGCGAGCGGACCCGGATCGAGCCCCACTGTTCAGTCGGACTCCGTCCCCGGCCGGCTGGTCGAGTAGCCCTGCAGCGCGTTGCGATGTTGCTTGAGTAGCCCGCAGGTCCCTGCATGCTGGTCGAGTAGCCCCGCAGGGGCGTATCGAGACCCACCGTCCTCAGCGCGGCGGGTCTGCAGACTCCTTTCTGCTGCCGATCCCCTTCGGAACGCCCGCCCCGCGGGCTCCTCGATCGGCGTGCACGCGGCGGCGTCGGTGGTCCGGGTTAGCGTGCGGGGGTGGCGGAGGCGATCGGGCGGTGGTGGGAGCGGCGGCGGTTCTCGCGAGGGGTCGACGTCCCGTATCCGGTGGGGACGTACCGGGAGGCGTGGGCGTCGTTCCCGGTGCTCGTGCTCCAGTACCGACCCGAGTACAACGGGGGGATCGTCCTCAGCCAGATTCCGCCGGCGGCCGACGTCTACCTGTGCTGGCTGTGCGACGCGGGACACGTGTTCGTCGCGACTCCCGAGGAGCAGCGGCACCGGCCGGGCCGGGAGCGGCGGCGCTCGTCCTGGTGCCCTGACTGCGCGGCGCTCGCGAAGCCCCGGACGCCGCGGCCGGCGGTGGAGCCGGTGGTCGAGCGTCCGTCGACCCCTGCTCCCGAGCCTGCTGGTGCGCGCCCGCCCCGTCCCGCCCGCACGCCGACGAGGTCGCGCTCGCCGCGGATCTGCTCGAAGACCCCGCAGCTCCCGCCGGGAGAGCCCTTCGTCAGCGCCTGCGCGCCTCCGCCCGCATCGGCGGTCGAGGCGCGGCTCCGTGCGCTGCTCGCCGAGCGGCTCGAGTTCGAGCCGGGGTTCACGGCGGTGCGGCTGAGCCGGCCGTTCTTCGAGCATCTGGAGGCGTGGCCGGACATCGTGCTGAGCGAGCTGCGGGTGGCGATCGAGTACGACTCCACGGGCCGCCACGGGCTCGAGCACGTGGGGCATCGCGAGGAGGCGGACCGGCGGAAGGACCGCGCGCTGCGGGCGGTCGGCTGGGAGGTGGTGCGGGTGCGGACCGGGCGCCTGCCTCCGCTCGGGCCGCACGACGTCCTCGCGTCGGGCGTCTCGGCGGGACTCGTCGACCGGCTGCTCGACGAGCTGCGCGAGATCCGCGGCCCGCTTCTCGTGGACGCCTGGACGCGCTGACCGGACGCCTACGGAGCGCTGACCGGACGCCTGGACGCGCTGATCCGGCGCCCGGACGCGCCTACCGGTCCCAGGGGCGTGCCGGTCGGCCGCGCGACCCCGCGGCGGGTCAGGTGCGCAGCGCGAGCGCCTCGCTGCACCAGCGGCGATACAGGGCCCACGGGTCGGGCTCGCCCGCCCGCACCACCTCGACGTGCCGGTCGAGCGCGGCGCTGCGGGTGAACCACTCCGTCCGCTCCAGCCGCTCGACGGCGAACTGCGCGTGGCGGTGCTGCTCCAGTGCCCGCCCGCCGCGCTCGAAGGCGAGCAGCTCCTCGTGCCGCAGCCGGTGCAGGCGCTGCCGTGGGTTGCCGCTGGTGCCGATCTTGATACGCCCGGCGAAGCGGATGTAGTAGACGACCTCGACGCGCGGCGGCGGCAGCTCGCCGTCGGGCGCGTCGCCGAGCCGCCACTCGCAGGCCGCGCAGAGCCAGCCGGAGGGGTGCCGGACGCCCAGCCGCGAGCCGCAGACGAGGCACGGCGAGGGGAGGGCGTCGACGACGCCGTCCTCGCGCGCCACCCAGTCGTGCGCGAGCCCGAGGTGCGCGCTGCAGAGAGCGACCGGCGCACCTGGCTCGGCGGCCGAACGGCAGCCGTCGAGGGCGCAGCCCCGGGCAGCGCAGTCGAGGGCAGCGCGGTCCGGGGCAGCGCAGTCCGGGGCGGGCACTGCATCGGGGGACATTCTCCGACACTAGGCAGGACCCCCGACATCCGCGCCGGGGGCCGTCGCCGTCGAGCTCCCTCGCAGGCGAGCTCGATGACGGCTCAGCTCAGGCGGTCGACCAGCTCCGAGGCCAGACCGGTGTAGCCGGCGGGCGTCAGCGCGAGCAGACGGGCCTTCGCGGCAGCGCCGATGTCGAGGCCGTCGACGAAGACCGCGAGGTCCTCGGCGCCGAGGCGCTTGCCGCGGGTGAGGTCCTTGAGCATCGCGTACGGGTCGGTGATCGAGGAGCGTCCCGCGACGACCTCGGCGCGGATGACGGTCTGGATCGCCTCCGCGAGCACCTCCCAGTTGGTGTCGAGGTCGGCGGCGAGGGCGCGCGGGTCGAGGTCGATCTCGAGCAGACCGCGGGCGATGTTGTCGAGCGCGAGCAGCGAGTGGCCGAACGCGACGCCGATGTTGCGCTGCGTCGTCGAGTCGGTCAGGTCGCGCTGCAGCCGCGAGGTGACCAGGGTCTGCGCGAGCGAGTCGAGCAGTGCGCTGGAGAGCTCGAGGTTCGCCTCGGCGTTCTCGAACCGGATCGGGTTGATCTTGTGCGGCATCGTCGACGAACCGGTCGCGCCGGCCTGCGGGATCTGCCGGAAGTAGCCGAGCGAGATGTAGGTCCAGACGTCGGTGCAGATGTTGTGCAGGATCCGGTTCGCGTGCGCGGCCTTGCCGTAGAGCTCGGCCTGCCAGTCGTGCGACTCGATCTGGGTGGTGAGCGGGTTGAAGACGAGGCCGAGGGAGCCGACGAACTCCGCCGCGAGGGCCGCCCAGTCGGTGTCCGGATCCGCCGCGAGGTGCGCCGCGAAGGTGCCGGTCGCTCCGCTGAACTTGCCGAGGTACTCCGTGGCCTCGAGCTGCACGACGACCCGCTCGAGGCGGAAGGCGTAGACGGCGAACTCCTTGCCCATCGTGGTGGGCGTCGCGGGCTGGCCGTGGGTGCGGCTGAGCATCGACTCGTCGCGGTAGCGCACGGCGAGCTCGCGCAGGGAGGCGACGACCGAGCGCAGCTTCGGCAGCCAGACGTCCTCGACGGCCCGGCGGACGACGAGCGCGTAGGAGAGGTTGTTGATGTCCTCGCTGGTCGCGGCGAAGTGGGTGAGCTCGGCGATGCGGTCCAGACCCAGCTCGGCCAGCCACTGGCGCACCAGGTACTCGACCGCCTTCACGTCGTGGCGGGTGACGGCCTCGAGCTCGGCCAGGCGGTCGATCTCGGGCTGGCCGAAGTCGCGGGCGCGGCGGCGGAGCTCCTCGGCGGCGGCGGCCTCGACCGGCTCGGAGCCGAAGAGGCGGCGGTCGGTGAGGGCGAGGAGCCACTCCACCTCCACGTGCACGCGCGCTCGGTTCAGACCGGCCTCCGACAGGTGCTCGCCGAGGGCGGAGACGGCGGCGCTGTAACGGCCGTCGAGCGGGCTGAGCGGCTGGGGAGGGAGCGAGGTCATGCGGTGGTGCCTTCCGGTTCTCGGGGGTCCCGCGCGCTCTGGAGGCTCGATCGCGGGTCGGTGCGGACCGTGCGGTTGCCGCGCAGTCCCGGTTCGATCTGGGCGAAGAGCGCCCGGCACGCGCGCTCGATCAGCGCGAGCACCGAGTCGAACGCCGCCGCATCGGAATAGTAGGGGTCGGGGACGTCGCCCTGCGCCGAGAGGCCCGGCTCGAAGGCGAGCAGGCGCCGGATCTTCTGCCGGTCGACGTCGGTGCGCGCCCAGGAGCGCAGCGCCCGCTCGTGGCCGTGATCGAGGGCGACGACGAGGTCGAACTCCTCGAAGAGCGCGGGGTCGAAGAGCCGCGCGCGGTGCGGGGCGCCGTCGAGTCCGCGGCGATCGAGCGCCTCGAGGGCGCGGTGGTCGGCGTGCTCGCCGAGGTGCCACTCGCCGGTGCCGGCGGAGGTGATCGTGATGACCGAGCCGAGCCCGGCCTGCTCGGCGAGGGAGCGCAGCACCACCTCCGCCATCGGCGACCGGCAGATGTTGCCGGTGCAGACGAAGCACACGGCGAACGCCGACGGCGCGGAAGAGGGGGTCACCCGCCCATCATGGCGCACCGGCGGTCCTCCACAGAGGGCGGATTCTCGACCTCTCCACCGTTCGGGGGAGCGCCCGCCCGCGGCCGACCGCGGTGCCCGAGGCTGGCCGCGGGCATCGAGAGAAGGGAGGTGGCGGATGGGCGTCGAGGCGGCTGCAGGGGGAGCGACGGGTGCGGCGGCGCCGTGGCCGAGCGCGGCGGTGGCGGCGCTCGCCGAGCGGATCGGGGTGCTGCGCGGGGAGGCGGGCGGACTCCTTCCCGACGCCGACTGGGAGGGGGCGGCGGCGCGGGAGTACGCCGAGCGGGCGGCCGAGCTGCTGGCCGGGCTCGCGACGGCGGAGGCGGCGGCCCTCGGGCTGGCGGTGGGGGCGGGCGGATGAGGGCGCCGTCCCCGGTGCGGGTGGAGACGGCCGAGCTCGACGAGCGCCGGCGCGTGCTCGAGGGGCTCGCGGCGGGGCTGGCCGAGTGCGCGGTGCTCGGCGACGGGCTCGTCCCGGCGGTGATGCTCGCGGCGCCGGCCCGGGTGGGCGAGCCGGCGGCGCTCGGTGATCGGCTCCGCCTGCTCGAGGCGGAGGCGGTGGCGCTCCGCGAGGCGCTCGCGGCGGCAGCGGCCGGGTACGAGCGGGCGGAGGAGGAGGCGGTACCGGGGATGCGGGAGATCCTCGGGCCTCAGACCGCCGTCGCGCTCTTCGAGCGGCGCGCGGGCGAGTCCCTCGCGCGGCGGCTTCCCGGTGCCGTCGAGGACGCCGCGGTGCTGGTCCGGGCGGTCGCCGACGCCGCGTTCGGGTCGGTCTCGGCGGCGGCGCGGGCCCTCGCGGGGGACGAGGGTGCCGAGGCCGACCTGGCGGAGGAGGGGGAGGACCTCGTCCGGGCGCTGCTGGGCGACCCGCTCCTGATCGAGGGCCTGCGCGGGGTGATCTCCTCGATCGGCCTCGGCACCGAGATCGGGGTGCTGCTGCTCCCGCCGCCGCTGGCCGACGTGGTCGGGCGGCCGTCGTCCGAGCAGGTGATCGGGAACGGAGTGCAGTCGGCGGCGGGGGTGCTCGTCATCCTGGGGACGGTGTTCGGCGTGCTGCCGGCACCGGGTGAGCGGGAGCTGCGGGTGGAGCGGGTGCCGCCGCCGGTCGACCCGCTCGCCGCGCCGGCGGGCTGGGGGGAGCTCGCGGCGCGGATCCCGCCGAGCGATCCCGACGGACCGCAGGTGGTGATCGAGCGCTACGGCGGGGAGTGGCTCGTCACGCTCTCCGGCACCACCGACTGGAGCGCCGACCCGGAGCAGGCCTTCGGGGCTCCGTCGAACCTGCAGGCGATGGCGGGCGGGCGCGCCGCCTCCGTCGAGGGAGCGCTCGCGGCGATGGCGGCGGCGGGGATCCCCGCCGGGGCTCCCGTCACGATCGCCGCGCACTCGCAGGGCGGGCTGGTCGCCCTCCGGGTGGCGCAGTCGGGGCGCTACGACGTGCACGACGTCGTCACCTTCGGCAGTCCGGTGCGCGGGCTGGATCTGCCGGAGGGGACGCGCTCGCTCTCGATCGAGCACTCCGACGACCTGGTGCCGGCGCTCGGCGGCTTCGGCCGGACGGCGGCGGAGGAGCCGGGGGCGGTGCTGGTCGAGCGCGACTCCCCGGCGGGGATCCCGCGAGACACCCCGGTGCCCGCGCACGCGCTGGACGCCTACGTCGAGACCGGGCACGCCCTCGATGCGGCGGCCGACCCCCGGCTCGCGGCGACGGGGGCCGCGCTGTTCCCGCTCTGGCGAGGAGCGCCGGACTCGCGCGTCGCCGCCCGGCTGACGACCGTGCCGGTCAGTCCCGGCGGCGGTCGCGAGCGAAGGGGCGCAGGAGCAGCCCGATGAACCAGTTGACGATCGCGAGCACCAGGGCGCCGAGGACGCCCCACCAGAAGCCGTCCACGACCAGGCCGAACCCGAAGAGGCCGCTGATCCAGGCCGTCAGCAGCAGGAGCAGGCCGTTCACCAGGAAGGAGACGAGACCGAGCGTCAGCACGTACAGCGGGAAGGCCACGACGCGGACCACCCCGCCGACCACGGAGTTGACGACGCCGAAGATCACCGCGACGAGAAGGTACGTGAGCACCGCGGCGGTCGGCCCCTGCTCGTACGGATCGACGCGGACGCCCGCGACGACGAGCGTGGTCAGCCAGAGGGCGACGGCGTTGGTGGCGAGGCCGAGGAGGAGTCTGCGCATGCCTCCACTCTGGCGCAGCCCGCCTCCACCCGGGCGATCCGGCGGTGCGGGAGGGTGCCTCGCGCGGCTCGCCCGGCCGCCGCCCGAATAGCATGGTCCGGGTGACCGACCAGCAGGAGCCACCCGTCCGCCTCCGCCCCGAGATCCTCGCTCTGCCGGCCTACCGCCAGGGCCGCGCCGCCTCCGCGGACGCGTTCAAGCTCTCCTCCAACGAGAACCCGTTCGATCCGCTGCCCTCGGTGCTCGAGCGGGTGCAGGCGATCACCGACTTCAACCGCTACCCGGACGCCGCGGCCACGGCGCTCCGGACGGCGCTCGCCGAGAGCTACGGCGTCGGGATCGACGAGGTCATCGTCGGAGCGGGCTCCGTCGCCGTCATCGCCCAGCTGATCACCGCCGCCGCGGGACCGGGCGACGAGGTCGTGCACGCCTGGCGCTCCTTCGAGGCCTACCCCTCCCTCATCACCACCGCCGGCGCCACCGGCGTGCGCATCCCCCTGCGCGCCGACGACACGCACGACCTCGACGCGATGGCGCAGGCGATCACCGAGCGCACCCGCCTGGTGATCGTCTGCAGCCCGAACAACCCCACCGGGACCGTCGCCACCGCGGACGACGTGGCGGCCTTCCTCGAGCAGGTGCCGGCCGACGTCCTCGTCCTGCTCGACGAGGCCTACGCCGAGTTCGTCGGCGACGAGCACGCGGTGGACGGCGCGACCCTCCTCGGCCGCCACCCCAACCTCGTCGTCGCCCGCACCTTCTCCAAGGCCTACGGACTGGCGGGGCTGCGCGTCGGCTACGCGATCGGGCACCCGCGGATCCTCGATGCCGCCCGCTCGACCGCCATCCCCCTCTCGGTCACCCGCTTCGCGGAGACCGCGGCGGTCGCCTCGCTCGAGCACCGCGAGGAGCTGCTCGAGCGCGTCGGCCGCATCGCCCAGCTGCGCGACCACCTCTGGCAGGCGCTGCTCGACCAGGGCTGGACCATCCCGAAGTCGGAGGCCAACTTCCTCTGGTTCGACACCCGCGAGCAGACGGAGGCGGCCGCGGCGGTCTTCGAGCGGGCCGGCGTGGTCGTCCGCGCCTTCCCGCCCGAGGGCATCCGGGTGTCGGTCGGCGAGGCGAGTTCTGTCGACAAGCTCCTCACGGCAGCGGCGGAGATTGTCGGGACCCTCCCGAAGGCGCATCCCGCGAGGCGGATAGGTTAGTCGGGTGGCAGCCACCAGCGAGACGCCGACGGTCCAGTTCCTCACCGCGGACGGCCGGTTCGCGCCGACCCCCGCGGCCGAGCAGTACGCCCCCCTTCTCGACGGGATCGACGAGGCGCAGCACCGCTCCTTCTACCGCGAGATGGCGGTCGTCCGCCGGTTCGACATCGAGGCGGCGAACCTGCAGCGTCAGGGTCAGCTCGGACTCTGGGTGCCGAGCCACGGGCAGGAGGCGGCGCAGGTCGGCTCCGCGTTCGCGCTGCGCCCGCAGGACCACGTCTTCCCCTCCTACCGCGAGCACGTCGTCGCCAAGGTCCGCGGCGTCGACCTGCTCCGCGTCCTCGCGCTGCTGCGCGGCGTGACGCACGGCGGCTGGGACCCGGCCGACCCCGCGCACGGCAACTTCCACCTCTACACGCTGGTCCTCGGCTCGCAGGCGCTGCACGCGACCGGCTACGCGATGGGCCTCACCTTCGACGGCGCGACCGGCACGGGCGACCCCGAGAAGGACGCGGCGGTCATCGTCTACTTCGGCGACGGCGCCTCCAGCCAGGGCGACGTCAGCGAGGCCATGGTCTTCGCCGCGAGCTACCAGACGCCCGAGGTGTTCTTCCTGCAGAACAACCACTACGCGATCTCGGTCCCCGTCGCCACGCAGTCGCGCAGCCCGCTCTACCTCCGCTCCTCCGGCTTCGGCATCCCGGGCGTGCAGATCGACGGCAACGACGTGCTCGCCAGCTACGCCGTCACCGCGAAGCACCTCGCCGACGCCCGCTCCGGCGGCGGCCCCCAGTTCATCGAGGCACTCACCTACCGCATCGGCGCGCACACCTCGAGTGACGACCCCACGAAGTACCGGACCGACGACGAGCTCGCCTCGTGGGTCGCGAAGGACCCGATCACCCGCTTCGCCGCGTACCTGCGCGGACTCGGCGCCTCGCAGTCGTTCTTCGACGAGGTGGACGAGGAGGCGAAGGACTTCGCCGCCGACATCCGGCAGCGCCTGCTCGCGCTCGAGGCGCCGCCCGTCGACGTGATGTTCGACCACGTGTACTCGGAGCCGCACCAGCAGGTGGCGGAGCAGAAGGCGTGGCTCCAGGGCTACGAGGACGCGCTGGGAGGCGACCCGCGATGACGATCGACACGAGCACCACCGTCCAGCCGCCGCTGAGCGACACGCAGCTGGAGTCCATGTCGATGGCGAAGGCGCTGAACGCCGGGCTCCGCCGCGCCATGACCGAGAACGACCGCGTCCTGCTGATGGGCGAGGACATCGGCCCCCTCGGCGGCGTCTTCCGCATCACCGAGGGCCTGCACGCCGAGTTCGGGCCGCAACGCGTGCTCGACACCCCGCTCGCCGAGTCCGGCATCGTCGGCACCGCGATCGGCCTCGCGATGCGCGGCTTCCGCCCGGTCTGCGAGATCCAGTTCGACGGGTTCATCTACCCGGCCTTCGACCAGATCACCTCGCAGCTCGCGAAGATGACCAACCGGCACGAGGGCACGCTCACGATGCCCGTCGTCATCCGGGTGCCGTACGGCGGGCACATCGGAGCGGTCGAGCACCACCAGGAGAGCAACGAGGCGTACTTCGCGCACACCCCGGGTCTGCGCGCGGTCAGCCCGTCGACCCCGAACGACGCCTACTGGATGATCCAGGAGGCCATCGCCTCGGACGACCCGGTGATGTTCTTCGAGCCCAAGAGCCGCTACTGGCCCAAGGGCGACGTCGACCTCCGCGCCTCCGCCGCCCCGCTGCACGCGACCCGCGTCGTGCGCCAGGGCGACGAGGTCACGGTCGTGGGCTGGGGGCCGATGGTCTCCGTGCTGCTCCAGGCCGCCGAGCTCGCCGGCGAGGAGGGGACCAGCGTCGAGGTCGTCGACCTGCGCTCGATCTCGCCGATCGACTGGGAGCCGCTGCTCGCCTCGGTCCGCAAGACCGGTCGGCTCGTGGTCGCCCAGGAGGCGTCCGCGAACGTGAGCCTCGGCTCCGAGATCGCCGCGACCGTCACCGAGAAGGCGTTCTACTCGCTCGAGGCGCCGGTGCTCCGCGTCGCGGGCTTCGACACGCCCTTCCCGCCCGCCAAGGTCGAGAAGCTCTTCCTCCCCGACGTCGACCGCGTGCTCGAGGCCGTCGACCGCTCGCTCGCGTACTGACGCACCGGACGACGCCCCCGCGTTCCGACGCGCCCCCTTCCCTCATGCAGAACCGGCACAGCCAGGAGTCCCGACGATGACAGAGCACTTCCTCCTCCCCGACGTCGGCGAGGGCCTCACCGAGGCCGAGATCGTCTCCTGGCGGGTCAAGGTCGGCGACGAGGTGAGCGTCAACCAGGTCCTCGTCGAGATCGAGACCGCCAAGTCGCTCGTCGAGCTGCCCTCGCCGTTCAGTGGCACCGTGGTCGACGTGCTCGTCGACGAGGGCCAGACGGTCGACGTCGGCACGCCGATCATCACCGTGCAGGGCGCGGGGTCGGTCGGCTCCGAGATCCCGGCGATGCCCGCGCAGGCCGCGCCGCCCGCCGCCCCGCCCGCCCCCTCGACCACCGAGCCCGGCGAGGGCTCCGGCGCCGCGCTGGTCGGCTACGGCACCGCCGGCGGCCACGTCGCCACCCGCCGCCGCCGTCCGGCCGCGGGCGCCGCTCCGGAGAAGCCGGCCCGCCCGGCGGCGGCGCCGCGACCGACCTCGGTCCCCGCCTCCTCGGCGCTGCCCGTCATCGCGAAGCCGCCCATCCGCAAGCTCGCCAAGGACCTCGACGTCGACCTGCTCGAGGTGCAGGCCACCGGCCTCGCCGGCGAGGTCACCCGCGACGACGTCATCCGCCACGCCTCGCAGGCCAGCGTCTTCCGCAACATCCAGACCCCCGCCTGGGGCGACTCCCGCGAGGACCGCATCCCCGTCCGCGGCGTCCGCAAGGCCATCGCCTCGGCGATGTCGCGCAGCGCCTTCACCGCGCCGCACGTCAGCGTCTTCGTGGACGTCGACGCGACCCGCACGATGGAGTTCGTCAAGCGCCTGAAGAACTCGCCCGACTTCGCCGGCGTCAAGGTCTCGCCGCTGCTGATCATGGCCAAGGCCATCATCTGGGCGGTCCGTCGGAACCCCACCGTCAACTCCGCCTGGACCGACACGGACATCCTCGTCCGCCACTACGTCAACCTCGGCATCGCCGCGGCGACCCCGCGCGGCCTGCTCGTGCCGAACGTCAAGGACGCCCAGTCGATGAGCCTCCTCGAGCTCGCCCAGGCCCTCGAGAAGCTCACCCTCGACGCCCGCGACGGCAAGACCTCCGCCGCCGACATGCAGAACGGCACCATCACCATCACCAACATCGGCGTGTTCGGCATGGACACCGGCACCCCGATCCTCAACCCCGGCGAGGTCGCGATCATCGCCCTCGGCACCATCAAGCAGAAGCCCTGGGTCGTCGACGGCGAGGTCCGCCCCCGCTTCGTCACCACCGTCGGCGGCTCCTTCGACCACCGCGTCGTCGACGGCGACGTCGTCAGCCGCTTCGTCGCCGACGTCGCGAGCGTGCTGGAGGAGCCGGCGCTGTTGCTCGATTAGAGCGGATTCCTCCTTCGTCGTCATCCGCTCCGCGGTCGGCTCGGGTGGGTGGTCGCGTTCCGCAGAGCGTCCCGCGTACCGGTACGACGAATCGCTGTCACGCGATTCGCCGGTGACCTCGGCCTTGCGCCGGGAGTGACGTGCTCGGACTCGTGGGCTCCGCTTCGCGGTCGCGGCTCTCGCGGAGCGGCCCACTCATGCTGGTCGAGTAGCCGCGGAGCGGCGTATCGAGACCCACGTGCTCCGTGTGGGCGGATCTCGATACGCGCCCTGCGGGCGCTACTCGATCAGCATGCAGGGCGTGCTTGTTCGGAGGGGCTCCGCTTCGCGGTCGCGGGTCTCGCGCGGCGGCCCCTCCACGCTGGTCAGGTAGCCGCGGAGCGGCCCACCCATGCTGGTCGAGTAGCCGCGGAGCGGCCCACCCATGCTGGTCGAGTAGCCGCGGAGCGGCCCACCATGCTGGTCGAGTAGCCGCAGAGCGGCGTATCGAGACCCACGTGCTCCGTGCGGGCGGATCTCGATACGCGCCCTGCGGGCGCTACTCGATCAGCATCAGCATCAGCGCGGGGTCGGGTCGAAGGAGTGCAGGGCGAGCTCGGCCGACAGGAGGGTGCTCGCCGTGGCGCCGCGGACGCTGGTGCCCTGGGAGTCGAGCGGCGGGCTGACGACGGCGGCACCGAGGCGGCCGGGGGCGGAGAGGACGATCGCGCCGGAGACACTCGACTTGGCGGGGACTCCGACGGCGCGCATCCAGCGGCCGGAGCCGTCGTAGACGCCGCAGGTCGCCATCACCGAGACGACGTCGCGGGCGACCTCCGCCGGCACGACGCGCTCGCCGGTCACGGGATTCACGCCGCCGAGGGCGAGGGTCGCGCCCATTACTGCGAGGGCCTCCGCGTCGACGAGGACGGCGCAGGCGCGGGCGTAGGCGGCGACGGCGTCGTCCGCACTGCGCCGCAGGGTGCCCTCGGCGCGCATGAGGTGCGCGAGGGCGTGGTTGCGGTCGCCGAGCAGGTGCTCGTTCGAGGCGACGCTCTCGTCGACCTCCAGCGAGCGGCCGGCGAAGGCGGAGAGGCCGCGGAGGATGCGCTCGCCGCGGCCGTCCGCGTCGCCGCCGTCGACGAGGGCGGCGGTCAGCAGGGCGCCCGCGTTGACCATCGGGTTCGGCGGGCGGCCGGTGCCGCTCTCGAGCTTCAGGGCGTCGAAGGCCTCGCCGGTCGGCTCGATGCCGACGCGGTCGAGCGCGTCGCCGTCGGTGTCGAGCAGGGCGAGTGCGAAGAGGAACGGCTTCACCGCCGACTGGATGCTGAACGCGACGTCCGCCTGCGCGCTCGAGCGCACGGTGCCGTCCGGCAGCGCCAGCGCGATCCCGCACAGCGCCGGATCGGCCGCGGCCAGCTCGGGGATGCTGTCGTCCACCTCTCCGCCGTCCTCCTCGAGGACGCGCGCCCGCAGCTCGTCGAGGTCGAAGCCCTGGGGAGAAGCCATCCCTCCACCCTGCCACCCCCGCCTGACCCCTCCGCGAGATGCCACTTGTGAGCGCGACACGCCGGGGATGGCGTGCACAAGTGGCATCTCGCGGAGGGGGAGGGGAGAGGGGCGGGTCAGCCGAGGATGCGGCGGACGGCCTCGCGGACGACGGCGTCGTCGGCGGGCTCCTCGTCGAGGGCGCGGTGGATGGTGAGGCCCTCCATCAGGGCGTCGAGCATGCGGGCGGTCATCGGGTCGACGTGCCGTTCGAGGGCGGCCCGGGAGCGGGCCATCCAGCTGTGCGTGATGCTGCGGTACTCCGGACGCCGGGCCGCGAGGGTGTAGAGCTCGTGGGTGATCACGAGCTCGCGGCGGCTGCCGAAGATGTCGTGCAGGACGACGTCGACCACGGCCTCCCGCGCCTCGTCGGGTGTGCGGGCGTCGGTCATCCGCCGCAGGGTCTGCTCGGCGACGGAGTCGGCGAAGCGGGTGAAGGCCTCGTGCAGCAGCTCGTCCATCCCGGCGAAGTGGTAGCTCATCGAGCCCAGCGGCACGTCGGCGGCGGCGGCCACGCGGCGGTGCGAGGTGCCGGCGACCCCCTCCTCCGCGATCACGTCGAGGCAGGCGTCGATGATGCGGTCGCGCCGGTGCGGATCGGTGCGGCGAGGTGTGCGCGGGGCGGGCTCGCTCTCAGCGGTCTCGGTCACTCCGTGACGCTCCGGATCACGCGCGCCGGATTGCCGACGGCGACGACGCCGGCCGGGATGTCGCGGGTGACCACGGCGCCCGCTCCGATCACGCTGTCGTCGCCGATGCTCACCCCGGGACAGACGATCACCCCGCCGCCGAGCCAGACGTTGTCGCCGATCGTGATCGGCCGCGCGGCCTCGAGCTTGTCGCGGCGCGGACCGGGCTCCACCGGGTGCGTGGGGGTGAGCAGCTGGACGTTCGGGCCGATCTGGCAGTCCGCGCCGATGGTGATCGCCGCGACGTCGAGCGCGGTGAGGTGGTAGTTGACGAAGGTGCGCGGGCCGATCGTGATGTTCTCGCCGTAGTCGACGAACAGCGGCGGCTTCACGAACGCGCCCTCGCCGAGGGAGCCGAGCAGCTCGACGAGCAGCGGGCGGGCGGCGTCCTCGTCGGCGAGGGCGGCGCGGTGGTAGGCGTCGGCGAGTCGCGCGGCGCGCTGCGCGAGGCGCGTGCTCTCCGGGTCGTCGGCGATGTAGAGGTCGCCGGCGAGCATCCGCTCGCGGTTGCTGCGGTCGTCCCCGGCGAAGTGGTCGGCGACGTGGTCGGTGCTGTCCATGTGCACGATCGTACACACTGCGTGTACGGTCGTACGCATGTCCACCGCCCTCGCGCCGCCGTCCACCGAGTCGCGCCGCGCCCGCACCGCCGTCGCCGCGCTCTTCCTCACCAACGGCGCGCTCTTCGCCAACCTCGTCCCGCGCTTCCCCGAGATCAAGGCCGACCGGGCGCTCGACAACGCGGCCTACGGAGTCGCGATCGCCGCGTTCCCGGCCGGCGCGGTCGTCGCCGGGCTCGCCGCGGCCGTCGTGATCCGGCGGCTCGGCAGTGGCCGGGCCGCGGTGCTCGGCACGATCCTCACCGCGATCGGGACGGTGCTGGCCGGCTTCTCGCCGTCGCTGCTGGTCTTCGCCGGGGCGCTCGCCTTCGCCGGCGCGACCGATGCGATCACCGACGTCGCGCAGAACAGTCACGGTCTGCGGGTCCAGCGCCGCTACGGGCGCTCGATCATCAACTCCTTCCACGCGATCTGGTCGATCGGCGCGGTCCTCGGCGGCTCGATGGCGGCCGGGGCGATCAGGCTCGGCCTGCCCCGCGCCGTGCACCTGAGCATCTCGGGGGTGCTCTTCGCGGCCGTCGCGCTGACCGCGCTGCGCTTCCTCCTGCGGGGCCGGGACGACGAGACGGCCGCCGAGTCGGGGGCCGCGCCGGTCGGGCGGGCTCGGATCCGCCCGCGGGTGGTGCTGCTGCTCGCGGCCCTGGTCGCGGTGGCGATCGCGGGCACCCTCATCGAGGACGCGGCCTCGACCTGGGCCGCCGTCTACCTGGGCGGCTCGCTCGGGGCGACCGCGGCGGTGGCGGCGTACGGCTTCGTCGCGCTGGTCGGCGCGCAGTTCGTCGGCCGGATCCTCGGCGACCGGCTGGTCGACCGCTTCGGCCAGCGCACCGTGCTCCGGGTCGGCGGGGCGATCGCGGCGCTCGGGATGGGCGCGGCGCTGGCGTTCCCCTCCGTTCCCGGCACGATCGCCGGATTCGCGGCCGCCGGCTTCGGGCTCGCGACCACCGTGCCCGCGGCGATGCACGAGGCCGACGAGATCCGGGGGCTGCGCGCGGGCACCGGAGTGGCGATCGTCTCCTGGCTGATGCGGCTCGGCTTCCTGCTCTCGCCGCCGATCGTCGGTCTGGTCGCCGACGGCGCGGGGCTGCGGGTGGGGCTCCTGGTGGTGCCGATCGCGGGGGTCGTGGCGGTGCTGCTCGCGGGGGTCCTCGGTCGGCGCCGCACGACGGGAGTCGCGTCGTGACCGGGCTCGAGGCAGTGCCCGGCCCGGAGAGTGCGACCGGTCTGGAGGCGGTGCTCTGGGACATGGACGGCACGATCGTCGACTCGGAGCCCGCATGGGTGCGGGCGCAGGAGGTGCTCGCCGGCCGCTTCGGCCGCGAGTGGACGCGTGCCGACGCGCTCGCGCTGATCGGCAGCACGATGGAGCAGACGGTGCGGGCGCTGCAGGCCGCGGGGGTCGAGCTGCCGGACGCCGAGGTGGAGGCGGCGCTCGAGCGCGACGTGCTCGCGGAGATGCACCGCGGGCTGGTGTGGCGGCCGGGCGCGCGCGAGCTGCTGCGCGATGTGCACCGGGCGGGAGTGCGGCAGGCGATCGTGACCACGTCCTCGCGCGTGATGGCGCAGGTCGTCGTCGACGCACTGGCGGCGGAGGTGCCGCTCGCCGCGCTCGTCACCGGCGACGACGTGTCGCGGGGCAAGCCGGATCCGGAGCCGTACCTGCTGGCCGCCGCGACGCTCGGCGTCGACATCGCGCGCTGCGTCGCGATCGAGGACTCGCCGACCGGGCTCGCGGCGGCCGTGGCGTCCGGGGCGTGCGCGGTCGGGGTGCCGCACGACGCGGAGCTCGCGCCGGGCGCGGACCGCACGCTCTGGCCGACGCTCGCCGGCCGCGGCGTCGCGGACCTCGCGGTGCTGCTGCGCTGACGTGTCGGCGGTGGGGGATCTCGATACGCCCGCTGCACGGGCTACTCGATCAGCATGAAAGCGCCCGGACCCGCGTGCGCGCATGCGCGTGCCGGAGAGGGCGGGGAGCGCAGGTCGCCTCTCCTGCTGGTCGAGGAGCGGGCCGCAGGTCCGCGTATCGAGACCCGGCGGCCGAGGTGCCTGCGGTGGGGGATCTCGATACGCCCGCGGTGCGGGCTGCTCGATCAGCAGGAAGCGCCCGCGTCCTCGGAGAACAGGGAGCGCAGGGCGCCTCTCATGCTGGTCGAGCAGCGGGTCGCAGGCCCGCGTATCGAGACCCACCCGGTCCGGGCGCTACGCCGTCAGGGAGACCGCCGTCCAGGAGACCGGGGGCAGTGTGAGCGTCAGCACGCCGTCCGCCAGCTCGGCGTCGACGGGCTTGAGCCCCACACGGTTCTGGTCGTCCTTGGTGTTCTTCGCGTAGACGTCCTCGTCGAAGATGCCGACGGCCTCCGCGACGGTCGTGACGCCGAGGCCGCTGACGTCGACGGTCACCTCGAGGGCGTCGGTCGTCGAGCGGTTCACGAGGAAGACCGCGGCGCGGCCGTCGTCGAGGGTGGCGACGGAGTCGACCAGCGGTGCATCGCCGTGGCGCGAGGTGGAGTAGGACCCGACCTCGATGCGCGGCCGCAGCACCGAGCCCGACGCGAGGCGCGCGGTGGTGGAGAACGGGAAGAACGTGGTCTGCCGCCAGGCGGCTC
Organism: Rathayibacter sp. PhB151; assembly: GCF_004366415.1. Classification (NCBI taxonomy): domain Bacteria; kingdom Bacillati; phylum Actinomycetota; class Actinomycetes; order Micrococcales; family Microbacteriaceae; genus Rathayibacter; species Rathayibacter sp. PhB151. Next base: position 745,704 of record NZ_SOEN01000006.1, on the reverse strand, counting down.
CTCCGGGCTCGGTCATGATCGGCGCGATGACGTTGACGAGCTGCGCGAGCGACGCCGAGGTGACCCGGTCGGAGTTCTTCAGCAGCGTGATCATCAGGTTGCCGAGCACGACGGCGTCGGCGACGGAGTAGACGTCCTCGAGCAGGCGCGGCGCGTAGGCCCACTCGCGGGTGCTCTGGTCGCCCGCGGCGTCCGCCTTCTCCTTCTCGGTCCACTCCTGGAGGTACCAGACGTTCCACTCGTCGAAGGAGAGCTTGATGTCCTTGGTCTTGCGGAGCTTGTGCTTGACGTGGTCGACGGTGGCCGCGACGGTCGCGATGAAGTACTCCATCTCGACGGAGGAGGCGAGGAAGGACCCGAGGTCGCCGTCGTACTCCTGGTAGTAGGCGTGGCAGGAGACGTACTCGACGTCGTCGTAGGCGTGCTCGAGGACGACCCGCTCCCATTCGCCGAAGGTGGGCATCGAGGAGCCGGAGGAGCCGCAGATCACGAGCTCGAGCGAGGGGTCGGCGATCTTGAGGGCCTTGGCGGTGCGGGAGGCGAGCTTGCCGTAGTCGTCGGCGTTCATGTGGCCGACCTGCCAGGGGCCGTCCATCTCGTTGCCCAGGCACCACATGCGGATGTCGTGCGGCTCCGGCGACCCGTTCGCGATCCGCTGGTCGGCGAGGGCGGTGCCGGCCTTCCCGTTGGCGTACTCGAGGACGTCGAGGGCCTCGAGGACCCCGCGGGTGCCGAGGTTGACGGCGTACATGATCTCGCTGCCGGTCAGCTTCGCCCACTTCGCGAAATCGTCCAGGCCCACCTCGTTGGTCTCGAGCGAGTGCCAGGCGAGGTCGCGGCGGCGCGGGCGGTACTCGCGCGGTCCGACGCCGTCCTCCCAGCGGTAGCCGGAGACGAAGTTGCCGCCGGGGTAGCGGACGGTGGTCGAGCCGAGCTCCTTGACCAGCTCGACGACGTCCAGGCGGAAGCCGTCCTCGTTCGCGGTCGGGTGCCCGGGCTCGTAGATCCCGTCGTAGACGCAGCGGCCGAGGTGCTCGACGAACGAGCCGAACAGCCGCGGGTTCACGGGAGCGACGACAGCGGCCGGGTCGAGGAAGACGCGCGCGGCGGCGGCGGAGGAGGAGGTGGCGGAGGAGTCGGTCATTCGGGGCCCTTCCGAGGCGTCGGCGGGCTCCGGCCGGGCCGGACGGGGTGATCGTCGGCGATCGCCGCCCGCTGTTTCTAACGTTGTACTGTCGATGGTGCTGGCGCGAGCCGCGGGTGTCAAGGCCGCTGCTCCCCGCCACCGCCCAGTCGTCCTGTGCTCCACTGGGCGGGTGCCTGCCTCCGACGCCTGCTCCGCCCTCGCCGACCGCGTCGACGCCCTCGCCGCCGCCTCGCCCCGCCCCCGCGCCCTGATCGCCGCGGTCGCGCGCGAGGTCGCTGGGATCCGTCCCTGGCCGCGCGGGCTGATCGACCTCGCCTCCGGTGGCAGCAACCGGATCCGCGGCCGCGGCTTCGCGCCGCCCTACGACGACGACACCCGCGGCCAGGCCCGGCACTTCGCCGGGGTGGCCGGCGCGACGCTGCGCATCGGCGGCCCGATCGCGCATCTCCTGATGCGCACGGCCGGCGGTGACCACCGCGGCACCGCCGACGACCGGCTCACCGGGCGCGCGGTCGAGTGGAGCCGGCTGCTGCGGCGAGGCGAGCTGCCGGTCGCCGAGGCCGGCGACTGGATCCGCCGGGAGATCTGCGCCTGCTGATGCCACGCGGCGACCTCGCGCCGCGTGAGCGCCCCGTCCCTCCCTGTGTTCCCCGTCCCTCCTCCCCTCGCCGCGCACCCGGGGCCCTCGCCGCCTCCGTGCCAGGCTGGTGAGGACGAGAGGGGACGCGATGGACGCGCGCGAGCACGAGGTCCGCCGGCGGATGGACGCCCACGAGCTGTACGTCGACGCCGGTGAGGGCCTCGAGGCGCTCGAGGAGGAGCGGATCCGCGGCAAGGAGCTCGCCCACGCCTACAACGCGACCGGCCCCCGCGAGGTCGACGAGCGCCGGCGCCTGCTGCACGAGCTGTTCGAGGCGGTCGGCGAGGGCGCCTGGGTCGAGCCGCCGCTGCACGTCGCCTACGGCCGCCGGGTCCGCCTGGGCGCGAACGTGTACGTGAACTTCGGGCTGACGCTGGTCGACGACGTCGAGGTCGTCATCGGCGACCGGGTGATGATCGCGCCGAACGTCACGATCAGCACCACCGGGCACCCCGTGCACCCGGAGCTGCGCCGCGACGGCACGCAGTTCTCGGCGCCGGTCGTGATCGAGGACGACGTCTGGATCGGTGCGGGCGCGATCCTGCTGCCCGGCGTGGTGATCGGCGCGGGCTCCGTGGTGGCGGCGGGCGCGGTCGTCACGGCGAGCGTGCCGCCGATGGTGGTCGCGGGCGGCGTGCCGGCGCGGGTGCTGCGGCCGATCGGCGACGAGGACCGCTCCTGGGAGTGGCGGGCGCCGCGCACGCTCGGCTGATCCCGGGACGCGGGCCGGCCGGCGAGGGCGTCGGACCCGGCCGGTAGGCTCCGCGGGTGACACGCACCCGACTGGTCCTGCTCGACGTCGACGGCACGCTCCTGGACGAGGGGGTCGTCGCGCCGTCGGTGCGCGAGGCGATCACCGGCGCCCGGAGCAACGGCCATCTCGTCCTCGTCGCGACCGGCCGTTCGCGCCCGGAGATCCCGCAGCAGGTCCTCGACCTCGGCTTCGACGGGGTCGTCTCGGCGGCCGGCGGCTTCGTCGAGCTCGACGGCGTCCTGCTCGAGTCGCGGACGATGGCGCCCGAGGACGTCGAGGCGATCGCCGGCTTCTTCGAGGCGCACCGGATCGCCTACTCGCTGCAGTCCTACGACGACGTCTTCACGAGCGGCGGGGTGGGCGGCGGCTACGGCACCGTCCCGACCGAGGGCATCGCCAAGGCGACCTTCTTCGGCGAGGACGGCACCGCCTTCGCCCTCGTCCGCGAGGGCCTCGGCGACCGCTTCCACGTGATCACCGGGACGATCCCGTCCCTCGGCGACGCCGGCGGCGAGGTCAGCGTCCGCGGCGTCGACAAGGGCAGTGCGCTGGTGCGACTGGCCGAGCGTCTCGGCCACCCGCTGGTGGACACGATGGCGATCGGCGACAGCTTGAACGACGTCGAGATGCTGGCCGCGGCGGGCCTGGGCATCGCGATGGGGAACGCCTCCGCCGCGGCCCTCGCCGCCGCCGACGAGGTCACCGCCTCCGTGCGCGAGGACGGCGTCCTGGCGGCGTTCCGGCGGCACGGCCTGCTCTGACGCCGTCCGCGCCGCCGCCGCGGATCAGGTGTACCAGCTCGGCTCCGGCACCTCGTTGAGCAGCGTGTAGACGCCGACCTCGCGGCGCTTGTAGGGCAGCGGGTCGTGCAGCGAGTGGGTCCGCAGGTTGCGCCAGTAGAGGTCGAGGCCGACCGAGCTCGAGGAGGCCCGGGCGCCGGTCAGCTCGAAGACGCGGGTGGCGGCGGCCAGGCCGTCCTCGACGATGCGCGCCTTCGCGGCCGCGATCCGCACGGCGATCTCGCCGCGGCGGCGCGGGGTCAGCTCCTCGCGCGGCGCGTGCAGCGCGGCCGAGAGGGCGGCGCCGGTCGCGTCGATCAGCGCCTCGTCGGCCCAGAGGCGCGACTGCAGGTCGCCGTAGCCCTCGAGGATGTACCACTCCTCGCTCGCGCGGGCCTTGTCGTCGCCGCCGTACGGCCACGCCCGCGTCGACTCGCGGGTGTACTGCGTAGCCCGCTCGAGTGCGCCCTGCGCGATGCCGAGGTAGAACTCGGCGAACACCTGCTGGATCGTCGGCACGTTGAGGGTGTTGTAGACCAGCGGCTGGAACACCCGGTCGACGAAGCCCGCCGCCGCGGCCCACGGCACCCGCACGCCGCGGATCTCGACCGAGCCCGACTCGGTGAGGCGCTGCCCGAGGCTGTTCCAGTCGCGGCCGAAGACGATGCCGTCCTGCGCGGTCGGCACGATCGCGAAGACGTGGGTGTCCGTCCCCTCGAGGACGCCCTCGAGCACGGTCAGGTCGCTGACTACTCCGCCGGTCGAGAACGACTTCCGGCCGGTGAAGACCAGCTCGTCGCCCTCCTCGCGGACCGTGAGATCGGAGTCGCGCGGGTTCACCGCGCCGCCGTAGAGGAGGTTCCCCTCGGTCGCCTGCTGCTCGACGGCTGCGATCTGCTCGGGCGTGCCGACCAGCCGGGCCGCCCAGGCCCAGAGGTAGTGGTAGCCGAGCAGCTGGCCGATCGAGCCGTCGGCGCGAGCGATCGTGCGGATCACGCGGAGGGCGACGCTCCACTCCTGGCCGCCGCCGCCGTGCTCGAGCGGGCCGAGCAGGGTGACCAGGCCCGCGCTCTTCAGCAGGGCGACCTCGGCGACGGGCGCGGCGCCGGCGCGGTCGCGCTCGAGCGCGTCGACGGCGAGGACCGCGGCGGTCTCCTCGGCGCGGGCGAGCCACTCACCAGGAGTGGCGGGGCGCGGGGAGCGGGCCCAGCGATCGGTCGGGGGTGGGCTGTCGAGCGGGAGTCGGCTGTCGAGCGTCGGGGTCGAGACGGTGCTGCTCACGGTGGTTCCTTCCGGTGCGGGCGATCGCGGCGGAGGCGGCGATCGCGGGGTGCTGCGGCGACTGTGGCAGCCGCAGCGGGTGCCCTGCCGGAATGCGACGACCCGTGACCGCGTGTGACTCCGCGCGACGCGACCCGGGCGACTCCTCGCGACGCGGGTACTGCGCAGTGACTTTGACAATCGTTATCAATAGTCGCTACCGTGTCAGCATCCCGACCGCCCCGCTCCAGACCCAGATCGGCTCACCCGTGAAGACCCGCTCACTCGCCCTCGTCGCGCTGCTCGGCAGCACCGCGCTCGCCCTCTCGGCGTGCTCCGGCACGGCCTCCTCGACCGGCGCTTCCGCCGACAGCGGGAAGGTCGCCGTCGTCGCGTCGACCGACGTCTACGGCGACCTGGTCCGCAGCATCGGCGGCGACCTGGTCGACGTCACGAGCATCATCGACAGCCCGGACAAGGACCCGCACGAGTACGAGGCGACGGCTCGCGACCAGCTCGCCCTCTCGAACGCGGCGCTCGTGATCGAGAACGGCGGCGGCTACGACTCCTTCGTCGACATCATGATCGACGCGTCCGGCTCCACCGCCCCCGTGATCACCGCCACCGTCGTCGCCGGGCTCGAGGAGGAGCACGACCACGAGGACGAGGCCGCCGACGCCGGTCACGACGAGGCCGGGCACGAGCACGCCGAGTACAACGAGCACGTCTGGTACGACCTGTCCGCGGTCCGGGAGACGGTCACGTCGATCGCCGACGAGCTGTCCACGATCGACGCGGACAACGCCGCGACCTACGCCGCGAACGCCGAGACCCTCGGCGGCTCCCTCGACGCCCTGATCGACCGCGAGGCGGAGCTGAAGGGCACGCTCGGCGGCCGCTCGATCGCCATCACCGAGCCCGTCCCGCTCTACCTGACCGACGCGCTCGGGCTCGTCAACGCGACTCCGGAGGCGTTCAGCGAGGCGGTCGAGGAGGGCACCGACGTCCCCGCGACCACGCTGCAGGAGACGCTCGCCCTCTTCTCCGACGGCACCGTCGACGCGCTCGTCTTCAACGAGCAGACCGAGAGCTCGCAGACCCAGGCCGTGCTCGACGCGGCGGAGGCGGCCGGCGTCCCGACCGTCGGGGTCACCGAGACGCTGCCCGAGGGCGACGATTACGTCGGCTGGATGACCGCCAACCTCGACGCCCTCGAGAGAGCCCTCTCGTCGTGACGCCACCCTCCTCGACCCCATCCGGTCCGTCGTCAGCGCCCGCCTCCTCGGAGGCGGGCCTTTCGGCGTCCGTGCTGCAGCTGCGCGGCGCCGGTCTGCGCTTCGGCGACCGCGAGCTCTGGGGCGGCGTCGACCTCGATGTGCGGGCCGGCGAGTTCGTCGCGGTGCTCGGCGCCAACGGCTCCGGCAAGACCAGCCTGCTCCGCGCGGTCCTCGGCCAGCAGCCGCTCAGCAGCGGCGAGCTGCGCGTCCTCGGCGAGCCGGTGCACCGCGGCAACCGCCGCATCGGCTACATCCCGCAGCAGAAGCTCGCCGACGAGGGCACCCCGCTGCGCGCCCGCGACCTGATCGGCCTGGGCATCGACGGCCACCGCTTCGGCCTGCCGCTGCCCTCGCGCTCCCGCCGCGCGCAGGTCGACGCCCTGCTCGCCGCCGTCGGCGCCACCGACTACGCCGACGCGCCGATCGGCAGCCTCTCCGGCGGCGAGCAGCAGCGCGTCCGCGTCGGCCAGGCGCTCGCCGGCGACCCGGCCCTGCTGCTCTGCGACGAGCCGCTGATCGCCCTCGACCTCGCGCACCAGCGCGCGGTCAGCGAGCTGATCGACCGGCACCGGCGCGAGCGGAACCTCGGCGTCCTCTTCGTCACCCACGACGTGAATCCGGTGCTCGGGATGGTCGACCGGGTGCTCTACCTGGCCGGCGGCCGCTTCCGGATCGGCACCCCCGACGAGGTGCTGCGCTCCGAGGTGCTCAGCGAGCTCTACGACGCGCCGGTCGACGTGATCCGCGCGCGCGGCCGCGTCATCGTGGTCGGCGCCCCCGACCACTCGCACGTGCACGAGCACGAGGAGGAGCGCGCATGACCGACGACGTCTGGTCGCAGATCTTCGACTTCTCCGACTACGGCGCGCTGCTCGCGCTGCTGTTGAACTCCGTGATCGCGGGCGCCGTCCTCGGCGTCGTCGGCGGGCTGATCGGCGTCTTCGTGATGTCCCGCGACATGGCCTTCGCCGTGCACGGGATCAGCGAGCTGTCGTTCGCGGGCGCCTCGGCCGGCCTGCTGCTCGGCGTCGGCGTGGTGCAGGGCTCGATCGTCGGCTCGCTGGTCGCGGCGCTGCTGATCGGGCTGCTCGGCTCGCGCGCCCGCGACCGCAACTCGATCATCGCCGTGCTGATGCCGTTCGGCCTGGGCCTCGGGATCCTCTGCCTCGCGCTGTACCCGGGGCGGAGCGCGAACAAGTTCGGCCTGCTCACCGGGCAGATCGTCGCGGTCGACGACCCGCAGCTGGGCTGGCTGATCGCCATCTCGATCGTCGTCGTGATCGGGCTCGCGCTGATCTGGCGCCCGCTGACCTTCGCGAGCGTCGACGCCGACGTGGCGGCCGCGCGCGGCATCCCGACCCGGGCGCTCTCGATCGTGTTCATGCTGCTGCTCGGCCTCGCCGTCGCGGTGTCGGTGCAGATCGTCGGCTCGCTGCTGGTGCTCGCGATCCTCGTGACTCCGGCGGCGGCGGCGCTGCGGATCTCCGCGTCGCCGGTGCTCGTGCCGCTGCTCAGCGTGCTGTTCGCGGTCGGTGCGCTGGTAGGCGGGATCCTGCTCGCGCTCGGCGGATCGGTGCCGATCAGCCCGTATGTGACCACGATCTCGTTCACGATCTACGTCGTCTGCCGGATCATCGGCCGCAAGGGCGTGCGGCGGCCCTCGCGCCGGCGCTCACCGGCCGCGGTCGGGGCGGGGGTATAGCGTGGCGCGGGTCGTGAAACGGGAAGGCGGACCGGTGGTCAAGCGGAACACGTGGCAGCGCGAGGCCGTGCGCGAGGCGCTCACCCGGCGCGAGGACTTCGTCAGCGCCCAGGGGCTGCACAGCGCCCTGCACGCCTCGGGCTCGCCGATCGGCCTGGCGACGGTCTACCGCGCCCTGTCCGACCTCGCGGTCGAGGGCGAGGCCGACTCGCTGCAGTCGCCGGACGGCGAGAGCCTCTACCGCGCCTGCACGCCGGGCACGCACCACCACCACCTGATCTGCCGGCGCTGCGGGCTGACCGTCGAGATCGCCGCTGACGCGGTGGAGACCTGGGCGCACAGCGTCGCGGCGCAGAACGGCTTCACCGACGCGCACCACGTCGTGGACGTCTTCGGGCTGTGCGCGGAGTGCACGCGGGCGGTCGCCGCGGCGGAGTGACGCCGCCGCGTCGCGGTTCGCGGGCTCGGACTCGCGGTCTCCGGTCGCAAGGGCTCAGGCCCGTGCGGCTCAGGCCGGTGCGGCTCAGGCCGGTGCGGCTCAGGCCGGCAGGAAGATCCAGGCCGCCCGGTCCTTGACGACGGCGCCGGCCGGCAGCACCCGCCCGCTCATCGCGAGGTAGACGCCCGGCGGCAGCAGCTGCACCGCCGCGACGGCCGCGCCGAGGTTGAAGGCGGCGTCGCTGTCCCCCATCCGCGCGGGCTGCATCGCGCCGGTCAGCACGACGACCCGGTCGCGGACCGCGCCGAGCGCCTCGGCCGTCAGTGTCATCGTGTCGGTGCCGTGGGTGAGGACGATGCGGTCCTCCTCGGCCGAGAGCACGCGCTCGCGGATCAGCGCGCGGTCGGCGTCGTCGAGGTCGAGGCTGTCCTTCCGCAGGACCTCCTCGACGCGGAACTCGAGCGTCGACAGCACGGGCTCGAGCAGGCGCGGGATCGTCGGCGCCCCGATCTCGAGCTCGCCCGCGAGCGAGTACTCCTTGTCGATGGTTCCGCCGGTGGTGAGGACGAGGATGCGGTCTGACACCCGAACAGACTAGGCCGGGCCTCCGACACGGCACATCCGTGCGGTTCGGACGCTGCCGGGCACTCCAGCCCGTTCGATCGGGAACGATGGGGGGATGGCCTCCTCCACTCCGTCCCTGATCCGCACCGGCGCCAAGGTCCTCCTCGGCTCCGCCCTCGTCTTCGCCGGCGTCAGTCACCTGACCCGGGCGCGCGAGGAGTTCCAGGCCCAGGTGCCGGAGTGGGTGCCGCTGGACAAGGACACGGTCGTGCTCGCGTCCGGCCTCGTCGAGATCGGCCTCGGGGCCTCGCTCGTGCTCGCGCGCCGCCGGGCGCCGCTGGTCGGCGCGGCGGCGGCGGCCTTCTTCACCGCGATCTTCCCCGGCAACGTCTCGCAGTACCTCACGAAGACCAGTGCGTTCGGCCTCGACACCGACCGCAAGCGCGCGGTCCGGCTGGTCTTCCAGCCGCTGCTGGTGGCCTGGGCGCTCTGGTCGACGCGCCGGCCGCAGCGCTGACCACCACTGCTCCTGCAGAACATCGGCTGAGAGCACCTCTCATCGCCGATGGCCGATGACGCGGCCTCTCAGCTGATGTTCTGCTCGCCGTCCTGCTCCAGCAGCGGCGCCAGCAGCTCTTCGATCGCCCGCCGGGCCCCGTCCGCGTCGCCCGCGGCGATCGACTCGACCAGCAGCGCGTGCTCGCGGGCGTGCCGGTCCTCCTCGCCGACGACGTCGTCCTGCAGCACCGTCTCGAAGAGGCCCGTCAGCCCGTCGTAGAGCTCGAGGAAGAGCGCGTTGTGCGTGGCGGCGACGACCGCCCGGTGCAGCGCGGTGTCGGTCGCGGTCCGCTCGGCGAGGTCGCCGCCCGTCCAGGAGCGGGTGCGGGCGGCGAGCAGCGCCCGCAGCGCCTCGACGTCCTCCGCGGTCCGCCGCTCGGCCGCGAGGGCCGCGGTCGCCCCGTCGATCGCGAAGCGCAGCTCCAGGCCGTCCCGCCGGTCCGCGCTCGGCAGCCGCCTCCGGAGCGACGTGGTGAGCTGCGAGCGCGCGATCACGAAGGTGCCGCGCCCCTGCTCCCGCCGCACCAGCCCCGACTGCACGAGCGTCTGCACGGCCTCGCGCACGGAGTTCCGCCCCGCGCCGCTCCAGCGCACCAGCTCCGGCTCCGTCGGGATCCGCGCGCCGACGGCCCAGCGGCCGGAGCGGATCTCCTCGTGGAAGAGCGCCGTGACGTGGTCGATGACGCTTTCGCGGCGGAACGGCTCCGGAGGCCTGAGGTCGACCGAGCTGGACTCCGGCGCGCTAGGCTCGGCAAGATTCATCCCATCATCCTACCCAGGGCAGGCCGCTATGACGTCCACCGTCGTCACCCCGCAGAGGACCGCGCTCCTCGCTCTCGCCGCGATCGTGATGACGGCGCTGAATCTCCGGACGGCCGTCACCGGCTTCAGCCCGCTGCTCGAGACGATCGGCGCCGACCTCGACTTCGGCCCCTCGCTCTACGGCGTGTTCGGCACCGTCGTCACCGCCTCCTTCGCCGTCTTCGGCGTGGTCGCCGCCGCGGCTGCGCGCCGCTTCGGCCTCGAGCGCACCCTCGCCGTCGCCACGCTGGTGACCACCGCGGGCGTCGTGCTCCGCGCGCTCAGCCCGAGCCCGCTCGCGCTGGTGCTCTCCTCCGTCGTCGCCTTCGCCGGAGTGGGCACCTCGAACGTCCTGATCGTGCCGATCGTGAAGCGCTACTTCGCCGACCGGCTGAAGACCATCAGCTCGCTCTACCTCGCGCTGCTCCAGACCGGCCAGTTCATCGCCCCGCTGGTCGCCGTCCCGCTCGCCTCGGCCCTCGACTGGCGCTTCGCCGTCGGCGTCTGGGCGGCGCTGACCGCCGTCGCCTGCCTGCTCTGGGCGGCGCTCGCCCGGCGCGGCGAGGCCGGCGCCGCCGCGGCCGCCGCGCCCACCCGGCTCGCCGGTGCCTGGCGCACCCGCCTGCTCTGGGCGATGGTGCTGATGCTCGGGATGACCGCGCTGAACACCTATGCGATCATCACCTGGCTGCCGACGATCCTCGTCGACGCCGGCGCGGACCCGGCCCAGGGCGGGGCGCTGCTCGCCCTCTTCTCGATCTTCGGCCTCGGCGCGGCCTTCGTCGTCCCGCCGCTGACCCTCGGGATGCGGAACCCCTCGATCGTGGTCGTCGTCTGCGTCGCGCTGCTCGCCGTCGGCTACGTCGGCCTGCTGGTCGCGCCGCTGGCCGGCGCCGTGGCCTGGGTGGTCTGCCTCGGCCTGGGTGTCAGCACCTTCCCGATGACGCTCACCCTCGTCAACGCCAGAACCCGCAGCACGGCCGGCTCCTCGGTGCTCTCCGGGGCGACGCAGGGCCTCGGCTACGCGCTCGCCTGCGCCGGGCCGCTGCTGATCGGCCTGCTCTACGAGGCGCAGGGGAGCTGGACCGGCTCGTACGTCCTCCTGCTGGCGAGCCTCGTGGTGCTGCTGCTCAGCGGTCTCGCGGCGAGCCGGCCGCGCTTCCTCGAGGACGAGGCCGCGGCGCGCTGACCTCCGCCGGCTCCACCTCCGCGAGATCCACCTCCGCGAGCTCCACCTTCGCCAGCTCCAGGGCCGCGATCACCCGGCTCAGCCCGAAGCGCCAGGCGCTCTCGACATCCCCGCCGAGGGTGAACGCCCCGTTGATCTCCATGCCGATGAAGCCGGTGCTCCAGGCGGTGAGGGTGCGCGCGGCCTCGAGCGCGTGCTCTTCGCCCGCGAGCCCGGCGGCGACGCGGAGGACGGAGGCGCTCGCCGCGTCGCGGAACTCCTGCCGGGCCACCGGGGTGCCGGGTGCCGGCGCCATCACCAGGAGGAAGGCGGCGGGCCGCTCGCGGCCGAACGCGCGGAAGGCGCCGGCGAGCTCGGCCGCGTCCTCGATCGGCTCCACGCGCGCGGCGAGCTCGCCCAGCGTCGCCTCGGCGACCAGGCGCAGCAGGGTGTCACGGCCCTCGACCCGCTTGTAGAGGGAGGGGGCGCGCACGCCGACGCGCTGCGCGACGGCCTGCATCGTCACGCCGGCGAGCCCCTCCTCCTCGAGGATCTCGGCGGCGGCGCGGACGATCGCGTCGAGGGAGGTGCGCTCGGGGGTGGGCATGCCTCCACTATAGCTATTGACAGTAGCCATGATGGCTAGCTACCGTAGCCATCATGGAACTCGCCCCCCACCTCCGCCGCATCGGCTCGGACATCGTCGCCGCCTACCTCGTCCACACGCCCGAGGGCGTGACCCTCATCGACGCCGGCCTGCCCCGGCTCTGGCCCGAGCTGCTCGCCGAGCTGAAGGCGATCGGCCGCTCCGTCGACGACATCAAGGGGGTCGTGCTCACCCATGGCGACTCCGACCACATCGGCTTCGCCGAGCGGCTCCGGCGCGAGCACGGCGTGCCCGTCTTCGTGCACGAGGCCGACGCCGAGCGCGCGAAGGGCGGGAAGAAGCCCGCGAACGGGAAGCAGTCGATGAAGCTCGGCGCACTCGTCGGCTTCCTCGGCTACTTCCTGCGCAAGGGCGGCGCGCGCGTGCCCCCGCTGACCGAGGTCGTGACGGTGCGGGACGGCGAGACGCTCGACCTCCCGGGTGCTCCGCGGATCATCGGGCTGCCCGGCCATTCCGCCGGCAGCATCGCGGTGCACGTGCCGATCGCCGACGCCGTGTTCGTCGGCGACGGCCTCACCACGCGCCACGTGCTGACCGGCGCGACCGGGCCGGCCCCCGCGCCGTTCACCGACGAGCCGGAGCAGGCGCTCGCCTCGCTGCAGCACCTGCTGCCCACCGGCGCCACCTGGGTGCTGCCCGGCCACGGCGCGCCGTGGGGCGGGGGAGTGGCGGCCGCGGTCGCGGCGGCGACCCGCGTCTAGCGAGAAGTCACGACGCGGGGACCAGGTTCCAGCGCGCCGTCAGCAGCTCGACGCCCTTGTCGAACGTCGTCGACCACGCCGTCGCGTCGTGCGCGCTGTCCGGCACCTCGAGGTAGGCGGTGTCCATCCCGGCGGCCTGCGCGGCGGCGTGCAGGGTCTGCACTCCGGCGAGGAACGAGGTGTCGTTCGCGCCGACGCCGAAGACCGCGAACGAGTCCTTGTAGGGCGCGTTCTTCGCGAGGATCGCCGCGGGCTTGGCCGCCTCGTACGCCGCCGCGTCGCCGCCGAAGCCCTGCTGGATCGTGGTCGCGTCGTCGCCGAGCGTCGGGGCGAGCTCGCCGGAGGCGTCGACGATGTTGCCGAAGAGCTGCGGGTAGCCGGCGCCGAGCTGGATCGCGCAGGTGCCGCCCTGCGAGAGGCCGCCGATCGCCCAGTGCTGCGCGTCGCCGAGGACGGGCAGGTTGGCGCGGATCCAGTTCGGCACGTCGACGGTGAGGTAGGTCGCGGAGTTCCCGAGTGGCGAGTCGATGCACATGGGGTTCGCCGTCGGGTCGCCGAGCTGGTCGGGCGAGACCACGATCGGGGCGAGGCCGGCGTGCGCGGCCGCGTAGGTGTCCAGGGTCTGCTGCAGGTGCTCGACGGCGAGCGGGTCGGACGGCGATCCGGGCTGGCCGGAGAGCATCATCATCACCGGCAGCAGCGGCGGGTCGTCGGTCAGGGCGGCCGGCGGGAGGTACACGACGGCGTCCCGGGCGGGGAAGCCGGACTTCGTGGCGGGGATCGCCACGTTGGTGACGCTGCCCGCGGTCGGCATCCCGGCGGGGGCGGTCCAGCTGTCGAGCGAGGCGTGCTCGCCGGCGGGCGTCGGGATCGGATCGGCCACGGTCGGGTAGGCGCTGATGCCCAGGAGGCTGCGGACGGTCGGGTACTGGCCGAAGTCGATGTTGACGGTCATCGCCGCGGTCGCGACGACGAGGACGCCGACGAGCGCCGAGGCCAGCACCCGCCGGCCGCGCCGGCGGACGAGGGCGTGCACCAGGACGATCAGCGCCACGGCGAGTCCGCCCAGACCGAGCCCGATCCACACCCGCGTGACGGGGGTGAAGTCGACGCCGAAGAGTCCGCCGGTGCCGCCGAGCAGCCCGCCGAGCGCCCAGCCGCCGAGCAGGCCCAGGAGCAGGACGGCCGCGGCCAGCGCCAGTCGGCGGCGGCGACCACCGCGGGCGGAGCGCGCGAAGGCGAGGACGAGCAGGAGCAGGGCGAGACCCGACACCGCGTAGACCGCGACCACCACCGGACCGGAGACGAGGCTGAGCCCGAGGAGTGCGTTCATGGGTCGGTCCGGTCGTCGAGGGGCGGGGTCGCGCGGGGCGCGGCGGCGGTCAGTCTGGCGCCGACGTCTGGGTGCGGTCTGGATGATCGCTGGACGGATCGGGAGGTGGCCGAGGCTCCTCCCCAGGCGGTGGTCCTGCGATGCTCCCACCGATCGTGCGCAACCCCGCGCGGCGCGCCTCCGGTGCCGCCTACCGTGGAGGAGCAGCAAGCCGCCTCCGGCGCCCTCACGAAGGAGCTCGACCATGACGCAGAACCCCCGCACCCCCGCCCCCGGAGCCCGCGCATGAGCCGCGGCGTCGCCGTCGTCACCGGTGGCACCGCCGGTCTCGGCCGCGCCACCGTCCGCGAGCTGGCCTCCCGCGGCTGGGACGTCGCCGTGCTCGCCCGCGGCGAGGACGGTCTCGCCGCCACGCTGGCCGAGATCGAGCAGGCCGGCCGCCGCGGTCTGACGATCCCGACCGACGTCGCCGACCGCGAGGCGGTCGAGTCGGCCGCCGACCGCATCGAGGCCGAGCTCGGGCCGATCGAGCTCTGGGTCAACGACGCGATGGTCGGCGTCTTCGGCGAGTTCCTCTCGACCGAGCCGGCCGACTTCGAGCGCGCCGTCGCGGTCAACTTCTTCGGCTTCGTCAACGGCACCCGCGCGGCGCTCTCGCGGATGACCCCGCGCGGCCGCGGCCACGTCATCCAGGTCGGCTCGGCGCTCGCGCACCGGGGCATCCCGCTCCAGGCCGCCTACTGCGCCTCGAAGTTCGGCGCCCGCGGCTTCACCGAGGCGGTCACCGCCGAGCTGCTGCACTCCAAGAGCAGGATCAAGCTCTCCGAGGTCGACATGCCGGCGCTCAACACCATCCAGTTCAACTGGGTGAAGTCGCAGCTGCCGCACCACCCGCAGCCGGTGCCGCCGATCTACGAGCCCGAGGTCGGCGCGATCGCCATCGCCGACGTCGCCGACAAGCCGCGCCGGCGCACCTGGGTCGGCGAGCCGACCGCGGGCACCATCCTGGGCGACCGCTTCGCCGGCGCCTTCATGGACTGGTACCTGGCCCGCAGCGCCTTCGACGGACAGCAGGCGCCGGACAAGAAGGAGCCGATGCTCCCGAACAACGTCTACGAGCCGGTCCCCGGCGACCACGGCGCCCGCGGCCTCTTCAGTGACCGCGCGCACACGATGACGCCGCAGATCTGGATGATCCGCCACCGCGCGGCGAGCTACGCCGGTGCGGCCGTGCTCGGCGCGGCCGGCCTGGTCGGCGCGGTCGCGGCCCTGCGGAGGAAGTGACGTGGTCGACGCCGTCGTCGTCGGCTCCGGCCCCAACGGGCTCTCCGCCGCGGTCACCCTCGCCCGCGCCGGGCTCTCGGTCGCGGTCTACGAGCGCAACGAGACCCTCGGCGGCGGCGCCCGGACCGCCGAGCTGACGCTGCCCGGCTTCCACCACGACATCGGCTCGGCGGTGCACCCGATGGCGCTCGCCTCCGGCTTCTTCCGCCGGTTCCAGCTCGACCGGCGGATCGACCTGCGGCTGCCCGAGATCTCCTACGCGCACCCGCTCGACGGCGGCAGCTCGGGCATCGCCTACCGCGACCTCGAGCGGACCGCCGCGGCACTGGGGCGCGACGGTGCGGCGTGGCGCTCGCTGATGGGTCCGCTCGCGGAGCGCGCCGACCGCGTCGCGGGCTTCACGAACGACGCGCTGCTCAAGATCCCGACCGACCCCTCGGTGCTGCTCCGCTTCGGCCTGCGCGTGCTCGAGCAGGGCTCGCCGCTCTGGAACGCGCGGTTCCGCGAGGAGGTCGCGCCCGCCATGTTCGCGGGCGTCGCGGCGCACGCGATCCGGCCGATGCCGAGCCTGTCCACGGCCGCCGCGGCGCTCGCGCTCGGCTCCTACGCGCACGCGCGCGGCTGGCCGGTGCCGGTCGGCGGCAGTCAGGCGATCGTCGACGCCATGGCGGACGACCTCCGCGCCCACGGCGGCACCATCGAGACCGGGGTGGAGATCACCTCGCTCTCGCAGCTGCCGAGCGCGCGCGCCGTGCTGCTCGATCTCACGCCGAGGGCCCTCCTCGCGCTCGCCGGCGACCGCCTGCCCGGCCCCTACGCCTCCGCGCTGCGGATGTTCCGCTACGGCAACGGCGTCGCCAAGGTCGACTTCGCGCTCGACGGGCCCGTCCCCTGGACCGACCCGGAGCTCGCCGGAGCCGGCACCCTGCACGTCGGCGGCACCCGCGCCGAGATCGCCGCGGCCGAGCGCGACGTCGTCCAGGGCCGGCACAGCGAGAACCCGTACGTGCTGGTCTCGCAGCCCTCCGTGCTGGACCCGACCCGCGCGCCGGAGGGCAAGCAGGTCCTCTGGGCCTACACGCACGTGCCGCGCGACTCGCCGGCGCACCAGCGCGAGGCGATCACCGCGCAGATCGAGCGCTTCGCCCCGGGCTTCCGCGACCGCGTCCTCGCCGTGTCCTCGATGACGGCCCGCGACATGCAGGCCTGGAACCCGAACTACATCGGCGGCGACATCGCGGCCGGAGCGGCGAGCGTCGCGCAGCTGCTCTCGCGGCCGATCCCCTCCTCCGACCCGTGGCGCACGCCCGCGAAGGGGCTCTACCTCTGCTCGTCCTCGACGCCGCCCGGCCCGGGCGTGCACGGAATGGCCGGCTGGCACGCCGCCCGCAGCGCGCTCCGGCACGAGTTCGGGATCCGGCGGGCGCCTGATCTGTCGCCCTCGCCCGATCAGAACCGCTCGCCCGATCTGGCACCCTGAGGGTCGGGCGGCATGACCCGCCCGACCCGCCCGACCCCGCCCTCACGACAAGGAGCCCGCGATGTCCCGCAACACCCGCGTCTTCCACTGCCCGCCCGAGTCCGTCTTCGCCGTCTTCGCGTCCGGCTGGCTCTTCCCCTCCTGGGTCGTCGGCTCGTCCCGGATGCGCCGGGTCGGCCGAGACTGGCCGCACGTCGGCTCGAAGCTGCACCACTCCTTCGGCGTCTGGCCGCTGGTGATCGACGACGAGACGACGGTCCTCGAGTGGGACCCGTCGAGCCGCTTCATCATCCAGGCGGCCGGCTGGCCGATGGGCGAGGCGCGCGTCCGCCTCGAGGTCGAGCCGCACCGCGACGGCTGCAGGGTCCGCATCCACGAGACGGCGGTGAAGGGCCCGGGCACGCTGATCCCGAAGCCGCTGCTGCACTCGTTCCTCTGGGTGCGCAACATCGAGACGCTCCGCCGGCTCGCGCACATGGCCGAGGCGGGCGCCAACGGCCGCACCCTGCAGCCGGCCGCGCTGGCCTCGCCGAAGGACCGCGCGGGGCTGGACTCGCCGAAGCACGTCCTGCCGCGGCTGCTCGGAACCGTCGCCTCGATCGCAGTCGGCTCGCTGGCGCTCCGGGCCGTCCTCGCCGTCGCGCGCCGCGCCCGGAGCTAGCGAGAGGCGCCGGCATCGTGATTCTCCGACCTTCGCGGAGTGTCGCTCCACCGCTGGACCTCCGAGCCGCTCAGCCGCGCTCACCGTGTCGAAGGCTCACTGCGCACGGTGGTATTCCGGTGGTTTTCAGGGGGCCTCGTGAGTAGGCTTCCCTGCATGGAGATCCTCACCCCCGCTGCTCAGCACGGTCGCACCCTGCGCATGGACATCCATGACATCGCACGCGAGCTCACTGCGGCCCTGGGCCCGACGCTCGTGGCAGGCCTGGCGGGAACGAAGGATCGCAAGCTGCCCCTCCGCTGGGCCAAGGCCGACGGACCGGAGCCGCGCTCGGAGGCCGCCAACCGGCTGATCTTCGCGCATCGTCAGTGGACGCTTCTCTCCGCTGCCGACGGCGACCACGTCGCACGGCAGTGGTTCATCGGAGGGAACCCGCACCTCGGTGAGAGCACGCCCATCACCGCGATCCGCGAGGGGCGCCACAGCGACGTCGCCGCGGCCGTCGAGTCCTTCATCGCCGGAACCGCCGACGCGTGACGGTCGCTCGTACCTGCTCGGTCACCGGACTCCGACTCGTCTCGGACCCGGGAGCCCAGGGGTACCACGTCGGCAAGAGGGTCCACCCGCCGCTGTCGGGGGCTCCTCGTGACGCCGCGGCGCGATCCCGTCACGAGTGGGGACGCTACGACGTGCTCGGCCAGACGTTCTACCTCGCCGAGACTCGGTCGGCGGCGTACGCCGAGGTGCTCTCCGGTTTCAAACGGGCCAACGGCATCGACGACGCACTCGCTCGAGACGCCGACTACGCCGGGGTCACGCTCGAGGAGTACGTCGAGGAGATCGCGCGCGAGTGGTCCGAGCGAGACTTCATGGGCCTCGGAGCGGTCCCCGCGGGTTGGCGCTACGACCGGGCGATGACCCTCGCCGCGCTCCCGGACTCGGGATGGCTCGTCGACGTCGAGCACCCCGACTCGCTCGCGTCGATCGAGCGCGCGATCGGCACGCTCCTCGCCGAACTCCAGGTCCCGCACCTCACCACCGGCACACTGCGCTCCGAGGATCGCGCCGTCACGACCCGGATCGCCGAGCATCTGCATGGACTGACACTCGACACCGGCGGGACACCGCTCGGCGTCCACTTCGGCAGCAAGCACGGCGCCGCGTGGTGCAGAGCGCTCTGGCTCGACCATCCCGACGCGCACCGTGTGCTCGTGCGTGCCGTCGAGCCCGTCCTCGTCACCGATGACGACCTCAGGACGGTTGCGGATCGCTTCCGCATCCGGATCTTCTGACGAAACGCCGCCCCGCCCCGCTCAGACGATGCGCTCGACGAGCCGGACGTGGTGCACGGCCACGCGCGTCGGCTCGCCGGCGAAGGCGGCCTCGCGCTCGGGGGAGGCGAGGTAGGCCTTCTCGATCTCGGCGAACGCCTCCGCGTCGCCCGGGGTGCTGACGGCCCAGACGAACTCGTTCACCTCGCGGTCGGCGAAGGCGAACTCGATCGTGAAGCCGTTCGCGGCGCGGGCGGGGACGATCTTCGCCCGGTACCAGGCCAGGAAGTCGTCCATCACCCCGTCGACGAGCTCGTAGCGGCGGAGCTGGACGGTGCGGTTCTCGGAGTCGCTCATGCCCTCGACGGTACCGGGCCCGGATGCGGTGGAGGCGGAGTCGCTGCCGGGCCGCGCGCTACGCTCGCCCTTGTCGTCCCGGCGCCGCCCGCCGCACCCGTCCCCGCAGGAGGCCCGCCCTGGATCCCCGCCGTCAGCGCGCGATCGCCTTCCTCGTCGCGGGCTGCTTCTTCATGGAGAACCTGGACGCGACGATCGTCACCACCGCCGCGCCCGCGATCGGCGCCGACCTGGGCGTCGACTCCGCCGCCGTCGCGATCACCGTCACCGCGTTCCTGCTGACCGTCGCGGTGCTGATCCCCGCCTCCGGCTGGCTGAGCGAGCGCTTCGGCGTGCGCCGGGTCTTCACGACCGCGATCGCGGTGTTCACGCTCGCCTCGCTGCTCTGCGCGCTCAGCCCGACCCTGCCGCTGCTCGTGGCGGCCCGCGTGCTGCAGGGCGTCGGCGGCGCGCTGATGGTGCCGGTCGGCCGGCTCGCGGTGCTGCGCGTCACGCCGCGGGAGGGGATCATCCGCGCCATCGCGATCCTGGTCTGGCCGGGGCTGGTCGCGCCGATCCTCGCGCCCTTCGTCGGCGGGCTGCTGACGACCTACGCCTCCTGGCACTGGATCTTCCTGATCAACCTGCCGCTGGGCGTCGTCGCCTTCGTGATCGCGCGGCGGATCATCCCGGCCGGCGTCGAGGCCTCACCGCCTCCGCTGGACGTCGTCGGTCTGCTCCTGGTCGCGGTCGGACTCGGCGCGCTGGTCGGCGCGACCGGCTTCGTGACCGGCAGCGGCTCGGACACCGTCGCGCTCGGCCTGGCCGTGACCGGCGCGCTCGTCACCGCCGTCGCGGTGCGGCACCTGCGCCGCACGCCGCACCCTCTGGTGCCGCTGGACGCGTTCCGCTTCTCCACGTTCCGGGTGGCGAACGCGAGCGGCTCGCTCTACCGGGCGACGATCAACGCGGTGCCGTTCCTGCTGCCGCTGCTCTTCCAGGACGCCTTCGGCTGGAACGCGGTGCAGGCCGGCTCGATCGTGCTCGCGCTCTTCGTCGGCAATCTGGCGATCAAGCCGGCGACGACCTGGCTCCTGCACACGGTGGGCTTCCGCGGGGTGCTCGTCGCGGCGAACGTCGTCGGCATCGCCTGCATGGTCGCGATGGCGTTCCTCGATCCGGACGTGCCGATCCCGGCGATCGTGGCGCTGCTGGTGCTCAGCGGGGTCGCGCGCTCGGCCGGCTTCACCGCCTACAACACGGTCACCTTCGCCGAGGTGGCGCCCGAGGGGATGTCCGGCGCGAACACCCTCAGCGCGACGACCCAGCAGATCGCCGCGGGCTTCGGCGTCGCCGCCGGCGGCATCGCGCTGGCCGCGGGCTCCGCGTTCGGCCCCGGCCTCGTCCCCTACCGCTTCGCCTTCCTGACGCTCGCCGTCCTGACCCTCGTCCCCCTGATCGCCGCCGCCCGCCTCCCCCACGACTCCGGCAGCACCCTCACGCGCTGACCCTCCCCGCGAGATGCCACTTGGGTACGCGACACGCCGAGGAAGGCGTACCCAAGTGGCATCTCGCGGCGGGGATCAGAGGTGCAGGGGATCAGAGGGTGAGGGCCAGGCCGTCGAGGATGTCGTGGGCGGTCGTCGTCACCGTCGTCACGGCGGGGGAGGCCTCCTGGACGGCGCGGAGGACCTCGGCCCAGATCGCGGCGCCGGCGCCGAGGACGTCCTCGCGGCCGGCGCGGACGTAGGGGAGGGCGGCGGTCTCGGCGGGGGAGAGCGCGGCGAGCTCGTCGCAGGCGGCGAGGACGTCGCGGATCGGCAGGGTCGCCTCGAGCGCATCGCGGTCGTAGGCCTCGAGGCGGAGGACGTGCGCGGTGACGGTCAGGACCGTCGCCGCGACGCCGACGACACTGCGCGCGGCCGAGAGGTCGACGGGGGAGGCGGCCAGTGCGCGGCGGACGTCGGCGCGGATCGCGGCCCGCTGCTCCGCGGTCGGCGCACCGCCCCCGGAACGGTGGCGCTCTGTGAGCCGGACGCTGCCCACGTCCATCGAGTGCGCCTGCTCCGGTTCCGCTCCACCGAGCACCAGCTCCGTCGAGCCGCCGCCGAGGTCCACGACCAGGACGGGCCGGGGCGCGTCGACGGCCGAGAGCGCGCCGCGGAAGGAGAGGGCCGCCTCCTCCTCGCCGCTGATCGTCTCGGGGCGGACGCCGATGATCCGCTCGACCGCGCCGAGGAAGTCCTCGCGGTCGGCCGCGTCGCGGGTGGCGGAGGTGGCGACGAAGCGGACGCGCTCGGCGCCGGCCTCGCGGACCAGCTTCGCGTACTCGCGGGTCACGGCGAGGGTCCGCACGAGCGCCTCGGGGTCGAAGCGGCCGGTGCGGTCGACGCCGTGGCCGAGCCGGACGAGCTCGGTGCGGCGGAGGACGTCGACGAGGCGGCCGTCCTCGACGTCCGCGATCAGGAGCCGGAGGGAGTTGGTGCCGCAGTCGAACGCGGCCACGCGGGTGGCGGTCATGCCGACAGTCTGCCCGGCGGCCCCGCCGCTAGATTGGCAGGGACGAGCCGAAGGAGCCCCCGTGCACGAACACCACGTCCGCGTCCACCGCAGCGACGAGGACCTCCCGCGCCACGGGCAGCTCGCGCACGCCCTGGCCGAGGTCGCCGCCGATCCCGTCGAGGTCGAGGCCGAGGTCGCCGAGATGGTCGTCAACCGCGTCATCGACAATGCGGCCGTCGCCGCCGCGTCGCTGGTGCGCCGCCCCGTCGTCGCCGCGCGCTCGCAGGCGCTGGCCCACCCCGCCTCCATCGGCGGCGAGGGCGCGACGGTGTTCGGCGTCGACCCGGGCCGCCGCGTCTCGCCCGAGTGGGCCGCCTGGGCGAACGGCGTCGCGGTCCGCGAGCTCGACTACCACGACACCTTCCTCGCGGCCGAGTACTCGCACCCCGGCGACAACATCCCGCCGCTGGTCGCCGTCGCCCAGCACGCGGGCATCGACGGCGCCCGGCTGGTCCGCGGCATCGTCACCGGCTACGAGGTCCAGGTCGACCTCGTCCGCGCGATCAGCCTGCACCGGCACAAGATCGACCACGTCGCGCACCTCGGCCCCTCGGCCGCGGCCGGACTCGGCACGATGCTCGGCCTCGACGTCGCCGTGATCGAGCAGGCGATCGCCCAGGCGCTGCACACCACCACCGCCACCCGGCAGTCGCGCAAGGGCGAGATCTCGAGCTGGAAGGCGTACGCCCCCGCCTTCGCCGGCAAGGCGGCGATCGAGGCCGTCGACCGGGCGATGCGCGGCGAGACCAGCCCGTCGCCGATCTACGAGGGCGAGGACGGCGTGATCGCCTGGCTGCTCGACGGCCCCGACGCCTCCTACGACGTGCCGCTGCCCGACGCGGGCGAGGCCAAGCGGGCGATCCTCGACACCTACACGAAGGAGCACTCGGCCGAGTACCAGGCGCAGGCGCTGATCGACCTGGCCCGCCGCCTGCACCACTCGCACCCCGAGGCCGCCGATCCCGAGCGCGTCGAGCGGATCGTCCTGCACACCTCGCACCACACCCACTACGTGATCGGCTCCGGCGCGAACGACCCGCAGAAGTACGACCCGACGGCGTCCCGCGAGACGCTCGACCACTCCGTGCCGTACATCTTCGCGGTCGCGCTGCAGGACGGCGCCTGGCACCACGAGCGCAGCTACGCCCCCGAGCGCGCCGCCCGCCCCGACACCGTCGCGCTCTGGCAGCGCACGACGACGGAGGAGGACGCGGAGTGGACCCGCCGCTACCACTCGACCGACCCGGCGGAGAAGGCGTTCGGCGCGCGCGTCGAGATCCTGCTCACCGACGGCACGACGATCGTGGACGAGATCGCGGTGGCGGACGCGCATCCGCTCGGCGCGCACCCGTTCACCCGCGAGCAGTACGTCGCGAAGTTCCGCACCCTCGCGGCCGACGTGCTCGAGGAGGCGGAGGTCGAGCGCTTCCTCGACCTCGCGCAGCGCCTGCCCGAGCTGACGGCCGACGAGGTCGCCCGCCTGACGATCGTGGCAGCCCCCGGCGTCCTCGCCTCGGTGGAGTCGCCGCGCGGGCTGTTCTAGCGGGCGGTGGATCTCGATACGCCCGCTGCGCGGGCTACTCGATCAGCATGAAGGCCAGCAGACCGCGCTGGTCGGTCAGCTGGGATGCCAGCACCGCGCTGGTCGGTCCACGGCCGCGCGTCAGTCGAGCTGCTCGGCCACCCAGTCCTGGAGCTCCTCGATGAAGCGGGAGCGGGAGAAGACGCCGGCGCGCTCGCGGAAGCAGGCCGGGTCGAGGTCGGTGGCGCGCTGCAGCAGGTCGTTCCAGTCGGCGCGCCCCTCGAGGTCGCCGGTCACGCCGCCGCCGGCGAGCGCGACGCTCTCCCGGACGCCGCCGATGTCGGTGCCGATGACCGGGGTGCCGCAGGCCATCGCCTCGACGGGCATGATCCCGAAGTCCTCGACGGCCGGGAAGACGTAGACGAGCGCCTGGGCGTAGAGCGCGCGGATCAGCTCGTCCGACGGCGAGATCACGAACGTCACGTCGGCGGCGATCTCCGCGGCGTAGGCGCGCAGCCGCGCCTCCCACGGCCCGTGCCCGGCGATGACGACGGGGAGCCCGGTCCGCACGCCCGCGTCCATCACCTTCTCCAGCCGCTTGTACGGCACGAAGCGGGACGCGCCGAGCAGGTACGGCCGGGAGAGGGAGTCGAGGATCCGCAGCTCGTCGTCGTTCAGCGGGGCCCGCCAGTCGTTGATCGCCTGGAGGACCTCGGTGTTCACCGGCGGGTAGATGACGCGAGAGGGCCGGTGCCAGGCGTCGGCGACCCGCTCGCCGGTGAAGCGGCTGTTGACCGCGATCGAGGTCGCCTCGCCGGCCCGGTGCCGGTCGATCGGCTTCAGCAGCATGCTGGCGGCGCGGGCCGACCGGCTGCTGCCGCGGCCGTCGCGGTCGGGCTCCCAGATGTACCGGGCCGGGGTGTGCGCGTAGACGAGCTTCTTCGTCGGCGCGGTCGTCCGCACGTGGTGGGCGAAGAGGTGCGAGCTCACCAGCACCCACTCGTGCGCCGCGCCGAGCGGCAGGCGCCAGGTCGGCAGCATCGCCGGCAGGGCCAGGATCTTGTGGCGGCGCAGCGGAGTCCGCGCGAGCCACGACTCGGTGACGGGACGGCCGACCACCGCGTCCGCGTCGCTCCAGAGCACGCGGACGTCGGCGTCGGTGAAGGCCTCGGTCATCGCCTCGAGGACGCGCTCGGCTCCGCCGCGGCGCTCGACCCACTCGTGCACGATCAGGCCCGGACCGGTCGCCGCGCTCGCTCGCTGCCGATCGGTCACTTCGATGAAGGCAGTGATGATGGGCCCCGTTCCCCGTGATGAATGCTGATCTCACGTCAGCCCGTCGCCCCCGTCAGAGGGGTCACGATGCCTTGGAGGCTAATCGCCTGATATCGCCGGAGAAGAAGAAGACAGAGGAGCCGTCGCAGAATGACGGAGGTGATTCCTCTCTGTCATTCATCACGGCTCGATGAGCATTCGAAAGCTGTCGAGAATCGCCGGGCAATCGTCGGCGATCGCCTTTCCCGCCGATATCGGAGCGGCTGTCGGGAGGGTCAGCGGGCGAGCGTCCGGCCGGCCGTCTGCCGGTGCCACTGATCGCGCACGGCCTCGCCGATCGTCCTCGTCGCGGTCCAGTGCAGCTCGCGGGCGGCCTTGCCCGGGTCGGCCCAGCTCGCGGCCACGTCGCCGGGCCGGCGGGCGGCGGTGCGCCGGCGGACGACGGCGCCGCTCTCGGCCTCGAACGCGGCGATCAGCTCCAGGACGCTGGTCGGCGTCCCCGTGCCCAGGTTGTAGACCGCGTGGCCGGCGGCCGCGTGCTCGAGCGCGGCGACGTGCCCGGCCGCGAGATCGGCGACGTGGATGTAGTCGCGCAGGCCCGATCCGTCCGGCGTCTCGTAGTCGTCGCCGAACACGTCGACCGCCCGCTCCGGGTCGGCCGCAGCGCGCGAGACCAGCGGCATCAGCCCGCTCGCCGCCCCGTCCGGGTCCTCGCCGAGCAGCCCGGACGGGTGCGCCCCGACGGGATTGAAGTAGCGCAGGCTGACGGCGCGCAGGCCGGGATCGGCGCGGGCGAGGTCGGTGAGGATCTCCTCGATCACCCGCTTGGTCTTGCCGTACGGGTTGGCCAGGTCGAGCCCGGTCGGCGCCTCCTCCGCGAGCGGCATCGGCCCGTCGCCGCGGTAGACCGCGGCCGAGCTGGAGAAGACGATCGTGCGGACGCCGGCGGCCGCGGCGACCGAGAAGGCGGCCATCGCCAGCCCCAGGTTGACGGCGTAGTACTCCAGCGGCCGGGCGACCGAGTCGCCCACCGCCTTGAGCCCGGCGAGCAGCACCACGGCGTCGACGGGGCCGTGCTCGCGGACGAAGCGGGCGACCCGCTCCTCGTCCCTCGCGTCGGCGACCAGCAGCGGAACGCGCGCTCCGGTCAGCGTCTGGACGGCCTCGACGGTCCCGGCGCTCGAGTGGGACAGGTCGTCGACGACGAGGACCTCGTGCCCGCCGTCCAGGAGCGCGACGGCGGTGTGGCTCCCGATGTAGCCCGCCCCGCCGATCAACAGCACTCGCATGCGCGCCACCTAAGCACCTCGGGCGCGCTGCCGCTCGCCCCGCGGGTCAGCGCCGGGCGGCCCGCCGGTAGCCGGCGATCGCGGCCGATTCGACCGCGAGCGCGACCAGCTTCCGGCCGATCGCCCGCGGAACGGCGGGCAGGACGGCGTCGATCCCGCCGGCGAGGCGGGCGAGCCGATCCTCGGTCTCGACGCGCGCGAGCGCGCCGACCGCGCGGTCCCAGACTCCGGCGGGCGGGGCGGGCGGGCGCACCTCCTCCGGGTGCAGCCGCTCGAAGGTGCGCCGCGCCGCGCCGGAGAGGAACGCGCGCCGGCTGCGGATCGCGGTGCTCGTGGAGGCTCCGTGGTGCAGGGCCTCGGCGCCCGGCACGAGCCGCACGGGCAGGCCGAGCCGGTGCAGGCGGTAGCCCCAGTCGACGTCCTCCCAGCCGTACTCGCGGTACTCGGTGCCGTAGCCGCCGACCCGGTCGAAGACGGCGCGGGTCACCGAGACGTTGCCGCCCCAGAGCCGCCAGGTGCTCTCCGGAGGAGCGGCCGCCGCGTGCGCGCGGAAGCGGGCGTCGGCGTCGCGGCCGTAGGCGCGGGCGTAAGCCGAGTCGGGGTAGGCGTTCGGGCAGAGGCCGACGACGCCGACCGGATCGCCCGCGTGCGCGGCGACGTGCGCGGCGGCCCAGCCCGGCGGCGGCTCGAGGTCGTCGTCGCAGCGGATCAGCACCCCGCCGGTCGCCGCCGCGAAGCCGGCGTTCAGGGCGGCCGAGCGTCCGCGGTTCTCCGGCAGCACCACCCGGCGGACGGGGAAGCCGTCGAGCACTTGCTCGCTGCCGTCGACGACGCCGTCGAGGACGACGACGACCTCGAGCTCGGCGTGCGACTGCGCGGCGAGGGCGGTGAGCAGGCGGGGCAGCCGGTCGGCGCCCGCGTAGCTGGGGACGATCACGCTCGCTCTCACCGCGTGGACCCGTCGTCCGCGTCGCCGCTCCCGGAGCCCTCGACGAGCAGCAGCTGCTCCATCTCGGCGAGCATCGCGGCGAGGTCGTCCTCGATCTTCGCGGCCGCGGCGGTGTGCAGCTCGGCGAGCCGGGAGGCGAGGACGGCGAAGTCCTGCGGGTCGTCGCCGAGCTCCCGCCAGGTCTCCGCGACGCTCGCCCGCAGGGCGGCGGGACCGCCCAGCGGCGAGGTGCCGAGGGGGAGCACCAGGACGCGCTCGCCGTCGTCGACGAAAGCGGTGTCGGGATGCCGGCGCCAGCGTCGCGCGCGGGGATCGGCTGGCAGCATCCGCTTCTCCTCTTTCCGCAGCCGATATCGGAATACGACTCGGAGAGACGATTCTCTCCGATCCTCCGTCACCGCGCATCAGCGCCAGGAGGAGTAGAAATCCGCCAGAGGCTCTCTCCCCGGAATTCCTTCGCTACATTCGCCACCGACACCACCACGAGGGTGATCTGTCGAGCATCCCGGGAAAGGGCCGCACATGACGGAGTCTCATCCGCTCGAATCCTCCGGGATCAGCGAGAAGAAGACCAGGAAGCCCGGGAGCAACGGCCTCGGGGTCACTCGACGCACGGTCGTCGCGGGTGCCGCCTGGTCGGTGCCGGCGATCATGGTCGCGCAGTCCGCCTCCGCGGCCTCGGTCAGCTGCTACCCCGTCGGGACGCTGTTCCGGGCGCAGGCGCGCGGCATCCTGCTGAGCGGATTCCTCGGCGGGGTGAACCTCGACAACGTCGCCACCCTGCAGGGCGAGCGCGCGCTCGTGCCCGACCAGAGCACGCCCACCTCCACGCGGTTCGGGACGACGAGCGTCGCGGCGCTGAACACGCTGCAGATCAACGCGACCGGCCTGACCGGCGCCCTCTCGACGCTGCTCTCGGTCGCCGCGCCCAGCGGTGTCGGCGTCCTCGACCAGTACGCCTTCGCGAACATCGACGGCAACAGCCGCGGAGCGGCGGGAGCGGTCGACAATCAGGGGCAGCTCGAGCTCAATCCGGCGTCGGCGACGTTCCCCGACTTCGCCACCCTCGACCTGCGGCGGATCCTCACCGGCATCGGCGGCACGCTCGCCTCGAACCTCGTCGGGCAGGTCACCGACCTCCGGCTGCAGATCGGCGCCGTCACCGGCCGCGCCGCGATCCAGTCGGCCTGCGTGCCGAGCACGCTCAACATCCAGCGCGACTACCAGGTGACGCGGCTGAACCTGGTGCTGGCGTCACCGGTGCTCGCGTCGATCGTGGCCGCGGTCACGGCGACGCTCGGCGCGGTGTCCGCGCTGTCGCTGCCGATCCTCCCGATCACGGTGAACAGCACGGCGATCTTCGCCGGCAACATCCCCGGCGGCGCCCAGCCGATCCAGGCGCAGCTCGGCGTCACGCCGGCCACGATCACCGTCGACCTCCTGTCGCTGCTGGGCCCCGCGCCGGGCCAGCCCGGCAACACGCCGTTCGGCACCTACTCGGCCTACTTCAACAGCCTGCCGCCGAACTCGACGCTGTTCGTCGACAACAACCTCGCGCTTCCGGCCGCCGCGATCAACACCTTCACGACCGCGCTGGTCAGCACGCTGACGACCCGGCTCCAGGCGAACATCCTGGTCAACGGCGTTCCGCTCTCCGCGGCGACCGGGGCCGTCGTGGCCACGATCAACGGCCTGCTGAACACGCTGCTCAACACGACGCTCACGCCGCTGATCGCCTCGGTGCAGTCGGCCCTGCTGACCCCGCTGTTCTCCGCGCTCACGACGCTGATCAACATCGACGTCAACGCGCAGAACCGCTCGACCAACCCGCCCGGGCCGGCCGCCTGGGACAGCCTGCCGGCCCGCCGGTTCGACGTCGCCGCGCTGTACATCCGGGCGCTGGGCGTGGTGAACCTGCTCGACCTGTTCCTCGCTCGAGGCTCGGTCGGCGAGAACACCCCGCAGCCCTGAGCCCTCGGGCTCCGAGCCGGCGGCTCGGAGCCCCTTCAGTCCTGATCGGGTGGTTCTGATCGGGTGGTGCCGGTCGGGCGGCATGCTGCGGGCGGTGCGTCCTCCGGGGGGAGAGCGCGCCGCCCGGTCTCATGCCCGGGGCGGGACCCGCTCGACGAGTCCGCGCTCGACCAGCTCGGCGAGCACCGCCTGGACGGCGTGGCGCGCGTCGCCGTCGGGCGGCGCGCCGTGCTCGGCGACGACGGCCGCCGTCAGCTCCTCGAGGCTCGCCGGCCGCTCCAGAGTGCGCCAGAGCGCCGGAGCGATGCCGGTCAGCGATTCGACGAGGCTCCCGCGCAGGCAGGAGACGACGCCGTCTCGCTCGATCCACTCCGTGCCGGCGTCGCGGCGGTACCCGCCGGGAGCGCCCTCCGCGGACGCGGCGCGCTCCGGCTCCTCGACGACGACCGGCCCCTCGACGACGACCGCCGGCTCGCCGACGCCGTCCAGGAGCGGCAGCACCGACTCCGCCTCGCGGTAGCGGAGCCGCCGCACGCCGCCGATCGCGTCGACCAGCGCCGCGAGGTGGTGCAGCGCCGACGGCAGCTCGGCGAACCAGCTGAGCTCGGGCAGGAGCGCGCGCAGCGCCTCGTCGAAGCCGAGCTCCTCGAGCACCGGCGCGTCGGGTCCATCGGCGTCGCGGGCGAGCAGCCAGAGCCCCGCGAGCCGCAGCGGCGCGTCCGGCAGCGGGAGCATCCCCGACGCGGCGGGGGAGCGGTGCCGCTTCCAGCCGGAGCCGCCTGCGTGCAGGGCGATCGGCTTCCGGAACGGCAGGACCGTCCCGTCGCGGCGGACGGCGACCGTCTCGTCGGTGAGGTAGCCGAAGCGGCGGCCGGCCAGGCTGATCAGCGTCGACTTGCCCGCGCCGGGGCGGCCGGTGAACGCGACGACCCGCCCGTCGGGGAGGGCCAGGGCGGACGCGTGGATGCTGAGCAGCCGCCCGCGGCAGGCGTCGACGGCGGCGACGGTCAGCGCCGCGCCGAGGTGCTCCGCGAGCGCCTCCTCGGTCGGCTGGGCGATGACGCCCGCGACGCCCTCGGGCTCGGTCAGGGAGACGCGGTGCGCGGAGCCCGGGCGTTCCGCGACGTCGGTCACGTCACTCCACGACTCCTGGAACCTCGCGATCAGGGCCTCGGGAACGGTGTCGTCGAAGCTCAGGCGCACGCCGAGACCGAAGGGCGCGATCGTGAGATCCCGGGTCATGCGGGGGTCCGATCCGCGCCGTGGTCGGCCTGCCGGAGGAGTCGCCAGGCCTCCGGAGCGGTGCGGACACCGCGGCGGAAGCGGCGCCACCAGCCCGCCACGGCGTCGCGGCGGCGCGGTCCGATGCTCGGGTCGGCGGCGCGCAGGGCGGAGCCGGAGGGGAAGAGGGCGCGGCGCAGGAGCGCCGGCCGGCGTGCGGCGGGGGCGGCGCGCAGGGCCTCCACCCAGCCGGCCGCGGCGTGCCGCGAGAGGGCGCCGAGCCGCCAGGCGCGCAGCTGGTCGGCCGGGGCCTCACCCGCCCGGGCCGGGACGCCGAGCGCGTGCAGGAACGGCGCGGCGGTCGGCACGGCGCCGAGCGACTCCGCCGCGTCGCGCAGCGGGGCGTGCAGGGCGGGGCGGGCGGCGACCGCGTCGACGAGGAGCTCGTAGTCGGAGGGCCCGGTCCGCCGCGGATCGGTGATCTGCCAGGCGTCGCGGAGCGAGTGCAGCGCCAGGATCAGGGCCATGTCGGCGACGCCGACCGTCGCCACCGGACGGCCCGCGATCTCGACCGTGCGCCGGCGGTTCCAGAGGCTCTCGAACGCCTCCGCCGCGGGTGCCAGGAACCCGGGCCAGCGCCAGTGCACGTCGATGTCGACCGGCCAGTCCGGGTGCCGGTAGCTGCGGGAGTGCTTCTGGGCGAGCGTCGGCGCGTCGGGCCAGGGGCGCTCGGTCCAGCCGTCGCCCGCGAGCAGCGCGACCAGCCGGGGCGCGTCCTCCGGCGGCACGAGCACGTCCACGTCGCCCGAGGCGCGGGGCGGTCGGAGCCCGTCCGCGTCGGCGATCGGGCCCTTGAGCGCCAGCGCGCGCAGCCCGGCCGTCTCGGCCCGCCGGTGCACGAACGCCGTCAGCAGCGGGACCGCCTCCTCGGCGAAGAGAACGGTCACGAGCTCCATCCGGCCAGTATCCCAGTCGCCCTCCTCGCGCGCCCGGTCGTCCTACCGTGGGGAGCAGTCGGGCCCGGAGTGGTCGCGGATCGAGCGGGGAGTGGCGGATGACGGAGGCTCGCGGGCGCGCCGGCGGGGGGCTGTGGAGCAAGGGGGTGGTCCTCGCCACCAACAACGGCGACATCGGCGGCGGTGAGGTGATGCTGCTGAGCATCGCCGCGGCCCTCGAGGAGCAGGGCGTCGCGGTGACCGTCGTCGGGCCGTCGGAGCCGGGCCGCCTCGTCGCCGCGGCCCGCGCGGCCGGCCACCCGGTCGTCGAGCTCGAGGCCTCGGGCCGGCGCGCGTGGATGCGCGCTCTGCGGCGCTGGGACGCGTCGTCCCGCCGGGGCGTGCTCTGGTGCAACGGGCTGGTGCCGGCGGCGGCGACGGCCGGGCGTCCGCGCCGGCTCGTGCACCTGCACCAGCGCCCGTCCGGCCTGCAGCGCGCGCTCGTGCCGCTCGCCCGGGCGGGGGCGCTGGCGACGCTGGTGCCGTCCCGCTACCTGGCGGACCTCGTCCGCGGCGCCACCGTGCTGCCGAACTGGTGCGCGCCCGTCCTGCCGACGGCGCGGCACGAGCGCGGGGACGGCCCGGTCGTGCTCGGCTTCCTCGGTCGTCCGTCCGTCGCCAAGGGTGTCCGGGTGCTCGCGGCGGCGCTCGCGCGGCTCGACGCGGCCGAGCCCGGGGCGTACCGGCTGCTCCTGGCCGGCGAGCCGCGCTTCGTCTCGGAGCGGGAGCGCCGCGAGGTCGAGTCGGCTCTCGTCCCGGTCGCGGCGCTGGTGGAGAGGCCGGGCTGGCTGGCCCCGGCGGACTTCTTCGCCCGGGTCGATCTCGTCGTGGTGCCCTCGATCGAGCCGGAGTCCTTCGGACTGGTCGCGGCGGAGGCGATGTCCGCGCGGACACCGGTGCTGGTGAGCGACGCCGGAGCTCTTCCCGAGGTCGTCGGTCCGTCGATCAGCGCCATCTCTCCGGCGGATGACGCCGATGCTCTGGCCGCCGCTATCGCCCTCGCCGTCGCCGCCTCGACGAGAGGAGAGGGAGAGGGCGAGACGGGGGAGAAGTGGCGGAGATGGAGAGATCACTTCTCGCCCGCCGCGGGAGCGGATCGAATGGCGCTGCTTCTGCGATCTCTCGAGGAAAGGGAATCGGA
Organism: Rathayibacter sp. PhB151; assembly: GCF_004366415.1. Taxonomy (NCBI): domain Bacteria; kingdom Bacillati; phylum Actinomycetota; class Actinomycetes; order Micrococcales; family Microbacteriaceae; genus Rathayibacter; species Rathayibacter sp. PhB151. The sequence continues at coordinate 713,957 of NZ_SOEN01000006.1, read as the reverse complement.
ACGATGAGTCCTGGGATATCCGCTGAAGACGCATTCACGGAGGATCGGGATGTCCGGCCGCTCCGGATCCTCGGGCTCTTCCTCAAGCATTCGACGATCCTCGCCCGACCCGGCGAGCCCTTTCTGCGCGGACGTCTTCCCTATCGCGCGGATCTCCTCCGGGACGAGAGCACCCGGCTCCTCGCGAGAGGGCACGCGGCGCATCCCGCCCACGTGAAGCTCCGCGACGTGCTGGAGCACCGCACCGGCCTGGCGCTCGACACCCAGCTGCGCTCGCTGCGGGCCGTCGCCTCGGCCGACGTGGTGCTCGCCGTGCTGGAGCCGGAGGCCGAGTTCCCCGCGCTGCTGCGCCGCGCCGGGATCCCGCCGTACGCGCGGACGCCGCTCGTCGCGCTCTCCTGCTGGTGGGCGGAGGAGCTGCTGTCCGGCGCTCCCGAGCGCCGCCGCCGGGTGCTCCGGGCGCTCGAAGGGGTCGACCGGATCCTCGTGCTCAGCGCGAACCAGCGCGAGGTCTTCGCCCGGCACGGGGTGGACGAGCGGAAGGTGGTCCCCGTCGGCTTCGGGGTCGACGCCGACTACTACACGCCCGGCCCGGGGCGGCCGAAGCGCTTCGAGGTGCTCGCCGCCGGGGTCGACCGCGGGCGGGACTTCGGCACGCTCGTCGCCGCGGCCGCGCTGCTGCCGCACCGGCGCTTCGACGTGTTCACCACGCCGCAGCGGCTCGCGGGCGGGTCGCTGCCGGCGAACGTCGTGCTGCACGCCCCCGTGCCCGTCGCGGAGCACCGCGAGAACCTGCGCGACGCCGAGCTCGTGGTCGTGCCCACCCACGAGCTGGCGTACCCGACCGGGCAGAGCGTGCTGCTCGAGGCCGCCGGCTGCGGAACCGCCGCGGCGGTCACGAGGAGCGCCGCGATGGCGGGCTACCTCGAGGACGGCGTCACGGCGTTCGGCCTGCCGATGCACGATCCGGCGGGGGTCGCGGCGGCCGTCGAGGCGGCGCTCGGCGATCCCGCCGGCCGCGCCGAGGTCGCGCGGGCGGGGCGCGCCCGGGTGCTCGCCGACGCGAACACCGTGCGGATGTGGGCCGACGTCCGGGCCGTGCTCCGCGAGGTCGCGGGGCGCTAGCTGCGGGGGCGCTCGGTCAGCGGGAGCTCGGTCCCGGGGAGCGCCGTCCCGGGGAATCCGGCTCCGGGGAGCGCGTCCGCGGCCGCCTCCGGCCGCCGCTCGGCCAGCAGCGCCAGCCCGGCGCCGACGACGACGAACGACATCGGCGCGAAGAACACCTCGCCGAGCTGCGTCGCGCAGAGCAGCACCACGACGGTCGCCGCGCCGACCGCGTGCCGCGCGAACGTCTCGGGGCGCCGCGGCAGCAGCCCGAACCCCGCCACCGCGTAGATCGCGAGGACCCCGACGAGCAGCACGACGCCGCCCTCGGCGAGCAGCGCGAGGTAGGAGTTGTGGAAGAACCAGGCGATGCCGTCGACGTCGGCCGTCGCCGTCCCGAGGCCGCCGCCGCTCCACGGCGCGAGCGCGACGCGGTCGAAGGAGGCCTGCAGGATCCTCTCGCGGAGCGCGTCGGAGCCGGCCCGCTCGACGCCGTAGACGCCCGCGGTGGACAGGTTCGCCTCGGCCCAGACGAAGAGCGCCGCGATGCCGACGCCGGTGAGCGCCCGGAAGGCGAGGCCCAGCCGCGGGGTCACCACGAGCCAGAGGATCCCGCAGGCGTAGGCGGCCATCGAGGTGCGCGAGTCGGTGGCGACGACGGCGAGGCCCGCGGCGGCGAGCACCGCGATCCGGAGCCACCGGCGCTGGAGGGTCGCCGCGAGGAGCAGGGCGGCGACGCCGTAGTAGAGCCCGGCGACGTTCTTGTCCTGCAGATAGCCGGTGAGGGCGCCCTGGTAGGCGTCCGGGGCGACGCCGGCGGCGAAGAGCGCGGCGTTCAGGGTCAGGGCCACGCCGATGCCCTTGATCGCGGAGGCGACGTCGATCCGGCCGCTGGCGAGGAAGGCGGCCATCAGCATCAGCAGGCCGATGTTGCCCGCTCTCCGCTCGAGATCGAGTCCGTTCACCGCCGAGATCACGACGGCGAAGCCGAGGAGGCCGAGGCAGAGGAAGGGATACCAGCCGACGGCTCGAAGAGAGCGGGCAGGACGGCGGAAGAGGCTGATCAGAAGAAGTCCGATAACCGCGGTCTGGGCGGCCGGAAAGGATCCCGGAAGGAAAGGAACGGAGAGTCGATAGATGATCAGGCCCATCAGTGCCGCATCGATGATCCGCGCCGAGTGTGCTATCGGGAACACCGCTCCGAGATCCGGGCGCCGCGGCACCCGGAGGCCGATTCCGCCCCCGGAGAGGTCCGCACTGTCCACGTCGTGGGTCATACCGGAATCCTCGCAGAACATCTCCTCGGGCGGAGGAATTCCTTTGCGCGGGAGAGGGCGCATCAGGCTAGCCTGACGCGAAAAGCCCGGCATCGTCGAGTAGCTCTGCTCGGAGAGAACCGCTGCTCTGATCGGAAGAAAGGCGCACAGTGACTGTCGTCGATTTCATCGCCTTCATCCGGCGGAACTGGAAGATCCTCGTCGTCGCCGTTCTCGTCGGCGTGAGCGCGATGGCCGCCTTCTCCGCGGTGACGCCGAAGGTCTACGACTCCAGCTCGGCCGGCTTCGTCATCGCGGCCACCGACGGCAGCTCGGCCGATGCGATCAGCGGAGCGCAGACCGCGGTCACGCGGGCGAACGCCTACCTGCCGCTCATCTCCAGCAGCGCGGTCTACGAGCGGATCGAGTCCGATCCCGAGGCGAACCCCGGTGGCGAGCCGCTGAACGGCCGGCTGACCGCGGCCGTCGCCCCGGGCAGCACCCTGATCGAGGTGACCGCCTCGGCGGCCACTCCCGAGAACGCCGCGGCGCTCGCCAACGGCGCCCTGGCCGCGCTCGCCGACGTGATCGCCGACATCGAGACGCAGTCGACCGCCGACCGCACCCCGCAGATCACGGTGGTGCCGCTCGAGAACGCGGAGCCGGCCGCCGCGCCGACGAGCCCGAACTGGCTGCGCAACCTGCTGCTCGGGGCCGCCGGCGGTCTCGTGCTGGGCTTCGTCCTCGCGATCCTCCGCCGCGCCCTCGACATCCGGGTGCGGACCGTCGACGACCTCACGCAGCTCTTCGGCGTCGGCGTGCTCGGGCGCATCCCGAAGATGGGCAAGGGCCGGGGCGGGCGCCGCGGCGACGCCCGGGCGGTCGACGGGATCACCGCCGAGGCCTTCCGCGCGCTCCGCACCGGGCTGCGCTTCTCCAGCGTCGACGACGAGACCCGCAGCGTCGTGATCACCAGTGCGAACCAGGCCGAGGGCAAGTCGACGATCGCGTCCGGCCTCGCCCGGGTGATGGCCGACTCCGGGCAGCGCACCCTGCTGATCGACGCCGACCTGCGCCGTCCGACCGTCGCGAAGCTGCTCGGGATCGACGGCGCCGTCGGCCTCAGCGAGGTGCTCAGCCACCAGATCCCGGTCGAGGACGCGATCCGCCCGACCGCCACCGAGGGCCTGTTCGCTCTGCCCGCGGGGCACATCCCGCCGAACCCGTCCGAGATGCTCGGCTCCTCGGCGATGCGCGCGCTGATCGAGCGGCTCGCGGAGGACTACTTCGTCATCATCGACGCGCCGCCGATCCTGCCGGTCACCGACGCGTCGATCGTCGCGACCGTCGTGGACGGCGTCGTCTTCGTCGTCGCCTCCAACCGCACCCGCCGCCCCGAGGTCACCGCCGCCCGGCGGATCGTCCAGCAGGTGCGCGGCCGTGTGCTCGGGACCGTGCTGAACATGGTCTCGGCGCAGGACGGCGACGCGGGCTACTCGTACTACTACGACCGCAAGAACCCGTACTACGCGGAGCCGGACGGCGGACGCTCGCGGGGCCGGTCCACCGGCCGCCGGGCCGCCGCGGAGGAGCCCGCCCGCTCCCTCCCGGCGGTCCGGCCCGCGGAGCCGGCGCGCGCGGTGGAGCCCGAGCGCACGCGCGCCGCCGAGCCCGAGCGCGCCGCTGAGCCCGCGCGCTCCCTGGAGCACGTCGTGCGTGCCGCGCCGAAGGCGGAGGTCCCGTCGTCGTTCCGGCGGCCGGCTCGATGAGCTCCCGGCTGCTCTTCCTCTGCCACGCGAACGTGGCCCGCTCGCCGTCGGCCGAGCGCCTCGCGGCCGAGCTGCTCGCCGGGTCCGACCTCTGGCAGGTCTCGAGCGCCGGGACGCACGCCCCGGTCGGCCGCGGCCTCGACCCCGACCTGGGCGACGCGCTCCGCGCCCGCGGCCTCTCCGTCGCCTCGCACCGAGCGCGCCAGGCCGATGGCCGCCTGCTCCAGGACGCCGATCTGGTGCTGGCCTTCGAGTCGCAGCAGCGCGAGTGGGTCGCCCAGCACTTCGCCTCGGCGGCGCGGCGCACCGCGACGATCCGCCGTGCGGCCCGGCTGGCGCAGGCGGCCCCCGGAGCGGATCTGCGCGAGTTGATCGCGCGCGACACCGCTCCGTACGGCGCCGAGGACGACTTCGCCGATCCGCACGGGCGCGGCGCCGCTGTCGCGGCGAGCGCGGTGGACGAGATCGACGCGCTCCTGCGCACGATCCTGCCGGCCCTGGGCGCGCTGCCCGCGGATTGGGATCCGCCGCGCCCGGCGGTGCTGCCGACCCGCCGCTCCCTGCGCCGCGCGCGCGAGAGCCGGGCGGTCGCGTCGTGAGCGAGCGGGAGCGGCCGGGGCCCGGCGTCAGCGTCGTCGTGCCGCACTACGGCGATCCGGCTCCCGCCCTCGCCCTGCTCGGGCAGCTGCGCCGCCAGGTCGGCGCCCCGGAGCACGAGATCGTCGTCGTCGACGACGCCTCGCCGGTGCCGTTCCCCGCGGGCGAGGGCTTCGCGCTCGTCCGCCGCGCGCGCAACGGCGGCTTCGGTGCCGCCGTGAACAGCGGAGCGGACGAGGCGGCGCACCCGCTGCTGCTGGTGCTGAACAGCGATCTCGAGATCGGCGAGACCTTCCTCCGCGACCTCGTCGCCGCGGGCACCCCCTGGCTGCCGGCGGTCGTCGCCCCGGCGCTGCGCGACGGCGCCGGGCAGCCGCAGTGGGTCGGCCGGCGCTTCCCACGGCTCGGCCACTACGTGGTGGAGTGGCTCACTCCGCTGGCGCGCTGGCGGCCGCAGCTGCGCGCGGCGGTCGGTCTCGACACCCGCTGCGTCGAGGGCGCCGTGCTGCCGGTGGACTGGGTGGTCGGCGCGGCGATGCTGCTCCCGACGGCCGAGTTCCGGGTGATCGGCGGCTTCGACGAGTCGTTCCACATGAACTGCGAGGAGGTCGACCTGCAGCGGCGGCTGCGGGCGCGCGGTGTGCCGTCGGTGTACACCGGGGACGTCGTCGCGGTGCACACCGGCGGCGGCTCCTCCGATCCCGCCCGCCGGCTGGTCTGGCTGGTCGCCGCCCGGCTGCGCTACGCGCGGAAGTGGCGCTCGCACCCCGGTCTGCTGGCGGCGTCGCTGCGCGCGGCGTCGGTGGTCAACCTCGCCGCCAACGCCCTGCGCGCGCTCGCGGGGCGCGGCGTCCGGCCCTTCGCCGTCCTCCGCGGCGAGCTGCGCCTGATCGCCGCGGCCGAGAGGGCGGCGGCATGAGCCGGCCCGTGCTGGTCGTCAGCCCCGTGTTCCACGACTACTGGCGCGCGATCGAGGCCGCGCTCGTCGAGCTCGGCGAGGACGTCGTCGTGCACCGCTACGACGACACGGCGGGCGTGGTGCGGCTGCGCGACGCGGTGGCGCACCGCTTCCCGCGGTCCCGGCTGCGCCGGTGGTCGCGGCGCTCCGAGACCGAGCGGGCGATCCGGGCGCTGCGGGAGACGTCGCCGCGCGCGGTGCTCGTGGTGAAGGGCGACTCGCTCGGCGACGAGTGGTGGGCCGCGCTGGCCGGCGGCGGCGCGCCCGTCGTGCTCTGGCTCTACGACGAGCTGGTCAACATGACCTTCGATCTCGAGCGGCTCCGCGCGCTCGCCTCCGCCCGGGTCTCGATCGCCAGCTACTCGCCGCGCGACGTCGCGACGCTCCGCGCGGCCGGGATCGAGGCGACGCACGTCCCGGACGCCTTCGACTCGCTCCTGGCCTGGACGCCGCGCCCGTCCGCGGCGGTGACCTTCATCGGTGCGCGCTACCCCGAGCGCGAGCGGGTGCTGCGCGAGCTCGCCGCCGGCGGCGTCGACGTCGAGGTCTTCGGCCGGCAGTGGTCGCGTCACCCGGGCGACGTCGTGCGCACCGGACGGCTGCGCGGAGCGGGTCTGCGCGCGCACGGCGACGTCTCGCGCGCGGCCTACTACGGCGCGATGGCCGGCTCGATCGCCACGCTCGCGATCCACGGGACCGGGCACGGCGGGCTGTCGATGCGGGCGTTCGAGGCGCCGGGCGTCGGCGCACTCGCCCTGCTCGACCGGCCCGACATCGCCGACCACTACGAGGTGGACCGCGAGGTGCTGGTCTTCGACGGCCGCGAGCAGCTCGTCGAGCACGTCCGGCACGCGCAGGCCGACCCGGTCTGGGCGCACCGCGTGCGCGACGCGGCGGCCGCTCGGACCCGGGCGGAGCACACCTTCGTGCACCGGATGCGGGCGGTGAGGGCGCTGTGGGGCTGAGGCACGCGACCGATCTCGAGGGCTGGCGCCGCTGGCAGCGCGGCCGCGACCCGCTGCGCGCGGCGCGGTCCCGCCTGCGCCCGTCGGCCCCGGCGCCGCTCGTGCTGCACCTGCGCGGCGCGGAGCCGTCGATCCTGCTCGCCGTCGAGGCGGCGACGGCCAGCGCGGTCGCGGCGACCGCCGCCTCGCTCGCGCACCTGGACGGGCCGCCCGTCGCCGTCCTGGCGCCCGGGGACGTGACCGCTCTGCTCCCCGGCGAGTGGACCGTCCGGCCCGTGCCCGACGGCTCGCCCGCCCCGGTCGAGCTGCGGGGGCTGCGCGCCGTCGTCGCGACCGGCCACTACCTCCGCTCCGGCGCGACCGCGCACCGCTGGGCCGGGCCGCTCGGCGCCAGCGTCCTCGTGGTGCAGCACGGCCTCCTGACGCCGTTCGCCCCGCCGCTGCCGCCGGAGTCGACGCTGCTCGCCTTCTCGGCCGCGGACGCCGACTTCTGGCGCTCGGGGCGGAGCGACGTCACGACCGCCGTCGTCGGCAGCCAGCTGCTGTGGTCGGCGGCGCAGCGCCCGCGCGCGGCCCTGACGGAGGAGCGCCCGCTCTTCCTCGGCCAGCTGCACGGCGCCGAGCTCCCGCGCCGGATCGCCGCCGCCACCGCGGGCCGCTTCTGCCGCGACACCGGCGCCGACTACCGCCCGCACCCGGCCGAGGTCGACCGCCGCTCGCGCTGGCAGCACGCGGCCTGGCGCCGCAGCGGCATCCGCGTGCTCGCCGGCGGCGACCTGGCCGCGCAGCACCGGCCGATCGCCTCGGTGTTCTCGACCGGCGTGCTCGAGGCCGCGGCAGCGGGCACGCCCGCCTGGGTGACCTGCGTCGATCCGCCGGCCTGGGTGCGCGAGTTCTGGGGCCGCTACGGACTGTCCGTCTGGGGCGAGGGGCCGCCGACTCCGGCGCCGCTCGCGCCGGCGCTCGAACCCGCGGCCGCGGTCGCCGCCGCGGCGCTCGCGATCACCGAGGGAGGAGTGCGATGAGCATCCTGTGCGTCATCCCCGTGCGCGGCGGCTCGAAGGGCCTGCCGCGCAAGAACGCGCGCCTCGTCGCGGGGAAGCCGCTCGTGGTCTGGAGCATCGAGCAGGCGCTCGCCGCCGGTCTCGACGTGCTGGTCTCCACCGACGACGCCGAGCTGGCCGCGATCGCCGCGGACGCCGGAGCGGACGTGCCGTTCCTCCGTCCCGCCGAGCTCGCCCGCGACGACACCGCGACCGAGCCTGTCGTGCTGCACGCCGTCGCGCACCGCGTCGCCCTCGGGTACCGGCCGGACTCGGTGCTGCTGCTCCAGGCGACGTCGCCGATCCGCCTCCCCGGCACGATCGACCGCGCCGTCGAGCAGTTCGCGAGCACCGGAGTCGACTCGCTCGTCGGCGTCGTCGCGCAGACCCCGTTTCTCTGGCGCTCGCGGGGCGAGGAGAGCGCGCTGGCGCACTACGACGTCGCCGCGCGTCCGCGCCGGCAGGAGCTGACCGCGCCCGAGTTCTTCTACCGGGAGACCGGCTCGCTCTACCTCACCCGGACCGAGGTCTACGAGCAGGAGCGGAACCGCATCGGCGGCCGGGTCGGGCTGTTCGTGATGGACGAGGTCGAGGGCGGCGACATCGACGGCGAGCACGACCTCGTCGTCGCCGAGCACCTGCTCGCCGACCTGAGACGGCGGGGGCGCGCGTGATCGTCGACCGCCACCTGGCGCCCTACATCGTCTTCGCCGAGGACCCGGTGCTGACCGCGCTGGCCAAGATCAACGCGAACAAGCAGCGCATCGTCTTCTGCGTCGACGGCCACGGCGTCCTGCGCGGCTCGCTGTCGGACGGCGACTTCCGCCGCTGGATCATCGCGAACCCGACCGCGTCGCTCGACGTCGCGGTCCTCGCTGTGGCGAACACGGCGGTGCTGACCGCGCCCGTGGACGACCCGGCCCAGGCCGCCGCCGCTCTGCTCGGGGCGGACGGGATCAGCCACGTGCCGCTCGTGGACGAGCGCGGCCACCTCGTCGCGATCGCGATCGAGGGCGGCGCGGCGCTGCAGATCGGCCGCCACCCGGTCGGCGAGGGGCATCCGGCCTTCGTGATCGCCGAGGTCGGCAACAACCACAACGGCTCGGTCGACTTCGCCAAGCGCCTCGTCGACCTCGCCCTCGAGGCCGGCGCCGACGCGGTCAAGTTCCAGCTGCGCGACCTCGACTCGCTCTACCGCCAGGGCGGCGGCGCCACGGCGGGGGAGGACCTGGGCGCGCAGTACACGATCGACCTGCTGCGCCGGTTCGCGCTGCCGGCCGAGGCGCTCTTCGAGGTGTTCGACCACGCGGGCGACGCCGGGATCGACGTCCTCTGCACCCCGTGGGACTCGCCGAGCGTGCAGGCCCTCGTCGACTACGGCGTCCCCGGACTCAAGATCGCCTCGGCCGACCTCACCAACCACGACCTGCTCGCCGACGCCGGCGCTCGCGGCCTGCCGCTGCTGCTGAGCACCGGGATGTCGCGCGAGAGCGAGATCCTCGAGTCGGTGGCGCTGCTGCGCTCGCTGGGCACCTCCTACGCGCTGCTGCACACCCAGTCGACCTATCCCGCGCCCTACCGCGACCTCAACCTCGCCTATCTCGAGCGGCTCGCCGAGATCAGCGGCGGCGTCACCGGCTACTCCGGGCACGAGCGCGGCTGGCACGTGCCGGTCGCCGCCGTCGCCCGGGGCGCGCGGATCATCGAGAAGCACTTCACCGTGGACCGGGCGATGGAGGGCAACGACCACTCGGTGTCGCTGCTGCCGGACGAGTTCGGCCGGATGGTCGCCGAGATCCGCGACATCGAGTCGGCGCTGGGCTCGGCCGAGCCGCGCGGGGTCTCGACCGGGGAGTCGATGAACCGGGTCTCGCTCGCGAAGTCGCTCGTCGCCGCGCGGGAGCTGCGCAGCGGCGAGGTGGTGCGCGCGGCGGACGTGGCGGTGCGCAGCCCCGGGCGCGGCCTGCAGCCCAACGAGCTCCCGCGGCTGCTCGGCCGCACGCTGCACCGCGACGTCGCCGCGGGCGGCTTCTTCTTCGACGGCGATCTGCGCGCGAGCACCCCGGCCGGCCGGCCGTTCCGGTTCCGGCGGCCCTGGGGGCTGCCGGTCCGCTACCACGACCACGCCGAGCTGCTCGGAGCGTCGAATCCCGGCTTCCTCGAGTTCCACTTCTCCTACCGCGACCTCGAGATCGACGTCGACGACGTCTTCACCGCGCGTCAGGAGCGGGGCTTCACCACCCACCTGCCGGACCTCTTCTCCGGCGACTTCCTGGTCGATCTCGCCTCCTTCGACCGCGACGTCTGGGAGCGCTCGATCGCCGAGGTGCAGCGGACGATCGGGGTCACCCGGTCGCTCTCGCGCTGGTTCCGCCAGGACGAGGACCCGATGATGGTCGTCACGATGGGCGGCTTCACCCGCCACGCCCACGTGGACCCCTCCCGCCGCCCGGCGATGTACGCGCGTGTCGCCGAGGCGCTCGACCGGATCGACGCGGGCGGCGTGCGCCTGCTGGCGCAGACCCTGCCGCCCTACCCCTGGCTGATGGGCGGCCAGCAGTTCCACAACCTCTTCGTCGATCCGGAGGACACAGCCGCGTTCGCCCGCGAGACCGGCACCGCCCTCTGCCTGGACGCCTCGCACACCAAGCTCGCCACCACCTTCCTCGGCACGTCGTTCTCGGCGGCGGTCGAGCTGCTCGCGCCGCTCAGCGCGCACCTGCACCTCGTCGACGCGACCGGGATCGACGGCGAGGGCGTGCAGATCGGCGAGGGCGAGATCGACTGGCCGGTGTTCGCCGCGGCGCTGGACGCCTTGGCGCCGGGGGTGCCGTTCATCCCCGAGATCTGGCAGGGCCACGTCGACAGCGGCGAGGGCTTCTGGACGGCCCTCGAGCGGCTGGAGGAGTGGCTGTGAGCGCGGGCGGGAGCGGGAGCGACGCCGTGCGCGGGGCGGCCCCGATCGCCCTCTGGCTGGTGCCCGTCGCCGACGACGGCGGAGTCGCCCGGCACGTCGTCGACGTCGCGCGGGAGGGGATCCCCGGCCACCGCGTCGTCGTGCTCTGCCCCGAGGGCGCCCTGGCGCACCGGCTGCGCGCCCAGGGCTCGGCGGTGACGACCGGCCGCTTCGGCACGGCCGCCGGCCTCGCCGCCTCCGTCCGCACGCTCGCCGCCACGGCCGGGGCCCTGCGGCCCGCGATCGTGCACTCGCACCTCGCCCACTCCGACCTCGTCAGCGCCGCGACCCCGCTGCCCCGCGGCGTCCGCCGGCTGACCACGGAGCACGGCATCGCCGGCCCCGACGCCGTCTACCACCGCTCGGGTGCGCAGGCCCGGACGATGGCGCTCGCCCACCGCGCCCGGCTGCACCGGTTCGACGGGGCCATCGCCGTCTCGCAGGCCACCCGGCACGCGATGCGGGAGAAGTGGCACGCGGTGCTGCCCGTCGCCGTCGTGCTGAACGGCGTGGACGCTCCCGCAGCGCACGCCGCCGGCGCCGCCGCCCGCCACCCCCGCCCCGCCGGCGCGCTCCGCGTCGTCTCGCTCTCCCGCCTCGCGCCGGAGAAGCGGATCGACGCCCTGCTCGAGGCCTTCGCCGTCCTGCACGGCCGGGTGCCCGGCGCGACGCTGACCGTCGCGGGGGAGGGACCGCTCGACGGCGCCCTCCGCGCCCGGGCGAGCGCCCTCGGCCTCGGCGACGCGGTCGCCTTCCCCGGCTTCGTCGACTCCGCCCGGATGCTCGCCGAGGCGGACGTCGTGGCCCAGCTCTCGGTCTGGGAGAACTGCTCGTACACCCTCCTCGACGCGGTCGCCCGCGGCCTGGGCGTCGTCGCCACCGCGGTCGGCGGCAACCCGGAGATCCTCGACCGCCGCTCCCTCGTCGACGCGGACGATCCCGCGGCCGTGGCGCGGGCGCTCGAGCGGCAGGCGGAGGAGCCGGCCGCCGCCGCCGTGCCGCGCTCCGTCGCGCGGATGTGCGCCGACATCGCCGGGGTCTACGCCGACGTCCAGGCCGGGAGCGCGGCATGAGGGGCTCGATCCGGCAGGGACTCGGCACCCTGCTCGCCCTCGCCGGTGCGGCATCGCCCGGCTGGCTCGTCGTCGCGGTGGCCGGCTCGATCGTGCTGGCCGTCCTCGACACCCTCGGCGTCGCCGCGATGGTGCCGCTGATGGCGCTGCTCACCGGCGCGGACACCGGCGCCGGCTCGGTGACGAGCACGATCGCGGGCCTGGTCGGCACCTCGGACGTCGCGACCCTCGTCCCGCTCGTCGCCGGCTTCGTCGCCGCCGTCTTCGTGCTGAAGAGCATCGGCACGATCGTCTTCCGCTGGTGGCTGCTCGGCCGGACCACCCGGATCGCGGCAGACGCGTCGACCGAGCTGCTGCGGCGCTACGTGCTCGCCCCCTTCGCCGTGCACCGCACGCGGCGGCTGTCGGAGGTGTACCGCAACATCAACGACTCGACCGCGCAGGCGTCGGGGGTGCTGCTCGGCGTGCTCGGCGTCGCCTCCGACCTGCTGGTGCTCGTCGCGCTGGTCGCGGTCCTCGTCGTCGCCTCGCCCGGGGCGACGCTGTTCGCGGCCGTCTTCTTCGCGCTGCTGCTCGGCGGCACGCAGCGACTGCTCCGCCGCCGGCAGGGGCGGATCGGCGAGGAGACCGCCGAGGCCTCGCTGCAGACCTGGCAGTTCCTCCTCCCGTCGCTCGACGGCTTCCGCGAGGCGCGGCTGTCCTCCAGCGCCTCGAGCCTCGTCGCCGGCTTCCAGGCCGCGAAGCGCCGCGGCGCCCAGGCGTCCCGGATGCTCTCGCTGGTCTCGGAGCTGCCGAAGTACCTCCTCGAGATCGGCTTCGTCGTCGCGATCATCGGCGTCTCCGGCATCCTCGTGGCGACCGGCTCGTCCGCCGAGGCGCTCTCGGTGCTGGGCGTGTTCGCCGCCGCGTCGCTCCGCGCCCTGCCCACCCTCAACCGGATCTCCGCCACCTTCGCGATCGTCCGCAGCGGCCAGGCGAGCCTGCGCATCGTCGACGACGCGGCCCGCGAGCTCGACGCGCACGGCTCGCACGACGAGACGCCCGGCCCCGGCGGCCGCTTCGCCGGCGACATCGAGCTCGAGCGGGTCGTCTACCGCTACCCCGACGCCTCCCGCGACGTGCTCCGCGGCGTGACCCTGCGCCTGGCGGAGAACGCCACCACGGCCTTCGTCGGCTCGAGCGGCGCGGGCAAGAGCACGCTCCTGGACCTCGTGCTCGGCCTGCTCGAGCCGACCGAGGGCCGCGTGCTCTGCGGCGGCCGGCCGATCCAGGAGGATCTCGCGGGCTGGTACGCGGGGCTCGGCGTCGTGCCCCAGGACGTCTTCCTGCTCGACGACTCCTTCGCGGCGAACATCGCCTTCGGGGTGCCCCGGGACGGCGTCGATCCCGAGCGGATCCGCGAGGTGGTCCGCATCGCCCAGCTCGAGGACTTCGTCGAGCAGCTGCCGCTCGGCCTCGACACCCGCGTCGGCGAGCGCGGAGTACGGCTCTCGGGCGGGCAGCGGCAGCGGATCGGGCTGGCCCGCGCCCTCTACCGCCGGCCGTCGGTCCTCGTCCTCGACGAGGCGACCTCGGCGCTGGACAACCGGACCGAGCACGAGATCTCGACGGCCATCGCCGCCCTGCACGGCAGCATGACGGTGCTGATCGTCGCGCACCGCCTCTCGACCGTGCGCGGCGCCGACCGGCTGCTCTTCCTCGAGGACGGGCGGATCGAGGGCGAGGGCACCTTCGAGGAGGTGCGCGCCGCGCATCCCGGCTTCGCGCAGCTCGTGGCGCTGGGCGAGCTCTCGTGAGGCCGCGGCTCGGCGATCTGCGGGCGGCGGTCCTCGAGCCGCTCCGCCGGCGGGGCGCGACGGTACTGATCCCGCAGGAGGCCTTCGGCGTCGGCAACCTGCTCTACTTCTGGCTGCAGGCCGCCGCGCGCCGCGAGCGCGGCGAGCCGACGGTGGTGCGCGGCACGGCGCGGTCGGCGGAGTGGGCGGAGCTGCTCCCGCCCCTCCGAGAGCTGATCGTCGCTCCCGCGGACGTCTCCTTCCTCCAGCCGCGCGAGGCCGGCGGCACGCACCAGCGCTTCGGCGTCGACTTCGGGGCCGACCAGCTGGACGCCTTCCTCGACTCGCACCTGCTCGCCGGCCCGTTCGCGGAGCTGGTCGCGGCGGCGCGGCCGTCGGCCGACCTGACGATCAACATCCGGCGGGGCGACTACTACAGCGTCCCGGAGTTCCGCGGCCGCTACTCCTTCGACGTCGTCGAGTACGTGCGCGCGGCCCTGGCGCGGGCGCGGGAATCGGCCGAGGTGCGCAGCGTGCTCCTCGTCTCGGACGACCTCGACTGGTGCCGGCTCAAGCTCGGGCCGCTCCTGACCGGAGTCGACGTGCGCTGCCCCGAGCCCGGCACCTCCGTGCCGCACCAGCTCGCCCTGCTGGCGGCCTCGCGCCGCCTCGTGCTGACGAACTCGACGTTCTCCTACTGGGGCGGGTACCTCGGCCGGCACCGCCACGGCGACGCCGAGGTGATCGCGCCCTGGTTCCACAGCCGGGCTTGGAACGGCGGAGCGGCGACCCAGCTCGACCCGCGCTGGAGCGTGATCCGCGACCTCCCCGGCGGCTGGGACGCCTGACCCCCCTCCCTCCCTCCGCGAGATGCCACTTGTGCACGCTTTCGTCGGCGTGTCGCGTGCACAAGTGGCATCTCGCGGGAGGGAGTCAGCCGACGTGACCCTCGTCGTCGACCGGGGCGCGCGCCGTCAGCCGCTTCAGCCGCATCGCCGGGCGCTCGATCAGCAGCCAGCTGGCCCAGGCGAACGGCAGCGTCGCCGCGATCGAGAGCAGCACGTACGCCACGAGGGGCACGTCCGCGTCGATCAGCGCGAGCGCGAGCAGCTGCTGCACCGGGAACGCGTAGATGTACATCCCGTAGGAGACGTCGTGGGTCGCCCCGAGGCGCCGCAGGGGGAGGCGCGCGCCGAGGGCCAGCATCAGGTAGGCGAGCGGCAGCCCCGCCAGCACCCGGTACAGCCCCGACGCCACCACCAGCGCGAAGAGGGCGAGCGCGAGGAGTGCGAGCGGCAGGGTGAGCGGGATCCGGTCGCGGAAGAGGTGCACGATCGCGCCGGCCAGGAAGTACGCGACGAGCGTCACCGTCTGGTTGAGGGCCGCGGGGAAGGGCACGAGATCGGTGGCCAGCACGCCGGCGACCAGGGTCAGCCCCGCGAAGCCGACGACCACCAGCGGCGCGACCCACCGCCGCGGCACCACCGAGATCAGCAGCCCGATCACGAGGTAGCTGACGAACTCGAAGAAGAGGCTCCACAGCGAGCCGTTCCAGGCCCCCGGGTACGGCACCGAGCCGAGCATCCCGTCGATCCCGTACTCGCGGATGAAGAGCGCGAGGTTCCCGAGCACGAACCGCGCACCGCCCGCCGCGCTCCACGGTCCGGCGCCGAGCAGCAGCGACGCGAGCGGCGCGATCGCGAATCCGACGACGAGCAGCGAGACGAGGAAGGCGGGGTAGATGCGCAGGAACCGCCGCCAGAGGTAGTCGCCGAGCGAGCGCGAGCGGAGCCGGCTCGCGGTGATCAGGTAGCCGGAGGTGACGAAGAAGCCGCCCACCGCCCAGTCGCCCAGATCCGAGTGGCCCGGCCCGGAGCCGCCGCTGCCGCCGGCGCCCGGCGCGTCACCGTAGCCGCCCAGCGGGAACGAGTGCGACACGATCACGAGCACCGCGAGCCCCAGCCGCAGCGCGTTGATGCTGTTGCTGCGCGGATCGAGCGCGGCCCCGATGCTCACCCACCGGGTGCTCACCGCGGCCGGGGGCGCCTGCTCCTGCCGCGTCATGCGCACAGCCTGGCGCCCGCCGCCCGCCCCGTCGACCGTCCCCCCGCACCCTGTCGCGAACGGGCGGACTCCCTTCCGCGAGATGCCACTTGTGCACGCTTTTCACGGCGTGTCGCGTGCACAAGTGGCATCTCGCGGGGGAGGGGGAGGGGAAGGGGGTCAGAGCAGGGCGTCCGTCAGGTGGTCCGGGGTGCCGAAGCGGTGGGCGGTGATCGAGACGGCCTGCTCGCGGAGGAACGGGAGCAGCTCCAGGCGGCCGGACTCGGTGGCCTCGTTCGCGTAGACGGCGAGGTCGGGGCGGCCGCCGGTGACGGCGGTCACGGAGGATGCGTCGGCGCCGAGCAGGCGCACCCGGCCGGCGCCGTGCTCGCGGACCCGCGCCGCGAAGGCGGCCTCGTCCTCGACGGCGACAGCGGAGGCTCCCGACGCGATGGCGGAGACGAGCTGCGGCGGCACCTCCGTCGCGCTCGAGACCGCCACCCGGGTGCCCGCGGTCGCCGCGGCGACGACGACCTGCGCGAGCGAGCCCACCGGCTCGCCGTCCGCGAGGCGGATCAGCACCGGGGCGTCGTACGGCAGGTGCCGGAACACGTTGCGCTCGGCGGCCAGCCCGGTGATGTCGCGGGCGGCACCCGCGGCCAGAGCCTGCGCCGCACTGCGGGCCGTCCGCTCGACGGCGTCCGCCTCCGCGGCGGGCAGCTCGGCGCGGGCGGCGGCCACGAGCCTGCCGACGCGCGGGTCCTCGACCGCGGCGGTGGCCGTGGACGGCGCGGTGGTCCACGACCCCAGCCCGAGCAGGTAGTCCGGCCCGCCGGCCTTGGTGCCCGGTCCGACCGCCGACTTCTTCCAGCCGCCGAACGGCTGGCGCTCGACGATCGCGCCGGTGATGCCGCGGTTGACGTAGAGGTTGCCGGCCTGGATCCCGTCCAGCCAGGTGCCGATCTCGGCGGGGTCGAGCGCGTGCAGCCCCGAGGTGAGGCCGTAGTCCACCTCGTTGACGAGCGCGATCGCGTCCTCGAGCGTCGCCGCCGTCATGATCCCGAGGATCGGGCCGAAGTACTCGGTGCGGTGGTACTCGGAGCCGCGGCGCACGCCGTCGCGGACGCCCGGGCTCCACAGCATCCCGGTGTCGTCGAGCGCGCGCGGCTGCAGCAGCCAGCTCTCGCCCTCGCCGAGCGTCGTCAGGCCGCGCAGCAGCTTGCCCGCGGCGGGCTCGATCACCGGCCCCATCCGGGTCGCGGGATCGGTCGGCAGGCCGACGGTGAGCGAGTCGACCGCGTCGAGCAGCTGCGCGCGGAAGCGCTGGGAGCGCGCGACCGAGCCGACCAGCACGACGAGCGACGCGGCCGAGCACTTCTGGCCGGCGTGGCCGAAGGCGCTCGCGACGACGTCCTTCACGGCGAGATCGAGGTCGGCGGAGGGCGTGACGATGATCGCGTTCTTGCCACTGGTCTCGGCGAGCAGCGGCAGGTCGTGCCGGAAGGAGCGGAACAGCTCGGCGGTCTCGTACGCGCCGGTGAGGATCACCCGGTCGACGGAGGCGTGCGCGACGAGGTCCGCGCCGAGCTCCTCCTCGGGCAGGCGGAGCAGCAGCAGTGCCTCGCGCGGCACACCCGCGGCCCAGAGCGCCTCGGCCAGCACGGCGCCGCAGCGGGCGGTCGGCCCGGCGGGCTTCAGCACCGCGGCCGAGCCGGCGGCCAGCGCGGCGAGCGCCCCGCCTGCGGGAATCGCGACCGGGAAGTTCCACGGCGGAGCGACGAGCGTCAGCTGCGCGGGGTGGAAGACCGCGCCGTCCACCGCGTCCAGCTCGCGGGCCCGCTCGGCGTAGTAGTGCGCGAAGTCGATCGCCTCGGAGACCTCGGGGTCGCCCTGGTCGATCGTCTTGCCCGCCTCGGCGGCCATCACCTCGAGCAGCTCGCCGCGGCGCGCCTCGAGCTCGTCGCCGGCGCGGTGCAGGATGCGCGCTCGCTCGTCGGCGGGCAGGGCGCCCCACGCGGAGCCGGCGGCGCGGGTCGCGGCGAGGGCCGCCTCCAGCTCCTCGCGGGTGCTGATCGTCGCGGCCTCGATCGCGTCGATCCCGGCGCGGGAGGCGGGCACGCGGGCGAGGATCTCCTGCGCCCAGGCGCGGTTCGCGGCGACGGACGGGTCGGTGTCCGGAGTGCTGCGGAAGTCGCCGAAGCCGGGGCGGCCCGACGCGGCGAAGCGGTCGGCGACCCGGTGCGCGGGCGGCACCGCGCCGTCGAGCGCGGCGACCGAGGCACGGAAGCGGGCCTCCTCGCGGGCGAACAGCGCGGGCTGCGCCTCGAGCTCGAACACGGCCGACATGAAGTTGTCGCTCGACGCGCCCTCCTCGAGCCGGCGGATCAGGTAGGCGATCGCGACGTCGAACTTGGCGGGCGAGACGACCGGCGTGTAGAGCAGCAGCGAGCCGACCGTGCGGCGCACCGCCTCCGCCTGGCCCTGCGCCATGCCGAGGAGCATCTCGTACTCGATGCCCTCGCGGACACCGCGCTCGCCGGCCAGCAGCCAGGAGTACGCGACGTCGAAGAGGTTGTGGCCGGCGACGCCGACCCGGACGTTCCGGATCCGGTCCGGGTGCAGCGCGTAGTCGATCACACGCTTGTAGTGGGTGTCCGAGTCCTGCTTCGTCGACCAGGTCGCCAGCGGCCAGCCGTGCACCGACGCCTCGACCTGCTCCATCGGCAGGTTCGCGCCCTTGACCAGGCGCACCTTGATGCCGGCGCCGCCGCGGGACCGGCGCGCGGCGCTCCACTCCTGCAGCCGGATCATCGCGGACAGCGCGTCGGGCAGGTAGGCCTGCAGCACGATGCCCGCCTCGAGGCCGAGGAACTCGGACCGGTCGAGCAGGCGGGTGAAGACCGCGATGGTGAGGTCGAGGTCCTTGTACTCCTCCATGTCGAGGTTGACGAACTTCTGCGGCGTCGCGGCGGCCGCGCGGGTGAAGAGCGGAGCGAGCTCCTCGACGATGTCGTCGACCGCGGCGTCGAACGCCCACGGGTTGTGCGGGGCGACGGTGGAGGAGACCTTGATCGAGACGTAGTCGACGTCGTCGCGCGCGAGCAGGCGGTGGGTGCCCTCGAGGCGGCGCTGTGCCTCCTTGCGGCCGAGGACCGCCTCGCCGAGCAGGTTCATGTTCAGCCGGACGCCGTCGCGGCGGATCTTCGCGATCGCCGGGCCGAGGCGCGAGTCGGTCGCGTCGATGATGAGGTGGCCGACCATCTGCCGCAGCACCCGGCGCGCGATCGGCACGACGACGTCGGGGAGCAGCGGGGCCACCGCGCCGCCGAGGGCGACCGCGCCGCGCATCGGCGCGGGCAGGAAGCGCGGGACGCCGCCGGCGATCGAGCGCAGCGCCGCGGCGGCGACCTTCGTGTCCTCGGGGCGGACCACGCCGTCGACGAAGCCGACCGTGAAGTCGAGGCCGGTCGGATCCTTCAGCACGCCGGCGAGCTGGGCGCCGGAGGCGTCGACCGGGATGTCGGCGGCGTCGCGCAGCCACTGGCGCACCAGTGCGACGCTCGCGTCGACGAGGCCGGCGTCGACGCTGTCCGGGGCGGGGCCGGAGTGACCGGCGGAACCGGCGTGACCGGCGGCGTCGTCGGAGGAGGGACCGGTGGAGCGGGCGGGCGCGGCGAGATCCGTCATGACGTCAGTATCCGACCGGGGTACCGTTGAGCAGAAGCGACCGTTCCTTACCGGTACCGGTCACTCCTCCTTACTGATCAGCTCTGCCGAATCGAGGTCGCCCGTGCTCGACGTCCGCCGCCTGGTGCTGCTGCGCGAGGTCGCCATCCGCGGCACGCTCGCCGCCGCCGCGGAGGCCCTCGCCTACAGTCCCTCCGCGGTCTCGCAGCAGCTCACCGTGCTCGAGCGCGAGACCGGTGTCGAGCTGCTGCGCAAGGTCGGGCGGCGGGTGCAGCTCACCCCGCAGGCCGAGATCCTGGTCGCGGCGGCCGGCGAGGTGCTGGCGCTGCTCGAGCGGGCGGAGGCGGCGCTCGCCGCGTCGGGGGAGTCGGTCACCGGTCGGGTGCGGGTCGCGGTCTTCCAGTCCGCGGCCCTGGCGCTGATGCCGGGCGCGCTGCGCTCGATCGCCGAGCGGGCGCCCGAGGTGCGGGTCGAGATGGTGCAGCGCGAGCCGGAGGGGGCGCTGCACGAGACCTCCTGGGCGCGCGAGTTCGACCTGGTCGTCGCCGAGCAGTACCCGGGCCACTCCGTGTCCTGGCTGCCGGGCCTGGTGCGCAGCGACCTCACGACCGACGCGATCCGGCTCGCGGTCCGCCGCGACTCCGAGGTGCGCGATCTGCAGAGCGCGCGCGACGCCGCCTGGGTGATGGAGCCGCGCGGCACCGCGAGCCGGCACTTCGCCGAGCAGACCTGCCGGGTCGCCGGCTTCGAGCCCGACGTGCGCTTCGAGACCGCTGACCTGCAGGCGCAGATCCGCCTCGCCGCCTCGGGCAACGCGGTCGCGCTGATGCCCGACCTGGTCTGGGCCGGCGGCGAGCCCGACTGCCGCCTGCTCGAGCTGCCCGGCCGCCCGCGCCGCACCATCTTCACGGCGCAGCGCGAGGCCCAGCTCGCCTCGCCCGCCGTCCGCGTCTTCCGCGAGTGCCTCGCCGAGGTCGCCGCCCACTACGCCTGACCCGCGCGTCCCCCTCCCTCCCGCGAGATGCCACTTGTGCACGCCTTTCCCGGCGTGTCGCGTGCACAAGTGGCATCTCGCGGAGGTGCTCATCGGGGGGTGTGGCGCGGACGGGGGACTGCTCGTGGCGGAGGAGGTGCGCTTGGCTGGCCGCACAGTGCCATGACAGCGCTACCACTCCGCCGCACCGAGGCGCACTCCGCCTCACGATCGAAAGGACCGCCGTGTCCTCGTCCTCCACCCCCACGCCCGGACCGTCCCGCCGAACCGTGAGCGCAGCGGCGGTGTGGAGCGCTCCGGTCGCCGCCGCGGTGATCGCGGCGCCTCTCGCTGCCGCCTCCACCGCCGCCCTCTGCGACAGCGCGGTCGCCTTCAGGCGGACCAGCAACACCGGCGGTGACACCGCGGTGCTCCTGGCGCCCAGCTCCTCCGGTGCGGTGTCCACCGTGCGGATCACCTCGGTGCTCGCTCCCGGAACCACGACGACGACGCAGGGTCAGAGCTTCAACCTGACTCAGAGCGGACTCGGATGGGGCGCGGTCACCGGGGAGACCGACCTCGAGAGCACCGAGGTGCAGTACTCGGGCACCGCGCCGAGAAGAGCGCTGGTCCTGAATCAGCGGCGCGAGGGTCCGGCCACGACCCTCCCCAGTCCGGGATCCGACTCGCAGACCCTGACCTTCCAGTTCTTCGATCCGCAGGGGCGGCTGTTCGATCCGGTCGACCTCCGGTTCGAGTTCTACGACTTCACCTCGCAGGACCGGCAGGCCTGGCAGCCGGATCACTGGGACGCGATGGGCTTCAGTGTCGCGCCGACGACGATCGTCCAGGACGGCCTCTTCGCGGGGACCGGTGCCGGCACGCTCGCCGACCCGTACCGTCGCGTCGAGGGAGACGTCTCGACCATCGCGTACTTCAAGAACGACATCTTCGTCTTCGACGTCTTCCCCTCCGGGAGCACGCTCACCTACACCCAGCACGAGGGCAGACAGGGCTGGCACGGGGTCTTCCTCACCGACCTCCGGTTCCGCTCCGCCGTCTGCTGACCTCCGCGAGATGCCACTTGTGCACGCTTTTCTCGGCGTGTCGCGTGCACAAGTGGCATCTCGCGGGGAGCGATGGGAGCGTGAGGGGCGTGACTGCGAACGAGGCGCGGATGGTCGAGACGACGGCGGCGGATGTGGTGGCGGGGCGGCTGTTCGCCGTGCAGGAGGCCGAGATCATGCGGCGCTACGGCGGCGACGACCCGGGGCCGCGGCCGCCTGCGGAGGCGCCGACGCTGCTGCTGCAGGTCGGACCCGAGGTCGTCGGCTGCGTCGCGCTCGCCGCCGAGGGCGCGGTCGGCGAGATCAAGCGGATGTTCGTGGCCGAGTCGGCGCGCGGCCGCGGCTACAGCCGCCTCCTCCTCGCGGGAGTCGAGGAGCTGGCCGTCCGCCACGGCGTGACGCTGCTCCGCCTGGTCACCGGCATCGAGCAGCCCGAGGCGATGGCGCTCTACAGCAGCTCGGGCTACGACCCGATCCCCGGCTTCGGCTACTGGGGCGACGAGCCGGCGACCCGCTGCTATGCGAAGCGGCTCGGTCCCGCCGCGGTCATGGGCTGAGCCCGGGCCCTCAGAGCTTGGCGAGCTTCGCGCGGGCGATCAGGAAGGCGCCGTACATCACGAGGCCGGCGCCGATCGCGGTCAGCGCGATGGTGCCGTAGGGCGGGACGTCGAGGAAGCGCAGGGCGCCGTCGAGCCCGGTCGCCCGCCGGGCGTCGCCGGTGATCGCCGCGACGACGAAGAGACCGCCGGCGATGCCGAGGGCGATCCCCTTCGAGACGTAGCCGGCGGCGCCCAGGATCAGCACGGCCAGGCCGCGGCGCCCCGCTGGGATGCGCACCAGCTTGCGGAAGCCGCGCCGCACGCCGATGGCGAGGAAGCCGATCCCGCTGCCGAGGACGATCCCGCCGACGATCGTCAGCACGATCGACCCGGCCGGGCGGGCCAGCAGGTCGGTGCTGATCGCGCGGATGGTCGCGGAGGAGCTCGTCGACCCGCCGAGCGCGAACACCAGCGTCGTCCCGGCCAGCGCGAGCGAGGCGAAGCCCTTGCCCGACTCGACGATCCGCCGCCCCCAGCGCTTCGCGCGGCTCGGATCGCTCGAGCGGCTCTGGAAGGTGAACTGCCACAGCCCGAGGGCGACGAGCGCGACCAGTGCCGCCCAGACGACGACGAGGCCGGCCGGCGACTCGGCCAGGCGCGCGATCGCACCCGACGGATCCGCCTCCTGCGTCGTCTCGTCGCCGAACGCCACCCGCAGCGAGAGGCCGCCGATCAGCAGGTGCACGACGCCGTTGACGGCGAAGCCGAGGCGCGCGAGGCGCCGGAATCGCCGCGTCCGCACCCCCGAGCGCGGCGTCGGCACGCTCACTGTGGACACCGGACCACCCTCTCACGCGTCCAGCCGTGATCCGCGTCCACCCCTGTCCCGGGGAGCCCGGGCGGCGGTGGAATGGAGTCCTGCCCGCGCCGTCCGCGGGCACCTCGAGGAAGAAGGACCGCCATGACCACCTGGCTCATCACCGGCTGCTCCACCGGACTCGGCCGCGCGCTCGCGACCGCCGTCCTCGCCCACGGCGACCGCGTCGTCGTCACCGCGCGCGACGTCGATTCCGTCCGCGACCTCGCCGAGGCGCACCCCGACTCCGCGCTCGCCCTCGCGCTGGACGTCACCGACGACGCGCAGGTGGCCGCCGCCGTCGACGCCGCCGAGGAGCGCTTCGGCGGGATCGACGTGCTCGTCAACAACGCGGGCTACGGCTACCGCGCGGCCGTCGAGGAGGGCGAGGCGGAGGCGGTGCAGCAGCTCTTCGACACGCAGCTCTTCGGCACGGTCCGCACGATCAAGGCGGTGCTGCCCGGGATGCGCGAGCGCCGCTCCGGGGTGATCGTCAACCTGTCCTCGATCGGCGCCCGGATCTCGCCCGAGGGCTCCGGCTACTACGCGGCGGTCAAGGCGGCGATCGAGGCGCTGACCGAGTCGCTGCGCAAGGAGGTCGCGCCGCTGGGCATCCGCGCGTTCTCGGTCGAGCCGGGCGGATTCCGCACCGACTTCGCCGGCCGCTCGCTCACCCAGTCGTCGCGGCCGATCGCGGACTACGCCGAGACGGCGGGCAAGCGCCGCAAGGAGCACGACACCGTGCACGGCACCCAGAAGGGCGACCCGGCGAAGGCGGCGACCGCCCTGATCGAGGCCGTGGAGTCGGACGCGCCGCCGTCGATCCTGCTGCTGGGCAACGACGCCTCGGACGCCTTCCGCGCGGCGCTCGACGCCCTCCGCTCCGACGTGGACGCGTGGGAGGGGCTCAGCCGCAGCACGGACTTCGCCGACGGGGAGTGAGGGGCCGGGTGCGGCAATGGGGCGGGGTCTCGTCGACACCTTCACGTTCCGCACCTTCCCGTCGGGGAGCACGCTCACCTCCAGCCGGTACGCACGGCAGCCCCGGCGCGAGATCACCTCGTACGTCTGCGGAGAATCATGCTGATCGAGTAGCCCGCGGAGTGGGCGTATCGAGATCCGCCACCGTCGGAACGCGAGTCTGCAGACCCGCCCTGCTGGTGGTGGCGGGTCTCGATACGCCCCTGCGGGGCTACTCGACCAGCATGTCTGCGGGCGTCTCTTCCCAGGAGATCCGCCACCGTCAGCACCTGAGTTCCTTGAAATGATCACCTCGTACGTCTGCGGAGAATCATGCTGATCGAGTAGCCCGCGGAGCGGTCGTATCGAGATCCACCACCGTCGGAACGCGGGTCTGCAGACCCGCCCTGCTGGTGGTGGTGGGTCTCGATACGCCCCTGCGGGGCTACTCGACCAGCATGTCTGGGGCGTCTCTTCCCAGTAGATCCAGCCCTGTCAGGACGTCGGTTCATCCGCCCGCTCGCGCCGGGTCGCGGGACTCCCGCGCCGGCCCGCGACCGGGCGGCCGCTCAGAGCGCCGCCGCGACCGCCGCCCCGGCCACCACCACGGCCGTGTGCCGGCCCGGCCCGAGGGCGCGCGGCTCCGCGCCCTCGAGGTCGAGCACCGCGGTGGCGCCCACCGGCACCTCGACCTCGACGCGCAGCTCGCCGTCGGCGAGGGTCCACGCGATGGAGGCGCGGCCGTAGGGCGTGAGGTGGGCGGCGCTCGCCGAGGTGAGCCCGCCGCCCGGGCGCGGCCGGAACAGGATCGAGCGGTAGCCCGGCTCGGCCGGCGCGAGACCCGCGACCACCCGGTGCAGCCAGTCGGCGACCGCCCCGAGCGCGTAGTGGTTGAACGAGGTCATCGTCCCCGGATTCACCGTGCCGTCGGGGAGCTGGCTGTCCCAGCGCTCCCAGATCGTCGTCGCGCCCTGGGTCACCGGGTACAGCCAGGACGGGCACTCGCGCTCGAGCAGCAGCGCGTAGGCGCGGTCGATCCCGCCCGTGCCCGAGAGCGCGTCCGAGACGATCGGCGTGCCGACGAAGCCGGTCGAGATGCGGTTCCCGGCGGACGCGACCAGCTCGGCCAGGCGGGCCCCCGCGGCGGCGCGCAGCGACTCCGGCAGCAGCTCGAACTCGAGGGCGAGCGCGTACGCGGTCTGCGCGTCGCTCACCATCCGTCCGTCCGGCTCGACGTAGCGATCGACGAAGGCGGCCCGGACCTCGGCGGCCAGCGCGAGGAAGCGGTCGGCGTCCCGCTCGCGGCCGAGCACGCGGGCGGTCTGCCCCAGCCGCCGGGCGGACTGCGCGAAATAGGCCGTGGCGACCAGGTAGCGGTCGGTCTTCGCGTCCGCCGGGTCCTGGGGAGGAGCGTCCGGATCGAGCCAGTCGCCCAGCTGGAAGCCCTCGTCCCAGAGCCGCGACGGCCCGGCGAGCCGTTCGACGAGCTCGACCCAGGCCTTCGCGCTGTCGTACTGCGCCGCCAGCACCCCCGCGTCGCCGAAGCGCTCGTACAGGGTCCAGGGCACGAGGACCGCGGCGTCGCCCCAGGCCGCGCCGGGGCGGATCGGCGTCCACATCGCGTGCGCGGGGATCACCGGGACGTACCAGGGCACCGTGCCGTCGGGCAGCTGCTCGGCCGCCACATCGCGGAGCCAGGACGAGAGCATCCCGGAGACGTCGAAGAGGAACGACGCGGTCGGCGCGAAGACCTGGATGTCGCCGGTCCAGCCGACCCGCTCGTCGCGCTGCGGGCAGTCGGTGGGGATGTCCACCATGTTGCCGCGCATGCTCCACAGCACGTTCTCGTGCAGCCGCTCGACCAGCGGGTCGGAGCAGGCGAACCAGCCGGTGCGCTCGAAGTCGGTGTGCAGGACCCGGGCGACGACGTCCCCCGCGGCCACCGCCGCCTCGAGGTCCCCCGGCCAGCCCTCGACCTCGACGAAGCGGAAGCCGTGGAAGGTGAATCGCGGCTCCCACTCCTCCTCGGCGCGGCCCGCCAGCGTGTAGACGTCCGTGGAGCGGGCGTCGCGCAGCGGCCGGGTGTAGAGCTCGCCCTCCTGCATGATCTCGGCGGTGCGGAGGGTGACGGTCGCCCCGCGCGGCCCGCTCAGCCGGATCCGCATCCGCCCGACGAGGTTCTGCCCCAGGTCGAGCACGCTCCGGCCGCTCGGGGTGCGCAGCACGGCGACGGGGCGCACCTCCTCGGTGCAGCGGACCGGCGGGCCCTGCGGAGCGACGAGGGTCGCTGGATCGCGCTCCGCCACCGCGACCGGCGTCCAGCCGGCGTCGTCGAAGCCGGGGGAGGACCAGCCGTCCCGCTCCTCGCGCGCGTCGTGCACCTCACCGTCGTAGTTGCCGGAGAAGAGGATCGGGCCGGGCGCGGCCCGCCAGGACGGGTCGGTCGCGACGGTCTCGCGCCGGCCGTCGGCGTAGACGATCTCCAGCTGCGCGATCAGCGAGAGGTCGGTGCCGTAGAGGTTCCGGAAGCCGCCGCGCCAGCCCAGCCGGCCGCGGTACCAGCCGTCGCCGAGCCAGGAGCCGAGCGCGTTCTCGCCGGGGACGAGGGCGTCGGTGACGTCGTGGGTGGCGTAGCGGAGGCGGTCGGCGTAGGCCGTCCAGCCGGGCGCGAGGGTGTCGTCGCCGACGCGGGCGCCGTTGAGCTCGACCTCGTACAGGCCGTGCGCGCTGAGGTAGAGGCGCGCGGAGGCGACCTCGCCGCCGACCGTGAAGGAGCGGCGCACCAGTGGCGGCCGCCGGTCGGACTCCGGGTCCTCCGGCCAGGCGGCGCCGACCGGCACCGCGCTCCAGTCCTGCGGCTCGAGCAGGCCGGCCTCGACGGCCGTCGGACGGCTCCAGGGGGCGTCGTCCTCGCCGCGGCCGAAGACGCGCACCCGGACCTCGACCCGCTCCCGGCTCGTCAGCGGAGCGAACGGCCACGGCACGAGGACCGACTCGGCGGAGCCGACGCGTCGGCGCTGCACGTCGCCGGCGGCGTCGACGCGCTCGAGCTCGTACGACTCCTGGCGCCAGTCGTCGCCGGCGAGGCTCGTCCAGGAGAGGCGGGGTCGGCGCTCGCCGATGCCGAGCGCCGCACGGTGGTGCTCGATGCGGGGGGAGGAGGGGATGGCCACCGGGGTGCCTCGTTCCTGCTGGGCGAGCACTCCTCTGCGTGAGCGTCTCGATTCTGACACGTTTCAATCGAGCGCCAGCATAGCCCCGGAACTGCTGTTTGACACGTTTCAAAATGCGAGTCATCATGGGGACAGCTGCTGGGCGGGCCCGGCGCACCACGACGACGTGGACCGGAGCGATCCGGCCAGGAGGAGGAGAGCCGCGATGACGCCAGCACCCCCAGGACCGGCACCCCGGACACCGGCACCCCGGGTGGCCCTCGTGGGCACCCTCGACACCAAGGGCGCCGAGTACGCCTGGACGGCCGCCCGTCTGCGCGACCTCGGCGTCGAGGTGCTGCTCGTCGACGTGGGCGTCGGCGCCCACTCCGGAGCGGCCGCTCCCGACGTCACCGCCGCCGAGACCGCCCGCGCCGCGGGCGCCGAGCTCGAGGAGCTGCGCTCGCGCGGCGATCGCGGGGCCGCGATGACCGCGATGGGCGAGGGCGCCGCCGTCGTCCTCGAGCGCCTCCGGAGCGACGGCGGTCTCGACGGCGTCCTGGCCCTCGCCGGCAGCGGCGGCTCATCCATCGCCGCCCGCGCCGTGCGCGACCTGCCCATCGGGCTGCCGAAGATGCTCGTCTCGACGATGGCGTCGGGAGACGTCGCCCCCTACGTCGGCGCGAGCGACGTGACGATGACCTACAGCGTCGTCGACATCGCCGGCATCAACAGCCTCTCCCGCGAGGTCCTCGACAACGCCGCCGGCGGCATAGCGGGGATGGCCGCCGCGCACGCCGCCCGGCGCGAGCAGCCCGCGGAGGAGTCCGGCCGTCCGCTCGTCGCGGCCACCATGTTCGGAGTGACGACCGCCGCCGTCGACGTCGCCCGCGCCCGCCTCGACGAGCTCGGCTACGAGGTCCTCGTCTTCCACGCCACGGGCTCCGGCGGCCGGGCCGTCGAGGCCCTGGCCCGCTCGGGGCACCTCGCGGGGGTGCTCGACCTCACCACCACCGAGCTCGCGGACGAGCTGGTCGGCGGCGTGCTCACGGCCGGCCCCGACCGGCTCGAGGCGGCCGGGCGCGCAGGCGTCCCGCAGGTCGTCAGCCTCGGAGCGCTGGACATGGTCAACTTCGGCCCGCGGGACGGCGTCCCGGAGCGCTTCGCGCAGCGGCGGGTCTTCGTGCACAACCCGACGGTGACGCTGATGCGCACCACCGCCGACGAGAGCGCCGAGCTGGGCGGCCTGATCGGCCGGAAGCTCGCCGCGGCCGAGGGGCCGACCGTGCTGGCCGTGCCGAGGGGCGGGCTCTCGGCGATCGGGGTGCCGGGCGCCGTCTTCGCCGACGCCGAGGCCGATGCCGCGCTGGTCGACGCTGTGCTCGCCGCAGTGGCCGGCTCCGCGGTCGAGGTCCTCGACTCCCCGCTCGACGTGAACGATCCGGAGTTCGCCCGCGCCGCCGCGGACGCGCTCGACCGGCTGATCCGCCACGCCGCGGATCCCGCCGCCGACCACTCCGCGGCCCACGCCGCCGGCCAGGACAGGAGCTGACATGGACCGCGCGACCGCACTCGCCCGCCTCCGCCGCACGATCGCCGCGGGGCGACCCGTCATCGGCGCGGGGGCGGGCACCGGCATCTCGGCGAAGGCCGCCGAGGCCGGCGGAGCCGACCTGCTGATCATCTACAACTCCGGCCGCTTCCGGATGGCGGGACGCGGCTCGCTCTCGGGGCTGCTGCCCTACGGCGACGCCAATCAGATCGTCGTCGAGATGAGCCGCGAGGTGCTGCCGATCATCCGCGACACCCCGGTGCTCGCCGGGGTCTGCGGCACCGATCCGTTCCGGCGGATGGAGGTCTTCCTCGACGAGCTGGCGCGGCTCGGCTTCACGGGGGTGCAGAACTTCCCGACGGTCGGGCTCTTCGACGGCGTCTTCCGGCAGAACCTCGAGGAGACCGGCATGGGCTTCGACCTCGAGGTCGAGATGATCCGGCTCGCCGCCGAGCGCGACCTGCTCACCGCCCCGTACGTCTTCGACGTCGCGTCGACCGTGGCGATGACGGAGGCCGGCGCCGACGTCCTCGTCCCGCACATGGGCCTCACCACCAGCGGCAGCATCGGCGCGCAGACGGCGCTCTCGCTCGAGGAGTCGGCCGCGCGCGTGCAGGAGCTGCGCGACGCGGCGGTCGCCGTGAATCCGGACGTCATCGTGCTCTGCCACGGCGGCCCGATCGCCGAGCCCGCCGACGCCGCGTACGTCCTCCAGCACACGACGGGGGTCGCCGGCTTCTTCGGCGCCTCCTCCGTCGAGCGCCTGCCGACCGAGCGGGCGATCCGCCAGCAGCTCGTCGACTTCACCAGCATCCCGCTCACCTCGAAGGAGACCCCGTGACCACGACACCGCCCGCCACCCCGTCCGTCCCGTCCGCGCAGTCCGGCCGCCGCCCCGACGACGTGCCCACCCGCGTCTTCGACTGGGGCACCATCAAGTGGCTCGTCACCCCGCACCTCGACGGACCCGTCGGCCTGACCACCGGCGAGGTGATCATCTACCCCGGTCAGGGCCACGATCCGCACAGCCACCCCGGTGAGGAGGAGGTCATCTACGTCGTCTCGGGCGAGGGCGAGCAGACCGTCGGCGACGGCCCGGCGTTCGCGATCCGCGAGGGCGACGCCCTGCACATCCCGCGCGACACGGTGCACTCCACCTACAACACCACCTGGCGGCCGCTGCGCCTGCTCGTCGTCTACACGCCCGGCGGCGCCGAGACCGGCCTCGACGAGCTGCCCGGCGCGCGGATCCTCGAGCCCGGCACCGCGCCGCGCTGGGCGCAGGCCTGATGCCGGTCTACGAGCCCGGCACCTGGCTGCATCCCGGCGACCGGCCGGAGTGGTGCGCTGTCGGCACCCTCGGCCGCTTCGCCGTGCCGCTGGAGGGCGGGCGGTTCGACCGGCACCACCACGACGACCACGAGGTGTGGTTCTTCGCGGAGGGGAAGGGGCGGATCCTCGTCGACGGCGCCGAGCGCTACGTCCAGGCCGGCGACATCGTGCTCACCCGGGCGGGCGACGTGCACGACATCGTCGCGGTCTACGAGCCGCTCCGCGGGTTCTTCACCGAGACCGGCCTGCCGGCGGGCGGGCGCACCGGGCACCTGCACGCCGACGAGTCGGACGCCGCCGGGCATGAGGTCCCGGCCCTCCCGCTGCCCGCGGACTTCCCCGTACGCTGACGCCCGACCCCGCCCCACTCCGCTCGACCCCCGCCCGACCCCGCGAGAGGACCCCCATGCGCATCGCCGTCACCGGCTGCTCCGGCACACTCGGCACCGCGACCCTGGAGCGGCTGCTCGCCGACGGCCACGAGCCGATCGGCCTCGACCTGACGCCGCCGACGGTCGCGGTGCCCTTCACCCGCGTCGATTTCACCGACTACGGCCAGGCGCTCGACGCCGTGCTCGGCATCACCGCGCGGCACAGCGGAGTCGACGCGATCGTCCACCTCGCGGCGATCCCGGTGAACGGCCTGGTCCCGGACGCGGCGACCTTCCACGCCAACATGACCGTCTCCTTCAACCTGTTCCACTCCGCGCTGCGGGCCGGAGTGACGCGGATCGTGCACGCCTCCAGCATCACCGCGATGGGCTTCCCCTTCGCCGAGCCGCCCGCCTCCCTCCCGCTCACGGAGGAGGACGGCGACCGCGCGAACAGCACCTACGGCCTGGTCAAGGTCCTCGAGGAGGCGATGGCCCGGCAGCTCGTCCGCTGGGACCGGGACTGCTCGATCACCGCGCTGCGCTTCACCAACATCACCCGGGCCGGCGAGTACTCCCGCTTCGTCGAGCGCGCCGGCGACCCGGCCTACCGCCGCGAACTGCTGTGGAGCTACGTCGACGCCCGCGACGGCGCGAGCGCGATCGCGCGCGCCCTGGAGGTCGGCGAGCCCGGCTTCGCCGTCTACGACATCGCCGCCTCCGACACCGGCCTGATGATCCCCTCGGCCGAGCTGGTCGCTGGAGCCTTCCCCGACGTACCGCTGACCCGCCCCCTCGAGGGCTTCGAGACGGTCGTCTCGATCGACCGCGCCCGCGAGGCCCTCGGCTGGGAGCCCGCGCACCTCTGGCGCGCCGAGGCGGAGCTCGAGCGCCGCGCCTGAGCGGCACCCGCCTCAGCGGACACGGCCCTGTCGGATCAGCGCGAAGCGAGCGATCGGATCCCTCGCTCGCCCGACATCAGGGTCGGCTCGCGCGGACGGGCACCTCGGGGAGTTCGATCGGGGTGACGGATGTCATCCCGCTGGCGTACGCGCGGGCCGTCTCCTCCCACTCGCGCTGCGCCCGGAGCAGGAGATCGAACGTGCCGAGCTCGCCGGCGCTGTAGACGAGCTTCTCGATCTCCGCGGCGTAGGCGGCGAGCTCGCCGGCGGTGAACTCGCTCGTCCAGGCGAAGAGGTCGGTCAGGGCGGCGGGGACGTCGCCGCGATGGCGGCCGATGGCGCGGAGGAGGCGGCTCGAGAGCGCGATCCCGTTCTCCAGGACGGCGAGATCGTGACCGCGGAGGATGACGAGGTCGTCGCCGTCGCGACGGGTGATCTGGACCCGGCCCTCGTCGATGTGCGCGAGGACGTCCTTCGGCTTGCGGAGGAGTTCGGTGAAGGTCGCGGTGCTCATCTGCTCAGGATACATCTGATCATGATCAGATATCTGACCGCGGCGTGCGTCGGCGTAGGACGTCGGAAGGCGCGAGTCGCCCGAGAGCGCCAATCGTCAGCCGAGGCGGAAGGTCAGCTCCAGGGACGCGTCCTCGAGTGGGACGCGGTAGCGCTCCGGGAGCGCCGGGCCGCAGGAGGCGCTGCCGACGCCCTGCTGGCGGACGTCGAGGTCGAGCACGACGTGGCCGGAGTCGCGCAGCTCGTGGGGATGCGCGGCGACGGCGAGGGCCTCGCTCGTCCAGCGGCGGGCGGTGAAGTCGAAGCCGTCGCCCGTGACGACGAGGGGCGGCAGGCCCGGACCGCTGAGCGAGAGGCGCCGGGTGCCGACGTGGTTGCCGTTCTCCTGCGGCACGACGTACGGCGTCTGCAGGGCGTCGATGCTCGCGGCGAAGCGGCCGAAGCGGACGGCGTCGAGGGTGTCGGCGTAGGACTCGCCGGGGCCGCGGCCGAGCCAGTCGGCGTCCGCGTAGCCGCCCGGGAGCGTCAGGCGGAGGCCGAGGCGCGGCGGGGTCACCGAGTGGTGGCCGTGCGGGGTGTCCTGCCAGGCGCCGGTGAACGCGAACTGCGCGGCGAGGTGCATAGCGCCCTCCTCCGCCGTCCAGACCAGGCGGCTGAGCACGGCGAGCGTCTGGGTCGCCGGTCCGCTCCGGGTGGTCACGGTCACGGAGTGCTCATCGCGCTCGACCGAGACGGTGCGGTGCAGGACGCGGTCGAGGCCGACGGCCGACCAGCTCGCGGCGAGCGCGTTCAGCGTCCCCTGCCCGCGGTCGTTCTCGGTCGGCGCGCGCCAGAGGTCGACGAGGGGCCCGTCGACGGGCACGCCGCCGAGGGAGAGGATTCGCCCGGTGCGCGGGTCGAGCAGGGCGTCGCCGAGGCGCAGCACGCCGTCCTCGTCGGCGACCCGTGCTGAGCGGCGGCGGACGGCGGGGGTCGGCGCGTCGATCCGCTGCCCCCACGCCACCTCGTGGCCGGCGGGCGCCCAGGGCGCCGCCTCGGCCAGCTCGGCCGAGACGGTGAGGACACCCGCGACCGGTGCCGTGAACGGCACGACGACGCTCCCGCGGGCCGGCACGGCGGGGACGTCGAGCAGGCCCTCCGCGAGCAGCGCCCCGTCGTCCTCGACCCGCCAGCGCCAGCGCAGTGCCGCGGTGTCGACGACGTCCTGCCGGCTGCGGATCGCGATCGCCCCCTCCGCCACGTCGATCACCACGGGTGCGATCGCCCGCGCGAGCGACGCGAGGCCGGGCGAGGGCGTGCGGTCGGGGAAGAGCAGCCCGTCGATGCAGTAGCTGCCGCCGTTCGGCTGGAAGTCGATGTCGCCGCCGTGCCGGAAGTGCTCCGACCCGTCGGCGGCGGTCGCGCGGAAGCCGTGGTCGATCCACTCCCAGACGAAGCCGCCGGCCATCCGGTCGGACGACTCGAGGATCCGCTGGTACTCGTCGAGCGAGCCCGGGCCGTTGCCCATCGCGTGCCCGTACTCGCAGAGCACGAAGGGCAGGCGCCGGCGGCGCGCGTCGTCGGGCGAGCCGGCCACCACGCCCTCGGGGGTCGGCTCCCGCCGCTCGGCGATCGCCGCGAGCTCCTCCAGCGCGGGGTACATCGCCGAGGAGAAGTCGGAGTTGCGGAAGCTCGGATCGCGCTCGTAGTGGATCGGCCGGCTCGGATCGAGCCGGCGCACGACCCGCTCGAGCACGTCGAACGACTCGCCGACCATGCTCTCGTTCGCGAGCGACCAGATGACGATGCTCGGGTGGCTGCGGTCGCGCGCGACCATCCGGGTGACGCGGTCGACGAGGGCCTCGCGCCACTGCGGCTCGGTCGGCGGGTTGCCCTGCCAGCCCGCGTAGATGAAGCCGTGCGTCTCGATGTCGCACTCCTCCAGCACCCAGAGCCCGAGCTCGTCGCAGAGGCGGAGGAAGGCGGGGTGCGGCGGATAGTGCGAGGTGCGCACCGCGGTGACGTTCGCCCGCTTCATCAGCTCGATGTCCCGGCGCATGGTCGCCTCGTCGAGGGCGCGGCCGCGATCGGGGTCGTGCTCGTGCCGGTTCACGCCGCGCAGGCGGACGGGGGAGCCGTTGACGGTGAAGACGCCGTCGCGGATCCGCACCGTGCGGAAGCCCACGGCGAGCTCGATCCGCTCACCGGCGACCTCGAGCGTGCCGCGGTACAGGCGCGGCGACTCGGCGCTCCACGGCTCGACCGGCAGCCGGACGCTCTCGCCCGCCGGGGCCTCGAGGCCGAGCTCGGGCAGCCGGACCACGCCGGGCAGCTCGCCGCCCGCCTCGTCCAGCGCGCGCACCAGCAGGGTGCCCGTGCCGTCCTCGTAGTCGGCGCTGACGAGCACGTCGTCGGCCGCGCCGTCCGGTCGCCAGAGCAGCTCGACCTCGCGGAAGATGCCGGGCAGCCACCACATGTCCTGGTCCTCGAGGTAGCTCCCCGCCGACCAGCGCTGCACGCGGACGGCGAGCAGGTTCTCGCCGCGCCGCAGCGGCGTCGTGACGTCGAACTCGAAGGGCAGCCGGCTGCCCGTCGACCAGCCGAGCGGCTCGTCGTTCAGCCAGGCGGCGCCGCAGGAGTCGACGCCCTGGAAGCGCAGCACGGTCCGGCCGCCCTCCGGCCAGCCGGCGGGCAGCTCGAAGCGCAGGCGGTGGTCGCCGGTCGGGTTCTCCTCCGGCAGGTGCGGGGGATCGAGCGGGAAGGGGAACGCGGTGTTCGTGTAGAGCGGGTCGCCGTGGCCCTCGAGCACCCAGTGCGACGGGATGCGCAGCAGGTCCCAGTCCGCATCGTCGAGCAGCGGATCCGCGAACCCCGGCCCGGTCCCGCGCGCGGTCGGCGCGAGCCGGAAGCGCCAGTCCCCGTCGAGCCGCAGCCGCGGCGCGTCGCTGAGCACGTCCGCCCGCGGCCGCCTCCGCCCCTCACCCGGCCGGGGATCCTCCCAGTACGCCTCCTCCGCGAGATGCCACTTGTGCACGGCTTTCACGGCGTGTCGCCCGCACAAGTGGCATCTCGCGGGAGAGGGGAGGGGGAGGGGGAGGGGGAGGGGGAGGGCGCGCGCATCCGTCAGCCCTTCACGGAGCCGGCGGCGAGGCCCGCCATGATCTGCTTGTTGAGGAAGAGGTAGAGCACGAGCATCCCGAGGATGTTGATGCTGATCGAGGCGAACAGCGGCCCGTACTGCGTCGAGCCGTACTCGTCGCTGAAGTTCAGCAGCCCGACCTGCACCGTGGCCAGCTCGTCGTTCGTCGTGAAGGTCAGCGCGATCAGCAGGTCGTTCCAGACCGCGAAGAACTCGACCAGCGCGATCGTGATGATCGCGTTGCGCATCATCGGCACGCCGACCCGCCAGAAGGCGGTGATCATGCTCGCGCCGTCGATCGCGGCGGCCTCGAAGATCTCGCGGGGGATCGCGCGGAAGTAGGCCGTCATCAGGAACACCGTCAGCGGCAGCCCCATCACCGTGTAGGTGATGATCAGCGGCCAGAGCGAGTTCGTCAGGCCGGTCCGGAAGTACACCGTGAACAGCGGGACCAGGATCATCTGGCCGGGGATCATGATGCCCGCGATGAACAGCAGCAGCACCGTGTTGCGGCCGCGCCAGACCAGGACCTCGAGCGCGAACGCGGCGGCGACGCCGAGCACGATCATCAGGGCGAGCGAGGGGACGGTGACCAGGACGCTGTTGCGCAGGTTCGTCGCCAGGTCGCCCTCCGTCAGCGCCGAGACGTAGTTCGAGAAGTCGAGGCTCTGCGGCAGCGCCCAGGTCGGGTTCGCGAAGAACTCGTTCTGCGTCTTGAACGAGCCCATCACGATCCAGAAGATCGGGTACGCCTCGACGACGACGAGCAGGCCGATCAGGACGCGGCCGATCCAGCGCCGCGTGCCGCGACCGAGGCTGCGGACCCGGCGGTGCGGGCCGGCCGGCACCGAGGGGCGGGTGCGGGGTGCCGGGCGGGAGAGGGTTCCGGTGGACACCTCAGGCCTCCTTCGTGTTGTCGCGGCGCGACGAGCGGAAGATGAAGAGGGTGACGAGGAAGCACATGATCGTCAGCACCAGCGCGATCGTCGAGCCGTAGCCGTAGTCCGAGTAGCTGAAGACGGTGCGGTACATGTAGAGCGTCAGCGGTGTCGTCGAGCTGCCCGGTCCGCCGTTGTTCAGCGCGAGCAGGGTGTCGAAGACCTTGAGCGTGCTGTTGAAGCTGAAGATCACCGACGACAGCAGCACCGGCAGCGACAGCGGCAGCACGATCGAGGAGACCAGGCGCCAGCCGGTCGCCCCGTCGAGGCGGGCCGACTCGAGCGTCTCCTCCGGGATGTCGACGAGGCCGGCGTAGAGCAGGATCGCGAAGAAGCCCATCGAGCGCCAGAGCTCCATGATCACGGCGACGGCGAAGGTGCCCTCGGCGGTCGCGAACCAGTCGATGCTGCCGAGACCGAGGAACCCGAGTCCCGCGTTGACCGGGCCCTCCTGGCCGCCGACGGCGAACATGCTCTTGAAGAGCAGCGCGACGGCGACCGTGGGCAGCACGGTCGGGAAGAACACGACGGTCCGGACGAAGGAGGACGCGTTCTTCAGCACGAAGACGTAGAGCAGGGCGAGCGCGTAGCCGAGCACGACCTGCCCCGCGGTGATCACGAGCGAGTAGCGGACGGTGAACCAGAGCGCCTCGAGCGCCTGCGGATCCTGCAGGAAGCGCAGGAAGTTCTCGCCGCCGGAGAACTCGAAGCCGCTGAGCGGATTGCCGGTGAAGAAGGTGAGTCCGAGCGACCAGAGCACCGGGACGAGCTTGATGAGCGTGTAGACGGCGAGGGCCGGTCCGAGAAGGATCAGGATCGCCTTCTTGTCTCCGAGGACGCTGTTCACGGAAGCGCTGTCCTTTCGACGTGCGCGCAGGGCGTGCACGCGGGGGAGGAGGAAGAGGAGGGACGCGGGCCGGCGGCGGAAGGAGCCGCCGGCCCGCTCGGGATCACTGCGCCTGGTCGAGATCGGCCTGGAGGGCCGACATGTAGTCCTCGGCGCTCATGCCGCCCGAGACCAGCAGCGAGACGTTGGTCTGCGCGTCCGAGGTGGTCTTCGCGTCGAAGAGGGCCTCGAACCAGAGCACGGTCTCGTCCGCCTCGTTCACGTACTCCTGGACCGTGGTGGTCAGCGGCGGGACGTCGGTGACCTCCTCGTTCAGCGCGAAGCCCGAGATGACGCCCTGGTTCTGCAGCACGCTCGAGCCGTAGTTCTCGGCGATGCAGGTCAGCCAGTCGCCGACCCCGTCGTCGTAGGCCTTCGTCGAGGTCGCGGTCGCCGCTCCGGCGTTGGCCGGCCACTGGCTGCTGTCGCCCGCGCCGCCCGTGACGTTCGGGAACGGCAGGAAGCCGACGTTCTCCTCGCCGATCTGGTTCTGAGCGGGGTCGTTGAGATTCGCCAGGAACCAGGAGCCGTTGTAGGTCATCGCGGCCTCGCCGGTGAGGAACTGGGCGTTCGCGGTGTCGGTGTCGCGCGAGGTGACGCCCTCGCCGAACAGGCCCGCACTGCCGAGATCGGCGACGGCCTGAGCGCCCTCGATGTACTCGGCGTCGGTGAGCTTCGCATCGCCGGACTGGATGTCCTTCATGGCGTCCGGGCCGATCGAGCGGAAGAGGTAGTTGCCGATCAGGCGGGTGAGCGGCCAGCCCTGGCTGCCGGCCTCGGTGAGCGGGACGACTCCGGCGGCCTTCAGCGTCTCGAGGGCGGCGACGAGCTCGTCCCAGGTCTGCGGCTCGGCGATGCCGTTCGCCGCCAGGATCTGCTTGTTGTACCAGATGCCCTCGACGTTGTACTGGAACGGCAGCGAGACCATGCCGCCGTAGACCGAGGTGATCGTCGAGCGGGCGGCGGGGAGGACGTCGTCCCAGACGCCGAGCTCGGTGAGCTTCTCCTCGTAGTCGACGATGAGGTCGTTCTTGCCGAGGTCGCCGTCGGGGCGGACCTGCGCGGTGCCGGCGACGAAGCTGGTGGGCAGCGCGTCCTGGCTCGCGAGCAGCGTGATCTTCTGCACCACGTCGGCCTGGGCGACCGTCTGGCTGTCGAGCGGCATCGCCTCGTTCTCGGCGGAGCAGGCGCCCTCGCCGAGGGTGGCGAGCTCGTCGCGGATGATCGAGTTCTCGGCCGGGGTGAGGACCGAGAAGGAGCCGGCGGCGCCGGACTCGGACGAGCCGCCGCCGTCGCCCGAGGCGCAGCCGGTGAGCAGCAGCACGGCGGCTCCGGTGCCGGCGACGAGCCCGGTGAGGGCCGAGCGGGAGCGACGTCCGCGGGATTCTGCAGAGCGGGACACATTTCCTCCTTGAAAGGTGCAACGGCGTTTCGAACGGGCGATGCCGGGCGGGCATTGTTTGAAACGTTACAATTCAGGAGGCTACCGACGGGTGTGCGAGCTGTCAAGACTGTCTTGACACGTTTCAAAAGCTGCGGAACGATGAAGCCGTCGTCCGGGTGCTGGAGCCCGATGGCCGCTCCGGCGGCGCACGACGAGGATCGGAGAGACATCGCATGGAACTCGACGGGCAGCGCGCCCTGGTCACCGGTGGCGCGGGAGCGCTCGGACGAGTCGTCTGCCGCGAGCTCGCCCGCGCGGGAGCCGACGTGGTCGTCGTCGATCTCGACGCGGCGGGAGCGGAGGAGGTCGCCCGGAGCGTGCGCGAGGAGGGCAGGGCCGCTCGCGCCGTCGCGGTCGACCTGACCGACTTCGACGCCGTGCAGCGCGCCCTCGGCGCCGTGATCGAGGAGGACGGCGCGATCGACGTGCTGGTCAACGGCGCCGGCGGCGGCGCGGTCTCGTTCTTCCACGAGATGACGGAGCAGACCTGGCGCACCCAGATGTCGCGGAACCTCGACACCGTCTTCGCGGTCACCCGCGCCGTGTTGCCCGCCATGCTCGAGCGGCGCTCCGGCCGGATCGTGAACATCGCCTCGGTCGCGGCCGTCGCCGGGGGGCGGCTCGTCCGCGGGGCGACCGCCTACGCCGCCGCCAAGGCCGGGGTCGTCGGCCTCACCAAGGCGCTCGCGATCGAGGTCGCCGACCAGGGCGTCACCGTCAACGCGCTCGCGCCCGGCGCGCAGCGCACGCCCGGCCGGGACAACGACACCCCCGAGCGGCGCGCGGCGCTGCTCGACCAGATCCCGTCGCGCCTGCTCGGCGAGCCCGAGCACCTCGCCCGGACGATCGTGTTCCTCGCGTCGCCGGCGGCCGTCAACATCACCGGAGTGATCCTGCCGCTCGACGGCGGACACTCGATCTAGTGGATCCCGGAGACTCCGCCATGACGCAGCCCACCCCCGACCCCGAGCGCCTCGCCCGCGGCCGGGCCGCCTTCGACGCCGTCTACGGCGAGGGCAAGGCCGACGGCCTGATCGCGCTGCAGCGCGGCCGCGCCCAGGACCTCGCCCGCTACGGCCTCGAGTTCAACTTCGGCGACGTCAACTCGCGCCCCGGCCTCACCCTGCGCGAGCGCGAGCTGATCACCCTCGGCGTCCTCACCGCGCTCGGCGGGGTGGACGCGCAGCTCCGGGGGCACACCCGCGCGGCCGTCAACACCGGGGCGACGGCGGAGGAGATCGTCGAGGCGGTCATCCACACGGTGCAGTACGTCGGCTTCCCCCGCGCGCTCAACGCGGTGAAGGTGGTGTCGGAGGCGCTGGAGGCGCACGGCGTCGCGCTGCCGGAGCCGCTGCTGCCGGAGTCGCCGCCGGAGTCGCCGCTCCGCGAGTAGGGAGCGGCGCGTGAGAGCATCGAAGCCCGTTCGTCGCCGCGTCCGGGCGCCCGCCAGCACGAGGAGACAGCGATGACCAGGGTCGGCATCCGCGACGTCGCCGCCGCCGCCGGCGTCTCGATGGGGACGGTCTCGCACTTCCTCAACCACCCCGCGCGCGTCTCCGACACCAAGGCGAAGCGGATCCAGGAGGCGATCGAGGCGCTGGGCTTCGTGCGCAACAACGCCGGCCGCCAGCTCCGGCTCGGACAGAGCTCCACCATCGCCTACATCGCACCCGACGTGTCCAACCCCTTCTTCGCGATGATCGCCGAGGGCGCGGAGCGGCGCGCGGCCGAGCTCGGGCTGTCGCTGTTCCTCGCCAACTCCGGCGGCGAGACCTCCCGCGAGGACGCCTACCTCGAGCTGTTCGAGGAGCACGGAGTGCGCGGGATGCTGGTCGCGTCGCACGGCTCGATCGAGGACCGCCTCGCCTCGGTCCGCTCGCGCGGGACGCCGACCGTGCTCGTCGGCCGGCACGCGGCCGCCGAGACCCAGCCCTCGGTCTCGATCGACGAGGTGCTCGGCGGGCGGCTCGCGGCCGAGCACCTGCTCGCGCTCGGCCGCCGCCGCCTGGCCTTCGTCGGCGGCCCGCTGTCGATCCAGCAGGTCGGCGAGCGCCTGTCGGGCGCCAGCCGCGCGGTCGCCGCGGTGCCCGGCGCGACCCTCGAGATGATCGACGTGCAGCACCGCGTGATCGCGGAGGGGCACGAGGTCGGCGAGGCGATCGCCGACCGGGAGCCCGCCGCGCGCCCCGATGCGATCTTCGCCGTCAACGACCTGCTGGCCATCGGCCTCGAGCAGGTCCTGATCGGCCGGGGGATCCGCGTGCCCGAGGACATCGCCCTCATCGGCTACGACGACATCGAGTACGCGGAGGCCTCGATCGTGCCGCTGAGCTCGATCCGGGCGCCGCAGGAGTCGTTCGGCGCGTCGGCGGTCGACCTGCTGCAGGAGGTGGTGTCCGCCGAGGGCGACGGCGTCGTCGACCGGCGCCGGGTCTTCGCGCCGGAGCTCGTCGAACGCGCGTCCACGCGCGGTCGCTGACCCGCGGGGCGGGCGCGCCCGTGCCCGCCGCCCGGGAGAGGGCCCGACGTGCTCGGGGTGGGTGGGTCTCGATACGCCCCTGCGGGGCTACTCGACCAGCATGCAGGCTCCCCCTCGGGGCTGCTCGACCAGCATGCCGGCGCCCCTGCGGGGCTGCTCGGCCAGCATGCCGATCGCCCTGCTCGCGGCTGCGAGCCGGCAGCGGGGCCCGATCATGCTGATCGAGTAGCCCGCGGAGCGGGCGTATCGAGATCCTCGCGCGGGCAGCCCCGTGCGCACTGGTCGCGGCGCGGGCCCGTCGACCGCCGTGCTGATCGCCCTGCTCGAACCGACGTCCCGCGCCAGAAGTGAGGCAGTTTCGCCTTCTCAAGCCGACCGGCCTAAGCTGCCGTGTCGGTCAGCCGCTCCTCGCCGGTTCGTGCCCTCGCTGAACGGATCCGCCACCAGGTCCTCTCCCGGGTTTCCCGGAGCGGTGGGGGCGGCGCCGGACGCGTGTGGCGCGGACGGGGGGCGTGCGCCGGGCGGTGCGACTGCGATTCACTGAGGCTTCCTGCAGTGATGACAGCGTTACCACCGCGCACCTGTCTCGATTCTTGACGAGTCGCTCCAGCTCGTCCTCACCCACTCTCAGAACGGATCCGCCATGTCCACTCACCCCTCCGATTCCTCCGGTCCCTCGCGCCGCTCCGTGACCGCGGGCGCGATGTGGAGCATCCCCGTCGTCAGCGCGGCGGTCTCTGCTCCGCTGGCCGCGGCCTCGACGCTGCCCTGCACCAGCACGACGCTGTTCACGCAGTCGGTCGTGTCGGCGACGAACCCGCTGACCCTCTCCGCGACCTCGCCCACCGGCACGACGTCCACGATCCGCATCACCTCGGTCCTGGCAGCGGATACCACGACCACGCCCACGACCGACAGCAGGAACTTCAACCTGACCCAGAACGGCACGGTGTGGTTCGCCGGTGGAACCGACAGGCAGGCCTATGAGAATGCGGTGGACTACTTCGGGCCCGGCCTGCTCATCCTGAATCAGCGCCGCTCCGGGCCGGTCTCGACGGATGGCGCGATCACCACGGAGGTGCCGACGCCGGGATCGGACTCGCAGACGCTGATCTTCGAGTTCTTCGACGCGGACGGGAAGCCGTTCGACCCGACGGACGTCCAGCTCACCTTCCTGAACATCCTGTCGGACGCGACCAGCCTGGGGCTCTACTGGGCGCTGAAGTCCTGGTCGACCGTCGGCTTCAGCGTCGCGCCCACCTCGATCTCCTCGCGCGGCGGAAACGCGGGAGTCGGCGCCGGCACGATCGCCGATCCCTTCCGGCGCGCCACCGCCGGGGAGCGGGCTCTCCCGCGCACGCCGCGCTACGACACCTTCTCGTTCCGTTCCTTCCCGTCGGGCAGCTCGCTCGTCTACAGCCAGTTCGGCGGCTTCCAGGGCTGGCACAACAGCGCGATCACGGGACTCGGCTTCCGCTCCAGCGACTGCTGAGCGCTCGTTCCACGCCAGCGGGGAGGGGAACGCCGCACTCGCGTGACCGCTGCTCCTACGCTGCCGGGGTGTCCGGTCGGTTTCCGGCCGCACGCCTGGTCTCACGGAACGGATCCCGCATGTCGCAGCACCGCCCCGACCCGCACGGCCCCACCCGGCGCAGCGTCGCCGCGAGCGCCGTGTGGGGCGTCCCCGTCGTCAGCGCGGCGGTGGCCGCCCCGCTCGCCGCCGCCTCGCCCGCCCCGTGCTTCAGCACGACGGTGTTCCCGCCGGCGAGCGTCGCGAGCGACCCCACCGTGCTCACCGCGATCTCGCCGGGAGGAGCGGCGTCGACGGTGCGGATCACGTCCGTCCTCGCGCCGGGCACCACGACCGAGTCGCGGGGCCGGAGCTTCAATCTGACCGGGGAGGGCTCCGTGTGGATCGGGGAGGAGACCGGTCCGCCGCTGAGCGAGACGGTCGCGCGCGCCGGGGAGCCCGGCGCGTTCGGTCCCGGGACGCTCCTGCTGAACCAACGTCGAGCCGGGGTACTCACGCAGACCCCGTCGCCCGGGCCCGACTCGCAGACGCTGACCTTCCGCTTCTTCGGAGCGGATGGGCGGCCGTTCGACCCGCTCGACGTCCGGCTCACCTTCCAGAACATCACGTCGCTCTCGGACTCCTCCCTCCCCTGGGTGGCGGGCTGGTGGACCACCGTCGGCTTCAGCCTCGCGCCCACCTCGATCTCCGCCCAGGGCTCCGACCCGGGAGTCGGCACGGGCACGGTCGCCGACCCGTTCCGGCGCAGCACCTCCTTCGAGCCCGTCCTCGTCAACGACCCCCGCTTCGACACCTTCGCGTTCGACGTCCTCCCCTCGGGGAGCACGCTGACGCTGAGCCAGCACGACGGTCAGCAGGGCTGGCACTCGACAGCGCTGACCGCGCTGCGCTTCCGCGCCCGGGACTGCTGAGCACCGCGGCGTCAGCGGAGGCGGACCACAGGATCGAGTGGTGCGGCCTCCATGCTGATCGAGTTGCCCGCGGAGCAGGCGTATCGAGATCCCGCGCCCGCTGGTGACTCCTCAGACGCCCCAGTTGACGAACGGCGCGCGCAGGCTCGAGACGGTGACC
Source organism: Rathayibacter sp. PhB151 (assembly GCF_004366415.1). NCBI lineage: Bacteria > Bacillati > Actinomycetota > Actinomycetes > Micrococcales > Microbacteriaceae > Rathayibacter > Rathayibacter sp. PhB151. Next base: position 671,047 of record NZ_SOEN01000006.1, on the reverse strand, counting down.
TCGTCCTCGGCGATCGCGCCCACCGTGTTGGTCAGCTCGTAGCCCTCGAGGGTGCCGACGGGCGTCGTGTCGAAGAGGAAGGATCCGAGGGCGCCGTCGGTGGTGCTGTCCGGGTGCTCGGCCGCGACCTCGGCGGTGGCGTCACCTACCGCGACTCCGCCCAGGGTGCTGATGGCGACATCGCCGACGGCGGCGGCCGTGGCCTCGAGGAGGAAGTCGGGCTCCGGGTACGTCGGCTCCGGCCCGCCCGCGTCGTAGACCTCGGTGTCCCGGAGGACGAAGCCCGGCCAGGTGTAGGCGCGGCTGCGGTAGCCCTCGTAGGGGATGTCGTCGGACTCGGTCGGCTCGCTGCCGAACGCCTCGGTGAGCGCCGCGACCGCGCCGGTGCCGTCGCGGTAGGCCCAGCTGCCCAGCTGTGCGCCGGTGGCGTCCACCAGGGAGAACGAGGTCGGCCCGATCAGCAGGCTCGCGGCGGCCGCGGGCGCCGCGGGCGTCGCGGGGGTCGCGGTGGGGGCCGGCGTCGCGGTGACGGTCGCGGTGGCGGTGGCGGTCACCGTCGCGGCCGGCTGCGCGACGGGCTCGTCGGAGGAGACGCAGCCGCTCAGAACCGTCCCGACGCCGAGGGCGAGGGCAGTGCCGGCGACGGCGGTGCGCAGGAGCGAGCGGGACGGGACGGACATGGCGGACCCCCGGAGAAGCGGACGACGGGGGTCGCGGATCGTCCCCCACCGCCCATCCTTCCGCGCGGGAGCCGACGACCGGGTAACGATCCGCTCTCCTGTGCTCGGGCTAGCAGGCGACAGTGTCCGAGAGCGGCTGCGCGTCCGCGTCGACACGCTCGAACTCGACGCGCTGGATGCGGTTCACCGCGACCACGCTGTACTGCTCGGGCCCGCGCGCGACCGGCAGGAACTGCCGCGTCTCCAGGTCGTGGGCGAGCTTGTGGCGATCACCGTGGAACGTGCAGGCGTGCGCCCTCTGCTCGGGATCGTCGACCAGGTAGAGCACCAGCTGGAGAACGGGCATCGCTTCCCTTCGGGATGACGTGGACGGAGCCTGCGCCCAGCGTGCCAGGACCGGTCACACCCCTGCGCCCGTTCTCAGCGATCTGCGGACCCCCCTTCTGCGGGAACCGTCGGGCTCACCCGTCCGATTGCGCTGGCCGCACCCTCGCCGTTCCGGGCGGAGGAGCCCCTTGCGCGGTGCCGCGAGATGCCACTTGTGCACGCGACACGCCGACGAAAGCGTGCACAAGTGGCATCTCGCGGGGGAGGAGGACGTCAGTCGAGGTCGAGGCTCCCGAAGTAGGCGGCGAGGAGGACGCCCATGGCGCCCGCGCCGACGATCGCGGCGCGCCTCGACCTGCGGCGCGGCAGGGCGGCCAGCCCGGCGACGAGATTCGCCGCGCTCCAGCCCGCGTTCACGAGCGGCGAGGACAGCCCGCGCCCCGGCGGCGTGGCGAACGGCGAGGGGAACCTCCGCCCCTGCAGCGCCGCGACGCCGTGCGGCACCGCGTTGACGAGCAGCACCCCGGCGAGGGCGCTCCTGGCGATCCGGCCTGCGCGATCGGTGCTGGTCACGACGACTCCTCCTTCAGACGGTCCCCGAAGCCTCCCGCGCTCCCCTCCGCGAGATGCCACTTGTGCACGCGACACGCCGAGGAAAGCGTGCACAAGTGGCATCTCGCGGCACGGCGTCAGGCCGGCGCGTGCACCAGCTCCGAGATGCGGCGCTTGCACGCGTTGAACTCGGGCGCCGTCACGTCGCGCTCGCCGGGCAGGTCGACCGTCACGATCTCGCTGATGTGCCCGGGCACGCCGTGCGAGGCGCCGCCGGTCATCACCACGACGCGGTCGGCGAGGTAGACCGCCTCCTCGATCGAGTGGGTCACGAACAGCACGGTGGTGCCCGTCTCGCGGTGGATCCGCTTGAGCTCGACCTGCAGATCGGAGCGGGTGAGCGCGTCGAGCGCGCCGAACGGCTCGTCCATCAGCAGCACCGACGGCTCGTTCGCGAGCACCCGCGCGATCGCGACCCGCTGCTGCATGCCGCCGGACAGCTCGCCCGGGAAGCGATCGGCGAAGCGGGTGAGCCCCACCGCCTCGATGAAGCGGTCGGTCACCTCGGCGGCCGCGGCCTTCGGCAGCTTCTTGCGCCGCGGACCGTACGCCACGTTCTCGCGCACGCTCAGCCAGGGGAACAGCCCGTAGTCCTGGAAGACGACGCCGCGGTCCGGGCCGGGCGCCGAGACGGCCCGGCCGCCGACCTCGACGACGCCCTCGGTCGCCTCCTCGAACCCGGCCAGGATGCGCAGCAGCGTCGACTTGCCGCATCCGCTCGCGCCGACCACCGCGACGAACTCGCCCGAGCGGACGTCGAGCGAGACGTCGGCCATGGCGAGCACGCCGCCGCCGGCGGTGTCGTAGCGCTTCGCCAGATCGAGCACGTGGACGTCCGCGGTGCGGGCCGGAGCGGTGCCCGGAGCGACGGGGCCGGAGGCGGGGGCGGAGAGCGTCATCTGGTCCTCACTTGACGAGCGGCCGGCGGCCGAAGAGCACGCGGAACAGGAGCAGGAGCAGCCGGTCGGAGGCGAACCCCGCGATCGCGATGCAGATCATCCCGACCACGATCAGGTCGGTGCGCACCACGTCGCGCGCGAGGAAGATCGTCGAGCCGAGGCCCGTGCTCACGCCCGTCGTCTCGCTGAGCACCAGCACGACCCAGGCGAGGCCGAGGCCGATACGCATGCCGTTCACGATCGCGGCGGCGGAGGCCGGCAGCACCACCCGGACGAGCACACCCGCCCGCGAGGTGCCCAGCATCCGCGCCGCCTCGATCAGCCGCGGCGGCACCTGGCGCGCGCCGCTGATCGTGCCGAGCACGATCGGGAAGAACGCCGACAGCGTGATCAGGAAGATCGACGCCTGGTCGCCGTAGCCGATCAGCAGCGCGACCAGCGGCACCCAGGCCGTCGCCGGCACCGGGCGGAACAGGTTGATGAACGGATCGAACAGCGAGTTCACGGTGTAGTACCGGCCCATCAGCACGCCGAGCGGCACCGCGAGCACCGTCGCGAGCGCGAACCCGCCGAAGACGCGGCCGGCGCTCGCCGCCAGGTCGGTCCAGAGCAGCCCGCTGAACGCGTCGTTCCGCAGCCCCGCAACGGCGTAGTCGATCAGCGAGACCAGCACGTCGCCCGGGTAGGGCAGGAACGCCATCCGGATGCCGAACGGCAGCTCCCACTCGCCCGCCCGCCCGAACTGCCAGAGCAGCAGGAACAGGATCGGGACGGGCAGGCCCAGCAGGAAGGTCGTCCAGCCGCTGCGCCCGGGGCGGCGCCGGCGCCGGACGGTCGACAGCCGCTCGGTGGCGGTCGCCGCCTCGGCAGGGCGGGTCGTGGTGGTCATCGGCCGACCGCTCAGGCCGCCGGCGCGAACGTCGTGTCGACGACGTCCTCGATCGCGGGCGCGGAGTCGATGAAGCCCAGCTCCTGCATCTGCGTCGCGAGCGCCCCGAGCTGGCCCTGGTACTCCTCGCTGAGGTCGGAGCGGAGCCAGAAGTTCTCCAGCGCCGACTCCAGCACCTCCTGGTCGCCGCCGAACTCGGCGATCATGTCCGGCAGCCACTCGTCGACGCTGTCGGCCATGTAGGCGGTCGTCGCGGCGTGGGTGTCCACGACCTTCTCCACGACCTCCGGCTGCTCCTCGATCATCGCGCCGGTGGTGACCAGGCCGATGTTCACCCGCCCGATCGGCGTCGCGTACGGGTCGGCGATCTCGGTGCCGCCGGCCGCCTCCGCGATCGAGACGCCGATCTCCACGCCGAAGAACGCGTCGATCGAGCCGCTGGTGAACGCGGACGCCATCTCCGGTACCGGGATCGTGATCAGCTCGAGGTCGTCGTCGGTGAGCCCGGCGTCGTCGAGGTAGTAGCGCAGCGCCACCTCCTGGGCGCTGCCCTGGATGTAGCCGACCTTCTTGCCGGCCAGGTCCTCGACCGAGGAGATGCCCTCGCCGCCGAGGAAGCCCGAGCCGCCGTCCGCCGCGGAGGCGACGATCTTCAGGTCGCGGTCCTGCGCGATCGAGGCGATGGTCGGGGTGACGCCGGAGATCGCGAAGTCGATCGTCCCGGCGACCAGCGCGTCGCTGAGCGCGGGCGTGGTGTCGAGGGTGATCACCTCGAACTCGACGCCCTCCTCCGCGAACTTCTCGTAGAGGAACGGCTGGTAGAAGTGCGGCTGGCCGCGGAGGGTGCCGACGGTGACGGTGACCGTGTCGCCGCCGCTGTCCGAGGCGGCGTCGCTCGCTCCGGAGCACGCGACGAGCGAGAGGGTGGCGGCGAGCGCCGCGCCGAGGGCGAGGACGCGGCGGGTGGACGGCCGGGACAGGGGCATGCGGGCTCCATCGGTGAGGGGTGTCCCCCCACTCAACCGCCCCCAGATGCTGTGCGATTTCTGAGAAGTTTCCGACGTGTTAAGTCCCTCGGTCCCCCTCCGCGAGATGCCACTTGAGTACGCGACACGCCGATAGAAGCGTGCACAAGTGGCATCTCGCGGGAGGCGCCCGCCCGCCTACGCCGCGAGGAAGCGGTCCGCCGTGCGGAGCGCGAGCGCGACCGTCAGCAGCGCCGGGTTGGCGATCACCGCGCTCGGGAAGACCGAGTTGTCGCAGACGAACAGGTTCGGCACGTCGAAGCTGCGCCCGTCGCCGTCGACGACCGCGTCGCCCGGGTCGGTGCCCATCCGGCAGGTGCCGAGCGTGTGCGCTGTGCGGGCGATCACCCGGGTGCTGCGCGCGCCCGCCGCCTCGACGATCGCGGTCATCGTCCGGATCGCGTGCGTGTCGATCGCCTCCTCGTTCGAGCCCGGCGAGAAGGTGATGCGCGCCTTCGGCACCCCGTGCTCGTCGAGCTCGTCGGTCAGCACGAGCCGGTTGTCGTCCGAGGGCAGGCACTCCGCGTTGATGCCGACGCCGGCCAGGAAGCGGTAGTCGTCGAGGGCCTGCATCAGCGACGACCCCCACAGCCCGGCGCCGCGGACGAACGAGGTCGCCTGCGTGAGCGGCATGGTGCCGAGGCTCTGGATCAGGTAGCCGCCGGCGAAGTCCGCGTCGGCCGGGCGCACGGTGTCCTCGGTGATGACGGAGGAGGGGTAGCCGCGGTAGCCGCGCATCTCCTCGTCGAAGGTGCCCCAGACCTGGGTGGCGCCGTGCGCGAGGAAGTTGCGGCCGACCAGTCCGCTGCTGTTCGCGACGCCGGTGTGCAGGAGCAGCCGCGGCGTCTCGACCCCGCCCGCGCAGAGGAACAGGGCGGAGCAGCGCTGCCGGTGCTCGACCCCGTCCGCGGTGTAGAGGACGGCGCTGACCTTCCCGGCCGCGTCGAGCTCGATCCCGTGCACGAAGGACTCCGCGCGGATCTCGGCGCCGTCGCGCACCGCGAGCGGCAGGTAGGAGGTGTCCATGCTCCCCTTGGCGCCGGTGCGGCAGCCCTGGTGGCACTGCCCGCAGTTGCGGCAGGAGGCGCGCTCGCCGTGCGCCTCCTGGTCGCGGCCCGTGCTGAGGACGGCGGCGGGGGCGTCGGTGGCGCGGATGCCGAGGGCCGCGCAGCCGCGCAGCATCATCTCGGCGGAGGCGTTGCGGTCCACCGGCGCCTGCAGGTAGCGGCGCGAGGGGTCCCACGGGTAGTCCGCCGGCCCGGAGACGCCGATCGTCGCCTCCGCCCGCTCCAGGTAGGGCACGAGCTCGGCGTGCGTCACGGGCCAGTCGCGGCCGAGGCCCGACTCGGTCCGCAGCAGCAGGTCGCGCGGGTCGGGGCGCGGGGTGAAGGCGCCCCAGTGCAGGGTCGAGCCGCCGACGCCGCGGCCGCTGTTGTTCGGGCCGAAGGCGGTGGGCGTGCTGCCGCCGCTGAGGCGCTCCTCCATCCAGTTGATCTCGGTCGCCTCGGTCTCGTCGGCGGTGAAGGTCAGCGGATCGAAGTGCGGTCCGGCCTCGAGCGCGACGACCCGGAGGCCTCGCGCGGCGAGGGTCGCGAGGATCGGCGCGCCACCGGCGCCGGTGCCGATCACGACGGCGTCGACGACCTCGTCGGGGGAGTAGCGGCGCATGCCGGTGATGTTCATCGGGGGGTCCTCGTGCTGGTCTGCGGGATGTCGGGTTCGCCGGTGCCGGGCTCCCGGGTGCCGGGCTCCCAGGTGTCGTGCGCGTCGGCGCCGAGGGCGGTGAAGCCCAGGAGCGGGAGGACGTCGCCGCCGGACGCGTAGCCGTCGAAGCCGATGCGCGCGAGGCTCGCGGGGTGCGCGAGCCACTGCCGGACCAGGTCGTTGCGGCAGTCCTCGAACCACGCCTTCGCCTGCTCCGCGCTGAACGCACTGAGCGGCTCGGTGCCGAGCGCCTCGAGCCGCGCGTCCTGCTCCTCGGCGGAGAGGCCGTCGAATCCCGCGAGCGCGTCGAGTCCGAGGCGGTAGGCCTCCGGGTCGCTCGGCAGGTCGGCGTTGCGCCAGCCGTCGCCGCGGCCGGCCGCGAGCTGGGCGTCGACGCGGGCGGCGAGGTCGATGCGGCCCGGGGCGGCGCTGTCGCCGCTGTCCTGCGGCACCACCCGGTCCGCGACGGCGCGCAGCGTCGTCAGCTGGGCGGGAGTGAGCGCCTTCGGCGCGTACGCCGGGTCGTCCGCGAGCAGGCGCTCGGCGAAGAGCGCGCGGATCCTGGAGGTGGTGCGGCTGGAGCGGATCGTCTCCGCGACGTCGACGGGCACGGCCGGTCCGGTGCCGGCCTCGTCGGTCCAGAAGGCGCGGATCGCCGCGGCGACCTCGACCGGCCGCTCGATCGGCAGCAGGTGTCCGGCGCCGGGCAGCTCGACCAGGCTCGCCCGCGGGTAGGTGTGCGCGTTGGTCGCGCGCTGGCCGTCGGCGCCGAGGTCGCCGTCCTCGCCGCCCGCGATCAGCAGGGCGGGCAGGACGGAGAGTAGATCGGCGACGTCCGTGCGGTCCTCGCGGCTGCCGGTCTCCAGCCAGTCGCGCCAGGCGGCGGGGGAGGAGCGGAGCAGATCGGCGAGCGCCTGCCGGTCCTCGGCGGCAGGGAGGTCACCGCCGATGTTCTGCTCGAGGAAGGTGCGCGCGTGCTCCGCGTCGAGGGGGCCGTCGGCGACCCAGCCGAGCATCTCGCTCCGCTTCTCCTCGGGCATCGGCTCGGGCGAGAGCGGCGAGCCGGCCAGCAGCACGACGCCCGCGAGCCCGAAGAGTCCGGAGCGGCCCGACAGCGTGCGCGCGGCGACCAGCGAGGCGACCTTGCCGCCCATGCTGTGCCCGACGAGCAGCCAGCGCGAGGCGCCGTGCTCGCGGATCGCGCGGATCACGGCGGTCGTCATCGCGTCGAGGGAGGTGTCGCCGGCGTCGCGCGCGTCGCCGTAGCCGGGCAGATCGATCGCCACGACGTCCGCCGCGTCGGCGAGCTCGCGGGCGAGCGGATCGAAGAGGCGGCCGCTGAGGCCGAGCCCGTGCAGGGCGAAGATCGTCGGCCGGCTCGCGGTCGTGGGCATGCAGGTCCTGTCGCATCGGGGAGGCGCCCGAGCGGCTGCGTCCGGCCTCCATGCGACCACAGCGCGGCAACCCGCGTTGCCACTTGCGGGCGACCCGCGTTCGTGCCACTGCTCGACGCGACCGGCTCTCTCGCGTATATACGGTCGTTGATATTATTCACTTCATGCGCACGAAGACCGGAGACCTGCTGATCGAAGCGCGATCGCGGGCCGGACTGCATCAGAGTGAGATGGCGGAGCGAGCCGGAGTCGCCCAGAGCATGATCAGCGCCTACGAGAGAGGCGCGCGAGAGCCGACCCTCCCGACGTTGCGCCGTCTCCTCTCGGCTGCAGGCTTCACCCTCGACCTCTCGCTCGAGCGGAGCGCCGCACCGGCCTCGGCGCTCTTGGGGCCTGTCGGGCGGCAGGTCCTGCGCCACCGTGCCGAGCTCCGCCGGGCGCTGCGTCGTCGCGGCGTCGCCGATGCGCGAATCTTCGGATCCACTGCCCGCGGAGACGACCGCCCGGACAGTGACCTCGATCTCCTCGTGACGATCCCAGCCGGTCTCGGCGTCCTCGGTCTGGCAGGCCTCGAGCGCGAGCTGGGCGACATCCTCGGCGCTCCCGTCGACCTCGTCCCCGAGCAGGGGCTCAAGGAGCACGTGCGCCGCGCCATCGAGCCGGACCTGACGCCGCTGTGAGCAGGCTCATGCTGATCGAGTAGCCCGCGCAGCGGGCGTATCGAGATCGACCAGCGTCAGAAGGCGAGTCTGCAGACCTGCTCTGCTGAGGGCGTGGGTCTCGATACGCCCCTCCGGGGCTACTCGACCAGCAGGGCTGCGTGCCTTCGCGTCCTCACGCTCGCGCTCACGCGCCCTTACCGAGCGGGAAGACCAGCAGCGTCGACGTGGCCGTCGCGACCAGGCGCCCCTGCGCATCGGTCACCCTCGCCTCGGCGAACGCCACGCGGCGGCCCGGCTTCACGACCGTGCCGACGGCGAGCAGCTCGCCGCTGTCCTGGTGCAGTCCGCGGAGGTAGCTGACGGTGAGGTCGAGCGAGGTGTAGCCGACGCCGATCGGCAGCGTCGACTGCACCGCGCAGCCCGCCGCCGAGTCGAGCACTGTGCAGACGAAGCCGCCGTGCACCCGCCCGATCGGGTTGTAGTGCGATTCGTCCGGCGAGCAGCGGAACTCCACCCGGCCCTCGTCGACCGCGCCGAGCTCCATGTTCATCAGCGTGATGATCGGCGGCGGCGGGATCGTCCCGTCCTTCATCGCCCGCAGGTAGTCCAGCCCGCTCATCCGCATCGCCGCGGCCGCCCCGGCCATCGGATCGTGCCAGGTCACCGTCTTGCTGCGCAGCTCGTCCATGCCCACTCCCTCGTGAAGACTCCGGCCGCGACCACCGGCCGCGCTCGCACCCTACGCGCGTCGGTCCTCGGCGCGTCGGCGCAGCGTCTCGAGGAGGGCGGCCGGGGTCTCCGGATCGCTCAGGCTGATCGCGAACTCGTCCCCGCGGGTGGTGGTCACCACGAGCCCGGGCCCGGCGTGGAGGAGGAGGGCCGAGCGGCCGGGCGACCACCGGTAGCCCCAGCCGCCCCACTCCGACGGCCGCAGCGCGGCGGTGCTCACCGACGCCATCGACGCCAGCGGGATGCGCCGCAGCGGGATCCCGAGCGCCTTCGACACCACGCGCAGCCCGCGGCGGTCGGCCGTGACGCGCAGCCGGGTGAAGCCGAGCATCACGACGGCGCTCGCCCCGAGCACGATCGCCATCGCGATCGCCGGTCCCGTGTCGCCCGTGGCGAGCAGCCCCGGGACGGCGGCCGCGGCGATGAGCAGCAGCACCGTTCCCGTGACGGCGAACACCCGGCCGGTGACGGTGTGCGACCAGGCGCCGGTCTCCTCGCTGCCGAGCGGCAGCCGGTCGACGGCGACCCGCGGCGCGTGCCGGGTGGGCGGCGCGATCAGCGCCGGCGCCACGGCGAACAGTCCGCCGCCGAGGAGTGCGAGAAGCCAGGCGCCGAGCACGGCCTCCTCCGCCGACCCCGCGGCGAGCGTCGTGCCGACCGAGGTCGCCCAGCCGCCGGCACCGAGACCGGCGACCAGGCCGAGTCCGCCGAGCAGGAGGCGCGGAGCGCGGCCGAATGCCGCGGCGACGAGTCCGGCGACGGCGGGGACGCCCGCCAGCAGCAGTGCCAGCCGGAGGAGGACCGCGACCGGCTGCGACTCGTCCGCGGCGCCGGTGCTCGACCAGTGCGAGGCGAGCACGGGCGGGAGCCGATCGCCGAGGACGGCCCGGGAGACGAGGATCGCCGCGGCGGGGAGCAGGAGCGACGCGGCGGCGACGAGCGTGCGCGGGCTGCGGTCGGTGGTGGTGCCGGTGGTGGTCACGGTGCGGTCCTCTCGAGAAGGCGGATGACGTCGGCGCGGCTGATGCCGCTGCGGCGGGCCTCGGCGGCGAGCTGCTCGATGAGGGCGGTGACGCGCACGAGGCCGGGGCCGGCCGACTCCGCGATCCAGGCACCGCGGCCCCGTCGCATCTGCAGGATCCCGTCGTCGCGGAGCGCGGCGTACGCGCGCAGCACGGTGTGCATGTTGATGCCGAGGGAGTCGGCCAGCTCGCGCGCCGGCGGCAGGCGGTCGCCCGCCGAGAGCTCGCCCGCCGCCACAGCGGCGCGGACCTGCGCCTCGAGCTGATCGGCCAGCGAGCGCGGCGAGGAGTGGTCGACACGCAGCAACATGTTCGCAATATTAGTAGAACAATGCGCGAGGAGTCGAGCGCGCTAGCGTGGAGGGTCCAGCACGGGAGAGGGGACCCCGATGACGACTCCGGTCACCGGTGCGCCGTCCGCGGCCCGGCGCGCGGCCACCCTGCGGCTCGCCGGCCTCTTCGTCGCGGCGGCCGGACTGCTGGACCTCGTGTTCCTCGTCGCCCCGACCGGCTCCGGCTCCCTGCTCGCGGCGCGCGCCGTCGTCCTCCTCGGGGCGGGGCTGCTCGCGGCCGCCGCCTCGGTCCTCGCGCGCGGCGCCGACTCGAAGGGCGGGCTGGTCGGCCCGACCGGAGCGACGGCGCTGATCGTCTTCGCGGTGCTGATCGTGCTGCGGCCGATCGTGAACTGGTCCTCGCCGAGCACGACCGGCTCGACCGCGACACCGGAGATGATCACCGCCGCGACGCTCGTGCTGGTCCTCGCCGTGCTTGCCTTCGCCGCGGGAGTGGTGGGGCTCGTCGCGCTCGCGCGCTCGCACACGGTCCCGCGGCGGGTGATCGTGACCGCCGCCGTCGCGGTGGCCGTCAACGCCGTCGGCGGGTACGCCGTGTCGGCCCCGCTCCTGGTCACGGCGACGCCGTCGCAGGAGCTGCTGCTCGGTCTCTCGCTCGCCGCCTCGATCGCCGGAGCGCTGTCGATCCTCGCGACGGGGATCGTCTGGCTGCTGGCGGCCCGCTTGATCGCCCGCGCGGGCTGACCGGCGCGCCGTCCCGCAACACGAAATCGCTCGGGACGACCTTTCTCAGGACGACAGCGCCAGCGACACCGCCAGCACCACCATCACGACCGCGACCGCGCCGTCGAGCACCCGCCAGGCCGTCCGGCTGCGGAACAGCGGGCGCAGCGCCCGCGCTCCGAAGCCCAGCGCCGTGAACCACAGCACGCTGCCCAGCGCCGCCCCCGCGCCGAACCACCAGCGCTCGTCGCCGTGCGTGTTCGCGACGGAGCCGAGCAGCACCACCGTGTCGAGGTACACGTGCGGGTTGAGCAGCGTCAGGGCGAGGCAGGTGCCGATCGCCGTCCGCAGCGAGGTGGAGGCGCCGGCCGGGTCGCCCTCGAGCGTCCCGGGGCGCAGCGCCCGCCGCGCGGCGAGCACGGCGTAGGCGAGGAGGAATGCGATCCCGCCCCAGCGGATGACGACCAGCAGCCACGGCGCCGACTCGAGCACCGCGCCGATCCCGGCGATGCCGAGGATGATCAGCGCGGCGTCCGCGAGCGCGCAGATCGCGACCACGGCGAGCACGTGCTCGCGGCGGAGGCCCTGCCGCAGGACGAACGCGTTCTGGGCGCCGATGGCGATGATGAGCGAGAGGCCGAAGCCGAGGCCGGACACGGCGGCGAGGAGGGGGGACACGACTCCGACGCTAGGGGCGACCGCGTCTGTAGACCAGCTCACGCTCCTTCAGTACCGTAAGCGCAACTGATGGGAGCTCGATGCTGACCGACGATCTCGACCTCGCCCGCCTCCGTGCCCTCGCCGCCGCGGTCCGCTTCGGCTCCTTCGACGCCGCCGCGCGCGAGCTGCACGTCACGCCCTCGGCGCTCAGCCAGCGGATCAAGGCGCTCGAGTCCGCCGCCGGGCGGGTGCTGCTGGTCCGCTCGCGTCCCGTCGTCGCCACCGAGGCGGGCGCGGGCCTGCTCCGCCTGGCCCGCCAGATCGAGCTGCTCACCGAGGACGCCGTGCGCGCGCTCGACGGCGGTGCGCGCGAGGGCCGCGGACCGGTGACGGTGCCCATGGCCGTCAACGCGGACTCTCTCGCGACCTGGGTCCTGCCCGCGCTCGCGACCGTCCCCGAGGTCGTCGTCGAGCTGCACCGCGAGGACCAGGAGCACACCACCGCGTTCCTGCGCGACGGCACCGTCCTCGCCGCGGTGACGGCCGAGGCGGAGGCGGTGCTCGGCTGCACCGTCGCCCCGCTCGGTGTGATGCGCTACCGGGCGATGGCCGCCCCCGCCTTCGCCGAGCGCTGGTTCCCGCAGGGGCCGGACGCGGCGGCGCTCGCCGTCGCCCCCGTCGTCGTCTTCGACGAGAAGGACCGCCTGCAGACCCGCTTCCTCGCCGCGGCCGGAGTCGAGGCACGCCCGCCGCAGCACCGCGTGCCCGGCTCGGCCGACTTCGAGCAGGCCGTGCGCCTGGGCCTCGGCTGGGGCATGCTCCCCGAGCTGCAGGCCCCTGTCGGCGCGCCGGGCCTCGTCCCCCTCGGCGGCGCCCCCGTCGACGTCCCCCTCTACTGGCAGCAGTGGTCCCTGCACACCCCGAGCCTCGACGCGGTCGCCGCCGCCATCACCACCGCCGCCCACGCGACCCTGCGCGTCTGATCCCCGCCGCGAGATGCCACTTGTGCACGCGACACGCCGAGGAAGGCGTGCACAAGTGGCATCTCGCGGAGGCCGTCAGACGGCGAAGACGTCGCGGAGGGTCACCGTCTGCAGGGAGCGGGCGCGGAGGAGGTCGACCAGCTGCGCGTAGACCGTCGTCACCGGGTCGAAGTTCGCGTGCCCGATCACGATGCGCTGCGGCCGGAACCACTCGTCCGCGAAGCCGAGCAGCTGCTCCGGCGTGATCCGCCCCGAGTCGGAGAGCGAGCCGTACCAGAGCGTCGTCGCCGTGTAGCCGACGGCCGCCGCGGCCGCCCGGCTGCGCGCGTCGGTGTAGCCGAACGGCGGGCGGTAGAAGGGAGCGGCCTCCACCCCGTAGGTCGCGCGGATGAAGTCGCCGTTGCGGCCGAGCTCCTCCTGGATCCCGTCGTCCGAGAGCGAGGTCAGATCGGCGTGCGACCAGGTGTGGTTCGCGAGCTGCACCTGCCCGCTCGCGACGAGCGGCGCGAGCGCCGGCGCGTTCACGGTCCACGAGTCGTACTTCCCGTTGAGGAAGAAGGTGAGCCGGGTCCCGGTGTCCTTCGCGAACTGCGCGTAGGCGGCGACCACGTCGGTGTCGGCGCCGTCGTCGACCGTCCACGCCATCAGGTTCCCGTCGCCGGGCAGCTCGGTGATCGTGCCCTCCGGCAGCGGGAAGCGCACGCGGACCGGCACGGGCGCGGCCGTCGCCGTCGGCACGGGGCGCGGCGGGGGAGTGGGGGTGGGAGTCGTGGTCGCGGCCACCGGCGTCGCGGTCGGCGTGAGCCGCGCGGTGCTCGTGCACCCGGCCAGGCCGACGGCGGCGGAGGCGATCCCCAGCAGCAGCGCACGGCGCCGCAGTGCATCCGGCCTCGAGCCGCCCATGATTCCCCCCGTGGCGACCCGGACCCCCCGGTGCACCGGAGCGACCGTAGCACCGGCGAGTCTTGCAGGGTGCGCGCGTGTCGCCTAAGCTACTCGGGTTGCGTGCATCTGCACGCTCTTGCGCGCTGCCCTCCGGGCGGGACCCCGGTCCTCCTCGACAGGCGGGCGGTGCGCCGACAAGTGACCTTGGGTGGGTCGGGCGAGGCCTCGTGCCGCGCGTGGCCCACGGTACCCACACATGGAGGAAACCATGGCAGCAGTCTGCCAGGTGACCGGAGCCGTTCCCGGCTTCGGACACGCCATCTCGCACTCGCACCGGCGCACCAAGCGCCGCTTCGACCCGAACGTGCAGAAGAAGACGTACTACGTCCCGTCCCTGCGCCGTAACGTCACGCTGACGCTGTCGGCCAAGGGCATCAAGGTCATCGACGCCCGTGGCATCGAGTCCGTCGTGAAGGATGTTCTCGCTCGTGGGGTGAAGATCTAATGGCCAAGCAGCAGGACGTCCGTCCGATCATCAAGCTCCGCTCGACGGCCGGAACCGGTTACACCTACGTGACCAAGAAGAACCGCCGCAACGACCCCGACCGTCTCGTGCTCAAGAAGTACGACCCCGTAGTGCGCAAGCACGTCGACTTCCGCGAGGAGCGCTAAGTATGGCCAAGAAGAGCAAGATCGCCCGCAATGAGCAGCGTAAGGTGGTCGTCGACCGCTACGCCGCCAAGCGCCTCGAGCTGAAGAAGGCCCTCGTCGACCCCGCCGGGACCGACGAGTCCCGCGAGGCCGCCCGCACGGGCCTCCAGAAGCTCCCCCGCAACGCCTCGCCCGTCCGCGTCCGCTCGCGCGACGCCGTCGACGGCCGCCCCCGCGGCAACCTCTCGAAGTTCGGCATCTCGCGTGTCCGCTTCCGTGACATGGCCCACCGCGGCGAGCTGCCCGGCATCACCAAGTCGAGCTGGTAATCGGCGCGCAGCGCCGCTCACCAGCGTGCTAGCTGCGCTCACGCCGAAGGCCCCCCGATCTCGCGATCGGGGGGCCTTCGGCGTTCCCGGGTCGGGGCGTCCCTGCCGCCCCTCCCGCAGTCGGCTACCTGAGGTGGTCGGTTCCCGTAGAGCGTCCTGCGTACGCTGCGCTCAATCGCTTGGCACGCGATTGCGCGATGCGCTCGCGGTTCCCGCTGGCGCTCCTCGTTCCGGACGGTGATCCGTCGCGAACGGCTCCTTCGTTCGCTCTCAGGCAGCCGTTCGTGACGGATGGCGACGGCTCGCACACGCCGGCGGGCCCCCTGCGTGCTGATCGAGTAGGCCGCGGAGCGGGCGTATCGAGATCCACCGTGACCGGGCATGGGGTCTGCAGACCCACCGTCTCGGCGACGGTGGGTCTCGATACGCCCCTGGCGGGGCTACTCGACCAGCATGGGGATGCCGCGCCGTGGCGGTGGTCCGCTGCATGGGGGCGTCGCGCTCGGACCGGCGGCCCTTGCATGCTGATCGAGCAGGCCGCGGAGCGGGCGTATCGAGATCCGGCCTCCGGGCGCCGCGTAAAATGGGCGCATGACAAGCAGCCTTCCGACCGTCGCCGAGATCGCGGCGCTCATCGACCACGCGATCCTCAAGCCCGAGCTGACCCGCACCGAGGTCGACGCGCAGCTCGACGAGGCCCGCGCGGCCGGCGTCTTCAGCGTCTGCGTGCGCCCCTCCGACATCGCGCACGCCGTCCGCCGGCTCGAGGGCTCGGGCGTCCTCGTCGGCACGGTCATCGGCTTCCCGCACGGCACGACCTCCACCGCGGCGAAGGTCGCGGAGTCGACGCAGGCCCTCGCCGACGGTGCGGTCGAGCTCGACATGGTCGTCAACATCGGGCGCCTGCGCAGCGGCCTGCTCGACGACGTCGAGGCCGACATCCGCGCGGTCGTCGAGGCCGCCGAGGGGCACGTCGTCAAGGTCATCCTCGAGACCAGCTACCTCGACGACGAGCAGATCGTCGCCGGCAGCGAGGCCGCCGAGCGTGCGGGCGCCGACTTCGTCAAGACCGCGACCGGCTTCGGCGGCGGCGGCGCGAACGAGCACGACCTGCGCCTGATGCGCGGCGCCGTCTCCGACGCCGTCCAGGTCAAGGCCTCGGGAGGCGTCCGCGACCTCGACACGCTCCTCGCCTTCCGCGAGCTCGGGGTCACCCGCTTCGGCACGAGCGGCTCGGCGACGATCCTCGGCGACCTCACCGCCCGTCAGTCCGGCGACGCCTCCGCCGCCCGCGTCGACACCGCCTCGTACTGAGCGCCGTGCGCGGGGGAGGGCCGTCCGGTCGGCGCGCGGCGGCGGAGGGCGGGTCCCTCGACGTCGTCGCCAAGGCGCTGAAGGAGCGGGTCTACGCCGCCTTCACCGGGCTCGCCGTCGTGATGATCTACGCCGTCGACGAGCAGGCCGACTCCGCGCACGCCCTGCGCAGCCTCGTCATCGCGATCGTCGGCATCTCCGCCGCCGGCTTCGTCGCCGACGTCATCGCGCACCAGGTCGCCCACGCGGCGACCCCCACCGCGGCCGAGGCGCGCGTCATGCTCCGGATCGCCGGCGGCGCCCTCGCGTCGGCCTCGCTCCCCGTCCTGGTGCTGATCGCCTCGGCGCTCGGCTGGATCGACGACGTGGTCGCGCTGCGGATCGGAGTCGGCGTCTACGTCGCGACCCTCGCCGGCATCGCCCTGATCGCGGTCGTCCGGGCCGGCCTCGGCCTCGCGCAGAGCATCATCGGCCTGCTCGGCCTCGTCGGACTGGGAGCCGCCGTCGTCGGCGTGCTCGCCCTGTCGCACTGAGGGGCCGGCGATCGTGACCGGCACCCGCACCCGCGTCGAGCTCGGCCGCCGGGAGGACCTCGGCGCCGACTGCGCCAACTGCTTCGGCCTCTGCTGCGTCGCCCTCGCCTTCACCCGCTCCGCCGACTTCCCCGTCGACAAGCCGGCGGGCGAGCCGTGCACGAACCTCGACACCGAGGACGCCTGCACGATCCACCGGCGACTGCGGCCGGAGGGCTTCGCCGGCTGCACCGTCTTCGACTGCTTCGGCGCCGGCCAGAAGGTCTCGATGCAGACGTTCGGCGGCGTCTCCTGGCGCAGCGACGCGGAGGTGCGCGCGCGGATGTTCGCGGTCTTCCCACTGATGCGTCGCCTGCACGAGCTGCTCTGGTACCTCGACGTCGCCCTCGGCCTGCGCGGGGTCGACACCGCCCTGCGGGACGCGGTGCACGTCCGCTTCGACGCGGTGCACGCCCTGACGCTCGCCGACGCCGACGCGATCCTCGCGGCCGACGTCGACGCGGAGTACGGCGCCGCCCGTCCGCTGCTGATCGCGGCGAGCGCGGCCGCGCGGAACGACGGGCCACGGCGGCGGCGGCACGGCCGACTGCGCCTGCAGCCCGGCGCCGACCTCGTGGCGGCCGCCCTCGCGGGCGCCGATCTGCGGGGCGCCGACCTGCGCGGCTCCCTGCTGATCGCCGCGGACCTCCGGGGCGCGGATCTCCGCCGCTGCGACGTCCTCGGCGCCGATCTGCGGGACGCGGAGGTGGCGGGGGCCGATCTCTCGACGGCGATCTACCTCACGCAGGCGCAGGTCAGCAGCACGCGCGGCGACGCGCGGACGGCGCTTCCGGCGGACTTCGAGCGCCCGTCGCACTGGGCGGCGAGCACCGGACGCTGAGGGTCAGCCCTCGACGGTGCCGGCGGCCGAGCCGTCGTCGTCGAGGCCGAGGCCGCCGAGGACCTCGCGGTGGAGCAGGTGCGACCCGTTCCAGTTCTCGATCACGCACTGCGGGAAGGCCTCGAGGTCGAGGGCGTCGAGCCAGCTGGCGGCGGCTTCGCGTGCCCAGGACTCGGTGGAGTAGACGCCGAGGATCTCGGTCTCGTCCGCGAACGGCCCGGTGGTCGAGAGCACGTAGTGACCGACGCTCATGGCTGCTCCTTCATCGTCGCGCAGTGGCGCGCGATGACAAGCCTGTCACAAACACGCTCTTGCGGAGAGCCGATGTCGGCGGCTAGGAGATGCTGTCGCGAAGTCGCGCGTTCAGGGCCGCGAGGGCGGCGGCGATCTCGACGTCGTCGGCGCCGGGCAGGACCGCGCCGCCCTGCGCGAGGCTGTGCCGGAGGGAGTCGAGCTCGGGGGTGCCGAGGCGGCCGGCGGAGGTGAGCACCTCGAGGGTGGTGAGGACTCCGATGAGCGCGACGGCGTCGTCGACGTCGAGGGGTCGGGCGCAGTTGTTCTCCATGCGCATCTCCAGGGGTTCGGTGCCGCGCGGGGGACGCGGTCGGGGGCGGGTGGGGCGGGGGAGGGGGCGCTGCCGGCTTCGGGGCCGGACGCACCGAGACGCCCCGCGGCCGGATCGACCGCGGGGCGTCAGGGGTGGTGCGGGGTGATCAGGCGACGCGCGGCTCGGCCTCGGGGGCGTCGTCCTCGGGGATGTGGACGTCCTGGACGGTGACGTTGATCTCGGCGACGTCCATGCCGACGATCTGGCGGATCGCGCGGCCGACGGCGGAGCGCACGCCCTCCGCCACGTCCTGCAGCGCGGCCGGGTACTCGGCGACGATCGTGACGTCGGCGGCGACCTGGCGCTCGCCGACCTCGACCTTGACGCCCTGGGCGCGGTCGTCGCTGCCGAGCGCGCCGCGGATGGCGCCGAGGGCGCGGGCGGCGCCGTTGCCGAGGGCGTGCACGCCGGGCACCTCGCGGGCCGCGATGCCGGCCACCTTCGCGATGACGCCGTCGTCGATGACCGTGCGTCCGGTCCCGTTCGTCATCGTGGTGTTCGCGGTGCTCTCGGCCATGATCTCCTCTTTCGTCTCGGTGCCCGGTCGGTCGATCGGGCGGTTCAGAGGTAGGACGGAGCGTGCACGGCGAACGTCACGGTGGAGTCCCGGCTGCCCAGGGGACTGCCAGGGTCGGGAGGGAGGCGGGCCTCATCGCGCCGTCTGCTGCGCCAGGAACGCGAGGGTCCGCTCCAGCGCCTCGCGCGCCTCCGGCAGCTCGAGGTGGAACTGGTACTCGTGGCCGAGCTCGCTCTCGTGCCCGTCGCCCCAGAGCAGCGCCGTGACCGGGACGCCGAGCGAGCGCAGCTGCGCCGCGAACGGGCGCGACTGCTGCGCGGTGAGCGGGTCGGCGTTGCCGCCGCTGAGGAACGTCGGCGGGAACCGCGGCGTCACGTGCTCGATCGTCGACATCCACCGGGCGGCGTCGGAGGTCCACCACGCGCGTCGGCCGGTGTACGCCCAGAGGGCGGCGCGCAGCCCGCGGCCGGCGAGACCGGTGGCGCGGGCGAGGGCGGCGAGGTCGAAGACCCCGCAGTGCAGGATCACCGCCCGCACGGCGTCGACGGGCAGGGTCGTCGTGAGCCCGGCCGCGCGGGCGTAGGAGGGGTTCGTGATCGCGGTGGCGAGCTGGCTCGCGAGCTGAGCCCCCGCGGAGTCGCCGGCCAGGACGAGGCGGTCCCGCGCGATCCCGAGGCGGCCGGCGCTGCGCCGCAGGTGCTCGAGTGCGGCGAGGAGCTGCCGCGGCGCGGTCGGGTGCACCGCCTCGGGTCCGCGGCTGTAGTCGAGCGAGACGACGGTGTAGCCGGCCTCGGCGAGCAGGCGCAGGTAGGGGTCCACGTCGCGCCGGTGGCCGGAGACCCAGCCGCCGCCGTGGATCCAGACCACGGTCGGGCGCGAGCCGGCGCCCGCGGAGCGGAGGACGTCGGCCGTCGTGGCCGGAGCGTCCGGACGCGCCGGGATCGGCTCGGCGACCCGCTGGATCCCCTCCGGAGCGAACGGCAGCATCGCCGCGGCCGTCCGCCGCGCCTCGCGCTCGAAGACCGCGCGGACCGCCAGGGCAGCGGGCCAGGACGCGGCCCGGATCGGCGTCGCACGCACGGTGCCCCCTCCTCGCGTCGATCGCCCGGCCCCCACCGGCGACGCATCACGAAGGGTACGCACCGCATGTTTCCGCCGTGCGACGGCGCAGGTGGCAGGCTGGACGGGTGACGGACGAGACGAGCGCGCAGGCCGCCCCGGAGACGGCGGCGAGCGCCCCGGCGACCCGCCCGAAGGACCTCCGCCCGAGGGCGATGCTCGTGCTGGCACTGATCGGCGCGATCGGCGGGGTGCTCTCGGGTGCGTTCGGCGTCGGCGGCGGCATCGTGATGGTGCCGATGCTGATCGCCTGGGCCGGGATGGACCAGCGCCGCGCCTCCGCGACCTCGCTGCTGGCGATCGCGCCGACCGCGGTGGCGGGCGCCTTCGGCTACGCCCTCGGCGGGCAGGTCGCCTGGCTTCCCGCCGCCGTGATCGCCGCGGCCGCGATGATCGGCGCGGTCCTCGGCTCCTGGCTGCTGGCGCGCCTGCCGCTCGGCGTGCTCCGCTGGCTGTTCGTCGCCCTGCTGGTGGCCGCGGCGGTGCGGATGGCGGTGTTCGGCTCGAACGAGACCGGCGACGTCGCCGAGGGCTGGGGCGTCTGGCCCGGCTTCGGCGGGCTGGGCCTGGCGATGGGAGTGGCCTCGGGGCTCTTCGGGATCGGCGGCGGCGCGATCGCCGTGCCCGTGCTCGTCGGCGCGTTCGGTCTCGCCGATCTGCTCGCCAAGGGCACCTCGCTCGCCGCGATGATCCCGACGGCGATCAGCGGCTCGATCGCGAACGCGCGCCGCGGACTGCTCGACGTCCGGGCCGGGCTCGTGGTCGGCCTCTGCGCGACGGGGTTCTCCTTCGCCGGCGTCGCGCTGTCGTTCCTGCTGCCGGCGCGGATCTCGGGCGTGCTGTTCGCCGCGCTGCTGCTCCTCGCGGCACTGCAGCTCGCGCTGAAGGGGCGGCGGAAGCGGTCCTGATCCGGGATCCGCACCGGCCGTCTCTTGACACCGTCCCGTTGTAAGTGTTCAATCAGTCACATGCCGATCACGACTCCCCGCTCCACCGCAGAAGCCCAGCGCGAGCGGATCACCGCGGCCGCCGTGCACGTCTTCGCGCGCACCGGCTACTCCGCGACCCCGATCACCGAGGTCGCGGCCGAGGCGGGAGTCTCGCCGGCCTACGTCTTCCGGCTCTTCCCGGGCAAGCTCGGCGTCTTCGTCGCCGCGGTCGACCGCTGCTACGAGCTGGTGGCGTCGACGCTCGCCGCGGCGGGGGAGGCCTCGGTCTCGTCGGACCCGGCCGACCGGCTCGAGGCGATGACCCTCGCCTACGTCGATCTGATCGCCGACCGCGACCTGATCATGCTGCAGTCGCAGGCGCAGAGCGCGAGCGGGGTGCCGGAGATCCGCGAGGCCGTCCGCCGCGGGATCTCGACGGTCGTCCGCACCGTGAGCGTCGTGTCCGGCGCCGACGGCCCGGCCGTGCAGCGCTTCATCGCCTACGGCCAGCTCTGCCACCTGATCGTGCAGACCGACCTCGGCGGCGTCGACTCCGAGTGGGCGCGCATCGTCTCCGCGGGCATCCGGCACCACGACTGAGCCGGCGCGCATGCCAGCCGACGCCCCGCTGGCCGACTCATGCTGGCCGTCTCACTGCTAGTCGACGCCTGCTGGTCGACCCATGCTGGTCGAGTAGCCCCGCAGGGGCGTATCGAGACCCACCGTCGTCAGAAGGGCGGGTCTGCAGAACCGTCCTCTGACGCCGGTGGACCTCGATACGCCCGCTCTGCGGGCTACTCGATCAGCATGAACTTCCTTTCTCGCATCTCAAGAAGTGACTGTCTAGTCACACACACCTACTGCTAGGAGCACACCATGACCACCGCCCTCCCGCGCACCACCACCCGCGTCGTCCTCCCGGGCCTCGTCGAGCCGTCCGGACTCCTCCTCGAGCAGGCCGCCGTCGAGCCGCCCGCGGCCGGCGAGCTGCTCGTCGCCGTCGAGGCCACCGGCATCTCCTTCGCCGAGCAGTCGATGCGCCGCGGCCGCTACTTCGCCCAGCCCGCCTTCCCCTTCACGCCCGGCTACGACCTCGTCGGCCGGGTGCTCGCCGTCGGTCCCGGCGGCGACGCCTCGCTCGAGGGCCGCCGCGTCGCCGCGCTCACCAAGACCGGCGGCTGGACCGGCCACGCCCGGGTCGCCGCGCGCGACTGCGTCCTCGTCCCCGAGGGCGTCGCGCCCGAGGACGCCGAGGCCGTGGTGGTGAACGGAGTGACGGCGTGGCAGATGCTGCACCGCTCGGCCCGGCTCTCCCGCGGCGACACGATCCTCCTGTTCGGGGCGAACGGCGGCGTCGGCGGCCTCGTGCACCGGCTCGCGTCGCTAGAGGGCATCCGGGTGATCGGCGCCGCCTCGCCGCGGCACCACGACGCCCTCCGCGCGGCGGGCGTCGAGCCGGTCGACTACGCCGACCCGGAGCTCGCCGCCCGCGTCCGCGAGCTCGCGCCCGGCGGCGTGCAGGCCGTCTTCGACAACATCGGCGGGGAGACCACCCGCCTGGCCTGGACGCTGCTCGCGCCCGGCGGCACCCTCGTCGCCTACGCGATCGTCAGCGCGAGCACCGGCAGCATCTGGCCGCCGTTCCTGAAGCAGCTCGCCCGGGTGCAGGCGTACCAGCTGGCGCCGAACGGGAAGCGCGCCGTCTTCTACGACCTCTGGTCCGGGCACTCGCTGCGACCCGCCCGGTTCCGCGCGCGGCTCGAGGAGGACCTGGGCCGCGTGCTCGCGCTGCTCGCGGACGGCTCGCTCACGGCCAACATCGCGGCGCGCTTCCCGCTCACGGAGATCGTGGCGGCGATGGAGCTCGCCGAGTCGCGCACGCTCGACGGCAAGGTGATCCTGCTGCCCTGATCGCCGCGGCCGGGGAGCGGGCCCTCGAGAGCATGGAAAAATGGGAGGTGATGTCCTCCCGAGCCGCATGAGCGCCGCCACCTACCTGACCGCCTCGATCCCGCTGCGCCTCGCGAGCGCGGGCATGGTCGTCGCCCTGCCCGTCCTCGCCGTCGAGCGCCTCGACGACGTCGCCCTCGGCGGGCTGCTGACCGGCGCCGCCCTGTTCCCGAGCGTGATCGCCGCTCCACTGGTCGGCACGGTACTCGACCGGGTGCGGGCACCGCGCCGGCTGCTGGTCGGCGCGGCGCTGGCCACCGCCGCCTCGTTCGCGCTCGCGTCCTTCCTCGGCGACGTGCCGACGGCGCTGATCGCGCTGCTGCTGGTGATCGCGGGCCTGGCGACCCCGGTCTACATGGGCGGCATGTCGAGCTTCGTGACCAGCGCGATCGCCGACCCGCGCCGCGCCTACGCCCAGGACTCGCTGTCCTACACCGTCGCCTCGATCGGCGGCCCCGCGATCGCCGGGCTGGTGATCGCCGTCGCGTCGGCCCGCTTCGCCATGCTCGCGATGGCCGCCCTCGCGCTCGTCGGTGTCCTCGGCTCGCTCGCCCTGCGGATGGAGGCGCGGCCCACCCCCACCGTCGGCGTCCGGCGCACCATCGCGGCCGGTGTCACCCACCTCGTGCGGCACCGGCCGATCGCGATCGTCACCCTCTCCGGGACGATCAGCCAGATCGGCGGCGGTGCGGCCGGCGTCGCCGCGATCGGCCTGTCGCTCGAGCGGGTGGGGAGCACCGACGCGGCGGCCGGGCTGCTCACCGCGTTCGCCGTCGGCGGGCTGCTCGGCGCGATCGCGGTCGCCGTGCGGCGCTGGACCCGCCGCCCGCCGGCCTGGGTGATGGGCGCGGGCTTCGCGGCGACCGGCGTCGCCCTGCTCGCCGCCGCGCCCGACCTCGGGATCGTCGTGGCCCTCGTCGCGTTCGCGGTCGCCGGAGTCTTCACCGCGCCCGCGAACGCCGCGATGCTGCTGCTGCGCGATCAGGAGAGCCCGGCCGCCGTCCGCTCCCAGGTCTTCACCATCGGCGCGGGCCTGCGCGCCGCCGCCGCCGCGGTCGGCGCCGCCCTCGCCGGAGCCGCCTCCGGCCTCGATGCCGGCTGGCTCGTCCTCGGCATCGCCGCCGTCTGGATCGCCTCGGGCCTCCTCCTCACCCTCTTCCCCCGCCCCCCGGCCACGCGCTGATCCCCGCCGCGAGATGCCACATATGAGCGCGACACGCCGTGAAAAGCGTGCACAAGTGGCATCTCGCGGGGAGGGTCAGGCGGCGGCGCCCGAGAGGGTGCCGGTGCTGGGGCCCGCGGGGTCGGTGATCAGGCAGTTGATGACGCGGTCGCCGCCGTCCCAGCTCTCCTGGGTCGGGTAGTAGTAGCTGAAGTCGTACTGCGACTCCTCGTAGCTGAGGCCGACGAAGCCCTCGAACGCGGCCTGGCACTCGGAGTCGGCCTGCTCGGTGGTCGCCGTCTCGCCGGGGTACTCGTCCGCCTCGGCCATCGTGATGTTCTGGAAGACCTCGTAGCTGTGCGCGTCGGAGCACGGCACGGTCGGCACGTCGGTGACCTCGGTCGCGGTCTCGCTCAGCTCGTCGTTCAGGCAGTCGCCGACGCGGAGCTGGAAGACGTCGGTCGTGCCGCCGTCGACGATCTCGCCCGAGGTGTCGTCGCGGGTCTCGCCGCCCATCATGCTGTTGATCCCCGAGCAGCCGGTGAGGCCGAGGGCGAGGGCCGCGGCGGCGGCGAGGACGAGGGCGGAACGGCGGCGGTTCATCGAGGGCTCCAGACAGCGGCGGTGGCGGGTCGGCTCCAGGGTAGGGGCGGCGAGGGCCGCTCGGGCACCCCCCCTGCGGTGCGGCCCGCTACTCCGATCGTCGCCGCCCGGCAAGGCCCCGCGAGGGGCAGGCGAAGTCCAGCCGGGTGGAGTCGAATGGGGGCATGGCTCAGAAGACCGTCGCAGACCAGCTCATCGCCCAGCTCATCGACGCCGGGGTCGCCCGGATCTACGGGATCGTCGGGGACTCGCTCAATCCGATCGTCGACGCGGTGCGCCGCAGCGGCGGCTCGGCGAAGGGCGGGATCGACTGGATCCACGTCCGCAACGAGGAGGCCGCCGCCTTCGCGGCCGGCGCGGAGGCGCAGATCACCGGGAAGCTGGCGGTCTGCGCCGGGAGCTGCGGCCCTGGCAACCTGCACCTGATCAACGGCCTGTACGACGCGCACCGCTCGGGTGCTCCCGTGCTCGCCATCGCGAGCCACATCCCGAGCGGCGAGATCGGCTCCGGCTACTTCCAGGAGACGCACCCCGACCGCCTCTTCGTCGAGTGCTCGCACTACCGCGAGCTGGTCTCGACGGCGGCGCAGGCCCCGCGGGTCGTCAACGCAGCGATGCGCAGTGCCGTCGCGCTCCGCGGCGTGGCCGTGGTGACCCTCCCGGGCGACGTCGCCGAGTTCGAGGCGGAGGGCGACTTCCCGTCCTTCGTGCTTCCGGAGCGGCCGGCCCTGGTGCCCGCCGCGGCCGACGTCCGCGCGCTCGCGCAGGCGATCGACGAGGCGAAGACGGTCGCGATCTTCGCCGGCGCGGGCGTGCGGGACGCGCACGACGAGGTCGTCGCGTTCGCCGAGCTGATCGGAGCGCCGATCGGGCACAGCCTGCGCGGCAAGGAGTGGATCCAGTACGACAACCCCTACGACGTCGGCATGACCGGGCTGCTCGGCTACGGCGCCGCCCACGCAGGCATGCACGACGCCGACCTGCTGATCCTGCTCGGGACCGACTTCCCCTACGAGCAGTTCCTGCCGGACGCGTCGAAGGTCGTCATCGCGCAGGTCGACAGCGACGCCTCCAAGCTCGGTCGCCGGGTGAGCGTCGCGCATCCCGTGCACGGCGACGTCGCCACGACCCTGGACGCGCTGACTCCGCTGGTGAAGCGGAAGGACCACCGCTTCCTCGACCGGATGCTGAAGAAGAACGAGAAGCTCGTCACCGGCGTGGTCGGCAAGTACACCGAGGTCGCCACGAAGCGGCCGATCCACCCCGAGCTGGTCGCCTCGACGCTCGACTCCCTGCTCGCCGACGATGCGATCGTCACCGCCGACACCGGCATGGGCAACGTCTGGCAGGCGCGCTACATCACGCCGAACGGGCGTCGGCGCCTGCTCGGCTCGTACTCGCACGGCTCGATGGCGAACGCGCTGCCGCACGCCGTGGGCGCCCAGATGGCGCAGCCCGGCCGCCAGGTCGTCTCGCTGAGCGGCGACGGCGGGCTCTCGATGCTGATGGGCGAGCTGGTGACGGTCGCGGCGTACAAGCTGCCGGTGACGATCGTCGTCTTCAACAACTCGACGCTCGGGCTGGTGAAGGTGGAGATGCTCGTCGACGGCTTCCCCGACTTCGCGGTCGACGTGCCGATGGTCGACTACGCGCAGGTCGCGACGGCGGTCGGCATCCGCGGGATCCGGGTCGAGGACCCGCGCGAGGTGGAGTCCGCGCTGCGCGAGGCGCTCGCCGACCCGGGACCCGTGCTCGTGGACGTCGTCACGGATCCGCTCGCGCTCTCGCTGCCGCCGACGGTCACCGGCGCGCAGGTGAAGGGCTTCGCGCTGGCGATGTCGAAGATGGTGATGAACGGCGGCGCGGGCGAGGCGATCGCGCTGGCCCGCTCCAACGTGAAGCACGCGCTGCCGTGATCGACGCTCCCGCGATCGATCGTGCCGCCCTGGCGACGGGGACCTGGTTCGTGCGCGGCTCGAGCCTGCCACTGTGGCGGGGGCGCGAGGGGGTGGCGATCACCTACGCGCCGCTGCCGAGCGGAGAGGTCGGCGACGTCGTCAGCTGGCGCGGCCGGCGCTCGACCCGCTACGTGGTCGGGATCGACGCCCCCGACCCCGCGGATCCCGACGGCTTCCGCTGGCGGGGCGTCGAGCCGCTGACGCTGCTGGCCCGCAGCCGCTGGTCCTTCGTCGCGGCCGACACCGAGGCGGGCTGGGCGCTGACCCGCTTCGCCCGCACGCCGTTCACCCCGGCGGGCGTCGACGTCTATGTCCGAGAGGCGCGGCCGGCGCCGGGCATGCTCGCCGCCGCCCTCGCGGCCTGCGCCGCGGATCCGCGCACCCATCCGCTCCGCCCCCGGATGTTCGAGGTCGCGCCCTGACGGCTCGAGCCCGGACGACGGTGGATCTCGATACGCCCGCTGCGCGGGCTACTCGATCAGCATGAACGGCCCTCACAGCGGCACCCGTGCTCAGGTACTGCTTCGTTCGGAGCATCCCCGCAAGCAGGGCGCAGGAGCATCCCGCGGAATCGCGTGCCAAGCGATTCCGCGCAGCGAACGCGAGACGCTCCGCGGGACCCGGTCGCGCCGGGGAGCCGACTGCGGGAGGGGCGGCAGGGACGCCCCTCCCGGTGAGCACCGTCAGAGGCTCTCGCCGACCGCGATCGACTGGGCCTCGACCGCGGCGCTCTCGGCGCCGTGCGCATCAGCGCGCACCAGCGTCCGCCGCCCGAGGAACACGATCAGCGAGGCGATCAGCACCGCGCCCGCCGCCGCGTACATCGGGAAGGCCGGCGAGATCGCCGCGGCCAGCGCCGAGGCGGCCGGCGGGGCGATCGCGCCGCCGAGGAAGCGCACGCCCGAGTAGGAGGACGAGGCGACGGAGCGCGGCAGGTCGGTCGCCTCCATCACGCACTCGGTCAGCACGGTGTTGACGACGCCCAGCAGCAGGCCGCCCACGATGATGCAGACGATCAGGCCGACCCGCGAGGAGATCAGCAGCCCGCCGGCGACGAGGTCGAGCGCCAGCAGCACCAGCACCGAGCGGAGCACGACGGTGCGCGGCAGCCGCGCGGTCAGCAGCGGAGCGACGAAGACCGAGGTGATCGCGACGCCGAGGCCCCAGCCGAAGAAGGTGAAGCCGAGGCCCATCTCGTCGAGCCCGAGCGGGTACGGCGTGTAGGCCAGCAGCACGAAGAAGCCGATGTTGTAGAACAGCGCCGCACCGGCGAGGGTGCGGATGGCGGGCACGGCGAGCGCCTTGAACGGCGCGGAGAGCGGCGTCGGGGTCGGCCGCGGGCCGTCCTCGCGCAGCAGGGTCGCGATGGCGATGAAGCCGACGGCCATCAGCACGGCCGTGCCGAAGAACGGTCCGCGCCAGGAGACCGAGCCGAGCAGGCCGCCGAGCAGCGGGCCGATCGCGATGCCGACGCCGAGCGCGGCCTCGTAGAGCACGATCGCCGCGGAGGAGCCTCCGCTGGCCGCGCCGACGATCGTCGAGAGCGCGGTCGAGATGAAGAGCGCGTTGCCGAAGCCCCAGCCGGCGCGGAAGCCGATGACGCCCTCGACGCTGCCGGCCGTGCCGGCGAGCGCGGCGAAGACGACGATCAGCACCAGGCCGATCATCAGCGTCTTCTTCGCGCCGATGCGGCTGGAGAGCCAGCTGGTGAAGAACATCACGACGCCGGTGATCACGAGGTAGCTGGTGAACAGCAGCGAGGTCTCGGTCGGCGTCGCCTCGAGGCTCTCGGCGATGGCCGGGAGGATCGGGTCGACGAGGCCGATGCCCATGAAGGCGATGACGGCGGCGAAGGCGACGGCCCAGACGGCGAGCGGCTGCCGGAGGATCGAGCCGCCCGCGGCGGGGGAGTGGGGAGTGGACACGGAGGGGCCTTTCGGGGGAGGGGTCGTGCGGGGAAGGGGAGTCAGGAGGCGGGGCTGCCGGCGACGCGCAGGACGCGCTCCTCGACGAGGGACGCGGCGCGCTCGAGGGCGCGGCGGTCGTCGTCGTCGAGGTCGTCGAACAGCGGGGCGAGGGCGGCGTCGAGGCGGAGGCGGTGCTCGGTGAGCGCCGCGGCTCCCGCCTCGGTGCCCTCGATCAGCCAGGCGCGGCCGTCGCTCTCGTCGTGCACGCGGCGGATCCAGCCGGCCTCGTCGAGGCGCGCGATGATGCCGGTCATCGTCGGCTGGGTGACCCGGACGCGCTCGGCGAGCTCGCCGAGGCGGATCGGGGAGGCGGTGCGCAGCTCGGCGAGCGTCGACCAGACGGCGCCGGACTGCGCGCCGAGCCCGGTGGCACCGCTGGAGCGGCCCGCGTACCGCGCGAGAGCGGTGGCGGCGGAGGCGAGGCGGACGGGAGCGGAGGGTTCGAGCACGTGCTTAAACATAGCACGCCTATGTATCGCGGGAAAGATCGATCCGTCAGGTCCTCCACTGCCCTTCTCCACCGTTGCTGTGCCAGAATTGTTCGCAATCCCTCGTCGAAAGCGGGGATCACCGACGGAAAGAGTTGTCATGCACAGCGTGGTGGAGTCCAGCGCGACCGCCCCCGAATCCGATCTCGACTGCGACGTGGTCGTGATCGGCGCCGGCGCCACCGGCCTGACCGCCGCCCTCCGGCTGCAGGAGCAGGGCCGCCGCGTCGTCGTCCTCGAGGCGCGCGAGCGCGTCGGCGGCCGCCTCGAGACCCGCGTGGTCGACGGCCAGATGCTCGAGATCGGCGGGCAGTGGGTCTCGCCCGACCAGACCGCCCTGCTCGAGACGCTCGACGAGCTCGGCCTCGACACCTACTCCCGCTACCGCGAGGGCGAGAGCGTCTACATCGGCGCCGACGGCGGCGCCCGGCGCTTCACCGGCGACATCTTCCCCGGCGGCGCGGACACCGAGGCCGAGATCGAGCGCCTGATCGGGATCCTCGACGGCCTCGTCGCCGAGACCGACCCGTCCGCTCCGTGGTCGCATCCGCGGGCGCACGACTACGACCGGATCAGCTTCAGCGCCTGGCTGGAGGCGCAGAGCGACGACGCCGAGGCCCGCGCGAACATCGCGCTCTTCATCGCCGACGCCATGCTCACCAAGCCCGCGCACTCCTTCTCGCTGCTGCAGGCCCTGCTGATGGCGGCGAGCGCGGGCAGCTTCGGCAACCTCGTCGACGCCGACTTCATCCTCGACAAGCGCGTCCTCGGCGGTCTGCAGCAGGTCCCGGAGCGGCTCGCCGAGCGCGTGGGCGCCGAGCGCGTCCTGCTCGGCCGGCCGGTCCGCTCCGTGGAGTACGGCGACGACGGCGTGATCGTCCGCGCCGACGGCGTCACCGTGCGGGCCCGCCGCGCGATCGTCGCCGTGCCGCCGAACCTCGTCAACCGGATCACGTTCGACCCGCCGCTGCCCCGGCTCCGCCAGCAGGCGCTCCAGCACCAGTCCCTCGGCTTGGTGATCAAGGTGCACGCGACCTACGCGACCCCGTTCTGGCGCGCCGACGGCCTCTCCGGCACCGCGTTCAGCCCGCACGCCCTCGTGCACGAGGCCTACGACAACTCCAACGCGGGGGAGGAGCGCGGAACCCTCGTCGGCTTCGTCTCGGACGAGAAGGCCGACCGCGTCCTCGCGTTGCCCGAGGCCGAGCGGAAGGCCGCGATCCTCGACTCGCTCGCCGCCTACTACGGCCCGGCCGCGCTCGACCCCGTCGTCTACTACGAGAGCGACTGGGCGTCGGAGGAGTGGACGCAGGGCGCGTACGCCGCGAGCTTCGACCTCGGCGGACTGACCCGCTACGGCGCGCTGCAGCTCGAGCCGGTGGGCCCGCTCCGCTTCGGCTCGAGCGACCTCGCGGCCGAGGGCTACCAGCACGTCGACGGCGCGATCCGCGTCGGCCGGCGCCTGGCGCAGGAGATCCTCGACGAGGACACCGCCGGAGACTCCGCCGACGACCCCGCCGCGACGAACGACGACACCACCGACACCACCGACGCGACCGCGCCGGCCCGCGACCGTGAAGGAGCACTCCCCGCATGAGCAGCAGCAGCTACGCCGTCATCGACCCGGCCTCGGGCGAGACGCTGAGCGAGTACCCCGGCATCACCGACGCCGAGCTCGCCGACGCCATCGCCTCGGCCCACGACGCGTACTCCACCTGGTCGCGCACCGTGCCCGTCGCCACCCGCGCCGCGCTGATCGCCCGCGTCGCGGACCTGCACGTCGAGCGCGCCGACGCCCTCGCCGAGATCATCGTCCGCGAGATGGGCAAGCCGCTCGACCAGGCGCAGGGCGAGGTCGGCTTCGCGGCCGACATCTACCGCTACTACGCCGAGAACGGCGAGGAGTTCCTGAAGGACGAGCCGATCGCGCTGGCCGACGGCACCGGCTCGGCGTTCGTCCGCCGCTCGGGCCTGGGCGTGCTGCTGGGGATCATGCCCTGGAACTTCCCCTACTACCAGGTCGCCCGCTTCGCCGGCCCGAACGTGGTGAACGGCAACACGATCCTGCTCAAGCACGCGCCGCAGTGCCCGGAGTCGGCCGCCGCGATCGCCGACATCTTCCGCACCGCCGCTGAGGAGCTCGGCGCCCCGGCCGGCGTCTACGTGAACCTCTACGCCAGCAACGACCAGGCCGCGACCGTCATCGCCGACCCGCGCGTGCAGGGCGTCTCCGTCACCGGCTCCGAGCGCGCAGGAGCGGCCGTCGCCGAGATCGCCGGCCGGAACCTCAAGAAGGTCGTCCTCGAGCTGGGCGGCTCCGACCCGTTCATGCTGCTCTCCACCGACGACCTCGACAAGGCCGTCGAGGACGCGGTCGCCGCCCGCCTGGACAACAACGGCCAGTCCTGCAACGCCGCCAAGCGCTTCATCGTGATCGACGCTCTATACGACGCCTTCGCGGAGAAGTTCACCGCGGCCTTCACCGCCGCACAGCCCGCGGATCCCCACGCTTCGGGGACCCTCCTCGGCCCGCTCTCCTCCGCCGCCGCGACCGCGCGCCTCGAGCAGCAGCTCGCCGTCGCCCGCGAGCAGGGCGCGACCGTCCGCGCGAGCGGCGAGGTGACCGGCAACTTCTTCCCGCCGGCCGTCCTCGAGGACGTCACCCCCGAGATGAACGCCTACCGCGAGGAGTT
Source organism: Rathayibacter sp. PhB151 (assembly GCF_004366415.1). NCBI lineage: Bacteria > Bacillati > Actinomycetota > Actinomycetes > Micrococcales > Microbacteriaceae > Rathayibacter > Rathayibacter sp. PhB151. Next base: position 639,860 of record NZ_SOEN01000006.1, on the reverse strand, counting down.
CTTCGGCCCCGTCGCCGCGCTCTATCGCGTGCACGACGAGGACGAGGCGATCGCGCTCGCCAACGACACCCCCTACGGCCTGGGCTCCTACCTCTACACGACCGACTCGGAGCAGGCCCTCCGCCTGGCCGACCGCATCGACGCCGGCATGGTCTGGATCAACCTCGTCCTGGGCGACGCGGCCGAGCTCCCCTTCGGCGGCGTCAAGCGCTCCGGCACCGGCCGCGAGATGGGCCGCAGCGCCCTGGAGGAGTTCGTCAACAAGAAGCTGATCCGCATCGCCTAGGTCGTCGCCCGGCGGGGCCGTGCCAGCGCGACGGCGACGTTGCGCTCCACGGTCTCGGTCAGTCGCCTCGCCTGATCGTCGTCGAGGGTCGTCCACGCGGTGTCGTTCCTCGCCGCGACGCCGCGCGCCACCTCCTCCACGAGACTGACGACCTCCTCCTCGTCGATCCCCGTGCTCCTCGCGAGCTTCCGCCAGTGGTTCTGCGTCACCGCCTGCGGGAACCGCGCGCCGGCGATGCGCATCGCCAGCTCCTGGTCGAACGCCGGGAACAGGCCGGTCGGAACCGTGTCGTAGATCGGAGCGAGGCCGACGGCGTCGGGCCGGAGGAGGACGGAGTAGTTCTTGGCATGCGCGTCAGCGTTGCCGATGAGGACGTTGAAGGCCAGCTGCCGGAGGAAGGCGCGCACCACCCCGCCGGTCGCGTCGACCGACCGGAGCTTCTCCACGATCTGCACGGCCGTCACGGAGTACTTCCGGGAGACGTCGACGCCCAGCGCCTGAGCGAGGTCCTCGGCGTGGAGTCGTGTCGCGAACACGGTGTCGTCGTCGACGACGCGGTCGAAGCGCTCCACGACGAACGCCGTCTGATCCGTCATCTGCAGGACGGCCGCCCGGGGAGTCGGGAGGCCGGCCTCCGCGGCCAGCGCGAGCGCGGACGCTTCCGCTTCCTCGAGGTGGAGATGCTCCGGGCGCGCGGGCTTGACGATGTGCGTCGAGGGCACGGCGGCGTTCGACCAGTACCAGTTCCGGTCCACTCGAGCCAGGGCGAACTTCCCCTGCGTTCCCGCCAGGGAGAAGCGCGCGGGAGTCTGTCGCGGCACCCAGGCGTCCGGATCGAGCTTGATGCTGTTGATGCGGTCGGCGACGTCCCGATCGAGAGCCGGATTCAGCCGCGCCAGTCCCGTCGGCGGTGCCTCGCCGTCGGGGAGGAGCACCAGGCCGCCGGCGACGTCACCGCCGACCGTCCGCAGGAGTTCGAACGTCCCCGTGCTCGCGACCCCGTACGCCTGTGCCATCCGGCGTCGCGTGTGCTCCTGGTCGGGCAGCAGGTTGTCGAGGAACCTCGCCGCCGCCGCGCGCGTCGTCGTGCCCTCGCGCGGCAGCGACAGGGAGATCGGCGTCGACGGTGCGTCGTCGGAGTAGCTGAAGCCGATCCTGCCGTCGGCGTCCCGGGTGAACTGCCCGGCATGTCTGCCCTCGAGCCACGCTTCGAGTCGTTCCGTCACCGGAGCACCAGATCGGGAAGTGCGGTCGGCTCGACGCCCAGGGCGTCCAGCACGCGCCGGGCGGTCGAGGGCCGCGACACCGGCAGACCGCGTTCGAGGCGTCGGACGTCGGAGACGTCCACCTCCGCGGCTCGCGCGAGGTCGTCGATCGAGAGTCCCATGATGCGTCGCTCCGAGCTCACGGCATCCGCCAGGTCTTCCAGGCGTCGCAGGTACTCGCGTCGCGGACGGTGCAGTGCCTCTCGCACGTAGTCCGGATCACCGTGGAGTGCGTGCTGCACGAGATTGGTGCCGAAGTCGACGAGCCCGGACTCCACCTCTCCACCCCACCAGTCCGCCAGCAACCCGGCGGGGTCCTGCGACGCGCGGAGCCGGCGGATGCGCGCGGCGGTCCTGGCGAGCTCCTGCCCCTCGAGGCCCGACAGGGTCCGCTCGTGCAGGGCGTGCGCCAGCGACTGCCGCGACCTGACCGAGAGAGGACGGCGCGAACGTGCGCCGGACACCTCCGTGACCTCCCAGCGGCGGCCGAGTTTCGTCGCCTCGATCCGGCCGGCGGCGATCAGCGCCACCACGCGGCGCGGAGTCACCCCGAGTCGCTCGGCGGCCTGCTTGACGTCCATGACACAACCGTACCGCTCGGCGGTCGAGCATCCTCGGCTCGGGTCGCTCCCCGTTCGGTGAGGAGCGCGTCCTGCGCCCGGCCCACCGTCTCCACGCAGGCGAGGTCTGGAGAGACGCCGTTCGCGGTGACGTGGCCTGGCGCACGATCACTGCCTCGCTGAGATCGCCCGTGATACTCGTCCGGTCACGTCGAGCAGGTGCTCGCGGCGACCGAGAAGGGGAAGGGGAGCGACGATGACCGACGCGGAGCGCCGCACCTATCGGGTCCAGTGGTCGCAGGAGGACGAGCAGTTCCTCGGCACCGTGGCGGAGTTCCCCTCGCTCTCCTGGGCGGCGGACTCGTCGTCGGAGGCGTTCACGGGGATCCGGAGCGTCGTCGTCGATGTCCTCGCCGACCTGGCCGGCGCCGGCGCAGGCGAGGGCTCGAGGCTCGTCGGGCCTGAAGGCGGGTAAACTCGCCCGTCATGCGCGTCTTCGGCTGTCCGCACTGCGAGGCGCGGGTGGAGTTCGAGGACGCGCGGTGCCTGCGCTGCGGCACGGCGCTCGCGTACGACGTCGACGCGGACGAGCTCGTCGAGGCCGAGGGCCGCGCGCTCTGCGTCTACCGCGGCACGATCGACTGCACCTGGCTCGCGGCGGAGGGCACGGGTGGCGCCTGCGCCTCCTGCGCGCTGACGAGCGCTCGGCCGCCGGTGTACGACGCGGCGACGCTGAGCCAGCTGACGGTCGCCGAGTTCGCCAAGCGGCGGCTGCTGCGCCAGCTGCGGCACCTCGACCTGCCGGTGCACCGCGGTCGGCGGCTGTCCTTCGAGCTGCTCTCCTCCGCGCAGGGCGCCGTGACGACCGGGCACGCCGACGGCGTGATCACCGTCGACCTCGCCGAGGGGAACGACGCGCACCGCGAGGCGCTGAAGGCGCGGCTCGGCGAGCCGTACCGGACGATGCTCGGCCACTTCCGGCACGAGATCGGCCACTACTACTGGCAGCTGCTCGTCGACGGCACGCCGCTCCTGCCCGCGTTCCGCGCGCTGTTCGGCGACGAGCGGGCGGACTACGGCGCCGCGCTCGACGCGCACTACGGCGGCGCGGCGACCGAGGACTGGGCGCGCGACCACATCTCGCAGTACGCGACCACGCACCCGTGGGAGGACTTCGCCGAGACCTTCGCGCACTACCTGCACATCGCCGACGCGCTGGAGACGACCGCCACGGTCGGCCTGACCGTCGCCGGACCCTGGGGCCGCCTCCCGGAGTCGCTGGTCGGCAGTGTGCAGGCGACGGGCGCGCAGCGCGTCGCCGATCTGGAGACGCCCGAGATCCTCGCCCGCTGGCACGGCTTCTCGCTCGCCCTCAACAGCGTGAACCGCTCGATGGGCAAGGACGACCTCTACCCCTTCGTCATCACGCCCGCGATCGCCGAGAAGCTCGCCTGGGTGCACGAAACGGTGCGCCGCGGAACCTAGGAGTCAGGCCTCGCCGTCGAGCAGCCGGCGCGGCGCCCTCGCGGCCCACGCCTCGCGCAGCAGCTCGCCGAGCTCGTCCGCGCCGATCTTCTCCAGCCGCACGAGCACGCTCGGATGCCCGTCGTAGTGGCTCGTCGTGAAGTACGTGTCCGGGTCGCTCTGCAGCAGCGCCTCGCGCTCGCCCAGATCGGCTCGCCAGACGAGCAGGACACCCGGCCGCTGGTGCAGCCGGGCGAACATCTTTGGCCCGGCGTAGAAGGCCGGGGTGCCGTAGGCGGTCCGCTCCTCGGCGCCGGGGAGCAGGAGCGCCAGTCGGCGCACGTCGTCGTCGTCGCTCATGCTCCCCAGTGTGCGCCCGCTACTTCTTCTTCAGCGAGGACTCCTTGTGCGCGGCCTTCGCGTCGGTCTTGTCGCTCTGCACGATCCAGTAGGGCTCGTCGTCCGAGGCGTTGAACTTCTGCCCCTCGAACTGGAACTCCTTCGTCTTCTTCTCGACCAGCTCGCCGTGGGTCTCGCCCTGCGAGGTGTTCCAGCTGATCTTGTCGCCCTTCTTCACGAGGCGCTTCCTCTCTCTCGTGCCGCACCGGGGGTCCGGGGCAGCGTGATGGTGGTGGTGACGTCGACGACGGCCGGCGTGGCCGGTGCCGACGAGAAGCCGAAGCGGACCGGCGGCGACAGCGGTCCGAGCGCGCCGAGGTCCGCGCCGTCGAGCGAGGCGGTGACCCCGAGGATCGAGCGGATCGCGCGGACGCCGTAGTACTCCCGCCTGCCGTGGCCGGCCGAGCCCGCGGTGCTCACGCCGCGCACCAGCACGGAGGCGACCGGGGAGATCGCGGTCAGCCAGGCCGGGTGCTCGGCGAGCGGCCGCGGCACGATGCGCAGCAGGCGGCCCAGCGGAGTGAGCCCGCCGAGCCGCAGCGCGAGCGAGAGCGGGCCGGCCGTGGCCTCGATCCCGCCCGCGACGCGGTGCCAGGCGACCGGCGCGAGCCGCACCTCCTCGAACGAGTACGTCGACCCGATGAAGTCCGCGACCTCGTCCGTCGGCGCGATCAGGAGCCGCTGCCCGTCCGCCCGCTCGACCATGGCGTCGGCGAACGCGCCGAACGGCGTGCTCTCCCACAGCCCGAGCACGATCCGGGTGCCGGAGGCCGTCCCGAACCCCGCGATGCGCCCGCTGAAGCGCAGGCGCCGCGAGGTCCGGCCCGGCCCGGTCATCAGGAGGCGGCGGAGCGCAGCAGCGTGAAGGACGCGTCGCGCACGATCAGCGTGGTGACCTCGCCCTCGACGACCTGCTCCGGGTCGCTCGAGGCGGCCAGCTGCCACTCGGCGCCGGGTGCGTCCGGCACCGTGAACTCGACGCCGTTCTCGGCCGAGTTCAGCAGCAGCGCGAAGCTGGCGCTGCCCTCGGAGCGGAAGACGAACGTGATCGAGCGGGCGTCCGGGTTGTCCCAGTCCTCGTCGGCGAATCCGGCGGCGTCCGAGCGCAGGATGTCGACGGTCTCGGGGCCGTCGCCGGGGGCGCGGCGGAACCACTTCGGCCGCAGGGCCGGCTCGGCCTTCCGCAGCGCGATCAGCTCGCGGGTGAAGGCGAGCAGGTTGAGGTCCGCGATCTCCCAGTCGAACCACGAGATCTCGTCGTCCTGGCAGTAGGCGTTGTTGTTGCCGCCCTGGGTGCGCGCGATCTCGTCGCCGCCGAGGATCATCGGCACGCCGGCCGAGAGCAGCAGCGTCGCGAGGAAGTTGCGGCGCATCCGGGCCCGGCGCTCGTTGACGGCGCCGTTGTCGGTCGCGCCCTCCGCGCCGTTGTTCGAGGAGCGGTTGTCGCTCTCGCCGTCGTTGTTGTCCTCGCCGTTGGCCGCGTTGTGCTTGCGCGAGTAGGCGGTGAGGTCGGCCAGGGTGAAGCCGTCGTGCGCGGTGACGAAGTTGACGCTCGAGACGGGGGAGCGCTTGTCGGCCTCGTAGACGTCCGGCGAGCCGAGGATCCGCTGCGCGGTGGTGCCGAGCACCGAGTCGGCGCCGTGCCAGAAGTCGCGGACGTCGTCGCGGAACTTCCCGTTCCACTCCGACCAGTCGGCGGGGAAGCCGCCCACCTGGTAGCCGGCGGTGTCCCACGGCTCGGCGATCATCTTGACGGGCGCGAGCACCGGGTCCTGCGCGATCAGGTCCAGGAAGGCGCTGTGCACCTCGGCCTCGCCGGTCTGGCGGGTGAGGGTGGTGGCGAGGTCGAAGCGGAAGCCGTCGACGTGCATCTCGGTCACCCAGTAGCGCAGCGAGTCCATGATCAGGCCCAGCGCCGCGGGGTGCGCGACGTTGAGGCTGTTGCCGGTGCCGGTGGTGTCGAAGTAGTTGGCGCGGTCGTCCTCGACGAGGCGGTAGTACGAGCCGTTGTCGATGCCCTTGAAGGAGAGCGTCGGTCCCTTGTCGTTGCCCTCGGCGGTGTGGTTGTAGACCACGTCGAGGATGACCTCGAGGCCCGCCTCGTGGAACGCCTTGACCATCGCCTTGAACTCGTCGACCTGCGAGCCGTCGTCGCCGGCGTGGGAGTACTCGTTGTGCGGCGCGAAGAAGCCGAGCGAGTTGTAGCCCCAGTAGTTGCGCAGGCCCTTCTCGACCAGGTGCGAGTCCTGCACGAACTGGTGCACCGGCAGCAGCTCGACCGAGGTCACGCCGAGGTCGGTGAAGTGCTTGATCGACGCGGGGTGCGCGAGGCCGCGGTAGGTGCCGCGGACGTTCTCGGGCACGTCCGGGTGCAGCTGGGTGAAGCCCTTCACGTGCACCTCGTAGACGACGGTCTCGTCCAGCGGGATCCGCGGCGCCTCGTCGCCGGTCCAGTCGAAGGAGTCGGGGTCGGTCACGACGCAGCGCGGCACGGCGGCCGCGTCGTCGGCGTCGTTGCGGGTGTCGGCGTCCTCGTAGAACTGGCCGAAGACGTCCTCGCTCCAGTCGTAGCCGCCCTCGATCGCGGTGGCGTGCGGGTCGAGCAGGAGCTTCGCGGCGTTGTGGCGGAGGCCGTTGGCGGGGTCCCAGGGGCCGTCGACGCGCAGGCCGTAGCGGGTGCCGACCGTCATCTCGGGGACGATGCCGTGGAAGACGTGACCGGTGCGCTCGGAGAGGGTGACACGGGTCTCGGCTCCGGAGGAGTCGAAGAGGCAGACCTCGACGCTGTCCGCGGTCTCGGAGTAGACGGCGACGTTCGCGCCGGCGTCGCCGCGCAGGGAGACGCCGAGGGGATAGGGGAAGGAACGGGGAGATGCGGGCATGCGACCATCCTGACGAACGCTCCCTGAGCGGTTCTCGCCCTTGTCCAGCGGGGCACGGGCCGGTACTGTTCCGGACCCCTCTCCATGCGCCACCCTGGCGCGAGCGGCCCGCCGAGGCATATAGTCAGCTGGCTTACTAATGGAGCTCCGGACCGGTTCCGGGGCGGAGGAGGACGGCATCATGGCTCTCGCAGCAGCTCGGCGCCGCTGGATCGGACTGATCGTGATCAGCCTCGGCGTGGCGACGATCATCGTCGACTCGACGATCGTGAACGTGGCGATCCCGTCGATCGTCGCCGACCTCGGCATCACCTCGACCCAGGTGCAGTGGGTGCAGGAGTCGTACACGCTCGTCTTCGCGGCGCTCCTGCTCGCCTTCGGCACCCTCGCCGACCGCTGGGGCCGGCGCCGGATGCTCATCGTCGGCATCGCGCTGTTCGCGCTCTCGTCCGTCGCCGCCTCGCTCGCCGCCACCGGCGACCTGCTGATCCTGTCCCGGGTCGTGCAGGGCGTGGGCGGCGCGATGGTGCTGCCGTCGACGCTCTCGCTGATCAACGCGACCTTCCGCGGCAAGGAGCGCGCCATCGCGTTCGCCGTCTGGGGCTCGACCATCGGCGGGATGACCGCCGTCGGTCCGCTGCTCGGCGGCTGGCTCACCACCGACTTCTCCTGGCGCTGGGCCTTCGGGATCAACATCCCGCTCGGGATCGTCATCGTCGTCGGCGCGCTGCTCTTCGTCGACGAGTCGAAGCAGCCGGACGCGGGCCGCGTGGACCTGGTCGGCGCGCTGCTCTCGGTCGTCGCCTCCGCCGGCCTGGTCTTCGGGCTGATCGAGGGCCGGAGCCTGGGCTGGTGGCTGCCCTCGCCGGTGCCGGTCGCCTTCGTCGTCGCGGTCCTCGCCACGATCGCGTTCGTGCTCTGGGGCCGGGCCCGCGAGCGCGCCGGCCGCTCGGCGATGCTCTCGCTCCGGCTGTTCCGGCTGGCCTCGTTCCGCAACGGCAGCATCGCCGCGATGATCGTCTCGCTCGGCGAGTTCGGCATCATCCTCGCCCTGCCGATCTGGCTGCAGAACGTGCTCGGCTACACCGCGGTCCAGACCGGGCTGGTGCTGATCGCCCTCGCGCTCGGCTCGTTCGTCGCCTCCGGCTTCGCGGGCGCGTTCGGCAACCGCGTCTCCGCCGTGCTGGTCGTCCGGGTCGGGCTCGCGGCCGAGATCGTGGGCGTGGTCGGCATCGGCGCCGTCGTCTCCGACACGACACCGTGGTGGGCGCTCGTGCCCTTCCTCGCCGTCTACGGCTTCGGCGTCGGCCTCGCCACCGCGCAGCTGACCGGAGTGGTCCTCCGCGACGTGCCCGTCGAGCTCAGCGGCCAGGGCTCCGGCACCCAGTCGACCGCCCGGCAGATCGGCTCGGCCCTGGGCATCGCGGTGCTCGGCACGATCCTCTACACCTCGACCGCGGGCGTGCTCACCTCGTCGCTGGAGGAGCAGGGCCTGCCCGCCGCGCAGGTCAGCAGCACCGTGGACGCCGTCGTCGACTCCTCGGGAGCGGCCATCGCCGGACTCGCGGCCGACCCGGGCACGGCGGACGTCGCCCGCGCGGCCGGGGAGGCGCTGTCGGACGGCACGCGCTTCGCCGCCTTCGCCGCGGCGGGCTTCCTCGCCGTCGGCTTCGCGGCGACCCTCTCCCTCGGCGCGGCGCCGCGCGAGGAGAAGCGCGAGTCCGCCGAGCCGGTCGGCTCGGGTCCGATCAGCTCAGCGGAGCCGCGTCGTCGGCGGTGAAGACGATCTTGCCAATCGTCCGGTCGGTGCCCTGCGCCCGCCGCGAGAGCACGGCGATGACGTCCTCGAGCGGATGCACAGCGCCGGCTGTGGGGACGAGCTCGCCCGAGACGGCCAGCGAGACGGCCCGGCCGATGCGCTCGGCGCTCGCCGTGACGATCAGGTTGCTCACCTTCGGGCGGCCGCGCCGGACGAGGCTCGCCGCCTGGGCGCCGAGGTCCGGGCCGCTCGGCACGAGGGTGGCGTAGCGGCCGCCGTCGGCGAGGAGGAGCGCGGCGTCCCGCGCCGGCAGGTGCCCGGAGACGTCGAGCACCGCGTCGAAGCGCCCGCCGAGCACGCCGAGATCGAGCAGGCGGTAGTCGTGCGGCTCGGCGCCGAGCGCACGCAGGGTGTCGGCGGACGCGGCCGAGCCGGTCGCCGCGACGGTGCAGCCCGCGCGGAGCAGCAGCTGCACGACGAGGTTCCCGATCGCGCCGGAGCCGCCGCCCACCAGGATCTGCTCGCCGGCCCGCACCCGCAGGGCGTCGACCGTGCCGATCGCGGTGCCGCCGGACATCGCGAGTGTGATGCCCTGCACGTCGTCGAGGGTGTCGGGCAGCGGCACCAGCGAGCGGCCGCGGACGATCGCGGCGTCGGCGAAGGCGTCGCCGTCGCGGGTCATGCCGACGACGCGGTCGCCGATCGAGACGGAGTGGTCGCCGGGGCCGAGCGCCTCGACCGTGCCGGCGATGTCGAGTCCGAAGCCGTAGGGGCGCTTCCGGCCGACCGCCATGATCCGGGCGGCACCGGAGAGGATCTTCTCGTCGGTCGCGTTGATGCTCGCGGCGCGCGTGCGCACCAGCACCTCGCCGCGTCCGGGCATCGGCACCGGGGCCTCCCGCCAGGACAGCACGTCCGGCCCGCCGAACCGCTCGTAGCCGAGTCGTCGCAATTCCCGCTCCCGTCGTCGCGCCGCCGAGGCGGTCGTCCTCCGAGCCTAGGCGCTGGCCGCCCGGTGCTACCGTGGCGGCCATGAGCGCAGACGACAGCCCCGAGTTCGCCGGATTCACCAGCGGAGGCTCGGCGAACGTCGAGCACCCGGACGACGTGCAGCCGGCCGACGCCGACAACGAGGAGAGCACCACTCCCGAGGAGAGCGCCGACCCCGACCACCCCTACGACTCGATGGCCGAGAGCGGCACCGAGAACGCCCCGGAGGACGAGGTCGGCTCGCGCGAGGACGAGGAGGGGCTGCTCGCCCCCGGCAGCACGGCCGAGGGCGCGGGCACCTCGCTCGGGGCCGTCCCGGCCGAGGCGCGGCGCGAGGCCGAGCCGCTCGGCGCGCACGACGGCGAGGTCGGCTCGGGCCAGCTCGCCGACGAGCGCTGGCGGCAGAACGGCGTCGATCCGCTCGGCTGACGCCGTCCCGTGCGGGGCTTCGCGTCCAGGAACTACTCCGGTTGCTCGGAGGAGCCCCCCTGGCGGGCCCCGTACGGTTCCGGAGGACGCGGCAGGCCCGCCGCGTGGACGGAGAGTCTCATGTCGTTGCTGTTCAACCGCACCCGGGAGCTCCGCTGGACCCCGGACGAGCGGAAGGCCCTCGCGGAGGCCGTGGCCGAGGACCGCGCCCAGCTGTGGCGCAGCGTCGGCGACCTGGACCGCACGGTCGTCGTCTCGACCGAGGATCCGGGCGTCCGCGGAGGCGCCCGCTGGCCCACCGATCACCGCGCCTTCCTCCGCGTCGAGCGCGGCCCCTCCGTGGTGCTGGCCACCGACGGCCTCAGCGATCCCTTCGACCGCCTCGCCCGCCCCGGCACCGGCCTCGGACTCGAGCTGTGCCTCGAGACCTCCGCGCTGCGCGGCATCCCCGCGGCCGACCTCTGGAACCACTGGCAGTTCCGCGTCCTCTACGAGGCGGCTCGGCTCGCGGCGCTGCAGGGCGTCTGCTGCCGCACGGGCGTCGACACGGCCACCCTGCCGGGCGCGGCCGCACCGGCCGCCTGGGCGGACGAGCGCGGCTCGGTCGGCGCGCTGCTGGGCCTGCGCGGCGGCGGACTCCCCGAGCGCCTCGAGCTGGCGACGGGCGACGTCGAGCTGGTGAGCGTCACCCCGCTCTGGCCCGAGGAGTACGCCTGGGCCTCGGTCGACACCACCGCCCGCGAGGAGATCGCGTCCCGCCTGCGCGCCCTGCCCCACGACGAGCTCGTGCACACCGCCCGCCCCCGCGTGGTCTGAGCCGCGTGCGTCAGCGCGCCGTAGTCATGCTGGTCGAGTAGCCCCGGAGGGGCGTATCGAGACCCGCCGTCGTCAGCCGGGTGGGTCTGCAAGCTCGTCGTCCGGCGGTGGTGGATCTCGATACGCCCGCTGCGCGGGCTGCTCGATCAGCATGATGCGCGCGCAGGCGGCATCCCTGCCGAGGAGCAGTCACGCAGTGTCCCCCTGCATGCTGGTCGAGTAGCCCCGGAGGGGCGTATCGAGACCCGGCGTCCTCAGCAGGCTCGTCGTCCGGCGGGGGTGGATCTCGATACGCCCGCTGCGCGGGCTACTCGATCAGCATGAGCCCGCGTATCAGTGCATCGAGATCCGGAGTCAGGCGTACTCCGGGGGCTCCTCGGTGAGCACGAGCTCGCCGGTGGCGTTCGCGTGGGCGATCAGCTCGTCGATCCACGCGCGGTTGAGCGCCGGGCGCCGGCCGCCGTGGAAGCGGAAGTGCAGCGGCGTGGTCGGGTGGATCCAGACGGAGCTGCGGCCGTAGCCGCTCGACTCCGGCTCGGTCCAGGAGAGGCTGAACGACTCGTTCCGCCGCATCTTCGCGAACATCGCCACCTTGAGGTGGGCGAGCAGTCGATCGTCGAAGTCGATCTCGAGTGACTGCGGCCCGTAGATCAGTCGTCCCATGCTCGTGAATATACCGCCGCGGCGCGCTCCGGACGGGTCGGACCGGGAACGGCGAACGCCCCGCCCAGCGGATCCGAGGATCGCGGTGGACGGGGCGTTCAGAGGTCGTTGCGACCCGGAGGCCGTGTGACGCTGAGGTCGGTGATTACTCGCCGACGCCGCGGATGTTCGCGGCCTGCGGGCCCTTGCGGCCCTGCTCGACGTCGTACTCGACGTGCTGGTTCTCGACGAGCTCGCGGTAGCCCTCCTTGGCGATGGCGGAGAAGTGCGCGAACACGTCGGCGCCTCCGTCGTCGGGAGCGATGAAGCCGAAGCCCTTTTCGGAGTTGAACCACTTAACGGTGCCAGTAGGCATTTCTTTTCCTTACGTGATGGTGACGCCCGCGTGAGCGGCCGTCGTTAGATTTCGCACAGCTGTGCGGTACCCGGTCCGCTCGTCCGCCGCGGGTGAAACACGCGTCGGCCGGTCGATCCGGGTCGTCTGGGGGCGGAGAGCGCGGCTCCTCGTGGGGAGTGCGACTGCGCGGGGGAGAACGTCCCGCTCACCGACGGAGTCGGAGAAGCGGGGGTCGAACGAGGAACGGCGCGGCTTCCGCGGCGTCCTGTGAAGGGCGGTACCCGCGGATGAGGCGGGCGTTCGAACCGACGGATCGAGGGCGATGCACTCGATCGTTGCGGTCTCTATCAGGGGCTGAGTCTCTTCGTCGTCGTGCGACTTCTCAGCCGTGGAATTCGGGCGATCGCCCAGGAGATGTCCCCACTCTACGGGAGAGGAGCGCCCGAGCGCGACCGTCGGGTCCAGACCCGCTGCTCGCGCGGCCCGCGCCTGTGCCACGATGCAACTCCGGGTGCGGCTCGCGCACCCCTCACGACGAGGTGTCGATGCTGCTCACGAGTGCCGGGACCGCGGGTGCCGAGGTCTCCGCCGCGGACGCGCTCGAGCTCCGGCGCGAGCAGAGCGAGGTCGGCATCGCCTGTGCGCGGCGGGCCGGGGGAGTCTTCGCAGGCACGTCCGCCCTGCACCTGGTGATGCTCGTGCCGACCGAGCTGCCCGCCGTGCTGCCGAGCGCCCTCCTACTCGTGATCAGCGCCGCGATCCAGCTCTCCTCGCGCCGCGCCGGTCCGAGCGGCGCGAGGGCCGTGATCGCCGGCCTCGTGCTCGGCGTCGTCGCGCTCGCGGCGTTCCTCGGCCCGGGCGTCCCGGACGGCGACCGCACCGTGCTCAGCTGCGTGACCATGATCGCCTCGATGGCCCTGCCGGCTCCGCTGCTCGCGATCGGCTCGTCGGCGCGGCTCCTCGGGGCGGCGGTGCTCGGCGGCGTTCCCGCGCTGGCGCTCGGAATGTCGGCCACGTGGGGGTCGGGGAGGGCGCTCTTCGTCGGGCTCTCGGTCGTGGTCTGCTGGGTCATCGCGGTCCTCGGCGCCCGCTGGCTCGCCTCGAGCGTCGAGCGCGCCCACGCCGGCACCGCGCGCCTGCGCACGGCCCACGCCGCCGAGCGCCGCTCGAGCGAGAGCGAGGCGCAGCGCCGTCGCGAGGCACGCCTGATGCACGACACCATCCTCGCCACGCTCACCCTCGTCGCCCACCGCGGCGAGGGCGTCCCCGCCGCAACGCTGCGCTCCCAGGCGGCGGCGGACCTCGCGCTGCTGCGCCGGCTCGACCGGGTCGACCTCGACCCGGCGCCGCGCGACTGCGCCGAGGCGAGCCGGGCGTCCGGTGCCGACGCGAGCACCGCTGCCTCGGTGCTGGCCGAGGTCGGCCGCCGGGCGGAGGCGCTGGGGGTGGAGGTGCGCTGGCACGCCGGCACGGCCGCCCCCGGCGCGACGCCCCTCGGCGGCGCGTCGCTCGAGGCGCTCGCGGGCGCTGCGGGGGAGTGCCTCGAGAACGTGCGGCGCCACTCCGGAGCAACGACGGCCCACGTCACGCTCGACGAGGGGCTGGACTCGGTCCGCGTGACCGTCTCGGACGCGGGGCGCGGCTTCGACCCCGCGGCCGTCCCCGGCGCGCGGCTCGGGCTCGCGCAGTCGGTCGTCGGGCGGATCGAGGCCGTCGGCGGCACGGTCCGGATCTTCTCCGCGGTCGGCGCGGGCACCACCGTCCTGCTGAGCGTGCCGCGATGACCGCCCCGGCCGAGGCCGGCGACCGCTCCGCCGGATCCGACCGCGCCGACCGCGCCGGAGAGGGCACGCTCGTCGAGCTGGTCCGCGCGGCCGGCGAGGGTCCTCGGACGCTCGACTCCGTCCGCCAGCGGATCACCCGCACCCACCGCCTGACCGCGAGCTACTTCAGTGTCGGCTTCCTCGCGATCACCGTGGCGCTGGTCGTCCGCGGGCTCGCCTCCTTCCTCTGGGCGCTGAACGACCGGTCGGCCACCTGGCTCTCCGGCGTCTCCTGGGTGCTGGTGCTCGGGGCGCTCGCCGTGGGGATCGCCGTCGTGGCGACGCGGCGCGGCGAGCTGCCCCGCTCCGTGTTCGCGGGGGTGCTCGCCGTCGATGCCGTTGCGCTCGTGCTGGAGTTCGCCGACTACGCGCTCCCGGCGCCGGCGCCGCTCTACTACCCGACGGTCTGCATCGGGGTCGGCGCGACGGTGATCGCGCTGCTCGGCGTGCAGCCGCCGTCGCGGAGCACCGGGGCGATCGTCCTGCTCGTCGCGCTCAGCCTGCTGGGACTGCTGGGGCACGCGGTGCTCACCGGCGAGGGGTCGAGCATCGCGGTCGGGAACGTGCTGCTGGCGACGGCCCCCGTGGGCGTCTCCGCGTCCCTGCTCACCGCGCTCGACCGTCACGTGCACCGCGGGCTCGACCGCACCCTGGCCGACAGCGTGGTCGACGGTCCGGGGACCGGGCCGGGCAGTCTCGCCGCCGCGGAGCTCGCCCGGGTCGACGCGGAGATCGCGGAGCTGCTCGAGGAGGTCGTCGCCCGGGGCGCCGTCCCCGACGCCGATCTCGGCGAGCGGGCCCGCGTGCTCGGCGACCGGCTGCGCGAGGTGCTGGCGCGCAGCCACGACCGCACCTGGCTCCTGATCGCGGTGGAGGAGTCCGCGCTGCTGTCCGGGGCGGTCGTCGTTCGCGACCCGCGCGGCGTGGCCGCCGGCCTCGCTCCGCCCGACCGCTCGCGCCTGCTCTCGGTCCTCTGGCTGCTGACGACGCAGGCGGGTGCCGGCCGCCCGCCGATCGAGCTGCTGCTCGCGCAGCGCGAGGACGCGGCGGCTCCGGTGCGGATCGTCCTCCGCGCGCCCGGCCTGCGCCCGCGCGACGTCGACCCCGCCGTCTGGGGAATCCTGGGCGAGATCGGGGCGCACCGCGCCGCTCCTGCGGGCGCGGGCACGACGATCGAGCTGGACCACCGCCCGCCGGGGAGGCCGGCGTGAGCGCGGACGCCGGGACGGCGACCGGCGAGCAGCCCGGGATCGCCCTCGCGATCCTCGACGACCATCCGATCCTGCTCAGCGCGCTCACCGAGTGGATCAACCGCTCCGGCGCCGAGATCCGCGTCGTCGCGACGGCCTCGAGCTGGACCGGTCTGCTGGCGCATCCGCGCTTCCCCACCGACGTCGTGCTGCTGGACATCGACCTCGGCGACGACCTCGACCTGGCGATGAAGATCCGCACGATCACCGCCGCCGGCGCGGCCCCGGTCATCATCAGCACCCACTCCCAGGCGGAGACCGTCGCGGGGGCGCTGGAGGCCGGAGCGCGCGGCTACCTGGTCAAGAGCGAGCGGACGGAGGTGATCCTCGAGGCGATCCGCACCGCGGCGCGCGGGGAGTGCTTCCTCACCCCGCAGACCCGGGCGCTGCTCGGCGGCGGTGGAACGGGCCCGCTGACGGCCCGAGAGCGCCGGATCGTCGGGCTCTTCGTCGAGGGGCTCTCGCTCAAGCAGGTCGCGACCGAGCTCGGGATCACCCAGGACGCGGCGCGCAGCTCGCTGCGGAACGCCCGGGCGAAGTACCGCGCCGAGGGCGTGGGCGTGAGCACCAAGATCGCCCTCCGTCGCCAGGCGCTGCGCGACGGGATCATCGGGCGCACGCCCTAGCGGCGCGGCCGGCGATCGCGTCGGCGTCAACGCCGCGGTCGGCGACCGGCTCGGGTCAGACGGACTCGTCGCGCTTCTGCCGGGCCGGCTCGGCGGGGCGGTCGGGGCCGTTCCAGACCGAGACGATGCCCCAGGCGACTGCGGCGATCGGCACGGCGAGCACAGCGCCGACGATGCCGGCGAGCACGGTGCCGATGGTCAGGGCGATCAGCACGATCAGCGGGTGCAGCTTCAGCGAGCGGGCCATCACGACCGGCTGGAGGAAGTTTCCCTCGAGCTGGTTGACGGCGATGACGACGATGATCACGATCAGCGCGGCCAGCGGGCCGTTCGCGACGAGGGCGACGAGTGCAGCGAGGATGCCGGCGGCGGTCGCTCCGACGATCGGGATGAAGGCGGTGAGGAAGACGATCACGGCGAGCGGGAGGGCGAGCGGCACCTGCAGGATCGCGAGGGCGACGCCGATGCCGATCGCGTCGACCGCGGCGACGGTCGCCGTTCCGCGGATGTAGCCGCCGAGGACGTCGACGGTCTTGCCGCCGACGCGCTTGGCGCGGTCGTAGCTCGAGCCGGTGAAGGGGCGGAGCAGGAACTCCCAGATCTTCGGGCCGTCCTTCATGAAGAAGAAGAGGACGACGATCATCAGCACCAGGCCGGTGACGAAGTTCGCCGCGGCGGCCGCGCCGGCGAGGGCGCCGGAGCCGAAGGAGCTCGAGGTGAGGAAGTCGACGACGCTCTGGCGGGCGTCCTCGATCTGCTGCTCGTCGATCTGGAACGGCAGGTGCTGCACGTAGTCCTGCAGCGAGGCGATGCCGTCGGACGCGCTGCTGACCAGCTCGTCCCACTGGTTGCGGACCGCGACGGTGATCAGCCAGCCGATGGCGCCGAGGATCGCGAGCAGTCCGATCAGGGCGATCCAGGTGGCGAGGATCGACGGCACGCCCTTGCGGCGCATCCAGGCCAGGACGGGGTGGATCGCGGACGCGAGGATGATCGCGATCAGCACGGGGATCAGCACCAGCGTCAGCTGGGTCATCGCGAGGACGAGGACCGCCGCGAGCGCCAGGACGACGAGCACCTGGAGGCAGCGCAGCGCGAAGCGCCCGAGTCCGTCGGTCCACACCGTCGGCCGCCGCTCGGCGGGGGGAGTGGCCGGCGAGGCGGCCGGGGAGGCGGCCGGGAGGACGGTGCGGTCGAAGAAGCCCATGGGGGGAACCGTAGTGGAGGGACGGGGCGCGGTTCTCCCGCTTGACGACCGCGCGGTCGCCCCGGTGACGGAGGTTGCCGGGCGGCGGCCGGATCGAGCGTGGAGTGCGGAATCGGTTGCGTCCGGCCGCCTCCACTGAGCAGAATCGCCTGTTCTGCGGCGAAAAAGCGCGCAGAGGTGCGGAATCCATTGCTTCGACGACGGAATGCGCACTAGGGTCGCCGTGTCCATGCAAGCGCATGGGGTGCGGGACCCGAACCCGCGCCGCAGTCGCTCGCCGGTGCCCGCCGCCTGCCGATCAGGCGGCGGGTCCGCGCTCGTCCGGAACGGCCGCGCTAGGCGGCGGGGACCCGGACGGTCAGTCCGCCCGGCTCGATCCAGGTGCGGAACGCCGACGTCGTGCCGAACGGGTCGCCGTCCAGCTCGATCTCCTGCGGCTTCTCCAGGCGCACCACGAGCTCGTGGCCCTTCACGTAGCGCAGCGCCGAGACCTCCTTCGTGAGGCCCATCAGCTTCTTCCCGACCACGCCGCTGCGGCGCAGCACGCCGTTCTCCCAGACCACCTTGAAGATGATCTGGACCCAGCCGAAGAAGCCCTCCGGGCGCAGCAGCACGATGTCGAACTCGCCGTCGTCGACCGCGGCGTCCGGCAGCAGCAGGATGTTCGCCGGCAGGGCGCCGCAGTTGCCCACGATGATCGTGTGCGCGCGCACTTTGCGCGTCTTCGCGCCGTTCAGGGAGTAGCGGAACTCGAGCTGGTTCTTGTCCAGCAGGGCCTTCCGCAGCGCGTCGACGTAGGCGAGCCAGCCGGCCCGCTTCTTCAGGTCGTCGTCGGTGTTCGCGAGCATCTTCGCGTCGATCCCGAGACCGGCCATCACGACGTAGGAGCGCCGGTCGCGGCCCTTCGACGTCTCGATGTCGATCACGCCGATGTCGATGGCGCGGTCCTCACCCGAGAAGGCGACGGTCAGCGCGTTGTCGACGTCGTCGAGCGTGAGGTTCAGATTGCGGGCGAGCAGGTTGCCGGTGCCGGAGGGCAGCAGCGCGAGCGACGCGTCCGAGTCCTGCAGCGCCTCGGCCACCACGCGCACGGTGCCGTCGCCGCCGGCCGCGATCACCATGTCGACGCCCTGCTCGAGCGCCTCCCTGGTCTGGCCGGCTCCCGGGTCCTCGACGGAGGTCTCGAACCAGAGGGTCTCGTCCCAGCCGGCGGCCTCCTGGGCGCGCGCGACGGCGGCCTTCACGGCCTCGAGGTCGACCTTGACGGGGTTGTAGACGATCGCGGCGCGGCGGAGCTCAGACATCGGCGCCGTCCTCGTCCTCGTCGAGCTCGTTCCCGTCGGCGTCGACCCGGCCCGGGCGGACGGCGGCGTCGTCGCGGATGTCGATGCGGGTGTCGCCCGCGGGGGTGGTCGTCACGTCGATGCGCGGGGCCGCGTCGGCCTCCGTCGCCTTCGGTGCGCTGGTCAGCTGGTCTCGGCGATCATCCGCCTTCTGGTCGCTCATGCCTGGACGGTAGCAGCGCGATCGCGAGCGCCGCTCGGGGTTGCATCGGCCTCGGCGGCCGCTCTCAGCGCGGGGTCGAGCGGGCCGCCTGCAGCCCCCAGAGCACCAGCGGGATCTGCAGCGGCAGGCGCAGCAGCGTGATCGCCCGGGTCCGCGGGCGGCGGGCGTCGAGGGCCATCTGCACGTTGGCGGGGAAGACCCCGGCCATCAGGGCGGCGGAGGCGAGACCGCCGACGGCGCGGGTCGGCGGCCAGAGCGTCGTCGCGGCGCAGGCGAGCTCAGCGACGCCCGAGACGAGAACCCAGCCTCGGGCGGAGCCGGGCATCGCCCGCGGGACGGCGCTCTCGAAGACGGCGGGGCGCGCGAGGTGGATCGCGCCGGAGACCGCCATCGCGCCGACGAGCGCGAGCGGACCGGCGCCGAGGCGGGCCGCCCCGGCGCGGGCGGAGGCGCGTCGTCCGAGCGCGCGGCGGCTCATCGTCCCTGCGCCCCGCGCTCGAGCGGAGCGACGTGGTCGAGGATCCGGCGCCACTCGCGCACCAGCGCCAGCCGCCCGGTGCCGTCGACGGTCGCGGAGCGCGCGTCGGCGAGCCGGGAGCGGAACCAGCGCGCGTCCTCCGAGCCGGCGACCGGGTCCGCGTCGCCGTTCACGATCAGGACCTCGGCCGTGACCCGATCGAGCTCCTCCGCCCAGGAGCCGTCGCGGAGCGCGACGAGGTCGGTCGCGGCGCCGCCGGGGCCCTGGCGCCAGCCCTCGCCGAGCATCCGCTCGAGCCGGTTGCGCAGCCCGCCGTGGCTCTCGAGGACCGGATCGCCGGGGTCGACGCCGAGCGAGTCGAGGCCGGGCACGTCGGCGGGGAGCGTCGCGGCGATCCCCGCGGCGTCCTCGCCGGGCAGAGTCTGCCGCCGCTCCCACGCCGTCGTCGGGTGCACGAGCGCGCCGGCCTGCGGGGGAGCGGGGGTGCCGACGATCGCGATGCGGTCGACGAGGTCCGGGTGCCGCGCGGCGAGCGAGAGCGCGAAGGCGCCTCCGGAGCCCCAGCCGACCACGCCGACGCTGCCGAAGCGGGCGCCGTCGACATCGCGGGCGGTGCGCTCGGAGCGGCGGAGGTACTCCGCGAGGTCGTCGGCGCGGTCCTGGACGCGGCCGTGCTGCGCGTCGACGGGGTCGGAGGCGCCGTAGCCGGGGCGGTCGAGGATCAGCAGGTGCAGGCCCCACGGTCCGGTGACCAGCGGGTCGGGGTCGAAGCCGCCCGCGCCGGGAGTGGGGTGGCAGAACACGACCAGCCGGTCCGCGATCGGGTCGCCGGCGGCCGAGACGCCCATTCCGCGTCCGGACCGCAGCTCGAATCGGTGGTTCGCCATGTCTCCTCCAGAGTGCCGCCGTCGGTCGGCGGAGCGACCCCAGTCAACCGGAGGCGCGGGGTGCGCCGCTGGGGATTGTGCGGGAGCGTGGGCATCGTGGCCTCCCCGGGCCGCCCGCCGCCACCCCCTGGCGCGGTCCGTGCGGCGCGGAGGAGAGTGGGCGTTCCGGCAGAGCGCCGGGTGAAGGGAGAGCGGCGATGAGCAGCGACAGCAGCAACGGCACGGAGGACGAGAAGACCGAGAAGACCGAGGACCTCCCCGACGGCACCGGCACCGACACCTCCGGCGGCGGCGGCGACACGGACACCGTCTCGGGCGGCGAGCCGGACGACGAGTAGTCGCCGCGGCGTCGCTCGGCGACGAGAAGAGGGGCGCCACCGGTGATGCCGGTGACGCCCCTCTCGTCGTTCTCCGAGGTCAGACGACGGGGCCGTTGCCCTCGCTGGTGCGGCGGGTGACCTGCTCGCCGCTGGCGGGGTCGACCGCCGAGCGGGTGGTCGAGACAGCCTGGCGGCGGCGGGTCATCAGGACGAGGCCGAGGATGAGGCCCACGGCTCCGGCGGCCATCAGGATGTAGCCGACCAGCTTGAGGTCGACTCCGGCCACCTGGACGTCCACGGCGAACGCGAGGACCGCGCCGACGACGAGGAGGAAGATCCCTGCTCCGATGCTCATACGTGCTCCTTCTGCGTGCGCCGGCGTGCGCGGGAGGCGCGATGGGCACCGGCGGACGACGCCCCACCGTAGTGCCGCGGCGCCCCGCGGCCGAAGCCCTATCCCCCACCGCCGGCCGGGGTGTAGGCGGGACATCCATGTTGATCGAGTAGCCCGCGGAGCGGGCGTATCGAGATCCACCACCGTCAGCACCAGAGTCTGCAGACCCGCCCTGCTGAGGACGTAGGTCTCGATACGCCCCTTCGGGGCTACTCGACCAGCATGAATACGCCCCTGCGGGGCTGCTCGATCCGCACGGATGCGTCCCTGCGGGGCTGCTCGACCAGCATGGAGGGGCCGCTCCCGCGTCCCCACGGCATTTCGCCAACAGCTTGTTGGCGAAATGCCGGCGATCACTTCGATCCTGCGTCGGCACCACCCGGAAGGGGTGCGACGGCCTGCCGGAGGACGGCTGCGAGGTCCTCGTTGCTGCCGGTGTCCTGGCTGTGGAACCTCGCCTCCACGAAGGCGTCGCGCAGTGGCGCTCCGGGCGCGAAGAGTGCTGCATCGATCTGGTAGCCCGCCTGTTCGGCGAGCTGTGAGAAGAACACGAACTGTGTGCGGGTGTTGCCCTCCCTCGCGAAGTGGATCACGTTCAGCTCGCCCCAGCTCTCGGCGAGCTCATCGATGAACTCCTCCAGTCCGAGACCACGGAGATGATCCTTGCGAGCGAGCTTCGCGTACTCGGCATCCGCCGCTTCGGAGAGGGCCGGGCCGGCAGGGTAGTAGGCGTGCCCGTCCTTCGTCATGCGCGCGCCGACCGGAGCGACCCGCTCCTGGCCCGCCCACGCGTACACGTCGTGGAAGATCGCACGATGGATCGCCTTCATGTGCGCGTAGTCGAACCGACCCTTGACGGGGTTCTCGTGCAGTTCTCGAATGCGGACAGCAGTGATCGCCTCCTCCATCGCACGCAGCTTCACCGGATCCGTCTCGCCGTAGGGCTTGCCCGGTCCTGTGAACTTGTTGCGCAGAACAGTCGTACCCGGAATGAAGTAGTCATCCCAGGTACGGAAGGTGGAACCGAGGGACATCAGCCCTGAATGTGTCGCCGAATCGCAGCGACGGCCTCGTCCCCTGTCAGCTCATGGCGCGCGGCACGCTCGATGATCGCGAGTAGTGCGGGATCCGTGACCTCGTGTCCTGCCAGCGAAAGAGCAGCTTCGGCGAACATCAGGTGCTGATCGACCTCAGCGTGATCGGGCGTGATCGCCCCGAGTGCGTGCGCCATGCCAACCTCCCTCGTGAACTCCTCTACTTTACCGGCGCCACCCGTTCCGGCGCTCAGCGGTCCGCGATGCGGAGCATCACGCGGGTGCGGTCGCCGCGGGAGACGATCCGCTCGATCACCATGAAGACGCGGTACTCGAGGCGGTACTTGCGGAGGAAGACGCGGCCGAGGCGCTCGACGGTGTCGGCGTCGGAGACGATGTGCGCCTCCGCCTCGAGGACGGTGGCGCCGTCGGCGACGTGGCCGCGGCGGTCGCACGGGACGAGGGTCACCCGCGGGTCGTTGCGCAGGCGCTTGACCTTGCCGCTCTTGCGGGGCGTGGTGACGATCAGGTCCGCGCCGTCCCGGGCGATCCACACCGGCGTCGACACTCCGACCCCCGTCTTCCGGAAGGTCGTGAGCGAGACGAACGAGGCGTCGGAGAGGGCCGCGAGAGCGGGCGAGAGGGTCATCCTCGAAGAGTAGGGGTGCGCGGGAGCGACTCCGCAAGCCTCCCTAGCAGCTCGGATCGCCGCCGTAGGGTGGAGGCATGACCGACCCGTCCCCCCTGATCGGTCCGATCCCGGCGCCCGAGCTCCACGTCATGACGTACAACATCCGCCGCCGCATGCCCCGCCTGACCGCCCGCGCGGTCGACCAGTGGGAGCGCCGGAAGCCCCTCGTGCGCCGGCTGCTGCAGGAGGAGAGCCCGTCGATCCTCGCGGTGCAGGAGGCGCTGCCCGATCAGGCGCAGTGGGTGCACGAGTCGCTCGGCGCCTCCTTCGAGGGCATGGGCTTCGGCCGCGACGCCGACCGCGGCGGCGAGCGGGTGATGCTCTTCGTCGACCGGAGCCGCTTCGCCGTGCGCGACTGGTCGCAGATCGCGCTGTCCGCGACTCCGGACGTCGCCGGCTCGCGCAGCTGGGGCAACCGGATCCCGCGCACCGCGGTGATCGCCGAGCTGACCGACCACGCGACGAACCGCGAGTTCACCGTCGTCGCGACGCACTTCGACCACCTCTCGCGGCGCTCGCGACTGCGCTCGGCCGAGCTGGTCGCCGAGCGGATCACCGACCTCGGCCGGCCCGCGATCGTGATGGGCGACACCAACACCGACGTCGGCACGGAGCCGTACCGGGCGCTGCTGGACGAGGGCGGGCTCGCGGACTCCTGGGTCGTCGCCGGCACGCACCTCACCCCGCACTGGGGCACCTACTCCAACTACCGCCCGCCGAAGGCCGGCCGCCGCATCGACTGGCTCACGGTCAGCGCCGGGGCCTTCGAGGTCGTCTCGGCGGCGATCAACGCGACCCGCTACGACACGGCGCCGGGCTCGGACCACGAGGCGGTCCAGGCCGTCCTCCGCTTCACGAAGCCGTGACCCGACCCGCCGTGAGAGCCCGCCCCGAGAACGAGCCCGTCCTGATCTCGACCTTCATGGAGCCCCCGCGCACCCGGGGCGAGTGGTTCGCCGACGCGGTCCGCGCCCTCGGTGCTATGAGCATCGTCGCCGCGATGATCGGCTGGGATCTCGTCGACGTCGCCGTGCTCGCCCTCGCCGCGATCGGGCTGGTGCTGCCGCGGTTCCTCGGGATCCGGCCGGCGCTGGACGCCGCCTTCGGACTCGCTCTGCTGGTCGCGTCCTGGAGCAGCGTGCTCGGGCTCTATCAGGCCTGGGCGTCGTGGGACCTCGTCGTGCACTTCGTGCTGAACGGGCTGGTCGCGGCCGTCGCGTACATCGTCGCCGCGCGCGCCGGCGTGGTGCCGACGGTGGCCGGCGACCGCGGACCGCTCGCCCCGGCGATCGTGCTCTGCGCCTGCTTCGGCCTGTCGATGGGCGTGGTCTGGGAGTGGGGCGAGTGGGCCGGGCACCGCTTCGTCGACCCGTCGATCTTCGTCGGCTACGAGGACACGCTGGGCGACCTCGCGGCCGGCGCGGCCGGCTCGATCGCGGCCGGCGCGCTGATGCGCTTCTGGTCGGCGAAGAGCCGTGTCGTCGGCGACCGGCGATGACCCGCCGGCACAGCCTCCTCGCCCTCCTCGTCGTGCTGCTCTGGGGGCTGAACTTCGTCGTGATCGACGTGGGGCTCGCTGACGTGCCGCCGCTGCTGTTCCTGGCGATGCGGTTCACGGTGGTCGCGGTGCCGGCCGTGTTCCTCGTGCCGCGGCCGCAGGCGCCGCTGCGGACGGTCGCGACCATCGGCGCGTTCATGAGCCTGGGGCAGTTCGCGCTGCTCTACCTGGCGCTGGCGCTGGGGATGCCCGCGGGGCTCGCGTCGCTGGTGGTGCAGGCGCAGATCGTGCTGACGGTGCTGATCGCCGCAGTGCTGCTGAAGGAGCGGCCGACGCGGCGGCAGAGCATCGGCCTGGTGGTCGGCGTCGCGGGACTCGTGGTCGTCGCCCTCTCGCACGGTGCCGTCGCGCCCTGGCTGCCGTTCGTGGTCTGCCTCGGCGGCGCGCTCTCCTGGGCGATCGGCAACGTGCTGACCCGGCGGGCGAAGGGCGCCTCGGGGCTCTCGCTGGTGGTCTGGTCGGCGCTGGTCGTGCCGATCCCGGCGCTGCTGCTCTCGCTGCTGGTCGACGGCGGGCCCGCGATCGCGACGGCACTCCAGGGGCTCTCGCTCCTGGCGATCCTCAGCACGCTCTACACGGCGGTGTTCGCGTCGCTGATCGGCTACGGCATCTGGAACTCGCTGCTCGCCCGCTACCCGGCCGCCTCGGTCGTGCCGTTCACGCTGCTGGTGCCGGTGGTCGGCGTGCTGTCGGCGTGGGTGCTCCTGGGCGAGGTCCCGTCGGCCGGCGTGCTGATCGGCGGCGCGGTGATGGTCGCGGGCCTCGCGGTCGCGACGATCCGGCGCGGCCGGCGCGATCCCGTCCTCGCCGCTGTCGGCGGTCCGGCGTAGTGTCGCCCGCATGTGCGGACGCTTCGCGATGGATTCCGAGACCGACGCCCTGATCGCGGAGTTCGTCGCGGCGGGCGGCCGGGCGGCCGACTGGGCGCCCGACTTCAGCGTCGCGCCGACCGATGCGGCGCCGATCGTGCGCGAGCACCGGCACGAGGAGTCGCTGGAGCGCGAGATCGAGCTCGCTTCCTGGGGGTTCCGGCCGTCCTGGGCGAAGGGGAAGGGGCCGTCGCCGATCAACGCGCGGCTCGAGACGGTCGCCTCGAACGGGCTGTTCCGCGGGGCGTTCGCCAAGCAGCGCGCCATCGTGCCGATGCGCGGCTACTACGAGTGGGAGGCGCGCGCCGACGGCAAGCAGCCGTGGTTCCTGCACGGCGAGGAGCCGATCCTCGCCGCGGCGGGCCTTTACGCGGCGCGCAAGGAGGGCGACGAGTGGCGGGTCTCCTTCACGATCATCACCCGCGAGGCGCGGGACGCCTCCGGCGAGGTGCACGACCGGATGCCCGTCTTCCTCACGCCCGACGTCCGGGACGCCTGGCTGAGCCCGGACCCGCTCGCCTCCAGCGAGGAGATGCTCGCGACCCTCGATCGCGCGTCGGTCGCGGTCGCGTCGACCATCACGGCGTACCCGGTCGACCGCCGCGTGAACAACGCGCGGACGGTCGACCGCCACGACCCGGGCCTGCTCGACCCGGTCGCGTAGGACCTCCCGCTCGACGAGCCCGGGACGATTCTCGGATCGCGCGCCACCCAGGGCTCCTCTCCGACGCTCAGCGCCTGGGGCGAGTAGCCTTGGTGAATGGTCTTCGCACGCGTCTCCCCGGGTGTCCCGACGTCCGATGCGCCTGTCGTGCCCGGCCGAGTCGACCTGCCCGCGTCGATCGACGAGATCATGGCGGAGATCACCAAGGGCCAGCAGCTCGCCGGCCATTTCCCTTCGGAGGAGACGCTCGAGCGCGGTCGCCAGGTTCTGACCGGCAAGCGCTCGATCGAGGATGCTCGACGGGAGTTGCGCGCGAAGTACGCCGTGTGAACGGCGACGACCACTACACCTATCCGGGCTCCGGGGGCGTCCTGATCAATCTGCTCGGTCTCCGCAGCAGTGCGGATCTCGACGAGGCTCTCAACGACTTCGCCACGATCGAGTGGGCGGCACTTCGGCGGGAGCCGCTTCCGGACCGGTTCGACTTCGCGCAATTGCAAGACGTCCACCGACGTCTGTTCGCAGCGGTGTACCCCTTCGCCGGTGAGCTTCGCGACGTGGACGTCCAGGCAGGCGGAACCGGGATCGCGTACTGCCGGCCGGAGTTCCTCGTCGAGCAGATCGAGAAGGAGTTCCAGCGCCTCGAGGACGACGACTGGCTCTATGGGAGGGACCTGCGTGACTTCGCCGAGGGGCTGGCGGATCACTGGGGCGAGATCACCGCTCTGCATCCCTTCCGGGACGGCAACACTCGAAGCCAGAGCGCCTTCGTCACCATGCTCGCAAATCGTGCCGGCTTCACACTCCGGTGGAGCGAGATGGACGTCGACACGCTCCGGTCCCTCCGACTCGAAGCGGTTGCGCACTCGTCGAGGCGACTGACGGAGTATCTCGAGTCACACCTCCGGCCGAGCGCAGCGCCAGAAGAGTCGGAGACACGCCCGTTCCGGTTCGGGCGGCCCGAGAGGAGCTGAGCGCCTCCGGGACGATGCGCGTTCAGCGAGCCGGGAGAGATCGCCGAGCACGTCGGGGCAGCATGCTGATCGAGTCGCCCGCGGAGCGGGCGCATCGAGATCCACTCGCGTCGGTAGGCGAGCCTGCAGACCGCCCTTTCGGGGACGGCGGGTCTCGATACGCCCCTGCGGGGCTACTCGACCAGCATGAGCGGACGCCGCGCGTCCTCTCCCTCACTGCTGAGACGTGAAGCGGATCCGTCGCTCGACACGACGTGCGGAGCGACTATTTCGTTCCGGCGTGCCCCGCCCGCCGGCGGAGCCGGCTGATGGGCAGGGTTCCCGGGGTGGGCCGGATCATTTCGTTCCGTTGTGCCCCGCCCGCCGGCGGAGCCGGCTGATGGGCGGGGTTCCCGGGGCGGGCCGGATCATTTCGTTCCGGCGTGGCCCGCCCGCCGGCGGAGCCGGCTGATGGGCAGGGTTCCCGGGGTGGGCCGGATCATTTCGTTCCGGCGTGCCCCGGGAACGGCTTGCCGTTCAGGCTGACCTCGTCGGGGTCGACCTCGACGGTGCCGACGTCGTCGGCGCCGCCGGTGCCGGGCACGGAGACGACCTCGGCCGAGCCGGAGACCTCCGTCCGGCTGGTGGTCGGGTCCTGGTCCTGGCGGACCTCGGTCTCGCGCTCGCTGCCGGGGGACTCGGCGCGGTCCTTCTCGACCTGCTCGCTGCTGGTCCGCGTGGCCGGAGCCGCTCCGTCCGTCGCACCGATCGTCGATCCCTGCTCGTGCTCGTCCATGTGCCTCTGCCTTTCGTCGGGACCAGCCACGCTACGCGCGGGCCCACCGGCGGGCACCCGCTTGACAGCTCGCGGGCCCCGAGTCGAGCCCTGCGGCTCGGAAGACGGACGTACTACCCTGGGGAGACGGTCGCACCGGGGGGCGCGGCGTTGCCGCAGCATCCGCCCGAGGAGGAACCGTGTCATCCCACCGAACGGGCGAGAACCGCGTCGTCGGCACGACGATCGGCGGTCGCTACACGATCGAGGAGCTGATCGGCCGGGGCGGGATGGCCACCGTGTACCGGGCGCGCGACGAGATCCTCGGCCGCTCGGTGGCGCTGAAGATGTTCGCGCCGGGCATCGACGACGCGCAGGACCTGCAGCGCAAGTCGTCCGAGATCCGGCTGCTCGCGGCCCTCAACCACCCCGCGCTGGTGACCCTCTACGACGCCGACGACGGCGGCGACGACACCGGCGGCCAGGCCTACATGGTGATGGAGCTCGCCGAGGGGCCGAGTCTCGCGGAGCGGCTGGCCAGCGGGCCCGTCCTGCCGAACGACGTCGCGTCGATGGCCGCCGACCTCGGCGAGGCCCTGCACACGGTGCACGCGGCCGGAGTGGTGCACCGCGACGTGAAGCCCTCGAACGTGCTGCTCGTGCCGAGCCCGCTGACGAGCCGTGAGTTCCGCCCCAAGCTCGCCGACTTCGGCATCGCCTATCTGATCGACGCCACCCGGATCACCTCGCCCGGCACCCTGATCGGCACCGCCGCGTACCTCAGCCCCGAGCAGGCGCACGGCGACGTGCTGACCTCGGCGAGCGACGTCTACTCCCTCGGCCTGGTGCTGCTCGAGTCGCTGACCGGGCGCCGCCCCTTCACCGGATCGGCGATCGAGGTGACCCTCGCGCGCCTGCTGCGCGACCCGGAGGTGTCGGACTCGCTCGGCGGCGGCTGGTCGGCGCTGCTGAACGCGATGACGCGGCGCGAGCCGGCCGAGCGGCCGTCGGCGATCGAGGTCGCGGAGTCGGCGCGGGCGCTGATCGATCCGCGCCGCGACGGACCGCCGACGGCGATCGTCGTCCCCGATGTGCCGGTCCGGGAGCCCGCCGGGCCGCCGCCGACCGAGCGGATGCCCGCGACCGAGCGCTTCGCTCCGACGTCCGCGGCGACCGAGCTGCTCGACGCCACGTCGGTGCTGCCCGCGGGCGCGACCGAGCTCCTGCCCGGCGCCGCGACCGCGACGACCACGCGGGTCGCGCCGAGCGCAGGGGTCACGCCGCCCGCCGCCGTCGCCCGGCGCCGCACCGGGCCGAGCCCGTGGCTGATCGTCGTGGTGCTCGCGCTGGTCGCCGTCGCGGTCGGCCTCGTGATCGTCCTGTTCGACGGTCCGCAGTCGCCGTTGCCCGCCGTCGACGGGGAGCTCGGCGAGCACCTCCGTCAGCTGCGCGAGAGCATCCGCTCGTGAGGGGCGGGAATCGGACAGGTCTGCGCCTGCGGGCCGGGGGTGCGGTGCTCGCCGCCGTCCTCGTGCTGTCGGGCTGCTCCGCCGCGGATCCGTCGATCGACGACGGCACCGCGCAGGCGCTCGACGACGCGGTCGTGGCGGTCGCCGAGAAGGCGTCGGCCGACGACTGGGCCGGAGCGCTCACCGAGCTCGACGCGCTCGAGGCGACGCTCGACGCGGCGGTCGCCGGCGGGAACGTCCGGGAGGACCGGGCCACGTCGATCCAGGCTCAGGCCGACCTCGTGCGCGCCGACCTCGCGGCGCTGATCGCCGCCGTGCCGGAGCCCGAGGAGTCGACCGAGCCCGAGCCGGAGGAGACCACTCCCGTCGAGGAGGAGCCGCCGGCCGAGGAGACCCCGGAGGAGGAGACGCCCGCGCCGGTGGAGACTCCCGAGGAGGAGCCGTCGCCGAGCCCCGAGGAGACCGAGCCGGTGGAGCCGACCGAGCCTCCGGAGGAGGAGTCGCCGGCGCCTGCCGCGACGACGCCGGCCGCCGGTGCGCCCGCTGTGCAGGCGCCCGCGACGCAGGCTCCGGTCGAGGAGCCGGTCGAGGGACCGGGGAACGGCGGCGGGAACGGCAACGGCCGCAGCCCGGAGAGCGGGCAGAACCCCGGCAACGGGAACGGCCCGGGGAAGGGCTGAGCCCCTCCGCTCCCGCGTCCTACTCCTCCGTGCGGACGACCGCGTAGGACGCGTCGAGGTCGACGTCCACGTCCGTGCCGTCGGCGCGGGTGACCTCGACGTCGAAGGCGTGGTCGGGGTCGTCGCTGCGCTCGGCCTCGGTGACCGTGCCGCCGCCGACCGCGGCGATCGCGGCCTCGCTCGCGCGGGTCAGCTCCTCGCCGACGAGGTCGTCGGGGTCGACCGCCGCGGTGGCGCCGGTGGTGCTGTCGTCGGTGCTGTCTCCGGTGGTGCCGGTCGTGCCGTCGTCCGTGCCGTCGTTCGTGCTGCCGCCGGTGCCACGCACCGCGTCGTCGTCCGGGTCGACGACCAGCACGCCGAAGGAGTCGTCGAGCCGGACGTCGTACTCGAGGCCGTCGTCGCCGCGCAGCTCGAGCTCGTAGCCCGGCGTGCCGTCGTCGTCGCGCTCGGCCGAGGTGACGGTCCCGCCGCCGATCTCGGCGATCGCGACCTCGCTGGCGCGGTCGAGGTCGGCGCCGGTCAGCGCGTCCGAGCGCTCGAAGCCGTCGGTCGCGGCGAAGGCGATGCCCGTGCCGGCTCCGACGAGCACGATCGCGCCCGCGACTCCGACGATGATCCCGGTCTTCTTCTTCATGATCCGCTCCGTCTCCGGCGCCGGTCCTCGACGCCGCAGCCACTGTCCCGCGGCGCCGCTGAAGCCAGCCTGAAGCGGATCGGGCCCGGCGCCGGTCAGCGCAGCGGCACCCGCAGCGTCACTCGCGCGCCGCCCCACGGCGACTCCTCGATCGCGACGCTCCCGCCGTGCGCCGCCGCGATCTCGGCGACGATCGCGAGCCCGAGACCCGAGCCGCCGGCGTCGCGGGCGCGCCCCTCGTCCAGCCGCACGAAGCGCTCCAGCACCCGCTCGCGGTCGGCCGCCGGGATCCCCGGCCCGTCGTCGTCGACGACCAGCACCGCGGAGTCGCCGTCCCCGCGGGTCGCGATCGCTAGCCGCGCGGCCCGGTGCCGCACCGCGTTGTCGACGAGGTTCCGCAGCGCCCGCCCGAGCAGCGCCTCGTCCGCCACCGCCTGCACCGGCGAGACGCCCGAGGCGTCCACGGCGATCCCGGAGTCGCGCAGCCGCCGCACCTCGCGCAGCGCCAGGTCGTCGAGGTCGACCGGGGCCGCGAGCACCGCCAGCCGCGCCTCGTCGGCGCGCGCGAGCAGCAGCAGGCCCTCGATCAGCCCGCCCATCCGCACCGACTCCTCGGCGACGGTCGTCGCCAGCCGGGCCGCGTCGAGCCGGTCGGGGTGCGCGAGCGCGACCTCGGCGCTCTGCCGCAGTGCCGCGACCGGCGAGCGCAGCTCGTGCGAGGCGTCCGAGACGAACCGGCGCTGCCGCTCCTGGCCGTCCTCGAGGCGGCCGAGCATCCGGTTGAGGGTCTGCGCGAGCCGGTCGATCTCGTCTCCCGAGCCGGGCTCCGCGACGCGGCGGTCGAGGGCCGCGGCGGTCACCGCGTCCGCCTCCGCGCGCATCCGGTCCACCGGCCGCAGCGCCCGGCCGACGACGATCCAGCAGACCGCGGCGACGAAGGCGACCAGCAGCGGGACGGCGACGGCCAGCAGGCCCGCGGTCGTCGCGAGCGCCTCTCCGCGGCCCTCGTCGGGCACGCCGACGACCAGGAGCGCGCCGTCGTCGAGCTCCTGGGTCGCGACGACCAGCGGATCCTCGTCCGCGGGCGTCGTCGTGAACGGCTCGTCGCGCTCCTCGGTCGCGAGCGCCGGCAGGTCGTCGGCGTCCTCGCCCGCGGCGGCCACGCGCCCTTCGACGACCAGCTGGACCACGCCCTCCGAGGCCCGGACCGCGTCGGCACCGCCGCGCTCGACCAGCGTCGCGACCCGCTCCGCCTCGGCCTCGGCGGCCGTCGCGGCGCTGCCGGCGAGCACGGAGGAGAGCACCAGCAGGAAGCCGGCCGCGCCGAGCACCGCCGCGAGGGCGACCACGGCGGTCGCCGCGAGCGTGATCCGGGAGCGCAGGGAGCGCCGCCGCGTCGTCCCGCCGGTGCGGCTCGTCACGGCAGCACCGAGTAGCCCGCGCCGCGCTGGGTGCGGATCGTCTCGCGGCCGAACGGCCGGTCGATCTTGTTGCGGAGGGTCCGGATGTAGACCTCGACGATGTTGGGATCGCCGTCGAAGTCGAAGTCCCAGACCGCGCCGAGCACGTCGCGCTTGGACACGACGTCGCCCGCCCGCGAGACGAGGTACTCCAGCACGCTGAACTCGCGGGCCGTGAGCGGGATCGCGACCCCGCCCCGCTCCACCCGGCGCGCGGCCGGATCGAGCACGAGGTCGCCGACGGTCAGCACGGTCGGCCGCTCGGCGGCGCCGCGGCGGATCAGCGCTCGCAGCCGCGCCACCAGCACGGGGAAGGAGAACGGCTTGGTCAGGTAGTCGTCCGCGCCGGTGTCGAGCGCCTCGACCTGATCGAGGTCGCCGTCCTTCGCGGTGAGCATCAGGATCGGCGTCCAGTCCTCGGCCGCGCGCAGCCGCTCGCAGACGCGGAAGCCGCTGATGTCGGGGAGCATCAGGTCGAGCACGATCGCCGCGTACTCCGCCTCCTGCGCGAGCCAGAGCGCGTCGGTGCCGTTCGTCGCGGTGTCGACCGCGAAGCCCTCGCCCTGCAGCCCCGCCTCGAGCGCGCCCAGCAGATTGATCTCGTCGTCGACGATGAGGATGCGGATGGGAGCCTCCCGGTCTCGGCGCGGACGCCCAGGTTAACCCGCGCGTTCCCCGCGTGCGCTATGACGGTCCGGTGACAGCCGACGCCTCCCTCGCCCGCCGCCTGGGCTTCCGCGACGCCGTCGTCATCGGGCTCGGCTCGATGATCGGCGCCGGGCTCTTCTCGGCCTTCGCCCCCGCGGCTGCGGCGGCCGGGCCGTGGCTGCTGGTCGGCCTCGCGCTCGCCGCGCTCGTCGCCTGGGCCAACGCCTCGTCCACGGCGCAGCTCGCCGCGCAGTACCCGCGCTCGGGCGGCGCCTACCTCTCCGGCCGGGAGCGCCTCGGCGAGTGGCCCGGGTTCCTGGCCGGCTGGAGCTTCGTCGTCGGCAAAACCGCGAGCTGCGCCGCGATGGCGCTGACCGTCGCCGCGTACGCCGCCCCCGCGGGCTGGGAGCGACCGGTCGCGGCGGCCGCGGTCGTGGCGCTCGTCACGGTGAACGTGCTCGGGGTGACCCGCACGGCGCTCGCGACGCGGATCCTGCTCTCGATCGTGCTCGTGGTGCTCGTCGTCGCGATGGCGGCGGCCGCGGCGTCCGGACCGGCGTCCGTCACCGGCGCCGATCGCCCCTTCGACGCCTACGGCGTGCTGCAGTCGGCCGGACTGCTGTTCTTCGCCTTCGCCGGCTACGCCCGCCTCGCGACGATGGGGGAGGAGGTGCGCGACCCCGCCCGCACGATCCCGCGCGCGATCCTCGGCGCCCTCGTGCTCGCGGTCCTGCTCTACACCGTCGTCGGCGCCGGACTGCTCGCGGCGCTCGGACCGGAGCGGCTCGCCGCCTCGACGCAGCCCCTCGTCGACGCGGCCGCCGCCTGGCCGTGGACCGCGGTGCCGATCCGCGTGGGCGCCGCGGCGGCGAGCCTCGGCGCGCTGCTCGCGCTGATCGCGGGCATCGGCCGCACGAGCCTGGCGATGGCGCGGAACGGCGATCTGCCGCGGGCGCTCGCCGTGATCGACCCGGTCCGCAGCGTCCCGCGCCGCGCCGAGATCGCCGTCGGCC
Source organism: Rathayibacter sp. PhB151 (assembly GCF_004366415.1). NCBI lineage: Bacteria > Bacillati > Actinomycetota > Actinomycetes > Micrococcales > Microbacteriaceae > Rathayibacter > Rathayibacter sp. PhB151. The sequence goes on along the minus strand of NZ_SOEN01000006.1, from coordinate 607,071 downwards.
TGATCGTCGTCGTCCTGGTGCTCGTCGCCGACCTGCGCTCGGCGATCGGCTTCTCCTCGTTCGGCGTGCTGCTCTACTACCTGGTCGCGAACGTCGCGGCGCTGACCCAGGAGGCCCCGCACCGCCGCTACCCGCGCCCGCTGGCGGTGGTCGGCGTCGCCGGCTGCCTCCTGCTCGTGGCGACCCTCCCGCCCGCCTCGATCGCGGGCGGCCTCGCGGTGCTCGCCGTCGGCGCCGCCTACCACCTCCTCGCTCAGTCGCGGGTGCGGCGGAGCAGCCAGACGAAGTAGGGCGCGCCGACCAGCGCGATCATCAGCCCCGCGGGCAGCTGCGACGGCGCGATCAGCGTGCGGCCGAGGGTGTCGGCGACGAGGACGAGCAGGCCGCCGAGCAGCATCGCGACCGGGACGATGCGCCCGTGACGCGCGCCGACCAGCGTCCGGGCCAGGTGCGGCGCGACCAGTCCGACGAAGCCGACCGTGCCGACGGCGACGACGGCCAGCGAGGCGAGCACGGCGGCGAGGGCGAGCACGCCCAGGCGGGTGCGCTCGGGCCGGACGCCGAGGATCCGCGGGGTGTCCTCGTCGATCGCCAGCAGGTCGAGCCGGCGGCGCAGCCCGAGGAGCACAGGCAGCAGCACCAGGATCCCGAGGGCGACCGGCAGCACGTCCGGGAGCGAGCGGCCGTAGGTCGTGCCGGAGAGCCAGGTGAGGATCCGCGGGGTGCGCCACGGGTCGGAGCTCAGCAGCAGGAAGGCGGTCACGGCGCTCAGCGCGTAGCCGGCACCGATGCCGACGAGCACGAAGCGGTCCGGCTGCAGCCCGCCGCGCCAGGAGAGCAGCGCGATCGCGCCGAAGGTCGCGAGCCCCGCGGCGATCGCCATCGCGATCAGCACCGGTCGGCCGCCGCCGCCCAGCCCGGTAGTGACGACGATCACGGCACCGAGCCCGGCGCCGGCCGTGATGCCGAGCAGCCCCGGCTCCGCCAGCGGATTGCGCACGGTGCCCTGCACGGCGGTGCCGGCGAGGGCGAGCGCCCCGCCCGCGAGCACGGCCGCGGCGATGCGCGGCGCCCGCTCGTCGAGGGCGCGGGCGACGAGATCCGGTGCCGCGCTCTGCAGCCAGAGGACGACGTCGCCGAGCCGCAGCTGCAGGCTCCCCGCGAGCAGGGCGAGCACGATCGTCACGGCGAGCAGGACGGCGACGACCCCGAGCACGACCCGGAACCGCCGCGCCGTCCGCAACGTCGAGCGGACCGTCCGCGCCGATCGCGCCGCACCGGCGTCGCGCATCCGCAGGGCGAGCACCACGATGACGAGCCCGCCGAGCACCGCGGTGGGGATGCCCGTCGGGATGGCCGTGGCTCCCTCCGGGCTGAGGATCGCGCGCAGCAGCGCGTCGGCGAGCACGATCAGCGCGGCGCCGATCAGCGCCGACGCGGGCACCAGGAAGACGTGGCGGCGCAGCGCCGGCACCCGCGCGGCCAGGAGCCGGGTGAGGACGGGGGCGCCGAGGCCGACGAAGGCGATCGGACCGGCCAGCGTCACCGAGGTGCTGGTGAGCAGGACCGCGCAGAGCACGGCGAGCGCCCGCGTCGAGCGGACCGGGACGCCCAGCGAGGCGGCGCCGTCCTCGCCGAGGCCGAGCACGTCGAGGCGGCGCGAGAGCAGCAGCGCGAGCGCGAGCACGACGACGATCAGCGGAGCGGCGCGCGCCGACGCGTCGATGTTGAGCTGCCCGAGCGAGCCGCTGCCCCAGGCGAAGAGCCCGGTGGTGTTCTCCCGGAAGAGGATCAGCAGCATCGCGGTGCCGGAGTCGAGCGCCATCGCGATCGCCGAGCCGGCCAGGATCAGCCGGGTGCTGGAGGTGCCCGCGGCCCGCCCGGTGAGCGCCAGCACGAGCGCCGCCGCGGCGAGGCCGCCGAGGAAGGCGACTCCGCTGGACGCCCAGAGCGGCACGGTCAGCGAGAAGGCGGCCACCGCGGTCAGGGCGAAGTAGGCGCCCGCGGTCACCGCGAGCGTGTCGGGGGAGGCGAGCGCGTTGCGCGAGATCGACTGCAGCAGCGCGCCGGCCGCGCCGAGGGCGAGGCCCACGGCGATGCCGGCGGACAGGCGCGGCAGCCGCGAGCCGGCGAAGACGTCGCCCGCCGAGACTCCGCCGACCGACACGTCCTCGCCGAGCAGCGCGCGCAGGAGCCCGTCCGCGCCGATGCCCGAGGTGCCCTGGGTCAGGTGCCAGAGCCCGATGAGCACGACCGCGACGGCGAGGGCCGCGAGCACGCCGACGCCGCCGAGCGCCGCGCGCCGCCCGGAGGGGGCGATCGCGCGGCGCTCGGCGGCGGTCGGCGTCGTCGTCACTCGCCGACGATGACGTCCACGAAGGCGTCGATGGCCTGCTCGCCGGACTTCGGTCCGCCCGCGCCCCAGACGCCGGGCGGGAACTCGAAGGCGCGGCCCTGCTGCACCGCGGGCAGCGCGGACCAGACCGGGCTCTTGGCGAGCTCGGTGACGTAGCTGTCGGGCGTGCCGTCGTTGGAGTAGACGAGGTTCGCCTCGCCGACCGCGGTCAGCCCCTCGATGTCGGTCTGCGCGAGTCCGTAGGAGGGGTCGACGCCGCCGCTGCCGTAGGAGTCGTTGATCTCGTCGGTCCAGGCGCCCTCGAGGCCGAGCTCCTCGCCGAGCTCGGTGAACAGCGCGCCCTTCCCGTAGGGGCGGATGACGACGTTGCCGCTCTCGATCCAGCCGTCGAAGAACACGAACTCCGGCGTCGCGAGCGCCGCCTCGGCGACCTCGCTCTTGGCGTCGGCGAGGTGCTGGTCGAACTCGGCGAGCACCGCGTCGGCGCGCTCGCTCCGGCCGGTGGCCTCGCCCAGGAGCGAGAACACCTCCTTCATGTTGTCGATCTGGCCGCTCGCGTCCGCGCCGATGGTGGCGAGCACGGGCACGTCGCGCTCCTCGAGCTGGGCGAGGAGCTCGTCGTCGGCGCTGTACGCCTCCATCACGATCAGGTCGGGGTCGAGGCCGTAGAGGGTGTCGAGGTCCGGCTCGCCGCGCTCGCCCACGTCCGCGGTGCTCGCGGGCAGCGTCTCGGCGCTGACGTAGGTGGCGTAGTCCTCGGTCGAGGCGGCGCCGACCGGGGCGACGCAGAGCGTCAGCAGGTCCTCGGTCTGCTGCCACTCCAGCACGACGATCCGCTCGGCGGGCGCGTCGAGCTCGACGGTGCGGCCGAGGCTGTCGGTGAGCGAGACGGCGCCGGTGGCGGTCGCGGTATCGTCGGCGGCGCACTCGGCGGAGTCGACGGTGCCGGCCGCGTCGGCGCTCTCGACGGCGGTGGTTCCGCAGCCGGTGAGCAGGAGCACTCCGACGGCGGCCGCGGCCAGGGCGGCGGGGAGGAGGGGGGCTCGGGTCATTCTTCGGTTTCCTCTCGGGAACGGGCGGGGGTCTGGTCGTGCAGGCGGACGCTGTGCCGGCTGACGGGGTCGATGCGCAGGTGTCCGGTCCGCTCGTCCACGGCGACCTCGACCCGCAGTCCGTAGGCCGCCTCGATGTGCTCGGCGGTGAGCACGGCGAGCGGGTCGCCCTCGGCGAGGACGCGCCCGTCGCTGAGCAGCAGCAGGCGGTCGGCCACGCGCGCGGCGTGGTCGAGGTCGTGCAGCACGACGCCGACGGCGGCCCCGTGCCCCTCGGCGAGATCGCGGATCAGATCGAGCGTCTCCACCTGGTAGCGCAGGTCGAGGTGGTTGGTCGGCTCGTCGAGCAGCACCACACCGGTCTCCTGCGCGAGGCAGGCCGCGAGCCAGACCCGCTGCAGCTCGCCGCCGCTGAGCTCGCCCGCCGCGCGCTCCGCCATCGACAGCACCCCGGTGGTGGCCATCGCCTGCTCCACCGCCTCGCGGTCGCGGGCGGACGGCCCGGCGAAGGCCCGGCGGTGCGGGTGGCGGCCGAAGGCCACGACCTCCCGGACGCTGAGGCCCTGCGGGGCGGTGCGGCTCTGCGCGAAGAGGGTCACCTCGCGGGCGAAGTCGCGGCTGCTCAGCGCGGTCGCGGGCCGGTCGCCGGCGAGGGTGACGGCGCCGCCGCTCGGGGCGTGCAGTCGCGCCAGGGCGCGCAGCAGCGTCGACTTGCCCGAGCCGTTCGGCCCGACGAGCGCGGTCACCCGCCCCGGCTCGAGCCGCACCGAGACACCGTCGACGACGGTGCGCCGGCCGAAGCCGAGCACGAGGTCGGTGCCGGCGAGGCGCGAGGGCGCGCGCGCGGGCTCGGGGGAGGGAGGCATGGGAGGAGCGGATTCCTGCGTCGGAGGGGGAAGCGGGAGGGGATCCGCTGGGTAAGGGTTGGCTTACCTTCCTCAGGCTAGGCGGCCGCCCCACCGTCCGCAATCGACTGCCGACGACACCGGATAGAGCGTTCCGGCCAGGTGCGGCCGCAACCGGTCAGGAAGCGGCCGTGCGCTGATCCTGCGCGAAGGCGCCGGGAGTGGTCCCCATCACCCGCTTGAACGCCGCGATGAACGTGCTCGGATGCGTGTGGCCCATCAGCTCCGAGACGTCCTGCACGCTGCGCCCCTCCGCCAGCAGCGCGAGCGCCCGGTGCGCCCGCAGCGCCTGGCGCCACTGCAGGAACGACAGCCCGGTCTGCGCACGGAGGACCCGCGAGAGGGTCCGCTCGCCGACGCCGAGGTGCTCCGCCCAGTCGGCGAGCGTCCGCCGGTCGGTCGGGTCGTCGAGGAGGGCCGCGACCAGGGGCGCGAGCCGCTCGCCCTGCGGCACGGTGACGGAGTACTGCTCCGCCGACGGCGCGATGACGTCGAAGACCACCGCCTCCGCCCGCAGTCGCGCCGCCGCCTCGAGGTCGGTCCGCGCGAGCCGGGTGAGCAGCGCGGCGAGCACTGGGGTGATCTCGACGAGGACCGGCGACGTGATCGGCACGGGCGAGCGCTCCGGATCGAACAGCGCGTCGCAGAGCGCGGTGCGGGCGGTCGTCCGCCCGGCGTGCTCCGTGCCGGCCGGGATCCAGACGCCGAAGCCGTCCGGCACGGTCAGGATCCGGTGCTCGAGCCGGACGGTCATGGTGCCGCCGCGGACCCAGACCAGCTCGTGCAGCGCGTGCCGGTGCGGCGCGAACTCGTGCGGCGCCTCGAGCCGGACGCTGCCGGCCGCGATCGCGAACGGCTCGGCGATGCGCGTCGGCGCACCGGTGTCCGCGACGACGACGGTGCTCGGCTCGCGCCGCCAGGTGCCCCGCGCGCTGTCCTCGTCCATGCCCACGATCTTAGGAAGCGTCCGCGCCGGGCAGACTGTCCCGGTGACCGCAGCGCAGATCTTCCGCGACCGCCTCGTCGAGCACATCGACGCCGTCGGCTTCGGTGCGCACGGCCTGCACGTGCTGATCGGCGACGACACGGCCGAGCACCGCTGGACGCCGGACGTCCGCGAGGACGTGCACTCCGTCGCCAAGGGCGTCTGCGTGCTGGCCACGGGCCTGGCCGTCGACGAGGGCCTGATCTCCCTCGACGAGCCGCTGGGATCCCTGACCGCTGATGTCACTGCGGACCTGGGCGAGGGAGTCGCCGAGCTCACGCTGCGCCGGCTGCTCAGCATGACCAGCGGCATCGACCTGCCCTGGTCGCCGACCCTGATGACGGACTGGCCCGACCTCGCCGTCGAGTTCCTCCGCCGGCCCTCCGCCGGGCCCGTCTTCCAGTACTCCAACGCCAGCAGCTACACCGCGATGCGGCTCCTGGAGACGCGGGTCGGCGACGTGGGCGAGTACGTCGACCGCCGCCTGCTGCGACCGCTCGGGATCGAGGGCGCGGAGTGGGAGCGCTGCCCGAACGGCCGCATCGTCGCCGGCAGCGGACTGGCGCTCCGCACGGAGGAGACCGCCCGGATCGGCCGGCTGATCCGCGATCGCGGCGTCTGGCGGGGCGAGCGCATCCTCGCTCCCGAGTGGAGCGACCTGATGCACTCCGAGTGGGTCGCCGCGGGCACCGGCCCGGGCTACCGGCACTACGCCCTCGCCGGCTGGGACGGCCCCGGCGCGAGCTGGCGCCTGCACGGCGCCTACGGCCAGCTGCTCGTCTTCGCGGGCGACGCGGTGGTGACGATCAGCGCCGACGATCATCCGGGCGCCGACGCGATCGCCGCGTTCATCGCGGCGGAGCGGGCGGCCGCCCAGCACTGACGGCCGACCCGCACCCTCGGACTACTCGTCGCGGTCGGTGTACTCGCCCTCGCCGGTGGAGTCGGGGCCGGAGCCCTCGGTGTCGACGTAGCTGCCCTTCTCGGTGCTCGACTCCTCGTGCGAGGAAGTATCGACGTAGCTGCCCTCCCGCTCGCCGTCGGTGTGCGAGACGCCGTCGGTCTCGGTGTACTCGCCCTCGGCCGAGGTGTCGGTGCTGTGTCCGTCGGTGCTGTGTTCGTGGGTGCCGTGTCCGTCGGTGCCGTGGCCGCCCGCGCCGTGGCCGTCCGCGTCGCCGTCCGCGAGGTGGCGGCCGCGTCGGGTCGTCTCCTCGGTCGTGCCGCCGCTCTCGGTGGTCGTGGTGGTCTCGAACTCGTCGTCGTGTGCCATGGCGGGGCTCCTCGCCTCATCGCGTCGGGTGGATGCAGTCGACGATCCTGCACCCGGTCCGCCGGTGCAAGCCGTCGCGGCTGCACATCCGCGCACCTTGACATCCGGCGCACGTCCGCGACACGGGCACTTCGCCGTTCCCCGCCCCGAGCGCAACTCCTGTCGGGACCCGTCCGCCGCCGCCTAGCCTCCGAGCATGACTGCACGGACTGCACGCACCCGCTGGAGCGTCATCGGCCAGCTCGGCCCCCTCTTCGACGACGGCGGCCCGATGCTGCTCGTCGAGGCCCGCTCGGCCTTCGGGCGGCGGCCGATGCACCGCGCGAAGGCGCAGCTGCTGCTCTCGGCGCTGCGCCATCGCGGCCGCGAGCTCGGCGACCGCGTCGAGTACGTCCGCGCCGAGACCTTCGCCGAGGGGCTCGCGGGCCGCGACGACCTCGAGGTGATCGACCCGCCGACCCGGGGCGGCCGCCGCCTCGCCCGCCGGCTGGGCATGAGCGTCCTGCCCAGCCGCGGCTTCGTCACGGAGGAGGAGGACTTCCGCGAGTGGGCGCTCGCGAAGTCCGGCAAGCGCCTCCTCCTCGAGGACTTCTACCGCTGGAGCCGCGAGCGCACCGGGGTGCTGATGCGCGGCGATCAGCCGGAGGGCGGCCGCTGGAACTACGACCACGACAACCGCAACCCGCCGCCCAAGGGCGCGTCGCGGCTCGGGCTGCCCGACCCGTGGTGGCCGGAGGAGGACGACATCGACGAGGAGGTGCGCGCCGACCTCGCCCGCTGGGAGCGCGAGGGCGCCATCCGCCTCGTCGGCGAGGACGGCCCGCGCCGGTTCGCGGCGACCCCCGCGGAGGCGGAGGCGGCGCTCGCCGACTTTTTCTCGTCGCGGCTCGGCGACTTCGGCACCTATGAGGACGCGATGCTCTCCGGCGACTGGACGATGGCGCACTCGCTGCTGAGCGCCCCGCTCAACCTCGGCCTGCTCGATCCGCGCGCCGTGATCGACGCCGCCGCGGCCGAGCACGCCTCCGGCGGCGCACCGCTGGCGAGCGTCGAGGGCTTCGTCCGGCAGATCCTCGGCTGGCGCGACTACGTCTGGCACCTCTACTGGCACCTCGGCCCCGACTACCGCGAGCGCAGCAACGCGCTCGGCGCGAAGGCCCCGCTGCCGCAGCAGCTGCTCGATCTCGATCCGGCCGGCATCGAGGCGAACTGCCTGCACGAGACCCTCGACGACGTGCGCCGCCACGGCTGGGCGCACCACATCCAGCGGCTGATGGTGCTCGGCAACTGGGGTCTGCAGCGCGGCTGGGACCCGGCCGAGCTGAACGACTGGTTCGTCGACGTCTTCGTCGACGGCACGGAGTGGGTGATGCCCGCGAACGTGATCGGCATGTCCCAGCACGCGGACGGCGGGATCGTCGCGACCAAGCCGTACTCCTCCGGCGGCGCCTACATCAACAAGATGTCGGACTACTGCGGCGGCTGTCGCTTCAACCCGAAGGTGCGCCTGGGCGAGAACGCCTGCCCGGTCACCGCCGGCTACTGGGCCTTCCTCGACCGCACCGAGCCCGTCCTCCGCGGCAATCACCGGATGGCCCAGCCCCTCGCGGGTCTGCGCGCCCTCTCCGACCGCGCCGCCGTCGTCGACCAGGAGCGCCACCGCGAGAGCTACTGACCCGCGGCCGGTCGAGCGGAGCGCTCCGCGCCCCTGCTGATCGAGTAGCCCGCGCAGTGGGCGTATCGAGATCCACGCGCGTCAGAGCCTCGGCGGCACGCCTGGTCACGATGAGTCTCGATACGCGCTGCGCGCTGCTCGACCAGCATGCGACGCGGGCCAGGTGATGTCGCCGACGTCCTCTCCCCTGCTGATCGAGCAGCCCGCGAAGCGGGCGTATCGAGATCCACCACCCGTCAGAACGGCGCGGGCACGTTGTCGAACCGGGGCCCCGGCGGCCGGTCCGGTGGCCGCCCGGGCAGCGGTGGTGGCCGGTTGCTGATCCGCCGGCCGGTGGGGCTCGTCCACTCGAGCGTCCCGTCGTCGTCGATCCGGTCGTAGCTCCACTGCTCTCCGTGCCGGACATGGTGGTGGGACGTGCAGAGGCTGACGAGGTTCTCGAGGGACGTCTCGCCGCCGTTGCGCCACTCGAGGGTGTGGTCGGCCTCGCTGGTCGCGGCAGTCCGGGTGCAGCCGGGGAAGCGGCAGGTCTGATCGCGGAGTTGGAGGTGCAGGCGCATCTGCGCGGGCGGGACGCGCCAGGTGCGGCCGACAGACACGACGGCGCCGGTGTCCTGATCGGTGAGGACGCGGGTGAAGGAGGCCGCCGTGCGGATCAGCTCGCGGGCGATCTCGGCGGGGACCGGCCCGAAGCCGTCGAGATCCGCAGGGGCGTCATCGAGACCCGCGGCGGTGGACACTGCGAGGGTCAGCCGCACCTCCGCGCGGACACCGGGGACGAAGGTCGGGTCGGGGCGATGCTCGGCGTTCGGCGTGGTGCCGGCGATGTCGCCGTCGCAGAGCAGGTCGACGGCGGCATCGGCGCTGAGCTGCTGAAGGGTGCGGGGGTCGCCGTCGTCGCGGAGGGTGCGGGCGATGCGGCGGAGTCGGTCGTAGGCGCCCATCACCGCCGGCGCGGGGGCGTGAAGGCAGAGCGTCGCCATCCCGTCGACGTCGGGCGTGACCCAGACGGCGCGGTCTTCCCGGGCGCGCGCGTGCCGTTCGGCGAGGGGCTGCTCGTGCAGCTCCTCGCGCCAGCGGCTGAGGGCGCGGCGCAGCTGGGTCGTCGTCATCGTGAGGGCGGCGTCGGCGGCGCGCTCGTCGAGTGCCGCGCGGGAGTTCTCCGGGAGGCTGCTCGCGGTCCTGCAGATCGCCTCGCCGGCCTCCCAGAGGATCCGCGCGTCACGGAGCAGCGCGCGGGTGAGCGGGAGGTGCTCCATCAGCATCTGGGCGGTCTCGAGGCGGCGGGAGACCTCCCGCTCGGAGACGCCGACCGTCGCCGAGAGCTCGGCGCGGATGGAGCGCTCGACGAGATCTCGCGTCTCGCTCCGGGACGCGCCGCGGGCGAACGCCTCCGGGACGGTGAGGGCGACGCGGTAGCCGCGGTGCATCCGTTCTGCGGCCCTGAGGCGCGTCGGGGACGCGGCGCGCTCGGCGGCCGCGGAGTCGTCGAAGCAGTTGCGCACCTCCGCGAGTGCTGCTGCGTTCTCATCTTCTGACATACGCGTATTGAATCAGGGGCCACCGACAACCGGGTCGGAACCATGGGCTGATCGGGGACAACGTCGTCGGATCGCGAGTGTGGAGGAGACCCGCTCCCGAACCTGTCAGTGATGGTGGGTCTCGAGACGCCGCCGAAGGCGGTTACTCGACCAGCATGGGAGGGCCGCCGGAGGCGGCTGCTCGACCAGCATGAACGGCCGCCCTGCGGGGTGCTCGACCGGCTTGTGTCGCCTCTCTTGCTGGTCGAGTAGCGCGTGCAGCGCGCGTATCGAGACCCACTCGCGTCAGAAGGACGAGCCTGCAGACCGGCCTTGCTGATGACGGTGGGTCTCGATGCGCCCCTGTGGGGCTACTCGACCAGCATGTCCGCGAGCGTCTCTTCCCTGGAGAGGCACCGTCGTGAGAGGGGGAGATCCGTGAGGCGACCAGCGCCCCCGCGCCGCTCCGCCTAGCCCGCGCGGTACACCGACACCGTCACCGCGACGGTCACCGTCGTCGTCGCCGAGCGGCCCGCCAGCAGCGCATCCACCGCCGCCGCGTCGACGTGGTGCGCGCTCGGCCCCATCAGCACCTCGGCCCGCAGCTCGCCGGGCGTCATCGCGACCGCGTAGTCCAGCTCCTCGCGCGCGACCCGCTCGAAGCCCTGCAGCTGCTCGTCGAGCCGCTCCGCCTTCCCCGCGTCGATGCCGAGCATCCCGAACACCGGGCGGATCTCGCCGAGGTGCCGCTCGCGCGGTGTCACGACGATCGCGACGCCGCCCGCCCGCAGCACCCGCCGCATCTCCGGCGCGTTCCGCGGCGCGAAGACGGTCAGCAGCGCGTCCGCGCAGCCGTCGGCGAGCGGCAGCGGCTGCCACAGGTCCGCCGTGGCCACCGCGGCCCGCGGATGCGCCCGGGCGGCCCGGCGCGCCGCCGCCGCCGACAGGTCCAACCCCAGCCCGCTCGCCTCCGGCCGAGCCTCGAGCGCCGCCGCGAGGTACGCGCCGGTCCCGCAGCCGAGGTCCACGACCAGCCGCGCGTCCGCCGGCACCGCGGCGGCGACCGCGTCCTGGATCGCCCGGTAGTGCCCGGAGCCCAGCAGCTCCTCGCGCGCCTGCACCATCGCCGCGGTGTCGCCCGAGGTGGCGTGCCGGCCGCGCAGCAGCGAGACGTAGCCCTGGCGCGCCAGATCCGCGCTGTGGCCGACCGGGCAGCGCAGCAAAGTCGGCCGCGGCAGCGCGTCCGGCGCCAGCGGCGCCCCGCAGACCGGGCAGGCGAGCGCGGGCAGGACCGCCGACCCGGGGACGCCCGCCGGGTCGAAGGGGTGCCGGCTCACGCGGAGCGCCCCGGATCGCGGGGCACGGAGTCGAGCTGCTCCGGATCGTGCCGCATCGCCGTGATCGCCGAGTTCAGCGTCGCGATCACCGGCACCGCGAACAGCGCGCCGGCCAGTCCCGCCACCTCGAGCCCGGTCGCGACGCCCAGCACGACCGCGAGCGGGTGCACCTTCACGGCCGAGCCGAGGATCAGCGGCTGCAGCACGTGCCCCTCGAGCAGGTGCACGACGACGACGACGCCGATCATGATCAGGGCCGCCACCGGTCCGCTGAACAGCAGCGCGACGACCGCCGCGAGCGCCCCCGTCACGATCGCACCGAGGAACGGCACGAAGGAGCCGAGGAACACCACGATCGCGATCGGCACGACCAGCGGCAGCTGCAGCGCGAGCGCGCCGATCCCGATGCCGATCGCGTTGATCGCCGCTACCCCGAGCTGGGCCCGGACGAACTGGCTCAGCGTCCGCCAGCCGGCCGCGGCCCCCGTCTCCAGCGGCAGGCGCGCGGCGCGCGGCATCAGGCGGAGGAACCAGGTCCAGATCCGCCGGCCGTCCAGCAGCAGGAAGATCAGCGAGAACAGGGTGAGCAGCGCGCCGGCGAACACCTCGGCCACCTGCGAGCCGACAGCGAGGGCCCCTGAGGCGATCGTCGACGCCTGGGTGTCGGCCCAGTCGATCGCCTTCTGCGCCCAGTCGCCGAGCTGCACGTCGGAGAAGCCGAGCGGCGGGCCCTGCAGCCAGGCCTCCACGTCGTCGACCGCGTCGAGCGCCCGCTGCCCGACGCCGCCGAAGCCCGCGCGGGACTGGACGACGACGAGCCCGATGAGGCCGACCAGCGCGAGCAGGAGCGCGAGGATCGAGACGAGCACGGCCAGCGGGCGCGGCAGCCGCCAGCGCTCGAGCCGGTCGCGCAGCGGAGTGAGCAGCGCCGTGACCAGGATCGCGATCAGCACCGGCACCACGACGACCGGCACCAGCGCGACGAGCTTCACGACGAGCCAGAGCAGCGCCGCGACGGCCAGCACCCGCCAGCCCCAGGCGGCGGCGATCCGCATGCCGGGGGAGACGTCGTGCGGCGCGTCGCCGACGGCGTCCGGGGGAGTCGCGCCGGGCGGAGTCGCGCCAGGCGGAGTCGCGCCCGGAGGGGTCGCCGTCGCGTCGCGTCTCCCGTCGCGCGGCCGGCGTCCTCGCATGTCCCCTCCGATTTCCCTCGCAGTGTACGACCGCGGCGGACGACCAGGCCGGGAGTCCAGCGCCGGAACGACGGATCCGGTTGCGAAACGACGAAGAAACTGACGTAATGGAGGCACTATGGCCCTCACGAGCACGGTTTTCGAACGATCCGCCCCCGATCCCACCGTCGTCGACGCCGCCCTGGCCGGCACGCGGCGCGGGGTGTTCTGGCTCGAGGACCCCGATGCCCCGCGCCCGGCCCTCGCCGGCGCCGTCAGCGCCGACCTGGTGGTCGTCGGCGGCGGCTACACCGGCCTGTGGAGCGCCCTGCGCGCGAAGGAGCGCGACCCGAGCCGCCGCGTGGTGGTGCTCGAGGCCCGCTCGCTCGGCTGGGCCGCCTCCGGTCGCAACGGCGGCTTCGTCGAGTCGAGCCTCACCCACGGCCGTGAGAACGGCCTCGCGCGCTGGCCCGCCGAGGCCGCCCGCCTCGAGGAGCTCGGGGTGCGGAACCTCGACGACATCGAGGCGACCGTCGCCCGCTACGGCATGGACTGCGACTTCGAGCGCACCGGCTCGCTCGCGGTAGCGGTGGAGGAGTACCAGGTCGGCCCGCTCGCGGACGGCGACGGTGTCGCGGGCGGCCGCTTCCTCGACACCGCCGAGGTGCGCGCCCTGGTCGACTCGCCGACCTTCCTGGCCGGCCTCGCCGCGCCCGCCGAGCAGTGCGCCCTGGTGCACCCCGGCAAGCTCGTCCGCGAGCTGGCGCGGGTCGCGGAGGAGCTCGGCGTCGAGATCCACGAGGACAGCCGCGTGCTCGGCCTCGAGCGCGACGGCGCCGGCGTGGTCGTCCGCACCGCGGGCGGCTCCGTGGCGGCGGATCAGGCGATCCTCGGCACCAGCGCCTTCCCGTCGCTGCTCGCGCGCACCCGGCTGATGACCGTCCCGGTCTACGACCACGTCCTGATGACCGAGCCGCTCGACGCCGCCCAGCTGGCCTCGATCGGCTGGACCGGCCGCGAGGGCCTCAGCGACGTCGCCAACCAGTTCCACTACTACCGCCGCACCGCCGACGACCGCATCCTCTGGGGCGGCTACGACGCCGTCTACCACCCGGGCGGCCGGATCCGCTCGGCCTACGAGGACCGCCCGGAGACCGACCGCGCCCTCGCCGCGCACTTCCTGACCACCTTCCCGCAACTCGAGGGCCTGCGCTTCAGCCACCGCTGGGCCGGGGTGATCGACACCAGCACCCGCTTCGCCGCCTTCTACGGCACCGCGCTCGCCGGTCGCGTCGCCTACGCCGCGGGCTACACCGGCCTCGGCGTCGGGACGACCGCCTTCGCGGCCGACGTGCTCCTCGACCTCCTGGCCGGCGAGCCGACCGAGCGGACCGAGCTGGAGATGGTCCGCAAGCGCCCGCTGCCGTTCCCGCCCGAGCCGTTCGCGACCGCGGGCATCCAGGCCACCCGCTGGTCGCTCGACCGCGCCGACCACGACGGCGGCCGGCGGAACCCGCTGCTGCGGACCCTCGACGCGCTCGGGCTGGGCTTCGACTCCTGATCGGCCCCGACTCCTGACGGCGCCCTCCGCCCGGTAGCGTGCTCTGCGGGGGCACCGTCGGGTGCGGGGAGGGACACGGATGCTCGCGTCAGCGCTCGAGGTCCTGCTCGCGGTCGCCGGCGCCGCCGCCGGTGCGGTCCTCGTCGTCAGCGGCGTGCTGAAGCTCGGGCGGACGGAGCGGTTCCGCGCGAGCCTCGCCGCGCTCGGTCTGCCCGCCCGGCTCTCCGCGGGCCCGCTCTTCGCCCGCGCCTTCCCCGTCGTCGAGATCGCGCTCGGCCTCGCGATCCTGCTCGCCCCGTCACCGCTGCACCGCGGCGCGCTGCTCGGCGCGGTCGCGGTCGACGTCGTCTTCCTCGTCGTCGCGATCCGGGCGGTCCGCGCCCCGGAGCCGGTGGAGTGCGAGTGCTTCGGCGGCCTCGGCGACACCAGGATGACCGGCCGCACGGTCGCGCGGAACGCCGTCCTGCTCGCGCTGGCGCTCGCCGGGCTCGTCGGGGCCGGCGCACCGGCGGAGCTGCTCGTCCCCGGAGTCCCGGCGCTGATCGCCGTGCTGCTCGCTCTCGCACTCGTCCCGGTGCGCGACCGGCTCGCCGCCCGAGCACCCGCCGCCTCGACGCCCGCGCCGGCACCCGTGTCCCCGAGCGACCTCGGCGACCTCGCCTTCCTCACCGCCGCGGGCGAGCCGATCGCCCTCGCCGAGTGGGCGGACCCGCCGACGCACCTCGTCTTCTTCTCGCCGTCCTGCATCTCCTGCCACGAGCTGGTCGAGCGCTTCCGCTGGTGGCCGAACGGCCTGCGCGAGGGCGAGGAGCTGATGCCCGTCTTCCTCGGCGCCCCCGCCGACTTCGCCGCCCACGAGGTGTTCGCCCCGCTCGTCGAGCACGCGCTCTACGACCCCGACCGGTCGATCGCCGCCGCCCTCGGCCGTGGCGCCACTCCGGGCCACGTGCTGCTGGATCCCGAGCACCCCCTCGGCGACGGCTGGAGCAGCGGCGCGTTCGAGATCGAGAAGCGGGTGCTCCGCCCCGACTTCTTCGAGGACGTCCGCCGCGGCGCGGTCGGACCCGCTTCCGACTCCGCTTCCGACTCCGCCTCCGACTCCGCCGGGCACGCGTGACCCCGCTCCTGGTGGTGCTGGTCCTCGCGCTGGTCGTGATCGCCGGCGCCGCCGTCGTCGGCCCGCGCCTGGGCGTCGCCTCGCCGCTCGTGCTGGTCGGGATCGGGGTGGCCGCGAGCTTCCTGCCCGTCGTCGGTCCGATCGAGATCGAGCCGGAGTGGATCCTGGCCGGGGTGCTCCCGCCGCTGCTCTACTCGTCCGCGGTGTCGATGCCGGCGATGAACTTCCGTCGCGAGTTCGGTGCGATCAGCGGACTCTCGGTGCTGCTGGTCGTCGGCACCTCGCTCGTGCTCGGCCTGTTCTTCCAGCTGGTCCTGCCGGATCTCGGCTTCGCCTGGGGCGTCGCTCTCGGCGCGATCGTCAGCCCCACGGACGCGGTGGCGACGTCGATCGTCAAGGGCACCTCCGTCTCGCGCCGGGTCGTCGCGATGCTCGACGGTGAGAGCCTGCTCAACGACGCGACGGCCCTGGTGCTGCTGCGCACCGCGATCGCGGCCGCCGCGGCGAGCTTCTCCTTCTGGGGCGCGCTCGGCTCGTTCGGCTACTCCGTGCTGATCGCAGGAATCGTCGGCGGTCTGGTCGGCTGGCTGAACCTGGCCGTGCGCCGCCGGGTCCAGGACCCGACGGTCAACACGATCCTGTCCTTCACCGTGCCCTTCCTCGCCTCCGTCCCGGCCGAGCTCCTCGGCGCCTCGGGACTGGTCGCGGCGGTCGTCGCCGGCGTCGTCACCGGCATCCGGGCGCCGCGCGAGCTCTCGCCGCAGAATCGCCTGTCCGACTCGCAGAACTGGCGGACGGTCGAGCTGGTGCTCGAGGGCGCGGTCTTCCTCACGATGGGCCTGCAGGTCCGGGCGATCGTGACGAGCGTCGAGGAGGACCACGCCGGCGTCGGCCCGGCCGTGCTGATCGCGGCGGGCGCGCTCCTGCTCACGGTGCTGGTGCGCGCCGCCTACGTCGCCCCGCTGCTCGGCGTGCTGAAGAGCCGCGGCCGGCTGCGCGAGCGGATGCGCCCGCGTGTCGAGGGCCTGCAGGAGCAGATGGGCACCGAGGAGGGCCGCGAGGAGAGCCTGAAGCGGATCAGCCGCGGGCGCCGGACGCCGACCGCCCGTGATCTCGAGCGCTTCGGCACCCGGCTGACCCGCATGCTCGCCGACATGGAGTACTTCGTCCGCGCGCCGCTCGGCTGGCGCGAGGGCACGGCCGTGGTGTGGGCCGGGATGCGCGGCGCCGTCACGGTCGCCGCCGCGCAGACCCTGCCCGAGGACACCCCGCAGCGCTCGGTCCTCGTGCTGATCGCGTTCGCGGTGGCCGCGCTGTCGCTGCTGCTGCAGGGCGGCACGGTCGGGCCGCTGCTGCGGGCCATCGCGCCGGACGTCGACGAGGCGGCCGAGGAGAAGGCCCGGGAGGAGGAGCGCACCCGCGTCTTCGCCCTGCTGCGCACCAGCGCCGAGGCCGTCCAGGAGCCGCCGCCCGCGCCGGACGCGCCGCGGACCGAGGCGTTCCTCCAGGCGCAGCGGCACCGGCTGGCCGTGATCGCGGCTCAGCGCTCCGACCTCCTCGACGCCCGCGACAACGGCACCTTCGACGCCGACGTCCTCGCCTCGGTGCTCGCCGCCCTCGACGCCTCCCAGATCGACCTCGAGATCCGCGCGCGCACCGCCCGCTGACGTCGCGTGCGTCAGGGGATCTCCCGTCGCTCCGTCTCCCGTCGTCCCCTCTCGGAGCGGAGCTCCTCCGTCCCGAAGCGCTCGACGGCGATCCAGCGGCCGTCCTCGTGCTTGCCCATGCGCCGTTCGACGAGCTCGGGCGTCCCGCTCGGCCGGGCGATCCGGTAGACGTCGAGCTGTGTCACCGCCGCGGAGCTCTCCGCGATCACTCGCGCCGAGCTCGTGCAGATCGAGGCGTCGTCGCCGTCGCGGTAGAGCGCATCGGTCACCTGCGCGGGCACCCACCGACCGCCGAGCACGAGGAGGTCCGGATCGCCCGGGTCGGCGATCCCGTCGACGGCGCACCGGTAGCCCCGCGCCCAGCGGTCCGCGACTCGAGCCTCCGTGACAGCGCGCGGGCCGTCGACGAGGACGACGCGGACGCGGTAGCCCTGCCCCTCGAGACGCTCGACGAGGTTCCTTCCGGCGTCCGCGTTCGCGAGCGTCCCGTCGACGACGACGTTCTCGCCCCGTCGCACGGACTGGTCGCGGGCGCGCTTGATCACCATCGACGACTCCTCGTGCACGAGCGCTGCACGCTCGCGCGGCCAGACCTTCTCGCCGTCGGCCTCGACCGCGGCGACATCGGGAGGGGTGAGGTGGGACTCGTAGCTGCCGTCCTCCAGGGCGCGTCTGAGGAGGAGGTCCTTGACGTCGTCGGCGTTGAGGATGCGCCAGTCGGCCGCGGTCGTCCGGGTGCTCGCCAGCAGTTCGTCCAGAGCCGTCGTCTTGCCCGCGCCGGGCGGGCCGGCCAGGAGGATCGCCTCGCGATCGCGACGCACGTCCGGAGCCCCCGCGCGGAGAGCCCGGATCATCTCCCTCTGCGCAGTGTCCCGGCCGGGGAGCGGCTGGCGGGTCTCCTGGTCGAACCACTCCGCATTCCGCTGGGAGGCGTGAGGGCTCTCCGCGCCGATCGCTCCGCCCGCAGTGGTCAGGGCCTGGAGGACCGCTCGGTGCTCGTCGACCCGATCGGTGACGCTGCTGCTACTCACCGTCGGTCTGGCGGAAGGCCGCGGTCTGCGCCCTCAGGGCGTCGAGCGCAGCGGCGTAGACGTCCTCGTCGATCAGGTCGTCGAGTGACGCCGCCTGGACCTCGTCGAACGAGCCGGCGACGACATTGAGGAGATCCTCGTGGAGGCCGCCCGTCCTCGTCTCGGCCGTCACGTACTGCCAGGTCGTGAGCGCCTCGACGACCTGCTCGCGGGAGATCTCGCCGCGGGAGTAGCGCTCGGCGACGTGGTACGGCGAGCGGCCGAGCATCCGGCCCTCCGCGACGAGACCGAGGATCCTGCGACCCTTCGCCGCCCATCGGGAGACCTGCGGCTGAGACGCCCTGAGCTGACCCGCGATCTCGGTCTGCGAGACGCCGGAATCGGCCACCCGAGCGACCGCCGCGAGGAACTCGTCACTGCCGTGGTCGCGGCGTGTCCTCGCTCGAGCGAGCTCGCTACGCCATTCCTTCGGGGGGATCACGTGCAGATCAGACATGCGCCACCACCTCCTATTCACGATTGTATGGTCGCGGGCCCGCCGGATCGAGGGCTGTCGCGCCACAGCCGGTTCCCTGCCGAGACCTCCGTGATCCCGGTCCTCCGCGCCGCTCGCGGGCGACCCGGTAGCCGCCCGAAACATGAGGGTCGTACGGTGAGCGCATGCGCGCAGAACTGACCCTCGGTGCGGAGGAGGAGCTCCACCTCATCGATCTCGAGTCGAGGCAGCTCTCCCCGCACGCCCCCCAGGTGCTCGCCCGGCTGCCGAAGGAGAGCTTCTCGGCCGAGCTGCAGCGGACCACGGTCGAGACGAACACCGCGGTGGTCGACTCGCTCGACGGGCTCCGGGAGCAGCTGATCTCGCTCCGGCGCGCGGTGATCGACGCCGCGGCGCCCGACGGGATCGGCATCGCCGCGGTCGGCACCGCGCCGCGCTCCGAGCACGGCGACTTCGAGCTCACCAGCACCGGCCGCTACGGCCGCATGCAGGAGCAGTACCGGATGCTCGTGGACGAGCAGCTGATCTGCGGCACCCAGATCCACGTCGGCGTCTCCGACCGCGAGCTCGCCGTGCAGATCGCCCAGCGGATCGCCCGCGACCTGCCGGTGCTGCTCTCCGCCAGCGCGAGCAGCCCCTACTGGAACGGCCAGGACACCGGCTACGCCAGCATCCGCACGATCATCTGGCAGCGCTGGCCGAGCGCCGGCGCGACCGGGCCGCTGGAGTCCGCGGCCGAGTACGACCGCCTGCTCGACGACCTGATCGCCACCGGCGTCATCGCCGACTCGAAGATGGCCTACTTCGACGTCCGCCCCTCCTCGCACGCGCCGACCCTGGAGCTGCGGGTCTGCGACGCGATGCCGATCGTCGACGACGCGGTGCTGATCGCCGGGCTCTTCCGCGGCCTCGTCCGCACCGCCGAGCTCGACATCGAGGCGGGCCGCCCGTTCCGGCACACGCCGCCGCCGATCCAGCGCGCCGCCACCTGGCAGGCCGCCCGCGGCGGTCTCTCCGGTCCGCTGCTCGACCACACCGAGCACCCCCGCCCCGTCCCCGCCGCCGAGGCGCTCCGCAGCCTGATCGCCCGGCTCCAGCCGGCGCTGGACGAGCTCGGCGACCTGGAGCAGGTGCGCGCGCTCGCCGAGGCGCTGATCGCGCGCGGCAACTCCGCCGACCGCCAGCGCGCCGTCCTCGCCGAGCGCGGCACCCTCGACGCCGTGGTCGACGCCGTCGTCGCCGAGACTCACGGCCCGGCGAGCGGCCCGATCCTGCCCGCCCCGAGCCTGCGCACCTACCGCGTCCGCGCCGGTGACGAGGCCGTCGCGACCGGCGGCCGCGCGAAGAGCGCCTACCAGCCGATCCTCGAGCACTTCCGCGGCCTCGGCCCCGAACGGCTCGAGACCCTGCACGAGTCGCGCGACCGGCTCGTCGAGCAGGCCGGGCTCACCTTCCGAGTCGGCGAGGAGGACCGGCCGTTCCCGGTCGACCTCGTCCCGCGCGTGCTCCAGGCCCACGAGTGGAGCGAGCTCGCCGCGGGGCTCGAGCAGCGCGCCCGCGCCCTCGAGTGCTTCCTGCAGGACGTCTACGGCGAGGGCCGGGCGGTGCGGGCCGGCGTGGTCCGCGATCTGCGCGGCGCGCCGGGCTGGAGCGAGGACGCCGCGCGGCTGCCCGCCGGCACCGTGCGCGGCGCCGTGATGGGCTTCGACCTGGTCCGCAACGAGTTCGGCGGCTGGCGGGTGCTGGAGGACAACCTCCGGAACCCCAGCGGACTCGCCTACGCAATGGGCATCCGCGCGCTGCTCGACGACGTGCTGCCCGATCTGCCGCGACCCGCGGGCCTGCTCGACGCGTCGACGGCGCTCGCCGGACTGCGCGCGACCCTGGCCCACGGGACGAAGCGCGCCGACCCGGTGCTGGGGCTGCTCTCCAGCGGAGCGTCGAGCTCGGCCTGGTTCGAGCACCGCCGCCTCGCCGAGGGCGCCGGGCTCCTGCTGCTCGAGGCCGGCGACCTCACGGTCGAGGGCGGCCGCGTCCTGGCCGGCGGCACGGTCGTCGACGCGCTCTACCTGCGGCTCGACGTCGAGCTGGCCGACCTCGTCGCCGGCGACCGCGCGATCGGCCGCGAGATCCTCGAGGTCGCGGCGGCCGGCGACGTCTACCTGGCGAACGCGCCCGGCAACGGCGTCGCGGACGACAAGGCTCTCTACTGCGCGGTCCCCGAGCTGATCGGCTACTACCTCGACGAGCGCCCGCTGCTCGAATCCGTGCCGACCTACCGTCCCGAGGACGAGGCCGAGCGCCGGATCGTGCTCGAGCGGGTCGGCGAGCTGGTCACCAAGCCGGTCGACGGCTACGGCGGCCGCGGCGTGATGATCGGCCCGTCGGCCCCCGCGGCGCGGGTCGCCGAGCGGCGCGCCGAGATCGCGGCGGACCCGGGCGCCTGGGTCGCTCAGGAGGTGGTCCGGCTCTCCTCGCTGCCCGCCTTCTCGGGCACCGACCTGCAGCCGCGGCACATCGACCTCCGCGCCTTCGTCTTCGTCACCGGCACCGGCCCCGGCGACGTCCGCCTCGCCGACCTCGCGCTCACCCGCGTCGCGGCCGAGGGCAGCATGATCGTCAACTCCTCGCGCGGCGGCGGCGCGAAGGACACCTGGATCGTCGGAGGCTGAGATGTGCGGCATCGCGGGCGAGATCCGATTCGACGGCGCGCGCGCCGACATCGGCGCCGTCGACCGGATGACCGGCTGCCTCGTGCACCGCGGCCCGGACGGCGACGGCCTCTGGGCGGCCGGGCCGGTCGCGCTCGGGCACCGGCGGCTGGCGATCATCGACCTCTCCGCGGCCGGCGCGCAGCCGATGGTCGACGCCGCGCTCGGCCTGACGATCGTCTTCAACGGCTGCATCTACAACCACCGCCAGCTGCGCGCCGAGCTGGAGGGGAAGGGGCACCGCTTCTTCTCGCACTCCGACACCGAGGTGATCGGCAAGGCCTACGCCCAGTGGGGCGAGGACTGCGTCGACCACCTGCTCGGCATGTTCGCCTTCGCGATCGTCGAGCGCGAGTCCGGCCGCGTGGTGCTGGCGCGCGACCGCCTCGGCATCAAGCCGCTCTACCTCGACGAGACCCGCGAGCGGATCCGCTTCGCCTCGACCGTGCAGTCCCTGCTCGCGGCCGGCGGCGTGGACACCTCGATCGACCGCACAGCGCTGATGCTCTACCTGAGCTTCCACTCGGTCGTGCCCGCGCCGCGCACGATCCTCGCCGGAGTCACCAAGCTGCCGCCGGCGACCGTCCGCGTGATCGAGCCCGACGGCACGAGCCGCGAGCGCGTCTACTGGGAGCCGGTCTTCGCCCGCGATCCCGACCGCGCCGCCTGGACCGAGCGCGACTGGCAGGAGGCGCTGCTCGCGTCGTTCCGCACCGCCGTCTCGCGCCGCATGGTCGCGGACGTGCCGGTCGGCGTGCTGCTCTCCGGCGGCATCGACTCCAGCCTGATCGTGGCGCTGCTCGCCGAGGCCGGCCAGACCGGGCTGCAGACCTTCTCCATCGGCTTCGACGCGGCGGGCGGCGAGTCCGGCGACGAGTTCGAGTACTCCAGCCTGGTGGCGGAGCGCTTCGGCACCGACCACCACCGCCTGCCGATCGACTCCGCGCGCCTGCTGCCCGGGATCGACGCCGCGGTCGGCGCGATGAGCGAGCCGATGGTCTCCCACGACGCCGTCGCCTTCCACCTGCTCAGCGAGGACGTCTCCCAGCACGTGAAGGTCGTGCAGTCCGGTCAGGGCGCCGACGAGGTGCTCGGCGGCTACGACTGGTACCCGCCCCTGGCGCGGGTGCCGCGCGAGCGCGCCGTCGAGGCCTACGCGGACGTCTTCGTCGACCGCCCCTTCTCCGCGCTGCAGGCGCTGCTGGCGCCCGCCTGGCGCGGGGACCCCGATGCCGCGACCGCCTTCCTCGCCGAGCGCTTCGCCCGCCCCGGCGCCGACACGGCCGTGGACGCGGCGCTGCGCATCGACACCGCGGTCATGCTCGTCGACGACCCGGTGAAGCGCGTCGACAACATGACCATGGCCTGGGGCCTGGAGGCGCGCGTGCCGTTCCTCGACCACGAGTTCGTCGAGCTCGTCGGCACGATCCCGCCGGAGCTCAAGCTCGCCGACGGCGGCAAGGGGATCCTCAAGCGGGCCGTCCGCGGCATCGTCCCGGACGAGGTGATCGACCGCACCAAGGGCTCGTTCCCGGTGCCGGCGATCCGCCAGCTGGAGGGGCCCTACCTGGAACGGGTGCGGGCGGCGCTGACCGACCCCGCCGCGCGGCGCCGCGGCGTCTTCGATCCCGCGACAGTCGACGCGCTGCTGGCCGACCCGAACGCGACCCGCACCCGCCTGGGCTCGAACGAGCTCTGGCAGCTCGCCCTGCTCGAGATGTGGCTCCAGGAGCACGGCGTCGGCTGAGCGGTGCCGGAGGATGGAGGCATGACGCCTCCTCTCATCGATTCGCCGCAGGCCGACCGCGTGGCCGCGGCCGAGGGGCTCGCGCTCGGGCTCGTGCACGCCTGGGGCAGCTGGGGTCCGACGATGACCCCGGACGCCGCCCGCGTCGCCTTCCTCAGCGACCGCGGCGGGTCGCCGGAGGTCTGGGTGCAGGACGTCGTCGTCGGAGCCGAGCCGAGCGAGGCGCGCCGCATCGCCCTCACCGAGGATCCGGTGCTCGAGGTCTCCTGGTCCGCCGACTCCGCCTGGCTGGCCTGCCTCGTCGCGACCGACGGCGGGGTGCGCAGCCAGGTCTGGGTGGTCCGCCCCGACGGCTCGGACGCCCGCCGCATCGCCGGCTCCCGCGACGCCCACGCCGAGCTCGGCCCGTGGACGCGCAGCGGCCACCACGTCGTCGTCACGATCCCGTCGGCCGAGCCGGAGCAGCCGACCCGCTCCTTCCTGGTCGATCCGGTGACGGGCGAGCGGAAGCCGCTCGTCGACGGCGACCTCATCTCGGTGCTCGACCTCTCGGTGGAGGAGCGCCTCGTCGTGGTCCGCGACGGCCAGCGCGGCCAGCAGTACTGCGTGGTCGTCGACCGGCTGACGAACGAGAACCACGCGCTCCTGCCCGACTCGGGCACCGGATCCACGGACGTCGCGCTGCTGCGCCCCTCGCCGCTGCACGACACCGAGAGCCCGATGGTCGCCTACCTCGCGACCGACGTCGACCTGCCGCGGCGCCAGCTCGTCGCGATGCCGCTCGGCCCGGACGGCTGGCGCGGCCGGATCCGCCGCCTCGCCGCCCGCGACGACGCCGAGCTCGAGGGCCTGGACGCCGACGACGCCGGCCGGATGCTGATGCTGGTCTGGAACGTCGCGGGCTCGAGCGAGATCGAGCTGCTGGACACCACCACCGGCGCCCGGGTCCCGGTCGCCGGGCTCCCGGGACTGGTGGCGACGACGCCGGTGCTGTCCCGCGACGGCGGCGCGGTGATCCTGGGCGTGGAGGGCCCGGAGCGCCCGCGCGAGCTGTGGCGGCTGGACACGGCGACCCACGAGTGGTCCCGGATCACCGGGGTGCCGACGCTCGATGCGCCGCCGCTGATCGTGCCGACCCTCGAGCGCTTCACGGGCCGCGACGGTCTCGCGCTCTCCGGCTGGCTCTACCGCGCGCCCGGGTCGACCGGGCCCGGAGCGGCCATGCTCAGCCTGCACGGCGGTCCGGAGTCGCAGGAGCGGCCCACCTTCTCCGCCCAGCACCAGGCCGTCGCCGCCGCGGGGATCACCGTCTTCGCGCCGAACGTGCGCGGCTCCTCGGGCTTCGGCCGCGATTTCGTGCACGCCGACGACGTGGAGAAGCGCCGCGGCGCCTTCGACGACGTCCTCGCGGCCGCCGCGCACCTCGTCGACGCCGGGATCGCCGATCCGGCGCGGATCGCCGTCACCGGCCGCTCCTACGGCGGCTACCTGACGCTCGCGTCGCTCGCCTTCTCGCCCGGCGTCTTCGCCGCCGGCGTCGACATCTGCGGGATGTCGCACCTGCAGACCTTCTACCGCGACACCGAGCCGTGGATCGCCTCCGCCGCCATGACCAAGTACGGCCACCCCGAGCACGACGCGGAGCTGCTGGAGGAGCTGTCCCCGCTGAACGCCGCCGACGCGATCGACGTGCCGCTGCTCGTCGTGCACGGCGAGCTCGACACCAACGTCCCGCTCGGCGAGGCCCGGCAGATCGTCGCGGCGCTCGAGGAGCTCGGCCGCCCGGTCCGCTACCTCCAGCTGGACGGCGAGGGCCACGAGTACCGCCGCGCCGACTCGAAGGAGGCGCTGCTGCGCGAGCTCCTGCACTTCCTCACCGAGTCCCTCGCCGCCCCGCCCTCCATGCTGGTCGAGTAGCCCCGCAGGGGCGTATCGAGACCCGCCGTCATCAGCAGGACGGGTCTGCAGACTCGTCCTTCGGGCGCCGGTGGATCTCGATACGCCCGCTCCGCGGGCTACTCGATCAGCAGGGAGTGCCGATCAGCGCGACTCGAACTCCTGGCGGAGCGTCCCGTGGATCGGGTGCGCCGGGTCGTCGCCGACCGCGCGCGCCGGGTCGTCGATCTCGACGGCGCGTCCCGGTGCGAGGTCCGCGTCACCGCCGATCATCTCCGAGACGCCGTCGAGCAGATCCTCGGCGATCCGGCTCGAGAGCCCGCTGCGCTCGCCCGGCCCGGGATCGGTGAGCTCGTCGACCGGAGCGGCCAGCGCCGCCTCCAGTCCCGTCCGCTCGACGCCGGCCTCCGGCTGGTGCCCGATCCGCCGCGTCTGCTCGTGCTGTGACTCCGACCCCTGGGGCATCGTCGCTCCTCGTCCGTCTCCTCGCGGCAGCGTCGTCCCGGATGGGGGCCGAGCGCTCCCGCCGCTGCCCCGAGCGTAGATCACGGCGTGTCCGATCGCGGCGTCAGTCGAGCAGCAGCCAGGAGTGCGCCTCGACCCGCTCGCCGCCGACGCTCGCCGCCTCGTCGCCGAGATTGAGCGCGAGCCGGGCGCTCTCGCCGGCCGGCCCCTCGGCCACCAGCAGCACGGCGGTGTTCGACAGATCGACGCTCCTGGTCCGCGCGGCGACCAGCCACGGGTGCCGGCGGCGGAAGGCGATGACCTCCTGGTGCACGCGGTAGGCGTCGTTCCGCGGCCACTCGGCCGGGTCCGCCGGGAACTCCGGCCGGATCGCGTCGTCGCCGCCCGCGCGCTCCTCCTTCACGCCCTCGAGCCCGCGCTCGTCGCCGGAGTAGATGCTCGGCACGCCGCCGACGAAGCCCAGGATCGCGACCGCGTGCCCGTGGTGGCGCGGATCGCTGATCGCGCTGGCCAGCCGGGTCACGTCGTGGTTGCCGACGAAGGTCAGCGGCACGAACGTCTCGAGGAACTCCGCGTGCCGCTGCAGCGTCCAGTCGAGCTCGAAGAGGTTGCCCTCCTCGATCGAGCTGCGCACCGACTTCCAGAGCTCGTACTGCGTGACGGAGTCCAGGCCCGACTCCCGCACGTAGCCGGCGTAGTCGCCGTGGATGACCTCGCCGACGAACCACGCCTCCGGGAAGCGCTCGCGCACCGGGTCGATCGCGGCGCGCCAGGAGGAGGGGTCCACCGCGTAGGCGGCGTCGAGCCGCCAGCCGTCGATCCCGCGCTCGAGCCAGTGGCTCAGCACGGCGGAGACGTGCGCGGCGACCTCGGGGTTCGCGGTGTCGAGCTCGACGAGCGCCTCGTGCCCCTCGAAGACGTCGACCGGCAGGCCGTCGACCTCGCGCGCCGCGTCGGTCCGCCGGAAGCGTGCGGCGGCGGGGGAGCCCTCGCCCGCCGCCACGGCCTCGCGCCACCACGGGTGCTCCCGGCCGACGTGGTTGAAGACGCCGTCGAAGACGAGGCGGATCCCGCGCTCGCGGCAGGCCGCGATCAGCTCGTCCAGGTCGCGCTCGTCGCCCAGGCGCGGGTCGACCCGGAAGTGGTCGACGGTGTCGTAGCCGTGCGTCATCGAGGCGAACACCGGCCCGAGCAGCAGGCCGTTGCAGCCCAGCGCGAGCAGGTCGTCGAGCCAGGGCAGGATCCGGCGCAGGCGATGCTGCGGCTCCTCTCCGGGCTGCGGCCCCTCGCCCGACGTCGCCTCGGCCCCGAGGAACGCCAGCGGGTGGATCTGCCACCAGATCGCCGTCGAGATCCAGCCGTCCGTCGTCGTCTCCGCCACTGCGGCCGCCTCTCCCGGCGGGCTCGGGTGCGCGCCGTCGGCGAGTGTAGCGACGGCCCCTGACATCGCCTCCCAGCCGCTCCCGACGGCTCCGCGGGCTGCCGATCGGCGTGTTTCCGGGGATTCCGTCGCGCGAATCGCCGCCGATCCGGGATCGGGCTGGTAGGTTACGGACGGTCCGACCGGTCGACGGGGTCCGTCCCCGGCCGTTGGACGACACACAACCACCAGCTGTTCTCAACAGCGCGAACGTCCTGGGAGGACACTCCAATGGCTGACAAGTCGCTCAACCGCACCGAGCTCGTCGCGAAGATCGCCGCCGACTCCGGCCAGAGCCAGGCCGCCGTCAACGGCGTCCTCGACTCGCTCTTCTCGACCCTCGCCGACTCCGTCTCCAACGACGTGAAGGTCACCATCCCCGGCTGGATCGCCGTCGAGCGCACGTCCCGCGCCGCGCGCACCGGCCGCAACCCGCAGACCGGCGAGACCATCCAGATCGCCGCCGGCCACTCGGTCAAGGTCTCGGCCGGCACCAAGCTCAAGGCCGCCGCCAAGTAGTCGCGGCCCGCGCCCTCACGGCGCAGCAGTTCCACACGAAGACCCCGGCCCTCCGCCGGGGTCTTCGTCGTCCTGCCGTCCCCCAGCCGCGAGAACGTAGGCTTGCCGGGTGAATCGAACCGTCCGGATCGCGGGCCCGGCGCTCCTGCTCGTGGTCGCCGCCCTCGTCGCGCTCCTGGCGGCGCTCGCGTTCGGCGGCGGTTCGGCGGCACCGCTCCTGAACGACCCGGGGCCCGTCGTCCGCTTCGGCCTCCCGGTCGCCAAGCTCGCGGTCAACCTGGGCGCCGCCGGCATGATCGGCTCGCTCGTCCTGACGCTCTTCGCGCTGAGCCCCCGCGCGATCGCGAAGCGCACCGGCGCCCCCGCCGAGGCGGAGCCGCGCACCGAGTACACGATCGCGCTCGACGTCGCCGCCGCGAGCGCCGCGTTCTTCGCCGCCGCCTCCGCGCTGACCGGCTTCTTCACCTTCCTCAACGTCACCCAGACGCCGCTGAGCCTCGACCGCGACTTCGGCACCAAGCTCAGCTACTTCATCGGCAGCATCCCGGTCGGCCAGGCCTGGCTGATCACCACCCTCCTCGCCGCCGTCGTCACCGTGCTCTGCTTCGCGGTGCGCAACCAGACCGCCCTCGTCTTCGTGACGGCGATCGCGCTCCTGACGCTGCTGCCGATGGCGCAGCAGGGCCACGCGGCCGGAGCGAGCGGCCACGACGCCGCGGTCACCGCCCTCGGTCTGCACCTGGTCTTCGCCGCGATCTGGCTGGGCGGGCTGGTCACGATCATCGTGCTGCGCCCGCTGCTCGGCGGCGCGCGCCTGCTGCCCGTGATCGGGCGCTACTCGAGCCTCGCGCTGGTCAGCTTCATCGTGGTCGCCGCCTCCGGCTACATCAGCGCCGAGCTGCGGCTCGCGACGCTCGGCAACCTGCTCACCGGCTACGGAGTGCTGGTGCTCGTCAAGGTCGCCGCGCTGACCGCGCTCGGCGTCTTCGGCCTCGTCCAGCGCCGCTTCCTGATCGCCCGCATGCGCAGCGCCGGCGGAGCGGGCGGGCGCAGCTTCTGGTGGCTCGTCGCCGCGGAGATCGCCTTCATGGGCATCGCCTCCGGAGTCGCGGCGGCCCTCGCCCGCACGGCGACGCCGGTCGACCAGGTCGCCGCCACCGAGCTGACGAATCCGACCCCCGCGGAGCTGCTGACCGGCGAGCCGCTGCCGCCCGCGCCGTCCGCCCTGAACTTCCTCACCCTCTGGAACGTCGATCTGGTCTGGCTCCTGGTCTGCGGCTTCGGCATCGCGTTCTACGTCGCCGGCGTCGTGCGCCTGCACCGCCGCGGCGACCGCTGGCCCGTGCATCGCACCGTGCTCTGGATCGCGGGCATGCTGCTGCTGGCGTACATCACCAACGGCGGCGTCAACGCCTACGAGAAGTACCTGTTCAGCGCGCACATGCTCGCGCACATGGTCCTGACCATGGCCGTCCCGGTGCTGCTGGTCCCGGCCGCGCCGGTGACGCTGATCGCGCGAGCCGCGGCGCGGCGCACCGACGGCTCCCGCGGCGGCCGGGAGTGGGTCCTGCTCGCCGTGCACTCGCGCTTCGCCACCGCGATCTCGCACCCGATCGTCGCGGCGCTGCTGTTCGTCGGCTCGCTCTGGGGCTTCTACTACTCGCCGCTCTTCCGCTGGGCGACGACCGATCACATCGGTCACGAGTGGATGATCGTCCACTTCCTGATCACCGGCTACCTCTTCGTGAGCGTCCTGATCGGCGTCGACCCGAGCGTGCACCGCGTGCCCTACCCGATGCGCCTGCTGCTGCTGCTGGGCACGATGGCGTTCCACGCCTTCTTCGGCCTGGCGCTGATGACGGGGGAGGGCCTCCTGCTCGCCGACTGGTACGGCGCGATGGGCTGGGGCACGAACGCCCTCGACGACCAGCAGGCGGCCGGCGGCATCGCCTGGAGCATCGGCGAGATCCCCACGCTCGCCCTCGCGATCATCGTCGCGGTGATGTGGAGCCGCTCGGACGCGCGCGACTCCAAGCGGCTCGACCGCCAGGCCGACCGCACCGGCGAGGCCGAGCTCACCGCGTACAACGACCGCCTGGCCGCCCTGCAGAAGCGCGGCTGAGCCGGGCCGTCTCCGATCCGGGTCGAGTCGTCCCGGGTCGAGTCGTTCCCGGTCGACGGACGTCCCGCGACAGCCCCGAGCGGGCCCCGCGGGCGCTTCCTATGCTGGCCGCTGCTGTCCGACCTCGCCCGCGTCCCGCGGGCTCGAGGCGCAGCGCTGCGAGAAGGGGAGCGCATGATCGAGGCACGAGGCCTGACCAAGAGGTACGGAGCGAAGACCGCGGTCGACGGGATCGACTTCACCGTGGCGCCGGGGAGGGTGACCGGGTTCCTCGGCCCCAACGGCGCCGGCAAGTCGACGACGATGCGGATGATCGTCGGTCTCGACCGGCCGTCCGCCGGCTCCGTGCTGGTCAACGGTCGGCCCTACCGGGAGCACGCCGCGCCGCTCGCCGAGGTCGGCGCCCTGCTCGACGCGAAGGCGACGCACCGCGGCCGTACCCTCCGCGACCACCTGCGCGTGATCGCCGCGACCCACCGCATCCCGCGCTCCCGGGTGGAGGAGGTCATCGAGGTCGTCGGCCTCGGCAGCGTCGCGCGCAAGCGCGTCGGCGGCTTCTCGCTCGGCATGGGCCAGCGGGTGGGCATCGCGACCGCGCTGCTCGGCGACCCGCGGACCCTCCTGCTCGACGAGCCGGTGAACGGCCTCGACCCGAAGGGCGTCCGCTGGGTCCGCGACTTCGTCCGCGCCAAGGCGGCGGAGGGCTGCTGCGTGCTGCTCTCCTCGCACCTGATGAGCGAGATGGCGCAGACCGCCGACCACATCATCGTCCTCGGCCGGGGCCGGATCCTCGCCGACGCCCCGCTGGACGACTTCCTCGCCGAGGCGCGGCCGCGCGTGCGCGTCGAGAGCCCGGACTCGGTGCGGCTGGCCGAGCTCCTCGCCGCCCGCGGCGCTGCGGTCGCCGTCACCGGCGGCGGGCTCGAGATCGAGGGGCTCGAGGCGCCGGTGATCGGCGCGCTCGCCCACGAGGCCGGAGCGGTGCTGCACGCGCTCACCGCGCTGACCCGCTCGCTCGAGGAGGCCTACGTCGCGATGACGGCCGACGCCGTCGAGTACACCGCCGCCCAGCCGCACGGATCCCAGCCCCTCGAAGGAGCCTCCCGATGACCGCGACCGCCCCGAGCCCCGCCCGCGACGCCCCGAGCGGGGTGAGGCTCCGCCTCGACGGAGTCGTCCTCTCCGAGCTGCTCAAGCTCGTCACCGTCCGCTCGACCTGGTGGTCGATCGTCGTCTCGGTGCTCCTGGCGCTCGCTCTGGCCCTGGCCCTCGGTGCCGTCGTCACGCCGCCGAAGGAGGGCTCCGTCTCCGCGTTCGTCGCGGGCGGCGCGACCCTGCACCTGCAGTTCGTCGGCCTGGTGATCGCCGTGCTCGGGGCGCTGTCGCTCGGGGGCGAGTACTCCACCGGGATGATCCGCTCGACCTACACCGCCGTGCCGCGCCGGGTCCCGTCCCTCCTCGCCCGCGGGGTCGTCGTGGCCGTCGCGTCCTTCGTGGTGGGCGTGCTCACCTGCGTCGGCTCGTTCGCCGTCATCGCCGGGATGCTCGCGGCGAAGGGCACGCCCACGTCGCTGCTCGACGACGGCGTGCTGGGCAGTCTGCTCGGCGGCGGCCTCTTCCTGGCGGTCATCGGGGCGTTCTCGGTCGCCGTGGCGGCGCTGCTGCGCAGCACGGCGGCCGCCATCGGCCTCTCGGTCGGCGTGCTCTTCGTGCTGCCGCTGCTCGCGAGCATCGCGGGCGGGCTGCTGCAGGCCCAGTGGATCATCGACGTCAGCCCCTACCTGCTCTCGAACCTCGGGCTGGCGCTGTCCAGCGTCCCGAGCGAGGGCTCCGGCGTGGAGCAGATCAGCACGACGTCCGCGCTGCTCGCCAGCGCCGGGTGGCTCCTCGCCGTCTGGGTCCCGGCGCTGACGGCGACGCGCGTCCGCGACGTCTGACCGCGGCGCCGGGGTGCGGGGGTCGGCTGGGTACAGTGGAGCGGTGACCCAGCCGACCCTCTCCGACGAGCAGCAGCGGGTGTTCGACCTCATCGAGAACACCCGCGAGCACCTGTTCGTCACGGGCCGCGCCGGCACCGGCAAGTCGACCCTGCTCAACCACCTGAGCTGGAACACCGACAAGCAGATCGTCATCTGCGCGCCGACCGGGGTCGCCGCCCTCAACGTCGGCGGGCAGACGATCCACTCGCTCTTCCGGCTCCCCATCGGCGTCATCGCCGATTCGGACCTCGATCAGCCGCCCGAGCTGCGGAAGCTCCTGAACACCATCGACACCCTCGTCATCGACGAGATCTCGATGGTCAACGCCGATCTCCTCGACGGCATCGACCGCAGCCTCCGCCAGGCGCGGCAGCGCCGGTCCGAGCCGTTCGGCGGCGTCCAGGTCGTCCTCTTCGGCGACCCGTTCCAGCTCGCGCCCGTCCCGGGCGACCCGGAGGAGCGCGCCTACTTCGCCGACCGCTACCGCTCGCTCTGGTTCTTCGACGCGCTGGTCTGGCAGGAGGCGCCGCTGCGGATCATCGAGCTCGGGAGGATCCACCGCCAGAGCGACGAGCGCTTCAAGTGGATGCTCAACGCGGTGCGCTTCGGCATGGTCACCAAGGAGATCGCGGACGTCCTCAACGCCGCCGGTGCGCGCACGCCGCCCGAGAACGACGCGATCACCCTCGCGACCCGCAACGACACCGTCAACCGGATCAACCAGACCGCCCTCGCGCGGCTCAAGGGCCCGGTCAAGACCGCCTCGGCCGAGATCAGCGGCGACTTCGGCGGCCGCGCGTACCCGGCCGATCAGAACCTCGAGCTGAAGATCGGCGCGCACGTGATGTTCCTGCGCAACGACGCCGAGCAGCGCTGGGTGAACGGCACGATCGGCCGCGTGACCAAGGTGGCCGGCACGGTCTGGGTCGAGGTGGACGGCGAGGTGCACGAGGTCGAGCCCGCGACCTGGGAGCGCTACCGCTACTCCTACTCCGCCGCGACCAAGAAGCTGACCCGCGAGATCGTCGCCGAGTTCGCCCAGTTCCCGCTGCGCCTGGCCTGGGCCGTCACGATCCACAAGTCGCAGGGCAAGACTTACGACTCCGCCGTGGTCGACCTCGGCTCGCGAGCGTTCGCCCCCGGTCAGACCTACGTCGCGCTCAGCCGCATCACGAGCCTCGAGGGGCTCTACCTCACCCGGCCGCTCCGGCCGAGCGACATCATCGTCGACAAGGACGTGCTGCGCTTCATGTCCGAGCGCCGGGCCGAGCCCGCGGCCGTCGCCGAGCCGGAGTCCGCGTCCTCCTGAGCGCCTGAGCGCCTGAGCCCCTGAGCGGCCGAGCGGCCCGTCAGGCCGCGGCGCGCGAGCCGGCCAAGTCGCGGAACACCGCGGTGGTCAGCCGGTACGCCTCCGCCACCTCGGCGATGACGCGCTCGCGCTCGTCCTCGTCCCAGCCGGCGGCGTCGAGCTGCTCGCGGTAGACCGCGCGGAAGGCGGACGGCGTCGCGATCTCGCCGTAGAGGTAGAAGCCCACGCCGTTGGTCTCGAAGCCGAAGCGCCGCTGCAGCAGGCTCCGCACGATCGAGCACCCGGAGAGGTCGCCGAGGTAGCGGGTGTAGTGGTGGGCGACGAAGCCGCCGCTCCAGCCGCTCGCGACGGTGCGGATCCGCTCGACGTAGGCCGCCGTGGAGGGGAGCGGGCTGATCCGCGAGCGCCAGTCCTCGCCGACCAGGAAGCGCAGGTCCTCGCCGATGGCGGGCAGCCGGGTGAGCTTCGGCGAGATGAACGGCGCGGCGACCGGGTCGCCCGCCATCGCCTCCGCCACGGCTTCGAGCGCCTCGTAGACGAAGTAGTGCTGCGCGATCATCGCGACGTAGTCGTCGCGGCTGCCGGACCCGGTCATCAGCGCGGTCATGAAGGCCGAGACCTCGTCGTCCGCGGCGGACCGACCGAGGCGCGTGCGAAGGGCCTGCGAGAACGAGGTGACGTTCGAGACGTTCGGCACGGCGGCCTCCTTCGGCGTCTTAGGTTGCCCTTACCTTAGCTCGAAGGCACCGCGGTCGCCAGGGCAGGGCTCAGTGCGAGTGCCCGCTGTCGGTGACCGTCGTCATCATCCCGCCCATGTCGTGCGAGCCCTCGGAGGAGGCGGACAGCGCGGGCGTCGCGAGGGTGGAGACGAGGAGCGCGCCCGCGAAGAGACCGAGGACCGCGCGCGGGGCCGAGACGGGCCGCTCCGCGGTGCGCTGCGAGCGGAGGGTCGCCGCGACGACGGCCGCGGCGACGAGCTGCAGGGCGCCCGCCGCGAGGGCCGGCAGAGGATCGCGGAGCAGACCTGCGGCGATCGCGAGGACGAAGCCGGCGACGGTGACCCCGGTGACGGCGAGCGCGGTCCGCGGGAGGACGATCCGGCCGCGGGCGAGGACGACGACACCCCAGACCAGCTCGACGACACCGAGGGCGGCGAGCGGGAGGGTCCCCGCGTCGAGCTGCCCGGCGGCGAGGGAGAGGTGCACGAGGCCGGCGCCGATCCCGGCGAAGGCGGCGTTGCCGCGGGCGACGGTGCTCATCGCGGTCTCCGATCGTGGTGGAGGTGCAAGAGGAAGAGGCCCCGGATCGACACACCGCATCGTGTCGTCCGGGGCCGTTCGGTCCGTCCGCCGCGGAAAACGGCGGGCCCGCGGCGGACGGAGTCTGGGGGGAGCGGACGGATCCGCTCCGGGTCAGGCGACGGCGGTGCGCGCCCGGGCGCCCTTGTCGGCGGTGAGCCCGACTCCGAGGAGGACGAGCGCGCTGGCGAGGTGCAGGAAGTGGTCGGCGGTGTTCAGCGCGAGCACGTTGAGTGCGGTGTTGACCAGGAAGAAGCCGACGACGCCGAGCAGCAGGTAGACCGCGCCGACCGTCGTGTTGACCGTCTTGGCCGCCGAGGTGGTGGAGAGACCGGCGATCAGCAGCGCGCCGCCGATGAGCAGGTGCGCGATGTTGTGCAGCGGATTGACCTCGAAGATGCCGAGGAGCAGTCCGCCCTCCGTCGCGAGGAACTGGACGCCGCCGGTGACGACGAAGCCGAGCAGTCCGACGACCACGTAGACCGCGCCGAAGAGCGTGGCGAGCAGCCGGTTCGGTGATGTGCGCATGATTCCTCTTCTCCTTCCGGGCAACGCCTCCGCGTCGCTTGTCCCTTCTTCGTAGCAGCCGCTCAGACGGTTTGGAAAAGGGGTGGCCGGATCCGGATCCGCGTGGTTCCGGGTCACGGTCGGGACACGAAAGCCCCCGCGCACGGCCCCCGCCCCGTGCTGCGCGAGACCGCGCCCGTACAGTGGAGGGGTTCCAGCACGCGTCTTCGGGGGGAGTCGAACGGCATGATCGGTGGCCGCAGGCCGACCCGGGTCGGGGCTCTCGTCGTGACCGCTCTGGTCCTCGCCCTCACCGGCTGCACCGGCGGTGCCGACTCGGTCGTCCCGGACGCGCCGCCCGGGCCCGTGCCCGACGAGCTGGGGACCGCGCTCTCCGGCTTCCTCGTGGAGGCGCAGGGCGCCGCGGGGGCCACCGGCGCGATCGCGGGCGTCTGGTCGCCCTGGGCCGGCGGCTGGGAGACCGCGGTCGGCTCGATCGGTGACTCCGAGGCCACCCCGGTGACCACCGAGACGCACGTGCGCCTCGGTACCGGCGGGACCGCGGCGATGACCTGCGACGTCGTCGTCGCGCTCGCGGAGAAGGGGACGCTCGATCTCGACGCCGACGTGGGCGAGTCCCTCACGTCGCTCCCCGGCATCGAGGGGATGACCCTCCGCCAGCTCTGCTCGCACACCTCCGGCCTCGCCGACTTCCGCTCCATCCTCTGGCCGACCGTGGTGCAGAACCCCGCCCGCGAGTGGCCCACGCTCGAGCTGATCTCGGCCGCGCAGGTCAGCGCGCCGATCGCCGAGCCGGGCGCCGCCTGGGCCGACTCCTCGACCGGACCGCTGCTCGCCGGCGTGGTGGCGACGCAGGCCACGGGGCGCAGCATGCAGTCGCTGTACGACGAGTACGTCGTGCCCCGCTACGGCCTGAGCGGCACCCGCCTCCCCGGCGACTCCGAGCTCGAGGTGCCCGGTCCGGCGATGATCGGCTTCTCCGCCGCTCTCGATCCGCGCTCCGGTGCCGTCCAGTGCGGGGTCCCCCGCGACCTGTCCCAGGCCTCGCCCTCCTCGCTCGGAGCGGCCGGCGGCGCCGTCACCGATCTCGACGATCTGCGCCGCCTCGCGCAGGGACTGGCGGCCGAGCCCGCGGGGGAGGCGATGTGGGCCGATCCCGTCCCGCAGGGTCAGGGGCGGGCGGAGTGGCTGCTCGCCGGTCTCGGCGGCCACCAGGCCGGCCCGCTCCGAGGCTTCTCCGGCATCGCGCCGGGCTTCCTCACCGCCGCCTACTCCGACCCGGAGTCGGGGCTGACGGTCGCGGTCGCCTTCAACAGCTCGACCGCGGGCGACGGCTTCGCCGCCTCCGCCGCGCGCGCCCTCGCGGCGATCGCGGTCGAGCAGGGCGCGGCGGCCGGCGACACCGGGCTGCCCCAGCTGCCGTGGACGGCCGACGGCGAGCGCGGCGCCGTCCAGGGCGCGCGCCCCTGCTGAGCGGTCCTACCCTGGACCCATGCCGATCACTCCCGACACCAAGGACTGGACCTGGGTGCTCGAGCGCCCCTGCCTCGAGTGCGGCTTCGACGCCTCGCTCGTCGAGCCGGACGCCGTCCCCGCACTAATCCGCCAGAACGCCGCCGCCTGGCCGTACGTCCTCGAGCGCGAGGACGCCGCGGGCCGCCCCGACGACGAGACCTGGTCGCCGCTGGAGTACGCCGCGCATGTGCGCGACGTGCACCGCATCTACCGGCTGCGCCTCGGGCTGATGCTCGAGGGCGACGACCCGCTCTTCCCCAACTGGGATCAGGACGTGGCGGCGGTCGAGGAGCGCTACGACCAGCAGGACCCCGCGGCGGTCGGCCGCGAGCTCGTCGAGGAGGCGGACCGCATCGGCCACGTCTTCGAGGGCGTCGACGGCAGGCAGTGGCAGCGCCCTGGTCGCCGGAGCGACGGCGCGTCCTTCACGGTCGAGACGATCGCGAAGTACTACCTGCACGACGTCCAGCACCACCTGCACGACGTCCAGGGCTGAGCGCCCGGAGCCGGCTCGCCGTGCGGTGCGTCAGCAGTCGATCAGCTGCGGGTTGAGGAACGACAGCGTCCGCGCGTAGGCGAGCGCCGCGGCGGACGGGCTGACCGACTCGCGCAGGGTGGCGTTCGCGAAGTGCCGCCCGGTGTCCGGGTAGGTGTGCGCGGTGACGGGCGTGCCCGCCTCCTTCAGCCGACCGACGAACGACTCCGGGTCGTCGCCCTCCGGCCAGTCGTCGCTCTGCGCGTAGTGCAGCAGCGTCGGGCAGGGCACCAGCGCGTGCTCCTCCCGGCCGAGGGTCGCGTAGTAGGCGACCACGGCGTCCACGAGACCGGTGGCGGCGACGAGCAGCGCCAGCCGCCCGCCGAAGCCGAAGCCGATGAGGGCGGAGCGGGCCGCGCCGGCTGCCGCCCCGGTGCGCACCGCGTCGGCGACGGAGGCGAGGGCGCGGTCCTGCGCCGCCATCGCGGCGAGGTCCCGCGCGTCCTCGGCGGCGAGCGTGGCCCAGCCGTCGTAGAGGTCGGGGACGAGCACGTGGTAGCCGTGCTTCGAGACGGCCTCGGCGAACGGCTCCAGCCAGGGCAGCCGGCCGAACACGTCGTGCAGGATCACCACGACGGGGCGGCCGGGGTGCCCGTACTCGAGGGCGATGCCCGGAGACGGGATCTGGACGAGCTCGCTCACCCGTCCAGCCTGCACCGTCGAGGGGCCGGATCGGCGGATCGGCGCCGATCCGGTCGGCGTGTCGGGCTGAGCGCCCGGGGGCTCGTCGGACTGTCGACGAGCCCCCGGGCGCCGAGCGCCTAGGGGCTCGTCAGAAGGTTGACGAGCCCGTAGCCCTTGGTCGGCGTGGCACCGAACACTGTCCAGGTTCCTCCCGGGAGCCGGTAAGCCGGGCCGTTCGCGGTGAAGCCGGGGCGCAGCGCGACCGTGCTGTCGAACTCGCGCCACTGGTCCCCGCCCGCCGCCTCCGCGCTGGCAAGGTGGTAGGTGCGACCGGCCGCGAGCGTCACCGGTGCGGCGAGCGGCCGGTACTGGAAGCCCAGACCGTCGGTCTCGCTCACCGCGGTGTCGAGCGCGGCGGTCGCCACCGCCGTCCCGGTGGTGGAGTCGTAGAGGCTCAGCTGGTGCACGCCCGTCGTCGAGCCGGTGACGAGCTGGCGCCCGAGCGCGGTCACCGTGACCGGCGAGGCTCCCGTGGTGAACGACAGGCCGACCTCTCCGGTCAGGTCGTTGCGGACGGTGCCGGGGTCGGCCTGCGACACCAGGCTCCCCGCCGCGGGGGCCGCCGTCGTGGTCACCTCCGCCCGGTCCAGCGCGGAGACGCTCTGACTCGCCTGCGGGTTGAAGCGCCCCGTGTGGCGGAACTCCAGCGTGTGCGGTCCCGACGCGAGGTCGGGGCTCTGCCAGATCAGCTGGTCACCGTGCCGCTGCGCGGCGTAGAGGTCGAGGTCCGTCGGCGGTCCGCCGTCGATCGACACGCGGGCGATCCCGGCGGTCGGGCCGGTCACGCCGCGCAGCGCGACCTTCGTCCCCGTGAACGACAGCGTCGCGGTCGCGTCCTTCTGCCCGGTGTAGCTGGTCGTTCCCGCATGCAGGTTCTGCGGGTCCCCGCACGCCGCGGCGGCGCAGTGGCCCCAGCCGGCGCTGTAGGACCACTGGTTCGCGCCCGTTCCGATGGTGGCGTCGTCGACCTGGATGCGGGCGTTCGCGCCGGAGTAGCTCAATCCGTCGATCACGAACGTCGTGATCGAGTTCGCGGGCAGGGAGGACGTGAGTGTCGAGCCCGCGATCGTGCCCGCGCTGACCGGCGCGATGCTCTCCGTCGCCGAGGTGCGGAACGCGGTCGCCGAGGCCGTCCCGCCGAAGGCGCGGAGGTCGAGGGCGATGTCGCGGGCCGCACCCGAGCTGTTCGTCGCGACGGCGACCAGCTTCCCGGAGCCGAAGTCGTACGCGGTCATCGTCGAGGGGTCGGTGTCGGCGATCATCACCGAGCCGGGGCGGAGGAACTTCGAGTACTGCCCCATGGCGTAGTAGCGCTTCGGGAACGTCAGCTCGCCGGAGCCGCTCGCCGCGTAGTCCGCGTAGACCAGTCCCCACAGGTCGTTGAGCTTCCCGCCGTTGGTCGGGCCGTCGACGGCCTGCCAGATCACCCACGCCTCGGGATGCATCTCGTCCTGGTTCTTGATGATCCGCGAGGACAGCTCGAGCGCCGCGCCCATCGACGTCGGGCTCGTGTCGTCCCGATCGCCGTTGCTGCCCCACTCGGACATCCAGAGGCTCGTGTTCTCGCGCTCGGCGACGAGCCGCACCGCGTTCCCGTCGCCTCCGCCGTAGTCGTGGGTGTCGATCTGGGTCAGGCCGTCGCGCACCGCGGGGGAGTAGGAGTTGACGCCGGCCACCGTGCTGGCGACGCTGACCTCGTCGGACGCGGCGATCCCCGTCGACGGGGTCATCCCGCGGCTGCTCAGCGCCGCGATCAGCTCCTGGTACACGGCGTTCTGAGTCGCCTGCGACGCGTTCATCCCCTGGGTGCCGATCGGCGTCGTCACTCCCGGTGTCGGGTAGTCCTGGAGCAGCGCCGGCCAGGTGGTGTCCTTCGGCTCGTTGAAGGGCTCGATCGAGGAGATCGGCACGCCCGTCGTGGTCTGCAGGTGCTTCGTGACGGTGGCGAGGTGCGCTGCGTAGTCGTCGTAGAACGCGGGGTCGAGGTTGTCGGTGCCGGGTGCGGAGAAGTCGCCCATGGAGCACGCGGTCTTCGTCATCCAGACGGGTGCTGAGTAGTTCGTGGCCTGGAAGACGTTCGCCCCCCGCTTCTGAGCGGCGCGCAGCATCCAGGTCTGGCCGGAGGTGTCCGCCCAGTCGTAGGTCCCCTGGGTCGGCTGGAAGGAGTGGAAGTCCGACTCGGGCCACTGGGTGGCCGCGCAGGTGTTGGCGGGGCCGTCGGCCCCGTACACGTAGCGGGCGACCGTGAAGCCGAGCCCGTCCACGGGATCGAAGAGCGCGGTGGCGAGCGCCTCCCTGGCGGGCACGGAGGCCCATCTGCCCGATCCCTCGGCCCACCAGGCCAGGGAGGTGCCCCATCCCTGGATGGTCTGGTAGGACGTGCCGGGATGGATCCCGATCGTGACCGGGGCGGCCGCGACGGCGACCGGTCCGGTGGCGAGGCCCGCCGCCGCTGTCGCGACGGCGAGTGCCCCCGCGACGGCGAGGCGTGCTCGTCGAGGTGCTCGACGAGTCTGGTTCGTTCTCATGTCAACTCCTTTGTTGAGGGGTGGTCTTCGATGTCCGCGCCTTCGTGCTGCGGCTCCGGTGTCGCTGCCGTCGGTGTCCCTGCCGTCGGTGTCGCTGCCGTCGGCGGCCCGGTGCGCGCTGCCCGGCCTGCGGAGCGCCGGGCGGTCAGGCCCGCGTCGACATCGACGCGGCGGAATCCCGGAAGAGGCCGTTCACCGTCCGCTGGAAGACGACGTTGTCCCAGCCCGGGTGGTGCGGGGCGCTGTTGGAGCCGGGGAGGGTGCCCCAGTAGCCGAGCTCGGCGCAGCGCCGCACGGCGTGCTCGGCCAGCTGTTGGCCGAGCGGTCCGTCCTCGAAGTCGGCGTGCAGCGGGGTGTAGCCGATCCAGCCCTCGCCGATGACGGCGGGGATGCCCCGGACCCGGCCGAGCTCCGCGAACGCCTCCAGCCGCTCGTCGATCGCCGCCCGCATCGACTCCCGATGATCGACGTACTCGCGCTCCAGCCAGGCGTCCCACTTCCGCGGGTCCACCCAGTCGTAGGCGTAGAACATGCTGGGCGAGATCCCGGTGGCGGCGAGTCGCCAGGGAGGGATCGACGCGCTCCAGTCCTCGAACGCCGGAGCGTCGTCGCGGAGGAGCGACACCAGTTCGGGCGACGGGAAGTGCGGCGCGTCGGCCCGCACCCCGGCCCATTGCTCGAGGGCGCCGAGCACTCCGTAGACGTAGAAGTGGGCGTGCGCGACCTGCGCGTTCTCCGGGACGGCCTCGAGGTCGAGGTGGGGCGGTACGCCGTAGCACACGGTCGAGAGGATCTCGGGATGGTCCTCCTGGAGCACCGCCAAGGCCTCCGTGAGGAGCGGGCGCAGCGCCCGGAAGACGTCGTCGCCGGGGTCGGCGGCCTCGCGCAGGCGGGAGAGATCGACCTCGTTGTGCAGCTCCACGTACGCGACGGTGTCGACCAGGTCGAGAGCGGTCAGCTGATCGAGCATCCGCGAGAGGGAGCGCGCGAGCGCCAGGCACCGATCCTCCGGCGCGATCGCGCTCAGCATGTCGTGCCAACAGGAGTCGGCCAGGAAGGCGGGACTCTGCTGGTACTCCCACGACGAGACGATGACGACCACCCCGTGCTTCCTCGCCAGCCGGAAGAGCTCCAGAAGGCGCGCCCTCAGGTCGAGCGTGTCCCCGCCCTCGACGTTGTACCAGCGCGTGCCCTGGCCGACTCCGTCGGCGATCCGGGCGAAGCGGAGGGCGGACGTGTCCAGCTCGTGGTCTCCGAAGAGCAGCAGGGGCGCCGCGCAGATGCGGACGGTGTTGTAGCCGCGCTCGACGGTCTGCTGCAGGGCGGCGTCCAGATCGTGGAACGGCTCTCCGGGTCGCGTCTGCGTGAACCAGGTGAAGTCCCAGAGGCAGACGGCGAGTCTCGCCGGGAGCTCGGTGGTACGGGTGGTCATGGTCGTCTCTCCTCTGATCGGACTTCGTCGTCGATCGTGCTCGTCGGCGCCGTTCGCCGGCCCCTGCGCCGGATCCTGCATCAGCCCTTCACGCCGCCCTCGGCCAGCCCCGACTGCCAGTAGCGCTGCAGCAGCAGGAACACCGCGATCAGCGGGACGATCGTCAGCAGCGAGCCGGTGATCACCAGGTTGTAGACGGGGTCGCCGCCCGCAGTCGAGGCCTGGTTGTTCCAGGCGTTCAGGCCGAGAGTGAGGGGGTAGAGGTCCGGGTTCCGGAGCATGATCAGCGGCAGGAAGTAGTTGTTCCAGACGGCGACGACGCTGAACAGGAGCACCGTCACCGTTCCCGGTGCCAGCAGCGGAGCGGCGACCGTCCAGAAGACCCGGAACTCGCCCGCGCCGTCGATGCGCGCGGCGTCGAGGAGGTCGAGCGGGACGGCGTCGCGGGCGAAGTTCCACATCAGGTAGAGGCCGAACGGCGAGACGAGGGAGGGCACGATGACCGCCGACATCGTGTTCGTTAGGCCGAGCTGGCTGAACAGCAGGAAGGTGGGCACCGCGAGGGCGGCGCCGGGCACGGCGACCGAGACGAGCACGGCTCCGAGGACGAACTGCTTGCCCCGGAACTCGTAGGTGGCGAGGGCGTAGCCGCCGAGCGCGGCGAACAAAGTCGCTCCGCCGGCGCCGACGACGACGTAGACGAGGGTGTTGGCCAGCCAGCGCACGAAGACGCCGTCCTGGTAGGTCAGGGTCTCGACGATGTTCTGGACGAGGGTGAAGTCCCCCGCGAACCAGAGTCCGAAGGACGAGGCCAGCCCCTCCTCGGTCTTCGTCGCGTTGATCACCAGCCACAGGAACGGCAGGAGGGTGTAGAGGACGACCAGGCCGCAGACCAGGCTCAGCGGGATGCTCCGCCGCGGGCTGTCGAGGGTGTACAGGCGCCCGGTCATGCGTCCGTCCTCCGGAGGGTGCGGGCCTGCACCGCGAACGCGATCGCCGCCGTCACGAGCCCGAGCAGGATCGACACCGCGGAGGCGTAGCTGATCTGCTGGCCGGAGAACGAGAGGGTGAACGCGTAGAGGTTGGGAGTGAAGAACGACGAGATGGCATTCGGCGCGAGCCCCTGCAGGATGCTCGGCTCGCTGAAGAGCTGGAAGCTGCCGATGATCGAGAAGACGACGGTCACGAGCAGCGCGCCGCGGATGCCCGGCAGCTTGACCGAGCGGATGAGCCGCAGCTCTCCGGCACCGTCGATCGCCGCGGCCTCGTACAGCGATCGCGGGATGATCCGCAGCGCCGAGTAGAAGATCAGCATGTTGTAGCCGATGAACTCCCACGTGACGATGTTCCCGATGGACGCCAGGATGAGGTCCGCGCGCAGCGGATCCGGCAGATCGAGGCCGAGCGCGTCGTTGAGGGAGCCGATCAGTCCGTATCGCGAGCTGTACATGAAGCCCCAGATCAGGGTCGAGACGACGGCCGGGACCGCGTAGGGGAGGAAGACGGAGATGCGGAGGAACCGCATCCCGTGGAGTCGGCCGCTGTCGATCGCCAGCGCGAGCCCGAGGGCGACGCCGAGCATGATCGGGACCTGCACTCCGAGCAGGAGCAGCACCGTCGTCAGCCCCTGCCAGAGCTTCGGGTCCCCCACTGCGCGGACGTAGTTGTCGAGTCCGACGAAGACCGTGCCGGTGAGCAGCTGCGTGCGGAACAGGCTGGTGACGACCGCGTAGACGATCGGGGCCGCGAACACGAGCACGAAGGCGGCGAGGAACGGTGTCAGCAGGACCCAGGCGGGCCACTGCGGGCGGAGCGGGCGCCGACGGCGCATCGGAGTGGTCGAGGTCATGGCGATCCTTGTCTCGGGGCGGTCCCGGGCCCGGGGCCCGGGACCGCCGGCCTCATTTCTCGACGGTGAAGCCCTGCTGGGCTCCGTACTCGTCCAGCGACGCCTGCCACTCGAGCAGGCCCTCCTCCAGGCTGATGTCCTTGGTGTAGGCCTTCCCGACGGAGTCGTTGAAGACCCCGTTGGCGTACACCTGGTAGGGCAGGAACTCGAAGTCGCCGGGGACGCTCGCCGACGCGGTCGCGTACTGCTGATTGACCTTCTGGCCGCCGAAGTAGTCGTTCGGCTCATCGAGGAACGCCGTGGACTCCGTGGCGGGCCGGTAGGCCGGCCACAGCCCGTTCTCCTTGATGATGTCGACG
Source organism: Rathayibacter sp. PhB151 (assembly GCF_004366415.1). Classification (NCBI taxonomy): domain Bacteria; kingdom Bacillati; phylum Actinomycetota; class Actinomycetes; order Micrococcales; family Microbacteriaceae; genus Rathayibacter; species Rathayibacter sp. PhB151. The sequence continues at coordinate 564,031 of NZ_SOEN01000006.1, read as the reverse complement.
CCGGCGCCCTTGGTCGTGTACTCCAGGAAGTCGTAGGCGAGCTCCTTCTGCGAGCTGCTCTCGAGCACCGAGAACCCGCCGCCGCCGTGCTCGGCCGCGACCTGCTCGCCCGCCTCCCACTGCGGGAGCTGAGCCACCCGCCACTGACCGGCCGCATCGGGCACGCTCCCCATCAGCGCCGATCCCATCCAGCTTCCGGCGGGGAGGGTCGCGATCCGGCCGGCGCCGAGCATCTTCACCCAGTCGTCGCTCCAGTCGGCGACGGGCGCGAGCAGGTCCGCGTCGATGAGCTTCTGCCAGTTCTCGGAGTACCTCGTGGTGCCGGCGTCGGCGAGATCGATCGCCACCTCGGCGTCGTCCACCTCGAACGGAGTGCCGCCCGCCTGCCAGATCAGGCTGGTCGTGAGACCCGCGTTGCCGGAGTCGTTCAGGATGTAGACCTCGGGGTCCGCGGCGTGCAGCTGCTCGGCCGCGGTCACGTACTCCGACCAGGTGGTCGGCACCTGGACGCCGAGCCGATCGAAGACGGCCTGGTTGTAGAACATCACCATCGGGCCCGACGCCCAGGGCAGCCCGAGTGTCCTGCCGTTCAGCTGCGATGCCGCCCAGGGTCCGGGAGCGAAGTCGTCGGCCAGCTCGTCCGCGCCCAGGGGACCGAGATCGGCCAGCGCGCCCGCGATGCCGAACTGCGGAAGGGCGGTCGCGTCGAGGAAGGCGATGTCCGGGGCGCCCGACTTCGCGGCGATCGCGTTCTGGAGGGCGGTGTACTGGTCGATGCCGGTGCCCACGTTGACGACCTCGATCTCGACCCCCGGGTGCTCCTCCTGGTAGGCCTCTGCGATCTGCGGGACGTTGCCGTCCCAGGTCCAGACGAGGAGGCTCTGATCCTCCGGCGCGGCCCCGCCGGCGCACCCGCCGAGGGCGAGGGCGACCGCCGCTGCCACGACTGCGGCCGCGACGCGACGCGCGCGGTTCGACGTGTGAGAAGACATCTTCGTCCCTTCTATGTGCACGATCCGAGTTTCGTCGTTCGTGCATGGTTGCGTTACCATCATCGCATGTCACATGAAAATGCGCAAGGCTCATTTTCCGGCGACGATCTTGTCGACGACGTGATGAACCACGTCCGCGAGCGGAGGAGCCAGACTGAGGACATGACCGAAGCCTCTCGGCGCCCGTCGCTCGCGGACGTGGCGCGCCTCGCCGGTGTGGCGCCCGTCACGGCGTCCCGCGTCGCCAACGGCCAGTCGAACGTCGTCCCCACGACGAGGGCCGCCGTGCTGGACGCGATGCGCGCCCTCGGATACCGGCCCAACAGCGCGGCGCGCGCCCTGAAGAGCGGCTCGTTCCGCACCATCGGCGTCGCCGTCTTCAGCCTGGACAGCCTGGGGATGACGAGGACGATCGATTCGATCGCCCGCGCCGCCGCCGCCGCCGGGTACGCGATCACCCTCGTCCCGGTCTCGGCGCCCAGTCAGACCGGGCTCAACGGCGCGTTCACGCGCTTCGGTGAGCTGGCCGTCGACGGACTCATCGTCATCGTCGAGACCCACCTGCGGGACACGGAGGAGCTGACCCTCCCGGAGATCCCGCGGGTGCTCGTGAACGCGGCCGCCGGCGCCCGCGGACCGGTGGTGGACGCCGATCAGGCGGGCGGTGTCCGCGCCGCCGTCGAGCACCTGCTGCAGCTCGGGCACCGGACCGTGCACCACATCGCCGGCCCCCGGGGCTCGTACGCGGCCGAGCGCCGCGAGGCGGCGTGGCGAGAGACCCTCCTCGCGGCGGGAGCACCCGTGCCGCCCGTGCGGTACAGCAACTGGCGCTCCGACGGCGGGCACCTGCAGGGCGCAGCCCTGGCCGAGGACAGCGAGTGCACCGCCGTGCTGGTCTCCAGCGACGAGGCCGCGCTCGGCGTCTACCGGGCGTTCGCGGAGCACGGACTTCGGATCCCGGAGGACGTCAGCGTGGTGGGGTTCAACGACATCCCGGAGGCGCAGGACTTCTCGCCCCCGCTGACGACGATCCGCCAGGACTACCGGGCGATCGGCGAGAGGTGCGTGGCGCGTCTGCTCGAGCAGCTCGCGCACGGGGTCACCGACGAGCCTGTCGTCGAGCTGGTGCCGACGACCCTGATCGTGAGGGCGAGCACGGCGCCGCCCGCGAAGCGAGAGGCCGACGCTCGTGCCCGATAGCGCAGCGCCCGTTCCCGCAGTGCCCGACCTCGCGCGGGTGATCGCCCTGCTGGAGGTGACCTGGCCCGACAACCGGGCGGTGAACCTCGTCTTCCATGGGCACAGCGTCCCCTCCGGCTACTTCGCGACGCCGGTGATCGATCGCCGCGCCTCCTACCCGCACGTCGTCGCCGGCCGGCTCGCGGAGCGCCATCCGCACGCCGTCCTCAACGCGATCGTCACCGCCGTCGGCGGCGAGCACTCGGAGTCGGGAGCGCGGAGGATGAGCGAGGTCCTCGGCCATCGCCCGGACGTCGTCCTGATCGACTACGCGCTGAACGACAGGGCGATCGGACCGGAGCGCTCCCGCCGCGCCTGGACATCGATGATCGACTCCGTGCTCGAGGCGGGCGTCGTCCCCGTGCTGATCACGCCGTCGCCGGATCTGACCGCGGATCTCGCCGACCCCGCCGACGACCTCGTCCGGCAGGCGGAGCAGATCCGCGAGCTCGCCGGCCGCGAGGGCGTGCTGCTGGCGGACCCGTTCCGGGTCTTCTGCGCCGTGCAGGAGCGCGGCGAGCCTCTGGCGGACGTGATGTCGTACGTCAACCATCCGAACGAGCGCGGCCACGCGATCATCGCCGCGGAGATCCTCGCGGTGTTCGACGCGGCTGCCGCACGTGCCGCTGCGGCACGCGCCGCTACAGCTGAGAGCGCCGGCTGAACCGCCGTGAGCGCCGGCAGCCGGGGGAGTCGGAGCGAGTGACGGGAATCGAACCCGCGCCATCTGCTTGGGAAGCAGAAGTTCTACCATTGAACTACACTCGCGCGGCGCCGCTCGGGCGCACCGCCCCATGGTAGCAAGCCCCGCGCCCTAAGCTCGCCTCGTGCTGCTCTCCGATCGCGACATCAAGCTCGAACTCTCCTCCGGCCGCGTCGGGCTCTCGCCCCACGACCCCGCGATGATCCAGCCGTCGTCGGTCGACGTGCGGCTCGACCGCTTCTTCCGGCTGTTCGACAACCACCGCTACCCCTACATCGACCCGGCGGAGGACCAGCCCGAGCTGACGCGCCTGGTCGAGACCCCGGCGGGCGAGGCGTTCATCCTGCACCCCGGCGAGTTCGTGCTCGGCTCGACCTACGAGGAGGTCTCGCTCCCCGACGACATCGCCGCGCGGCTCGAGGGCAAGAGCTCGCTCGGGCGGCTGGGGCTGCTCACCCACTCGACCGCGGGGTTCATCGATCCGGGCTTCACCGGTCACGTGACGCTCGAGCTGAGCAACGTCGCGACGCTGCCGATCATGCTCTGGCCCGGGATGAAGATCGGCCAGATGTGCTTCTTCCGCCTGAGCTCGCCCGCCGAGCAGCCCTACGGCTCGGCCGCCTACCTCTCGCGCTACCAGGGCCAGCGCGGCCCCACCGCCTCCCGCTCGTCCCTCAACTTCCACCGCACCGACGTCTACGGCGACTGACCCCCTCCGCGAGATGCCACTTGTGCACGCTCTCCACGGCGTGTCGCGTGCACAAGTGGCATCTCGCGGGAGGGAGCGGTCAGCCGAGCAGGCGGGGGAGCTGCAGCACGAGCCAGGGGGAGAAGGCCCAGGGGGTCGCGCGGACGGCGGCGAGGGTCGCCTCGGGGTCGACCCACTCGACGTCCATGACCTCGTCGGCGCGCGGACTCAGCGCGTCGCGGCTCGACACGGTCGCCGTGTAGACGGGGCAGATCTCGTTCTCGACGATCCCGGAGGCGTCGACCGCGCGGTAGCGGAAGTCCGGCAGCGCGACCTCGAGCGTCTCGAGCCGGGCACCGAGCTCGCGCTCGGCACGGCGCACCACCGCGTCCTCGATCCGCTCGCCGGGAGCGGGGTGCCCGCAGAACGAGTTGGTCCACACGCCGGGCCAGGTGCGCTTGCCGAGCGCGCGCCGGGTGACCAGCAGCGCGCCGTCGGGGGCGAAGACGTGGCAGGAGAACGCGAGGTGCAGGCGGGTCTGCGTGTCGTGCACGGTCGCCTTGTCGGCCACACCGACGGCGGTCCCGGACTCGTCGAGGAGGACCACCTCCTCGAGGAGATCCAGCTGCTCGAGCTCGTCGGTGCGCACGGCGATTCCTTCCGAAGTCATGACCGTAAGTCAAGCACGACGACGGAACTCAGCCGGCTTATTGCTAGAGAAGCGAGTTTGTTAGCCTCGACCCCGTGGATACGCGCGACCCCGTGGTTCTCTCCCGAAGGCGGCAGGAGCACGTCGATGCTGTCCTCGACCGGTTCTTCTCGCTGGCGCGCTCGCGCGCGACCCGGCTCGGACCCCGCTACCTGACCCTCTGGCAGACCATCGAGGCGAACACCCGCGGCGGCAAGCGCTTCCGCCCGCTGATGGTGATCTCGGCCTACGAGGCGCACGGCGGACTCGACCCCGAGGCGTCCGCCCACCTGGGCGCGGCCTTCGAGCTGCTGCACACCGCGCTGATCGTGCACGACGACGTGATCGACCGCGACTTCGTCCGCCGCGGCGGCCCCAACGTCTCCGGCAGCTACCGCGACGAGGCGACGACCGCCGGCCTCTCGATCCCGATCGCCGAGCACCGCGGCACCTCCGTCGCCGTCATCGCGGGCGACCTCGCGCTCACCGGCGCGCACCGCCTGGTCGAGGGCGTCGGCGCCTCCGACGGCGTCCGCGCCCGGCTGCTCACCCTGCTCGACGAGGCCGTCTTCGCCTCCGCCGCGGGCGAGCTGGCCGACGTCGACTTCTCGCTGATGCCTGGCATGCCCTCCGTCGACGAGGTGCTCGAGATGGAGCGGATGAAGACCGCGGTCTACTCGTTCGAGGCGCCGCTGCAGGCCGGCGCGATCCTGGCCGGCGCCGACGACGCGGCGGTCGAGGCGCTCGGCGAGTTCGGCCGCGGCATCGGCATCGCCTACCAGATCGTCGACGACCTGCTCGGCGTCTTCGGCTCCGAGGGGCAGACCGGCAAGACCACGCTCGGCGATCTCCGCGAGGGCAAGCGCACGGTGCTCATCGCGCACGCGGCCGGCACCGACCGCTGGCCGGAGATCGAGGGGCTGATCGGCGACGAGCACCTCGACCCGGACACGGCGGAGCGGGTGCGCTGCATCCTCGAGGAGTGCGGCTCGCGCGGCTACGCGGAGGCGCTCGCGAGCGACTTCGCGAACCGGGCCTGGGACGCGCTGCACACCCCCGCGGTGACGGAGGCGTTCCGCACCGAGATGCGCCCCCTCGTCTCCAGCGTCCTCGGGCGCACCCGATGACCGCCGGACCGGCGGCTGCGCAGCGGAGGACCGCTCGCCACGCGCGGATCTCGGCCCCGATGCTTCTCGACGCCCGCGCGCGCCGTACGGTGGCACGATGAGCCGGCAGAGCGAACTGTACGACCGCGTCGCCCACGAGGCGTCCGCGCAGGTGATCCGGCGCTACTCCACCTCCTTCGGCCTGGCGACCCGCCTGCTCGGCGCCGGTGTCCGCGAGCGGGTCGAGGACGTCTACGCGCTGGTGCGCGTCGCCGACGAGATCGTGGACGGGGTCGCCGAGGAGGCGCACCTCGACCGCGCCGCCGTCGAGGAGTCGCTCGACGCCTTCGAGGCCGAGACCGAGCGCGCGCTCGCCAGCGGCTACAGCGCGAACCTCGTGATCCACGCCTTCGCCCGCACCGCGCGGGCCACCGGCTTCGGCACCGAGCTCACCGCGCCGTTCTTCGCCTCGATGCGCGCCGATCTCCGCGAGACCGTGCACACGCCCGAGTCGTTCGAGAGCTACGTCTACGGCTCGGCCGAGGTCGTCGGGCTGATGTGCCTGCACGTCTTCCTCGCCGCACCCGACGCGGGCCTCGTCTCGCCCGCCGCGCGCGAGCGCCTCGTCGCCGGCGCCCGTCGCCTGGGCTCCGCGTTCCAGAAGGTCAACTTCCTCCGCGATCTGGCCGCCGACGTCGACGGCCTCGGCCGCAGCTACTTCCCCGGCGTCGACCCGCGGGCGTTCTCGGAGACCGACAAGGCGGCCCTGCTGGCCGACCTCGACGACGACCTCGCCGCCGCCGGCGCGATCCTGCCGGAGCTGCCGCGCTCGAGCCGCCGCGCCGTGCTGCTCGCGCACTCCCTCTTCGCCGCCCTCGCCGATCGGATCCGCGCGACCCCCGCGGAGGAGCTCCTTCGAGCTCGAGTCAGCGTGCCGACCGCGACGAAGGCGGCGCTCGCCGCCCGCGCCGCCGTCTCGACCCTCGGCCCGCGCCTGGGCACCGGCCCCGCCCGCGCCTCCCGCTCCGCGAGCGGCCCGCACCGCGCCGTCGTGATCGGCGGCGGCATCGGCGGACTCGCCTCCGCCGGCCTGCTCGCCCGCGACGGCTGGGACGTCACGCTGCTCGAGCAGCGCGAGGTCGTCGGCGGCCGCGCCGGCTCCTGGGAGCGCGACGGCTTCCGCTTCGACACCGGCCCCTCCTGGTACCTGATGCCGGAGGTGTTCGACCACTTCTTCCGCCTGATGGGCACGACCGCCGCCGAGCGCCTGGACCTCCAGCGCCTCGACCCGGGCTACCGCGTCTACAGCCAGGGCGTCGAGGAGCCGATCGACGTGCTCGCCGACCTCGAGTCGAACCTCGCCCTGTTCGAGAGCATCGAGCCCGGCGCCGGCGCGCGGATGCGGGTCTACCTCGAGTCCGCCCGCGACACCTACGAGGTCGCCAAGCGCCGCTTCCTCTACACGAGCTTCGCGTCCTTCCTCCCGCTGCTGCGCCGCGACGTGCTCAGCCGAACCGGCCGGCTCGGCCGCCTCCTGCTCACCCCGCTCGACACCTTCGCGGCGACCGCGGTCACCGACAACCGGCTCCGGCAGATCCTCGGCTACCCGGCCGTCTTCCTCGGCTCCTCGCCGTTCGCGGCGCCGAGCATGTACCACCTGATGAGCCACCTCGACCTGGCCGACGGCGTGCTCTACCCGATGGGCGGCTTCACCCGCCTGATCGCGGCGGTCGCCGAGGTGGCGGAGGAGGCGGGCGTCACGATCCGCACGTCCTCGCCCGCGACGCGCATCCTCACGACCCGCGCCCCGCGCGGCAGCCGGCGCGGCGCCGAGGTCGTCGGCGTCGAGTACGAGGGGCCGGAGCGGACGAGGCGGCTCCCGGCCGAGCTCGTCGTCAACGCCTCGGACCTCTTCACCACCGAGCAGTCGCTGCTGCCCGACGAGCTGCGCAGCTACCCGCCCGAGTACTGGGAGAACCGCGAGCCCGGCCCGAGCGCCGTGCTGGTGCTGCTCGGCGTCCGCGGCGCGCTGCCGCAGCTCGAGCACCACACGCTGCTGTTCACGAGCGACTGGCGCGAGAACTTCGGCCGGATCTTCGGCGAGACCCCCTCCGTCCCCGACCCCGCGTCGATCTACGTCTGCCGCCCGAGCGCGACCGACCCCGGCGTCGCTCCCGAGGGCCACGAGAACCTCTTCGTGCTCGTGCCGATCCCGGCCGACACCTCGATCGGCCACGGCGGCGTCGACGGCGCCGGCGACGCGCAGGTCGAGGCGATCGCGGACGCCGCGATCCGCCAGATCGCGACCTGGACCGGTGCCGAGGATCTCGCCGAGCGGATCGTGGTGCGCCGCACCATCGGCCCGGCCGACTTCGAGAGCGACCTCGGCGCCTGGCGCGGCTCGATGCTCGGACCGGCGCACATCCTCTCGCAGAGCGCGTTCTTCCGCTCCGGCAACGCCAGCGCGCACGTGGACGGGCTGCTCTTCGCGGGCAGCTCGACCATCCCGGGCATCGGCCTGCCGATGTGCGTGATCAGCGCCGAGGTGATGCTCAAGCGCGTGCGCGGCGACGTGTCGACCGAGCCGCTGCCGGTGCGCGAGGTGCCCTCGGCGCCGGTCGCTCCGAGCGTGGCTCCCGAGCCCGAGCCCGTGGCCGAGCCCGAGCCCGTGCCCGAGCCGGTCGTCGCGGTCGCGGGGGAGTAGCGCGTGGGGGTCCTCTACCTGCTCGCGCTCGTCGTCTCGATCACCGGGATGGTCGTGCTCGACCGGCGCTTCGGCCTGTTCTTCTGGGCGGACGCCCGCCGTGCCGCGATCGTGCTCCCGGCCGGCGTCGTGTTCTTCCTGCTCTGGGACCTCGCCGGGATCGGTCTCGGGGTCTTCTTCCGCGGCGAGACGCCGTACATGACCGGGCTGCAGATCGCGCCGGAGCTGCCGATCGAGGAGGTCCTCTTCCTCACGCTGCTCTGCTACCTGTCGATGGACGTGCACGGGTTCCTCGCGAAGCGGGCGGAGGCGCGCGCGTGACCTACCTGCTCCTGAACGCGGTGTTCCTCGCGGTGGTCGCGGTGCTGCTCGTGGTCGCGCTCCGCCGCGGCCGGCTCCGGCTGCCCGCGTTGCTCGGCACCCTCGCGGTGCTGCTCGTGATGACCGCCGTCTTCGACAACATCATGATCGGCGTCGGGCTCCTCGTCGCCTACGACGACGACCTGATCTCCGGCATCCGGATCGGCGTCGCGCCGATCGAGGACTTCGCCTACGCGATCGCCGCCGCGCTCGCCCTGCCGGCGCTCTGGACCCTCCTGCCCGCCCGCCGCCGGAGCGCCCCGTGAAGCGGCTGCGCGCGCTGTTCGTCTCGAGCCGCCCGCTGAGCTGGGTCAACACCGCGTACCCGTTCGCCGCGGCCTACCTGCTGACCACCCGCGAGATCGACCTCGCCTTCGTGCTCGGCACCCTCTACTTCCTGATCCCCTACAACCTGGCGATGTACGGGATCAACGACGTCTTCGACTACGAGTCCGATCTGCGGAACCCCCGGAAGGGCGGCGTCGAGGGCGCGGTCCTGGATCGCAGCGAGCATCGCGCGACGCTCATCGCGGCGGTGGCGACCAACGTCCCGTTCCTGATCGCGCTCGTGCTGCTCGGCTCGCCGCTCTCCTGGCTGGTGCTGGCGATCAGCGTCTTCGCCGTCATCGCCTACAGCGCTCCCGGGCTGCGCTTCAAGGAGCGGCCGTTCGTCGACTCGCTCACCTCGGCGACGCACTTCGTCAGCCCCGCGGTCTACGGCCTCGCGCTCGCGGGCACGACGGCGACGCCGGGTCTGTGGGCCCTGCTGGTCGCGTTCTTCCTCTGGGGGATCGCCAGCCACGCCTTCGGTGCGGTGCAGGACATCCTCGCCGACCGGGCCGGCGGCATCGGCTCGATCGCCACGGTGATCGGCGCGAAGGCGACGGTGCGCTTCGCGATCGGCGCCTACGTCGCCAGCGGACTGCTCCTGCTGCTGCTGCCCTGGCCGGGGACGCTCGCCGCGCTGCTGGCGATCCCCTACGCGCTGAGCGTCTGGCCGTACCGCTCGCTGACCGACGAACAGGCCGAGCGGGCGAACGCGGGCTGGAAGCGCTTCCTCGCGCTCAACTTCCTCACCGGTTTCCTGGTGACGCTGCTGCTGATCCTGTTCTGGCTCGCGTCCTGATCGGAGCTCGCCGCCTGATCGGAGTCCGCGAGCTGTTCAGTCGCTCGTCCGGGCGGCGGCGGCCGGCGTCTTGACCGGCAGCAGCAGCGCGAGCCCCGCGGCCAGCACGACGACCAGCCCGAGGATGCCCCAGTACTGCACGTCGGCGTCGCCGGAGAAGCCCGCGGCGATCGAGACGGCCGCGGCGAAGGCGGCCGGCGCGAGGAACGACGCCGCACGACCGGTCGTGGCGTAGAGGCCGAAGATCTCGCCCTCGCGCCCCTCCGGGATCAGCCGGGAGAGGTAGCTGCGGCTCGCCGACTGCGCGGGACCGACGAACAGGCACAGCAGCAGGCCGAAGACCCAGAACGCGGTCGCGCCGGCGTCGTGCAGGAGGAAGACGGCGCCGCCGCAGACGATCAGCCCGATCAGCGAGGCGACGATGACGGACTTGGGGCCGAGGCGGTCGTCGAGAGCGCCGACGGCGATCGTCGCGACCCCGGCGACGATGTTCGCCGCGATCGCGAAGAGGATGACCTGGCCCGCGCTGAAGCCGAAGGTCCCCTGCGCGAGGACGCCGCCGAAGGTGAAGACGCCGGTCAGGCCGTCGCGGAAGACGGCGCTCGCGAGCAGGAAGGCGAGCGTCGTCGGGCTCTCGCGGCGGAGCGCCCCGATCTGGCGGAAGAGCGCGCGGTAGGACTCGAGCACACTCACCCGCTCCCCGCCGCCGACCCGTCCCGGGAGCTCCGGGACCGCGAACAGCACCGGCAGCGCGAAGACGGCGAACCAGACGCCGGCGAGGAGGATCGAGACGCGGACGTCGAGGCCGTCCTCGCCGGTGACGCCGAAGAGCCCGACCTCGGGCGAGATGAAGCCGAAGTAGAGGATCAGCAGGAGTGCGATGCCGCCGACGTAGCCCATGCCCCAGCCGAAGCCCGACACGCGACCGACGCTCGCCCGGGTGGAGACCTGGCTGAGCATCGCGTTGTAGTTGACGCTCGCGAACTCGAAGAAGACCGTGCCGACGGCGAGCAGACCCAGCCCGAGCCAGAGGTAGGCCGGGTCGGGGCGGACGAGGAACATCAGCAGGATGCAGGCGACGACGACCGCGGAGTGCAGGCCGAGCCAGCGGCGCCGGCTCCCGCCGAGGTCGGCGCGACGGCCGGTGACCGGGGCGATCAGCGCGACGACGACCCCGGCGCCGGCGAGGGTCCAGCCGAGCGCGGCCGAGACGCCGCTCGGCGTGCCGAAGAGGCCGTCGGTGGTGAGGTAGACGGTGAAGACGAAGGTCGTGACGACGGCGTTGAAGGCGGCGCTGCCCCAGTCCCACAGCCCCCAGGCGAGGACGGGCCAGCGGCCGGTGCGGGGGCGGGGGAGGGTTCCGGCGGTCATGGACTCACCGTAGGGGGACCGGAAGAACGGCGGGTAGCGTGACGTTTTCTGCAGCCTGAGAGTTGAGTCGAAGCGACTCAGGTTTTCAGCTCTCGACTTGACTCCCCGCGACCCACGCGTAAACTTGAGCGTGCGGGGCTCAACTCCCGCGAACGACTTTCCCGCAGAAGATCCACCAGTGAGGGGCGGCCCGACGGCCGCCCGCGAAGGAGAAACACGCATATGTCCCGTGCCGTAGGCATTGACCTGGGAACCACCAACTCGGTCGTGGCCGTCCTCGAAGGTGGCGAGCCCACCGTCATCGCCAACGCCGAGGGCTTCCGCACCACCCCGTCCGTCGTCGCGTTCACCAAGGACGGCGAGGTGCTCGTCGGCGAGACCGCGAAGCGCCAGGCCGTGACGAACGTCGACCGCACCCTCGCCTCCGTCAAGCGCCACATGGGCACCGACTGGACCTTCGCGGTCGAGGACAAGAAGTACACGCCGCAGGAGATCTCGGCGCGCATCCTCGGCAAGCTCAAGCGCGACGCCGAGCAGTACCTGGGCGAGAAGGTGACCGACGCGGTCATCACCGTCCCGGCCTACTTCAACGACGCCGAGCGCCAGGCCACGAAGGACGCCGGCGAGATCGCCGGCCTCAACGTGCTCCGCATCATCAACGAGCCGACCGCCGCGGCGCTCGCCTACGGCCTCGACAAGGGCAAGGAGGACGAGCTCATCCTCGTCTTCGACCTCGGTGGCGGAACCTTCGACGTCTCCCTCCTCGAGGTGGGCAAGGACGACGACTTCTCCACCATCCAGGTCCGCGCGACCTCGGGTGACAACCGCCTCGGCGGCGACGACTGGGACCAGCGCGTCGTCGACTACCTGGTCAAGCGCTTCAAGGACTCGACCGGCGTCGACGTCTCGAAGGACAAGATCGCGCGCCAGCGCCTCAAGGAGGCGGCGGAGCAGGCCAAGAAGGAGCTCTCCTCGAGCACCTCGACCAGCATCCAGCTGCCGTACCTCTCGCTCACCGAGAACGGCCCCGCGAACCTCGACGAGACGCTCACCCGCGCCAAGTTCGAGGAGCTCACGAACGACCTGATCGAGCGCACCCGCAAGCCGTTCACCGACGTCATCGCGGAGGCCGGTGTCAAGGTCGACGACATCGCGCACGTCGTGCTCGTCGGCGGCTCGACCCGCATGCCCGCCGTGGCCGAGTTGGTCAAGAAGCTCACCGGCGGCAAGGAGCCCAACAAGGGCGTCAACCCGGACGAGGTCGTCGCCGTCGGCGCCGCGCTGCAGGCCGGCGTCCTCAAGGGCGAGCGCAAGGACGTCCTGCTCATCGACGTCACCCCGCTCTCGCTCGGCATCGAGACCAAGGGAGGGATCATGACCAAGCTCATCGAGCGCAACACGGCCATCCCGACCAAGCGGTCCGAGACCTTCACCACGGCCGACGACAACCAGCCGTCCGTCGCGATCCAGGTCTTCCAGGGCGAGCGCGAGTTCACCCGCGACAACAAGAACCTGGGCACCTTCGAGCTGACCGGCATCGCTCCGGCGCCGCGCGGCATCCCGCAGGTCGAGGTCACCTTCGACATCGACGCCAACGGCATCGTGCACGTGTCCGCCAAGGACAAGGGCACCGGCAAGGAGCAGTCGATGACGATCACCGGCGGCTCGTCGCTGCCCAAGGACGACATCGACCGCATGGTGCGCGAGGCCGAGGAGCACGCCTCCGAGGACAAGGCCCGCCGTGAGGCCGCCGAGGTCCGCAACAACGCCGAGACCCTCGCCTACTCGATCGACAAGCTGATCAAGGAGAACGAGGACAAGCTGCCCGAGGACGTCAAGACCGAGGTCCAGGGCGACGTCGACGCGCTGAAGACCGCGCTCGCCGGCGACGACGACGCGGCCGTCAAGACCGCGTTCGATGCGCTCAACGCCTCGCAGACCAAGATCGGGCAGGCCATCTACTCGCAGGACCAGGCCGCGCAGAGCGCTCCGCAGGACGCGCCGGCCGAGGACGAGAAGAAGGACGACGAGGACATCGTCGACGCCGAGGTCATCGACGAGGACGAGCCGAAGGACACGAAGTAGCGATGGGGAAGCACAACCAGGAGCCGGACAACGGCGTGCCCGAGGACGAGCCGACCAGCGGAGCCGAGGCGGCCGAGTCCGCCCAGGACACCGAGGGCCTGATCGAGGCCGAGGGTCCCGACGTCGAGACGACGCTCTCCGACGCCGACCTCTCGTTCCTCTCCGGTCAGTCCGACGCCGAGACGCTCGCGGCCGAGCACCTCGCCGACCTCCAGCGGGTCACCGCGGAGTACGCGAACTACCGCAAGCGCACCGAGTCGAACCGCCAGGTCGACAAGGAGCGGGCGATCGGCGACGCGGTGAAGGTCATCCTCCCCGTGCTCGACGACATCGACCGCGCCGAGAAGCACGGCGACCTCGCCGAGGGCGGTCCGTTCACCGCCATCGCGCAGAAGCTGCGCGGCGGGATCGAGAAGCTCGGGCTGGTGAAGACGGGCGCCGTGGGCGACCTGTTCGACCCGAACATCCACGAGGCGATCTTCCAGCAGCCCACTCCCGGCGCCGAGACCTCCACGGTCGCGGACGTCGTCGAGTCGGGCTACTACCTCGGCGGCTCGCTGCTGCGCGCCGCCAAGGTGGTCGTCGCGGTCCCCGCCGACTGACCCGCCTCCCGCACCACTGCGGAGCCTCCGCTCCCGAGCAGGGGCCGTCCCGATCACGGGCGGCCCCTGCCGGGCGGCGGGGGCCGCGCACCACGACGCAGGCCGCACGACGACACCGGGCCGCACGACGACCCGGTCCGCAGGACGGCACAGGCCGCACTACCGAGAAGAAAGAGGCGCATGGCCAGCCAGGATTGGTTCGACAAGGACTTCTACAAGATCCTCGGTGTCTCGAAGGACGTCTCCGCGGCGGACCTGAAGAAGACCTACCGCAAGCTCGCCCGGCAGTTCCACCCCGACTCCAACCCGGGGGACGCGAAGGCCGAGGCGCGCTTCAAGGAGATCAGCGAGGCGTACACCGTCCTCTCCGACGCCGAGCACCGCAAGGAGTACGACCAGATCCGCGCGATGGGCTCCGGCGCCCGCTTCACGGCCGGCGGCCAGCCCGGCGGCTTCGACGACGTCTTCGGCAACGTCTTCAACCAGGGCGGCGGCGGCCGCACCTCGTACAGCACCCAGCAGGGTCCGCCCGCCGGCTTCGAGGACATCCTCGGCGGCATGTTCGGCAACGCGGGCGGCGGCCGCTTCGGCCAGCCCAGCGGCGGATTCCGCGGCTTCGGCGGCCCGCAGAAGGGCGCCGACGTCACCGCCAGCACCACCATCGACTTCCGCACCGCCACCCAGGGCGACACCGTGCAGCTGCAGACCGGCGAGGGCCGCGCGCTCTCGGTCCGGATCCCGGCCGGCGTCGCCGACCAGCAGAAGATCCGCGTCCGCGGCAAGGGTCGCCCGAGCCCCGACGGCGGCGAGCCCGGCGACCTCGTGCTCACCGTCGCGGTGCGCAAGCACCCCGTCTTCGAGCGCGACGGCCTGAACCTGCGCGTCACCGTCCCCGTCACCTTCGTCGAGGCCGTCTTCGGCGCGACGATCGAGGTGCCGACCCTCGGCGGCGACCCGGTCAAGCTCCGCGTCGCGCCCGGCACCCCGAGCGGCCGCGTGCTGCGGGTCAAGGGCCGCGGGGTCGCGACCGGCAAGGGCACGGGCGATCTGCTGGCAGAGATCCAGGTCGCGGTGCCCGATCACCTGTCCGGCGCGGCGCGCGACGCCCTCGAGGCCTACGCGGCCGCGGAGCCGTCGGACAACCCGCGGGACGACATCCTGGAGAAGGCCCGCTACTAGCGCGGCATCAGGGCGGTCCGGCCCGAGCGGGCCGGCCGGAGAGGAGGAGACGTGGACGAGAGCACCCCGGTGTTCGCGATCGCGGTCGCCGCCGACCTCGCCGGCATGCACCCGCAGACGCTGCGGCAGTACGACCGGCTGGGCCTCGTGCGGCCGACCCGGACGGCCGGCAAGTCGCGGCGGTACTCGATGCGCGACGTCGTGCAGCTGCGCGAGGTCGCCCGGCTCTCCTCCGAGGGTGTCTCGCTCGAGGGCATCGCCCGCATCCTCCAGCTCGAGAACCAGGTGCTCTCGCTGTCGCAGCGCGTGCGCGAGCTGGAGTCCGCGCTGGCCGACGAGCTGCTCAACCGCCCCGGCCGCCGGGTCTTCGCCGCGGGCCTCGAGGGCGACGTGGTCACCCTCCGGCACGGCACGCGCGCGCAGCGGCGGACCGAGCTCGTGGTCTGGCGGCCGCTTCCGCGCGGTGCCGACGAGGATGCCGACACCCCCTGAACAGGGCTAGCCTGACGGGGTGCTCGGAACGGACCGGGCCGCTGAGAGGGCACCATGACTCAGGACGACCGCGGCGACGACGCCGCGACGCCGGACGCCGAGACGGCCGACTACAGCCGCGAGGACTACGCGATCCACGCGACCCGGAGCGAGCTGCCGCTCTTCGCGGACGCGGTCGCCGACCGGCGGAACGACTCCGACTGGCTCTCCTCGCTGTCAGGCGTCCTCGGCGGCACCGAGAAGGACACCGCTGCGGCCGCCGCGCAGGCGGCGCTCGAGCGCCGCGCGCGCAGGACCGACGGCGCCTGACCACCCTGCTGGGGCCGGTGGGTCTCCTAAGAAAGATCACCTAGTAGGTATGGGAAAGCCATGCTGATCGAGTAGCCCGCGCAGCGGGCGTATCGAGATCCACCAGCATCAGAAGCCGAGTCTGCAGACCGCCCTGCTGGCGACGGCGGGTCTCGATACGCCCCTGCGGGGCTACTCGACCAGCATGACGCGGCGCAGCCGCGTCCTTTCCCTCACCACCGAGACGCGAAGCGGCTTCCTCGCTCGATACGCACCTGCGGGGCTACTCGACCAGCATGGGCCGGCTACTTGCGGGCCGGGACGCGCAGGGGGGCCGGGGCGCCGAGGCGGCCGCCGCTGAGGCGGCTCAGGATCTCGGAGCCGAAGGGGACCGCGCCGACGAGACGGCGCGCGTCCACGTGCTCCTCGTCGGAGTAGCTCACGAGCACGTAGACGCCGACGACGACGATCGCGGCGATGGTCGCGACGCGGACCGGGATCTGGTCGACCGCGCCGCCCCCGCCGTCGACCGGCTCGGCGAGCGTGACGCACATCAGGAAGACCGTGGCGTAGACCGCCAGGTGCCGGTGGGTGCTGCGCCAGGGCCGTGAGAGCGCGGCGATCGGCAGGATCCACAGCGCATACCAGGGGTGGATGGCGGTCGACGCGGTGACGAAGGCCAGCAGCGCGCCGGTCAGGCGGGCGAGCGGGTCGATCGCCCGTCGCGACAGCATCAGGGCGCCGGCGGCCAGTCCGGCGGCGAGCAGGGCGAGCATCTTGACCACGGCGATCGCCGTCGCCGGGTCGTGGCCGGTCATCTGCACGGCAGTGGAGACCGCGACGACGACCGCCGACATCGGCGCGTACCAGTGCAGGATCGAGCCGGGCACGATCATCGCGCCGATCCAGCCCACGCCCACGCCCGCGGCGAGGCCGATCGCGACCACGACGGCGAGCGCGCCGGCGCCGCTCCAGGCCCAGGCGCGGATCCGCTCACGCAGCGTCGCGTCGTGGCGGAGCCAGAGCAGCGCGAGCACCGGCAGTGCGATGACCGCCACCGGCTTGACCGCGATCGCCGCTCCCATCAGCAGCACCGCCGCCACCCGGCGGTCGGTGTGCCCGTAGTAGAGGGAGGCGAGGATCAGCGCGATCATCACCGAGTCGTTGTGCCCGGCGACGACGAAGAGGACGAGGGTGAGCGGGTTGGCGACGAGGCTCCAGGCGGTGAGCGGGACGGACAGCCCGCGCAGCCGGGCGAGCCGGAGCGCGTAGACGGCGCTGACGGCGACTCCGGCGACGGAGAGCGCGCGGAGCATCGCGATCGAGAGCTCGGGGAACGTCCAGCCGGCGACGTGCACGGCGGTCTGCTCGGCGAGCAGGTAGAGCGGGCCGTAGGGCGTCGGGGTGTCGGCCCAGCGCGGATCGACGCCGAGGGCGAACCAGCCGGGGAGGGTGGCCACACCGCTCGAGTACGGGTTCACGCCGGCCGTCATCAGCCGGCCCTGCGCGACGTACGAGAACATGTCGCGGCTGAACAGCGGGACGGCGAGCAGCAGGGGAGCGGCCCAGGCGAGCGCGGCGACCAGGATCGCCCGGACCGAGCCGGGCCGGTCGTCCAGCGCGACCGCGCGCAGGCGCAGCCAGGCGACGAGCAGCAGGATCCCGCCGCCGACGACGGCGACGACGCCGAGCTCGGTGGCGCCCGAGGAGGCGCGCAGTGCCGCGATCAGCGGCCAGCTCCGGATCGGCGAGTCGAGCGGCAGGTAGCCGACCGCGAGCGAGCCCGCGAGGATCGCGAGCGAGCCGATCAGTCCGACCACGAGCGGCGCCGCCGTCGACAGCAGCGGTGCGCGCAGGCGCAGCCCCTGCGTCCGGACCTCGTCCGGTCGTCGTGTCGTCCCCCGAGTCACCATCCCGGCCACGCTAGGGGACCCGCATCGGAAAGCGGTGGACAGGCGGTGAACGGTTGACCAGCGGACTCTCAGGCGTTACCGGCGTCCGGGGCGGCCTCGGCGAAGCGGAGCTGGTTCCCGAACGGATCGATCAGATCGAGCGCGAAGCCGAAGGGCGACCGCGTGATCCGCGGGTTGAGGTACGGGTACTCCTTCGAGTCGAGCTCGGCGTGCAGCTCGCGCACCCCGCGGAGGGCCACGTGCACCGCCGCTCCGGGGCTCCCGTCGCGGTGGTGCTCACTCAGGTGCAGCCGCAGACCCGACCTCGAGACCTGCAGGTAGAGCGGTGCGTCGCGGGAGGCGCGGTGCTCCCAGTCGACCGTGAAGCCGAGGTAGTCGACGTAGAACTCGCCCGCCTTGGCGACGGAGAAGATCCTCAGGATCGGCACAGCCGCCTCCAGCCGGACCGCTTCCAGGCGCGGAACGTCGCCTCCGGTCGGATGGTCTCTGGCGCGTCGTCTCGTCTCCACGCCACGAGGCTAGCCGCCTGCGCGGGGGCCGCTCGCCAGCGTCGTCGGCCGGTGACGTCCCGCTCAGTCGACGAGGTCCAGGGCCTGCAGCCGCGCGAGCGTGTCGACCCCGGCGGGCGGGCAGCGGTGCGCGTCGGCGCCGGTGATCCAGTGCAGGGCGTCGATCTCACCGCTGGCGCGCGGCTCGTCGGCGAGCTCCGCGGCGAAGACGGTCATGTGCACCTCCCGCCCCTCCGGCTCGCCGTGCGCCTGGGTGCGGACGGTGAAGAGCTCGCGCAGGGCCGTGGGCGCGGTGCCGAGCTCCTCCTCCGTCTCGCGCGCCGCCGCCTCGGCGCTCGTCTCGCCCGGGTCGACCTTGCCGCCCGGGAGGTAGACGACGTCGCGTCCGCGGGCCGTCACCATCAGCACGCGGCGCTCGCGCAGGACGGCGACGGCGGAGACGACGAGGGGAGGGAGGCTGCTCATCCCGCCATCATGCCCGCGGACGGACCCCGCCCGCGGTCGGCCGCCGGGCCCGCGGCTACCATGGACGCACACCAGAAGGACGCGCGCAGCCGGCGCGCGCCAGGGCCCCGTGCGCCCGAACAGCTAGGAGCTCCCCGTGGCAGAACCCACCACCCTCGACAAGGTCGTCACCCTCGCCCAGCACCGGGGGTTCGTCTTCCCCTCGGGCGAGATCTACGGGGGCACCCGCTCCGCCTGGGACTACGGCCCCCTCGGCGTCGAGCTCAAGGAGAACATCAAGCGCCAGTGGTGGAAGGCGTTCGTGCAGGGCCGCGGCGACGTCGTCGGCCTCGACTCGGCCGTGATCCTGCCGACCGCGATCTGGAGCGCCTCCGGCCACGTCGGCGTCTTCTCCGACCCGCTGACCGAGTCGCTGATCACCCACAAGCGCTACCGCGCCGACCACCTCTTCGAGAAGTACGAGGAGGTCAACGGGCACGCTCCCGAGAACGGCCTCGCCGACATCCCGGACCCGGAGCACCCCGACAAGATCGGCCAGTGGACCGAGATCAAGCAGTTCTCCGGGCTGATGAAGACCTACCTCGGCGTCGTCGACGACGAGTCCGGGCTGCACTACCTCCGCCCCGAGACGGCGCAGGGCATCTTCACCAACTTCGCCAACGTGCTGCAGAGCGCGCGGAAGAAGCCGCCGTTCGGCATCGGCCAGATCGGCAAGGCGTTCCGCAACGAGATCACCCCCGGCAACTTCATCTTCCGCACCCGCGAGTTCGAGCAGATGGAGCTCGAGTTCTTCGTCGAGCCCGGCACGGACGAGGAGTGGCAGGAGACCTGGATGCAGCTCGCCTGGGACTGGTTCGTCGACCTCGGGATCTCGCCGGAGAACATCCGCCAGTTCGAGCACCCGAAGGACAAGCTCTCCCACTACTCCAAGCGCACCGTCGACATCGAGTACCGCTTCAGCTTCGCCTCGGGCGAGTGGGGCGAGCTGATGGGGGTCGCGAACCGCACCGACTTCGACCTCAAGACGCACATGGAGCACTCCGGCAAGGACCTCTCCTTCTTCGACCAGACGAAGAACGAGCGCTTCGTGCCGTTCGTGATCGAGCCGTCCTTCGGCCTGACCCGCGCGCTGATGGCGTTCCTGGTCGACGCCTACGAGGAGCAGGAGCTGGCGCCGAACGCGAAGGGCAAGGTCGAGACGCGCACCGTGCTGCACCTCGACCCGCGCCTCGCGCCGGTGAAGGTCGCCGTGCTGCCGCTCTCGCGCAACGAGGCGCTCTCGCCGCTCGCCCGCGAGGTCGCCGACCGGCTCCGCGCGCTCTGGAACGTCGACTTCGACGACTCCGGCGCGATCGGCCGCCGCTACCGCCGCCAGGACGAGATCGGCACGCCCTACTGCGTCACCATCGACTTCGACTCGCTCGAGGACAACGCGGTGACCGTGCGCGACCGCGACACCATGAAGCAGGAGCGCGTCCCGCTCGACCAGCTGGAGACCCACCTCTTCACGGGCCTGCGCGGCGCCTGACCCCACCCGGATCTCGATACGCCCGCTGCGCGGGCTACTCGATCACCATGACACGGGCGTCAGTGCTCGCGGGCGAGGAGGGCGTAGACGAGGGTCGAGGTCCACTCGCCCTTGCAGTACTCGTCGTCGAGGTGGTGCGCCTCGAGGCGCAGGCCGAGCCGCTCGCAGAGGCGGGCGGAGGCGGTGTTGCGCGCGTCGAGCTGCGCGACGACCCGGTGGGCGCCGAGCCGGTCGAAGGCCAGGTCGATCAGGGCGCGGGCGGCCTCCGTCGCGAAGCCCCGGCCCTGCGCCTCCGGGTGCAGGACCCACCCGATCTCGACGCCGGCCTGCTCCGACGAGGTCGCGATCAGCGTGAGATCCCCGACGACCCGGCCGGCGAACGGCCCGGAGCGCGGCACGATCGCGAGCACGACGACGTCGCCGTCGGCCGCGAGCCGCCTCGAGGGCAGCCGGACCGCAAGGTGCGCGCGCGACTCCTCGGGCGTCCGCACCGGCCAGCGCAGATAGCGGACGGCCTCCGCATCGCCCTGGTAGCGGGCGTGGTCCTCGGCGTCGTCGAGCGAGAGCGGACGCAGCAGCAGCCGCTCCGTCTCGATCGGCTCCGCCTCGTACGGGAGCCGCAGCGGCGTCACGCCGAGGCCGCGGACTCGCCGCCGGCCTCGAGCGGACGGGCGGCGGTGCGCTCGGACGGCACCTCGATGCCGAACAGCGCCTCGAGGCCGGTGAGGTACGCCTCCTGCTCGCCGGCGCGGGCGTAGTCGCGGGCGCGGACGCTCGGGGTGTGCAGCAGCACGCCGGCCAGGTGCCGCAGCGCCTGCTCGGTGCGGCCGTCGTCGTCGCCGCGCGAGCGGGCGCGCTCGATCTCGGCGTCGAGCGCATCGAAGACGTGGGCGCGCAGGGCGACCACGGCGGGGGTGAGGCTCTTCTCGTCGGCCACGTCGGAGAACTTGCGAGCGGCCTTGTCGACGAGGGCGCGCGCCTGGGTCGACGCGTCGAGCACGTCGAGCGGGGCGTGCAGGCTGATCGTCTCGAGGTCGAGCAGCTCGACGCCGGTCACGGTGGTGACGTCGGCGGCGACGTTGCGGGGGAGGCCGAGGTCGATGACCAGCTGGCGCTCGCGGGAGAAGCCGCGCAGGCGTCCCTCCGTGAGGATCGCCGCGTCGAGGACGGGCTCCTGGGTGGTGGTGCAGGTGATGACGACGTCGGCGGCGACGGCCTCGGTCGCCAGCTCGGCGCCGTCGATCGGGCGGAGCGCGCGGCGGGTCGCGAAGCCCTCGGCGCGGCCGGAGGGGGAGTGGACGGCGATCTCGAGCACGCCGCGGTCGCGGAGCGCCGCGACGGTCGCGCGGGCGTAGCTGCCGGTGCCGATCAGCAGCACCCGGGCGGCGCGCCAGTCGGTGATGCGGCTGGAGGCGAGATCGAGGGCGAGGCGCACGATCGAGCGGCCGGCGCTGCCGAGGCCGGTGCGGTTCTTGATGCCGCGCGAGGTCTGCGAGGCGCGCTGGAAGAGGCGCTCGAGCTCGGAGGAGGTGGTGCCGAGACGGCGGGCCTCCTCGAGCGAGCGGCGGACCTGGCCGGCGATCTCGCCCTCGCCGACGACGACGGACTCGAGTCCGCTGGAGACGGCGAAGAGGTGCTCGGCGACGCGGTCGCCCGAGACGACGGTGACCGAGCTCCGCAGCTCCTCCTGCTCGACGCCGGTCGCGGCGCTCACCGCGGCGGTGGCGGCCTCGACGGTCACGGCCTGCGCGGCGGTGAGCGGCTCGTCGATGTCGAGGTAGGCCTCGAAGCGGTTGCAGGTCGCGACGACCACGGCACCCGAGACGAAGTCGATGCCGTCCGAGAGCGCCGACGCGACGGCGGAGGAGTCGACGGAGAGCTTCTCGAGGAGATCGAAGCTGGCGTTCTTGTGCGACGCCGTCAGACACAGAAGCACCAGGGCAGTCTACCCGGGGCGTCCGGGGTCGGCCGCGGTCCTCGGGAAGACTGCACGAATGCTCCCGGATCAGCGGGGCCTGGAATAATGCCGCGGTGACCTCCCCCATCGCCGGCCTGCTCGATCCGCTGCACCCGCTCGCCTCCGGGCGCACGGCCGACTCCTCTCTCCTGCGGGCCTACCGCTCCGATCGGCCGGAGTCGACGCCCGTCTGGTTCATGCGCCAGGCCGGCCGCAGCCTGCCCGAGTACCGGGCGCTGCGCACCGACACCCAGATGCTCGACGCCTGCCTCGACCCGGCGCTCGCGAGCGAGATCACCCTGCAGCCGATCCGCCGGCACGGGGTCGACGCGGCGATCTTCTTCAGCGACATCGTCATCCCGCTGCGCCTCGCGGGCGTCGCGGTCGACATCGTCCCCGGGCGCGGACCCGTTCTCGAGAAGGCGGTGCGCACCGCCGCGGACGTCGACGAGCTGGTCGCGCTCGATCCGGCCCTGCTCGACGAGACGCTCGAGCCGATCCGCGAGGGCGTCCGCCGCACGGTCGAGGGTCTGCGGGAGATCGGCGAGGGAGGGACCCCGCTGATCGGCTTCGCCGGCGCCCCCTTCACCCTCGCGGCCTACCTCGTGGAGGGCGGGCCGTCCAAGGACCACATCCGCGCCCGAACCCTGATGCACGCCGACCCCGAGGCCTGGGCCCGGCTGATGGAGTGGACCGCCGAGGTGACCGGCCGCTTCCTCCGCGCACAGGTGCTGGCCGGGGCGAGCGCCGCGCAGCTGTTCGACTCCTGGGCCGGCGCGCTGTCCCTCGCCGACTACACCGCGCACGTGGCTCCCGCCTCCTCGCGGGCGCTGACCCACGTGCGCGACCTGGCCTACGACCACGGCGAGACCCGCCGGAACGTGCCGATCGTGCACTTCGGCGTCGGCACCGGCGAGCTGCTCGGCGCGATGCACGGGATCGGCGCGGACGTCGTCGGCGTCGACTACCGCATCCCGCTCGACGAGGCGAACCACCGGCTCGGCGGCTTCGTCCCGGTGCAGGGCAATGTCGACCCGGCGCTGCTCTCCGCCCCGTGGGAGGTGCTGGCCGCGCACGTCGACGACGTCCTCCGCCGCGGCACCAGCGCCCCCGCCCACGTGCTCAACCTCGGCCACGGCGTGCCGCCCGAGACCGACCCCGACGTGCTGACGCGCCTGGTCGCGCACGTGCACGCCTGGCGGCCATGACCGAGGGGAACAGCACCCAGGGACACGGCAGCGAGGCCGGCGCCGACTACGACGTCGCGGTCGTCGGCGGGGGAGTGGCGGGACTCGCCGCCGCCGCCGAGTGCCTGCGGATCGGCCTGCGCGTGGTGGTGCTCGAGGCGGGCGACGCGGTCGGCGGCTCGGTCGCCCCGCTCGAGATCGCCGGAGCCGTCCTCGATGCCGGCGCCGAGAGCTTCGCCACCCGCGGCGGTCACGTCGAGAAGGCGCTCGCCGCGCTCACCCTCGACGGCCGGCCGCTCGCCGAATCGATCGTCGAGCCGCGGACCGGCGGCTCCTGGCTGCACCTCGCGGGCGGCCGCTCCGTCCCCTCACCGCGCGCCGGGATCCTCGGCATCCCCGGCACCCCGCTCGCCCCCGACGTCGTCCGTGCGATCGGCCGCCGCGGCGCCGCCCGCGCCTGGCTCGACGCCGTGATGCCGGTGCTGCGGATCGGCCGCGCCCACTCCCTCGCCGAGCTGGTGCGCACCCGGATGGGGCAGCGGGTCCTGGACGATCTCGTGGCGCCCGTCGTCTCCGGCGTCTACTCCAGCCGTCCCGAGGACATCGACGTGGACGCCGCGGCGCCCGGGCTGAACGGGGCGATCACCCGGGCGGGGTCGCTCGCCGGCGCGGTCGCCGCGCTGCGCGCGAACCTTCCGGCCGGCGTGGCCGTCCGCGGGATCGACGGCGGGATGCACCGCCTGGTCGCCGCGCTCGTCGAGCGGATCGACTACCTCTCGGGCGAGATCCGCACCGGCACCGCCGTGACCCGGCTCGAGGGCGACGGCGAGCCGTTCCTGCTCACCCTCGGCGACGGCGCCGTGCTCAGCGCGCGGTCGGTCATCGTCTCGACCCCGGAGCGCGACGCGCGCGAGCTGCTCGCCGGGATCGTCCCCGCCGTGCGCGACGAGGCGGCGGAGGTGCTGCACGACTCCGTCGAGCTGGTCACCCTCGTCGTCGACGACGCCCGCCTGGACGCCGCGCCGCGCGGCTCCGGCGTGCTCGTCGCGCCGACCGCCCGGGACGTCACGGCGAAGGCGATCACCCACGCCACCGCGAAGTGGGCCTGGCTGGCGGCCGGCCTGCCCGCGGGACGGCACGTCCTGCGCCTCTCCTACGGGCGCCCGGGCGAGCATCCGCCGCTCGAGGGCTCGAGCGACGCCGAGGCGGCCGCGACCGCCCTGCGCGACGCGTCGATCCTGCTGGGGATCGAGCTCGACCCGGCGACCCTCGTCGACTCGGCCCGGGTGCGCTGGGCGAACGTCCGCCCGGCCGCGGCGCTCGGCCGGCGCGCGCACCTGGAGGCCTTCCGCGCGGCGCTCGCCCCGGTCGCCGGGATCGCCGTCACCGGCACCTGGCTCGCGGGGACCGGGCTGGCCTCGGTGCTCCCGCACGCCGCCGAGACCGCCGCTCTTATCCGCCGCCGACTGGTGCGTCAAGGCGTCGGCATACCGCGCGAAGAATATGACGGCGACGGCTACTCTGGGTCGGAGGCTCCCGCATGACTGCGGCGTGCCCCGACACGAGTGGTCATCGACCGCGTGAACGAGCCGCGAGAGCGGCCCAGGACGAGGAGTAGGCGTGAAGGGCAAGATTCTTTTCGTGGCAGGAGCCGCAGCCGGCTACGTGCTGGGAGCGCGTGCCGGTCGCAAGCGGTACGAGCAGATCGCCTCGGCGGCGAACAGGTTCTGGCAGACGCAGCCCGTGCAGGACGTCGCGGGTGCGGTCGGCGGAGCGGCGAAGACGCAGCTCAGCACCGTCTCGGACAAGGCCTACGAGCTCGTCCGCACCGTCGTGGTGAAGGCGGTGTCCGGTGGCAAGAAGGCCCAGGGCGCCTCCTCGGCCGAGGCGACCGCCGCGGCCCGCTCGGCCGCGTCGAAGGTCGACGAGGCCGCCGCAGCGGCCGGCTCCGGAGGATCGACGTCGTCGTCCTCCACCAGCAAGGCGTAGTCCTCATCCCTCCGGGCCGTCCGTTCGGCCGAGGCCCGGCACGACCACCCTCCGAGGAGCCCCCGTGGTGAACGAACGCAATCCGAAGAACGCCCGATCGCTGGGCGAGCTGGTCAGCGACCTCCCCGGTCTCGTGATCGAGCTCGTCAAGGCCGAGATCGCGTCCCTCAAGAACGAGCTGTCCGGCAAGGCGAAGAGCGCCGGACTCGCGGTCGCGCTGTTCGCGGTCGCGGCCTTCTTCCTCCTCACCGCGTGGGCGACCCTCGTCACCTTCGCGATCATCGGCATCGCCTCCTGGCTCCCCGCCTGGCTGTCGGCGCTGATCGTGACCGTGTTCTTCCTGCTCGTGGCGGTCGTGCTGATCCTTGTCGGCGTCAAGTCGATCAAGAAGGCCGTCCCGCCCGTTCCGCAGGACTCGATCGAGAGCATCAAGAAGGACGTCCAGGCGTTCAAGGGAGTCGGCAGCTATGACCACTGATCGCGCTGTATCCAGCACCACGCCCCGCTTCGTCGACCCGGCGGAGCTCCAGCCGAGCCAGCTGAAGGCCGACATCGAGCGCGCGCGCACCGAGCTCGCCGCGACGCTCGACGCCATCGAGTACAAGGTGAACGTCCCGCGCAAGGTGCGGAACGTCCAGCGGACGCTCGAGCGCAAGGTCTCCGTCGTGCGCAAGCACCACCCCGAGGCGCTGATCGCCGGGGCCGCCGGTGCTGCCGCCGCGGTCGGCCTCGTCGTCTGGGGCATCGTCCGCGCCGTCGTCGAGGACTGACCCCACCCGCCTCACCTCCTGCGCCGAGGGGTCCGGATCGCTAGCGCTCCGGACCCCTCGGCGCCAGAGTCCCTCCCGCTTTTGTGCATCGGCACGAGCGGAGGGATGATGGATCAATGACCGATCAGACCGCCGACACGGCGGGTCCCGTTCAGTCCGCCCCCGACACGAGCGCCGCTCCGGCGCCACAGCCCCCCGCCGATCAGGATCACTCCGATCAGGCCCTGGGATACACGCTCTGGGCGGTTCTCCGCAGGGATCCCTCACGTCCGTTCACCCTCTCCGCCGACGAGGCCGCCCAGGCGGCCGCCGGCTACGAGGACACCGTCGCGCGGCTCGCGGGCGAGGGCGTCACGGTGCGCGGCACCTACGACGTCTCGGCCCTGCGCGCCGACGCCGACATCATGCTCTGGCTCACCGGAGCGGCTCCGGAGGAGCTGCAGCGCGCGTACCGGGAGCTCCGCCGCACCGACCTGCTCTGCGCGCTCCTGCCCACCTGGAACGCGATGGGCGTGCACCGCGACGCGGAGTTCAGCGCGAACCACCTCCCCGCCTACATGCGGGGCAAGGCGCCCGCGCGCTGGCTGACGGTCTACCCGTTCGTCCGCTCCTACGAGTGGTACATCCTCCCCGAGGAGGAGCGCCGCACGATGCTCGCCCAGCACGGCCGTCAGGGCTCGCGCTTCCGCTCCGTGCTGACCAACACGGTGGCCTCGTTCTCGCTCGGCGACTACGAGTGGATCCTCGCGCTCGAGGACGAGGAGCTGGTCAACCTGGTCGACCTCATGCGCGATCTGCGAGCCACCGAGGCCCGCCGTCACGTGCGCGAGGAAGTCCCCTTCTACACCGGTCGGCGCATCGAGGCCGACCAGATCGCCGAGGTCCTCCGATGAGCTCCACCGTCCCCGCCCCCGAGGCGCGCGACTTCGCCGAACCCGTCCCCGAGGTCGCCGAGGGCGTCCTCGTCCGCGGTGCCACGCCGGCCGCGGCGTCGGGCCCCGAGCACGTCACCGAGCCGGTCGCCTACGACGCGATCCTGCTCGCCGGCTTCGGCGGCCCCGAGGGGCAGGACGACGTCATCCCGTTCCTGCGCAACGTCACCCGCGGCCGCGGCATTCCGGAGGAGCGCCTCGAGGAGGTCGCCCACCACTACCGCCACTTCGGCGGCGTCAGCCCGATCAACGCGCAGAACCGCGCGCTCAAGGCCGCCCTCGAGGCCGAGCTCGCGAACCGCGGCATCGACCTCCCGGTGCTCTGGGGCAACCGCAACTGGGCGCCGTACATGAGCGAGGCGGTGACGGAGGCGAAGGAGCGCGGCTTCTCGAACCTGATCGCCATCGCCACCAGCGCCTACTCCTCCTTCTCGTCCTGCCGGCAGTACCGCGAGGACTTCGCGGCCGCGCTCGACGCGACCGGCCTCGAGGGCGAGCTGCGGATCGACAAGGTCCGCCAGTTCTTCGACCACCCCGGCTTCGTCATGCCGTTCGTGAAGGCCGTCCACGACGGGCTCGACGAGCTGCGCTCGCGCCTGCCCGGGCTGGAAGCCACCACCGAGGTCGAGGTGCTCTTCGCGACGCACTCGATCCCCTCCACCGACGCCGCGCGCAGCGGCCCGCACGAGCGGCACGAGGACGGCACGGTCGTCGACGTCCACCACTTCGGCGACGGCGGCGCCTACGAGGCGCAGCACCTCGCGGTCGCGGAGGTCGTGATGGCGGCCGCCGGCGCGGAGGACGTGCCGTGGCAGCTCGTCTACCAGTCGCGCTCCGGGCCGCCCACGCAGCCCTGGCTCGGGCCCGACATCAACGACGCGATCGCCGAGCTGCCCGCCAAGGGCCGCAAGGCGCTCGTGATCGTGCCGCTCGGCTTCGTCTCGGACCACATGGAGGTCATGTGGGACCTCGACAACGAGGCCCTCGAGACCTCGGAGGAGCACGGCCTCGTCGCCGTCCGCGTCGCGACGCCGGGCACCGACCCGGTCTACGTCTCCGGTCTCGTCGACCTCGTGATGGAGCGGGTCGACGGCACGCCCGTGGAGGACCGCCCGTCGATGACGGCGCTCGGCCCCTGGTACGACGTCTGCCGTCCCGGCTGCTGCGAGAACGTGCGCGCGGGCTTCAAGCCGGCGCTGGCGGGGATCGCGCCGTGACGGGCGGGGTCGCCCTGTGACAGGGAGCACCGCCCCGTGAGCATCCGAGTCGGCACCCGCGCGAGCGCTCTCGCGGTGGCGCAGACCCGGATGACCGCCGATCTGATGGCGCAGGCCGCCGGCGTGCCGGTCGAGCTGGTGCGCATCGAGTCCGACGGCGACCGGATGCGCGGCTCGCTCGCCTCGCTCGGCGGCACCGGGGTCTTCGTGAGCGCGCTGCGCGACGCGCTGCTGGCCGGGCGCTGCGACGCGATCGTGCACTCGCTCAAGGATCTGCCGACGGCACCGGTCGAGGGCCTCGTCCTCGGCGCGGTGCCCGAGCGAGAGGATCCGCGCGACGCGCTCTGCGCCCGCGACGGGGCGACCCTCGCGACGCTGCCCCGCGGTGCGCGGGTCGGCACCGGGTCTCCGCGGCGTCGCGCGGCACTGCTCGCGGCGCGCCCCGACCTCGAGATCGTCGACATCCGCGGCAACATCGACACCCGGCTCGGCCGCGTGGCCGCCGGGAGCTCGTCACCGCTGGACGCGATCGTGCTCGCCCTGTCGGGGCTGCGGCGCCTCGGGCGGACTGACGCGGTCACCGAGGTCCTCGACTTCGGTGTCTCGCCGCACGCACCCGGTCAGGGTGCGCTGGCGATCGAGGTCCGCGACGAGGAGCCGTCCGACGAGCTGCGCGCGGCCCTCGCGGCGGTCGAGCACACTCCCACCCGGGCGGCGATCACCGCCGAGCGGGCGCTGCTCGCCGTGCTCGAGGCGGGCTGCGCGGCGCCGATCGGCGCGAGCGCGACGGTCGAGGGCGGCCGTGTGGTGACCCGCGGCGTGGTCTTCGCGGTCGACGGCTCGGCGTCCCTCTCTCGGGAGGTGGCGGAGCCGATCGATAACGGTTCGGTCGACGGACCTCGACACCTGGCGGTTTCGCAGTATGGTGGTCGCGAACTGCCCGTCGTCGAAGCCGCGTTCCGTTGCGGCTCTCTGCTCGCTGACGCGCTTCTCGGTGCGGGTGCCGCCCAACTCGCACCTCTGGGAGCCTCTTCGTGATCGTGCCCGCCGCCTACTCCCAGTGGGAGAAGCCGTTGCAGGGCTGGCGTGTCCTCGTCCCCCGCGGAGGTCCGTGGGGCGACGGCGTCGCCGGTGCCCTCCGTGCGAAGGGAGCGTCGCCCGTCGTCGCTCCGATGATCAACTTCGCGCCCACCGACGACTTCCCGGCGCTCGAGCAGGCCCTGGCCGACCTCGAGTCCGGCGCCTTCGACTGGATGACGGTGACGAGCGCGACCACGGTCGACGTGCTGTCGCTCCTGCGCACGACCGTGCCCGCGAGCACGAAGGTCGCCGCCGTCGGCGAGACCACGGCCGCGGCGCTCGTGGCGGCCGGCTACTCCGTCGATCTCGTGCCGTCCGAGGACAACTCCGCGAAGGGCCTGCTCGCCGAGTGGGAGCAGGCGACCGGCGGGCAGCACCCGCTCCGCGTGCTCACGCTGCGCTCCGAGATCGCGAAGCCGCTGCTGACCGAGGGTCTGAAGCGCATCGGCCACGACGTCCGCTCGGTGGTCGCCTACCGCACCGTCGGCGTGCAGGTCGAGGACCGCGTCGTCGCGGACGTCGCGAGCGGTGCCGTGCACGCGATCCTGGTCACCTCGGGGAGCGTGGCCGAGCAGGTGCAGAAGCAGCTCGGCCCCGTGCCCGAGTCGACGCTCGTCGCCGCGATCGGCCCGCAGACCGCCAAGGACGCGCGCGCCTTCGGCCTGCGCGTCGACGTCGTCGCCGACGAGCGCTCCGCTTCCTCCCTGATCGAGGCCGTCGCCGGCGTCGCCGCGGAGCGCGCGACCCGCTGACCTCCGCTCTTCGCGCACAACATCAGCTGAGACGGGTGGGCCTCCGCTGACAGAGGAGGGACCCCCTTCTCAGCTGATGTTGTGCGGCCGTCCCTCGTCGAGGTGGACGCTCACAGGATTTCGAGTGCCCGGCGCCTGCGCTGCGCTGCAGTCCACCTGTGCTCGTTCCGGCGGATCATCTCGAGGAGGGCCGCTTCGGTGCGGGGCCAGTCGTCCATGATCTGGTGGTTGTCGAGCCGGATGCAGAGGTACTCCTGGCGTGCGAGCTCGAGATCGCGCCGCCGGTCCTCGTGGAACTGCTCGATGCTGGAGTGGTAGCGGTAGCCGTCGGTCTCGAGGACCATCCGCTCGCCGATCACCTCGTCCACACGTCCGACACGCGGAACGAGGACCTGCGTGCGGACCGGCACGTTGCGGCGGCGCATGCTCAAGCGGGTCTTCGTCTCGAGTCCGGACTGACTGCGGCCGTCGACACGGGCGAAGACCGCCCGCTTCCCCGCCGGAGCGAGCGCGCGGAGCGTCGGAAGGTCGTCCTCGGCGAGCAGGCCCAGGTTGAGAGCCGAGTCGATCGTCACGACGGCGTCGTCCTCACCGATGCAGGTGATGAGATTCAGGATCGCCGCACCGATCCCGTCCTGCGAGAACGAGCGCCGACCCTGACCCGGCCATCGCCGCCAGTGGCCGACCGCCCCCGGACGCAGGGCATGGACGAAGGAGTCGCCGAGCGCGATGTGCAGGCCTGGCCGCTCGGTGGTCCAGAGCCCGAGAGCGTGCAGCAGAGAGACGCACGTGAGGACTCCCCCGGCGCGCACGGCGGCCAGTTCGGCCTCGGGCGCTCCTGCCATCGCGTACCAGCCGCGACGCACCCGGACGATCTCGCCCGTCGACAGGGCGCGCTCGACCGCGGACCGGTCCACGCCGGCGGCGCGAAAGGCGCTCGCGGGAGCGAACCCGCCGCCCGAAACGAGGAGAGAGCCGACTCCGTCCATGGTGTCGACGGTGGCGGAACACCGCCTCGGGTGCGGGCGCTCGTCCGTGATCTGTGCAGGAAGGACGACGAGACGACCCTGGGGAGGAGTGGATGTCGACGGTCAGGGGACGCGACGCGAGCCCGGCTTAGGCTGGAGGCATGACCGCGATCCGCCCGCGGCGCCTCCGCACGACCCCGGCCCTGCGCCGGCTCGTGCGGGAGACGCGCGTCCACCCCGCCCAGCTCGTCCTCCCCCTCTTCGTCGCCGAGGGGATCACGGAACCTCAGCCGATCGGCTCGATGCCGGGGGTGTCGCACCAGTCGCTGGACAGCGTCCGCCGCGCGGTGACCGAGGCGGCCGAGGCGGGGATCGGCGGCGTCATGCTGTTCGGCGTGCCGAGTACCCGCGACGCGGTGGGCTCCGGAGCGACCGACCCCGACGGCGTGCTCAACGCCGCCGCGCGGGTCGTCGTCGAGGAGGTCGGCGACGCGCTCGTCGTGCAGACCGACCTCTGCCTCGACGAGTTCACCGACCACGGGCACTGCGGCGTGCTCGACGCGCACGGCCGGGTCGACAACGACGCGACGCTGCTCCGCTACGAGCAGATGGCGCTCGCGCAGGCCGAGGCCGGCTCGCACCTGCTCGGGCTGTCCGGGATGATGGACGGCCAGGTCGGCGCGATCCGCGCGGCCCTCGACGGCGCCGGCCACCTCGACACCGCGATCCTCGCCTACTCCGCGAAGTACGCCTCCAGCTTCTACGGCCCCTTCCGCGAGGCCGTCCAGTCGACGCTCGAGGGCGACCGCCGCACCTACCAGCAGGACCCGGCGAACCGCCGCGAAGGGCTGCGCGAGGCGACGCTCGACCTCGCCGAGGGCGCGGACGTCGTGATGGTGAAGCCGGCGATGTCCTACCTCGATGTGCTCTCCGACGTCGCGGCGATCTCGGACGTGCCGGTCTGGGCGTACCAGGTGTCCGGCGAGTACGCGATGATCGAGGCCGCCGCCGCGAACGGCTGGATCGACCGCGACGCTGCGATCGTGGAGTCGGTCACCGGAATCGTCCGCGCCGGCGCCGACGCCGTGCTCACCTACTGGGCCGTCGAGCTCGCGAACGATCTGCTGAAGTAGGCCGGGCGGTCCCGCGTCCGGCGTCCGCTGAGGCGCGCGCCGTATCGTGGTCGGGTGACTCCCACCGCGAACGACACCCTGTACGAGCGTGCCCGGCACGCGATCCCCGGCGGCGTGAACTCGCCGGTCCGCGCCTTCCGCTCGGTCGGCGGGACCCCGAGGTTCATGGTGTCGGCGACCGGCCCGTACATCACCGACGCCGACGGCCGCGAGTACGTCGACCTGGTCTGCTCCTGGGGTCCGGCCGTGCTCGGCCACGCGCACCCCGAGGTCGTCGCCGCCGTGCAGGAGGCGGCGGCCCGCGGGCTCTCCTTCGGCGCGTCGACCCCGGCCGAGACCGAGCTGGCCGAGCTGGTCGAGGCGCGGATCACGGCCGGCGGAGTGTCGCCGATCGAGAAGCTGCGGCTCGTCTCGACGGGCACCGAGGCGACGATGACCGCGATCCGCCTGGCCCGCGGGGTCACCGGCCGCGATCTGCTGATCAAGTTCTCCGGCCACTACCACGGCCACTCCGACGGACTGCTGGCCGACGCCGGCTCCGGCCTCGCGACGCTCGCCCTGCCCGCCTCGGCCGGCGTCACCGCGGCCACCGCCGCGCAGACGATCGTGCTGCCCTACAACGACCTCGACGCGGTGCGCGCGGTCCTCGCCGAGCGCGGCTCCGAGATCGCCGCGGTGATCACCGAGGCGGCCGCCGCGAACATGGGCGTCGTCCCGCCCGCGCCGGGCTTCAACGCGGCACTCGCCGAGCTCGTGCACGCCAACGGCTCGCTGCTGATCATGGACGAGGTGCTGACCGGCTTCCGCGTCAGCGCCGGCGGCTGGTGGGGTCTGGAGAACGCGGGCGCCGGTGCCGATGGCGCCGAGGCGCCCTACGTCGCCGACCTCTACACCTTCGGCAAGGTCATCGGCGGCGGGATGCCGGTCGCCGCGCTCGGCGGCCGCGCGGACGTGATGGACCACCTGGCCCCGCTCGGGCCGGTGTACCAGGCGGGCACCCTCTCCGGGAACCCGGTCGCCGTGGCCGCGGGCATCCGCACCCTGCAGCTCGCCGACGACGCCGTCTACGCCGCGCTCGACCGCGCGTCCCTGACGCTGCAGCGCGAGGTCTCGGCCGCGCTCTCGGCCGAGGGCGTCGTGCACACGGTGCAGAGCGCGGGCAGCCTCTTCAGCTTCATGTTCACCGACATCGGCGGACCGGTGCGCGACTACGCGCAGGTCCAGGCGCAGGAGTCGTTCCGCTACCCGGCCTTCTTCCACGCGATGCTCGACGCGGGCGTCTCGCTGCCGCCGTCGGTGTTCGAGGCGTGGTTCGTCTCGGCCGCGCACGACGACGCGGCGATCGGCCGGATCGTCGACGCGCTGCCGGCCGCCGCGAAGGCCGCGGCGGCAGCGCGCCCTCAGGAGTAGGCGGTCGCGCCGGGGTCAGCCTCGGCGCGACACCGACTTCGGCAGCACGAAGACGAGCGCGAAGGCGGCGATCGCCATCAGCGCGCTGACCAGCATCGCCGGGGCCGCGGCGTCGAGGAAGCCCGAGGCGACGGTGTCCGGGCCGGTGATGACCAGGCCGCCGAAGAGGATGCTGCCGATCGCGGCGATGCCGACCGCCGAGCCGATCCGCTGGATCGCGGAGATGACGCCACTGGCCGCGCCCGCGTCCTGCGGGTCGACCGTCGAGACGATGAACTGCACGTTCGGCGCGATGAAGAAGCCGTTGCCGACACCCGCGATGAACAGCGGCGCGAGCAGCTGCCAGTTGGTGATCGAGTCCGGCGTCGCGGTCAGCAGCACCAGCCACACCCAGATCAGGCCGACGGCGAGCAGTCCGCTGCCGAGCACCAGGACGTTGCGGCCGAGCTTCGCGGTGAGGCGGTTGCTCTGCGAGGAGCTGACGATGCTGCCGATCGCGAAGGGGATCGAGACGAGGCCCGACTCCAGCGCCGTGTGGCCGAGGCCGGACTGCCAGAGCAGCGAGATGGTGAAGAAGATGCTCGTGAAGGCCGCGAAGTAGACCAGCGCCAGGATCACGCCGCCGGTGAAGGCGGGGTGGCGGAACAGGGTCGGCGGCACCAGCGGCGCGCGGCCGCGGCGGGTGTACGCGACCTCCCAGGCGCCGAACGCGGCGAGGAGGATCACGCCGCCGGCGATCGAGAGGAAGGTCCAGAGCGGCCAGCCCTCGTCCTCGCCCTGGATCAGCGGCACGAGCAGGGCGACGAGTCCCCCCGAGACGAGGATCAGGCCGAGCCAGTCGACGCCGCCGCTCGGGGCGCGGTCGCCGTCCTGGAGCTCGCGGCGGGTCGGCAGCAGCATCGCCGCGGCGATGAGCGTCGCGACGCCGATCGGCAGGTTGACCCAGAAGACCAGGCGCCAGCCGTTCTCGTCGCCGAAGGCCTGGATGATCAGTCCGCCGATGATCGGACCGAGCGCCGACGAGACGCCGAGGACGGCTCCCATCACCGCGAACGCCT
The DNA here is from genome assembly GCF_004366415.1 of Rathayibacter sp. PhB151. Classification (NCBI taxonomy): domain Bacteria; kingdom Bacillati; phylum Actinomycetota; class Actinomycetes; order Micrococcales; family Microbacteriaceae; genus Rathayibacter; species Rathayibacter sp. PhB151. The sequence goes on along the minus strand of NZ_SOEN01000006.1, from coordinate 529,540 downwards.
TGCCGCGGGCGGGGCCGCGGAACAGGATCTGGATGTAGGCGTTGACCGCCGGGACGAAGATGCCGCCCGCGAGGCCCTGCACGACGCGCGCGACGACGAGCTGGACGTCGTCGGCGGCCAGGCCGCAGGCGAAGCTCGCGACGGTGAACAGCGCCACGCCGCTGACGAAGACCCACTTGTGCCCGAAGCGGTCGCCGAGGCGGCCGGCCGGGATCAGCGCGAGGCCGAAAGCGAGCGCGTAGCCCGAGATGATCCAGGAGAGCGTCGACTCGGAGGCGTCGAGGGTGGTGCGGATCGTCGGCAGGGCGACGTTCACGATGGTGGTGTCGAGCAGGGCGATGAACATGCCCGCCAGGAGGACCACGAGGGAGCGCCAGGCGCGGCGGTCGGGGGCCGGCGGGGCGCCGGTCGCGCGGTCGGACGACGTCTCGGTCATGCGGAGGGAGGCCTTTCGAGAGGCGGCAGAAAGCGGGGAGGGGGAGCGGGACCACCCATCGGGGGTACGACCGCATGTGAACTCTCGCAGGAGCACCCGGGTTTCTGCACGCCTTGGCCTGTGGGGGCCTTCAGGTGCGGGGCGCGGACAGCGCCGTCAGCGGTGGCGCGACTCGGCCTCGCGGGCGCAGGCGATGCAGAGGTCGGCGGTGGGGCGGGCCTCGAGGCGGGCGGCGCCGATGGGGAGGCCGCAGCGGGCGCAGTCGCCGTAGTCGCCGGCGGCGAGGCGCGCGCGGGCGGCGGCGAGATCGCGCTCGGTGCGGGCGAGGGCGTCGCGCACCCCGGCCATCCGCGACCACTCCGCGGAGAGCGGGGTGCCCTCCGGATCGTGCTCGTCGTCGGCGGTGCCGTCGGCGCGGTCGAGGAGGAGCTCGCGGAGGGACTCGTCGAGTGCCGCCGCCTCGCGCCGAGCCTCGGCCTGCCGCTCGGCGAGGCGTGCGTCGAGGAGGCGCCGCTCGTCCGGATCCGTGGCCATCCCTCCATGCTGCCACCGCGACCCCCGGGCGCCGAGTGCGATGGGCGGGGCAGACTAGGGGCATGCCCGTCGTGACCGTGCTCCCCGACCGCCTCGAACTCCGCCTGACCCGCGCCGAACGGCTGCTCGCCCTGCATCGCGGCGACGTCGTCGTCGAGCGCTCGAGCATCCGCTCGGCGACCGTCACCGAGGATCCCTGGATCTGGGTGCGCGGCATCCGGGCGCCGGGGACCGCGGTGCCGCTGACCCTCGCGGCCGGCACCTGGAAGTTCCACGGCGGCAAGGACTTCCTGTTGATCAAGCGCACGGCCGCGGCGGTGGTGATCGACCTGGTCGGCGAGGAGTACTCGCGCCTGATCGTCAGCACGAAGCACGCTCCCGAGCTGATCGCGGCGCTGCAGCTGGGCACCACGACCTCCGCGATCCCGGTGATCGAGACGGACGACCTGGTCGTCGTCCCGGCCGTCGCCGAGCAGGCCGCCGAGCGCCTGGCCGCGGCGCAGGCGGAGGCGGAGGCGCAGGCAGAGGCGGAGCGCAGGGACGAGGAGAAGCCGGCGGAGGAGAAGCCGGCCGAGAAGGAGACCGTCGCCACGAAGCCCGCGGCGAAGAAGGCGCCCGCGAAGAAGCCGGCGCCCGAGAAGCCGGTCGCCGAGAAGCCCGCCGCTGAGGCGCCTGCGCCCGAGAAGCCCGCCGCGAAGAAGTCGGCCTCGAAGAAGCCCACCGCGAAGCCGCGCCCCGACTCGTCCGTCGGTCACGCTTCCGCCGAGCCCAGCGGCGCCACCGAGGCCGCCGAGTAGCTCGGACCGCCGCGCGACCCGAGCTGCGGAGCGTCAGCCCCGGACGTCGACCAGCGTGCGCCCGTGCGCGCGCCCTTCCAGCAGGTCGGCCGCGGCGTCGATCGCGCCCGCGAGCGGCACCGCCGTGGTCAGGCCGTCGAGCAGCTCCAGGTCGAGGTCGTGGGCCAGCCGGCGCCAGGCCTCCTCGCGCAGCTTCCGCGGCGCCTCCACCGAGTTGATGCCCGCCAGCGTCACTCCGCGCAGGATGAACGGCATCACCGTCGCGGGCAGGTCGCCGCCCTGCGCGAGACCGCAGGCGGCGACGGTGCCGCCCCAGCGGGTCTGCGCGAGCGCGTTGGCGAGGGTGTGCGAGCCGGCGGAGTCGATCGCGCCGGCCCAGCGCTCCGACTGCAGCGGCTTCCCCTTCTCGGACAGCTCGGCCCGATCGAGGACCTCCGTCGCGCCCAGGCGTTGGAGCAGCTCGCCGTGCTCGTCCGCGCGCCCGGTCGAGGCGACCACCTCGTGGCCGAGCTTCGCGAGCAGCGCGACGGCGAGGGAGCCCACGCCGCCCGAGGCGCCGGTGACCAGCACCGGTCCGTCGCCGGGGCGGACGCCGTGCCGCTCGAGGGCGAGGACGGCGAGCATCGCGGTGAAGCCGGCGGTGCCGATCGCGCCGGCGCGGGCGGAGGAGATCGCGCCGGGGATGCGCAGCAGCGACGCGGAGTCGACGCGGGCCCGCTCGGTGAATCCGCCGTCGAAGCGCTCGCCGAGGCCGGCGCCGTTGAGCACCACGCGGTCGCCGGAGTCGAAGCGCTCGGCCGCGACGCCGTCCGCGTACTCGACCGTGCCGACGACGTCGATGCCCGCGATCAGCGGGGTGCGGCGCACGACACCCGGCCGGCCGGCGAGCGCGAGGGCGTCCTTGTAGTTCACGCTCGAGTACTCGACGGCGAGGGTCACGTCCCCGTGCGAGCGATCGGGATCGTCCCGCTCGGTCAGTCGTGCGCGATTCGGGGTCTCGGTGTCGGAGGAGGAGTGCTGCTCGACGACGACGGCTCGGAACATGAGCCCACGCTACGCCCGAGCGCGCGGAACGCGCCCGGGCGGCGGGGTCAGTTCAGCGGACGGGTGCCCTCGGGCAGCGCGCCGCCGGCGTAGAGGGCGGTCGCCGCGTCCTGCAGGGCGGTCAGCGCGACGCGCTGCGTCCAGGGTCCGTAGGAGACGCGGGCCAGGCCGAGCTCCTCGAGGCGCGCGGGCGACTGCGAGCCGGGGACGCCGATCACGCTGACCCGCTGGCGGCCGAGCGCGGCCACGAGCGCCTCGAGCTCCGCGTCCCGGAGCAGGCCGGGGACGAAGAAGCAGGTCGCCCCCGCGTCGAGGTAGGCGCGTCCGCGCTCGATCGCGTCGGCGAGCACCTCGCCGCGGTCGCGGTCGCCGGCGCGGAGGAAGACGTCGGTGCGGGCGTTGAGGGCGAAGGGCACGGCCTCCTCCTCGGCGGCGGCGACCGCCTTCTCGACGGAGCGCAGCGCCTCGGCGAGCGGCTTCGCCTGGTCCTCGAGGTTCGCGCCGACGACGCCGACCTCGATGGCGCGGCGGACGGTTTCGCCGGCGTCGCCGTAGCCGGCCTCGAGGTCCGCCGAGACGGGGACGTCGACCGCGGCGACGATCCGCTCGATCATGCTCAGGTGCAGGTCGAGCGGGATCCGCTCGCCGTCCGGGTAGCCGAAGGTCGCGGCGATCGAGTGGCTCGCCGTCGCGAGCGCCCGGGTCTCGGGGAGGGCGGCGATCGTGGTCGCCGAGACCACGTCCCAGACGTTCACCACGCTCAGCAGCTCGGGGGCGGTGTGGAGGTCGACGAGGGTGCGGCCGCGCGCTTCGATGCTCATCCGAGCACCGTAGCCCGCTCCACGACGTCCCCACCGTGCGCCGCGCAGGCCGCGCCGCCGCAGCCCTCGCAGACGACGAGCTGGGCGCGGCAGGCGGGATCGGTGCAGTTGCGCATCCGGCTGGTCGGCTCGGCGCAGACGGCGCAGCGGCCGAGCACCTCGGCGTCGGGGGAGAAGGTCAGCGAGCCGCGCCCGTCGAAGACGTAGAGCGCACCGCGCCAGAGGCCGGTGTCGCGGCGGGCCTCCTGGTAGCGGACGACGCCGCCGTCGAGCTGGTACACCTCGCCGAAGCCGCGGGCGAGCATCAGGCTCGAGAGCACCTCGCAGCGGATGCCGCCGGTGCAGTAGGTGACGACCGGCCGGCCCTTGAGGTGGTCGTAGGCGCCCGAGTCGAGCTGCTCGACGAACTCGCGTGTGCTCGCGACCCCCGGCACGACCGCGCCGTCGAAGCGACCGATCTCGGCCTCGAAGGCGTTGCGGCCGTCGAAGAAGACCACGTCCTCCCGCTCGGCCACCAGGGCGTCGAGCTCGTCGGGCGCGAGCCGGACGCCGGTGCCGACGACGCCGGACTCGTCCACCCGCAGCTCCTCGGGCGCTCCGAACGACACGATCTCCTCGCGCACCTTCACCGAGAGCCCGGGGAAGTCGACGCTGCGGCCCTCGTCGTCCAGGCCCGTGCCGTCGCTCCACTTCACCTCGAGACCGCGGAAGGCGGAGTGCTCGCGGGTGCGGCGGACCCAGCGCTTGAGCGCGCCCATCTCCCCGCCGAGGGTGCCGTTGACGCCGTCCTTCGAGAGCAGGACGCGGCCGCGCAGGCCGAGGTGCTCGGCGAGCTCGCGCTGCCACAGCCGGACGGATTCGGGGTCGGCGAGCGGCACGAAGCGGTAGAACAGCAGGATCTTCGGCAGCACCGGGTCATCCTACGAGGGCCGGGCCGGGTCGGCCGAAACGCTCCCGCAACGCGGGTGTGACAGCATCTCCCGGTGACCGACGCCCCTCTCCCCGTGCCGCACAGCCGATTCGAGGACGTCTTCGGCCTCGTGACCGGCGCGTTCGTCGTCTCGCTCGGCCTGTTCCTGCTCCGCGCGAGCGAGGCGGTGACCGGCGGGACCGCGGGGCTCGCGCTGCTGCTGGGCTACGTCGTGCCGATCCCGTTCGGCGTGATCCTCGTGGTGGTCAACCTGCCGTTCCTGGCGCTCTCGCTCTGGAAGAAGGGCTGGCGCTTCACCCTTCGGACGATGTCCTCGATCGTGCTGGTCTCGGTGCTCGCCGGGCTGCACCCGCTCGCCTTCGGGACGCTCCGGATCGATCCGGTCTACGGGGTGCTCACCGGCGACGTGCTCGCGGGGATCGGCCTGCTCATCCTGTTCCGGCACGGCTCGAGCCTGGGCGGCTTCAGCATCCTGGCCCTCCTCGCGCAGGAGCGGCTGGGCTGGCGGGCCGGCTACGTGATGATGGCGCTCGACGCCTGCGTGGTCGTCGCGGCGCTTCTGGTGGTGCCGCCGCTGAACGTGCTGATCTCGGCCGCGGGCGTCGTGGTGCTGAATCTGGTGCTCGCCTTCAACCACCGGCCCGGGCGCTACCTCGGTTCCTGAGCGGCGCAAGCCCTCGACCTGCGGCCGTCGGTTCTTAGGCTGGACCCAGGCGCGCGACTGCCGCGCCCGAACGGAGAACCGGATGTCCGACTGGAACTACGACCCCTACGCCCGCCTCGGCGAGGTGCCGACCTTCACCCTCGAGAGCGACGACATCAGCGACGGCGCAGCGCTCGCCCCGCGCCACTACGGCGAGGGCTCGGGCGGCGAGGACGTCTCGCCGCAGCTGCGCTGGTCGGGAGCGCCCGCCGAGGCCAAGAGCTTCGCGGTGACCGTGTTCGACCCGGACGCGCCGACCGGCTCGGGCTTCTGGCACTGGGCGGTCTACAACCTGCCGGCCGACACCACCGAGCTGCCGACCGGCGCAGGGGCGGCCGGCTTCGAGCTGCTGCCCGCGGGCGCGCAGACCCTGCCGAACGAGGTGCGGCTGCGCCAGTTCATCGGAGCGGCGCCGCCGGACCGCGAGCACCGCTACTTCTTCGTCGTGCACGCCCTCGACGTCGAGGAGCTCGAGCTCGACCCGGAGTCGACGCCGGCGATCCTCGGCTTCAACGTGCACTTCCACACGCTCGCGCGTGCGGTGCTGGTCGCGACGGCGACCCCGGACGGCGCGAAGGGCTGACGACGGCGGGTCTCGATACGCCGCTTCGCGGCTACTCGACCAGCATGCAGCTTGCTGATCGAGTAGCCCTCGCAGAGGGCGTATCGAGATCCGCGCTACCCGAAGAGGGTGCGCGCCTCCTCGTAGCGGGAGTCGGGCACCGTCTTCAGGGTGCCGAGGGCCTCGGCGAAGTCGACGTGGTAGATGTCGGTGCCGCGCAGGGCGACCATGCGGCCCCAGTGCTCGGCGACGACGGAGTCGGCGGCGGCCATGCCGAGGCGGGTGGCGAGGACGCGGTCGAAGGCGCTGGGGGTGCCGCCGCGCTGGATGTGGCCGAGGGTGGTGGCGCGGGTCTCGATGCCGGTGCGGTCCTCGATCATCGGAGCGAGCATCTCGCCGATGCCGCCCAGGCGCGGGCGGCCGAAGGCGTCGAGGCCGCGCTCGGAGTGCGCGTCGTCCATCGAGTCGAGCGAGAAGCCCTCGGCGACGACGACGAGCGGGGCGCGCCCGCGGTCCTGGGCGCTCTGCACCCACTCGACGATCTGCTCGATCGAGGTCTTCTTCTCCGGGATGAGGATGACGTGCGCGCCGGCGGCCATGCCGGAGTGCAGGGCGATCCAGCCGACGTGGCGGCCCATGACCTCGGCGACCATGCAGCGGCCGTGCGAGTCGCCGGTGGTGCGCAGGCGGTCCATCGCGTCGGTCGCGATGCCGACGGCGGTGTCGAAGCCGAAGGTGTAGTCGGTGGCGCCGAGGTCGTTGTCGATCGTCTTGGGGACGCCGACGATCTTGAGGCCCGCGTCGGTGAGGCGCTTCGCGGCGGCCAGGGTGCCCTCGCCGCCGATCGCGATGATCGAGTCGATGCCGTTGCGGTCCATCATCTCGGCGATCTTCTCGGGGCCGCCGTTGTCGCCCTCGAAGGGGTTCGTCCGGCTCGTGCCGAGGATCGTGCCGCCCTGCTTGGCGATGCCCTGGATCTCGGGCCGCCCGAGGGGGAGGAGGTCGCCGTCGACCACTCCGCGCCACCCGTTGCGGAAGCCCACGAATTCTTGGTCGTACACCTTGATGCCCTTGTACACGGCACCGCGGATGACGGCGTTCAGCCCGGGGCAGTCGCCCCCGGAGGTCAGGATCCCGATCTTCACCCGCTCAGAGTAGAGGACGCGGGAGAGCGCTCGAGGCACCCGTTCGGGCAGGTCCCGGCGGGCCGGCCGTTCGAGCGCCTCTGAGCGGGTACGACGAAGGGCCCCTCCTCGCCGCCTCGAGGAAGGGCCCTTCGTCGTTCAGGGACTAGAGAGTGTCAGTGACTAGTTGGCCTGGCTGGTGTTGACGACGCCGTTGACGCCGGCGGGGAAGAATCCACCGGAGGTCGCGGCCTTGCTGTTCAGGTAGACGACGTTCAGGACCTGGCCGGGGTTGCGGCTGAAGGCGATGCCGTTGGCGTCGGTGGGCTGGATGTTGGCCTGCCCGTCGACCTTGACGCCCTGGTCGTCGTCGGTGGGGCCGTCGAGGCTGTCGCGCGCGTCGGACAGCTTGCCCGCCTGCACGTCGAGTCCGGCGCCGTAGATCGCCGAGCGGATGGCACCGGCGTGGTACGCCTCGACCGCGAGGATGCCGGCGGCCGCCTCCAGGTAGAGCTTCGACTGGATGAGGGGGGCAGCGCCCTTGTAGGCGGTGACTCCGACGTCCTCGAAGACGAAGGCGCCGAGCAGGAAGTTCTGCTCGTTGAGGAACGGGTCGAACGTGCCGCCCGCGGGGATGAGGCCGGCCGCGGCTGCCGCCGCGTTGAAGCTGGCCTCGAGGTTGATGGAGGGGCGGGCGACGGCGGCAGCGCCGAGCTGGCCGCGAAGGAACTTGACGTGCGCCTTCTCGTCGTTGGCGACCTCGCGGGCGAAGGACTTCAGCCACGGGGTCTTGAACGGGACGGCGCGGCCGCCCTTGACGCCGCCGAGCTTGCCGGTGCCGCCGGTGTCGCTGCTCGCGAGGCCGGAGCCGGTGACGGCGCGGAGGTAGAACTCGGCCTCGAGGTACTCGAGGTTGAGCGCGAAGTTGAGGACGGCGGCGTCGCCGGGGCCCTCAGCGGCGACCTCTTCGGCCGAGGCGGCGGGGGCGGAGGCCAGGGCCGCCGCTCCGATGCCGAGTCCGGCGACGCCGGTGGCCTCGAAGAAGCGGCGACGGTCGAGAGCCGTCTCCGAGCTCCTGACGATCGCGTTGCGGATGAATGTGGTGTCGAACATGTGCGCATCTCCAGTGATAGGCGGTTGGCCGGGCTGACGGACTGTGCCGCGACAGCGCGAAACTACGCCCGGTATCGGGGCGCTGCCTAGCGGAATCGGGGGATCCAGATTGCGCATGTGTTCTTCCGGGTTGAACCAATCCGGGCGGGGCGCCGCTCCGAACACGTCGTGGATGGCAGTTCTGCGGGAGGCCTAATCAGGGCGGGGATCGACCGGTCCCGGCGGGTGTCGGCGGCCGCGGCTACCATCGCAGCGTGTCGTCCGTCCTCCCCGCTCCCGTGCCGTTCCTGGCCACGGTCTACGCGCCCGCCGTGCCGGTGAGCCTCGCGCTCACACTCCGCACGCTGCTGCGCGGCTCGGGCGACCCGACGATGCTGATCGACGCGACCGGCTTCTGGCGCGCGTTCCGCACGCCGCTCGGCCCCGGCACGCTGCACCTGCGGCAGGCGGCCGACGGTGCCGTGCACGCGCGGGCCTGGGGCGAGGGCGCGGAGTGGCTGATCGATCACGTGCCCGAGCTGCTCGGCCACGGCGACGACTGGAGCGCGCTCGATCTCTCCGCGCACGGCCCGCTGGCCGAGGTGCTGCGCCGCTCGGCGGGGCTGCGGCTGACCCGGGCCAACCTCGTCTTCGAGATGCTGGCGCCGTCGATCCTCGAGCAGAAGGTCACCAGCACGGAGGCGTGGCGCGCCTACCGCGCGCTGGTGCGGCTGCACGGCGAGCCGGCTCCCGGGCCGGTGGCGCTGCACGTGGCGCCGTCGGCCGAGCAGTGGCGCCGGGTCCCGTCCTGGGACTGGCACCGGGCCGGCGTCGACCCGCGGCGCTCGCGCACCGTGCTGACGGCGGCGCTGGTGGCGAAGGGGCTCGAGCGCACGCTGGCGCTCGGCCGCGGCGGCGAGGTGGTGGCGCAGCGCCTGCAGTCGGTGCCCGGCATCGGGCCGTGGACGGCGTCCGAGGTGATGATGCGGGCCCACGGCGACCCGGACGCGGTGAGCGTGGGCGACTACCACCTGGCCGCGGCGGTCGGCTTCGCGCTGACCGGTCGCCTCGGGGTCGACGACGACGGGATGCTCGAGCTGCTCGAGCCGTGGCGCGGGCACCGGCAGCGGATCATCCGCCTGATCGGCACGAGCGGCGCCCGCAAGCCGCGGCACGGCCCGCGGATGACGATCCAGGACCACCGGTGGCACTGATCCGCCGAGTGCTCTGATCCGCCGCATGCTCTGAGGCGGTCCCGGTCTCAGGCGCCGAGCGCCTCCAGCACCGCCATCGCCGCGTTGTGGCCGCCGATCCCGGAGACCCCGCCGCCTCGGCGCGCGCCCGCGCCGCAGAGCAGCACCCGCGGGTGCTCGGTGGCGACACCCCAGCGCTGGGCCGGGGTGTCCAGCGGCTCGTCGTCCTCCGCGAACGGCCAGGACAGCGGTCCGTGGAAGATGTGGCCGCCGGGCAGGCCGAGGCTCTCCTCCAGGTCGCGGGTCGTCCGGGTCTCGATGCAGGGGTTCCCGTCGGCGTCCAGGAGCAGCAGGTCGCGGATCGGCTCGGCGAGCACGGAGTCGATCGAGTCGAGGACAGCGGTCTCGAGCTGCTCGCGCGTCGGAGCGGCGTCGCCGGTCAGCAGCCGGTCGGGGACGTGCAGGGCGAAGACGGTGAGCGTGTGCGCGCCGCTCGCGGCGAGCTCCGGCGAGAGGATCGTCGGGTCGGTCAGCGAGTGGCAGTAGATCTCGCAGGGGATCGGCGAGGGGAGGCGGCCCTGCTCCGCCGCGCGGTGGGCGTCGTCGAGCTGGTGGTAGCCCTCGTTGACGTGGAAGGTGCCGCCGAAGGCCGCCTCCGGGGCGACGCTCTCGTCGCGGAGGCGCGGCAGGCGGCGCAGCACCAGGTTCACCTTCACCTGAGCGCCCTCGGGGCGTGGGACTGCCGGGCGCACGGCCTCGCCGCTGCCGCCCAGCAGCCGGTCGAGGACGAACGGGGCGACGTTCGAGAGCACGAACCGCGCCCGCACGCGGCGGGTCCGCGGTCCGCGGCGGTAGACGACCTCGCCCGCCGGGTCGACGCTCGTCACCTCGGCGCCGGTCAGGATCCGGGCGCCGGCGTTCCGGGCCGCCCGCTCCAGCGCGCCCGAGACGCTGCCCATGCCGCCGACCGGGACGTCCCAGTCGCCGGTGCCGCCGCCGATCACGTGGTAGAGCAGGCAGCGGTTCTGCGCGAGGTCGGTGTCGCCGGCCCTGGCGAAGGTGCCGATCAGCGCGTCGGTGAGCAGGACGCCGCGCGCCGCGTCGCCCGCGATGTTCCGCTCGATCACCTCGCCGATCGGCCGCTCGATCATCGCCCGCCAGATCGCGTCCTCGCCGACCAGCCGCCGCGCCTCCTCCCGCCGCAGCAGCGGCTGGGTGAGGGTCGGCCAGAGCGCGCGCGCCAGCCGCGAGGTGTGCCGGGAGAAGTCGGCGAAGGTCTCGGCGTCCTCCGGCGTGCCCATCCGCGCGAAGGAGTCCGCGGTCGCCAGGGCGTCGCCGGTGTCGACGAGCAGTCCGCGCGTCGGATCGGCGGGGTCGGGCGTGTAGGAGGAGTAGCGGCGGCGCACGAGCGGCACGTCGACCCGCAGATCGGCGAGGATCGACGGCGGCAGGAGGCTGACGAGGTAGGAGTAGCGGCTGAGCCGCGCCTCGACGCCGCGGAACGGGTACTCCGAGACGGTCGCGCCGCCCGCGCGCGCCCCGCGCTCGAGGACGAGGACGTCGAGTCCGGCCTGGGCGAGGTAGGCCGCCGCGACCAGGCCGTTGTGACCGGCGCCGACGATCACGACGTCGACCGAGGGATCGACCGCTGCGGGGGTGTCGGAGCGCAGCGGGCCGGGCGCGGTGCCGCTGCGCTCGGTGAGGTCTCGGGTGCGGTGCCTGTCGCGTCGGGCCATGGTTCCCAGTCTGGCGCGCGGCGGTCAGGGCTCGTCGCTGCGCAGCGCCTCGGTGACGAACTCGCGCAGGGAGAAGAGGATCTCCTCGCTGGAGCGGCCGCTCGCCTCGACGAGGCGGCCGGTCAGCCAGGTGAGGCAGATCACCGCGGCCCCGGCGACGTCGGAGGAGGTGGGGACGACGACGCCGTCCTCGTCCAGGACGCCGTTCTCGATCGGGCTCAGCGCGCGCTCGAGGACGGCGCGGTTGACGGTGCCGGTCGCCTCGCCGTCGTAGGAGGCGGAGCTGTCGATCAGGGCCTGCGCCGCGATCATCGCGGCGCGGGGGATGGGCAGCGGATCCATCGGGGTCTCCGATCGGGAGCGGGAGTGTCGGGTGCGCCCCATGGTGCTCCTCCGCCGGGCTCGCGTCCATCGCCCCTCGACGAGGGTCGTCCACAGCGGCAGTTCTCCGTCGAGTGTCCACAGACGGGGCGACACGACCGGCCGTCGCGCCGCCTCGGGCATAGCCTCGGGGGATGGAGAAGTCGACGCCCTCAGCCGTGCCCGGGAACGACCCGGAGCAGGACGAGACGATCGACCCGCAGGACGAGACGAGCGCTGAGCCGGACGAGACGGGCGAGCCGGACGAGCCGGCCGAGCACGACGAGAAGATCGACCGGCACGCCCTGAGCGACACCGGCCAGTACCAGACCGGCATGGCGCTGCGGCTGCCCCGGCAGAAGCCCGAGTTCGACGTCGAGGCGCCGATCCTGTCCCGCGTCGAGGCGCTGGTGCGCCGCTGGCTGGTGCGCAGCCGCGCGTTCCCGGTCGACCCGGCGGCCCAGCGCCTCGCCGGCGTCCTGCAGGACCCGAACGGCCTCGACTTCACGGTCGGCTTCGTCGACGGGGTCGCCCGCCCGGAGGACCCGGTGGTCGCGGCCGAGAACCTCGCCGCGCTGACCGCGAAGACCCCCGCGTTCCTCCCCTCCTACCTGCGCGCCGCGGTCGCGACCGGCGGCGCCGTCGGCCCGGTGCTGCCATGGGTCGTCGTCCCGGCGGCCCGCCAGGTGCTGCGCAGGATGGTCGGCCACCTCGTCGTCGACGCCTCCGACGCCCGGCTCGGCTCGGCGATCCGCCGGCTGCGCGAGGGCGGCGACCGCCTCAACCTGAACCTGCTCGGCGAGGCCGTGCTGGGCGAGCGCGAGGCCGACCGGCGCCTCGAGGGCACCCGGCGGCTGCTCGAGCGCGACGACGTCGACTACGTGAGCATCAAGGTCTCCAGTATCGCCAGCCAGCTCTCGATGTGGGCGTTCGACGAGGCCGTCGACCGCGTCGTGCAGCGGCTGACCCCGCTCTACCAGTTCGCCGCGGCGAGCCCGGAGCCGAAGTTCATCAACCTCGACATGGAGGAGTACAAGGACCTCGACCTCACGGTCGCGGTGTTCCGCCGTCTCCTCGAGCAGCCGGGGATGCAGCAGCTCGAGGCAGGGATCGTGCTGCAGGCGTACCTCCCCGACGCCCTCGGCGTGCTGGTCTCGCTGACGGAGTGGGCGACCGAGCGCCGGCGGCTCGGCGGCGCGCCGATCAAGGTCCGCGTCGTCAAGGGCGCGAACCTCGCGATGGAGCGGGTGGACGCGGCGATCCACGACTGGCCGCTCGCGACGGTGGGCAGCAAGGCCGAGGCCGACACGAACTACAAGCGGCTCCTCGACTACGCGCTGCGGCCCGAGCGGACGGACGCGGTCCGGATCGGCGTGGCCGGTCACAACCTCTTCGACATCGCCTGGGCCTGGATCACCGCGAACGAGCGCGGCGTCGCCGACGCGGTCGACATCGAGATGCTGCTCGGCATGGCGACCGGTCAGGCGCGCGCCGTCCGCGAGGACGTCGGCCGGCTCCTGCTCTACACGCCGGTCGTGCACCCGCGCGAGTTCGACGTCGCGATCTCGTACCTGATCCGCCGCCTGGAGGAGAACTCCAGCCCGGAGAACTTCCTCTCGGCCGTCTTCGAGCTCGAGGACGAGAGCGTGCTGCAGCGCGAGCTCGGCCGCTTCCGCGCCTCGCTCGAGGCGCTCGACGACACGGTGCCGACCCCGAACCGCACCCAGGACCGCCTCCGCGAGTGGGCGTCGGGCTCCGGTGTCCGTCTCGTGCGCGAGCACGCCGGCGCCGGCGCGCGCGTGCAGGACCCGGCCGCCGAGGGCCTCACCGAGGCGGTGCTGGGGCTGCGCCGCGGCTCCGGGGCGACCGCGGCGACCAGCGCCTTCCGCAACGAGCCCGACACCGACCCGGCGCTGCCGGGCAACCGCCGCTGGGCCCGGCTGATCACCGACCGCATCGCGCGATCGACCATCGGCACCCTCGCGGCCGACCGCGCCCGGATCACCGACGCGGCGGAGCTGCAGGAGCTGCTGCGCCGGGTCGCGCTCCGGGCGGAGCGCTGGGGCGAGCGCCTCGGCTACGACCGCGCCGCGATCCTCGACCGCGCGGGGCTCGCCCTCGCGGCGAACCGCGACCGGCTGATCGAGGTGATGGCCTCCGAGACCGGCAAGACGGTCGCCGAGGCCGACCCCGAGGTGTCGGAGGCGATCGACTTCGCCCACTACTACGCCACCCGCGCCCGCGAGCTGGACGCCGTCGGCGGCGCCACCTTCGTGCCCGAGCGGGTCACCGTGGTCGCGCCGCCGTGGAACTTCCCGGTCGCGATCCCGGCCGGCTCGATCCTCGCGGCGCTCGCCGCGGGCTCCGGAGTCGTCGTCAAGCCGGCCCCGCAGGCCCGGCGCTCGGCCGCGGTGCTCGTGGAGGCGCTCTGGGACGCTGGGATCCCGCAGGACCTCGTCGCGCTCGTCGACCTCGACGAGGAGACGCTCGGCCGCGCCCTGATCACCGATCCGCTGGTCGACCGGGTGCTGCTCACCGGCTCCTACGAGACGGCGAAGCTCTTCCGCTCCTGGCGACCCGACCTGCCGCTGCTCGCCGAGACCAGCGGCAAGAACGCGATCGTCGTCACCCCGCACGCGGACTACGACCTCGCCGTCGCCGACATCGTGCGGAGCGCCTTCGGGCACGCCGGGCAGAAGTGCTCGGCCGCCTCGCTCGTGATCCTCGTCGGCTCGGTCGCCCGCTCGAAGCGGTTCCGCGCGCAGCTGGTCGACGCCGTGACGTCCCTCCGCGTCGGCTGGCCGAGCGACCCGGCCGCCGCGATGGGCCCGCTGATCGAGAAGCCGACCGGCAAGCTCGCGCACGCGCTGACCACCCTCGGCGCGGGGGAGTCCTGGCTCGTCGAGCCGAAGCGCCTCGACGACACCGGGCGGCTGTGGTCGCCGGGTGTGCGCGAGGGCGTCACCGAGAACAGCTACGCCCACCTCACCGAGTTCTTCGGCCCGGTGCTCGGCATCATGCACGCCGCGACCCTCGAGGACGCGATCCGCCTGCAGAACGCCACCGACTACGGCCTCACCGCCGGGCTGCACTCGCTGCACTCGGACGAGCTCGCGCTCTGGCTCGACTCGGTCGAGGCCGGCAACCTCTACGTGAACCGCGGCATCACCGGCGCGATCGTGCGCCGCCAGCCGTTCGGCGGCTGGAAGCGCTCCTCGGTCGGCGGCGGGGCGAAGGCCGGCGGGCCGAACCACCTGATCGGGCTCGGCTCCTGGAAGCCCTCGCCGGCCCGCCCGTCGACGACCCTGCACCTCCGGGGCCTGGACGACCGCGCCCGGCAGTTCATCGAGGCCGCGCAGTCCTCGCTGCAGTTCGAGCAGTTCGACCTGCTGCGCCGCTCGGCGCTCTCGGACCAGCTGGCCTGGGCGACCGAGTTCGGCGTCGTCACCGACATCTCGAAGGTCGGCGTGGAGCGCAACCTGTTCCGCTACCTCCGGGTGCCGGTCGCCGTGCGGCTGGCCGACGGCGGCGACCTCGGCGAGCTCCTCCGCGTCATCGCCGCCGCGCTGCTCGTGCGGGCACGCCTGGACGTGTCGACGTCGATCCCGCTGCCGCCCAAGGTCGCCGGGATGCTCGCCGGCGACGAGCTGCTCGAGATGGCGGGCCTGGCCCCGAAGGTGGTCGTCGAGTCCGACGCGCAGTGGCTCGCCCGCGCCGCGGGCGGCCGGATCACCGCCTCGCGGATCCGGATCGTCGGCGACATCGTCTCGGACCGGGTCGACGAGTTCGGCGGACCCCAGGGCGGCACCGCGCCGTCGCTCGGCCCGGACTCCTCGATCGAGGCGCTGCAGAGCGTCCGCGACTCCACTCGCTCCTTCACCGACGTGGTCAGCGGCATGACCCGCGGCAGCACCGGCAAGCCCGTCCCGCTCGTGCGCGCGGACGGCTCGCGGGTGCCGCTGTCGACGGCGCTCGCCGAGGCGCTCGGTGGCTCGCCCGACGTCGCCATCTACGCCGACCCCGTCACTCCGGCCGGCCGGGTGGAGCTGCTGCCCTTCCTCCGGGAGCAGTCGATCTCGATCACCAACCACCGCTTCGGGGCGCCGATCGACCTGTCCGACGACGTCGTCTGAGCTGTTTTCCGAGCCGCCCCCTGTGCGGCTCGGCGCGGTCGGCTCGCGAGGGGGGCGCGTTCCAGGGAGCGGGGTGCGTTCGGCTTCGTGGATTCGCTGGCACGCGAATCCGCGGGTCGCCTCGTGCGTGGTCGCCGATCTCGGAGGCGGGACGTCGCACAGTCCTTCTCGCTTGCTTACTTGTCGCGGCAACAAAGCGGTAGGGTGGGGGGATGGATGACGGGGGAGCGGCGGGTGCCGACGGCACGCGCTGGCTCACGGAGGAGCAGCTGGCGGCGTGGCTGCGGTTCGTCGCGGTGGTCGAGCTGCTGCCCGGCGCGCTCGACACCCAGCTTCAGCGCGACGCGGCGCTGACGCACTTCGAGTACATGACCCTCGCGATGCTGTCGGAGGCGCCCGACCGCGCCCTCCGGATGACGACGCTCGCCGCCCGCACGAACGCCACCCTCCCGCGGCTCTCGCACGTCGTCACCCGGCTCGTCGCCCGCGGCTACCTGGAGCGCCGGCCGTGCCCGACCGACGGGCGCGCGACCAACGCCGTGCTCACCGACGCCGGGCTGCAGAAGATCGTCGACACCGCCCCGGGTCACGTCGCGACGGTGCTCGCCGACGTCATCGACCCGCTCGACGCCGAGCAGATCCCGCAGCTCGCCGACATCATGACCCGGATGCTCACCCGCCTCGATCCGGAGGGCCGGATGACCGTCGACGCCGTTCGCTCGGCCCTCGGCGATCCCGGCCGGCAGGACGGCGAGGACCCGGCCGACCGCGACTGCTGAGCCCGCGGCGGGCGAGGGCGTCTGGCGGGCGGAACGGCCGCGTGCCATCCTCGTCCCGTGCGCTACACGACGACGCTCTTCCAGGTGGGCAACAACACCGGCATCGAGGTGCCGCCCGAGGTGCTCGACGTGCTCGGCGGCGGCAAGCGGCCCGCGGTGAGCGTCGTCGTCAACGGCTACGCCTTCCAGGGCACGGTCGGTGCGATGGGCGGCCGCGCGCTGATCTCGTTCTCGGCGGAGAAGCGCGCCGCGTCGGGGCTGGCCGGCGGGGACGCCATCGAGGTCGACCTCGAGCTCGACTCCGCCCCGCGCACGGTCGCCGTGCCGGAGGACCTCGCCGCCGCGCTCGACGCGGCCGGGGCCACCGCCGCCTTCGACGCCCTCTCGCCGAGTGCGCGGAAGGCCCACGTCACCGCCGTCGAGGGCGCCAAGGCCGCCGAGACGCGCGCCCGCCGCGTCGCCGCGGTCGTCGCGAAGCTCGGCTTCTGACGCCGGTGGATCTCGATACGCCCGCTGCGCGGGCTACTCGATCAGCATGAGGCGGAGGGGTGGGGCGTCCGCCCCCGGAGTAGTCACAGCGGCTGACGCGCGCTCCGTCACGCGGTCGATAGGCTGCCGATCGGCGCGCCACGGGGGAGTGCCGCAGGGCGCACGGGCGCCGGAGTCGGGGGACAGACATGAATGCGGTTCGACGATGGGTGTTCCCGATCCTCTGGCTGGTGGTCATCGGGGCCGTCGCGGTCGCGCTGGTCAAGATCGCGTTCTTCCCGGACGGGTCCGCCGAGGCCGACCCGACCGTCCCCACCGGTGAGCTGACCGAGCCGACCGTCGTCGTCGGCCGCGGCACCGTCACCAACGACCTCACGCTGCAGGGCACCGTCGCCGCCGACCCGGCCGTGCCGGTCAAGGCGACCGCCGTCGGCACCGTCGACGACGTCTACATCACCCAGGGCGCCACCGTCGCCTCGGGCGACCTGATCTACGACATCCGCGTCGAGACCGTGCGCGATCCCGTCGAGACCACCGGCGCCGACGGCCTGGTCACCGTCACCCAGCCGCCGCCCTCCGTCCGCTTCGAGCGCGTCTACGCGCCGGCCGCCGGCGTGCTCAGCGCCCTCGGCGTCATCCACGACCAGGCCGTCGTGGTCGGCGAGGTCACCGGCCAGGTCGCCCCGCCGACCTACGCCGTCACCGGCTCGATCGACGCCGAGCAGCTCTACCGGATCCAGAACCGGCCGACCGAGGCGCAGATCGCCGTCACCGGCGGCCCGGCCGCCTTCACCTGCACCGGGCTCACCATCACCACCCCGCTCGCCGGCGAGGGCGAGACGCCCGCGGGTGAGACCGGCGGCACGGGCGCGACCGGCGGCTCCGGCACCAGCTTCCGCTGCCAGGTCCCCGGCGAGGTGACCGTGTTCCCCGGCCTCGCCGCCACCGTCACCCTCGCGGGCGGCCTCGCCGAGAACGTGCTCGTCGTGCCGACCACCGCCGTCGAGGGCACCGCCGAGTCGGGCGTCGTCTACCGCCTCGCCGAGGACGGCTCGACCGAGGAGGTCCCGGTCACCCTTGGCCTCACCGACGGGATCAGCATCGAGGTCACCGGCGGCGTGGACGAGGGCGCCGAGATCCTGCAGTTCGTGCCGGGCGCCGCCGCGAGCGAGGGCGAGCAGCTCGAGGGGAACTGCGTGACCAACGCCGACGGCTCGGTGTACTGCTCGTGACGGACGGGCTCGTGACCGACGGGAAGCGCACGATCCTGCGACTCGAGGGGATCCGCAAGGTCGTCCCCCTGCCCGACGCACCCCCGCTGACCATCCTCGACGGCGTCGACCTGGAGGTCGGCGAGGGCGACCACGTCTCGGTCGTCGGCCGCAGCGGCTCCGGCAAGTCGACGCTCCTGAACATCCTCGGCCTGATCGACGAGCCGACCGAGGGGCGGATGCTGCTCGAGGGGAAGCCCACCGAGACGCTCTCCTCGCGGGCCCGCGCACGGATCCGCGGCGGCAGCATCGGCTTCATCTTCCAGCAGTTCAATCTGCTCGAGGGCCGCACGGCCCGCGAGAACGTGATGACGCCGCTGCTCTACGCGACCGGCACCGAGTTCTGGCGGCGGGCGTCGCTGGCCGCCGAGATGCTGGAGCGGGTCGGGCTGGGGCACCGGGTCGACTCGATGCCCGGCCGGATGTCCGGCGGCGAGCAGCAGCGGATCGCCATCGCGCGCGCGCTGGTGCGCCGTCCGCGGCTGATCCTCGCCGACGAGCCGACCGGCGCGCTCGACACCGACACCGGGGAGAGCGTGATGAGCCTGCTCGACGAGATCGCCCAGGAGTCCGGCTCGGCCCTGGTCACCATCACCCACGATCCCGCGATCGCGGCCCGGGCGGAGCGGCACTACCGGCTCGATCACGGCAGGCTCAGCGCCTCGACGTCCGCGACCGCCGCTCCCGCGACGAGCTCGGGGCGGCACTGATGGGCGGCCTCACCGGCGTCGTCGGCGCGATCGTCGAGGCGTGGACCGAGCTGCGGATCCACCGCGGCCGCGTGCTGCTCTCGCTGATCGGCGTGGCGGTGGCCGTCGCGGCGCTCACCGGCGTCGTCGCCGCGGGCGGGATCGGCCGGCAGGCGAACATCGAGGTCTCGGAGCGCAGCGGCGGCCGGCCCGCGAGCCTGTACATCAGCGCCTACACGACCGGCCCCGAGGGCGTCGTCGACCCGGTCGTGATGCAGAACGCCTGGGAGAAGGTGCTCGAGCGCTACCGCATCGAGTACGCGAGCCGCACGACGTACGGCGGCACCCGCGTCCAGTTCACCGACGGCGCGGTCGACGTCGGGATCACCGCGGTCGACCAGCCCTACGCGGAGATGCACCGGGTGGAGCTGACGAGCGGCAGCTGGTTCGCCGAGGGCGACGAGCGGCGGCTCGCTCCCGCGCTGGTGGTCAACGAGGTCTTCTGGGACCGCCTCGGGCGCCCGGACCTGCGGACGCACCCGACCGCGACCCTCCTCGGCGGCGAGCACGACACGACCGCGGTCGTGATCGGGGTGACGCCCTCGAACCAGTACGACACCACTCCGAGCGCGATGATGCTCGTCGACGCCTACTCGGCCGTCGCGCCCGAGGCGGACCCCGCGTTCGGCGGGCCGCAGCTGCCGAACTACGAGATGTGGGTGCCGCTCGAGATCGCGGACCCGCTGATCGAGGCCGTCAAGCGCGACGTCACCGCGGCGCTCGGCCCGGGCTTCGAGGCGGACGTCTACCGGCAGGACTACCTCAGCTACGACTCCGACCCGTTCGCGGTGCTGACCTGGGTGATCGGCGGTGTCGCCGGCCTCGTGCTGGCGCTCGGCGCGCTCGGGCTGCTCAACATCGCGCTCGTCACCGTGCGGCAGCGGATCCGCGAGATCGGCATCCGGCGCAGCTTCGGCGCCTCCTCGGGGCGGATCTTCTTCTCGATCATGATGGAGAGCGTCGTCGCGACGGTCGTCGCCGGCGTGGTCGGCGTGACGATCGCGGTGATCCTGGTGACGAATCCGTGGACGGTCGCGCTCGTCAAGGAGAACGGGATCAGCGACATCCCGCCGTTCCCGGTCGAGGCGGCGCTGCTGGGGCTCGGGGCGGCGACGCTCGTGGGCGCGCTGGCCGGGCTCGTGCCCGCCATCGTGGCGGTCCGGGTGAAGGTGATCGACGCGATCCGGTACTGAGCGCCGGAGGCGCGTGCCGGCTCAGGGCAGGGTGAGCACCAGCTCGTCGCCGTCGCGCTCGACGCCCGCGTCAGCGTAGTGCGGGATCCGCGGGAGCCCGCGGGTGGTCTCGGACTCGTGCGCGCCGACGACGACGACGCGCATGCCGGCGGCGAGTCCCGCGAGGATCCCGGCCTCGGCGTCCTCGAAGACGATCGCGTCGGCCGGGTCGACCCCGAGGAGTCCGGCGGCGGCGAGGTAGCCGTCGGGGGCGGGCTTGCCGTGCACGACGTCGTCGGCGGTGACGACGGCCTCGGGAGAGGGGACGCCGGCGGCGGCGAGCCGGCCGGCGGCCAGCGCGGGGCTCGCCGAGGTGACCAGCGCGACGCGGTCGCGGGGGAGCGCGGCGAGGAAGGCGACGGCGCCGGGGATCTCGACCGTCCCCTCGGTGTGCTCGAGCTCGTAGGCGTTCAGCTCGTCGACGATCCCGGCGACGTCGCTGCCCGCGGGGGCGAAGCGGCGGACGCTGTCCTCCGCGCGGACCCCGTGCACGGCGCCGAGGATCAGGTCGGCGTCGAGCTCGAAGCGCTCGGCGAAGGAGCGCCAGATCGTCTCCACCACCGCGGTGGAGTCGACGAGGGTGCCGTCCATGTCGAAGAGCAGGGCGCGGGCGCGGAGGAGGTGCGGCATCCGTCCATCCTGGCGGAGGCGGCCGCACGGCGTCCGCTCAGGCGCGGCAGAGGTCGTGGCAAGGCCGCGTCCAGGTGCGACCGGGGATCGCGGCGATACGCTCGTCTCCGATGGCGGGCAGAGCGCCCGAAGGGGAGCGGAGGACGCGATGACGGACGACCAGGGCGGCAACGAGCACGGCGACGACCGGAACGGCGAGCAGGAGCGGGGCGGTGCCTCGGCCTCCGGACCGCGCGCCGGCTGGTACCCGGATCCCGCGGGCTCGCCGCGCCAGCGCTGGTGGGACGGCCAGGGCTGGACCGACTCGCTGCGCGACGCCCCCGCCGCGGCTCCCGCCGCCCCGACCCCTCCCGCTGCCCCGACCCCTCCCGCTGCGCAGGGCGCACCGCAGCCTCCCGCGGCGCCGCAGCCGCCGATCGTGCCGCCCGTCTCCGGCCCCGCCTACGGCGAGACCTCGAGCGGCCAGGCCACGAGCTACGGCCAGTCGGCGTCCGGCCAGTCGGCTCCGGAGCGTGAGATCCCGCAGCAGCCGCGGTACGGCGAGCAGACGCCGCAGCAGCCGTACGCTCAGCAGCCCCAGTACGGCCAGCAGCCCCAGTACGCTCAGCAGCCGCAGCACGGCCAGCAGCCGCCGCAGGAGTACAGCCAGCAGTACCCGCAGCAGTACGGCCAGCAGCCCGGCCAGCAGCCCGCCTACGCCGGTCGCCCCGCGCCGCAGCCGCGCGACCCGAGCATCGTCACCAGCACCCCGTGGATCTGGGTCGTCGTGCTCCTGCCGCTGCTGTCGGCGCTGTCGATCTTCCTGCTCTCACCGGGCGCCATCGCCGACTCGGCGGTCTCGTCGACTTACGGCCCGCGCGCTTCGATGGGGATGTCGACCGCCTACCTCGTCGGGCTCGGCGCTGTGCAGGTCGTCGGCTTCCTGATCTACGCGGCCGAGGTCGTCTTCGCGTTCCTCGACTATCGGCAGCTGAAGAAGGCCGGTGTGCAGCGCCCGTTCCACTGGGCCTGGGCGTTCCTCGTCGCTCCGTACGTCTACGTGATCGGCCGCAGCGTCGTCGTGAAGCGCGTGACCGGCGGCGGACTGCTCCCGCTGTGGATCTTCCTCGGCGTGGTGGCGGTCTCCTTCATCATCGCGATCGGCTGGACCGCCGCGCTGTTCTCGGAGATGATGCAGACGTTCCCGAGCTCGGGACTCTGATCCTTCGCGGGACTCTCGCCCGCTGAGATCCGCGAGACCGGGGGAGGCCCACTGTGATCAACGGCGACGTGTCGTTCTGGTGGGCCTCCCTCGGTCGTTCCACGCCCCGGGCCGCCCTGCCCGGTCCGCTCGACGTCGACGTCTGCATCGTCGGCGCCGGCTACACCGGCCTGTGGACGGCCTACTCGCTCGCGAAGGCCGACCCGTCGCTGCGGATCGCGATCCTCGAGCAGCGCTTCGCCGGCTTCGGCGCCTCCGGTCGCAACGGCGGCTGGCTGACGAACGAGATCACCGGCGGGGTCGCCTCCTACGCACGGACGCACGGGAGCGAGGCGGTCAACCGCTTCCAGCTCGCGATGAACGAGACGGTCGACGAGGTGATCGCGGCCGCTGCGGCCGAGGGGATCGACGCCGACATCGTCAAGGGCGGCGAGTTCCAGGTGGCGCGCGGCGAGGCGCAGCGGGCCCGGCTCCTGGCCACCGCGGCGGCGGCCCGGGCCCGCGCGCACACCGACGTCGAGCTGCTCGACGCGCGGGAGACGACCGCGCGGATCGCGGTCAGCGGCGCGTCGGCCGGCCTCTGGCATCCGCACTGCGCGCGCCTGCACCCCGCGAAGCTCGCGGCCGGGCTCGCCCGCACGGTCGAGGCGCTCGGCGTGCGGATCTTCGAGGACACCCGGGTGGAGGAGATCCGACCCGGCGCGGCCGTCACACCCCGCGGGCTCGTCCGCGCGCCGATCGTGCTGCGCGCGACCGAGGGCTTCACCGCCGGGCTCTCCGGGCACCACCGCGAGTGGCTGCCGATGAACTCGTCGCTGATCGCGACCGAGCCGCTCGCGCCCGAGGTCTGGGACGAGATCGGCTGGGCCGGCCGCGAGACGCTCGGCGACGCGGCGCACGCCTACATGTACGCGCAGCGGACGGCCGACGACCGGATCGCGATCGGCGGGCGGGGCGTGCCCTATCGCTTCGGCTCCCGGATCGACCGCGACGGGGCGACCGATCCGCGCACGGTCGGCCGGCTGCGCGAGATCCTCGAGCGGTTCTTCCCGGTGCTGCGCGGCGTCGGGATCGAGCACGTCTGGTCCGGCGTGCTCGGTGTCCCGCGCGACTGGCACGCGACCGTCGGGCTCGACCGCGCCACCGGCCTCGGCTGGGCGGGCGGCTTCGTCGGCACCGGGGTCACGGCGACGAACCTCGCCGGGCGGACGCTGCGCGACCTCGTGCTCGGCGAGAGCACGCCGCTCACCGAGCTGCCGTGGGTGGGCCACCGGGTGCGGCCGTGGGAGCCGGAGCCGCTGCGCTGGCTGGCGGTCACGTCGCTCTACCGCGCCTACGGCCTGGCCGACGCGGCGGAGGCGCGGGGCCGGGCGACGACGTCACCGCTGGCGACGATCGCCGACGTGGTCGCGGGCCGCTCGCACTGAGGCGGGAGCGCTCTTGCTAGGCCTCGCCGCGCTGGATCAGGCGGGAGAGCACGATCGCGGAGCGGGTGTGGTCGACGTTCGGCGCGATGCGCACCTTCTCGAGGGCGAGCTCGAGGCTCGGGATGTCGCGCGAGCGGATGTGCACGATCGCGTCGGCCGAGCCGGTGACCGTGCCCGCGTCGACGACCTCGGGCACGGCCGAGAGGATGCGGCGCAGCTCGTCGGGGGCGACCGTGCCGCGGCAGAACAGCTCGACGTAGGCCTCGGTGGCCATGCCGTCGACGGCGGGGTCGACCTTGATCGTGAAGCCGCGGATGACGCCGTCGGCCACCAGCCGATCGACCCGGCGCTTCACGGCGGACGCGGACAGCCCCACGACACCGCCGATGTCGCCGTAGCCCGCGCGGGCGTTCTGGCGCAGCAGATCGAGGATCTTCCGATCGATGTTGTCCATGCGTCGAGCCTAGGGGCGGGGTCGGAGCCGCGCCGGGCACCGCGGGATCACGGCGGGTCCGCGCCTGATCGTGGATACGCCCTGCGGGCTACTCGACCAGCATGAAAGGCGCGCCTCGGGAGCGGTTCAGCGCTTCATGCTGATCGAGTAGCCCGCGCAGCGGGCGTATCGAGATCCACCAGCGTCAGAAGGACGAGTCTGCAGAACCGCCCTGCTGATGACGGTGGGTCTCGATACGCCCCTGCGGGGCTGCTCGACCAGCATGCAGGCGGGTGTCTCTTCCCCATGGATCCGCGGTGGTCGGGAAGGGGCGCCTCCGTGAGGGGTCGGCGTTGCATGCTGATCGAGTAGCCCGCATCGCGGGCGTATCGAGATCCACCGTTCTCAGAACGGCGGCGGCACATCGACGAAGCGCGGTCGCCGGGGCGGGTCCGGCGGCCGCCCGGGCAGCGGGGGCGGCCGGTTGCTGATGCGCCTGCCGGTCGGTGTCGTCCACACGATCGCCCCGCCGTCACCTTTCGTGTACGTCCACCGGTCGCCGTGTCGGAGGTGATGGTGCGCCGTGCACAGCGACACGAGGTTCTCCAGCGAGGTCTCGCCGCCGTTGCGCCACTCGATCGTGTGGTCCGCTTCGCTGCGGGCGGAGGTGCGCAGGCAGCCCGCGAAGCGGCAGGTCTGATCCCGCAGCTGCACGTGCAGCCGCATGCGGGACGGAGGGACGCGTCGGGTCCGGCCGACGGAGACGACGGCACCGGTGTCCCGATCGGTCAGGACGCGGGTGAAGGAGGCCGCCGTCCGGATGAGCTCCCGTGCGACATTGGCGGGAACAGGGCCGTAGCCGTCGAGCTCCGCGGGTTCGTCGTCGAGGTCGACGGCCGTGGACGCCGCGAGCGTGAGCCGCACCTCCGCCCGGACACCGGGAACGAACGTCGGGTCAGGCCGGTCCTCGGCGTCGGGAGTGGTGCCGATGATGTCGCCGTCGCAGAGCAGATCCACGGCGACGTCCGCGCGAAGCTGCGAGAGCGTGCGCACATCCCCGGCATCACGCAGAGAACGCGCCATCCGGTCCGCGCGTTCGTAGGCGCCCATCACGGCCGGGGCCGGGCCGTAGACGCAGAAGGTCGCCATCCCGTCCACGTCCGGGGTGACCCACACGGCGCGGTCCGCTCGGGCGCGGGCGTGCCGCTTCGCGAGCGACTCTTCATGCAGCTCCTCTCGCCAGCGGCGCAGGGCGCGGCGCAGCTGCGTGAGCGTCATCGACGGTGCCGCTTCTGCGACGCGCTCATCGAGGGCCGCGCGGGAGGACTCGGGCAGGCTGCCCGCGGTGGCGCAGATCGCCTCCCCCTCCTCCCAGTGAAGGCGCGCCTGTGCGAGGAGGGCGCGGGTGAGCGGCAGGTGCTCGAAGAGCAGGTGCGCGTTCTCGAGGCGCCGGGCGATCACCTGCTCCGGCAGGCCCTCGGCGACGGCGAGCTCTGCGCGGATGGAGCGCTCGACGAGATCGCGGGTCTCGCTGGGGGTCGCGCCGCGGGCGAAGGCGTCGGGGTGGGCGAGGGCCGTGCGATGGAAGTCGTAGAGGAATCGGGCCTCGGCGAGACGCGGCTGGGCTGCGGCGCGGGCGTTCGCGGCGGCGCCGTCGCTGAGGGCGCGCAGGTGCGCGAGCACCTCTTCCTTCGATCCGAACTCCGTCATACGAGTATTGAAGCAGGGACCACCGACACCGGGGCGCGAGTCCGAGCGGCTCGGGGACAGTGCGGAAGGATCGGCGGTTGTGGAGGAGGCTCGCTCCCGGGTGTCCGACGACGGTGGGTCTCGATACGCCGCCGGAGGCGGCTACTCGACCAGCATGCAGGGGCAGCCGAGGGCAGCTGGTCGACCGGCACGGAGGGGGCGCCTCGGGAGAGGGTCAGCGCTCCATGCTGATCGAGTAGGCCGCGGAGCGGGCGTATCGAGATCCACCCGCGTCAGCAGGACGAGTCCGCAGACCCGCCCTGCTGATGACGGTCGGTCTCGATACGCCCCTGCGGGGCTGCCCGGCCAGCACGACTCGGCGCGCGGGAGGGAAGGGTAGCCTTGCCTTCTGCCGAGCGAGGAGAGGGAGGCGCCGCATGCCCGCCTTCTTCGACGAGCTGGGGTTCGTGGAGCTGCTCGCGGCGCTGTTCGTCATCGTGCTGGTGCGGGCGCAGGCGACGTACTGGCTCGCGCGGGCGGTCGTCACCGGGGCAGCCTCGCGGCGGTGGGGGCGGTGGCTGGAGTCGCCGGCGCTGAGGGGCGCGTCGGCACTGCTCGCTCGCTACGGCGCTCCCGCGGTCACCGTGAGCTTCCTCACCGTCGGACTCCAGACGATGATCAACGCCGCGGCCGGAGCGGCCCGGATGCGCTTCGGCGTCTACCTGCTCGCGATGCTGCCGGGCTGCGCGGCCTGGGCGCTGATCTACGCGACGGTCGGCTTCGCCGTGCTCTGGGCGGTGATCGGCGCCGCGGCCGGCTCGCCGCTCGGCGTCGCGGTCCTCGTCGCGCTCGCGGCCGCGGTCGTGACGGCGATCGTACTCCTCCGCCGGCGCGGCATCGCCCGCTGACAG
The DNA here is from genome assembly GCF_004366415.1 of Rathayibacter sp. PhB151. Lineage (NCBI taxonomy): Bacteria > Bacillati > Actinomycetota > Actinomycetes > Micrococcales > Microbacteriaceae > Rathayibacter > Rathayibacter sp. PhB151. Next base: position 503,263 of record NZ_SOEN01000006.1, on the reverse strand, counting down.
GCCCGCGAAAGCACCTCGGCACAGCACTGGCCAAAACACCTCGCTCGGCTATATAGTTGCACTCGGTCAATAGTTGACCGCCGTCAACTAGTACCGCCGCATCGCCACCGGTGCCGCACCGTGAACAAGGAGCCGTATGTCCCGCGCAGAGCGCACGCGCACTCGAGAAGAGCGCACCACCCCCACCGGCCCCGACGGGGCCATGTCGCACCGCCAGGTGCTCGAATCCCTCAGCGGACTGCTGCTGGGCATGTTCGTCTCGATCCTCGCGGGCACGGTCGTGTCGACCTCGCTGCCGCTGATCATCTCCGACCTCAAGGGCGACCAGAACGCCTACACCTGGGTCGTCACCGCGACGCTGCTCGCGACCACCGTCTCCACCCCGCTCTGGGGCAAGTTCGCCGACCTCTTCAACCGCAAGCTGCTGATCCAGCTCGCGCTCGCGATCTTCGTGATCGGCTCGGCCGCGGCCGGCTTCTCGCAGGACACGAACATGCTCATCGTGTTCCGCGTCTTCCAGGGCCTCGGCGCCGGTGGACTCGCCGCGCTGAGCCAGATCATCATGGCCGACATCATCAGCCCCCGGGAGCGCGGCAAGTACGCCGGCCTCTTCGGCGGCGTGATGGCCATCGGCACCGTCGGCGGCCCGCTGCTCGGCGGCGTCGTCACCGACGCATTCGGCTGGCGCTGGAACTTCTTCATCGCGCTGCCCGTCGCGATCGTCGCGATCATCCTGCTCCAGGTGACGCTGCGCCTCCCCGCGCACCCCAAGCGCACCGTCAAGATCGACTACCTCGGCGCGGTCCTCATCGCCGGCGGCGTCTCGCTGCTGCTGATCTGGGTCTCGCTGGCCGGCAAGAACTTCGACTGGGCCTCCTGGGAGACCGCGGTCATGGTCGGCGGCTCCGTCGTGCTGCTGGTCGCCGCGGTGATCACCGAGCTCACCGTCGCCGAGCCGATCATCCCGATGGGGATGTTCAAGAACCGCACCTTCAGCCTCGCCGTCGTGGCGAGCATCTCGGTCGGCGTCTCGATGTTCGGCGTCGCGGTCTTCCTCGCGCAGTACATGCAGCTCTCGCGCGGTGCCACGCCGACCCAGTCGGGTCTCCTGACGATCCCGATGATGGCCGGACTGCTGATCGCGTCCACCATCTTCGGCGGGATCATCTCGCGCACCGGCAAGTGGAAGGCGATCATGGTGACCGGCGGCGTGCTCGCGGTCGTCGGCACCTTCCTGCTCAGCACCCTGCGCTACGACACGAACCTCGTGCTGGTGGGCGTCTTCATGGCGATCCTCGGCGCGGGCCTGGGCATGCTGATGCAGAACCTGGTGCTGGTCGTGCAGAACTCGATCGACATCAAGAACCTCGGCGTTGCGACCAGCGCGGTCACCTTCTTCCGCAGCCTCGGCGGCACCGTGGGCGTCTCGGTGCTGGGCTCGATGCTCGGCACGGTGATCGCCGATCACATCAAGACCGGCATCGCCGGCCTCGCGCCGGCCGACCAGGCGATCGCCGCCCAGGCGCTCGGCAGCGGCACGATCCCGCAGGTCAACACGCTCCCGGACGCCGTGCGCGTCGTGGTCGAGAGCGCCTACGGCATCGGCGTCGGCGACGTCTTCCTCTACAGCATCCCGCTCGCGGTCATCACGCTGCTCGCGGTCCTGCTGCTGCCGAACGCGCCGCTCGGCACGATGAACGCCGTGCAGCGCAAGACGGAGCCCTCGGGCGTCGTCGCCGGCGCGGAGGACGCGCTGATCGCCGCTTCCGACGGCCAGGCCGCGCTGCGTCCGGTCGGGCAGAGCGTCCGGAGCGACAACGCGGTGCACGCGGAGGAGCGTGCCCACGTCGACCGCGTCGCTGTCGACCGCGCTCACGACGACAGCGCACACGGCCGCCACGCCGCGCCCGTCGCCCACGCCCGGCACGCCGCCACCGGCGCGATCGACGTGGCCGAGCGCCCCTGATGACCGCCGCACCGGCCGTCCCGACCCTCGCCCCGGCGAGCGCGCTGCTCCAGGTCGAGGAGCAGATCACCGCGCTCGCCGTGCAGGTCCGGACGGCCGTGCGCGACGCGGCGGCGAGCATCGACCCCGGCCTGCCGCCGTTCGGGCTGCGGCTGCTCCGGATGCTGGAGCGCTGCGGTCCCGTGCACTCGAGCGTCGCGGCCGAGCGCCTCGGCGTGGACCGCAGCGTGATCAGCCGGCAGATCCGCCAGCTCTGCGCGCTGGAGCTGGTCGGGACCGCCCCCGACCCGGCCGACGGCCGCGCCCGCTTCCTCACGCTCACCGAGCACGGCCGCGAGCGGATGGGCGACCTCGGCGGGCAGCAGCGCCAGCGGATGCAGGAGGCCCTGAGCAGCTGGCCCGAGGCCGACCTGCTCGCTTTCGCCGGCTACCTCGAGCGGCTCACGACCGCGGACTGACCGCGGTCGACCCGCAAATGCTCGTCAGCCGCTAGGGGTCGCTCTTGAGAACCGGTCCTTCGACTAAGTTGTTCAAGTTGAGCGACGCCCGAATCGTTGAAGAGTCGCTCCTTCTAGTCGCTGCGAGGGGAATCTGCTGTTGTTTGGTTCGGTGCTTCCGGGTATTAGAGAACTGCGAGTGCCGCTGGCTGTAGGGTTTTTGTGGTTCGCGGTTGCTTGGGTCACATTTTCTGAAGCTTTTCGCAATATTGCCCCGAATAGTCTTTTTAGCGACGTCGCTCTGTTAATCGAGTGGTTAACGGTTCCGGTCGCGCTGAGTGTTTTGACATTCTTCGCCTATCTGGCTGGCGTTATGCTAAAAAACTTCTCATTTAGACCGATTGCTCGACGATTATATTCTCGTGATGAGTTTATAAGTGCGGTTGAATTGCGAGAGCTGATACGCCAGGACCCAGCTCGTCGTCGTCCTCGACGGCACGATCGTCACCATCGCCCTCCCCGCCGCGCAGGCCGACCTCGGCCTCACCGACGTCGAGCGCCAGTGGGTCGTCACCGCCTACGCGCTCGCCTTCGGCGCCCTCCTCCTGCTCGGCGGCCGCATCGCCGACTACACCGGCCGCAAGCGCACCTACCTCATCGGCATGGTCGGCTTCGGCGCGGCCTCGGCCTGGGGCGGCGTCGCCTCCTCCGGCACCGAGCTGATCGCCGCCCGCGGTCTGCAGGGCGCCTTCGCCGCGCTGCTCGCCCCGGCCGCCCTCGCGCTGCTCACCGTCTCCTTCCCCGGCGGGCGCGAGCGCAACACCGCCTTCGCCGTCTTCGGAGCGGTCGCCGGAGCGGGCGCCGCGGTCGGCCTCGTCCTCGGCGGTCTGCTCACCGAGTTCGCCGACTGGCGCTGGTGCCTCCTGGTCAACGTCCCCGTCGTGCTGGTCGGCGTCGTCGCCGGCGCCCTGCTGGTGACCGAGAGCCGCGCCGAGGGCCGCAACCGCTTCGACATCGCCGGCACGATCACCGTCGCGCTCGGCCTCGCGAGCCTCGTCTACGGCTTCACGCTCGCCGAGCAGGGCTGGCTCCGCGTCGACACCCTCGGCTTCCTCCTCGCCGGTGTCCTGCTGCTCGCGGTCTTCGTCCGCATCCAGGCCCGCTCCGACCACCCCCTGCTGCCGCTGCGCATCGTCACCGACCGCATCCGCGGCGGCGCGTTCCTGATCCAGGCGATCGTCGGCAGCGTCATGATCGGCTCGACCCTCTACCTGACGCTGCACCTGCAGCTCGTGCTCGGCCTCGCGCCGCTCGAGGCCGGCCTCGCCAACCTCCCGATGACCGTCACGATCATGATCGTCGCGGGCATCGCCACCAAGCTGCTGCCGACCGTCGGCCCGCGCATGCTGATGATCGTCGGCCCGCTGATCGCGGCCGCCGGCCTGCTCTACCTCAGCCGCATCACCGCGGACGGCTCCTACCTCGTGCAGGTGCTGCCCGGCCTGATCCTGCTCGGCGTCGGCATGGCGATGATCTTCGTGCCCGTGCAGAACGTGGCGCTGACCGGGATCGCCGGCCACGACGCCGGTGCCGCGGGAGCGACCGCGAACGCCGCGATGCAGATCGGCGGCTCGATCGGCCTCTCCGTCTTCACCACGATCTACGCCGGAGTCGCGGGGGAGCAGTCCTCGCCGGTCGCCTTCGTCGACGGCTACTCCGCGGTGTTCATCGCGGCGGCCGTCGGGCTGGTGCTCGCCGCGGTCATCGCGTTCACGATGATCCGGATCAAGAAGGAGCAGTTCCTCGCGCAGGCCCCGCGGGAGGCCGTCGCGCACCTCGGCTGATTAGGCTGGAGAGGACATGCGCGCCCTCACCGACCAGCAGATCCGCGACTCCTTCGTGAACGCCTCACGCAAGGAGGTCGCGGATCTCTCGCTCCCCGCCGGCTTCGACGACCTCGACTGGGAGTCGTTCGACCATCTCGGCTGGCGCGACAAGAAGATCGGCCGCCGCGCCTACGTCGTGGTGCCGCTCGAGGACCGACTCGTCGGCGTCCTGCTCCGCCAGGCCGACGCGAACCCGCGCTCGCGGGCGCAGTGCTCCTGGTGCCGCGACATCCGCCTGCCCAACGACGTGGTCTTCTTCGGCGCGAAGAAGGCCGGCCCGGCGGGGCGCGCGGGCGACACCCTCGGCACGCTGGTCTGCGCGGACTTCCAGTGCTCGGCCAACGTCCGCACCCGGCCCTCGGTCGCCTACGTCGGCTTCGACGTCGAGGCGGCGAAGGCCGAGCGGATCGCGACCCTGCGCGTGAAGACGACCGGCTTCGTCCGCGAGGTGCTCGGCGAGAGCTGAGCGGCGCGCGCTCAGCGCCGCGTCGACGCGCGGACGTGCATCCGCTCGCCCTGGCGCCCGAAGAGGCTGAGGAACTCGACCTGCTGCTCGTCGGCCCGGCCGAACCAGTGCGGCACCCGGGTGTCGAACTCGGCGGCCTCGCCCGCGGGCAGGACGATGTCGTGCTCGCCGAGCCGCAGCCGGAGCCGGCCGCTCAGCACGTAGAGCCACTCGAAGCCCTCGTGGGTGCGCTGCTGCTCCGGCGCGGGAATCGGACCGGCGGGGATCGTCGTCTTGAAGGCCTGCAGGGCGCCGGCGTCGCGGCTGAGCGGCTGGATCCGCATCCCGTGCCGGGTGAACGGCCGGCCGTGCACGCGCGGGTCTTCGGGCGCGGCGCCGACCAGCTCGTCGAGCGGGGTGCCGAGCGCGCGGGCGATCGGCAGCAGCAGCTCGAGCGTCGCGCGCCGGCCGCCGCTCTCCAGACGCGAGAGCGTGCTCGCCGAGATGCCGGTCTCCGCGGCGAGCGAGGCGATCGTGCGGTCGCGGCGCAGGCGGAGGCGCTTGAGTCGCGGTCCGACGGCGGCGACGATCTCGTCGTCGGAGGGGGTGTCGTGCTCGGGGTGCATGCCCCGATCCTGACACGCGGGCCGCGCGGTCGTGCCGGAACGGCACGGATCCTCGACGCGCCGCGGCCGCCACCGGATGCTCGGGACATGACCGCTTCAGACCTCCCCGACGTCCTCATCGCCGGCGCCTCGTTCGCCGGACTCGCCGCCGCCACCGCCCTCGGCCGCAGCCTCCGCGACGTGCTCGTCGTCGACGGCGGGCCGCCCCGCAACGCGCCCTCGCCCGGCGCCCACAACGTGCTCACCCGCGACGGCACCGCGCCCGTCGAGCTCGCCCGCCTCGCCCGGATCGAGGCCGAGGGCTACGGAGCACGCGTCGTCCCGGGGCGGATCGTGTCGGCCTCGACCGCCGACGGCGGCGTCACCGCCACCCTCGCCGACGGCACCGTGCTCCGCGCCCGCCGCCTGCTGCTCGCCAGCGGCTCCACCGACCGCCTGCCCGGGATCCCGGGGCTCGCCGAGCGCTGGGGCCGCGACGTGCTGCACTGCCCCTACTGCCACGGCTTCGAGGTGCGCGGGCGCCGGATCGCGGTGCTCGGCAGCGGCTTCTCGGGCCACCAGGCGCAGATGTTCCGCCAGCTCAGCGACCGGGTGTCGATCCTCACCAACGGCGTCTTCGCGCCGGGAGCGGAGGAGGCCGAGGGGCTGGCCGCCCGCGGCATCGAGCTGATCGACGGCGCCGTCACCGAGGTCCTCGTCGAGGACGACCGCCTGGTCGGCGTCGTCGTCGACGGCCGCCGGATCGAGCTCGACGCGCTCGTCGTCGGCCCGCGCGTCGAGGGGAACCTGCCGGACGGCCTCGGCCTCGAGCTCGTCGACCACCCCTCCGGCGCCGCCCGGCACCTCACCGTCGACCCGATGGGCCGCACCACCGCGCCGCGGGTGTTCGCCGCCGGCTCGCTGGTGGAGCCGATGTCGCAGGTGATGGCGGCCGCCGCCGACGGCCTCCGCGTCGCCGCCGCGATCAACTACGACCTCATCGAGGAGGAGATCGCCGCCGCGGTCCGCGCCACGAGGGGCTGACCGGCGCTCGGGGTCGTCGCCCGGTGAATACTGGACCGATGACCCCGCCGCGCCCCCTCGAGCAGTCCTCCAAGCTCCGCAACGTCCTCTACGAGATCCGCGGCAAGGCGCTCGTGGAGGCTTCGCGGCTGGAGAGCGAGGGGCACCGGATCCTCAAGCTGAACACCGGCAACCCGGCCGGCTTCGACTTCGAGGCGCCGCACCAGATCGTCCGGGACATGATCGCCGCGATGCCCAGCGCGCACGGCTACAGCGACAGCCGCGGGATCCTCTCGGCGCGCCTCGCGGTGACCTACCGCTACGAGGAGGTCCCCGGCTTCCCGCCGGTGGACCCCGAGTGGGTGTTCCTCGGCAACGGGGTGTCCGAGCTGATCACGATGACGCTGCAGGCGCTGCTCGACGACGGCGACGAGGTGCTCATCCCGGCGCCCGACTACCCGCTCTGGACGGCGATGACGAGCCTCGCCGGCGGCACCGCGGTGCACTACCGCTGCGCGGAGGACGACGGCTGGCAGCCCGATCTCGAGGACATCCGCTCGAAGATCACGGCGCGCACCAAGGCGATCGTCGTCATCAACCCCAACAACCCGACCGGCGCCGTCTACACCCGCGAGGTGCTCGAGGGCATCGTCGCGCTGGCCGAAGAGCACTCGCTGCTGCTGCTCGCCGACGAGATCTACGACCGGATCCTCTACGACGACGCGCAGCACGTCCCGCTGGCGTCGCTCGCGCCGGACCAGCTCTGCCTCACCTTCAACGGCCTGTCGAAGACCTACCGCGTCGCGGGCTACCGCTCCGGCTGGCTCGCGATCACCGGGCCGCGCGAGCACGCCGCGGGGTTCCTCGAGGGGATCACTCTGCTCGCCTCGACCCGGCTCTGCCCCAACGTGCCGGGGCAGTACGCGGTGCAGGCGGCGCTCTCGGGGGTGCAGTCGATCGAGGCGCTGATCGCGCCGGGCGGGCGGCTGCGGCGCCAGCGCGACGCCGCCTGGAAGGGGCTGCAGGCGATCCCCGGCGTCTCCTGCGAGCTGCCGATGGGGGCGCTCTACGCGTTCCCGCGGCTCGACCCGGAGGTGCACGAGATCCGCGACGACGGGCGGCTCGTCTACGACCTGCTGCTCGCGGAGCACATCCTGCTGGTGCCCGGCACCGGCTTCAACTGGCCGACGCCCGACCACCTGCGGATCGTGACGCTGCCGGAGGAGCGGGTCATCTCGGAGGCGATCGAGCGGCTGGGCAACTTCCTGTCGTCCTACAAGCAGTAGCCGCTCAGACCCTGCGGTACTCCAGCTCCGGCCGCCCCGGCGAGCCGTAGCGCGGGGCGCGCTCGGCGACTCCCGAGTCGGCGAGGTGCTCGAGGTAGCGCCGCGCGGTGACCCGCGAGACGTCGAGCCGGGCCGCGAGCTCGCCCGCGGAGAGGCCGACCGGGCCCAGCAGCGCGGTCACCGCGTCGAGCGTCTCCGCCGAGAGCCCCTTCGCCAGCCCCGGCGCGTTGGACGTCCGCAGCGCGGCGAAGGCGCCGTCGACCTCGTGCTGGCTCGCGACGTCGGCGCCGTGCATCCGCTCGCGGTACTGGCGGTAGCTGGCGAGCTTCGCCGCGAAGACGCTGAAGACGAACGGCTTGATCAGGTACTGCACGATCCCGGCGGCGACGGAGGCGCGCACCACGGCCGCGTCGCGCACGGCGGTGATCGCGATCACGTCGACGTCCAGGCCGGCGGTCCGCACGGCGCGGCAGAGGTCGAGCCCGCCCATGTCGGGCAGGTTCATGTCGAGCAGGATCAGCGCGATCGCGGGATCGGCGCGCAGGGCCCGGATCGCCTCCGCCCCGCTGCCGGCGACGGCGGCGACCTCGAAGCCCTCGACGCGGCGGACGTAGTCGGCGTGCGCGCTCGCGGTCAGCGGCTCGTCCTCGACGACGAGGACGCGGATCGGCGCGGTGCTCATCGCGTCGCCCCGGCCGGGTCCCGCAGCGGCAGCTGCACCGTGAACACCGCGCCGACGTGGCGCGTCACCTCGATGCTCCCGCCGAGCCGCTGCACCACCTGCTGCACCAGCGCGAGACCGATGCCGCGGCCGAACGCGTCGGACTCCTTCGTCGAGTAGCCGCGCGCGAAGACGTCGGCCGCCTCGGCGACGCCGGGTCCGCTGTCGGAGACCTGCAGCACCAGCTCGGCGCCCTCGGCTCCCGACGCCTCGGCCAGGCCGAGGTAGACCTCGACCCACGGCTCGCGGTCGGCGGCGGAGGAGGCGGCCGCGTCGAGCGCGTTGTCGATCAGGTTGCCGAGCACGGTCACCAGGTCGCCGGGCTCGAAGCCCTGCGCGCCCGGCTCGAGGTGCGTCTCGAGGTGCAGCTCGACCCCGCGCTCGCGGGCCTGGGCGGCCTTGCCGAGCAGCAGCGCGGCGATCACCGGCTCCTGCACCGAGCCGAGCACCCGGTCCGCGAGCCGCTGGCTGAGGTTCAGCTCGCCGGCCGCGAAGGCGAGCGCCTCCTCCGGCCGGCCGAGCTCGATCAGCGAGGCGATGGTGTGCAGGCGGTTGGAGAACTCGTGGGTCTGCGAGCGCAGCGCGTCCGAGAGCGTGCGCATGGACTCCAGCTCGCCCGACACCCGCTGCAGCTCCGTGCGGTCGCGGAGCGTCGTGACGGTGCCGAGCGGCCGGGCACCGGGGGAGGCGGCCGGTCGCTCGTTGACCACCAGGATCCGCTCGTGCGCCACGACCAGACGGTCGGCGACCGGCTCGTCGGCCAGCAGCACCGCGCGCAGGGCGTCGGGGAGGTCGAGCTCGGCGACGGGCACCGGGATCGACACGCCCTCGAGCCCGAGCAGCTCGAGCGCGTGGTCGTTGGCGAGCACGAGACGGCCGCGGTCGTCGACGAGGAGCAGCCCCTCGCGCACCGAGTGCAGGACCGACTCGTAGTAGGCGAAGACCTGGCTCATCTGCTCGGGCCCCCGGCCGCCCGTGACCCGGCGGAGGTAGCGGGCGAGCAGCCAGGAGCCGATGCCGCCGAGGGCCACCGCGCCGAGGACGCCGCCGGCCACGACCTGCAGGCGGGGGAGGAAGGAGGCGTCCACGCGGCTCAGGGTCACGCCGGCCGAGACCAGCGCGACGACGGTGCCGTCGGCGCTCTCGATCGGGGCGACGGCGCGCACCGAGGGCCCGAGGGTGCCGGTGTAGGTCTCGGTGAAGGTGCGGCCCTCGAGCGCCGGCGCGATGGTGCCGATGAACGGCAGGCCGATCTGCGCGCGGTCGCGGTGGGTGTAGCGGGTCCGGTCGGGGTTCATGATCGTGAGGAAGTCGACGCCGGTGTCGGCCATGATCTCCTCCGCGTAGGGCTGCAGCGAGGCGGACGGGTCCGCCCCCTGCGCCGCGTCGAGGACGAACGGGTTGTCAGCGACCGTGCGCGCGACCACGAGGCTCCGCTGGGCCGCGTCGTCGCCGGCGCGCCCGCGGGCGTCGAACGCGAGGACCAGGACCGCCACCGCGCCGATCACGAGGATGCAGACCAGCTGCACCGCGAACAGCCGGGCGGCGATGCTGCCGCGGGGGCTCGTTCCGGGCATCCGACCTCCTCGTCCACGACCTGGACCTCGATGTCCGTGGACAGCTCGATGTCCGTGAACAGTATGAACGCAACATCGGACGGGCGACCCGCGGGGGCCAGCATCGTCTCACCCCCTCCCAGCTCGATGAAGAGACAGGACACGCTCATGGCGAAGACGCCCGGCAGCCCCGCCGACCGGCCCCGCACCGACAGGCTCAGCCCCGCGGTCACCCCCGCGAAGACCCGCCGGCGGATCGACCGCAACCACTGGCTCTACATCGCCGTGATCATCGCGGTCGTCGCCGGCGTGATCGTCGGCCTGGTCGCCCCCGCGTTCGCCGCGACGCTCGAGCCCGTCGGCAAGGCGTTCGTGGGCCTCATCAAGATGATGATCGCGCCGATCATCTTCTGCACCATCGTGATCGGCATCGGCTCGATCGCCAAGGCCGCGACGGTCGGCAAGGTCGGCGGCCTCGCCCTCGGCTACTTCATCGTGATGTCGACCTTCGCGCTGGCCATCGGCCTGGTCGTCGGCAACATCCTGCACCCGGGTGAGGGCCTCGACATCTCGAGCGCCACCTACGACACCACCGACCTCAAGGCGGAGTCGACCAGCGACTTCATCCTCGGGATCATCCCGGTCTCGCTGTTCTCCTCGCTCGTGGACGGCAGCATCCTGCAGACGCTCTTCGTCGCGCTCCTGGTCGGCTTCGCGCTGCAGAAGATGGGCGCCAAGGGCCAGCCGATCCTCGGCGCGATCAAGCAGCTCCAGGTGCTGGTCTTCCGCATCCTGTCGATGGTGCTCTGGGTCGCCCCGATCGGCGCGTTCGGCGCGATCGCCGCGGTGGTCGGCAAGACCGGCTGGGGCGCGGTCGTCGCCCTCGCCACCCTGATGATCGGCTTCTACCTCACCTGCGCGATCTTCGTGGTCGTCATCCTCGGCCTGCTGCTGCGCCTGGTCACCGGCGTCAACATCTTCTCGCTGATGAAGTACCTGGCCCGCGAGTACCTGCTCATCGTCGGCACCTCCTCCTCCGAGGCCGCTCTGCCCCGCCTGATCGCCAAGATGGAGCACCTGGGCGTCTCCAAGCCCGTCGTCGGCATCACCGTCCCGACCGGCTACTCCTTCAACCTCGACGGCACCGCGATCTACCTCACGATGGCCTCTCTCTTCATCGCCTCGGCGACCGGCGCCCCGATGTCGATCCCGGAGCAGATCGGGCTCCTGCTCTTCATGATGGTCGCCTCCAAGGGCGCCGCGGGCGTCACCGGCGCCGGCCTCGCCACCCTGGCCGGCGGTCTGCAGTCCTTCCGCCCCGACCTGGTCAACGGCGTCGGCGTCATCGTCGGCATCGACCGCTTCATGTCGGAGGCCCGCGCGGTCACCAACTTCACCGGCAACGCGGTCGCCACCCTCCTCGTCGGCACCTGGACCAAGCAGATCGACATGGTGCAGGTCCGCGAGGTGCTCGGCGGCCGCGCCCCCTTCGACGAGGCCACCCTCGGCGCGGACGAGCACGAGGCCCCGGCCTCCGGCACCTCGATCACCGAGGGCATCGCCTCCATCCAGGACTCGGACGAGGCCGAGCGCACCCGCGCGGAGCTGAGCGCGAAGCGCTAGCCGGAGCACTGGGCGGCCGGGCGCCGCACAACATCAGCTGAGAAGGGTGGGCCTCCTCTGTCAGGGGAGGCCCCCTCGTCTCAGCTGATGTTGTGCGGCCACCTGCTGGTCGAGTAGCAGCGCAGCGGCGTCTCGAGACCCACCGTCCTCCGCAGGGCGGGAATGCAGACTCGTCCTGCTGGCGGTGGTGGATCTCGATACGCCCGCTGCGCGGTCTACTCGATCAGCAAGAACGGCGCCGCTTCGCGGTCTACTCGATCAGCATGAACGGGGCCGCTGCGCGGTCTGCTCGATCAGCATGAACGGCGGGCGGCGGTCAGCGCCGGCGCACGCCCAGCAGCGGCAGGGTCACCGCGCAGAGCGGGCCGATCAGGAGGGCGAAGGCGAGGGTGCCGAGGCCGACGTCGCCGCCGAGGGCCCAGCCGATCAGGAGCACGGTGAGCTCGACGCCGCCGCGGGCCGCCCAGATCGGCAGCCCGAGGCGGTTGTGCAGGCCGGTCATCAGGCCGTCGCGCGGGCCGGCGCCGAGGCGGGCGCCGATGTAGATCCCGCTCGCGACGGCCAGCAGCACCAGGCCGCCGGCGAACAGCAGCGCCTTCCCCCACCACTCGGCGGGGACGGCGAGCAGCTCGATCCCGACGCCGATCGTCGTGCCGACCACCAGCACGTTCAGCACGGTGCCGAGGCCGGGTCGCTGCCGCAGCGGGATCCAGAGCAGCAGGACGAGCAGTCCGATCACGTTGGTGAGCAGTCCGATCCCCAGTCCGGTCTGGCGGGCGACGCCGAGGGCGAAGACGGTCCACGGGTCCACGCCGATCGAGGCGCGGATCATCATCGCGTCGGCGAAGCCGTAGAGCACGAGCCCGACCAGCAGCCGCGGCACGGGTCGCAGGCGCCACTGACTCGCCGGGGGAGCGGGGACGGCGAGGGGCGCGGTGATCGTCATGCCGAGAATCCCATCGCAGGAGTGGCCTTCTCCGCGCGGTCCAATCCGGCTATCTTGGACGCATGGCTGATGTCCACTTCGGCGTGCGCGCCCTGCAGACCCTCCTCGGCGACTGGCGCGAGCAGCGCGGCACCCGGCCCGCGTACCTCGCCCTCGCCGACCGCATCCGCCTGCTCAGCATCGACGGCCGCATCCCGACGGACAGCCGGCTCCCCGCCGAGCGCGAGCTGTCGGCGCGGCTCGGCGTGAGCCGCACCACCGTCGCCGCCGCCTACCGCGAGCTGCGCGACAGCGGCTACCTCGTCAGCGTCCGCGGCTCCGGCAGCGCGACCCGCCTCCCCGGCGCCGCGGTGCACGCCGTGCCGTCCCTCGCCCCCGACTTCGTCGACTTCACCAAGGCGGCGCTGCCCGCGGTCCCCGAGCTCGCCGAGGCCTACGCCCGCGCCGCGCGACTCGCGCCGGAGTACTTCGAGGACGGCTCCTACGACACCGTCGGCCTGCCGCTGCTGCGCCGCGCGATCGCCGAGCGCTACACCCGCCGCGGCCTGCGCACCGAGCCCGGCCAGATCATGGTGACCATCGGCGCGCAGCACGCGATCGCGCTCGTCGCGCGGACCCTGCTCGCCCGCGGCGACCGCGCCCTGATCGAGGCGCCGACCTACCCGCACGCCTACGAGGCGCTGCGGCTCGCCGGCGCCCGGCTGGTGCCGGTCAACGTGGACGGCGCCGACGGCTGGGACGGCGAGGGCCTGATCGCGGCGATCCGCGGCACCAGCCCCACGCTCGCCTACCTGATGCCCGACTTCCACAACCCGACCGGCCGCTCGATGGCCGTCGACCTGCGCGAGCGCGCGATCGCCGCCGCGGCGCGCCAGGGCACGCTGATCATCGCCGACGAGACCACCGCCGAGCTCGACATCGACCGGCGGATGTCGCCGCTGCCCTTCGCCTCCTACGGACCCGAGGGCACGGTGATCTCGATCGGCTCGGTCGGCAAGACGCTCTGGGGCGGCATCCGGATCGGCTGGATCCGCGCCGAGCGGAGCGTCATCCGCAAGCTCGTCGCCGCGCGCTCGGCCGGCGATCTCGGCAGCCCGATCGTCGAGCAGCTCCTGGTCGCCGACATGCTCGGCCGGATGGACGGGGTGCTGGAGCTGCGCCGCGAGCAGCTGCGGGCCGGCCGCGATCACCTCGAGGCGGCGCTCGCCCGCGCGATCCCGGAGTGGAGCGTGCCGCGGGTCTCCGGCGGCCTCTCCACCTGGGTCGGCCTCGGCCGCCCCGCGAGCTCGCAGCTGGCGCTCGCCGCCCGCACCTCCGGACTGCTGATCACCGCCGGCCCGCGCTTCGGGATCGACGGCGCCTTCGAGCGCTTCCTGCGGATCCCGATCGGCTACTCGCCGGAGATCACCGACCGGGCCGTGGAGGCGCTCGCCGTCGCCTGGAGCCAGGTCGCGCGCCACCCGGCGGCCGACACCGGCTACCTCGCCGACGTCGTCTGATCCTCCAGGTCCTCCCGGAGGGGGACGAATACTCAGCCAGCTGATGGAAGACTCACGGCGTGCATCTCCTCGCGGTCCTCAGCATGAAGAACCGGGCGCTCATCGCGCTCGTCACCGTCGTCATCGCCGTCTTCGGCGGCGTCGCCCTCACCGGGCTGAAGCAGGAGCTCGCGCCGTCGATCTCCTTCCCGCAGCTGGCGGTGATCTCGAGCTACCCGGGCGCCGCACCGGAGGTGGTCAACGACGACGTCTCGACGCCGATCGAGACCGCCATCCAGGGCGTTCCCGGGCTCGAGACGACCAGCGCGACCTCGTCCACGAACTCGTCGCTGATCTCCGCCTCCTTCGCCTACGGCACCGACCTGGCGACCGCCGAGCAGAAGATCCTGCAGGCGATCAACCGGATCAAGAGCACGCTCCCGGACGGCGTCGACCCGCAGGTGGTGACCGGCTCGTTCGACGACCTGCCGGTGCTGCAGCTCGCCGTCTCGAGCGACGGTGACGCGAAGGCGCTCGCCGACCGCCTGCGCACGAGCGTCATCCCGGACCTGGAGAAGGTGGACGGCGTCCGCGAGGTCGCCCTGGTCGGCGAGAGCGCGCAGCGCGTCACGATCACCCCGGACGACGCAGCGCTCGACGCCGCCGGCCTCTCGACCGCCGACATCCGCACCGCGCTGCAGCAGAACGGCGTGCTGGTCGCCGGCGGCGAGATCACCCAGGACGGCAGCACCTTCTCGGTGCAGTCCGGCGTCAAGCTCGACTCCACCGACGCGATCGCGGCGCTGCCGCTGATCCGGTCCGCCGGAGCCTCTGCGGCCGCCGGCATCCAGGTCGGCGGTGCCCTCGCGCCCACGCCCGCCCCCACCCTCGGCTCCGTCGCCACCGTCGCCGTCACCGACGCCCCGATCACCTCGATCTCGCGGGTGAACGGCCAGCCGGCGCTGACCCTCTCGATCACCAAGCTCCCCGCGGCGAACACGGTCGAGGTCTCCACCGGCGTCACGGCGCTGCTGCCGGATCTCGAGGCGTCGCTCGGCGAGAACGCGACCTTCACCTCGGTCTTCGACCAGGCCCCCTACATCCAGGACTCGATCGAGTCGCTCGCGCAGGAAGGGGCGCTCGGCCTCGTCTTCGCGGTGCTGGTGATCCTGCTGTTCCTGCTCTCGGTGCGCTCGACGCTGGTCACCGCGATCTCGATCCCGACCTCGGTCCTGATCACCTTCATCGGCCTGCAGACCGCGGGCTACACGCTCAACATCCTCACCCTGGGCGCCCTGACGATCGCGATCGGCCGCGTGGTGGACGACTCCATCGTCGTGATCGAGAACATCAAGCGGCACCTCGACGCGGGGGAGGAGCGCGCGGCGACCATCGCGGTCGCGGTGCGCGAGGTCGCGGGCGCGATCACCGCCTCGACGATCACCACCGTCGCGGTGTTCCTGCCGATCTCGTTCGTCGGCGGCACGACCGGCGAGCTGTTCCGGCCGTTCGCGCTGACGGTGTCGATCGCGCTGCTCGCCTCGCTGCTCGTCGCGCTGACGATCGTGCCGGTGCTGGCGTACTGGTTCCTCCGGCCCTCCAGGCGCCCCGGTGTCCGCGAGGCGGCGCAGGCGGCGCTCGCCGAGGAGCGCGGCGCAGCCGGCGAGACCGTGGTCCCGGCTCGCGAGGCCGAGCCCGAGCACGCCCGCCACAGCGCCCGTGCGACTCCCCGCCGCGCGGCCGGCCTGCAGCGGGTCTACGGCCCGGTGATCGCCTGGACCCTCCAGCACTCGGTCGCGACGGTCCTGCTCGCGCTGCTCGTGCTCGTCGGCACCGGCGCGCTCTACCCGCTGATGAAGACCAACTTCCTCGGGGCGAGCGGTCAGAACACCTTCACCGTCACCCAGACCGTGCCCGACGGGCAGAGCCTGGACGCGCAGGACGCGACCGCGCAGCAGGCCAGTGCCGCGATCCTCGAGGTCGGCGGCGTGCAGACCGTGCAGCTCTCGATCGGCTCGGCGGGCGGCGGGCTGCAGAGCGCGTTCGGCGGCGGAGGCGGCGGCACCTCGATCCGCTACTCCGTCACGACCGACGAGTCGGCCGACCAGGAGACCGTGCAGGCCGACGTCCGCACGGCGCTCGGCTCGGTCGCCTCGGCCGACGACATCAGCGTCGCCGCGTCGTCGGGTTTCGGCGCCTCCTCGAACATCGAGGTGGACCTCTCGACCGCCTCGCAGAGCGACCTGCAGAGCGCGAACGACGCGCTGCTCACGGCGCTGCGCGGCACCGACGGCATCAGCCAGGCCGAGAGCAACCTCTCCTCCTCGCTGCCCTACATCGCGGTGCGGGTCGACCGCGCCGCCGCCGCCGACGCCGGGCTCACCGAGGTCGCAGTCGGCACTCTGGTCAGCCAGGCGCTGCAGCCGACGCAGACGGGCAGTGTCGTGATCGACGACCGCACCCTCTCCGTCTACCTCGCCGACGCGCAGCCGCCGGCCACCCTCGACGAGCTGTCGGCCCTCGAGATCCCGACGCGCACCGGCACGGTGCCGCTCTCCTCGCTCGCCGTCGTCGAGCGGACCGACGGGCCCGCGAGCATCACCACCGAGCGCGGGCAGCGCACCGCCACCATCACCGTGACGCCCGAGGGCGACGACCTCGCCTCGGCGAACGTCGCGGTGCAGAGCGCGATCGACGACACGGAGCTGCCGGCCGGCGTCTCCGCCTCGCTCGGCGGCGTCACGGCCGATCAGAGCGACGCGTTCTCGCAGCTCGGGATCGCGCTGCTGGTGGCGATCCTGATCGTCTACGTCGTGATGGTCGCCACGTTCCGCTCGCTCCTGCAGCCGCTGCTGCTGCTGGTGTCGGTGCCGTTCGCGGCGACCGGCGCGATCCTGCTGCAGGTGCTCACCGGCGTGCCGCTGGGCGTGCCCTCGCTGATCGGCGTGCTGATGCTGATCGGCATCGTGGTCACCAACGCGATCGTGCTGATCGACCTGGTGAACCAGTACCGCGAGCGGGGGATGCCCGTGCGCGAGGCGCTGCTGCACGGCACCGAGCGGCGGCTCCGCCCGATCCTGATGACGGCGCTCGCGACGATCTTCGCGCTGCTGCCGATGGCGCTCGGGATCACCGGCCACGGCGGCTTCATCTCGCAGCCGCTGGCGATCGTCGTGATCGGCGGCCTGGTGTCCTCGACCGTGCTCACCCTGGTCGTGCTGCCGGTCGTCTACAACCTGGTCGAGGGGTATCGTGAGCGGCGGCGTGCCGCCCGCGCCGGAGAGGCGTCGGCATGAGCGACACAGGATTCAGCACCCCGGCAGTGGAGACCACGGCAGCGGAGGTCGTCGCGGCCGCACCCGAGACGATCGGCTCCCGCTGGACGAGCGGCCCCGACCGCGCCGCCCGCGCGATCGCCGAGGTCGGCCCCGAGCGCTTCGTCGCCGCGGACTACCGGCCCGGCACCATCCGGCACATCGTGCTGTTCCGCTTCCGCCCGACGGCGCTCGTCGCCGAGGTGGACGGCGTGATCGCAGCGTTCCTCGCGCTCGGCGAGGAGTGCCTCCGCGACGGCCGTCCGTACATCGTCTCGATCGAGAACGGCCCGCAGCTCAGCACCGAGGGCGCGGGCGAGGGCTTCGACCGCGCGTTCCTGCTGACCTTCGCGTCCGAGGGCGACCTCAACTACTACATCGGCCGCCCGGCGGTCGATGCGCCCGGGCTGTTCGATCCGGCGCACGACGCCTTCAAGGGCCTCGTCGGCCCGCTGCTCGACACGGCCGGGGTGGTCGCCTTCGACTTCCGTCCCGAGCCGTTCGACGCCGGCGCGCTCGCGGGCTAGGGCTCGGGAGCCGGACGACGTGGCGACCCCCGACTTCATCCTCCGCCTGCGCGAGCGGGTGGGCACCGAGTTGCTCTGGCTCACCGGCGTCACCGCGGTGATCGTCCGCGAGGAGCCGGTCCGCCAGGTCCTCCTCGTCCGCCGCGCGGACACCGGCGCCTGGACCGCCGTCACCGGGGTCATCGATCCCGGTGAGACGGTCGCCGGCACCGCGCGGCGCGAGGCGCTGGAGGAGGCGGGCGTCGAGATCGAGGTCGAGCGCGTCGTCTGGCTGCACACGCTGCCGCCGATGGAGTACCCGAACGGCGACCGGGCCCAGTACCTCGACCACGTGCTGCGCGCCCGCTACCTCTCGGGCGAGGCGCACGTCGCCGACGACGAGTCGAGCGAGGTCGGCTGGTTCGCGCCGGACGCGCTGCCGCCGATGAGTGCCGATCACCGCGAGCGGATCAGCCGCGCGCTGTCCGACGAGACGGCCTGCGCCTTTGACTGAGCGCCTGCGCCTTCGACTGAGCGCCTGCGCCTTCGACTGAGGGCCAGCGCCTTCTCAGATCTGCTCCGAGACGAGCACGGCGCTCGTCCCGGGCTCGAGGGCGTCGAAGACGTGCGGCTCGTCGCCCGGGTAGGACAGGCAGTCCCCGGGCGCGAGCTCGACCGGGTCATCGGCCGGCCCGGCCAGGGCGCGTCCGGTGGACAGGATCAGGTGCTCGACGGTGCCGCGGGCGTGCGGCTCCGAGTTCCGTGCGGCTCCGGGCTCGGCGGTGAGGCGGTACACGTCGCGGCGGGCTCCCGGCGGGCAGGCGCTGAGCAGGGTGGCCGCGGAGTCCGCCGTCGCCGAGGCGCTGCGCGGCCCGTCCCCGGCGCGGATCAGCTGCACGGAGCGGCGCGGCGGCTCGACCAGGTGCGAGAACGGCACCCCGAGCGCGCCGCCGAGCGCCCAGAGCGTCTCGAGGCTCGGGTTGCCCTCGCCGGCCTCGAGCTGCGAGAGCGTCGACTTGGCGATCCCGGCGCGGCGGGCAATCTCGGAGATGCTGAGGCCGAGGCGGCCGCGCTCGCGGCGCAGAGCGGAGGCGACCAGGTCGCGCGGTGAGACGGCGTCCGTCATCGCACCGAGCGCGCGAAGCAGACGCCCGAGTCGTCGCCCACGTGCGCGCCGAAGCCGTCGATCTCGGTGAAGCCGAGCGCGCGCGCGGCGGCGAGGGCCGCGTCCGCCTCGACCGGGACGCGGAAGCGGAGCGTGCGGATGCGCTGCACGCTCGCGTAGGAGAGTGCGGCGGCGACGAGCCGGCGGGCGACTCCGCTCCGCCGCGACTCCGGGGCGACCTCGAGGGCGAGCAGCTCGGCGAAGTCGTCGGGTCCGGGCGTCAGCGCCAGCACGCCGATCGGCTGCTGCGTCGTACCGTCGCGGGCGACGAGGAGCCGGGCGTGCGGCGGAAGCTCGAAGGTGAGCAGCGAGGCGAGCGCTCCCGTCCCCGTCCGCTCGAGCCGGACGACGACCCCGGCGGTCACGACGACGGCGCCGCGGCCGGCTCGGTCTGCGCAGCGGGCTCGAGCGAGAGCGTCTGCTCGGCCGGCGCGTCGAGCTGCTCGTGCAGGAAGTCGACGACGGTGCGGCGGAGCGAGTCGTCGAGCATCGCGATCGAGTGCCGGGTGCCGGGCACGAGGACGAAGTCGACGCTCGCGCCGGCCGCGTCGAGCGCTTCGGCGAAGTCCTGCGACTGGCTGAGCGCCACGCGCTCGCCGGCCGAGTGGGCGATGAGGAAGGGCGGCTCGGAGCCGTCGACGTGCGCGATCGGCGAGGCCTCCTCGGCGACGGCGCAGTCCTCGAGGTCGGCGCAGTCGAGGTAGCCGCGGACCGCCGCGCCGACTCCGACGATCGGGTCGTCGTCCGCCAGGCCTGCCGCGGTGAGATCCGCGGGGCCGCTGAGGTCGACGACCGCGGCGAGGCGCGAGGTGCCGGCCTCGTCGGCGGTCAGCGCGTCGTCGGTGCCGAGCAGCGAGACGAGGTTGCCGCCGGCCGAGCCGCCGAACGCCGCGACGCGGGTCGGGTCGATGCCGAAGCGCTCCGTCTGCTCGGGCGCGAGGATCCAGTCGAGCGCGGCCGAGACGTCCTCGATCTGCGCGGGGAAGACGTCGGCCGGGGCGAGGCGGTAGTTCACCGAGACGGCGACGAAGCCCTCGGACGCGAGCCACTGGCAGAGCGGGCGCCAGTTCGGGTCGGCCTTGTCGCCGCGGGTCCAGCTGCCGCCGTGCACGACGAGCACCGCGGGGAGGGCGGCTCCGGCCGCGGCGTCGACCGGCGAGCAGACGTCGAGCGCCTGGCCCGTCACCTGGTCGTAGACGAGGTCGGCGGTGACGGGCACGTCGTCGTAGGCGGTGACCGCGGCGGCGCCGGCCGCCTGCGCGATCGGCTGCGAGACGGGGGCGCTCGAGCAGCCGGCGAGGCCGACCGCGAGCAGCGTCAGGATCGCCGACGAGAGGGCGATCGGTCGCGTGGGTCGGCTGGGCTCGCGCATGGGTGAGGCGAGCATAAAGGACGAGGCGGCGCCCGCCTAGAGCGACCCCGCGATCAGGGGGTGGACAGCGGCACCGGCGGCCGTTCGTCCGACTCCAGCGGGTCCGGTGCGACGGCATTCGGCGCCTCCGCCTGCAGCCGGACGAGCACCACGCCGATCAGGATCAGCGCCCCGCCGCCGAACTGGATCGGCGCCGGCAGCTCGCCGAGCAGGGCCCAGGCGGCGACGATCGAGAACAGCACCTCGGTCAGCCCGACGAAGGAGGCGATCCGGGTGCCGAGCCGCGAGCCGCCCTCGATCCCGAGCAGGTAGGCGAGCACCGTGGACATGCCGAGGATGACCGCCGCGGGCAGGAACCACGGCACGTCGTTCCCGACGAAGACGACGTCGCCGAAGGTGGCCCGCAGCGGGACGAGCCCGGTGACGCCGAGCACGAGCAGGAGCCCCGCGCCGACCGTCATCGCGCCCGCGGTGAGCGCGATCGGCGGCAGCTCCGGATCGATCCGGCCGGCGATCACGTAGTAGACGCAGAGGCCGAGCGACGCGGTCAGCGCCCAGGCGACGCCGACGAGCTCGGGAGTCGATTCGCCCGAGAGGTCGAGCACCAGCACCAGGCCGGCCAGCGCCAGCGCCGAGCCGGCGAGCGTGAAGCGACCGGGGTGCCGGCGGGTGCGCGCCCAGGCGAAGAGGACGAGGAACACGGGAGCGAGGTACTCGATCAGGAGCGCGACGCCGACCGACATGTGCTCGATCGCGCTGTAGAAGCAGAGCTGCGCGGCGATCACGGCGAAGACGCCGTAGAGGCCGACCGTGCCGAGGTTGCGGCGGAGCACGTGCCAGCGGCCTCGCAGCGACAGCGCGGCCGGGATCGCGAGGATCAGCGCCGCACCGCCGGCCCGCCAGAGCACGGCGGCGGAGGGACTCCAGCCCGCCTCGAGCAGCGGCTTCACGAAGGGCCCGCCCAGGCCGAACGCGGCGGCGGCGGCGAGGGCCAGGAGCAGGCCGGAGCCGAGCTGCCGCGGTGGCGCAGTGGGAGTCACGTCAGCCTCTTTCAGGAGTCAAAGTCGTTATGCTCGTGACAGTACTGAGCGAACGTGTCAGGAGTCAACATGGTCTTCGCCTATGACGTGGAAGCGGCCCTCACCTCGACGGCCGTCCTGGTCAACACCCTCCCCGAGCTGTCCCCGTCCGGCGAGGACGAGATGGCGTCGATCGAGCAGCTCGACGAGTTCCTGCTGGACAACCGCTACACCGGCAGCCGCGACGGCTCGACCGCCGAGCTGGAGGCGGTGCGCTCGGTGCGCGCGCCGCTCCGCTCGCTCTGGCGCAGTCGCGCCGAGGAGGACCTGGTCGCCGTCGTCAACGGGATGCTCGAGGACGGCCGGGCCCTCCCGCAGCTGGTGCGGCACGGGATCTTCGGCTGGCACCTGCACGCGACCCGCGACGAGAGCCCGCTGGCCACCCGCATCGTGGTGGAGGCGGCGATGGGCTTCGTCGACGTGATCCGCGGCGACGAGCGCGACCGCATCCGGATCTGCGCGGCGGACGACTGCGCGGCGGTGCTCGTCGACTTCTCCCGCAACCGCTCGAAGCGCTACTGCGACACCGGCAACTGCGGCAACCGCGCGAACGTCGCGGCCTACCGGGCGCGCCGGGCGTCGAGCTGAGGGGCGGGCTGCCGGTGCCCTAGCCAGCGCCCGGGGTCGCGTGTAAACTCCCTGGGTCGGCTCTTGACTCCGTGCGTCGCCGCGCGGATGGGTTTGTCAGTCAAGCGGGCCGGATCTCCGACAGTCGTCGCGAGATGAATCACATGTGTGAATCGGCCCCGGTCAGCGTCTCAGAGCAGCGACTCACCCGGGTTCCCGCAGCGCCCTGTCCGTTCGCACCCCACGAGGGTGATCGATCGGCGTGTGCCTGCTCGCGCAAGACCTGAACCCAGGAAGCAGCCATGCCCAAGAACAAGAAGCCCGCCGGCGGACGCCCCGCCAAGAACTTCGAGCCCAACCGCTTCGGCGCCTCGAGCGGCAAGTCCCAGCTCGGCGGCCGCCCGCGCTTCGCCGCGCCGAAGTCCGGCTCCCGCAGCGAGGGCCACCGCGGCTACCGCCCCGTCGACGAGAACGCGCCCAAGAAGGCGCGCTGGAACGCCGAGGAGCGCGCTGCCAAGCTGACCGAGCGGGGAGAGAACCGCGGAAGCGACCGCGGCGAGTCCCGCCCGGGCCGAAGCTACGACCGCGACGACCGTCCGGCCCGCTCGTACGACCGGACCGACCGCCCCGCGCGCTCGAACGACCGCGACGACCGTCCGGCCCGCTCGTACGACCGCGGCTCCGACCGCCCGGCGCGCAGCTTCGACCGTGACGCGCGTCCTGCGCGCTCGTTCGACCGCGACGACCGTCCGGCCCGCAGCTACGACCGCGACGCGCGTCCGGCCCGCTCGAACGACCGGGACGACCGTCCGGCGCGTTCCTATGACCGGAGCGACCGCCCCGCGCGCAGCTTCGACCGCACGGACCGCCCGGCCCGCTCGTTCGACCGCACGGACCGCCCGGCCCGCTCGCTCGACCGCGACGCCCGCCCGGCCCGCACGAACGACCGCGACGCCCGTCCCGCCCGCAGCTTCGACCGCTCCGACCGCCCGGCCCGCAGCTCCGACCGCACCGAGCGCCCGGCGCGCGGCTTCGACCGCGGCACCGAGCGCCCCGCCCGCGGCGGCTACGACCGGAACGACCGCGGCCCGCGCCGCGACTCCGGCTCGGACTTCTACCCCAAGCGCGACGGCCGCGCCTCGCACCAGGCCGACGACGTCGTGCTCGAGCGCCTCGAGGCGACCGCCACGCTCGCCGTCGACGTCGAGGGCGTCAGCTTCGGCGACCTCGGTCTCGGCGCGAACATCGTCCGCCAGCTGACCCAGATGGGCGCGGCCTCGCCGTTCCCGATCCAGGCCGCGACGATCCCCGAGGTCCTCGCCGGCAAGGACGTCCTCGGCCGCGGCAAGACGGGCTCCGGCAAGACGATCGCGTTCGGCGCCCCCGTCGTCGAGCGCCTGATGGAGAACGACGGAGCCAAGGGCCGCAAGCCCGGCCGCGCCCCGCGTGCCCTCATCCTCGCGCCGACCCGCGAGCTGGCGATGCAGATCGACCGCACCATCCAGCCGATCGCCCGCTCCGTGGGCCTGTTCACCGCGACGATCTTCGGCGGCGTGCCGCAGTACAAGCAGGTCGGCGCCCTCCAGCGCGGCGTGGACATCATCATCGCCACGCCCGGCCGCCTCGAGGACCTGATCGAGCAGGGTCGCCTCGACCTCTCGACCATCACGGTGACCGTCCTCGACGAGGCCGACCACATGTGCGACCTCGGCTTCCTCGAGCCGGTGCAGCGCATCCTCCGCCAGACCAAGCGCGGCGGCCAGCGCCTGCTGTTCTCGGCCACCCTGGACAAGGGCGTCGCGACGCTCGTCGACGAGTTCCTCGTCGAGCCGAGCGTGCACGAGGTCGCGGGCGAGGACCAGGCGTCCTCGAGCATCGACCACCGCGTCCTGCTGATCGAGCACCGCGACAAGGGCGCGATCATCGAGGAGCTCGCGGCGCGCGCCGGCAAGACGCTGATCTTCGCCCGCACCCGCGCGTTCGCGGAGCAGCTCGCCGAGCAGCTCGAGCACGCCGACATCCCGGCGACCAGCCTGCACGGCGACCTCAACCAGTCCCGCCGCACGCGCAACCTCGCGCTGCTGACCAGCGGCCGGGTCGACGTCCTCGTCGCGACCGACGTCGCCGCGCGCGGCATCCACGTCGACGACATCGACCTGGTCATCCAGGCCGACGCCCCCGACGAGTACAAGACCTACCTGCACCGCTCCGGCCGCACCGGCCGCGCGGGCAAGAAGGGCACGGTCGTCACGCTGATCACGCGCAACCGCCGTCACCGCATGGAGGAGCTGCTCGAGCGCGCCGAGATCCGCGCCGACATGATCCAGGCGTACCCGGGCGACCGGGTGCTGGCCGAGATCAGCACCGGCGAGTAGCTGCTCTCCTCCTGCTCGCAGGAACGCCGAAGGGCGGACACCCGGTGGGTGCCCGCCCTTCGGCGTATCATGGGTGCGATCCGAGGATCGCGCCGGCTCAGGAGGCCGGGGGGGTCAGAACGGTGTCGATGAGGTACACGGTCGCGTTGGCGGTCTGGACGCCGCCGCAGATGACCTTCGAGTCGTTGACCATGATGTTGTCGCCGGAACCGGTGACCGTGACGTCGCCGCCCTGGACGGTGGCGTGGGTGCCGTCGATGTCGTCAGGGGCGATCTGGCCGGGGACGACGTGGTAGGTCAGGATCGAGGAGAGCGTGGCCGCTCCCTCGGGGGTCTTCAGCGTCTCGAGCGTCGCGGCGTCGAGCTTGGCGAACGCGTCGTCGACGGGGGCGAAGACGGTGAACTCGGCGCTGTTCAGCGTGTCGACGAGGTTGACGTCGGGGTTGAGCTGACCCGAGACCGCAGCGGTCAGGGTGGTGAGCAGCGGGTTGTTCGACGCGGCGGTGGCCACCGGGTCGAGGGCCATTCCGCCGACCGAGCCGGCGCCGTCCGGGACCTGCTCGGCGTACGCGGCGCAGCCGGAGCCGACGAGGTTGGCGGCCGGGTCCATGGTCGCCATGGGGGTGGCGGACTCGGTCATCATCGGGGTCGACATCTCGGAAGCGGTGTCGCTGGCGGCGTCGGTGGTGCCGGCGCCGGACGAGCAGGCGGTGAGGCCGAGGGCGGCGGTGCCGAGCAGGGCGAACGCGGCGAGGGTGGTGCGCTTGGTGGATCGCATGGGGATGCTCCTTCGTGATACGGCCCCCACGGGATGCGGAGGACCTGGCTGTGTGTGGACCGTTTCGCGGCCGTTGAACAGTCTTCGGAGCCCTCCCCGAGGGGGTTTGGAATCGATCGGAGCAATCGGGTCACGGGTTCATAACGGCGGAGGCAGGGCGATTACCCTTGATGTCGGTCCGCGCACGCTGTGCGGCACGAGAGACCAGCGACACGAGAGACCAGGAGTCGAGCAGGTGCAGACGCGCAGGGCACGGACGGCACGCGGAGTCGTCGCCGCCGTCGCCGCGACCGCGACCGCCGCCGCCTCGCACACCCTCGCCGGCGCCGAGGCCCCCGCTCCGGCGATCCTCGCGCTCGCCACCGCCTTCGCGGCCGTCGTCTGCGTCCTGCTCGCCGGTCGCACGCTCTCGCTCGCGCGCCTCGCGGTCGCGGTGCTGCTCAGCCAGCTGGCCTACCACTCCCTCTTCCTGGTGACCGGCGGTGGCGGCGACGTCAGCGTCGTGGGCGCCACCGCCGGCGGCCACTTCCACGGCGGCGGCACCGTCGAGCTGATCGCGGGGGCGTCGGGTCACGCCGCGCACACCCCGCTGATGCTCCTCTCGCACCTGGTGGCCGCCGTCGTCACCGTCGCGGCGCTCCGCCACGGCGAGCGCGTCTTCTGGACCCTCGGCACCGCCGTGCTGCGCGTCGTCGTGCGCCTGGTCGCGCGGGCGTCCGCCCTGCTGGCGCCGCTCGGCGCCTCGGTGGCCGTCCTCGGCGCCGTCGAGCCGAGCGCGCCTCGCGCCCTCGACGCGGTCCTGCGGGTCCTGCGGCACCGCGGCCCGCCCGCGCGCACCCTGCTCGCCGTCTGACGTCCTGCCCTCTCGAGTGGGCCGTGTCCGCCGGTGAGCCCGCGCGCACCGCGATCCCGCGCTGCGCCCTCACCCTTCTCGGTGCCGCCCTCTTGCGGCTGCGCCGACTCCAGCTAGGACTCCTCACGATCATGACCACCACCCGCACCTCCTCCTCCTCTGCCTCCGCGTTCTCCTCCCGCGTCCGCCTCGTCGGCGGCGGCGCGCTCGTCGCCGCGGGCTCCGTCGCCCTCGCGCTGGCCGCTCCGACGGCCGCGAGCGCGCACGTCACCGCCGCGGCGTCGAGCACGGCCGCCGGCTCGTACACGGTCGTCACCTTCTCGCTCGCCCACGGCTGCGAGGGCTCGCCGACGACCGGGCTCAGCATCACCATCCCCGAGGGCATCAACTCGGTCAGCCCGACCGTGAACCCCAACTGGGACGTCGTGAAGAACGAGGTCGAGATCGCCGACCCGGTGACCGACTCGCACGGCAACACCGCGACCCAGCGCGTCTCCGACGTCGTCTACACCGCGAAGACCGCCCTCGCCGACGGCTACCGCGACACCGTCTCGCTGCAGCTGCAGCTGCCGGAGGACGCGGCCGGCTCGACCCTCGAGTTCCCGGTGCTGCAGAGCTGCGAGACCGGCTCGACCGCCTGGGACCAGCCCACCGTCGAGGGCGAGGACGAGCCGGAGCTGCCCGCGCCGACCGTCGCCGTGACCGCCGCGATGGAGGGCTCCGGCCACCACGACGACGACGGCGACGGTGACGAGGCGGTCGCGACGACCGCCTCCGCCACCACGGCCGCCGGCCAGAGCGACGATGTGCTCGCGCGCGTCCTCGGCGTCGGCGGACTCGTGCTGGGTGCCGTCGGCGTCGCCTTCGGTCTCGCCTCGCGTCGCCGCAGCCCGAAGGCGTCCGCGTGACGCTCGCTCACCGGAAGGGCGGACGCCTCGTCCTCGCCGCCGCCGCGCTCGGGCTCCTCGGCTCGGTCGCGGTGGCGGCGCCCGCCAGCGCGCACAACTACCTCGTCTCGACGACGCCCGCCGTCGACTCGACGGTGACCGAGCAGCCCGGGACCCTCGCGCTGACGACCAATGACGACCTGCTGGTCCTCGGCAACGACGGAGCGGCCGCGGCCCTGCGCGTCGTCGGGCCGGACGGCCTCTACTACGGCGACGGCTGCGTCAGCGTCGTCGGACCGGAGGCGTCGATGCCGCTCGAGCTGGGCGCGGCCGGAGCCTACGAGGTGACCTGGCAGGTCGTCTCGACCGACGGGCATCCCGTCTCCGGGCAGTACGGCTTCGACTGGCAGCCGGGAGCGGACGTCGCCCTCGCCGAGGGCTCGGAGTCGGTCCCCGACTGCAACGGCACCGTCGCGGTGTCCGACGCCACGGCGCCGTCCGCCGACGAGGCGGAGGCGGCGACCGGGTCGGACCCGGCGCTGCTGGGCGACGTGCTGTGGATCGGCGGCGCGCTCGTGGCCGTCGTCGCGGCGATCGGCATCACGCTGCTCGTGCTGCGGAGGCGCCCGCAGAGCTGACCGCGGGGGCGGGCCTCCTGCTCTCCTCCCGGGGTCAGCGCAGGAGGCTCGCCAGCGGTCCGCCCTCGAGATCCGCGAGGATCGCCGCGGCGTCCTCGTAGACCGCGACGGCGCCGGCCTCGCGCAGCTCGTGCTCGCCGGTGCCGCCGGACTGCACCGCGACCGTCGCGAGGCCGGCCCGCTCGGCGGCGAGGACGTCCCAGGTCGCGTCGCCGATCATGATCGCGCGATCGGTCGAGACGCCGGCGCGCTCGAGCGCGATGCTGATCACATCGGGCGACGGCTTCGCGGTCTCGACGTCCTCTCCGCTCGTCACCGCGTGCACCGCGTCGCCGAGGTCGAGGACGTCGAGCAGGATCTCCAGCTCGTTCTGCGGCGCGGACGTCGCCAGCACGATGCGGACGCCCCGCCCGGCGAGCGCTCGGATCAGCTCGCGCGCTCCGGGCAGGAGCGCGATCCGGGCGGACGCCTCGGCGTAGTTCTTCGCGTGCAGGCCCTTCACCAGGGTGCGCGCGTCGTCGTCGACGTCGTCCTCGAGGAGCAGGTCGAGCAGCTCCGAGGAGTCGGCGCCGATCGCCCGCTGGATCCGCCAGGTCGCGACGTCGAGGTCCGCCTGCCAGAAGGCGCGCGACCACGCCTCCACGTGCAGGAAGTTGGTGTCGGCGAGCGTGCCGTCGATGTCGAAGAGCACGGCGGTCGGTGTCGTGGGCATGTGGTTCGTCCTCTGCTGGATGCGGGAGCTGGATGCGTGAGCCGAGTGCGGGAGCCGGTTCTCACCAGGCCGAAGTGGGAACCC
Source organism: Rathayibacter sp. PhB151 (assembly GCF_004366415.1). Taxonomy (NCBI): domain Bacteria; kingdom Bacillati; phylum Actinomycetota; class Actinomycetes; order Micrococcales; family Microbacteriaceae; genus Rathayibacter; species Rathayibacter sp. PhB151. The sequence continues at coordinate 474,961 of NZ_SOEN01000006.1, read as the reverse complement.
TACGCCTGCGCGCGGGCATCAGCAGGACCCCTTGACTCGTGATCGGCGGGTCCTGACGGGCGACGCCGCGGGCGACCTCGTCGGCGATGACCTCGAGCCGGGCGACGCCCTCGAGATCGCCGGGCAGGATCACGCGGTCGTAGCCGAGGTTCACGACGAGGTGCTCGGGCCCGAGCGCCCAGTGCAGGCTTCCCGCGCCGGCGGTGGCCGGGACGATGCTCGCCTTCCTGCCGCGGTCGGCGGACCGGATGCCGATCCGGCCGCGCCACGCGTTGTGGAGGCGGACGAGCAGCGCGTGCAGAGCGGCGACGACCTCCGGGTCCGCCGTCCGAGTGTCGGGGGTGGACTCCGGTGGCTCCCACGGCGGCGGGAGCTCGGCGTCCGCGTCGATCTCGAGGGCGACGCGGAGGGTCGCGCCGCCGGTGGAGCGGTCCCAGGACGCGAGTCGCTGCAGCCTCCGTCGGGAGGGGTCGGGGACGAGGACGCCGCCCTCGCCGATCGCCGGGATGCTGCCGAGCACCGTCTCGCCGACAATCCCACGCACTGTTCCTGCAACCGGCCGTGCGTTCGGCGACGTGTCGTGGTGCTCCTCGCCGTACTGCTCGGGGCGACCCGCCCGAGCCGGGTAGCCCAGCAGCGACCAGGCGACCTGGTCCCCGACCGCGAACGGCGCGCCGCAGCAGTCCAGCTCCCAGCCCTCGCGGACGACCTCGATCAGGCGTGGCGAAGAATCGATCATCGGTGGCTCCCGCTCCCGTTCTCTCGCTGAACACGTCCCAACTCCGATCCTCGCACCGCCACCTCGTGACCTCAGGACGGCGGTGGCTCGTCCTTCACGGCGTCCGCTTCTCTGCCCGGTGCCGCGCGGCCTCTCGGCGGCCCCGTGCGCGCGGGGTGGGTGACGTGCCGCCTGCCGGTCGGGCTCGTCCAGTGCAGGATTCCGGCGGGCCGGTGCTCGACCTGCCAGGTGCTGGTGTGCCGGAGCCGATGGTGGTGGCGGCAGAGGTGGGCGAGGTTGTCGGCGTCGGTGCGGCCGCCGTGCTGCCACTCGACGCCGTGGTCGACGTCGCTCGCGGAGGCCGCGCGGGTGCAGCCGGGGAAGCGGCAGGTCTCATCGCGGTGCAGCAGGTGGCGCCGCAGATCGGCGGGCACCCGGTACGAGGTGCGTCCCACGGAGAGCACCGCGCCGGTCTCCGGATGGGTGAGGATCCGCGTGAAGGAGGGCGCATCGGCCGCGAGGCGGCGGGCGGTCTCGGGGTCGATCGGCCCGTAGCCGTCGAGGGTGCCGGGCTCGTCGGAGCGGCCGAGGAGCGTGAGAACGGGGACGGTGACCGCGACCCGCGGACGGATCCCGACGGGGACGGCGGTACCGGTCGAGCGCCGCTCCGCGCAATCGGTCTCGCCGTCGATCAGGAGCGCCGCTCCGACGTCCGCCCGCAGCTGCCCGATCGTCCGCTTCTCGCCGGGCAGCTCGCGCAGGGAGCGCGCCGCGCGGTCGATGCGGTCGAAGGCGCCCTGCGCCTGGGGAGCGGGAAGGTGCAGGAGCAGGGTGGCCATGCCGTCGCTCCCGCCGTCGAGCCAGACCGCGCGCCGCGCGGCGCAGCGGCGGTGGCGCTCGGTCGTCGACTCGGGATGCAGTCGCTCCCGCAGAGTCCGGAGGCGGCGCTGCAGCTGCGGGGGAGTGCGGTCGGCCGCGACCACGGCGGCCTCCTCGTCGAGGCGACCGCGCACCTCGGGCGGCAGCTCGACGGCCGCACGGAGGATCACCCGCGCGTGCTCGGGCGAGATCCGCCCCTCACGGAGCGCGGCGAGGGTCTGCGGGAGCTCGTTGACGAGCAGCCTGCTCTCCTCGATCAGCCCGGAGACGTGCGCTTCCGACATCCGCAGCGCGGTGGCGAGTTCGGCGACGAGCGCCCGCAGCGCCGCCTCCCGCCGTTCCGCGCGGCTGCGCACCAGCGGATCGACCAGCACCTCGTACGAGGCCGCCGCCGCGAGCCGGGCGCGCTCGACCAGCTCGGCACGCTGCGCCTCCGCTCGCGCCCGAAGCGGATCGGCCGCGCACACCGCCTCGACCGCGGAGGCGAGCACAGCATCCGCGCCCCCGCGCCCCTCGCGGGGTCGCTCCCCGTCCTCGTTCTGAACCATACGGGAATGGTTCCAGAGACCACCGACGCGCGGTCGCCTCCTCCGACGGATCGTCAGAGAACTCGCCGAAGTCGTCCCTGTGGAGGAGCCATCACCTCAGCTCTGGCGGACTCTAGGCATACACGCGCACCGTCTCCCGGATCGTGTTCGCGTACTCGTATATCTCGTCCAGCGTCGAGATCGCGTGACGCGTCTCGTTCTTCTCCTGATCGAAGGTTCCGAGGTACTTCTGCTTCCGGTTGAAGTGCAACCGGGCCACGGGCTTGCGGTTGTTGTCGTCGATGATGATCGCGAAGTACGACTTCGCGTCGCGCGAGGCGATTCTGCTCACCTTGACCTCGCTGCAGGCGATCGCCTTCACGATCTGATAGCCCTCGAGCTCCTCGAGCGTGGTCTCGATGTCGCTCTGATCCTCGAGCTCCTCCTCGACCACGGCCTGACTCGTGACCGCCTGCTCGGCGGCGATCATCTCCGTCCGCGGGAAGTTCGGAGCTCCGAGTGCTGTCTTCAGTCGTTCATTGACCTGCTCGTTGAGGAACTGCTTCGAGGCCTTCGTCACCAGGGCCGTGAACTGCTCCCGCACCTTCTGCGTGTAAGCACCGCCCTCGTAGACGCGAGTCGTGAAGAACTTGACCCACTCGTCCGTGGGAGAGGCGAACTGAGCCGCCAGCTCGCGCTTCAGCTGTCCGATGTACTTCAGCTCGCCGGCCGCGCTGATGATCGAGTCGAGGTCGAAGACCTCCTTGGTCAGCTTCACCAGCTCGGGGATCAGTGTCTCGTCGATGTCGGTGAGGTCGAGCACCAGGAAGGGCTTGGCGTCCATCCGGTTCGGAGCGTCGAGGTCGGTGTAGAAGTGGTACTGCTCACCATTGGTGAGGATCGCGATACGGGCGTTGGTCACCGCGAAGTATCGGAAGAGCTGCGAGGCGTGCTCGATCTTCAGCGGCTCACTCGACTTCTTGCACTCGACGAGCATCTGCACGTCCCCGTTGTGGACGATCGCATAGTCGATCTTCTCGCCCTTCTTCACGCCGACATCGGCGATGAACTCCGGGACGACCTCGAGGGGATTGAAGACGTCGTAGCCGAGGATCGTCGAGATGAAGGGCATGACGAAGGCGTTCTTCGTCGCCTCCTCGGTCTGGATGATGTCGCGCTGCTGGGTGACCTTCGTCGCAAGGGCGATCAGTCGTTCGGTGAATTCCACGGGTCTCCTCATCGAGGCGGAAAGGCTCTGTCCCGGTGAATGCTCACCGATGATCGTGCGAATCGCCACCCCCTTTTGGGGACCGTGAATGTCACACCCGCCGCGGCACCGTGAACACCGTCTCGACGCCCGGGGAGTACAGCACCGAGTCCGGCGCACGCGACGCCAGCCCCGGGAAGCCCGCGACCTCGAGCAGCCCGTCGTCGAGGGCGAGCAGCTCCGCGCGCTGCAGCGGCCACGGCCGGTGCAGGTTGCGGCCGTACCAGGTCGAGCCCAGGTGGCGCTCGTGGTAGGCCCAGCGCGAGGTCAGGAAGCCGGCGAGCGGGTCCTCGGACGCGTCGGTGCCGGGGGTCGGTCGCACCACGATCCGCGAGCGCGCGGCGGGATCGCCGATCCGCTCGGTCGTGTAGATGACGGCGCCGTGGCGGTGCTCGATCCCCATCCGCGCCCAGCGGTACGGCAGGCCGAAGACGGCCTGGGCGGTCAGCACGGGCAGTAGGTGCGAGGCCTCGAGCGAGACGAAGACGACTCCGCGGCGCCCGTGCCGGTCGATCGAGTAGAGCCGCACGTTCACCTCGGGGAAGGTCCCCAGCCACGGCACGCGCGGCCCGCCGAGGAACGCCGTCCGCGACAGCCGGAACGGGATGAGGCCCACCCAGGAGGCGCCGTCGTGCTCGTCCGGACGCACTCCGGGCGGCAGGTGCGGCGCGACCAGCGCCGGGTCGACCCGCCAGTGCAGGAAGGCGGCCTCGGTCCAGCGCTGGCGGAGGATGCGCGGCCCGCCGAGCGCGGGCGCGGAGCGGGTCACGGATTCGACGGAGGTCACGCCGCCATCGTGCTCCCCGCTGCTGCGAACCGGCCGGTGCAGCGCAGTATCGGCGTGCCCCGCGGCCTCCGCGGCGCGATTCACCGCCCGGAGCCGGCTCCCGCGAGCTCCACCAGCGCCGAGACGGCGACCTGCACCGGCGCCGACGACGCCACCGACCCGCGCACCACCGCGTGGATCGACCGCAGCGGGCGCGGCCGCACCAGTGGCACCGCCACGAGCCCGGCCGGGAGGGGCTGGGCGGCCAGCGCCGGCAGCACCGTCAGTCCCATCCCCGCGGCGACGAACGCGACCGCCGTCACGTGATCGTTCGCCTGCACGTGGAAGCGCGGCGTGAACCCCGCCGCCGCGCAGGCGTCCACGAGGGTCCGGCGGCACCAGCCGGTCGGCAGGTCGTTGTCGATCCACCGGTCGCCCGCGATCTCGGCCAGCTCGATCTCGGCGCGCCCGGCGAGCGGGTGCGACCGGCTCAGCACGGCGAGATACGGGTCGTCGATCAGATGGTGCGCCGTGAAGCCGGGGGAGTCCGCCGACCCACCCGGCTCCGCGACCAGCAACTGCACGTCCGGCCGCTCCGCCGGGTCCTCCGCCACCTCCTCGCCCAGGCGCAGATCGAGCGCCAGCTGCGGGAAGCCGGCGATCAGCCGCCGCGCCACCTCGGGCATCCAGGCGCTGCCGACCGAGGCGAAGTAGGTCATCGAGAGTCGCCCGGCCCGGCCCGCGCGCAGGTCGGCGACGACCGCCTCCGCCTCGCCGAGCCGCTCCAGCACCCGGTCGGCCTGCTCGGCGAGGGTGCGGCCCGCGGCGGTCGGCCGGACCCCGCGACCGACCCGCTCGAGCAGGGTCAGCCCGGTCTCGCGCTGCAGCGCGGCGAGGTGCTGACTGATCGCCGAGGGCGTGTAGCCGAGCGACGACGCGGCGCCGACGATCGAGCCGGCCGCGACGACGGCGCGGAGGACGCGAAGGCGCTGGACGTCGAGCATGCGCCGACCCTAGCGATCATGAAGCCGCACTGCACGATCCGGGAGAACCGTGGACTGGTGCTGACGCCCGCCGCCCCGCCACGATGAGTCCATGACCAGCACCGCGCCCTCCCGCACCACCGCCGCCCCGAGCCGCCGCGACGCGGCCCTGCTCTGGTCCGCGATCGCGGTGACGGTGCTGCTCTGGGCCTCGGCCTTCGTCGGGATCCGCTTCGCCGCGGACGACTTCGGCCCGGGCGCCCTCACCCTCGGCCGGATCGTCATCGGCTCGATCGCGCTGACGGTGGTGCGCCTCGTGCTCACGGCACGCCGCCACGGCGAGCGGCCCGCGCGCAGCCGGGTGCCGCGCGGCCGGATCCTCCTGCTCGTGATCGTCTGGGGCGTCGCCTGGTTCGGCCTCTACAACCTCGCGCTCAACGCGGCCGAGCGGCACGTCGACGCCGGCACCGCGGCGCTCCTGGTCAACATCGCGCCGATGATCACCGCGGTCCTCGCGGGCCTCCTGCTCGGCGAGGGCTTCCCGCGGCGACTGCTCGGCGGCATGGCGGTGGCGCTCGCCGGAGTCGCGGTGATCGCCTTCTCCACCTCCTCGGGGCAGTTCGACGTGATCGGCGTCGTCCTCGGCCTCGCCGCGGCGGTCCTCTACGGCGGTGCCGCGACGCTGCAGAAGCGCCTGCTCGGGCACGTCGACGCGATGACGATGACCTGGATCGGCTGCCTGGCGGCGACCGTCGCCTGCCTGCCGTTCGCCCCAGAGCTGCTCGCCTCCCTCCAGGCCGCTCCCGCCTCCTCGATCGCCGCCGTCGTCTACCTCGGCGTCTTCCCGACGGCCGTCGCCTTCACCACCTGGGGCTACGTCCTCTCGCGCTCCAGCGCCGGCCGCACGGCCGCCACCACCTACGCAGTCCCGGCCGTCGTGGTGCTGCTGTCCTGGCTGCTCCTGGGCGAGACTCCGCCGGCCGCGGCGCTGATCGGCGGCGCGATCGCGCTGGGCGGAGTCGCGGTCGCCACGCTCCGGAGGCGGCCCGCGGGAGTCTGAGGGAGCGCTCACTCCCCGGCGATATGCTGGGGCCACGTTCGTCCAGTCGGCGCCGAGCGCCGGTCCCGGTGCGCGCCCGTTACGGTGAGGATCCCCCGATGACCGAGGCCCTGCAGCCGCCCCAGAACGCCCTCTCGCTCACGCCGCCCGAGCCCGTCGCCGCCGTCGCGACCACCTCGGCGCCGTCGATCGCGCCGAAGGTGCCCGAGCAGGCGCTGCCCGGCCTCGAGGCGAAGGTCGACGGCTACCTCGCGTCGCTGATGTCCGCGGAGGCGCGCAGCCCCGAGTTCGCGGCGAAGGCCAACGACATCCGCACGATGGGCGACGCCGACATCCGCTCGGCCGCCGACTCCTCGAACCGCCTGCTGAAGACGCCCGTCCGGGCGCTGCAGGAGGGCGGGCTCTCCGAGGGCTCGAACATCGGCAAGACACTGCTGGAGCTGCGCCGGACCGTCGAGGACCTCGACCCCTCCGAGGACAACATCCAGAAGAAGATCCTCGGCTTCATCCCGTTCGGCAACAAGATCACGGACTACTTCCGCCGCTACGAGAGCGCGCAGTCGCACCTCAACGCGATCATCCAGGCGCTCTACGACGGCCAGGACGAGCTGCGGAAGGACAACGCGGCGCTCAACCTGGAGAAGCAGAACCTCTGGGACACGATGACGCGTCTCAACGAGTACATCTACGTCGCCGAGCGCCTCGACGTGAAGCTGTCCGCGAAGATCGCCGAGCTCGACGCGACCGACCCGGACCGCGCCCGCGCGCTGCGCGAGGACGTCCTCTTCTACGCCCGCCAGAAGCACCAGGACCTGCTGACCCAGCTGGCCGTCTCGATCCAGGGCTACCTGGCGATCGACGTGGTGATCAAGAACAACGTCGAGCTGATCAAGGGCGTCGACCGCGCGACCACGACGACCGTGTCGGCGCTGCGCACGGCGGTCATCGTCGCGCAGGCGCTCGCCAACCAGCGGCTCGTGCTCGACCAGATCACCGCGCTCAACACCACGACCTCGAACATGATCGAGGCGACCTCGCGGATGCTCGCCGAACAGTCCGCGAGCATCCAGTCGCAGGCGGCGTCGGCGACGGTCGGGCTCCCGCAGCTGCAGGCGGCGTTCGCGAACATCTACCAGACCATGGACTCGATCTCGGACTTCAAGATCAAGGCGCTCGACAGCATGGCGCAGACCGTCGGCGTCCTCCAGGTCGAGACCGCGAAGGCCGGCGAGTACGTCGAGCGGGCCCGGCGCAGCAACTCCGACATCGACGCGGCCTCCTCGCTCGATCTCGGCCGCTAGCCGATGGGCTGGCTCTCCCGCCTGTTCGGCGGCACCGACCCGGTGCCGGAGGAGACCGCGCCCGCACTCCCGCGCGTGCCGTCCAGCGACGACATCCTCGCGGCGCTCGACCGGGTCGCCGCGGAGACCGCGGGCAAGGTCCCCGCGATCGTCGCGGCACGCATCCGCCGGGTCGACGAGACCGTGCGCGAGATGGTGCCGCGCCTGGACCGCCTCGGCGGGATGAGCCGCCAGGGCCACACCGTCGTCGCGACGGCCACCAGCTACCTGCCCGAGGCGGTCGAGGGCTACCTTCGCCTGCCGCGCGACTTCGCCGACCGCCGCGCCGTCTACAAGGGGAAGACCTCGCTGATGATCCTCTGCGACCAGCTCGACCTGCTCGGGGGCACGCTCGACCGGATCTCGGACGCCGTCTCGCGGCAGGACGCCTCGGCGCTGATCGCGCACGGGCAGTTCCTCGCCGAGAAGTTCACGGAGTCGTCGCTGTCGAGCGGGCTGGACGCGCCGCCCGCGTCCTCGAGCCCGACCGCTCCCGGCTCGCTGACCCCGCCGAGCGCCTCGTGAGCACGCTGCCGGCGTCGCTCGACGCGCTCGTCCTGGTCGGATCCGCGGCCGGCCTCGACGGCGCCGCCGTGCGCGCCGAGGGCGGTCGGCTCGCGGCCGCGGTCGCGGAGTCGATCACCGGGGCCGGCCAGGACTGGCTCGCCGAGACCGGGACCACCGGCGGACTCGAGGCGTTCTTCACCGCGGCGTCGAGCGCCCGGCGCTGGCGCAGCTCGCCGACCGATCTGCTCGCCGGGCTGGTCGCGGCGCGGTCGGAGCAGGCCGGCGCGTACGCGCGGGCGCTGACCGAGGTCGTGTCCGCGGCGAGTTCGCTCGGGGAGCCGGGGATCGGCGGGATCGCGGCGGCGTCGGCGACGGCGGCGGCGCAGCTGGGGGCGGTGGGGGGAGCAGCGGCTTCGCCGGCCGGGTCCTCGGCGCCCACCGCTCCGCGCGATCTTCCCGCCGGAGTCCCCGGGGTCGACGAGATCCTCGCTCGGCTGCGGCGGACCGAGCACGACGGGCCGCAGGACGAGCCGGGACCGGCCGCCGCCGCGCCGCCCGCGTCTCCCGTCGCCGAGCCCGAGCCCGAACCGGTCGAGCCGCCCGAGGCGATCGAGGACCTGCTCGCCGAGCTCGACGCGCTGATCGGCCTCGACCGGGTGAAGAGCGAGATCAAGCGGCAGACCCAACTGCTCCGGATCGACACCCTGCGCCAGGCGGCGGGACTCACCACGCCGACGCTCACCCGGCACCTCGTCTTCACCGGCAATCCGGGCACCGGCAAGACCACCGTCGCGCGGCTCGTCTCGCGCATCTACCGCTCGCTCGGCATCCTCTCGAAGGGCGTGCTCGTCGAGGTCGACCGCTCCGAGCTGGTGGCCGGCTACCTCGGTCAGACCTCGATGAAGACGGCCGAGGTGATCGCCTCGGCCCGCGGCGGCGTGCTCTTCATCGACGAGGCCTACGCGCTCGCGCTCGACCAGTACGGCGCGGAGGCGGTGACCACCCTGGTCAAGGACATGGAGGACCACCGCGGCGACCTGGTCGTCATCGTGGCGGGCTACTCCGGGCCGATGCAGGGCTTCCTCGACACCAACCCCGGGCTCGCGAGCCGCTTCTCCACCACCATCGACTTCGCGGACTACAGCGACGAGGAGCTGTCCGCGATCTTCGCGCGCCTCGCCGCCGCCGCCGACTTCACCCCGACGGAGGAGGCGGTCGCCGCCTTCGCCGACGTCGCCGCCGCGCAGGAGCGCACCGAGGCGTTCGGCAACGGACGCTGGGTGCGCAACGTGCTCGACGCGGCCATCGCGCGCCACGCCTGGCGCCTGCGCGACACCGAGGAGCCGACGCTCGACGAGCTGCGGACCCTGGAGGCGGAGGACGTCGTGGAGGCGGAGCTGCCGGACGCGGAGCTGCCGGACGCGGAGTCCCCGGTGGCGGAGCCCGAGACCGACGCATCGACCGAGGAGATCGCATGAGCATCGCCACTGCCGCGCCGCCGGCTCCGCCCGCACCCGCTCAGGCTGCGCCGGCCGCTCGGCGGCCGACGCTCCTCGCCCGCGCGACCTCGACCACTCCGCGCACCCTCCGCCTGCTGCTGGTGCTCACCGCGCTCGCCGCCGTGCTGTTCGGCGTCTTCGGCCAGCAGGCCGCGTCGCTGCAGGCGCGCGCCGCGCAGGAGGCCCGCGAGCAGGCCGCCCAGCTGATCGGCGTGCAGGACGTGCGGAACCTGCTCGTCGACGCCAACGCGATCGCGGCGAACACCTTCCTGGTCGGCGGTCTCGAGCCCGCGGAGCAGCGCCAGACCTACGTGGACAACCTCGCCGACGCGTCCTCGCGGATCGCCCAGCTCGCCGCGACGCAGCCCGACGACGCCGAGACCCTCGCGAAGGTCGCCACCAAGCTGACCACCTACAGCGGACTGATCGAGCAGGCCCGCGCCAACAACCGGCAGGGCTTCCCGGTCGGCTCCGCGTACCTCGATCAGGCCTCGTCGCAGCTGACCGACGCCGAGAAGGGGATCCTCACGGATCTCAACGGGCTGGTCACCCGCGGGGCGGACCGCGTCGCCGCCGCCTACGACACCGTGCGCTTCAGCGTGCTGCTGCTGATCGGCTCGCTCGCGATGCTGCTCCTGCTGATCGCGGCGCAGGTCTGGCTGGCGCGGCGGACGCACCGCTACCTCAACCGCCCGCTCGCCACCGCCACCGGGCTGCTGCTGCTGGTCGGGATCGGCGGCGCGCTCGTGCTCGGCTCGATCGCGGGGCGTGCGGCGGCGGTGCGCGCCGAGCCGTACCAGGCGACGCTCGTGGTCTCGCAGGCGCTCACCGCGGCGAGCGACGCGAAGTCGCTGGAGAGCTTCACGCTGATCAAGCGCGGCTCGGGAGCGGCCCTCGAGTCGGAGTTCCAGGCGGCGGCGAAGGACGCGGGGGACCGGCTGCAGGCCGGGGTCGACGACGGCATCGTCGACGGGGCGCTGCTGACGGAGCTGAACGCGTGGCTCGATCTGCACGCGGCGATCCGCGAGCAGGACGACGGCGGGAACTGGGACGACGCGGTGGAGCTCGCCACCGCCACCGGGGACGGCACCGCCAACGGCGCGTTCACCACTTTCGCGAACGACGCGCGCCTGGCGATCGTCGACGACACGACCACGACCCGCACCGAGCTCGACGACGGGAGCGCGACCGCCTCGATCGCCTCCTGGATCCTGCTCGCCGCCGGCCTGGCGGGCGCCCTGCTCGCCTGGCGCGGCGTCGCGCAGCGACTGGAGGAGTACCGATGACCCGCCTCAGCACCCTGCGCACGGGCGCCGTCGCGCTCCTGCTCACGACCGTGCTCGCCGTCTCCGGCTGCACCAGCGGCGCGAGCGACCTCGGCACCATCACCGAGGCGACCACGCCGACCCCCACGGCGTCGGCGCCGTCGACCGCCGCTCCCGCCACCGCGGAGTGCTCGCCCTCGGCGACCACCTCCTACGCGCCCACCGGCGTCACCGACAGCCCCCGCCTCGCGCAGATCCGGGACTACGGGAAGCTCCGCGTCGGCGTCTCGGCCGACACCCTGCTGATGTCCTCCCGCAACCCGCTGACCGGCGAGATCGAGGGCTTCGACATCGACATCGCCCGCGAGATCGCCGGCGCGATCTTCGGCGACCCGACCGCGATCGAGTTCGTCGTGATCACCTCGGCTCAGCGCCTGCCCGCCCTCAGCGGCGACGCGGCGACGCCGCAGGTCGACCTGGTCGCCCGCACGCTGACGATGACCTGCGACCGCTGGAGCAGCATCGCCTTCTCCTCCGAGTACTACGCCGCGGGGCTGAAGGTGCTCGTCTCGGAGAGCAACGACGCGGACGGCATCGACGAGCTGGCCGGGCAGAACGTCTGCGCACCGCGGAGCACCACCACGCTCAGCCGGCTCGAGAGCGACTACCCCGACGTCGAGGCGGTCGCCGCCGACACGCACACCCAGTGCCTCGCGCAGTTCCAGGAGGGCTCCGTCGACGCCATCGCCGGCGACGACACGATCCTCGCCGGCTTCGTCGCGCAGGACCCGTACGCCAAGGTCATCGGCGACCAGCTCAGCTCCGAGCCCTACGGCCTGGGGATGCCGGCCGGCGACACCGACTACGTGCGCTTCGTGAACGCGGCGCTCGAGAGCATCCGCGCGGACGGCCGCTGGCAGAGCATCTACCAGCGCTGGCTCGGCGATCTCGGCACGGCGACGCCGCCCGCCGCGGTGTACGGGCGCTGATGGCGGCCGGGACGAGCGCGCAGGGGGTCTCGGGGGCGGGCGTCTCGGAGGGGACGCCCGTCGCTCCGGGGCGCCTGGGCGAGGCGATCCCGCAGCGTGCGCTCTTCGACTACCTCGCTCAGCTCGGCCGCTGGCTGGAGCGGACGACCCGCGAGCTCTCGCGGCTCGACGCCGCCGCGCTCGCCTCGCCGCAGGCCGACAGCTACACCGCCGACGTCGTCCTCGCGCAGTCGCTGCGCGAGTCCGTCACCCGGCGACTGGCCGAGCTCGAGGTCGTCTGGGACTCCGGCCGCGTGGACACCGTGGCCCGCGAGCGGATGTCGCAGCTGATCTGGGGGCGCCTCGACTCCTCCGGCTCGGGCGGCAGCGCCGCCGTCTCGCTGGTCGAGGCCGTCCGGCTCTGCGACGCCGTCATCGGCCAGCTGAAGTCGCGCCTGGAGCTCGACCCGAGCGGCACCGACGTCGCCGGCCGGATCGTCGGGGTGCGCGCCGAGATCGAGCGCTGCCGCGACCTCACCCGCGACGCGCGCGGCACCGTCGACCAGGCCGCCGCCCAGCGCGTCGCCGTGCTCCGCTCGCGGCTGGACGCCCTCGCCGAGAAGGCCGGCCGCGGCGCCGACGTCTCCGGGCCGCTCGGCCAGCTCGAGAGCGACTCCGCCCGGCTGGAGCGCGATCTGATCATCGCCGCCTCCGAGCGCCGCGGACTCGAGCACGACCGGGTCCGCGCCCGCGAGCTGGCCGCCGCCGCGGAGCTGCGCGAGGCGCCGCTGCGCGAGCTCGTCGCCCGCTGTCGCCGCGAGATCGCGGATCCGCCTCGCCTCGCCGTGCCCGACGTCTCGCGCCTCGGCGAGCCGCCGACCGGCCGGGAGGCGCTCGACGCGCATCTCGCCCGCCTCACCGCCGTCGGCCGGGCGTTCGACGCCGTCGAGGCCGCCTACACGTCGCCGCTGCGCGAGCGGGCCGCCCTCGGCTTCCGGCTGCGGGCCCTGCGCGAGCGCGCCGCCGCCAACGGCCGGGCCGCGTCGCCCGTGGGCGCCGCGGCCGACGCGGAGGTCCGGGCCGCGCTCGACGCGGTCCCGTGCTCGGTGCCGCTCGCCCGACACCTGGTCGAGCAGTACGACGTGGTCACTCGCGACCTGCCCACCGCCCCGTCTCCCTCGCACCACCGGAAGGCCAGCTCATGAACGGCGACCCCTGCACCTCGACTCCGGGCTGCACCGGCGTGATCGAGGACGGCTACTGCAACGTCTGCGGGCTGCCGGCGGAGGCGCCGGCCGTCGCGGTGTCGGCTCCCACCGCGCGCCGCCCCGCTCCCGCGTCCGGCCCCACTCCCGCCACCGCCTCCGCCGCCTTCGGCACCGGCTTCGCCGAGGGCGCGCCGAACGCGCAGGCCCCCGTCGGCTCCAGCACCGAGGAGGCGGCGACCGCCCGCAGCGGCCGCACCTCCTCCGCCCGCCTCGCCACCGCCGCGCTCGGCTCGGCCCGCACGGCGCAGACCGGCTCGAAGACCACCCGCCGCGTCGGCACCACCTCCACCCGCCTGCGCGGACCGCGGCTCGGCGCCGGGCTGACGACCGTCCCCTCCCGCCCCGCCGCCGACCCGATGGCCGCGCTGATGAAGGAGGCGGTGCTCCCCGAGCGCAAGCGCTTCTGCTCCAACTGCGGCACCGCGGTCGGCCGCGGCCGCGACGGCAAGCCCGGCCGCACCGAGGGCTTCTGCCCCAACTGCCGCACCCCGTTCAGCTTCACGCCGCAGCTCGCGAAGGGCGACGTCGTCGGCGGGCAGTACGAGGTGGTCGGCTGCCTCGCCTACGGCGGACTCGGCTGGATCTACCTCGCCCGCGACCGCAACGTCTCCGGTCGCTGGGTCGTGCTCAAGGGCCTGCTGAACTCCGGCGACCCCGACGCCTATGCGGCGGCGGTGACGGAGCGGCAGTACCTCGCCGAGGTCGAGCACCCGCTGATCGTCGAGATCTACAACTTCGTCCTGCACGAGGGCGCCGGCTACATCGTGATGGAGTACGTCGGCGGTCCGAGCCTCAAGCAGATCCTCCAGGAGCGCCGCGACGCGAACGGCGGCTCCGCGGATCCGCTGCCCGTCGACCAGGCGCTCGCCTTCGTCCTCGAGGTGATGCCCGCCTTCGCCTACCTGCACGACCACGGGCTGCTCTACTGCGACTTCAAGCCGGACAACATGATCCAGGTCGGCGACCAGGTGAAGCTGATCGACCTGGGCGGCGTGCGCCGCGCCGACGACGAGGAGTCGGCGATCTACGGCACCGTCGGCTACCAGGCGCCCGAGGTGCCCGAGCTCGGGCCGTCGATCGCCTCCGACGTCTACACGATCGGGCGGACGATCGCCTCGCTCGTCCTCGACTTCCGCGGCAACCAGACCACCTACGTCGCCTCGCTGCCGCCGGTGTCCGAGACGCCGCTGTTCCAGAAGTACGACTCGTTCTACCGCCTGGTCGCGAAGGCCTGCGCGCCCGACCCGCAGGACCGCTTCGCCACCGTCGACGAGATGCGCGGGCAGCTGCTCGGCGTGCTGCGCGAGGTCGTCGCGACCGACCGCGGGCCGGGGCACCCCGCGCTGCACTCGACCGAGTCGGCGCTGTTCGAGGCGCCCGTCGCCGACGTGGTCGACCGTCCGCTGCCCTGGGACGCGCTGCCCGGGCTCAAGACCGACGAGTCCGACCCGGCGCGCGCCTGGCTCGCGGGCGTCAACGTCGCCGATCCGATCGTGCGGCTGCGCGCGCTCGCGCTCGCGCCGACCGTCACCGTCGAGGTGCGGCTCGCCCGCGCCCGCGCGGCGATCGAGGCCGAGCGCTGGGAGGACGTCGCCCGCGCGACCGGGGAGATCCTCACCGAGGACCCGTGGGAGTGGCGCGCGGTGTGGATGAGCGGGCTGGCCCAGCTCGCCCGCCACGACGACATCGGCGCCCGCGCCTCGTTCAACACCGTCTACGGCCAGGTGCCCGGCGAGCTCGCCCCGAAGCTCGCGCTCGCCGCGGCCTGCGAGTCGAGCGGCGAGCCCGAGGTGGCGGAGTCGCTCTACGTGATCTGCGCGCGTGCCGACGCCAACTACACCGCGCCGGCCGCCTTCGGTCTCGCCCGGGTGCGGCAGCACCGGGCCGACCTGGACGGCGCGCTCGACGCGCTCGACATCGTCACGCCGACCCGCTCCTCCTACGTCGACGCCCGCCGCCGCCGCGCCGAGCTGCTGGCCGGCTCCGGCCGCGGACTGCCGGCGCTCTCCGCCGCGCTCGCCAGTGTCGACACGGTGGCGATCGACTCGCGGACCCGGCTCGAGCTGACGACGGGGGTGCTGGAGTCGGCGCTCGAGCTGGTCCGCCGCGACGGCCCCGCCGAGGGCGCGACGATCGGCGGGATCGACGCCACCGAGCCCGCCCTCAGGGACGGCCTCGAGACCTCCTACCGCTCGCTCGCGGCCGCCACCCGCGAGAAGGAGGAGCGCCTGCGCCTCGTCGACCGGGCGAACGCCGTGCGCCGCTGGACGCTGACGTGAGCGGGGAGAGCGACGTGGGCACCGCGCTGTCCACGCCCTGCCCGAACTGCGGCGAGCCGGTCTCGACCGGGGACGCCTTCTGCGAGGCCTGCGGGACGACGCTGATCGTCCCGGCCGCCGCGGCCGCCCCGCCCGCCGCCGGCTCGGAGGGCCCGACGGCCTGCCTGCACTGCGGGGGAGTGATCGCCGACGACGGCTACTGCGAGCAGTGCGGTCAGCGCGCGCCGACCGAGCGCGAGCACTGGGCGGAGGCGCCGCACCCGCTGGTCGGCGGCGTCTGCGACCGCGGGATCCGGCACGCGGCCAACGAGGACGCGATGGCGCTCGGCGCGACGGCCGGCGAGGACGGCGGCCTGCGGACGGCGCTTCTGGTGGTCTGCGACGGCGTCTCCTCGACCCCCGACTCCGACACCGCCTCGCTCGCCGCCGCCCGCGCCGCGCTGAGCGCGCTGCGGTCCGAGGTCGGCGGGGAGGTGCACGGCGCCGAGCGCTGGGGCGCGCTGCTGCAGATGGCGGTCGCGCGCGCCTCCGGGGCGATCGACGCCGCGGTGCCCGAGAAGCGCGACAACCCGCCGTCGTGCACCTTCACCGCCGCGATCCTCGACGGCGCGCTGCTGGTCACCGGCAACGTCGGCGACAGCCGCAGCTACTGGATCCCCGACGCGGGCCCCGCGCGGCAGCTCACCGTCGACGACTCCTGGGCGCAGGAGCAGATCGCCTCGGGCGTGCCCCGCGCCGAGGCCGAGTCGGCGCCCGACGCGCATGCGATCACCAAGTGGCTGGGGGCCGACGCGCACGACGAGTCGCCCACCCTCGCCTCCACAGTGCTCGACGAGCCCGGCTGGGTGCTCGTCTGCTCCGACGGCCTCTGGAACTACGCCTCGCCCGCGGACGACCTCGCGGCCGTGCTACACGACGCCGTCGCCCGCGTCGCCGACGACCCGGTCGCGCTGGCGGAGGCGCTCGTCGCCTGGGCGAACGAGCGCGGCGGCCAGGACAACATCACGGCGGCCCTGGCGCGCTTCACGCCGGCGACGGAAGCCGCGCCGCCCCCTTCCCTGCTGATCGAGTAGGCCGCGCAGCGGCCGTATCGAGATCCCCCCGCCGTGCCGCTCCGTCCATCCGACCTCCCGGTGCCTGGACACATCCGCACCCCGCCCCCGCTCGCTCCCCGCCTACCCTCGACCCCATGAGCATCGCCGAGTCGCCCGCCACCTCGCTGTCCACCGTCGGCCACTGGATCGACGGGGCCGCGTCGCCCTCGTCGTCCGGTCGCACCGCGCCGGTCTACGACCCGGCGCTCGGCGTCGCGACCAAGGAGGTCGCGCTGGCCGACGCCGCCGAGATCGATGCAGCCGTCGCCTCCGCCAAGGCCGCGTTCCCCGCCTGGCGCGACACCTCGCTCGCGAAGCGCCAGCAGATCGTGTTCAAATTCCGCGAGCTGCTCGAGGCCAAGAAGGGCGAGCTGGCCGAGATCATCACCTCCGAGCACGGCAAGGTCCTCTCCGATGCGATGGGCGAGATCACCCGCGGCCAGGAGGTCGTCGAATTCGCGACCGGCCTCGCGCACCACCTCAAGGGCGAGTACTCGGAGCAGGTCTCCACCGGCGTCGACGTCTACTCCGTGAAGCAGCCGCTCGGCGTCGTCGGCATCATCAGCCCCTTCAACTTCCCCGCGATGGTGCCGATGTGGTTCTTCCCCATCGCCATCGCCGCCGGCAACACCGTCGTCGTGAAGCCGTCCGAGAAGGACCCGTCGTCGGCGATCTGGCTCGGAGCCCTCTGGAAGGAGGCCGGCCTCCCCGACGGTGTGTTCACGGTCCTGAACGGCGACAAGGTCGCGGTCGACGGCCTCCTCGAGCACCCCGACGTCAAGTCGATCTCCTTCGTCGGCTCCACCCCGATCGCGCAGTACGTCTACGAGACCGGCACCCGCAACGGCAAGCGCGTCCAGGCCCTGGGCGGTGCGAAGAACCACATGCTGGTGCTGCCGGACGCCGACCTCGACCTCGTCGCGGACTCCGCGATCAACGCGGGCTTCGGCTCGGCGGGGGAGCGCTGCATGGCGATCTCGGTCGTCGTCGCGGTCGAGCCCGTCGCTGACGAGCTGATCGCGAAGATCCAGGAGCGCGCCGCGACCCTGCGGATCGGCGACGGTCGTCGTGGCTGCGACATGGGCCCCCTGGTCACCGAAGCGCACCGCGACAAGGTCGCCTCCTACATCGCGATCGCGGAGGAGGACGGCGCGAAGGTCGTCGTCGACGGCCGCGGCATCGAGGTCGACGGCGACGAGAACGGCTTCTGGCTCGGCCCGACGCTGCTGGACGACGTCCCGATCACCTCGAAGGCCTACACCGAGGAGATCTTCGGACCGGTCCTGTCCATCGTCCGCGTCCAGTCGTACGAGGAGGGCGTCGCGCTGATCAACAACGGCGCCTTCGGCAACGGCACCGCGATCTTCACCAACGACGGCGGAGCGGCCCGCCGCTTCCAGAACGAGGTCGAGGTTGGCATGATCGGCATCAACGTGCCGATCCCCGTGCCCGTGGCGACGTTCTCCTTCGGCGGCTGGAAGTCGTCGCTCTTCGGCGACACCAAGGCCCACGGCGCGGAGGGCGTGCGCTTCTTCACGCAGCAGAAGGCGATCACGTCGCGCTGGCTGGACCCCTCGCACGGCGGCATCAACCTCGGTTTCCCTCAAAACTGAGCCGGGCCGCGAGATGCCACTTATGAGCGACTTCTACGGCGTGTCCTGCTCATAAGTGGCATCTCGCGGGGCCACGGCACACCGACCATCGCAAGGTCGAGCGCAACCGGCGAATCGCGTGTCAGCGATTCGTCGTGGGCGGACGTGCGTCGCTCTGTGGGGCGTCCCCCTCTCGCTCGGCCGACCGCGGCCGATCGACGACGGAGGAGGAGACCGGCGCCGAGAAGCACAGCGCCAGCCACAGCTCAGTCCGGGCATCCACGTCGTCCAAGTCCACACCCAGCGCCCGCTCGACCGCCGTCACGCGGTTCCGCAGCGTGTGCCGGTGCACGCCGAGCTCGCGGGCGGCCGGCTCCCACGCGCCGTTGCAGCGGAGCCAGACGCGGGCGCTCTCGAGCAGCACGCCGCCCTCGGGGGTGAGCAGCGGCGCGAGCAGCCGCCGGGCGAGAGGCTCGGCGCCGGCCGCGGTGAGCAGGCCGCGCATCCCCTGCGCCGACACGTCCTCGAAGCGGAGCAGCGGATGCTCCGCCGTCGCCCGGTCGGCCGCGCGCCGCGCCTCCACCAGCCCCCGGTCCAGCTCGGCCCAGGCGACCGGCGCCGAGGACCCCGCCTGTGCACCGTGCCGCTCCAGCACCCCCGCGATCAGCGCCAGATCCTCCGCACCCGTGATGACGACGAGGGCCCCGTCGCGCTCGGCGAAGAACAGCCGCGCCCCGTTCTCCTCCGCGAACACCTCCAGCTCGTCGAGCAGCGAGTCGCCGCGCACCGGCTCGCTCAGCACGCTCACGCGGACCGGCTCGGCGGGCAGCGTGCCCCAGAGCTGCCGTGCGGTGCGGGCCGCGACGTCGAAGGCCCCGGCGACGAGCAGCTCGAGCAGACCCGAGCGCAGCTGCCGCCGCGAGGTGTCGAGGGCGCGCCGCTGCTCGAGCGCGATGCTCGCGAGCCCGATGACGCTCGCCACCAGGTCGTTGCCGGCCGGATCCAGGGGAGTGCCGGTGCCGACCGCGAGCACCCCGCGCAGGTGGTCGCGCTGCCCGAGCGTCTGCAGGGTGACACCGCCGCCGTCGTCGAGCCGGAGCCCCGCGCGGCTGCCCCGGGCGAGCGCCTGGCGCACGGCCGCCGCGACCGAGCCCTCCGCCGCCTCCGGCACGTCGAGCCGGGTCGGCAGGTGCACCCGCTGGCCGACCGCGTCGTAGAGCGCGACCCAGCAGTCCAGCTGGCGCTCCAGCTCCGAGAGGATCGCCGCGAGTCCGTCCGGTCGCAGCGCCGCCCGCGCGACCCGGCGCTGCGCCTCCAGCGACCACTCCAGTCGCTCGCGCTGCTCGCGCGAGATGACGTCCGCGACGAAGCGGATGATCCCCATGAACGGCGTCAGCTCGGCGACCTCGAGCAGCGGCAGCCCCTGCCGGGCGCAGGCCGCGACGAGCGGGGCGGGCACCTCGTCGTGCACGATGCCGGTCGCGAAGCCGAGGGCGCGGATGCCCCGGCCGCGGAGACGCGCCACGTACGCCTCCGAGAAGTCGGCGCCCTGCGTCTCGGGGCTCTGCTCGAAGTGCACGCCGTCGGTGAGCAGCAGCTGCCCCGATTCGAGCCACGGCGTCGGATCGACGAGGTCGGAGGAGTGCGCCCAGACCAGCGGGGCGTCGAGCGCCGCCTCGTCGTGCACGCCCGCGAGGACGTGGAGGCGGAAGGCCGGCTCGGCGAGCAGATCGCGGACGGTCGCGGGCACGGGCGGCTCCACTCGGGATCGGATTCGACGTTCTGTCCATCGTAGGGCTGCGGCTTCGACAAAGCGGGCCGCCTACGACGGCCCCCCGCGCGGCACGATGGAGGCATGACGCTCTCGGACACGACCTCCTCGGACACGACTCCCACCGGCAGCACCAATGCCTCCGTCACCGCCGCCGATCGCTCGCGGGTCTTCCACTCCTGGTCCGCGCAGGGCGCGCTGAATCCGCTGCCGATCGCCGGCGGCCTCGGCGCCGAGGTCTGGGACGTCGACGGCACCCGCTACCTCGACTTCTCCAGCCAGCTCGTGAACGTCAACATCGGCTACCAGCACCCCAAGGTCGTCGCCGCGATCCAGGCGCAGGCCGCCGTGCTCACCACCGTCGGCCCGGCCTTCGCGAACGAGACCCGGGCCGAGGCGGCGCGCCTGATCACCGAGCGCGCGCCCGAGGGCTTCGAGAAGGTCTTCTTCACCAACGGCGGTGCGGACGCCAATGAGAACGCGATCCGGATGGCGCGGCTCTACACCGGTCGCGACAAGATCGTCTCCTTCTACCGCTCGTACCACGGCAACACCGGGGCCGCGATCGTCTCGACCGGAGACTGGCGCCGCATCCCCAACGAGTACGCCCGCGGGCACGTCCACGCCTTCGGCCCCTACCTCTACCGCTCCGAGTTCTGGGCCGAGACGCCCGAGCAGGAGTGCGAGCGGGCGCTGCACCACCTCGAGCGCGTCGTGCAGGCCGAGGGTCCGGAGTCGATCGCGGCGCTGCTGCTCGAGACGATCCCCGGCACCGCGGGCATCCTGACGCCGCCGCCCGGCTACCTCGCCGGCGTGCGGGCGCTCGCCGACCGCTACGGCATCCTGCTGATCCTCGACGAGGTGATGGCCGGCTTCGGCCGCACCGGCGAGTGGTTCGCCTTCGACGCCTTCGACGTCCGGCCCGACCTGATCACCTTCGCCAAGGGCGTCAACTCGGGCTACGTGCCGATCGGCGGCGTCGTCATCGACGACCCGATCGCGCACCACTTCGACGAGCGCGTCTTCCCCGGCGGGCTGACCTACTCCGGCCACCCGCTCGCCGCGGCGAGCGTCGTCGCGACCCTCGAGGCCATGGCGGAGGAGGGCATCGTCGACAACGCGAAGACCATCGGCTCCGAGCACCTCGCCCCCGGCCTGGCCGCCCTCGAGGCGAAGCACGACCTGATCGGCGAGGTCCGCGGCTCCGGCGTCTTCTGGGCGCTCGAGCTGGTGACCGACCGCGGCACCCGCGAGCCGCTGCCCGTCGCCGCCGTCGGCCGCCTCAAGGCCGACCTGCTCTCCCGGGGCCTCCTGCCCTTCACCGCCGACAACCGCATCCACGTCGTCCCGCCCGCCGTGGTCACCCCCGCCGAGGTCGCCCGCGGCCTCTCGATCCTCGACGACGCCCTGACGGCTTTCAGCGGCTGACGCGCCCGGTCTCGATACGCCGCTCCGCGGCTACTCGACCAGCATGCTGCGGTCGTGCTGATCAGCCGCGCGGCGGGACATGCTGATCGAGCCGCCCGCGGGCGGGCCTCGGCATGCTGATCGAGTAGCTCGCGGAGCGGGCGTATCGAGATCCGCCGTCCTGCAGACGCCGGGTCCCGATACACCCCTCCGGGGCTACTCGACCAGCATGCTGCGATCCGCCGCCGAACCACCCGGCCACGCACGAGCCGTATCCGGGAATCCGCGTCCCAGCGGATTCCCGTCGGCGCACGCAGGACGCTCTGCAGAACGTGCCACCGCCTCTGCCGACCGCGGGACGCCGCAGTGCGGCGTCCGAAGTTCACGACACGGAGTGCAGCGCGAACGCCGTCACGAACCCGAGGACGGCGTACAGCCCGGTCAGCACGTCGTCCCGGTCGAACGCCTCCGGGATCATCGTGTTCGAGATCATCGCGAGGATCGCGCCGGCCGCGACCGTCGTCACGAACGCCACGACCGCTCCCGGTGCGCTCGCGAAGACGAGGAAGCCGACGAGCGCGGCGATCGCGGAGAGCGCGGCGATGCCGCCCCAGACGGTGAAGACGTAGCGGGCGGAGCGTCCGTCGGCCTTCATGCCGACGGTCGAGGAGAGCCCCTCCGGCAGGTTCGAGATCGCCACGGCGGCCACGATCGGAACGCTGATCGCCGCTCCCGCGCCGCCCTGCGCCACCGAGAGGCCGAGCACGATCGACTCCGGGATCCCGTCGATCAGCGCGCCCGCGGCGATCGCGGTGCCGCCGCCCGCGGAGCCGGAGCCCTTCGCGCTCTTGCGATTCCCCGCGCCGGCCCGGGTGAGCAGCGCGTCCGCCCCGACGAAGACCACGGCACCGGCGAGCGTGCCGAGGATCGTCGGCAGGAGTCCGCCGTCGTCGGCCGCCTCCTGCACCAGCTCGTAGGCGAGCGCCGAGATGAGGACGCCCGCGCCGAACGCCGAGATCGCCGCGGTCAGCTTGGGCGGGACGCGGACGAACCAGGCGAGCGCCGCTCCGATCAGGAGGGTCGCCCCGCCGATGGCGCCGCTGAGCAGCGCGAGGGACCAGGGAGGCACGGCGCTCAGCCTGTCAGGCGGACGCGGACCGCGGACCGGGGTTGACCTGCACGCACAGCCTCCGCGGTCCCGGCCTTCCCGCCCGCCCAGCCTGCCAAATGGCCCGAAGTCGGGCTAGAATCGCCGTCATGCAGACTCTCTCGGTCAGTGAAGCGAAGAACCACCTGTCGTCCCTCGTCGATTCGGTGGAGGCGACCCACGACGCCGTCGTGATCACGCGCCACGGCAAGGCGGCGGCGGTCCTCATCTCGCCGGACGATCTCGACTCGCTGACCGAGACCATCGCCTGGCTCTCCGATCCGGCGCACCGGGGAGAGATCGATGAGGCGGAGTCGGAGGTCGCAGCGGGTCGAACGCTCAGCCTCGACGAGGTCCGCGCGCAGCTGGCGAGTCGACGGGCGTGAGTCCGGAACCGCCCTTCGAGGTCCGGTTCACCAGTCCCGCCGTTCGAGCCCTGCACCGCCTGCCGCCGAAGCTGGCCGAGGCGGTGCTCCGCTTCTGCGCCGAGCCCCTCGCCGAGAACCCCCTGCGCGTCACGAAGCCGCTGAGCGCGGAGCTCGCGGGTCTGCGCTCCGGCTACGTCGGCGTGGCTTATCGCGTGCTGGTCGCCATCGACGAGGAGGTGCGAGTGGTGTCCGTCCTACGGATCGGGCATCGCGCCGACATCTACGGCACCCGCTAGGGACCCCGCCCTCAGCACCGCTCCGAGACGTACCCCTCGTCCTCCGGCGTGAGCAGGTCGCGGTCGCGCAGCAGCACGCCGATGCCGTCGCTGCGCGCGCACGCCCGCGCGAAGACCGCGTCCGCATCGTCGACGTCCGTGTACTCCACCTCGTACACGCGCTCGCCGTAGACGTCCGTGTAGGCGTCGCACTCGGTGAACACCTCGCACTCCTCCGTGATCGCGAAGTCGA
Source organism: Rathayibacter sp. PhB151 (assembly GCF_004366415.1). Taxonomy (NCBI): domain Bacteria; kingdom Bacillati; phylum Actinomycetota; class Actinomycetes; order Micrococcales; family Microbacteriaceae; genus Rathayibacter; species Rathayibacter sp. PhB151. The sequence continues at coordinate 451,728 of NZ_SOEN01000006.1, read as the reverse complement.
AGCCGAGCCCGCGCATCTCCTCCGCGCGCTCGGCCGCGTTCTTCTGGCCGATCGCGAGGCCGGCCCGGTGTGCGGCGTCGACGAGCTCGCGGGCGAACGCGGCGGTGTCGGAGTCGGTCAGCAGCCCCTCGGAGCGGGTGGCGGAGTCGAGGTTGTCGGCCTCGACGGCGTCGAAGCCGCTCTCGGCGCAGCCCTCCAGCCACGGCCCGACCACCTCGAGCAGCGCCTCCCGCTTCGCCGCCGTCGACACGTCGAGCAGCGTCTCGTCCGGCCAGTCCGGATCGGTGACCGGCTCGCCCGCGGCGTCCCGCAGCAGCAGCTCGGGTCGCGACGCCCACTCCGCCTCCTCGCCGGGCTGCGTCTGGAAGGCGTTGACGTAGCAGACCGAGTACACGCCGGGCGCGGGCTCGGCCTCGCGGTCGCGGACGACGAGGTCGACGCCGTCGGCCGGCGGATAGCTGCCGCCGAGCTGGTAGTCGAAGCCCGCGCCCGCCGGAGGAGGGGCCGGCTGTCCGACGGTTGCTGCGCATCCGGCGAGGAGGAGGGCCGTCGCGGCCAGGCAGCACAATAAACTGGCCGAATGGCGGAGTTCAGCGCGAGTGTCTTTCAGAACGAGTTCCTCTCGGACGGCGCGACGGATGTGCACGCGATCGTGACGGTGACCGCCTCGGGCACCGGCGCGGCCGGCAGCGACGGAGCGGCCGCCGAGATCATCATCGTCGACTGCTCGGGGTCGATGACCGGCGAGAACATGACCGCGGCCAAGCGCGCCGCCGCCGTGGCGGTCGATCAGATCCTTGACGGCACCTTCTTCGCCGTCGTCGCCGGCTCCGAGCGCGCCGACCGCGCCTTCCCGTACCCCAACGCCTCCGTGTCGATGGTGCGGATGGAGCCGGGCGCCCGGGCGGCCGCGAAGGAGGCCATCGGCTTCCTCCAGGCCGACGGCGGCACCGCGATGGGCACCTGGCTGACCCTCGCCCGCCAGCTCTTCTCCAGCGTCCCCGAGGCGAAGCAGCGGCACGCGATCCTGCTCACCGACGGCAAGAACGAGCACGAGTCGCGGATGCAGCTCGACGCGGCGATCCGCGCGGCCGGCGGCGTCTTCCAGTGCGACGTCCGCGGCGTCGGCTCCCGCTGGGTCGTCGAGGAGGCGCGCACCATCGCCAGCGCGCTGCTGGGCACCGTCGGACTGATCGCGAACCCGGCCGACATGGCCGCCGACTTCGAGCAGCTGATCCAGGCATCGATGGGCCGCGGCGTCGCCGACGGCGAGCTGCGCGTCTGGACCCCGCAGGGCTCCCAGCTCCTCTTCGTCCGCCAGGTCGCGCCGAACCTCGAGGACCTCAGCTCGCGTCGCACCTCGGTGAACCCGCTGACCGGCAGCTACCCGACCGGCGCCTGGGGTGACGAGTCGCGGGAGTACCACGTGGCCGTCCGCGTCGCCTCGAAGCCGGTCGGCGCCGAGCAGCTCGCCGCCCGCGTGCAGCTCAGCGTGCGCGACGAGGTCGTCGCCTCCGCGCTGGTGAAGGCCCGCTGGACCGACGACTCGGCGCTCACCGCACGGATCGATCCCGCCGTCGCGCACTACACCGGCCAGACCGAGCTCGCCTCGGCGATCCAGGACGGCCTCGCTGCGAAGGCCGTCGGCGACGACGCCACCGCGACGGTCAAGCTCGGCCGCGCCGTGCAGCTCGCCGCCGCCACCGGCAACGACGAGGCGACCGCGAAGCTGCGCAAGGTGGTCGAGATCGACAACCCCAACGAGGGGACGGTCCGGCTGAAGCGCGGCGTCGCCCGCCTGGACGAGATGGCGCTCGACACCGCCTCGACGAAGACCACGCGGGTGCGCAAGTGAGCTACCGCTGCCCGGAGGGGCACACCTCCCAGTCCGGCGACTACTGCGACGTCTGCGGTGCGCCGATCGCGCCCGCCGCGCCGTCCGCCCCCGCGCCGCGCGCCGCCGACCCGACCACGGCGATCCCGACCGGTCCCGCCGTCTGCCCGAACTGCTCGTACCCCAACGAGGCCGGCGCGCTGTTCTGCGAGAACTGCGGCTACGACTTCACCACCGGCTCGCTCCCCGAGGCCGACCCGTTCACCGAGTCGGGCGCGGTCCGCGCACCCGGCGAGGTCGGCGGCTCCGCCACGCCGGCCGGCGATCCGGCCGCCCACCTGGGCGAGGCGCCCGCTCCGGCCGCTCCCGGTGCGCCGCCCGCGCTCGTTCCGGAGGAGGAGGCGGGGTTCGACGTGCCCGTCGCGACCGCGCCGCCCGCCGCGCCCGCCACCGAGGTGATCAGCGAGGTCACCGGGAGCACGCCGACGGCCGCGCCCGCCGTGCCCGCGGCCTCGGAGGAGGGCGACCCCTGGATCGCCGAGATCTGGGTCGACCCCGACTGGTACGCGGAGCAGCGCGCCGAGGATCCGATGCCCTCCGCTGGCCCGCCGACGATCGTCGTGCTCCGCGAGCGCTCCGTGCTCGTCGGCCGGCCCTCCGTCTCGCGCGGCATCTCGCCGCAGATCGACTGCGGCACCGACTCCGGCGTCTCCCGCCGACACTGCCAGCTCAACACCGACGGCTACCGCTGGTGGGTCGAGGACCTGCAGTCCGCCAACGGCACCTACCTCGCCGCGGCCGGCGCTCCGCTGCCGCAGACCCCGATCCCCACCGGCCAGCGCCGCGAGATCGAGGAGGGCGACCGCGTCTACGTCGGCGCCTGGACCCGCATCGTCCTCCGCCAGGCCCTCCCGGGCGAGGCCTGACCGCCTGCCGATCGACGCCGCCGAGGAGTCCGCGGACCGGGCGCCCTCCTACTGATCGGGGAGCCCGCGGAGCGGGCCCCTGCATGCTGATCGAGCAGCACGCGAAGCGTGCGTATCGAGATCCACCGTCACCGAGACCTGAGCCGCCGGGCTCACGTCAGGGAGGGGTGGGTCTCGATACGCCGCTGCGCGGCTACTCGACCAGCATGAGGGGCGCGTCCGCCGCCCTCGCGGCAGCCCCTGCATGCTGATCGTGCAGCCCGCGCAGCGGGCCTTGCATGCTCCTCGTTTGCACGCGGAGCGGGCCTTGCATGCTGATCGAGTAGCGCGCGAAGCGTGCGTATCGAGATCCGCCGTCACCGAGAGCTGAGCCGCCGGGCTCACGTCAGGGAGGGGCGGGTCTCGATACGCCGCTACGCGGCTACTCGACCACCATGAGAGGCGGCCGCTGCGTGGCTGCTCGACCGGCATGCAAGGCGGCCGTTGCGCGGCTGATCCACCAGCATGTGCGGTGGACGATGCTCGGCCGGCGGGGGTGCGACTCAGCGGCCGGCGAGCATCCCGAGCATCCAGGAGAGCGCGGCGACGGCGCCGACGCCGACGACGCTCGAGCCGATGATGACGGCGCGGCGCAGGCGGACGGCGCGGCCGTCGGGAGCGGATGCCGCACCCAGCCCGGAGGGGGACGACGCGGTCATGCCCGCGCGCAGTCGGTGCGCGACCTGGTCGGCGGTGGGCCGCTTCGCCGGGTCGCGCTCGGTCATCGAGGTGAGCAGCGCGCGCCAGGGTGCGGGCAGCGTCGCCGGGACGACGGGGGAGCGGTTGAGGCGCGCGATCGCGGCCTCGAGGACGGTGCCGGAGTACTCGCGGTGCCCGGTGATCGCCTCCAGCAGCACGAGGCCGAGCGAGAAGACGTCGCTGGCGCCGCTGATCGGCTCGCCGGCGACCTGCTCGGGGCTGACGAAGCTGGCGGTTCCGATCACGATCCCGTCGCTGGTGAGGCGCGAGCCGTCCATGAAGTGGGCGACGCCGAAGTCGGTGAGCTTGGCGGTGCGGGCGTAGCCGCTGGAGGCCACCTCGCTGACCAGGATGTTCGCGGGCTTCACGTCGCGGTGCACGACGCCGCGCTCGTGCAGGTAGGCGAGCGCCTCGGCCAGCTGCGTGCCGATCGCGGCGACCTCGTCCGGTGCCATCGGGCCGGGCTCGAGCCGCGCCTCGAGGGTCGGGTCTGCGACGAGCTCCATCACGACGTAGCGGCGCACCTCGCCGCCGAAGTTGTGCAGGCCGGCGTCGAAGAGGTTGACGATCCCGGGGTGCGCGAAGGAGCTGAGCATCCGCACCTCGCGCTCCTGGCGGGCCACGTCCTCGGGGTTGGAGGCCTCGGCGCGGAAGACCTTCACGGCCACTTCGCGCTGCACGGTCTCGTCGCGGGCCCGGTACACCGAGCCCATCCCGCCGGAGCCGATCCGCTCGATCAGGTAGTAGCGACCGGCCACCCGCTGCTGGGCGGCATTGGCGGCGATGGTGCTCACGACGACCCGCCTTCCGCTGGAGCGGAGTGCTCCGTGGCGCTCAGGACGAGCACCTGGGTAGACGGTACCGCGGTGCCGCGACAACGGGGAGCGCAATAGCCGGGATTGACATACGGCCGTGATAGAAGCAGTCGATCCGGCACCGAGCGGGACCGCTCAGCGCAGCCCGCTGCGGGCGAAGCCCTGCACGAAGTAGCGCTGGAAGATCAGGAACAGCACGACCATCGGCAGCACGTTCACCAGCGCGAAGGCCATCGTTCCGCCGTAGTCGCTGCCGAACTGCCCTTGCAGGTAGAGCAGACCGATCGGGAGGGTGAAGAGGACGTTCTCCTTGAGGGCGATCAGCGGCCAGGCGAAGTCGTTCCAGGAGCCGAGGAGTGACATGAAGAACAGCACGGCGATCAGCGGCTTCGAGAGCGGGAGCACGATCCGGGTGAAGACGCGGAAGTGACCGGCCCCGTCGATCCGGGCCGCCTCGATCAGGTCCCGCGGGATGGCGAGGATGAACTGCCGTGCCAGGAAGAGCCCGAAGGCCGAGGCCGCGGTCGGCAGGATCACCGCCCAGTAGCTGCCGTAGAGGCCGAGATCGGTGACGAGCCGGAAGAGCGACACCATGATCACCTGCACGGGCAGGGTGAGGGTCGACAGGGCCAGCAGGAAGAGCACGCCGGAGCCGCGGAAGCGCAGCTGCGCGAAGGCGTAGCCGCCGAGCAGGTTGATCGCCACGGTGATCAGCGCGGTGGTGAGGCTGATCGCGAGCGAGTTGCCGAACCAGGTCGCGACCGGGAACGAGTCGAAGACGCGCTCGAAGTTGGCCAGCGTGAACTCGCGCGGCCACAGGCGCAGCGTGCCGCCGAGCAGCTCGGCGCGCGAGGAGAACGCGACGACGAGCATCCAGTAGAGCGGGAAGAGGATGACGAGGGAGACGAGGACCGCCAGGACGAGCCGGAGTGCGGTCGTCGAGCGGGAGAGGCGGTTCATTCGACGAGGTCCCTCGAGCGGTTCGTGCGCCACTGCACGGCAGTGAAGATCATCGTCAGGATCAGCAGGACGATGCCGATCGCCGCCGCGTAGCCCTGATCGCGGGTGACGAAGCCGGTGTCGTAGGCGTAGGTCACCAGCACCGACGTGGAGTTCTGCGGTCCGCCGCCGGTGAGGACGAAGACGATGTCGAAGACCTGGAACGAGTAGATGACGTTGAGGATGAGCAGGAAGAACGTCGACGGCCCGACCAGCGGCACCGTCACGTGCCGGAACTGCTGCCAGCCGTTCGCGCCGTCCAGCCGCGCCGCCTCGTAGAGCGCCGGGTTCACGCCCTGCAGCCCGGCCAGGTAGATCAGCATGTTGAAGCCGGTCCGCCACCAGAGCGTGACGAGGATCACGGAGGCGAAGGCCGCCGCGCCGCCCGACTGCCAGGCGATGCGCGGCAGGCCGATGGTCTGCAGCAGCCCGTCGAGCACGCCGCTGTTCTCGTCGAAGATCAGCACGCCCATCAGCGCCGTCGCGACGCCCGAGACGGCCATCGGCAGGATCAGGATCGAGCGGAACACGGGCCGGGCCGGCAGCACCGAGTTCAGCAGCACCGCGGCGCCCAGGCCGAGCGCCATCGAGAGCGGCGTGACGATCAGCGTGAACAGCGCAGTGTTGAGGGTCGAGCGCCAGAAGAGCGGGTCGCTGAGCAGCCGGGCGTAGTTGTCCAGGCCGATGAAGACGCCGTCGCCGAAGCCGTTGGTGCGCTGGAAGCTGAGCAGGAACGCACCGACCAGCGGCACGAAGACGAACAGCGCCAGCATCAGCAGGTTCGGCGCGAGGAACCCGTAGGCAGCCACCGTCTCGCGGGCGGCGGGCGCCCGGGAGGGGCGGCGCGGTCGCGCCGTCACCTCCTTGGGGGCGGGGAGGGTGCGGGTCACGGTGTGGCGACGCTCACTGCACGGCGGTGGCGATGCCGGAGGTGAGCTTCGCGATCGTGTCCTCGGTGCTCTGACCGCCGACGAACGCCTGCTCGAGCTGGTCCTTCAGCACCGCGATGATCGCCGCCATGTCCGGCGAGGCCACCTGCGCCGCGTCCGACGCCTGCACGGTGCCCGCCTGCCCGAGGAAGACCTCCGCGAGCTCGGGGCGCACCTCGAACTCGATGCCCGACTCGGTCAGGTCGCGGCGGGTGGGCAGGAGCGAGGCGCCGGCGCAGAAGTCGCGCATCGACTCCTCCTCGGTCACGAAGGCGAGGAACGCCGCCGCGAGCTCGGGGTTCGCGGTCGCCTTGGTCGCGACGAGCGCGTTGCCGCCGAAGTCGCCGCCGCCGCGCACGTTCCGCGGCGAGTAGGTCGCGCCCCACTCGAAGTCGAGCGTCGACTCCGCGTCCGGGATGAGGAACGCCCCGCCGAAGGTCATCGCGGTCGTCTGCGAGTACCAGAGGTCGCTCGCGTAGGTCGTCGCCTGGATCGAGCTGCTCGGCGGCACGAGGCCGTCGGTGAAGAAGCTGCGGCTGAAGTCGATCGCCGCGCGGCCGGCGTCCGAGTCGATGGCCGGCGCGGAGAGGTCCTCGGTGAGGAAGCGGCCGTCGGCCTGGAAGAGCAGGCTCAGCCAGCGGGTGACGCCGTTGCCCTGCCAGTTGTAGGCGAAGGGGTAGCGCTCGGCGGGGAGCGAGGCGCGCAGCTTCTGGCCGACCTCGGTGAACTCCTCCCACGTCCACGCCTCGTCCGGCGAGGCCGGGAAGTCGGTGATGCCCGCGGTGGCGAGCGCCTCGGTGTTGTAGAGGATCAGCGAGGTGTCCGTGTGGTGCGGCACGCCGAACGGGCTGCCGCCGCTCTGCACCGCGGCCCAGGCCGGGTCGGTGAAGCGCTCGGCCACGTCCGCCTCGAGGTGCGGGGTGAGGTCGAGCAGCTGGTCGCGACCGGCGTAGCTGCCGAAGGTGTAGTACGGCACGCGGAAGACGTCCGGCGGGTTGCCCGCCTGCAGCTGCGCGTCGATGTTGGTGAACATCTGCTCGTAGGGCACCGAGTTCAGCGCCACGGTCGAGCCGGGGTTCGCCTCCTGGAAGCGGTCGATCGCCCGCTGGAAGCCGGCCAGCTCGGCGTCCGTGCCCCAGGTGGTGAAGGTGAGGGTGCCGCTGTCGGCGCTCGCCGCGGGCCGGGCCGGCGCGAAGCCGCAGCCCGCCAGCACGGGGACCGAGGCGGCGACGCCGAGGGCGCCGAGGAACCGGCGCCGATCCAGCGTCACCCGATCGAAGGCGCTCCTGCCGCGCGACGTCCTGTCCAGAGCCATCATGGCCTCCCCTCGGGGGCCACCGGCGGGCCCTCCGAGGGGAGGCTAGCTGCGGGCATCGGCGTGCGCCGCTACTGGACGGATCCGCGCTCCTGTGAGAGAAGCGGTGCTCAGCTCCGGCGGCCGAGCATCCCCTCGAACGAGCCGTCGAGCGCCCACGGGTCCGCGGGAGCGCGGGAGGTGCGCGCCGCCTCGGTCGCGAGCTCACGGCCCGCCCGCTCGATCCGCGAGGGCAGCGCGCGGCCGTCCTCGGTGGCTCCGCCCCAGTCCTCGGTCGCGGCGAAGACCGTCGTCGACAGCGGAGCCGCGTGCAGGTAGCTGAAGAGCGGGCGCATGGCGTAGTCGACCGCGAGCGAGTGGCGGGGCGAGCCGCCGGTCGCCGCGAGCAGCACGGGCAGGCCGCGCAGCGCTTCGGTGTCGAGCACGTCGACGAACGACTTGAAGAGCCCGCTGTAGCTGGTGGTGAAGATCGGCGTCACGGCGATCAGGCCGTCCGCGCCGGCCACCGCGTCGAGCGCGGTCTGCAGCGCCGGGCTCGCGAAGCCGGTGAGCAGGTTGTTCGTGACGTCGTGCGCGAGGTCGCGCAGCTCGACGACGCTGCGCTCGACGGCGAAGCCCTGCTCGGTGAGCGAGGCCTCGGCCGCGTCGGCGAGGCGGTCGGCGAGCAGGCGGGTGGAGGACGGCGTGCTGAGGCCGGCCGAGAGGACGGTGATCCTGCGGGTGTCCATGGGCGGGGCCTCCTAGGCGCTGACGGGGACGGGGCTGACGGGGACGGGCTGCTCGGCGCGGGCGGCGACGAGCGAGGAGTGGGTGGGCGCGTCCGGCACGTGCGCCGGGCGGCCCTCGGCGAAGCCGACGCGCAGAGCGGGCAGGATCTCGCCGAGCATGTCCATCTGCTCGAGGACGGTCTTCAGCGGCAGGCCCGCGTGGTCCATCAGGAACAGCTGGCGCTGGTAGTCGCCGACGTACTCGCGGAAGCCGAGGGTGCGGTCGATGATCTCCTGCGGCGAGCCGACGGTGAGCGGGGTCTGCTCGGTGAAGTCCTCCAGCGAGGGGCCGTGGCCGTAGACCGGGGCGTTGTCGAAGTAGGGGCGGAACTGCGAGACCGCGTCCTGCGAGTTCTTCGCGAGGAAGATCTGGCCGCCGAGTCCGACGATCGCCTGGTCGGCGCTGCCGTGGCCGTAGTGCTCGAAGCGCTGGCGGTAGAGCTGCACCATCTTGGCGGTGTGCGAGGCGGGCCAGAAGATGTGGTTCGCGAAGAAGCCGTCGCCGTAGTACGCGGCCTGCTCGGCGATCTGCGGGGAGCGGATGGAGCCGTGCCAGACGAAGGGGGCGACGCCGTCGAGCGGGCGCGGGGTCGACTGGAAGCCCTGGAGCGGCGTGCGGAACTGGCCCTCCCAGTCGACGAACTCCTCGGTCCAGAGGCGGTGCAGCAGGTCGTAGTTCTCGATCGTCAGCTCGATGCCGCGGCGGATGTCCTTGCCGAACCACGGGTAGACCGGGCCGGTGTTGCCGCGGCCGAGCATCAGGTCGACGCGGCCGCCGGCGAGGTGCTGGAGCATCGCGTAGTCCTCGGCGAGCTTCACCGGGTCGTTCGTGGTGATCAGGGCCATCGCGGTGCTGAGCTGGAGCCGCTCGGTCTTCGCGGCGATGTAGGCGAGGGTCGTCGTGGGGGAGGAGGACCAGAACGGCGGGTTGTGGTGCTCGCCGAGCGCGAAGACGTCGAGGCCGATCTCCTCGGCCTTCTGGGCGATCGCGAGGGTGGCCGCGATCTTCTCGGATTCGGTCGGGGTGCGGCCGGTCGTGGGGTCGGTCGTGATGTCGCTGACCGTGAAGATGCCGAACTGCATCGGGCGCTCCTTCTCTCCGTGGCCCCGTGCTGGCGAGACCTGATTCATGCGTTCGCATGTACATCCTCATCCAACCACGTGCGGCTGGGGATATTCCCGCGGATTCGGCCGGAGGAGCGGAGGAAGCGCACTGAACGCTGAACCTGCCATTCCGCGCTAGTCTGTCACTTACAGAGTTCAGGAGTCTTCGCATGGTCGCACGACGATCGCCTCGCCGCTCCCTCCAGCTGGCCGAGATCGGCGCCAACATCCGGCGCTGGCGAGCCGTGAACGGGATGACCGCGTCCTCGCTCGCCGAGCGGGCGGGCGTCACCCGCGAGACACTGCGCCGCCTGGAGGCGGGGGACGGCTCGGCCCGCCTCGACTCCGTCGTCGCGGTCCTCGGGGCGCTCGGCATCGCGGACTCCCTCGTCCAGGCGACCGACCCCTACCGCAGCGAGACGGCGCGGGCCCGCATCGACGCGATCCTCGGCGCCGGCGGCTCCCTGTGACCGCCGGGCCGGTCGAGGTCCACCTCGATGACGAGTCACTGGGACTCGTGCGGGTCGGCACCCTCCATCCGTCGTTCGCGGGGCGCGTCCTCGCCTCGTCGTCCTTCCAGTACGACTCCGACTACCTGTCCTCGCCCGGCGCCTTCGCGATCTCGCCCGATCTGCCCCTCGTCAGCGGCAGGATCTGGACTCCCGAGTCGCACTCGCTCCCCGGCGCGTTCGAGGACGCCTCGCCGGACGAATGGGGTCGCCGTCTGATCGAGGCGAATCAGGCCGCTCGTCGGAAACGGGATCCGAGTGCCCCCGCGCTGCAAGGCTCGTGGGACCACCTCCTGGGCGTCTCGGACGCCGCTCGGATGGGCGCGCTCCGCTTCCGGCCGCCCGGCGCGGAGGAGTGGTCCTCCTCGGACACCGGGGTGGCGAACGTCCACGAGATCGAGCGGATCCTGCGCGTGGCGGCGCGCTACGAGGCGGACGACGCCTCCGAGGAGGACGTCGCCTACCTCTCCGGGATCGCGACCTCGCCCGGTGGAGCTCGACCGAAAGCCAACGTCCTCCGCGCCGACGGCCGCCTCGCTCTCGCGAAGCTCCCGCACTCGAAGGACGAGGGTCTCGACGTCGAGCGCTGGGAGGCGGTGGTGCTCGTCCTGGCCGAGCGGATCGGCCTCCGGACTCCCGCGTGGACGCTGCTGCGCGCCTCGGCGGAGAAGAGCGTGCTGCTGCTCGACCGGTTCGACCGCACCGCCGCCGGCGGTCGTCGCGCCTACCTCTCCGCCGCCTCCGCCCTGGAGATCGGCGCGAACGATCTCGGCCGATACTCGTACGAGCAGTTCTCGGACGTGCTGGCGGACCTCAGCGCCGATCCGCGCACGGACCTGCGGGAGATGTTCACCCGGATCGCTCTGACGGTCCTCGTGAACAACGTCGACGACCACTGGCGCAACCACGGCTTCCTCCGGCAGGACGGAGGCTGGCGTCTCGCCCCGCTCTTCGACGTGAACGCGAGCACGAGCACCGGAGTCGTGCACGCGCGGCCGATCAGCGACCGCGACGACCCCCGCCACCGCGACCTCGGCGAGCTCCTGGCGACGGCCGACGCCTACCGGCTCACCCGCCCCGACGCCGCGCGGATCGTGCGAAAGACTTCGGAGCAGGTGCGGGAGTGGGAGGCCGTCGCGATCGAGCTCGGCCTCCCCGTCGGGGAGCGGCGGAGGATGGCCCGCGCCTTCGACGCAGACCGGATCTCCCGCGCGCTCACGATCGAGTGACGGGCGGGCTCCTCGCCCTCCGGCCGCCCGAAACATCCCCGCAATCTGCCCCGCACTAGAGTCGTGCCATGGGTGACCTCTTCGACGGATACGGGTCCCAGAAGGTCGAGCGGCCCCGCACGGGCGCCTCACCCTGGGACGAGATGTTCGCCGATGTCGCGGCGACGAGCGGCCCCGCCGGTGTCCGCGACTCCTACCGCGACATCTACTCCTCGCTCGCGAGGATGACGCAGGAGGAGCTGCGCGGTCGCACCGATGCGCTCGCCTCCTCCTACCTCGCGCAGGGCGTGACCTTCGACTTCGCGGGCGAGGAGCGGCCCTTCCCGCTCGACGCCGTCCCGCGCGTGATCGAGAGCGCCGAGTGGAACGAGGTGCAGAGCGGCATCAAGCAGCGCGTCCGCGCGCTCGAGGCCTTCCTCGCCGACGTCTACGGCCCGCAGAACGCGGTGAAGGACGGCGTGATCCCGGCCGCCCTGCTCTCCAGCTCCAGCCACTTCCACCGCCAGGCCGCCGGGATCGAGCCGGCGAACGGCGTGCGGATCCAGGTGTCCGGCATCGACCTGATCCGCGACGAGGTCGGCGACTGGCGGGTCCTCGAGGACAACGTTCGCGTGCCCTCCGGTGTCTCCTACGTCATCTCGAACCGCCGGGTGATGGCGCAGACGCTGCCCGAGCTGTTCGTGTCGATGCGGGTGCGCCCGGTCGGCGACTACCCCAACCGCCTGCTCCAGGCCCTGCGCGCCTCCGCTCCCGAGGGCGTCGACGACCCCACCGTCGTCGTGCTCACGCCGGGCGTCTACAACTCGGCCTACTTCGAGCACACCCTGCTCGCCCGGCTCATGGGCGTCGAGCTGGTCGAGGGCCGCGACCTCTTCTGCACCGGCGGCAAGGTGTTCATGCGCACGACCTCCGGGCCCACCCGCGTCGACGTGATCTACCGCCGAGTCGACGACGAGTTCCTCGACCCGCTGCAGTTCCGCGCCGACTCGATGCTCGGCTCGCCCGGTCTGATGCTCGCCGCGCGTCTCGGCAACGTCACGATCGCGAACGCGGTCGGCAACGGCGTCGCCGACGACAAGCTCGTCTACACCTACCTCCCCGACCTGATCCGCTACTACCTCTCGGAGGAGCCGGTGATCAAGAACGTCGACACCTGGCGCCTGGAGGATCCGGGCGCGCTCGAGGAGGTGCTCGACCGCCTCGACGAGCTCGTCGTGAAGCCGGTCGACGGCTCCGGCGGCAAGGGCCTCGTGGTCGGGCCGGCCGCCTCGGCGAAGGAGCTGGCCGAGCTGCGCTCGCGGCTCCAGGCCGATCCGCGCGGCTGGATCGCGCAGCCGGTGGTGCAGCTCTCGACCATCCCGACCCTGGTCGACGACGGGATGCGGCCGCGGCACGCGGACCTGCGCCCCTTCGCGGTCAACGACGGCAAGGACATCTGGGTCCTGCCCGGCGGTCTCACCCGCGTGGCGCTGCCCGAGGGCCAGCTGGTCGTCAACTCGTCGCAGGGCGGCGGCTCGAAGGACACCTGGGTGGTCGGCCTCGAGGGCCAGCAGACCACCGAGCCGGACGCCCACGACATCTCCGGACTCGTCGAGGACCAGGCCGCGGTGACCAGCTCGATCCCGATCGTCTATCCGCTGAACCACACGCCCGACCAGTCGCCGCAGGACGCGGCCAACCACGACCAGGACCAGCAGCAGCAGCAGACGCTCGCCGCAGGGGAGGACGCCTGATGCTCTCCCGGATCGCCGAGTCGCTGTTCTGGATCGGCCGCTACATCGAGCGGTCCGACGGCACCGCACGCATCCTCGACGTCCACCTGCAGCTCCTGCTGGAGGACCCGTGGATCGACGAGGACACCGCCTGCCGCTCGCTGCTGTCGGTGATGGGATCGACCGCTCCGGACGACATGAAGGAGGTCACCCGCGCCGACGTGCTGACCATCCTCGCGATCGACCGCACGAACCCCGCCTCGATCGCCTACTCGCTCGGCGCCGCCCGCGAGAACGCCCGCCGTGCCCGCGAGATCGTCTCGACCGAGCTGTGGGAGTGCCTGAACACCACGCGCACCCGGATGCCCCGCCGCGTGACGGGGGAGCGGGTGTCGGAGTTCTTCGGCTGGGTGCGCGAGCGCTCGGCGCTCGCCGTGGGCATCATCGAGTCGGCCACCTCGCGCGACGAGGCCTGGCAGTTCTTCACCCTCGGCCGCTCGATCGAGCGTGCCGACATGACGGCCCGGCTGCTGGCGACCCGGTCGCTGACCGAGGCGAGCGGCCCGTCCTGGACCACGATCCTGCGCTCCTGCGGCGCCTACGAGGCGTACCTCCGCACCTACCGCGGCGTGCCGAGTGCGCGCAACGCGGCGGAGTTCCTCCTGCTCGACCGCCTCTTCCCGCGCTCGATCCTCTTCTCGGTCTCGCGTGCCGAGATGTGCATGCGCGACATCGAGCCGCGCACCGGCCGCGTCGGGCACACCGGCGACGCCCAGCGGGTGCTCGGCCAGATCCGCAGCGAGCTGGAGTACCGGCCGATCGCCGAGATCCTCGAGGACCTGCCGCGGCACATGGACAGCGTGCAGGAGGCGACCTCATCGGCCTCCGAGGCGATCCGCCAGCGCTACTTCCCCACCAACGTCATGCCGAGCTGGATCGGGGAGGCGCTGTGAGCAGGCTGCGCATCACGCACACGACAGGGTTCACCTACCGGGGCGACGTCGTCGCCTCCTACAACGAGGCGAGGATGCTCCCGGCGTCCTCGGACGGGCAGCTCGTGCTCTCCTCGAACCTGGTCATCCGCCCGGTCACCTCCGCGCACACCTACACCGACTACTGGGGCACCCGGGTCTCGTCGTTCGACGTGCTCGACCCGCACCAGGAGCTCTCGCTGACCGCGACCTCGCTCGTCGAGATCCGGCCCAAGGCGCACCCCGACCACCCCGTGGGCTGGGAGCAGCTGGACGATCAGGTCCAGACGCTGACCGAGTACGTCGAGCAGCTCAAGCAGACCAACCGCACGGCGCCGCCCGAGGACCTGGTCGAGCTCGCCCGCCGGCTGGCCGATGCGGCGGAGGGCCCGTGCGACGCGGCCCTGTCGATCGCCGAGACGATCGGCCGCGAGATGACCTACCGCCAGGGCGTCACCGGCGTGCACTCGACGGCGACCGAGTCGTGGACCGCCCGCGAGGGCGTCTGCCAGGACATCACCCACATCGTCCTGGGCGCGCTGCGCTCGACGGGCATCCCGGCGCGCTACGTCTCCGGCTATCTGCACCCCAAGCCGAACGCGGCGATCGGTGAGACCGTCGTCGGCGAGTCGCACGCCTGGGTCGAGTGGTTCTGCGGCGGCGCCTGGCGCGGCTACGACCCCACCAACCTCATCGACATCGGCGACCGCCACGTGATCGTCGGCCGCGGCCGCGACTACAACGACATCGCGCCTCTCCGCGGCGTCTACGCCGGTCCGCACTCCTCGAAGCTGTTCGTCCGGGTGGAGATCACGCGCGAGGCGTGAGGGCGGGGGTCGTCACGAGGGCGACCTCCTCCTGGACGGCGGGCTCGCCGGCGCGGGCGCGGCGGCGGGTGCGCAGGTACCAGCCGAGGCCGACGCCGGCGGCGAGCGCTCCGGAGGCGGCGCCGACGAGCATCGCCCAGCGCGGGCCGTAGGCGTTCGCGACCCAGCCGATCAGCGGGGCGCCGATCGGGGTGCCGCCCATGAAGATGGCCATGTAGAGGGCCATCACCCGGCCGCGCATCTCCGGAGTGGTGGAGAGCTGGACGTAGCCGTTGGCGGAGGTCATCAGCGTCTGCGCGGCGATGCCGACGAAGGGCAGCAGGATCGCGAAGGCCCAGACGGTCGGCATCAGGCCGGCGAGGGCCAGCGCGACGCCGAAGGCCGCCGCGGCGCCGACGATCAGGCGCAGCCGGGGGCGGTCGCGACGGGCCGACAGCAGGGCGCCGACGACCGAGCCGACGGCGATGGCGGAGGAGAGCAGGCCGAACTCGCTCGCGCCCATGTCGAACTCGACCGTCGCCATCGTCGACGCGAAGATCGGGAAGTTGAGGCCGAAGGTGCCGATCAGGAAGACGATCGAGAGCACGACCAGGATGTCCGGCCGCCGCGAGACGTAGCGGAAGCCCTCGAGCAGCGCGCCCGGGCCGCGGGTCGCGCGCGGGGCGGAGCGCAGCTGCTCCCGGTGCAGGAAGCGCAGCGAGACCAGCACCGCGATGAAGCTCGCCGCGTTGAGGAGGAAGACCCAGCCGGAGCCGACCGCCGCGATCAGCACGCCCGCGAGGGCCGGGCCGATCATCCGCGCGGAGTTGAAGGAGGCCGAGTTCAGCGACACCGCGTTGGAGAGGTCGCGCTCCTCGACCAGCGCGGAGACGAAGGTCTGGCGCACCGGAGCGTCGATCGCGGCGGCGAAGCCCAGGAGCAGCGCGAAGACGTAGACCATCCAGAGCTGGACGATCCCGGTCACGACGATCAGGCCGAGCGCGAGGCCGAGGACGGCCATCGCGGCCTGCGTCGCCATCAGGAGCTTCCGGCGGTCGAAGCGGTCGGCGATGAAGCCGGAGAAGGGGACCATCAGCAGCTGCGGGCCGAACTGCAGCGCCATCGTCACGCCGAGCGCGGTCGCGTCGTGGTCGGTCAGATCGTTGATGACGATCCAGTCCTGGGCCGTGCGCTGCATCCAGGTGCCGATGTTGGAGACCATCGCACCGGCGAACCAGATGCGGTAGTTCGGCACCGCGAGCGAGCGGAACATCGCGCTCATCGGTCCGCCACCTCGCGCAGCAGCGCTGCGGCGTCGTGCAGCAGCCGGCGCTGGGCGGGATCGAGCTCGCGGAGGCGGGCGATGAGCCAGGCGTCGCGGCTGCGCCGGACGTCGAGGACCAGCTCGGAGCCGCGCGCGGTCGCGCGGATGCGGGTGACGCGGCCGTCGGCCGGGTCGGGGAGGCGCTCGACGAGTCCGTCGTCGGCGAGGCAGCCCACGGTGCGGGTCATCGAGGGCGGACGGACGCGCTCCGCCTCGGCGAGCTCGCCGAGCGTGCGCGGTCCCTCGCGGTGCAGCAGGGCGAGGACACCGAACTGCGCGTCGCTCAGCTCGTGCTCCGCCTTCTCCTGGCGCAGGCGCCGGCCGAGCCGGCCCACGGCGATGCGCGTCTCGCCGGCGAGGGCGGGGAGATCGGTGTCGGCAGGAGTCACATAGTTAGCCTAACAAAAGAGTTGGCCCGCTGCACGCTGATCGAGTGGCCCGCGCAGCGGGCGCCCCCATGCTGATCGAGGAGACCGCGCAGCGGGCGCCACCATGCTGATCGAGTAGCCCGCGCAGCGGGCGTATCGAGATCCACCATTGTCAGAACGCGGGTCTGCAGACCCGACCTGCTGGTGACGGCGGGTCTCGATACGCCCCTGCGGGGCTACTCGACCAGCATGGAGTGGGTCGATGGGGATCGAGCAGCCCGAGCGTGAGTGCGGTCAGTCGATGAGGAGCATGCTGGTCGAGTAGCCGCGCAGCGGCGTATCGAGACCCCGGTCCGCCGGTCCCCCCCCCGTTGTGGCCACGCCGATCGCGACAGCTTTGCGGGACGGGCGGCGCTCAGTACGGTCGGAGGCAGACCAGGCCGGGGACACAACGCGTACGGTGACCTGGTCCGATCGGCCGCCCGACCCGAAAGGGCGGCTCCCGCGCCCCGGCCTGGCCTCCGCCTCCCGTCGTTCCGCGACGGCAGCGGGACGGGCGGGTCAGGTCCGACGGGCGGTGCGCACCGCGCCGACGCTCGCCGCCACGACGAGGGCGATGCCGACCGCCTCGATCGCGGTCAGCCGCTGGCCGAGCACCAGGAATCCCGAGAGCGCCGCAGCGCCGGGCGCCAGCGCCATCAGGATCGAGAAGGTCGACGAGCGCAGGCGCCGCAGAGCCAGCAGCTCCAGCGCGTAGGGCAGCGCGGACGACAGCACGGCGACAGCGAGTCCGAGCAGCAGCACCGGCGGCAGCACGAGGGCGGGCCCGGCCGTGGCGATGCCGAACGGCAGCGACACGATCGCGCCGGCCGTCAGCGCGAGCGCGAGGCCGTCGAGCCGCGGGAAGCGCCCGCCGGTGCGCCCGGCGAAGACGATGTAGGTGGCCCAGAGCGCCGCCGCGCCGAGTGCGAAGGCGAC
Organism: Rathayibacter sp. PhB151; assembly: GCF_004366415.1. Classification (NCBI taxonomy): domain Bacteria; kingdom Bacillati; phylum Actinomycetota; class Actinomycetes; order Micrococcales; family Microbacteriaceae; genus Rathayibacter; species Rathayibacter sp. PhB151. Next base: position 434,404 of record NZ_SOEN01000006.1, on the reverse strand, counting down.
GCCGACGGGGTCGAGCGAGGAGAAGCCGCCCTGCGAGAGCACGACCACGCCGCCGAGGGCGAGCGCCGCCCAGAGCAGACTGACGAGGCTCCGCCCGGCGATCACGGAGAGCACCAGCGGACCGAGCACCTCGAGCGTCACCGCAGCGCCCTGCGGGATCCGGGCGATCGCCTCGTAGTAGCAGGCGTTCATCCCGCCGAGGGCGAGGCCGTAGGCGCCGACGGTGGCCCAGTCCGAGCGCGAGTAGCCGCGGATCCGCGGCCGGCAGACGACGAGCAGCACCAGCGCGGAGAAGACCAGGCGCAGGGTCACCGTGCCGATCGGCCCGGCGGCGGGGAAGAGCAGGACGGCGAAGGACGCGCCGAGCTGCACGCTCGCGATCGAGCCGAGCACGAGGCCGATCGACCCCGCGCTCGCCCGGGCGGGCGGGACGGCGTTCAGCTCGAGCGCCGCTGCTTCTGCACGGGAGGGACGTTGTAGCCGAGCAGTCCGACACCGGTCTCGTCCCAGAGCAGGGTCGTCAGCGACACGTTGTCGACCGAGGGGAAGGTGTGCCGGTAGGTCTCGGGATTGATGCCGAGGTAGGCGCAGAGCAGGAGCCGGATGAGGGTGCCGTGCGCGACGACGAGCACGCGGCCGTCCGGGTGGTCGCGGTGGATCCGGGCGAGCGCCGTGTTGGCGCGGGCGACGGCGTCGAGGCCGGACTCGCCGCCGGGCATCGGCTGGATTGCGGGCGCGGCGACCCAGGCGCGGTACTCGTCGGGGAAGCGCTTCTCCATCTCGGCGTTCGTCAGCCCCTCGCCCTGGCCGAAGTCGACCTCGACGAGGGCCGGGTCGAGCTGCACCTCGAGGTGCGCGGCCCGGGCGGCGGGGACGGCGGTGCGCACGGCGCGGACCAGGGTGGAGGAGTACACCGCGTCGAGCTCGGCATCGACGGCCCAGGAGGCGAGCGTCGCCGCCTGGTCCTGGCCGAGCGGGGTCAGTGCGATGTCGGAGGAGCCCGCGTAGCGGTTCTCGGCGTGCCAGACGGTCTCTCCGTGCCGGGCGAGGATCAGGGTCGTCACTCGACGAGCCTACCGAGGCGGCCCCTGGGAGCCCGACCGCAGCGGGGAACCCGGCCGGTCATGCGGCGCGCACGTCGTAGTGCGCGTCCACCAGCACCGGGAGGTGGTCGGAGACGCCCTGCGGCAGGGTCGAGACCCGCTCGATCCGTACCGAGTCGCTGATCGCGAAGTCGAAGTGCCCGCTGAAGTAGCGGTAGCGCGCATAGGTCGGGGAATCACTGCGCGACACGAGGTAGCCGTTCCGCGTCATCTTGCGGTCGAGTCCGCGGAAGAACCAGGGGTAGTTGTAGTCGCCGACCATCAGCGACGGGGTGTCCGGGGCGTAGTCGCGGAGACGGTCGAGCGCCTCGCCGATCTGCTTCCGGCGCAGCGCGTTGCCGGCCGAGAGCGGAGCCGCGTGGAAGGACGAGACGGCGATCGATCCGCCCTCGCGGTCCTCGAGCCGGACGGCGAGCAGGCGCTCGTGAGCGGGGGACATCACCCGGTCGTGCATCGACTTGCTGAGCTCGAACGCGGCGCTGCCGAGGAGCTCGAAGCGGGCGTGCGAGTAGTAGACGGCGAGCCCGAGGCGGTTCCGCGCGGTCACCGAGGCGAGCCGCAGATCGCCGAGCTCCTGGGGGAGCTTGGTGGTGTCGCACTCCTGGAGGCAGAGGACGTCGACGTCGTGCCGGGCGGCGAGAGGGGCGATCTCGCCGTGCGCCCGGTGCTCCCGGAGGTTGTAGGAGATCACGCGGAGAGCGCGTTCGTTCGGCTGCATTGCGCCAGTGTAGGGCCGCCGGCGGGGGCCTCCGGCGACGTTCCGGCGAACACGGAGGGACGGCGCAGGGCCCCCGCGCTTCCCGGCCGGCGCGGTGCCGGAGGGGAGGTGCGAGGGCCCTGCGGAGGGACGGTCAGTGACCGGCGGTGCCCGACGCGTCGGTGCCGTCGGCGGTCTCCGCGTCGGTGCCGTGGACGCCGTCGGTGGGTCCCCAGTCGGGCAGGGGCGGGTTCTGCTCCTCGCCCGCGGCGCCGACGCCGTCGGGTCCATCGGGGGACGGGCTGCCCACCTCGTCGAGTCCGGCGGGGTTCCCGGTGCCGGCGCTGCCGGTGGTCTCCTCGGGGTCGACGGGGGTGGTCTCGATGTCGTTCTCGGAGCTGCTCATAGGGCAACGCTAGGACGCCTCCTCCGCGCCCGGAAGCCCCTTGCGTCTCGCCCGGAAGCGGCTGCCATCGAACGCCGTCCCACTGACGGGGGACAGGCTCCGGGCGCTGGCGTCGGCCTGCGCCTCTCGCGAGCATCGAGCCGGACCACCCGTCACCGTCGCCGGTGTGGCGCCGAAGCCCGCGCACCTCGACCGGAAGGCCACACCGTGACCCACGACTCCTCGCCCCGCCCCGATTCCGACCGCCTGGTCACCCGCCGCTCCGTCACCGCCGCCGCCGCGTGGACCGTGCCGGTCGTCGCCGTCGCCGTCGCCACCCCGTCCGCTGCGGCGTCGATCGTCGATCTCGGCGCCTACGCGCTCCGCGGCACCTGCGGCACCCTCGGCCTGATCGGTCCCGGCTTCCTGCTGCAGGCGGGCCCCACGGAGCCGCTGCCGACCGGCACGACCGTCCTCATCACCGGCTCCGGGGTCGCCAACATCGGCGTCTTCTCGGTCTCGGGAGGCACGGCCACCGTGAACGTGCTGAGCAACACGTCCCGTCAGATCACGCTGACCGCCCCGCTGGCAGCGGGAGCGACCATCGCCCTCCGCACGACGCTCTCGATCAGCGTCGCCTTCCAGCTGAACGCCGTCTCGACGCTGCCCTCCGGCTACAGCGGGACCGGCTCGAAGACCGCGGCGAACGTGTCGAGCACGCTCATCCTCTGCTCCGCGAACTGACGAGCGGAACGGCGAAGGCCCTCCTCCTCCTTCTCGGAGGGGAGGGCCTTCGCCGTTCGTGCGGTGCGGAGCGGCGGCTCAGCGCCCGTAGGCGCCCGCGGCGGGGCAGTCGAACGGATCGCCGCCGGCCGAGAGGCCCACGCGGTTGAGGTAGCGGACGACGATGCCGTACGACTCGAGCAGCGAGGTCTCGGTGTAGGGGATCTGGTGCGTCGCGCAGTACTCCTTGGCGATGACCTGGGCCTCGCGCAGGGCGGGGCGGGGCATGTTCGGGAAGAGGTGGTGCTCGACCTGGTAGTTCAGGCCGCCCATGAAGTAGTCGTTGAACCAGTTGCCGCGGATGCTGCGCGAGGTGAGGACCTGGCGGCGCAGGAAGTCGACGCGCGCCTCCTTGGGCAGGATCGGCATGCCCTTGTGGTTCGGGGCGAACGAGGCGCCCATGTAGAGGCCGAAGACGGCCATCTGCACGCCGACGAAGGCGAAGGCCATGCCGAGCGGCAGCGCCCAGAAGACGACGGCGAGGTACAGGCCGACGCGGGCGACGAGCATCGAGATCTCGACCCAGCGCTTGTCGACCTTGCCCTTGCCGAACACGGTCCGGAAGCCGTGCAGGTGCAGGTTGATGCCCTCGAGCAGCAGCAGCGGGAAGAAGGCGTAGCCCTGGCGGCGGGTGAGCCAGGCGTAGGCGCCGCGCGAGCGGGCCGCGTCCTCCGGAGTGAACGACACGACGTCGCGGACGATGTCCGGGTCCTTGCCGAGCACGTTCGGGTTGGCGTGGTGGCGGCTGTGCTTGTTCATCCACCAGGAGTAGCTGATGCCGACGACGAGGTTCGCGAGCGTGCGGCCGGCGACGTCGTTGGCCTTGCCGGACTCGAACACCTGGCGGTGCGAGGCCTCGTGCGCGAGGAAGGCGAACTGGGTGAGGACGATGCCCAGCGCGGCGGCGAGCAGCAGCTGGAACCAGGAGTCGCCCAGCAGGACGAAGCCGGTGACGATGCCGCCGAGGGCGAGCGTCAGCACGGAGAAGAGGATGTAGTAGAAGCCGCGGCGGCGGCGGAGGAGCCCGGCGTCGCGCACGGTGCTCAGCAGACCGGAGTACTCGGTCGTCGGGTTGGTGTTGCCCTCGCCGCGGGGGCGGGTGCGGATCACACGGGGGGAGGCCTGGACCCGGGGGGAGGCCTGGACCCGGGGGGAGGCCTCGACCCGGGGGGCGGTGGGGACGTTTCCGTCGGACAGTGCGGTGGGGGTGCTCATCGGCGCCTCGCTCGTTCGGGGTGGCCGTCCTCGTCGACGGCCGCTCGGTGAGCGATCCCCGGGAGGTCCGGGTCCGCTCATGGTGTTCACCGCGTCGGTAGGGGCCGGACGAGGCTGCGGCCAACCGGGTTCCGGGGCGACCGAGGTCAACACTATGGGGTGCCGCGCGGCCCCGCATCAGGGCGATTGCCAGTCTTCGAGAGGCATGCCGGAGGGGGCATGCGATGAGGAGAACTCCGGGCCGACCAGGCGTTCGTCGACCCGGAGCACTCCGCTCGGTCAGGAGCCGATCGAGTCCTGCGGACGGCCCGACTTGAGGGCGGCCAGGCGCGCCTCGACCTCGGTCATCTCGCCGAGGTCCTCGAGCGACTCGAACTGCGCGTCGAGGCTCGAGGACGCGAGCTCCTCGGCGCCGCGCACGCGGGCCTCCTCGCGGCGGATCTTCTGCTCGAAGCGGCTCACCTCGCTGGTCGGGTCCATGATGTCGATGCTCTTGATCGCGTCCTGGACCTGCGACTGCGCCTCGACGGTCTTGGAGCGGGCGATCAGCTCGTCGCGCTTGGACGAGAGCTGGTTGAGCTTCTCGCGCATCTGGTTGAGGCCCGACTTGAGCTTGTCGACGACCTCGGTCTGCGAGGCGATGGTCGGCTCGGCGTCCTTCGCCTCCTTCTCGGACTGGATCTGGCGGGTGAGGGCGACCTTGGCGAGCGCGTCGAACTTGTCGGCGTCGCCGGCGTTGCCGGAGGTGCGGAGCTCGTCGGCCTTGCGGCTCGCGGCGAGCGCCTTGCCGCCCCATTCGTCGGCGTTCTGCACGTCCTCGCGGTAGTCGTCCTCGAGCAGGCGCAGGTTGCCGATGGTCTGCGCGATGGCGGCCTCGGCGTCGCGGATGCTGTCGGTGTAGTCGCGGACCATCTGATCGAGCATCTTCTGCGGGTCCTCGGCCTGATCGAGGAGCGCGTTGATGTTGGCCTTCGCGAGCTGCGCGATGCGGCCGAAGATCGACTGTTTCTGGGCCATGCTGTCTCTCCTTGGGTGAGGTGCTTGCGGGCGGGGGCCGAGCGGATGCGGGCCCGGGGTCTGTGAGAGGGGTCGTCGGATCGAGCGGGTGGTCCGGAGCGGGTCAGAAGCGTCCGCCGCCGCCGCGACGACCGCCGCCGCCGCCACCACCGCCGAAGCCGCCGCCGGAGGAGCGACGGGAGCCGCCGCCGAAGCCGCCACCGCCCCCGAAGCCGCCGAAGCCGCCGGAGCGGTAGCCGGAGCGCCGGCCGCCGCCGCCGAGGAGCGACTCGACGAGGATGCCGCCGAGGAAGGCGCCGGTGGTGTTGCCGCCGTAGCCGCCGCCGAGGCCGGGGGCGGAGTAGGCGCTCGCGTCGGAGCGGGCGGCCTGGAGCGCCTGCTGCGCGAGGGCGGAGGCGCGCTGCGCGGAGGCGAGCGCCTCGGCCGGGTCGGTGGCCGCGATCTGCGCCGCGTACTCCGCCGAGCGCGCGGCCTCGGCGACGCGGGTGCGCGCCTGCGAGCCGACCGCCCCGCGCCGGGCGGCGATGAAGTCCTCCGCGGCGGACACCCGGCTGCGGGCGGCGCCGATCTCGGCGGCGAGAGCGGCCCGCTGGCGCTCGCGCTGTGCCTGGGCGTCGCGGTAGCCGCCGACCGCGGCGTCGATGGTGGCGTCTGCCGCCGTCAGACGCTCCAGCAGCGCGAGCGGGTTGCGCGGGCTCGCGGCGGCGTCCCGCTCCACGGCGTCGAGGGCTGCCTCCGTCGTGGCGACCGCGGACTGCACGTTCGCGACGAGGGGTGCGCTCGCGGCGTCGGCGGAGTCGCCCGCGGCGACGATCGTGCGGCCCTGGGCGACGTCGGCGCGGATCTCGGCGACCCGCCCAGCGAGGGTGCGCTCGGCCTCCTGCAGATCGGTGGAGCGGGTGGCGACGGCGTCGAGGAGGCCCGAGGCCTGCTCGGCCGACTGCTGGCCGGCGCGCAGGAGCACGGCCGCGCGGCCCGAGTTGCCGGCGGCGAGGGCCGTCTGCGCCTCGGCGACCTGGTCGTCGGTGAAGCGGAGGCGGTCCTCGGCCTGGTCGGCGTCGTCCTCCACATCGTCGATCGCCGTGGGGGCGTAGCGGGTGGAGAGGTCGGCGAGCAGGGCCCGGGTGGGGGAGAGGCGGGCCCGGACCTCCGCGGTGCGCATGGTCAGGCGGGCGGCCACCTCCGGAGCGTTCTTCTCGAGGGCGCGGAGCTCCTCGAACGCCTCCGCCTTCTCGTCGAGCACCTGCTCGGCGTCGGCGCAGAGCTGCAGGATGCGCTGGTAGCCGTCGCGGCGCTCCTGGTCGGTGTCCGGCTCCGCGTCGTCGAGCCGCTGCTGGAGGGCGAAGGCCTCGCCGAGAAGCCGCTTCGCGGTCGTGAGTGCCTCGCGGAAGGGGCCGGTCGCGTCCGAGCCGAACTGCGCCTCCGCGAAGCCGACCTCCTGCTCGCTGGTGCGCACGGCGTCATCGGCGTGCACGAGGGCGGAGCCGGCGCGGGTGGCGAGCTCGTCGATCGACGCCTCCACGGCCTCGGCGGCCTTCCGGCGGCGCGCGCGGCGGACGAGGAGCCAGACGATCACTCCGACGACGACCAGTGCTGCCAGCACGGCGAGGACGACCAGGAGACCGGAGCCGAGCGCCTGGCCCGCGCTCGGGGCGTCGAGGCGGGTGCCGATGCCCTGGGCGGCGGCGACAGCGGCGCCGGCCCAGTCGCCGTCGACGAGCTGCGGCTCGATGTCGTCGGTCTCCAGCGCGGAGACCTGGCCGGCGTCGAGGGCGAAGCCGTTGTCGACGGACACCTGGTACTGCCGGGACTCGACCGCGACGGCGAGGAGGACGTCGTTCGTGCCGAGTCCGTTGAGCTCGGCGGTCGCGTCCGACCAGCGCTCGTCGCCGGTGGTGCCGGTGAAGGTGTCGACGTAGGCGACGAAGAGCTGGACGCTGTGCTCCTGGTAGAGCTGGGCGGAGGCGGCCTCGATGTCGCTGATCTCCGCGGAGCTGAGGACTCCGGCCGAGTCGAGGACGACGGAGGAGCCGAGCGTCGCGGGCGGCTCGGCCGCGGCGCCGGCGGCAGGGACGAGCGCGAGCGCGGCGGCGGCGAGCAGGGCGAGGAGCGCTGCGATCGGCGATCGGCGGGCGCCCCGGCGGGCCACGGCCCTCGTCGGGGATGAATCGTTCGGCATCGCGCACTCCCTCGTCGTTCGCCTCCCGAGTGTAGACAGCCCGGGTGTCACCCGAGCGAGGGCTGTCCGAGGGGGGAGAGCGGAGAGGTCGGCAGTGCGCACCGGTGTCCGGAGTCTTCAGAGCCGGGCCGGTCGACGATGCGTGATCGAGTGGTCAGTCGCGGGAGTCGTCGTTCTCAGTGTCTGCAGCGGCGATCAGAATCGACCTTCGCCACCACGGCGGCCGATTCCTGAGTACGAGCAGTGTCGTTTGTAGTGTCCTTCCGGCACGCGACTGTCCACATCCTTGAGAGCGCTCGACCTCGCGGACGCCTCGGTGTTCCCCTCGCCGTAGCCCTCGATGTAGCCGATCGTCTCGTTGGGCTTGATGCGGACGAGCTGGCACTTCGCATTCGCCGTGTAGATGTGAGCTTCCACCGAAGTCTGGAACTCGGAGCGCTCGAGAGCGTTCATCACAGTGGGAACGGCTGCTCCACCCACGACGACCAGCGCCGCGGCGAGACAGAGAGCGGTCGATCGTTTCATTGCACGACTCCTCGTTGATCTGGTGCAGAGAACGGCGCAACCGTAGGTCGACCGGCTCGCCGAGGAGCCGGCTGGCGTGGAGTGCTGTCGCGCGATGTCTGGCCTTCCGGCGCACCGTGGGTGGGAGAACGCCGGGAGGCGGAATGCGCGCGGGGCGGGCGCCGTTGCTTCCGGGGTGCGTCCCGGGAACGGTGACGCGCCCTCCCCCCGCTCTCCGATCGAAAGGCGATCCGTGGATCCCTTCTCCCCCCTCTCCGCCGGCGACCTCGAGCTGCCGAACCGCCTCGTGATGGCGCCGATGACGCGCCTGCGCGCCGACGAGCAGGGCGTCCCCGGCGCCCTCATCGCCGAGCACTACGCCCAGCGCGCCTCCCTCGGCCTGATCATCAGCGAGGGCGTCTTCCCGAGCGCCGAGTCGAAGGCGTACCCGGGCCAGCCCGGCATCGTCACCGCCGAGCAGGCCGAGGGCTGGAAGGGCGTCGCCGACGCCGTGCACGCCGCCGGCGGCCGCATCGTCATGCAGGTCATGAACGGCGGGCGCGTCACGCACACCGACGTCACCGGCACCGACCGCATCGTCGCGCCGAGCGCCGTCGCGATCGACGGCGAGGTCCGCGTCCCGAGCGGCGAGAAGAAGCCGTTCCCGGTCCCGCACGCGCTGACCACCGAGGAGCTCGCCACCGTCCGCGACGAGTTCGTCGCCGGTGCCCGCCGCGCCGTCGACGCCGGCTTCGACGGCGTCGAGGTGCACGGAGCCAACGGCTACCTGCTGCACGAGTTCCTCTCGCCGGTCTCCAACGTCCGCACCGACGCCTACGGCGGAAGCCCCGCCGCCCGCGCCGCGTTCGTGATCGAGGTCACCCGCGCGGTCGCCGAGGAGATCGGCGCCGGCCGCGTCGGCATCCGCCTCTCGCCCGCGCACAACATCCAGGACGTCGTCGAGACCGACGAGGCCGACGTGCGCGCCACCTACGAGGCGGTCGTCGACGGCCTCGCGCCGCTCGGCCTCGCCTACCTCAGCGTCCTGCACGCCGAGCCCGCCGGCGAGCTGGTCCAGGACCTGCGCACCCGCTTCGGCGGCGTCTTCGTCGCGAACAGCGGCTTCGGCAGCCCGACCTCCCGCGAGGAGGCGACCGCGCTGATCAGCGACGGCCACGCCGACGCCGTCGCGGTGGGCCGTCCGGTCATGGCCAACCCCGACCTCGTCGAGCGCTGGCAGGGCGGCCACCCCGAGAACGAGCTCGTCCAGGAGACCGTCTACGGCGGCGGCGCTGAGGGCTACACCGACTACGAGCGCCTCTCGGCGTAGTCACCCGCCGCTCGCCCGGCACGATCGGAAGGCCCGCTCCCTCACCGGGGAGCGGGCCTTCCTGCGTTCTCGTCGCCGGCGCGAGTCGCGCCCAGCGCGGGGTTCGCCTGGACGGGCCGCGTTTCGCGACAGCACTCGAAGGAACCATACGCAGATGGTATTCCTTTTCGAGCGGGAGCTTTCTCCCGTGGTGGGGGAGGACTCGAACCCGCCGGCTGCTGACCAGGATCGGGCAAAGATGTCATTCCGTTTACCGCTCAAGAAGACCGTCCTCGCCGCGATCATCGCCGTGGCAGTCCCCGTCGGTGCAGGCACACCTGCGGAAGCGGCGCCGTCGGTCTGCAACCGTCAACTTCCGAGGACGTCGACGGAATCCGATGGCGTCCCCGGAACGAACTTCTGGAAGCTCCTCCAGTGCTACGCCGCCGATGGCGGCTACAGCGGCCCGATCGATGGAGACCTCGGGCACAACAGCTGGGTCGGCGTGGAGAGGCATCTCAAAGGCCAGCTCTTCTACTCCTCCGGGTCCTTCCCCGGCGTCCTGGATCAGGAGACGACCCGGGGGCTCGAGCGTTTCGGCGGTCACTACGGCAGCGGCCGCGCGACGGTCAACGGCTCGCTCGGCCCGGAGGACTACCGGGACATCGCTCAGGCACTCAACAACAAGTACGGAGCATGAGGCAGAAGTACCCGGACGGCTGGGCCCTCGTTCGAGTTCCGGCTTCTGACGCAGATGCGGTCGAGTGGCGGTCGCGCGGCAGCGCTCGGAAGCGACGGAGTCGCCGCCTGTGAGGCGCTCGAGTGCGGTGCCGGTCCGGCACGGCCGGTTGCGCCGAAGGTCCGCGGCGCGGGATGTGGTGAGGGTCGCGGTCTCCGTGGTCGCCGTGCTCGTCGTGGGCTGCGGGTCCGTGGGCGCCATCGCGGCGGCGAGCATCGGCCGCACCGTCGCGGAGAACGCCGTCGATCTCGACGTCGGAGCGGCACTGTCCGCGTCGGCGACGCCGCGTCCGATCGGCGAGGTGGAGGGCGGCTTCAACCTGCTCGTCGTCGGGGCGGACAACGATGCGGCGCAGGGCGACGAGTACGGCGGCAGGGACGCGACGCTGAACGACGTCAACATCCTCCTGCACGTCGCGCGCGACCACCGGAGCGCGGTGGTCGTCTCGCTGCCCCGCGACCTCCTCGTCGACCGGCCGGACTGCACCGACCCGGAGACGGGGGTCGTCACGGCGGGGGAGGGCGACGTGCCGCTGAACTCCACGTTCTCGGCCGGCGGGCTCGCCTGCGTCAACCGCTCGGTGGAGCAGCTGACCGGACTGGACATCCCCTACGCCGGCTGGATCTCCTTCCAGGGTGTCATCGAGATGAGCGACGCGGTGGGCGGCGTCGACATCTGCTTGACGGGAGCCGTGCGGGACACGGATTCGGGGCTCGATCTCCCCGCCGGGACGAGCACGGTCTCCGGTGCGACAGCGCTCGCGTTCCTGCGGACGCGGCATGGCGTCGGGGACGGCAGCGACCTGGCGCGGATCTCGTCGCAGCAGCAGTTCCTGTCCTCGCTGATGAGGAAGGTGAAGTCGTCCGGCACGCTCTCGGACGCCGGCGCCCTGTACGGACTGGCGCATGCGGCGTCGCACGCGATGCACCTGTCGACGTCGATGACCGAGCCCCGGACATTGATCGGGCTCGCCCTCACGCTGAAGGACGTGGAACTCGATCGGCTGGTCTTCGTGCAGTACCCGGGCAGCACCGGCGCCCCCGAGTTCCCCGGGAAGGTCGTGCCGGACCCGTCGCTCGGCCCTGACCTCATGGCGAAGGTGCGCGACGACGTCCCCTTCACCCCCGCGGCGCCGCAGGGAGTCGAGGGGGCGGAGGGCGGCGCCGAAGAATCGCCCGCGGTGCCGGAAGCAGCCCCGCCCGTCGCGACCGGCGCCGTCGCGCCGGACGCCGATCCGCTCCCTGGCGTCACCGGTCAGAAGGCGTCGGACCGCACGTGCGCTGTACCGGCGGAGTGAACTTCGTCGTCGGCTCGGCACGCAGGAAGGCCCGCGCCCTGGAGGGGGCCTTCCTGCGTTCTGTGTCCGGTCAGTCGAGGTCGAGGCCGCCCTTGAGCTCCTGCTCGACCTGCTCGACGGTCTGCGGGTCGCCGTGCTCGACGTCCGACTCGTCGGCGGCGTCGCCGCGGCGGCCCTCGCCGACGGCGCGGATCGAGGCCAGCTCGTCGGCGAGCGCCGGGTCCACGGCTCGGCCGGTGTCGACGTCGTCGGCGCTCACGACTCGATCTCCCCCGCGGAGACGGCCTCGGCGTACTTGCGGAGGTCCGGGCCGGGCTCGAAGTCGATGAACTGATCTTTCAGTCGTGCGTTCAGCTCGGCGAAGACGTCCTCCCAGGGCTCGCCCTTCTTGGTCTTCGCGAGGTCGAGCACCGCCTCGCGGAGGACCCTGTCCGAGTCCTCGAGGATCTTGTCGCGGGCTTCGTCGTTCCAGCGGATGTCCTGTGCGTCCATGCCTCGACCGTAGGCGCGCGGCCCGCCCCGACGCAGGGACTTGCGGACCGCGCGAGCGAGGCGTAGGCGCTGCCGATCCGTTGGGAACGGTCGTCTCGCCCGTGTGGCGAGAGCCGTTCGCGACGGATCGACGGCGCGGGTCAGGACAGGTGCGGGACGACGTCGCGCTCGAAGAGCTCGAGGCCGGAGCGGTCGTAGGCGGCGTCCGGGAAGTACGTGATCGCGTAGTCCATGCCGCGCTCGCGCATGTCGCCGAGGCGGTCGACGATCTGCGCGGGGGTGCCGACCGCGAGCGCGTCGGGGCTGCGGTACTCCGCGACGAACGCAGCAGCCGCCTCGGCGCCGAGCGCGGGGGTGACGCGGTCCTCCAGGCGCTGCAGGCCCTTCTCGACCTCCGCCTGCGTCTCGGCGATCATCACGTTGTAGTTGGAGCTGCGGGTGATCGCCGCGTAGTCGGTGCCGAGTCGCTCGCAGTGGCCGCGGAGGACGGCGCTCTTGTGGTCGAACGCCTCCGGGGCGCCCGCGAAGTTGGTGTACTGCGCGTACTGCGCCGCGATGCGCAGCGTCACCTTCTCGCCGCCGCCGGCCACCCACAGCGGGATCCCGCCGTCCTGCAGGGGGAGCGGGCGGTTCACCGCGCCGTCCACCTGGTAGTAGCGGCCGTCGAGCGTCGAGACGCCCTCGGTCCAGGCCTGGCGCATGATCTGCACGCCCTCGTCGAGGCGGCCGAGGCGCTCGGCGATCGGCGGGAAGCCGTAGCCGTAGGCGCGCCACTCGTGCTCGTACCAGCCGCCGCCGATGCCCATCTCCACCCGGCCGCCGGAGACGATGTCGACGGTGGTGGCGATCTTGGCGAGGTGCGCGGGGTTGCGGTAGCTCATGCAGGTGCACATCTGGCCGAGCCGCACCCGCGAGGTGGCGGCGGCGAACGCGGCCATCAGCGTCCACGCCTCGTGGGTGGCCTCCTCCGTCACCACCGGGACGGTGTGGAAGTGGTCGTAGACCCACACCGACTCCCACGGGCCGGCGTCGGCGTGCTGGGCAAGGTCGCGCATGGTGCGCCACTGGTCGGCGGGATCGATGCCGACGAGGTCGTAGCGCCAGCCCTGGGGGATGAAGAGTCCGAATCGCATGCCGCCGACCCTAGGGTGGCGCGACGCCCGGGTCGAGGGGGTGGCGGCGGCCGGATACGCTTCCGACCGATGCTGACGTTCACCGAGGACCTCGCCCTCCCCGTCATCCTGCTGATGATCCTGGCCGCGTTCGCCGCGGGCTGGATCGACGCGGTGGTGGGCGGCGGCGGCCTGCTCCAACTCCCCGCCCTGCTGCTCGTGCCGGGCATCTCGCCCGTGCAGGCGCTCGCGACCAACAAGCTCGCCTCGATCTTCGGGACCACGACGAGCGCGATCACCTTCTACCGCCGGGCGAGGCCGGACCTGCGGACGGCGCTGCCCATGGCGGCGGTGGCGCTGGCCGGCAGCTACGGAGGAGCCAATCTCGCGGGGCTGCTGCCCGCCTCGGTGTTCAAGCCGATCATCGTCGTCGCGCTGATCGTCGTGGCCGTGGTGACGATCGCGCGGCCGGCGATGGGCGCTGTCACCGCGCTCAAGCACGCCGGGCGCCGGCACCTGGTGACCGCGGGGGTGCTCGGGCTCGTCATCGGCTTCTACGACGGGCTGATCGGGCCGGGGACCGGGACGTTCCTGATCATCGCGCTGATCACGGCGCTGGGCTACGACTTCCTGCTCGCGAGCGCGAAGGCGAAGATCGTCAACGTCGCGACGAACCTCGGTGCGCTGCTGTACTTCGTGCCGGGCGGCCACGTGATCTGGGTGCTCGGGCTGTTCATGGGGCTCGCGAACGTGGCGGGCGCCTACCTCGGCTCGCGGATGGCGGTCGCGAAGGGCAGCCGGTTCATCCGGATCGCGTTCCTCGTGGTCGTCGGGGCGCTGATCGTGAAGCTCGGCTTCGACGTCTGGACGGAGAACCTGGCGCCGCTGCTGGGCTGACCGGGGCAGGGCGCACGCAGAACATCAGCCAGGAGGGGCCGCCATCGCTGATCGCGGATGACGGCCCCTCCTGGCTGATGTTCTGCGGTCGGATCAGCCGAACGGGATCGCTCCGACCAGGACGCCGACCGCCAGCATCACCAGCGAGACGATCACCGCGCGCCAGAGGACCTTGCGGTGGTGGTCGCCCAGGTTGACCGCGGCGAGCGAGACCAGCAGCAGGATCGCCGGCACGAGCGGGCTCTGCAGGTGGACGGGCTGGCCGGTGATCGAGGCGCGGGCCATCTCGACCGGATCGATGCCGTACTGCGCGGCGCTCTCGGAGAGCACCGGGAGGATGCCGTAGTAGAAGGCGTCGTTCGACATGAAGAAGGTCATCGGGATGCTCAGCACGCCCGTGATCACGGCGAGGAACGGGCCGAGCGCGGGCGGGATGACGTCGACGACCCACTCGGCCATCGCGTCGACCATGCCGGTGCCGTTGAGGACGCCGATCAGCACGCCGGCCGCGAGGACCATCGAGACGACGCCGACGATGCTCGGCGCGTGCTTGACGATCTCGGACGCCTGGTCCTTCATCTTCGGGAAGTTGATCAGCAGCGCGACCGCGGAGCCGACCATGAAGACGTAGGGGAGCGGGAGGACGTCGGCGACGAGGAGGGTCATCACGGCGAGGGTGAGCACGAGGTTGACCCAGATCAGCTTCGGGCGGAGCGTCTCGCGCTCGGGGTCGAGCATGGTGTCGGCCATCGCGGTGTCCGCGTCGTCGGCCTGGACGCGGGCGGCGACGGCGACCTGGGCGCCGCGCAGCGACTCCGGGCCGCGGAGGAAGGAGAAGCGCTCGCGGGCCACGGTGCGGATGCCGCCGGTGAGGGCGGCGAGGCCGCCGGTGCGCGCTCCGGAGCGGGCCGCGCCGCCGCGCGACGAGCCGGCGCCGACGAGCTCCTGCTCGAGCATCGGCTCGGCGAGGGCGAGCGAGCCGAGGCGGCGGCGCTCGCCGAGTCCGAGGAACCAGGCGAAGACCAGCGTGACGGCGAGGCCGACGGCGAGCGAGGGCAGCATCGGCACGAAGATCTCGCTCGGCGAGACCTGCAGCGCCGCGGCGGCGCGCACCGTGGGGCCGCCCCAGGGGACGATGTTGAGCGTGCCGTTGGCGAGGCCGGCGACGCAGGTGAGGACGACGGGGTTCATCCCGAGGCGGAGGTAGATCGGCAGCATCGCGGCCGTGGTCACGATGAAGGTGGTCGAGCCGTCGCCGTCGAGCGAGACCGCGCCGGCCAGCAGCGCAGTGCCGAGGACGACCTTGGCCGGGTCGTCGCCGAGCGCGCGGACGATGAAGCGGATCAGCGGGTCGAAGAGGCCGACGTCGATCATGATGCCGAAGTACATGATCGCGAACATCAGCAGGGCGGCCGTGGGGGCGAGGCTGCCGATCGCCTCGAGCACCATGTCGCCGATGCCGAGACCGGCGCCGGCGAAGAGCCCGAAGATCGTCGGGACGACGATCAGGGCGACCATGGGCGTGAGCCGCTTGGTCATGATCAGGGCCATGAAGGCCAGGATCATCGTGAATCCGAGTACTACCAACACTGCTGACTCCTTCGTCGTCGTGCGTCCGGGATCCCGCGGCGGGCTCTCCAGGTCGTGGACACACTAGGCAGCCGCGGGCGTCCGGCCCGGGTATCGCTCATAAGCGCGGGATCTGCGCATAGTGTGGGTTCTGCGCATTCTGCGCAGCCCGACCAGCCCGACCAGCCCGACCAGCCCGACCAGCCCGACCAGCCCCGCCGGCCCGGCCGTCTCGACGACGAGGAGTTCGATGCGCTTCGCGACCCACGTGCTCGTGCTGCAGCTCGCGACCGTCGCCGCGGCCGTCCTGGTCTGCGCGGGACTCGTCACCGCGCTCAGCGTGCAGCAGCTGCAGGGCGAAGCGGAGGAGACGGCGCTCGCCATCGCCCGCACCGTCGCCGAGGACGCCGACGTGCGCGACGCGGTCGCCGCGTCCTCCGCCGACCCGGCCGTGCCCTCCCGGACCGAGCTGGAGGGCGGGACGCTCGAGACCGCCGCCGAGGCGATCGAGGAGCGCACCGGCGCCCTCTTCGTCGTGATCACCGACGACCGCGGCATCCGGCTGGCCCACCCCGACCCCGAGCGGCTCGGCGAGGTGGTCTCGACGAGTGCGGAGGAGGCGCTCGCCGGCCGGGAGTCGGTGTCCTGGGGCACCGGCACGCTCGGGGAGTCCGCGCGGGCCAAGGTGCCGGTCTACGGGCCGGACGGTGCGCGCGTGGTCGGCGAGGTGAGCATCGGCTTCGCCCGCTCCAGCGTCTTCGACGACCTGCCGACCGCGCTGCTGGGCGTCCTGGCGGCGGCGCTCGCCGGGCTCGTGCTCGCGGCCGTCGCCTCCGTCTTCATCCGGCGCCGGCTGCTGCGGCTCACCCTCGGGCTCGCTCCGGAGGAGCTCACCGCGCTGGTGCAGGACCAGGCCGCGGTGCTCGACGGAGTCGACGAGGGGGTGCTCGCCCTCGACCGCGACGGACGGGTCGGCGTCTGCAACGCCCGCGCCGCGGCGATCCTCGGCTCGGAGGATCCGACCGGTCGCGCCCTGCACGGCCGCGCGCTCGCCGACCTCGGGCTGCCGCAGCCGCTCGCCGACGCGATCGCCGCGGCCCTCGCCTCGACGGAGCCCTCCCGCGGCACCGGCGAGGAGGGCTTCGTCGTGCGCTCCCGCATCGTCTACGTCGACATCCGGCGGGTCACCCGCGGCGACCGCGATCTCGGCGTCGTGGTGGTGCTGCGCGATCGGACGGCGCTCGCCGCGCTCAGTCGGCGCCTCGACGCCGTCGGCGCGATGACCAACGCGCTGCGGGTGCAGCGGCACGAGTTCGCCAACCGGCTGCACGTGGTCGCCGGGCTGCTCGACGCCGGCCGGATCGGCTCGGCGCGCGAGTACCTCGACGAGGTGCTGACCCGCGGACCGCTGAAGTACCCGGTGCAGCACGCCGACCGGCTGCAGGAGCCCTACCTCCAGGCGCTGGTCGGCGCGAAGGGGATCGAGGCGGCCGAGCGCGGCGTGCTGCTGACTCTCGGCGAGGAGACGCTCGTGCGCGGGACGGTTATCGAGCCGGAGGACGTCGCGACCGTGGTCGGCAACCTGGTCGACAACGCCGTGCGCGCAGCGGTCGAGGGGAGCCGGGACGTCCGGTTCGTCGAGGTCGAGCTGCTGGACGACGGGGACGCGCTCTTCGTGACGGTCGCGGACTCGGGGGACGGCGTCGCGGATCCGGAGTCGCTCTTTGCGCGCGGGCCGGGTGCTGTGGACGAGGACGACGACCGCGTGCACGGCCGCGGCTTCGGGCTGCCGCTCTGCCGCGAGGTCGCGGCGCGGCGCGGCGGCGAGGTCTGGCTGGCGGACGCCGGTGGCGAGTCCTCCGGGGCGGTGCTGTGCGCGCGACTGCCGGGCGCGGTGCTGCCGCCGGAGGAGCTGCCCGATGAGTCGCCGCTCGAGGAGGAGGACCGATGACCCCGGATCAGCAGGAGCGGACCGTTCTCGTCGTCGACGACGACTTCCGGGTGGCGCAGCTGCACGCCGACCTGGTCGACACCCGGCAGGGCCTGCGGGCGCTGCCGCCGGTGCACACCGCCCGGGCGGCGCGGGCGGCGGTGCTCGAGCACGCGCCGGACCTGCTGCTGCTCGACGTGCACCTGCCGGACCAGAGCGGGATCGCGCTGCTGCGCGAGCTGGAGACGGACGCGTTCGTGGTGAGCGCCGCCTCCGACGGGGCGACGGTGCGGAAGGCCCTGCACGCGGGGGCCCTCGGCTACCTGATCAAGCCGTTCGACGCGCGCCTGCTCGGCGAGCGCCTCGACGCCTACGTGCGCTTCCGCAACGTGCTGCGCGAGGACCGGGTCGCCGACCAGGAGGCGGTGGAGCGGGCGCTGCGCATCCTGCACTCGGGCGATGCGGCGGCGACCCAGCCCTCCCGCTCCGCGACGGAGCAGCTGGTGCTGGCGCGCCTGTCCGAGTCCGGCGCCGAGCTCTCGGCCCTGGACGTCGCGGAGCGCGCCGGCATCTCGCGCGCGACCGCCCAGCGCTACCTGTCGGGGCTCGCGGGCCGCGGCCTGGTCGAGATGACCCTGAGCTACGGGACGACGGGCCGCCCCGAGCATCGGTACCGAGCGAAGTAGTCGCACGACGAAGGCTGGGACGCACGACCCGGAGGATTCGTCCCCGGATCGGCGTCCCAGCCTTGTCTCTGCAGGTCAGTGTGTCGCGTCGACGTCCGCGCCCGCTGCTGCGGCTACGCGCTTGCGCTCCGCGGCCTCGGCGGCCATGCGGCGGCCCTTCGGGCTGACCAGCGAGGCGATGACCGTGACGGCCAGCACTCCGATGATCACGGTGAGCGAGAGGCCGGTGCCGATCTCGAAGACCTCGACGTGCTCGCCGCCGTTGATGAACGGCAGGTTGTTCTCGTGCAGCGCGTGCAGGATCAGCTTCACGCCGATGAAGGCGAGGATCGCGGCGAGGCCGTAGCTGAGGTAGACGAGGCGGTCGAGCAGGCCGTCGATCAGGAAGTAGAGCTGGCGCAGGCCCAGCAGCGAGAACGCCGTGGCGGTGAAGACCAGGAAGACGTCGCTGGTGAGACCGAAGATCGCGGGGACGCTGTCGAGGGCGAACAGGATGTCCGTGCCGCCGATCGCCGCCATCACCAGGATCATCGGCGTGAGGACCTTCTTGCCGTCGATGTGGGTGTAGAACTTGTCGCCGTCGTACTGGTCGCTCGTCTTGAAGATCCGCTTGGCGAGGCGGACCATCACGTTGTCGCCGGCGTGCTCGTCGCCGGGCTTCACCAGGTTGAACGCCGTCAGCAGCAGGATCAGGCCGAAGAGGTAGAAGATCCAGGCGAAGGAGTTGATCAGCGCGGCGCCGAGGAAGATGAAGCCGGTGCGGGCGATCAGCGCGAAGACGATGCCGAAGAGCAGCACCTTCTGCTGGTCGGCGCGCGGCACCTTGAAGCTCGCCATGATGATGAGGAAGACGAAGAGGTTGTCGACCGACAGGGCCTTCTCCGTGATGTAGCCGGCGAAGTACTCGGAGCCGGGGGTCGGTCCGCCGAAGACGAGGACGCCGACGCCGAAGAGCACGGCGATGCCGACGTAGAGGGCCGACCAGAGCGCCGACTCCTTGAGGGTCGGCTCGTGCGCCTTGCGCACGTGGAAGAAGAAGTCGAAGAGCAGGAGCAGGACGATGAAGACGATCGTCAGGGTCCAGATCAGGGGCGACACGGTCATGTGGGGGCTGGCCTCGCTCGAGAAGGGGGATGGGGACGGTCGTGGGGGCTCCGCACGGCGGTAGAACGCTAGCGATCGGGCGGGCGGTCGGGACCGTTGTCCGACGGATCGTGAGTATCTTCTCAGTTCTCCCACTCGTCTTCGCGCTCAGCGGCCGGAGGGCCACACTGGTCCCATGCCCGGCACCGCGGTCGACAGGACCTTCCAGGACGCCTACGGCGTGACGATCCACTGGCGCTGGTGGTCGCACCCGCGCCCGAGGGCGATCGTGCAGATCGCGCACGGCGTCGGCGAGCACTCCGGCCGCTACGTCGAGCTCGCCGAGGCGCTGGTCGCCGCGGGCTACGC
This sequence comes from Rathayibacter sp. PhB151, assembly GCF_004366415.1. Lineage (NCBI taxonomy): Bacteria > Bacillati > Actinomycetota > Actinomycetes > Micrococcales > Microbacteriaceae > Rathayibacter > Rathayibacter sp. PhB151. Next base: position 415,038 of record NZ_SOEN01000006.1, on the reverse strand, counting down.
CGTCGCCGCCGACGACCACCGCGGGCACGGGCGCACCGGCCTCGAGCAGCACGGCGGCGACGTCGCCGAGCTCGGCCGGCTCGGGCCGGGCGGTCTGCGCGCGGCGGAGGAGGCGATCAACCGGCTCACCCGCGAGCTCGCGGGGGAGAACTGCGGCGTCCCGATCGTCCTGCTCGGCCACTCCTGGGGCTCGCTGATGGCGCAGCGGATCGTCGACCACCGCTCCGCCGACTACGCGGCCCTGATCCTCAGTGGCACGGCCTACCGGCTGCCCGGCTACATGAACGCGGGCGATCTGGCCCGCCGGCACCGGGTGCCCGGCGGGCTCGGGCTCGAGTGGCTCTCGCGCGACCCGGCGGTCTGGCAGCTCTTCCACGACGACCCGCTGACCTTCACCACTCCGCTCGCGAAGCGGATCGGACTGCGCGAGACGCTCCGGCTGATCGGCCGGCCCGCGCGGCGGCCCGAGCACCCGCTGCCGCTGCTGCTGGTGGTCGGCGCCGACGACACGCTCGGCGGCGAGCGCTCGGTGCGGGCGCTGGCGCAGGCCTACCGGCGTCGCGCGGGCTGCACCGACGTCAGCGTGCGGGTGTACCCGGAGGCGCGGCACGAGCTGTTCCAGGAGCTCAACCGCGTCGAGGTCACGGCCGACCTGGTCGACTGGCTCGACCAGCGGTTCCCCGCACCAGGGGAGGACGCCGCTCCTCCGGCCTAGGCTGGCGTCATGCATGGCGAGTACAAGGTCCCCGGTGGAAAGCTCGTGGTCGTCGACCTCGACGTCGTCGACGGGAGGTTCGCCGGCTTCCGGCTCGCGGGCGACTTCTTCCTCGAGCCAGACACGGCGCTCGACGACATCGACCGCGCGGTGGTGGGGCTGCCGGCCGAGAGCGACGCGAAGACGATCGCCGCGGCCATCCGGCAGGCGCTGCCGACGGACGCGGTGCTGCTCGGCTTCACGCCCGAGGCCGTCGCGGTGGCGATCCGGCGCTCGCTGCAGAAGGCGACCAGCTGGCGCGACTACGACTGGCGGATCGTGCACGCGAAGGCGGTCTCGCCGTCGATGCACCTCGCGCTCGACGAGGTGCTCACCGCCGCCGTGGGCGAGGGGCGCCGCGAGCCGACGCTGCGGATCTGGGAGTGGGACCAGCCCGCCGTGGTGATCGGCAGCTTCCAGTCGCTGCGCAACGAGGTCGACCTCGAGAACGCGGCGAAGTACGGCGTCGAGGTCGTCCGGCGCATCTCCGGTGGCGGCGCGATGTTCATGGAGGCGGGCAGCGTCGTCACCTACTCGCTCTACGTGCCCGGCGATCTGGTGCAGGGCCTCACCTTCGCCGACTCCTACGCCTTCCTCGACGAGTGGGCCGTCAGCGCGCTGCAGTCGCTCGGCATCGACGCGGTCTACCAGCCGCTCAACGACATCACCTCGCCCTCCGGCAAGATCGGCGGCGCGGCGCAGAAGCGGCTCGGCTCCGGTGCCGTCCTGCACCACGTCACCATGAGCTACGACATCGACGCCGAGAAGATGGTGCAGGTGCTGCGGATCGGGCGCGAGAAGCTCTCCGACAAGGGCATCGCCTCCGCCGTGAAGCGCGTCGACCCGCTGCGCAGCCAGACCGGGCTCAGCCGCGCCGAGATCATCGAGCGGATGAAGGCGACGTTCGTCCAGCTGCACGGCGGGACCGCGGGCGACCTGACGGCCGAGGAGTACGCGGAGGCCGAGGAGCTCGTGGCGTCGAAGTACTCGACGCCGGAGTGGCTGCGCCGGGTGCCGTGAGGCGGGGCGCCCTCCGCGGCTCCGGCTCCGGCTCCGCTCCGCTCAGCTCGCGAGGAGCTCCTGGTAGTCCGGGTGCTCGGCGATGAAGTCGGCGACGAACGGGCAGAGCGGGACGACGTGCGCGCCGCGGTCGTGGGCGTCGTCCAGGGCCGCCTCGACCAGACGGTCGCCGAGGCCCTCGTGCCGGTGCTCGGGCGCGATCTCGGTGTGCAGGAAGACCACGTCCGCGCCGCGGACCGCGTAGTCGGCGAGGCCGACGTTCTCGCCGTCGACCCACAGCGTGTACTGGGACCGGTCCTCGTCGTGGCGCACCTCGGAGATCATCGCGTCACTCTACGCCGGGGCCCGCGGCGGCCCGGGCACCCGCCCGCCGAGGCGTGTCGGAGGGGCCCGGGCCGTGTCGGAGGGGCCGGCGCCCCCGTGACACCATTGCGGAGTGCCCAGGACGATCCAGATCGCGGACGGCGTCCCGGCGACCCGGAGCGCGGTGATCCACGCCGAGAACCTCGAGGTCCTGCCGCTGCTCGCGGACGGGTCCTTCACCGTGGTGTACCTCGATCCGCCGTTCAACACCGGCCGCGCGCAGGTGCGGACGTCGACCACCTCCGTCCGCTCGGCGACCGGGACCATCTCGGGCTTCAAGGGCCGCAGCTACGAGCGGATCCGCGGCGACCTCCTCCGCTACGACGACCGCTTCGACGACTACTGGTCCTTCCTCGAGCCGCGCCTCGCCGAGGCCTGGCGCCTGCTCGCCGACGACGGGACCCTCTACCTGCACCTCGACTACCGCGAGGCGCACTACGCGAAGGTGCTGCTGGACGCTCTGTTCGGCCGCGAGTGCTTCCTCAACGAGATCATCTGGGCCTACGACTACGGCGCCAAGGCCACCAAGCGCTGGCCGACCAAGCACGACACGATCCTCGTCTACGTGAAGGACCCGCGCGGCTATCACTTCGACTCCGCCGCCGTCGACCGCGAGCCGTACATGGCGCCCGGCCTCGTCACCCCCGAGAAGGCCGAGCGCGGCAAGCGCCCCACCGACGTCTGGTGGCACACCATCGTCTCGCCCACCGGCCGCGAGAAGACCGGCTACCCCACCCAGAAGCCCGAGGGCGTGCTCCGTCGCATCGTCCAGGCCTCCAGTCGCGAGGGCGACGCCGTCCTCGACTTCTTCGCCGGCTCCGGCACCACCGGCGCCGTCGCCCACGCCCTGGGCCGCCGCTTCGTCCTCGTCGACGAGCACGCCGACGCCATCGCCGTGATGCGCCGCCGCTTCGCCGCCCACGACCCGGAGCCGCTCTACCTCTGAGGCCGCCCCGCCCCCTCTCCAAAAGTTGTCGTACTCGCGCACCCGCTACGACAACTCCTGCGGACGTGATGGCCGCCTCGTCGGCGTGAGGATCCGCTCTCCAGGAGTTGTCGTAGAGGAGCGCCCAGTACGACAACTTTTGAGGAGAGGTCGGGGGCGTTAGTCCTCCACAGGGACAGTCGGAGGGAGTTGTCCCTCGGTTGGAGGGAACGGAGCTACGGCGTCGGCTCGGGTGCAGCACGATCGGCGCATGACGGACATCGATCTCGGAGCGTTCACCCGCCGCGCGGCCCTGCGCGAAGGCGCGACGGACGGCGAACTGCGGTCGCCGCGACTGGCGAGCCCGTTCCACGGAGTGAGGACACGCGTCATGCCGGTGACGCACGTCGAGCGTGCTCTGGCCTATCGGCCACGGCTGCGTCCGGGGCAGTTCTTCTCGCATCTGACGGCAGCCGAGCTCTGGTCGGTGCCGCTTCCCTTCCGGCGGCCGGAGGACGATCCGATCCACGTCGCAACGTTCTCCCCGCGGCGACCGCCGCGGACTCGGGGCGTTGTCGGGCACGTCCTTCTGCCGCACAACGTCGCCGTGTCCAAGAGGTTCGAACTGCCGGTCGCCGATGCGGCGTCGACGTGGGTCTCGCTCGCGATGCTCCTTCCCGACCGCGACCTCCTGGCGGCCGCCGATCACCTCCTCCTCGTGCCCCGCTACCCGGACGAGGTCGATCCGCGTCCGTACACGGGACTCTCCGACCTGCAGGACCGAGTGAACGGGTACCACGGGCCCGGACGACGACGGCTCGAGAGCGTGCTGCGGCTCGTCTCGACCGCGGCCGCCTCCTGCAGGGAGACGGCACTGCGATCGCTGGTTCGCGAGGCAGGACTCCCGGCCCCGGAGGTCAACGCCGAGATCACGGTCGGCGGCCGGCTCATCGCGATCGGCGACCTCGTCTTCCGCCGGTGGAAGGTGCTCGCGGAGTACGACGGCCGCCAGCACCAGACCAGCGATGCGCAGTACGCGCGCGATCGCGAGCGCTCCCTGGCGCTCCAGCTGGCGGGCTGGATCCAGGTCGTGGTCCGCGCCGACGGCCTCGAGCGGGACCGCGCGCGCACCGTCGCCGAGATCCGGGCCGCCCTGATGGCGCACGGCTGGCGGCCATGAGCTCGCCGAGGTCGCTCCGTGCTCGACCACGCCAACCGGTCCTCAGAAGTTGTCGTACTCGAGGGTCGAGCACGACAACTCTCGGAGTGTGGGCGCGGTCAGGAGCTCGCGCGGACGATCAGCTCGGTGGGCATCAGGGTGCGGTGCTCGACGTCGGCGCCCTCGATGCGGGCGGTCAGCAGCTCGGCCATGCGGGCGCCGAGCTCGACCGGGACCTGGCGGACGGTGCTGAGGGCGGGCACCGCGGAGCGGGCGAAGATGTCGTCGTCGAAGCCGACGACGGCGACGTCCTCGGGGACGCGGCGGCCGGCCTCGCGCAGCGCGGCGTAGGCGCCGACGGCCATCTGGTCGTTGGCGGCGAAGAGCCCGTCGATGGCGGGGTCGCGCTCGAGGAGGCGGCGCATCGCCTCTGTGCCGCTCTCGGGCGAGAAGTCGCCCCACTCGACGAGCGAGTCGTCGAGCCCCGCGTCGGTGAGGGCGCTGCGCCAGCCGATCAGGCGGTCGACGCCCGGCGGCATGTCGGCCGGGCCGGCGATCGTCGCGATGCGGCGGCGGCCGCCCGCGATCAGGTGCGCGGTCGCGACGGCGGCCCCGTCGGCGTTGTCGACGTCGACGAAGTAGGAGTCGCGCTCGTCCGGCGAGAGCGGCCGGCCGCCGAAGACGATCGGCAGCGAGTTCGACAGCGCGGCGTAGGAGTGGTCGCCGGAGTGGTGCGAGACGACCAGAGCGCCGTCGACGTTGCCGCCGAGGAGGTAGCGCCGGGTCTTCTCGCCGCTGGTCTCCGACGCGATCAGCATCGAGAGCGTGTAGTCGGTGTCGGCGAGACGCATCGCGGCGCCCTGCACGATCGCGGCGAAGAAGGGGTCGGCGAAGACGCGCGCGGTCGACTCCGGCACGATCAGCGCGATCGACTGCGTGCGGCGGGAGGCGAGCATCCGCGCGGCCCGGTTGGGCACGTAGTCGAGCTCGGCGATGGCCTTCTGCACGGCGGCGACGATCTCGGCGGCGACCTGCGGCGCGTTGTTGACCACCCGCGAGACCGTGGCGCGGGAGACCCCGGCCCGCGCGGCGACGGCCTCGAGCGTCGGCGAGCGCCCGCCTCCCCTGATCCCCTCGGACACGGTCTAGTCCAGCGCCTCGGCCGCGGTGCCGCCGATGAGCCGCGAGTAGACGAGTCCCGAGTCCTTGATCAGCCGCTCCTGGCTCGAGTAGTCGACGCGGACGATACCGAAGCGCTTCTCGTAGCCCCAGGCCCACTCGTAGTTGTCGAGCAGCGACCAGACGAAGTAGCCGCGGACGTCGGCGCCCTGGTCGATCGCGTCGGCGACCTTCTCGACGTGGTCGAGCACGTACTGCGTGCGGTCGACGTCGTGCACGCGGCCGTCCTCGACGACGTCGTCGTAGGCGGCGCCGTTCTCGGTGACGTAGAGCGGCGGCAGGTTCTCGTACTCCAGGCCCAGCCGGGTGAGCAGGTAGCGCAGCCCGTCGGGGTGCACCTCCCAGTCCATCGCGGTCCGCGGCAGGCCGCGCGAGGGGAAGGTGATCGACTCCGAGCCGACCCACGGCGAGCCGACCTCGCGCTCGGTGGCCTGGGCGAAGTCCTCCGCGCCGGCCGGCAGCGGGTGCCCGGAGACGTTGTCGTCGTGGTAGTGGTTCACGCCGAGGAAGTCGAGCGGCTGCGCGATCGTCGCGAGATCGCCGTCCTGGATCAGCTCGTCCAGGCCCAGGCCCGCGACGTCCTCGAGCAGGTCCTCGGGGTACTCGCCGAGCAGCAGCGGGTCGAGGAAGATGCGGTTCTGCAGCGCGTCGAAGCGGCGGGCGGCGTCGAGATCGACCTCGTCCTCCGGGTCGTCGGGGACGGCGTTGGAGAGGTTGAGCGTGATGCCGAGGTTCTGCGCGCCGAGCTCGCGCAGGGCCGAGACGGCGAGTCCGTGCGCGAGGTGCGTGTGGTGCACGGCGGCGAGAGCGGCCTGCTGCGAGATTACACCCGGCGCGTGGATCCCGGCGCCGTAGGAGAGCAGGGTCGAGCAGAACGGCTCGTTGAAGGTGGTCCAGTGCGCCACCCGGTCGCCGAGGCGTGCGTGCACGGCCTCCGCGTAGTCCCGGAAGCGCTCGGCGGTGTCGCGGTTCGTCCAGCCGCCCGTCTCCTCGAGGGCCTGCGGGAGGTCCCAGTGGTAGAGGGTCAGCCAGGGCAGGACGCCGGCGCCGAGCAGCTCGTCGACGAGGCGGGAGTAGAAGTCGAGCCCCTCGTCGTTGACGGCGCGGTCGCCGGGCTTCACCCGCGACCAGCTGACCGAGAAGCGGTAGGAGGCCAGGCCGAGGCGCTTCATCAGCTGCACGTCGGCCGGCATCCGGTGGTAGTGGTCGACGGCGACCTCGGGGGTGTCGCCGTTCGCGACGGCACCGGGGACGCGGGAGAAGGCGTCCCAGATGCTGTCCTCCTTGCCGCCCTCGTGGCCGGCGCCCTCGATCTGCGCGGCGGCGGTGGCGGAGCCCCAGAGGAATCCGGCGGGCCAGTCGCGTGCGGCGAGGCGCTCGGCCAGAGCGATCTGGGCCGGCAGGGTCGGCGAGGCGGGGGAGGGGGGAACGGTCACTGCGGACTCCTTCGGCGGCTGTCCCGTCATCCTACGACCATCCCGGTGGAGCGCTCTCTCGCCGCGCTGGCGGGGCGGGCGGTGGGCCGGGCGGCACGGCGGGCGGAGGCACGGCTCCGGGAACGCCGACGGCCCGGCACGCCGAGGCGTCCGGGCCGTCGAGGGTCGCGGGGAGTCGACCGGGCGCAGCGCTCAGCCTCGCCGGTCGCCGTCCTCCGAGCGCCGGGGCGCCGTGGCGACGGAGTCGGTCCGCACGTCGGGCTCGATGCTGCCGGCGGCGAGATCGGCACCGGCGCGGGCGGCCATCTGCGGGTCGGTGCGGCGCAGCTCGGCCGCGGCGTCCTCGTTCGCGAGGTCGTGCGCCTCCTGCATCGCCGACTTCGCCCGCAGCGGCGGGGTCTTCAGGAACCAGGAGAGCACGAAGGCGAGCAGCACGACGCCGAGCGCGACCTGGAAGACCGTGACCGTCGCGTCGTTGAAGCCGGTGAGGAACGGCGCCGAGAGCGCGTCGTTCGCCGTGTTCAGGAACGAGGTGTCGCCGTCGAGCGCCGAGCCGATCGCCGCGGTGTCCTGCGACTGCAGCAGCTTCAGGATGCCGGCGTTGGCCGGGTCGGCCGCGATCGTCGGGTCCGAGGCGGCGGCCTGCAGGTTCGCGGCGATCGTCGGGTTCTTGAACGCGGCGGCGATCGTCTCGGGGATGCGGCTGAACAGCACCGAGAAGATGACTGCGGTGCCGAGCGTGCCGCCGATCTGGCGGAAGAACGTCGAGGCGCTGGTCGCGACGCCCATGTTCGCCGTGTCGACCGAGTTCTGCGAGGCGAGGGTCAGCGTCTGCATCATCTGGCCGAGGCCGAGGCCGAGCAGCAGCATGCCGCCCATCACGAAGATCACCGGCTTGTCGATCGAGACGAAGGACAGGTAGAAGAACGCCGCCGACATCAGGAAGGTGCCCAGGATGGGGAAGGCGCGGTACCGGCCGGTGCGCGAGATGATCTGGCCCGAGACGATCGAGGCGATCATCAGGCCGAGGATCATCGGCAGCATCAGGAAGCCGGACTCGGTCGGCGTCGCGCCGTTGACGAGCTGCAGGTAGAGCGGGAGCGCCATCATGCCGCCGAACATGCCGAAGCCGACGAGGACGCCCAGGACGGTCGCCATCGAGAAGGTCGGCGAGCGGAAGAGCTTGAGCGGGATCAGCGCGTCGTCGCCCATCATCCGCTCGGCCGCGATGAAGCCGACGATGCCGAGCACGCCGACGACGTAGCAGACCCAGGCGATCGGCGAGCCCCAGCCCCACTCGCGGCCCTGCTCGGCGACCAGCAGGAGCGGGACGGCAGCGACGATGACGAGCGCGGCACCCCACCAGTCGATCCGGACGGAGCGGCGGGCGGCGGGCTTGGGCAGGTGCAGGAAGCGCACGACGATGAAGAGCGCGACGGCACCGATCGGCAGGTTGATCAGGAAGACCCAGCGCCAGCCGGTGATGAAGAGGATCTCGGGGGTGCCGGCGAGGAGCCCGCCGATCAGCGGACCGACGACGCTCGAGATGCCGAAGACGGCGAGGAAGTAGCCCTGGTACTTGGCGCGCTCGCGCGGCGGGAGGATGTCGCCCATCACCGTGAGGGCGAGCGACATCAGTCCGCCGGCGCCGAGGCCCTGCACCGCGCGGAAGCCGGCGAGGCCGAGCATCGATGTCGCGAAGCCGGCCAGGAGCGAGCCGATCAGGAACAGGACGATGGCGATCAGGTAGAGCGGGCGGCGGCCGAAGATGTCGGAGAGCTTGCCGTAGATCGGCGTCGCGATCGTCGAGACGATCAGGTACGCGGTGGTGACCCAGGCCTGCTGCGAGAGGCCGTCGAGGTCGTCGGCGATGGTGCGCATCGAGGTGCCGACGATGGTCTGGTCGAGCGAGGACAGGAACATCCCCGCCATCAGGCCGAAGATCACGAAGAGGATCTGGCGGTGCGTCATGATCGCGCCCGACGGGGTGGCGGCGGTCGCGGGTGGGCGGGCGGAATCGGTCACGGGGGTCCCCTTGTCTGGCGGACGCCGCCAGGGCACGGCGGACCGCCGCAAACGTTGCGTGCTGCGCAAAGTTACACCGCGTGCGAGCTCACCGGCACTGCTTCCGGCGAGCCTGTGGAGGATCTCAGAGGGCGCCGCCCGATCCGGGGTCCGATGCCGTCGCTCAGGGTCCGGGAGCGCCCCCGATGAAGGGCCCGAAGCGCCCCCGATGAAGGGCTCGAAGCGAGCGGCGATCAAGGGCGCCGATCGCCGCCGATCAGCTGTGCGCCGGGATCCCCGCCTCGGCCCAGCCGGCCTCGCGGAGCGCCGCCCGCGCCTCGGCCCGCGCCGAGTACGGCGTCCGCACGCCCTCGATGTCGCGGTAGTTCTGGTGCCCGGGTCCCGCCCAGAGGATCGAGTCGCCCTCGTGCGCCAGCGACACCGCGACGCGGATCGCGCGCTTGGGGTCGTCGACCTCGTGGATCTCGCCGTCGGGACGCGCCGCACGGGCCGCCGCCAGCAGCGTGGCGCGGATCGACGCCGGGTCCTCGAAGCGCGGGTGGTGGTCGGTGATCACCAGCACGTCGCTGCCCGAGACGGCCGCCTCGGCCATCGCCGGCCGCTTGAGGGCGTCGCGGTCGCCGTCGGCGCCGAAGACCATGATCACGCGGCCGGGGGTGACCTCGCGGACCGCCTCGAGCGTGCGGGCGAAGGCGTCGGCGCTGTGACCGAAGTCGACGTAGACGGTGGGGCCGCGCTCGCCCGAGACGCGCTCGGTGCGGCCGGGGAGCGAGACGTCGAGGCCGCCGTCGCGGTGCAGGGCGGCGCGGATCTCGCCGATCGGCCGGCCCGCCTCGATCAGCATCACGATCGCCAGGGCGGCGTTGGCCGCCATGTGCGAGCCGATGATCGGGACGGAGGTGGTGATCGCCCGGTTCTCGCGGTTCTCGACGCGGAAGTGGGTGCGGCCGAACTCCTGCTCGAGGATGCTCACCCGCCAGTCGGCGTCGACGTCGGGGAGCGAGGTGATCGTGGTGACGGGCACGCCCGCCTCCGCCACGACCCGGTGCCCGGCGGGCGAGTCGAGCGAGACGACCGCGCGGCGGGAGCGGTCGGGCTGGAACAGCTGCACCTTCTGGGCGAAGTAGGTGTCCATGTCGCCGTAGTCGTCGAGGTGGTCGTGGCTGAGGTTCGTGAACGCCGCGACGTCGAAGACGACGCCGTCGACGCGGTGCCGGGTGAGGGCCTGCGCGCTGACCTCGATCGCCGCGGCGCCGACGCCCTCCTCCTGCATGCGCGCGACGAGGGCGTGCAGCTCGGTGGCCTCGGGAGTGGTCAGCCCGCTCGTCACCGAGGTATCGCCGATGTGGCGCTCGGCCGTGGAGCTCAGGCCCGGCACGACACCGAGCTGGCGGAGCATCCCCTCGAGCATGTGCACCGTCGAGGTCTTGCCGTTGGTGCCGGTCACGCCGAGGAGCAGGGGCGCGCGCTCGGTGGTCGCGTAGACGACGGCCGCGACGGCGCCGAGGCGGGCGCGCGGGTCGTCGACGACCAGCACGGGCAGACCGGTGGCGCGCGAGGCGGACTCGCCGGCGGGATCGGTGAGGACGCCGACGGCGCCGCGCTCGGCGGCCTCCGCGACGAAGTCGGAGCCGTGGCGGTGGACGCCGGCGAGAGCGACGAAGAGGTCACCCGGCTCGACGTCGGAGGCGGTGAGCGTGATCCCGGTGACCTCGACGGGCGGGACGTCGCCGTCGGGCAGCTCGATCGCGCGGGCGAGGGCGGGGAGGGGGACTGCTCGGACGTGCAGGGGGCGCAGCATGGGGTCCTCTCGTCATCGGGACCGGTGGGCGGCTCATCCGAGGGGGCGGATGCGCGCGGTCGCCGAGGCTGTCACTCAAGCTAGGGGGTCTGCTTATGTGAATCCTTTGAGGATATTCGACACCCCCATGGAGGAGCAGTGCTGAACGGATACACCCCTCAGTGCTTGACAGGGCTCTCCGCGGGCGCGAACGGGGCCCCGCGTAGGCTCGGAGCATGACCTCGGACGAGAACCCGGCCCCCGACGGGCGCCCCGTACGGCGCCGAGCCCTGGTGATCGGGGGAGTCGCCGTGGCCGCCGGGATCGCCGCCGTGGGAGTGAACGCGGCCCTCGGTGCGGGGGGCGCGAGCACTCCGACCGCGTCCGCGACTCCGAGTGCCACCCCGGGCGCGTCGGCCGGCGCCTCCGCCACGGCGAGCGCCGCTCCGGTCGAGACGCCGACCGAGACGCCCACGCCGACGCCGACCGCGACGACCGGGATCGACCTCTCCGCCCACTCGAACGACGACCCGGCCAGCATCTGGGTGGTCGTCAACAAGCTCCGCACCCTGAACCCGGTCGACTACGTGCCGGCCGACCTCGTCTACCCCGACGTCCGCTACGTCAACCGCCAGCCGATGCGCCAGGCGACCGCGGACGCGCTGGTGCCGATGTTCGCGGCGGCCTCGAGCGAGGCCGGGCTGACGCTCGCGGTGCAGAGCGCCTACCGCTCCTACGACACCCAGGTCAGCGTCTACGCCGGCTGGGTCTCCTCCCGCGGCCAGGCCGGAGCGGACGCGACCAGCGCGCGCCCGGGGCACAGCGAGCACCAGACCGGCTGGGCCGTCGACGTCGTCGGCTCCTCGGGGACCTGCGCCCTCGAGATCTGCTGGGGCGACACCCCCGAGGGCCAGTGGGTCGGCGCGAACGCGCACCGCTTCGGCTTCCTCGTCCGCTACAAGCCCGACACCACGCCGATCACCGGCTACGAGTCCGAGCCGTACCACCTCCGCTACATCGGCGTGGAGCTCGCGCAGCACCTGCACGACGCCGGCATCCCGACGCTCGAGCGCCTGTTCGGGCTTCCGGACGCCCCCGACTACGCGCCGGGCACGGTCTCGTAGCCGGGTCCCGGGTCGGTTGAGCGGCGGGCTCGTGAGCACCCCCTCGCGCCTCCTGGCGCGCCCCGTCGGGCGTCCCACGCCACGCCTTCCGTTCGAAGGAGCGCGTCCCTAACCTCTCCTTCACAGCGAGGCAGGCTCGCTTTCGATCGAAGGAGATCTCATGACATTTCCGCTGCTCGCCTCCTCGAGGCGCTCGTCCGCGATCATGGTCTGCCTCAGGGGAAAGTAGGGCCGGAGCGTGTTCCGCCGACGTTCACCTGAGTGCTTATTGCGTGAGCTCCGCTCGATCGATGACGCCATTGCAGCGCATCCCTTCAGGTCCGAGCCGATCACGCGCGCCTTCGCCGTCATCGAGGACGGCGACGGGGACAAGGAGCTGATCAGCGCGCGACTCCGTGAGCAGGGCCTGCCGGAACTTCAGACGATCGGAGCTTCCACGCTGCGGTACTCGCTCAGCTGGTGGTGGCTGCACAATCGACGGCGTGCCGCCCGGCGCAGGATCGAGCGGCATCGGGGTTGAACCCGCTCGTCGTCCGTCGGTAAGCCCGCCCTGTGATCGAACGGGCTGGGGAGCTGTCGGCGCATCCATCGGAGGGTGACAAGCCTGTTGAGACGCGGGCGGGAGGGGTTCCCGCCCGCGCGGCCGGAAGGCGGAAGGGAAGCACGGTGCTCCGGAGACCGACACGGGAGAAGCTGCAGCGCGAGCTGGAGGTGATCGACGCCGCGATCGCCGGACATCCGTTCTCCTCCGACGTGCTCGTTCGCCTCCAATCGGTCTTCGCCGAGAGCGACGGCAGTGGGAAGGACGGGCAACGGATCAACGCGCGCCTGGCGGAGGAGGGTCTGCCGACCATCCCGGGAATCTGGATCTTCTACGCCCGGAACTTCTCCAGCTGGGGGTGGCTGCACAATCGGCGGCGTGCGGCCGTTCGGAGGATCGAGCGGCGCGAGGGCTGACGGCGTGTCCGTTCGGACATCCGGATGTGTCCGGAAATCGGTGCGCAAGGGCTTGCGGAGACGGTCGCGATCAGAAGCGGACGTGACAGACGGGCGTTGTTACCGTACCGTTACTCGGAGTGCTTTCGGAGGCAACCCTTATGGGACTCCGACTCCCGCGTGGTGACATGGCCGCTTCCCCCTGAAATCCCGCACGCCCCCGCCCCCGTGCGCACCGACCCGTGAGTTCCCCTGTGCCCCACAGTTCCACCCGTTCCACCGTGCCCGCCGCCGCTGAGGTCGCCCCCGCCGACGCTCAGCTCGCACCGCCGCTGACCCGCCGAGAGGCGCGCGAGCGCGAGGGCCGCGTCCGCGCGACTCCGGTCGCCGCTCCTGCCGCCCCCGCCGTCGAGGCCCCGGCACCGGCCGTCCTCGCCCCCGCCGTGCTCGCGCCGGCCGCCGAGGGCATCCGCCCCTCCGCCGGAGCGCCGCTGCACCCCGTGAGCGGGGACGTCTTCCCCTCCCGCCGCGACCGCCGCGCCGCCGAGGGGCACCGCCAGCGCGTCGAGCCCGCTCGTCGCGGCTCCTCCTTCTTCCGCCCCTCGCGCCGGCACCTCGTGCTGGCGATGTCGGGCGGGCTCGTCCTCGTGGCCGCCGCCTCCGGCGTGAGCCTCACCGTCGGCGCCTCCGCCGACGCCGAGTCGGCGACCGCCTCGACCGCCGCCCCGACGGCGACGGCAGCGCCCGTCACCGTGCTGCCGGCCATCACCGCCGACGCCCGCGTGGTGCTCAGCAGCGTCTCGACCACCACCGGCACCGTCGCCGGCGGCACGAGCGTCACCATCGCCGGCTCGAACCTCGACTCCGTCGCCACGGTCCGCTTCGGTGACGCCGAGGGCAGCGTCACCGTCGACAACCCCGACCAGATCACCGTCACGGCGCCGCCCGCGGACGGCGAGACCGAGGGTGTCGTCCCCGTCGCCTTCTTCGACGCCGGGGGAGCGCCGATCACCTTCGACGCCGTCACGGACTCCGTCGCAGCCGCGACCGTGGACGGCACGCCGGTCGAGACGGTGCAGCCCGCCGTGGACACCACGACTTCGACCGAGGAGCCGCTGACCGCGACCACGGCCACACCGGCGGCCACTCCGACCACCGCCGACGCGACCGCCACTCCGACCGCGACGCCGGCCGCCGCCGCGACCGAGGCGCAGCCCGCCGAGCTCGTCGCCCCCACCGCGACCGCCTCGCCCAGCCCGACCGCGACCGGCGTCCTCGCGACCACCAAGGTCGTCGCCTCCGCGATCACCTTCGCCTACACGCCCGACCCGGCGATCGAGGCCGCGAAGGCCGCCGCCGCGCTCGAGGCCAGCCGCCTCGCCTCGCAGCTCGACTACCTGCAGACCTACTGGTCCGACTACAACTCCGCGCAGTACGGCGTCATCGGCGGCAACGACTGCGTCAACTTCACCTCGCAGTCGCTGATCGCCCGCGGCTGGGAGATGGACGGCGAGTGGAGCTACTCGCGGACCGGCGGCTACAGCTCGGCCTGGGCCTCCTCGACCGCGTTCAACTCCTACCTGGCCGCGCACCCGGAGCGGGCGACGCCGCTCACGAACGCGCAGCGCTCGGAGGTCAAGCCCGGCGACGTCGTGCAGTTCGACTGGGACGGCTCGGGCGACTGGGATCACACCGGCGTCGTCACGAGCGTGAAGGGGAGCACGATCCTCTACTCCTCGCACACCGCCGACAACCTCGACCAGAGCATCGACTCGGCCTCGGCCGGACGCATCATGTTCTGGAGCGTCTGAGCCGGAACCCCGGGGCCGCGAGCCCAGGACTCCGCAGGGAGCCCGGACACAGCGAAAGAGGCCGCCGTCGCATCAGCGACAGGCGGCCTCTTCGTCGTTCGACGAGGGCGTCAGTTCTTGAAGACGTCCTTGACGTCCTCGCCGACCTTCTTGGTGTGCGCCTTGGTCTGGTCGGCCTTGCCCTCGGCCTCGAGCTTCTCGTTGTCGGTCAGCTTGCCGGCCGCTTCCTTGGCCTTGCCGAGCAGGTTCTCGGCCGCGTTGCGGATCTTGTCGTCAGCACCCATGAGGGGGCTCCTTCCGTTCGATTCGGTTCGTCCTCCGGCGACGTCCGCCGGAGGAAGTGGTGGCGAGCGCGGGCGCTCGCGGATCAGGCGACCCGGTCCTCCTTGGAGAACCCGGCCCGGGCGCTCGAGGCGACCTCGAGCACGACGGGCAGTCGCGCGCCGAGCAGGCGATCGAGCTCCAGGACCTCCTGGTGCACCGCGTCCACGACCGTGCGGGGCGAGACCCCGCCGCGGGGCAGGACCCGGACCTTGAGCGCCGTCGACGAGCCGTGGCGGTAGGCCGAGACGGTCACGTCCAGCAGGTCGGTGCGGCCGGCCAGCGCGTTCTCGAGGACGTCCTCGGCGAAGCCGGTGGCGATCTCGACCTCTCCGGCGACGCCGCTGGACGAGCCCGCGTCGGTGAGGACGGTGCTCGTGCGGCCGTGGCCGTGGGCGGAGATCAGGACGATCGCGAGCACGATGCCCAGCAGGCAGATCCCGACGATCGCGTAGAGCGGCCACAGCACGGCGGCGTCGCTCCAGGCGGTGCCGTCCTCCGGCGAGATGCGGGAGACGAGGGCCGCGCCCTGGCCGTCCGCGAAGTCGGCGACCGCGTCGCGGACCGGCTGCGAGACGGCGATCAGGACCAGGCCCGCCGTGACGGCGGCGAGGACGAGGCCGACCAGGAAGAGGATCAGGCGGTTCACGAACCGGTTGCTCGTGGTCATCAGATCCTCCCGGACTCGGAGATGCGGACGGTGGCGCGGGTGGCGGGCGTCGCCGCGATGCGGCTCAGCTCGTCGTCGACGGCGGACTGCACGGAGTCGCGGTCGACGGTGATCCCCGAGGAGGGGGTCACCTCGATCACGGCGGTGCGGCGGCCGATCGAGGCGCGGGTGTCCTCGCGGCGCGAGCGGGCCGCCGAGCGGGCCGAGCGGGCGAGCGAGGAGGCGATCACGCCGTCGTCGATCACCACGGCGAGCCGGTCGTCCGCCACGGTGTGGCGGGCGCGGGCGCCCGGGGCGAGGGCGAGGACCAGCAGGATCAGCGCCAGCACCGCGGTGCCGACGGCGATGCCGATGATCGCGCCGGAGGCGAGATCGGTCACGCCGACGATCGCGCCGAGGAGCGCGGACGGGGCGAGCAGCAGCGGAGCGGCCCCGACGATCGCGAGCACCGCCTCCGTTCCGACGTACGCGGCGATCAGGATGATCAGCACGAGCACGACGATCTGGGCGGCCGAGCGCGAGCTGTGGGTCTCGCGGCGCAGGTAGCGGCGGTAGCGCGCGTCCGGTGCCGCGTCGCGCGGTGTGGCTGCGGGGCTCATGCGACTCTCCTCGTGGCTCGGGTCGGGATGCGGGTGCCGGTCACGCGGATGTCCACGCGGCTGACGGTGCGGCCGGTGAGCGCGCCCATCCGGGAGGCGATGGCCGCCCGGTCGCGGTGGAGGCGATCGAGCAGGCTCCCCTCGGCGGTGGAGGCGCCCTCGGTCAGGACCGGGGCGGAGACGGCGAGCGCGAGGCCGCCGCTGTCGTCCGACAGCCGGACGCGGATCGCGGAGACCTCGACGCCCAGCTCCTCGTGGACGACCGCCACGGCCATCCGCTCGAGGGAGCGGACGGAGATGGTGACGGTGCCCGGCTCCGACGGAGCGGTCCGCTCGCCGGGACGCTGGTCGAGTGTGGTCACGGCGACTCCTAGCGGGAGGTGGTGCGGCCGCGGAACACGTCCACGAGGCTGCGCACGTCGAGCGAGCCGTCCAGCATCCGCGCGATCAGGACGCCGAGCGCCATGAAGACGGCGGTGAGGACGAAGCCCCAGAAGCCGAAGAGCAGGGCGGCGAAGGCGAGGATCGCGCCGACGACGAGGCCGAGCGTGGTGCTGCGGCCGGTCGGGGCCGGTGCGGGGGTGCGGGGGTCGCTCATCGGACGCGGCTCTCGGTCTCGGTGTCGCCCTTGTCCTCGCCGGGGATGTGCACGTCGACGATGGCGACGTTGATCTCGGCGACGGACATGCCGACGAGCTCGGTGATGGCCTCGGAGACCGCGGCGCGGACCTGGTCGGCGACCGACTGCATCGGCACCGGGTACTCGACGACGAGGGTGACGTCGGCGGCGACCTGGGTCTCGCCGACCTCGACGCTGACGCCCTGGGCGTGGTCGTTCCCGCCGACGGCCGAGCGGATCGCGCCGAAGGCACGGGCGGCGTTGTTGCCGAGGGCGAAGACGCCGGGCACCTGGCGCGCGGCGATGCCGGCGACCTTGGCGATCACGGCGTCGTCGATGACGGTGCGGCCCTGAGCCGTGCCCGAGGCGGCGCTGTTGCCGAGGCTGGTGACGGTGTCGACCGACGCCTTGTCGACGCGGGGGGCGCTGAGGGTGGCGGGGGTGGCGGGGGTGCGCGTGCTGTCGCTCATGGTGACTCCTGTGCGTGTCGTCGGCCGCTGGTGGTGCGCGGCCGGGGTCGGGGAGTCCGGCGGATTTCCCGTCGGGCTGTGCTTTCATGAGTGAGACGGAGCCCGACGGGGATTCGTCACGGTGCGATCCGGAGTTTTTCCTGATAGTCACCTGATGGTCGATGCCGGCTCGAGCCGGTGCCCGCTGGAGGAGCCCCATGCCCGGTCTGGAGACGGCGAGCGACGCGCTCCTCGCCGAGCGCTCCGCCGAGGGCGACGTCCGCGCGTTCGAGGTGCTGGTCAAGCGGCACCAGTCGATCCTCCGCGCCTACGCCTGGCGGCTGACCGGCTCGCAGGCGGACGCCTCCGACGCGGTGCAGAACGCGCTGATCACCGTCTGGGCCCAGCTCCCGCAGCTCCAGGAGCCGGCGAGCGTGCGGAGCTGGATGATGCGGATCGTCAGCCGCTCCAGCGTCGACCTGCTCCGCCAGCGCAAGCCGGTCGACGACGTCGACGCCGTCGAGCACCCGCCGGCCCGCGAGCCCGGGCCGTTCGAGTCGGTCGAGCAGAGCGACGCGATGCGCGCTCTCGCCCAGGCGCTGGCCGAGCTGCCCGAGACCCAGCGGCAGTGCTGGCTGCTCCGCGAGGTCGGCGGCGAGTCGTAC
Organism: Rathayibacter sp. PhB151; assembly: GCF_004366415.1. Lineage (NCBI taxonomy): Bacteria > Bacillati > Actinomycetota > Actinomycetes > Micrococcales > Microbacteriaceae > Rathayibacter > Rathayibacter sp. PhB151. The sequence goes on along the minus strand of NZ_SOEN01000006.1, from coordinate 397,203 downwards.
AGTGAGATCGCCGAGCACCTCGGCATCACCGCCACCGCCGTCCGCGGCAAGCTCGCCCGAGCACGGGAGTCGCTGGTCGTGGCGATGGAGGACTGGCGATGAGGGCCTGCGATGAAGGAGTCTGCGCGATGAAGGAGTCGGCGCGATGACCCCGGACGAGACGCCCGGCCTGCCCGGCACCGGCGAGGACGCCGTGCTGCCGCTGCCCGTGCCGCTGGTCGCGGACGACGCCGACGCCGATCCGGACGCCGGCTCCGCCGACGCGATCGGCATCGACGAGCTCGGCGACTACCTGGACCGGGGCCGCCTGCCCTACGACCCCGCCATCGAGGAGTCGCCGGAGCACCGGCGCACGCTGCGCGCCCTCGAGCGCGTCCGCGCGCTCTCCGGTGCGCTGATCGACGACGACGCGGCGCACCTGCCCGCGCCCACCGAGAGCTGGTTCGGCTCGATCCTCACCCAGGTGCGGCGCGAGGCGCGGGCCGGTCGGGACATCCCGCTCGCGAGCACCGACCCCGACGTCGAGCTGACGATCACCGAGGGCGCCGTCCGCGGCATCGTCCGCGAGGCGGGCGACAGTGTCTCCGGAGTCCTCGTCGGCCGCTGCCGGCTGCAGGGCGACGTCGCCGATCCGGGTGCCGACATCGCGGTCGAGGTGACGATCTCGGTGTTCTGGGGCGTGCCGATCGCCGACGCGGCGCAGCAGGTGCGCGAGCGCATCCACTCCCGCCTGCTCACCCAGACCGAGCTGCGCGTCTCGACGATCGACGTGCGCGTCGAGGACGTCTACGTGCCGGGGGAGGAGGAGTCGTGAGCGGGTCCGAGCAGCTTCCCGTCGCCCCGGCCGTGCTGGTCCCCGCGGCGGCCCCCGGTGGATCCGCGCCGAGTGCGGCCGCCGTGCTCACCGCCGAGATCCGCGCCCTCGCAGGAGTGGCGATGCTCGTCCCGGCGCGCGGCCAGGTGCGCGACGTCCTCGCGCACGCGGCCGGTGCGCTGACGCCCGCCACCGTCGATCCGGCGGACGGCCCGCTCGGCGCGGTCTCCGGCGGCACCTTCGCCGAGCCGGTGCTCGTCCGCGTCCTCGGCGACGAGGTGTCGGTGTCCGCGGACGTCTGCGTCGCCGCCGAGTCGTCGGCGCCGGACATCGCCCGCGCGGTCGGCTCCGCGGTGCGCGAGTGGTGCCGGCGCGAGCACCCCGGGCGCCGCGCGCGCGTCGCGGTCCGGATCGCCTCCGTCGACTGACGCCGGAGTGCGCCGTCGCTGAGGGTGCCGCCGCTAGGCGCCGTGCTCGGCGAGGAACGCCTCCGTCTCGCCGGCCGTCGGCGTCGAGACCGCCGCTCCCGCCCGGGTGACCGAGATCGCCGCGGCGGCGGTCGCCCAGCGGACGAGCTCGACCAGCGCGGCCGGGTCGTCGAGCCTCTCGCCGCCGGCCGCGAGCCGTGCCGCGAAGACGCCGCAGAAGGTGTCGCCCGCGCCGGTCGTGTCGACGACGGAGACGCGGAAGGCCGGTGCGCGCACCGGCTCGCGGTCGCGGACGGCGACCACGACGCCGTCCGCGCCGAGCGTCACCAGCACCACCGGGACGAGCGCGGTCAGGGCGACGGCGAGGGCGGTGTCGTCGGCCGCCGCGACGCCGCGCTCGGCGCCGAGCTCGCGCGCCTCGTGCTCGTTGACGATCAGGACGTCCAGCTCGGCGAGCAGCTCCTCGGGCAGCGGGCCGATCGGCGCCGCGTTGAGGATCGTGGTGGTCCCCGCCGCACGGCCGGCCCGCGCCGCCGCCAGCACGGTCGGGACCGGGATCTCGAGCTGCAGCAGGAGCGCCGAGGCGCTGGCGATCAGCGCCTCCTCCGCCGCGGTCAGGTCGGTGAAGGCGGCATTGGCGCCGGAGTCGACGACGATCGCGTTCTCGCCGGAGTCGTCCACCGTGATCTGCGCGGTGCCCGTGCGCTCGTCGCCCCGGCGCGCGTGCAGCTCGAGCGGCTCCTCCGCCAGCAGCCCAGCGAGCTCGTCGCCCGCGGCGTCGCGGCCGAGGCTCGTGACGAAGCTGCTGCCCGCGACCGTGCGGGCGGCGGCGACCGCCTGGTTGAGCCCCTTGCCGCCGGGGAAGGTGCGGGAGTCGAGGGCGAGGACGGTCTCGCCGGGCGCGGGGATGCGGGCGACCCGGTGGACGTGATCGAGATTGGCGCTTCCGAGGACGACGAGGCTCATGCTCCGACGGTAGGGCACGCGCAAGGGGCTGCTCGCATCCTCCGGCCGCACCTACGGTGGTGGGATGGAAACTCGAATCTTCGGCCGCACCGGTGCGCCCGTCTCCGTCGTCGGCCTCGGAACCTGGCAGCTCGGTGCCGACTGGGGGGACGTCGAGGAGAGCGACGCCCTCGCGATCCTCGACGCCGCGGCGGAATCGGGCGTCACCCTTCTCGACACCGCCGACGTCTACGGCGACGGCCGCAGCGAGCGGACCATCGGCGCCTGGCGCGCCGCGCACCCCGACGCGGGCGTCTTCGTCGCGACGAAGATGGGCCGCCGCGTGGAGCAGATCCCCGCGAACTACGTGCTGGACAACTTCCGCGCCTGGACCGACCGCTCGCGCTCGAACCTCGGCGTCGACACGCTCGACCTCGTGCAGCTGCACTGCCCGCCGACCTCCGTCTACTCCGACGACGCCGTCTTCGACGCGCTGGACACCCTGGTCGACGAGGGCGCCATCGCGCACTACGGCGTGTCGGTCGAGCGCACGGAGGAGGCGCTCACCGCCATCGCGCGGCCGAACGTCGCGAGCGTCCAGATCATCCTGAACGCGTTCCGCCTCAAGCCGCTCGACGCGGTGCTGCCGGCGGCCCGTGAGGCCGGCGTCGGGATCCTGGCGCGCGTCCCGCTCGCGTCCGGTCTCCTCAGCGGTCGCTACACGACGGAGACGACCTTCGCGCCCGACGACCACCGCAACTACAACCGCGACGGCTCCGCCTTCGACGTCGGCGAGACCTTCTCCGGCGTCGACTTCGCGACCGGCGTCGAGGCCGCCCAGGAGTTCTCCCTCCTGGCCGCCGACCACGGCCTCGCGCCCGCCGCCGCCGCGCTGGCCTGGATCATCCAGCAGGACGGCGTCACCGCCGTCATCCCCGGCGCCCGCTCCGTCGAGCAGGCGAAGGCGAACGCCACCGCCGCGGACGCCGCCCCCCTCGGCCCCGCCTTCATGGAGGCCGTCAACGCCCTCTACGACACCCACTTCCGCCCCACGGTCCACCCCCGCTGGTAGCCGACACCCGCTGAGCCGCCCGAGAAGGCTCGTTCTCCACCCCGAGAACGGGCCTTCTCGGGCGAGTCAGTGGTGCCTGTGGACAACTCGACGCACGGGTCGCTCAGGGGCGCCAGCATGGCGCGGTGAGTGGCGACGGGCCGGAGGGCCTCTTCAGGGTGGCGGAGGGGAGCGCCGCGGGGCTGTCGCGGGCGCGGATGCGGTCGGCGGAGTTCTCGTCGCCGGCCTACGGAGTCAGATCGTCGGCTCCGGCCGTCACGCTCGCGGATCGCTGTGCGGCGGTGCTGCACCGGCTCGGTGACCACGTCTTCGTCTGCGGGCCGACCGCGGCGCTGCTGTGGGGCGCTCCGCTCGACCGGCACTGGGAGCAGCGCGCCGTCCTGGACGTCGCCGTCGTCGCACCGGCCCGGGCCCCGCACGCGCGAGGGCTGGCGGGCCGCAGCCTCACGCTCGATCGCGACATCGATGTCGTGACCGGGAGGAGGGGCGCTCTCACCACTCCAGCGCGCACCTGGTGCGACCTCGGCGCAGTGCTCTCTCTCGCGGACCTCGTCGCGGTCGGCGACGACTTCCTCCACCGTCGTTTCGTCGGCGACGAGTCCCTGCGTGCCGCACTCGCCCGGTATCCGGGTCGACGCGGGATCGGGCGCCTGCGTCGAGCCCTCGGGCTGCTCGATGGCCGCGCGGAGTCCCGGCCCGAGTCGCAGGTCCGCGTGGCGCTCGTGCTCGCAGGCATCCGGGGTCTCGAGGCGAACGTCGAGATCCGTGACGAGTCGGGCGCCTTCCTCGGTCGGGTCGACCTGTGCCTCGCCCGGGCACGCCTGATCATCGAGTACCACGGCGACTACCACCGCTCGGAGCCCGGCCAGTGGCGCAGGGACGTCGCGCGCGCCCGCCGCCTCCGCGCGGCCGGCTGGACCGTGATCGAGCTCACCGGCGACGACCTCGCCGACCTCGACTCCGTCGTCGCCCAGGTGCGCGCGGCGCTGCGGCAGTGACTCGCCCGAGAAGGCTCGTTCCCGGGGTGGGGAACGAGCCTTCTCGGGCGACTCGGCGGGGGCGAGCCGCGGGCGGCGCGGGCTAGGAGCCCAGGGCGGCGTCGACGATGGTGCGGGCCTCGGCCTGCACCTCGTGCAGGTGGTCGAGGCCGCGGAAGGACTCGGCGTAGATCTTGTAGACGTCCTCGGTGCCGGAGGGGCGCGCGGCGAACCACGCGTTCTCGGTGACGACCTTGACGCCGCCCACCGCCGCGTCGTTGCCGGGGGCCTTCGAGAGCTTGGCGATTATCTCCTCGCCGGCGAGGGTGGTCGCCGAGATCGCGTCGCCGTCGAGCTTGCCGAGCGCCGCCTTCTGCGCCTTCGTGGCGACCGCGTCGACGCGCTCGTAGACCGGGTCGCCGAAGCGCTCGGTCAGCTCGCGGTAGAGCGCCGACGGGCTCTTGCCCGTGACCGCGACGATCTCGGAGGCGAGCAGCGCCAGCAGGATGCCGTCCTTGTCGGTGGTCCAGACGGTGCCGTCGAAGCGGAGGAACGACGCGCCCGCCGACTCCTCGCCGCCGAAGCCGACCGAGCCGTCGACCAGCCCGGGCACGAACCACTTGAAGCCGACCGGCACCTCCCAGAGGCGGCGGCCGAGCGACTCCGCGACCCGGTCGATGATCGAGGAGGAGACCAGCGTCTTGCCGATCGCCGCGTCCTCGCGCCAACCGGAGCGGTGGCGGTAGAGGTAGTCGATCGCGACCGCGAGGTAGTGGTTGGGGTTCATCAGGCCGCCGTCGGGGGTGACGATGCCGTGGCGGTCGGCGTCGGCGTCGTTGCCGGTGAGGATGTCGTAGTCGCCGGCCCGGGCGACGACCGAGGCCATCGCGCTGGGGGAGGACGGGTCCATCCGGATCTTCTCGTCCCAGTCGAGGGTCATGAAGCCCCAGGCCGGGTCGACCGCGCCGTTGACGACCGTGAGGTCGAGCTCGTACATCTCGGCGATCAGCTGCCAGTAGTGCACCGACGCGCCGCCCAGCGGGTCGGCGCCGATCTTCACCCCGGCCTTCTTGATCGCGTCGATGTCGATGATGTTCTTCAGATCCGCGACGTAGTGGGTGCGGTAGTCGTAGGTCTCGACGGCGCTCGGCTCGGCCGACTTCACGTCGCGGTTGCCGTCGGCGATCAGCTCGTTGGCGCGGTTCGCGATCCAGGAGGTGGCGTCGGAGTCGGCGGGGCCGCCGTGCGGCGGGTTGTACTTGAAGCCGCCGTCGCGGGGCGGGTTGTGCGAGGGGGTGACCACGATGCCGTCGGCCCGGTCGGTGTGCGACGGGTCGTTGTTGTAGCGGAGGATCGCGTGGCTGAGCGCCGGGGTCGGCACGTAGTCGTCGAACTCGTCGACGAGCACGCGCACCTCGTTGGCCACCAGCACCTCGAGCGCGGTCGTCAGCGCGGGGCGCGAGAGGCCGTGGGTGTCGGCGCCGATGAACAGCGGCCCGGTGACGCCCTCGTTCGTGCGGTACTCGACGATCGCCTGCGTCACCGCCGCGATGTGGTCCTCGTTGAAGGCGGTGTCGAACGACGAGCCGCGATGCCCGGAGGTGCCGAAGACCACCTTCTGCAAGGGGTCGGACACGTCCGGCTTCTTCTCGTAGTACGCCCTCACGAGGGCCTCGACGTCGATGAGATCGGAGGCCTCTGCCGGCTTCCCTGCGCGATCGGTCATGGGGTCCATAGTGGCAGTCGCGCCGGGGCCGCGATACCGGCTGGACAGGCGCTGGCTAGGCTGTCCGCCATGCCCGACCGCGCCTCCGACGGTGTCCCCGACACCGCCTCCGCCCCCCGCACCTACAGCTATCTCGGGCCCTCCGGCACGTTCACGGAGGCGGCGCTCGCGCAGGTGCCCGAGGCGCGCGGGCACGTCTGGCGGAGCGTCGGCAACGTCGGCGAGGCGCTCGACGACCTGGTCTCGGGGCGCAGCGACGGCGCGGTGATCGCGATCGAGAACTCGGTCGAGGGCGGAGTGACGGCCGCGCAGGACGCGCTGGCGAAGATCCCGGGCGTGCGGATCGTCGGCGAGTACCTCGTGCCGGTGTCGTTCATCCTGGTCGGCCGCCCGGGCTCGCGGCTCGAGGACGTGCGGATCGTCGCCGCGCACCCGGTCGCCTACGGCCAGTGCCGCGGGTGGCTCGACCGGACGATCCCGAGCCACGAGCACCTGCCGGCGTCGAGCAACGTGCAGGCCACGATCGACCTGCTCGCGGGCTCGCCCGCGCAGGCCGCGATCGCGCCGCCGGGCATCGTCGCCCACCACGACGTCGAGGTTCTCGCGGAGCGGATCGGCGACAACCCGAACGCGGTCACCCGCTTCGTCCACGTCTCCCGCTCGCGGGAGCTGCCCGAGGCCACCGGCGCCGACAAGACCAGCCTGATCGTCGAGCTGCCCTCCGACGCCCCGGGAGCGCTGCTCGACATGCTGGAGCAGTTCGCGACCCGCGGAGTGAACCTGAGCATGATCCAGTCGCGGCCCATCGGCGACGCCCTCGGCCGCTACCGCTTCGTCATCGACCTCGACGGCCACGTGCACGACGAGCGGGTCGCCGACGCCCTTCTGGGGCTCCGCCGCTTCAGTCCGCGGGTGATCTTCCTCGGCTCGTATCCCCGTGCGGATCGCCGTCCGGTCTCGTACGTGCGACGCTACGACGACGAGGTGTTCATCGAGGCCCGCGACTGGCTGCGCGGGATCCTCGGCAGCGAACCGGAGGTCGACGATGACTGAACGAGGCGGAGCCGAGCGCGAGCGCGTCGATCCGCGGTACGACGCCGCCTTCCAGCGGGGTTTCGCCGGGGGAGTGGACCGGGTGCGCGGCGACGAGCGCGCCTTCACCCGGCCGGGGACGGCACCGGAGGGGATCGCGCGCCGGCGGCCGCCCGCCCTCGCCGACATCGCGACCACGGCCGACAGCCGGCGCTCGCGGCGGGCGGCCGAGGGCGGCGCTCCGATCAGCGCGCCCGCCCGGCTGCCCTCGGACGCGGCGCCGGCCCGGGAGCCGTTCGCCGATCCCGCGCCCGAGGAGGCGTCCGTCCGCCGAGTCGAGGTCGCCGTGGAGCCGTCGGCGCCGCTCTGGCGGAACCCCTGGCTGCTCGCCCTGCTGCTCGCGGGGCTGGCCGGCAGCGTGCTCGGCGTCGCGCTGCTCTACAGCGGCTACTCCTCGCCGCCCGCGTCGTACTACGGCGACTCCGACACCCCGTCACCGGAGTGGATCCAGCGCCAGATCACCTACTACGCCTCGATCCCGCTGCTGGGCAGCCTGCCGTTCGCGCTGCTGCTGGCGATGGGCGTCGCCGCACTGCGCTGGCGCGGCCGGCCCGCCAAGCCGGCTCCCTCCGACGACGTCGAGGCCGAGTCCGAGGCGACGACCCTCTGACGCCGGCCCCTCCGGCGGAGGGGGATCCACTTGGAAGAGACACCCGCACACATGCTGGTCGAGTAGCCCCGCAGGGGCGTATCGAGACCTGCTGTCACCAGCACTTCCGGCGGAAGTGGATCTCGATACGCGTGCGGCGCGCGCTACTCGATCAGCATGGGGCAGGCCGTTGCGCTGGCTGACTGAGCAGCGTGTCCTCTACACCCCCGACGCGCCGAACAGCAGCCCGAGCAGGTAGGTGACGAGCGCCGCACCGTAGCCGATGCCGAGCTGGCGCAGGGCGCGAGCGAGGGGCGGCGCGCCGGAGAGCAGGCCGACGATCGCGCCGGTGGCGAGCAGCGCCAGGCCGACCAGGACGGACGCGAGAACCACCGCGGCCAGCCCGGACATCCCGAGCAGGTACGGCAGCACCGGGATGATCGCTCCCGAGGCGAAGAAGCAGAAGCTCGACAGCGCCGCGCCCATGCCCGTGCCGATCGACTCGTACTCGTCGACCGACGGGTCGGCCTTCACTCCGCCGATGGTGATCGGCGAGGTCGGCGCCGCGCCGCCGCGCAGTCCCGCGAAGACCCGGGCCGCGCGGGCGTCCGCGTCCTCCTGCGAGAGCCCGCGGGCGCGGTAGACGAGCGAGAGCTCGTTGGCGTCGACGTCGAGGTCGGGGACGACGTGGTTGGTGTCGAGGTCGGGGGAGGAGGCGGAGAGCAGCTCGCGCTGCGAGCGCACCGAGACGAACTCGCCGGCGCCCATCGAGAGCGCGCCCGCGAGCAGCCCGGCGATGCCGGTGAAGAGGACGACCCCGGTGCCGACTCCGCTCGCGCCGACGCCGAGGACGAGAGCCAGGTTCGAGACCAGGCCGTCGTTGGCGCCGAAGACCGCGGCGCGGAAGGTGCCCGAGAGCCGATTGCGACCGCGCTCGGCGAGCCCGCGGACGACCTCGCCGTGGATCCGCTCGTCGGCGGCCATCGCCTCCGTCGCATCGTCGTCGTCGGCGTAGGGCGAGCGGGCCTCGGCGCGCTGGATCAGCGCGAGGACGAAGACCGAGCCGAACTGCCGGGTGAGGAAGCCGAGCAGCCGCGTGCGCAGGTCCGGCCGGGGCTGCGGCTCGGCGGCCGGCCCGAGCAGCTCGCGCCAGTGCTCCTCGTGCCGGCCCTCGGCGGCGGCGAGGGCGAGCAGGATCTCGCGCTCCTCGCCGGAGCGGCGCTCGGCGAGATCGCGGTAGCTCGCGGCCTCGGCCAGCTCGTCGGCGAGGTAGCGCCGCCAGCGGCGGATCTGCACGGGAGTGGGGGAGGAAGGGGTGTCTCGGGCGGTGGTCGCCATGGGATCTCCTGGGCTTCGGCACCCCGGCCGACCCGCGCGAGAGGACCGGCCAGGACACGTGTCGACTGGCCGAAGGTCTCGTTCGCCCGATTCCGCGAGGATCCGGGTGGCGCGCCGGGTCCGGGACTCTCCGGACCAGCATGTCGACGCGCCTCGTCGTCCGCTCGGCGGACGGTGGGAACTACTCCCCTTCGCAGGGTCCACCGTAGTCGAGAAGGCAGCGCCGCGCCCCTCCGATCGCGGGGCGGCGCCCGCGGGTACAGTCGAGCCGCGGCGGAGCCTCCCGGCCCCGCCCCCGCGCCGCACCGGCGCCCTCGAAGGGGAGGCCGCCCATGACCGCCGACAGCGCACCGACCCGCCGATTCGTCGCGGAGCTGGAGGAGCGCGCCCGCGAAACGCTGCCCTGGTTCGTCGCCGACTACTACGGCGCCGTCGCGGGCGGCCGCTCGGAGCGCGACGCCGACCTCGCGGCCTGGGACGCGATCCGCTTCCGGCCGGCGGCGCTGCGCGGCGAGCTCGACGGCGACACCACGACCACGGTCCTCGGCACGGAGGTGCGGGGCCCGGTGCTGATCGCGCCGATGGCGCAGCAGAACGCGGCGGATCCGCGGGGCGAGATCGCGATGGCGGAGGCGGCGGCCCGCGCCGGCACCCTGCTCGGCGTCTCCACGAACACGGCGCTGCCGTTCGAGCGGATCGCCGCGGCGGGTGCGCCGTGGTGGTTCCAGGTCTACCTGCTCGCGGACCGCGACGTGACCCACGCGCTCATCGAGCGGGCCGCGTCGAACGGCGCCCGCGCGCTGATGCTCACGGTCGAGATGCCGGTGCTGCGCGGCGAGCGCCCCGGCATCGAGCCGCTGACCTGGCCGGAGATCCCCGGGAAGGCGCGGCTCGGCAACCTGACCGAGCAGGAGCGCGCCCTGGTCCTCGGCCGTCCCGTGCCGAACCCGGGACTCGACGACATCGGCCGCCTGCGCTCGGTCAGCGGTCTGCCGGTCCTGGTGAAGGGCGTGCTGCGCGGCGAGGACGCCCGGCGCGCGGTCGACGCGGGCGCCTCCGGGGTCGTCGTCTCGACGCACGGCGGCCGGCGGATGGACGGCTCGATCACCGCGGTCGGGGCGCTCGCCGAGGTGGTCGACGCGGTCGGCGCCGACGCCGAGGTCTACATCGACAGCGGGGTGCGCACGGGCCGGCACGTGCTCGCGGCTCTCGCGCTCGGGGCCCGCGCGGTCTTCGTCGGGCGGCCGCTGATGTGGGCGCTCGCCGTGGGCGGTGCCGACGAGGTCGCCGGGCTGCTCGGGCTCCTCGACCGCGAGTTCCGGGTCATGCTGCAGCAGTCGGGGGCGGCGTCGATCCGCGATCTCGGCGGGCTCGTCGCCCGGTCCTGACGAAGGTGCGCGGTCAGGCCGCGATGCTGCTGCGGGCCCGGCGGCGCTGCTGCCGCTCGTGCTCGGCCTCGAGCAGCGCGCGGGTGCGCTCGGTGGCGAGCAGCTCGACGAGGGTGTCGGTCTCCTCCTCGATCCGCTCGCGCAGGTCGAGCGGCTCGGTGGTCAGCAGTCGCTTGGCGGCGGCGGCCACCAGCGGCGGGCGGGCCGCGAGCGCCCGGACGCGCTCGTCGACGCGGGCCGCGAGCTCGGCGCGGGGGACGACCTCGGTGACGAGCTGCCACTCGAGCGCCTCGGCGGCCCGGACGGAGCGGCCGGAGAGCACGAAGTCCAGGGCGCGGCGGCGCCCGATCGTCGCGGGCAGGGTCGCCGTGACGCCGCAGTCCGGCACGAGCCCGACGTCGCCGTAGGCGCTGACGAAGGTCGCGGCGGGCGTCGCGACGACGATGTCGGCGGCGAGCGCGAAGGCGATCCCGGCCCCCGCGGTGATGCCGTCGATCGCGCAGACGACGACGGCGCTGCTCTCGCCGAGGAGGCGGAAGGCCTCGCCCGCGGTCGTCGCCAGATCGCGGAGATACTGGTCGGGCCGGTCGGCGCCCATGATCGCCGAGACGTCGCCGCCGGTGCAGAACGCGCGACCCGCGGACTCGACGACGAGGACGGTGCAGCCCGCGTCGGCGTTCAGCGTGATCAGGGCGCGGACCAGCTGCAGGGCCGTGTCGAGGTCGAGCGCGTTGAGAGCGTCCGGCCGGTCGAGGATCAGGCGGGCGACGGGTCCGGAGCGCTCGACGCGCACGGTCGGGGGTCGGGGAGTCATGGCGGGGCCTCTCGGGCTGAGGTCGGGGAGCTGCGATGGAGCGCTGCGGCCCTCTCGCGGGGGAACGGAGGGGGCCGGCGCCGTCCGTCGGGGGAGGTGGCGCAGAAGTGGTTCGCAGCCCCGGCCCCGCCGGTTCGGTCCGCCCGGCCGATCCTCAGGCGCGCCTCCCGGCCCCTCTAAACTGCTGGGGTGATTGATCCCGTACTACTCCGCGAGAACCCGGACGTCCTGAAGCGCTCGCAGGAGGCGCGCGGCGACTCCGTCGAGCTCGTCGACGACGCCCTCGAGGCCGACCGCTCACGCCGGGCCGCGATCACCGAGGCCGAGCGCCTCCGCGCCGAGCAGAACGCCTTCGGCAAGACCGTCGCGAAGGCGCCGAAGGACGAGAAGGCGGTCCTGGTCGCCGAGGCGCAGCGCCTCGCCGCCGCCGCCAAGCAGGCGCAGCAGGAGGCCGCCGAGGCCGACGAGCGCTTCGGCTCGCTCGTGAAGCGGCTGGCCAACCCGATCATCGACGGCGTTCCCGCCGGTGGCGAGGACAAGTTCGAGCTGGTGCGCACGGTCGGCGAGCGCCCGGTCTTCGACTTCGCGCCCCGCGATCACCTCGAGATCGGCGAGCTGCTCGACGGCATCGACATGCAGCGCGGCGCGAAGGTCAGCGGCGCGCGCTTCTACTTCCTCAAGGGCCTCGTCGCCCGCCTCGAGATCGCGCTGATGAACCTCGGCCTGGAGCGCGCCCTCGAGGCAGGCTTCACGCCGCTGATCACGCCGACGCTGGTGCGCCCCGAGATCATGGACGGCACCGGCTTCCTCGGCGAGCACGACGACGAGGTGTACCGCCTCCGCGACGACGACCTCTACCTCACCGGCACCAGCGAGGTGGCGCTCGCCGGCTACCACGCCGACGAGATCCTGGATCTCGCGGGCGGCCCGAAGCGCTACGCCGGCTGGAGCACCTGCTACCGCCGCGAGGCCGGCTCGGGCGGGCGCGACACCCGCGGCATCATCCGCGTGCACCAGTTCAACAAGCTCGAGATGTTCGTCTACACGCTGCCCGAGGACGCGGAGGCGGAGCACGCGCGCCTGCTCGCCCACCAGGAGGGCGTGCTGCAGAGCCTCGGCCTGCACTACCGCGTCATCGACGTCGCCGCGGGCGACCTCGGCCAGAGCGCCGCGCGCAAGTTCGACGTCGAGGCCTGGGTGCCCACCCAGGACGCCTACCGCGAGCTCACGTCGACCTCGAACTGCACCACCTTCCAGGCCCGCCGCCTGGACACCCGCTACCGCACCGAGTCGGGGAAGACGGCGCCCGTCGCCACCCTGAACGGCACGCTGGCGACCACCCGCTGGATCGTCGCCCTGCTCGAGACGCACCAGCAGGCCGACGGCTCGGTGCTCGTCCCCGAGGCGCTGCGCCCGCACCTGGGCGGCCTCGAGGTCCTCGAGCCGGTCCGCACCGCATGAGCGCCGGCCGCCGCCTCATCGCCCTCGACATCGACGGCACCGTCATGCACGAGGACGGCACCATCACCGACGCGGTCGTCGAGGCGATCGCGGGCGCGGTCGCCCAGGGCGACGAGGTCATGCTCGCCACCGGCCGCTCGCCGTCGACCACGCTGCCCGTCGTCGCGCGCCTGGGAATCGCTCCGGAGTTCGTGATCTGCTGCAACGGCGCCGTCACCCTGCGCCGCGACCCCGAGGCCGAGGGCGGCTACCGCCCCGACGTCGTCGAGACCTTCGACCCCACCGAGGTCCTCGAGACCATCCGCCGCCACCTGCCCGACGCGCACTACGCCGTCGAGGACGCCGACGGCGCCTTCTCCTACACCGAGGCCTTCCCCGGCGGAGCGGTGATGGGCGCCGAGACGGTGCACGTGCCCTTCGAGGAGCTGCTGGGGGTGCAGTCCACCCGCGTGGTCGTCATCTCGCCCGGCACCGGCATCGAGGAGTTCACCGAGCTCGTCGAGCGGATGGGCCTGCACCAGGTCAGCTACGCCATCGGCTGGACCGCCTGGCTCGACATCGCCCCGCACGGCGTCAACAAGTCGACCGCGCTCGAGCTCGTCCGCGACCGCCTCGGCATCGAGCGGAGTGACGTGGTCGCGCTCGGCGACGGCCGCAACGACATCGAGATGCTCACCTGGGCCGGCGAGCACGGCGCCGGCCTCGCGATGGGCCAGGCGCCCGCCGAGGTCCTCGCCGTCGCGTCCGCGATCCTCCCCGGCGTGCACGAGGACGGCGTCGCCGTCGCCCTCGCCGACCTGCGCTGACCCGACGCGGCGCCCGCCGCTCCCGCGGCGCGCGGACCGTCGGTTACCATCGACTGTCTCTCCCCGCGGGGAGCGGCAGGGAGGGCTGTCCGAGCGGCCGATGGAGCCAGTCTTGAAAACTGGTGGGCAGAGATGTCTCTAGGGTTCGAATCCCTAGCCCTCCGCCACCGCGATCGAGCGGCGACGCCTTCCGCCGGCAGGTGACGAGGACGCGGACGCGATCCCGCCGTCATGCCGGCTGAGCAGCCCGCAGGGATGTGCATGCCGGTCGAGTAGCCCGCAGGGATGCGCATGCCGGCTGACCAGCCTGCAGGGATGTGCATGCCGGTCGAGTAGCCCGCAGGGATGTGCATGCCGGCTGAGCAGCGTGCAGGGATGTGCATGCCGGCCGAGTAGCCCGCGGGGATGCGCATGCCGGCTGACCAGCCTGCAGGGATGTGCATGCCGGCCGAGTAGCCCGCGGGGAAGTGCATGCTGGTCGAGTAGCCCCGCAGGGGCGTATCGAGACCCACCGTCACCAGCAGGGTGGGTCGGCAGACACGCCCTCCTGACGTGGGTGGATCTCGATACGCCCGATGCGCGGGCTACTCGATCAGCATGGAGCGCCTGTTGCGCGGGCTGCTCGATCAGCATGGAGGGCCTGCTGCGCGTCCCTGGCGCACAGCGATCTCATCGTTGGGCCCAGACGCTAAAGTGACGTTCTGTCGATATTCGAGACGGGTCACCTCCGCCGAGACCTCCTTTCCGAGCTTCGGGCCGCCCGCCTCTCGAGGGAGAAGGAGCGGTCATGAGCGACGAGAACGTGCCGGGACCTCGCACTGAGCGCCTGCGACCGGGGGTGCACGCGACCCGGGACGGCAGCGGAACGACCGTGATGGCGTGGCCGCGAGCGCTGGCGCTCGGCGGCGGCGCGGACGTCGACGAGCGACTCCGGCAGCTCGTCGAGGGCGGGCCGGGCGGTGCCGACGATCCCGTCACTGTGCGGCTGCGCGAGGACGGCTGGCTCGTCCAGGAGTTCGGGGACGACGACGGTCCCGGCTTCGTCGTCCGTCCGCTTCGGGCCGCGGTCGAGCCCGCCGCTGCACTGTCCGCCGACCTCGACCTCTCGAGGTTCGCCGTGGTCCGCCGCGACGGCGCCGACCTGCTCGTCGAGTCCCCGCTCGCCAGCGCCGAGATCGTGCTGCACCGGCGGTCGCTGCTCGCCGACGCGCTCTCGGGCTCCGGCGGTCTCGCCGCCGCCCTGCGCCGCGAGTTCCAGCGGCACGGGTTCCTCGCGCTGCCGGGCGGACCGGAGGACACCGAGTTCCGCTACCGGCAGTGGGCACCCCACGAGCTGCTCTTCCACGACCGCAGCCGGCAGGGCTACCGCGGCCCGGCCGCCGACTTCGGCGGCACCTGGTGGGGTGGGAAGGCGGGCTTCGCTCCGGAGGGCGCCGCCCCGGTTCCGTTCGGCGGCCGCCGGGTCGCCCTCCCCGCGGTCGATCTCGCAGCCCTGCGCGCGAGCGACCCGCCCTACGCCGAGGTCGTCGAGCGCCGGATGTCCCTGCGCGACCACGACGATGCCGCGCCGATCGACGTCGCCGAGCTCGGCGAGCTCCTGTTCCGAACGGATCGGGTCCGCGGGCTGCGCGTCGACCACGGGACGGAGGTGGTCAGCTCTCCGCGTCCGTCCGGCGGCTCGCTCGCGGAGCTCGAGCTGTACCTGGCCGTCTCGCGCTGCGCCGGGCTCGAGCCGGCCTTCTACCACTACGACGCGCACCGCCACGAGCTGGAGGAGGTGTGCGGCATCGGCGCTCCCGCCCTGCGCCGAATGGTCCAGGTCGCGAGCGGAGTCGCGGCGACCGGAGTCGCCCCGCAGGTGCTGATCGTCGTCTCCGCCCGCGTCGGCCGCGTGATGTGGAAGTACCAGAGGATGGCGCTCGAGCTCGTCCTGAAGGACACCGGGGTCCTCTACCAGGCCCTCGCCGGGGCATGCAGCGCGATGGGGCTGGCGGGCTGCCCGCTCGGCACCGACGACCCCGTCGCCTTCGGCGAGGCGACCGGTCGCGACCCGCTCCTCGAGTGCAGCGTGGGCCAGTTCATCGTCGGCTCGATTCCGCGACCGGTGCCGGCGGCGACGCGATGACCCTCACCGTGGACACCAGCGCCTGCGTGATCGACCACGAGGGCCGCACCTACGGCATGACCGCCACCGGTGACATCGAGCTCACCGGCGAGGTCGCGGGCTGGATGCGCGCGATCGCGGCCTGGATCCTCGCGGGTGACGACGTCGAAGAGTGCACTCGGTCGCTCGATCCCGCCCGAGCCGACCAGGTTCGGCGCGTGCGGAGCGCGATGCTCAGCCTCGGCCTCCTCTGCGAGGCTCCCGTCGCCGGTCGCGTCCGCCTCCTCGGCGAGACAGAACTCCTGCAGCGCGCGGTGGCGCGGAGCGGCCGCACGCTCCCCGAGTCCTGGCTCGCCGTCGGCCCGGTCGAGGGGCGGTGGCTGATCGACGAGGTCCGCGAGCACCCGGAGCGGACGTTCGGGGCGGTGCTCCTGCGTGACGGCGCGGCGCTCGTCGTCGGTCCGGCCCCCGCGTCGGAGGTGCTCCCGGTGCTGGTGGCCTTGGCGGAGCGCGGGGTCGCGGCGGGCAGGCCCGAGGAGCACGTGCTCCGGCTGGCCGTCGCCCAGCTGGTCCGCCGGACAGCGTCCGGCCACACGGATCCGTGGCGGGCCACGACGGTCACTGCGGACGGAACCGTGCTCACCCGGATCAGCCCGCACCCGTGGCAGGCCGGGCAGCCGGAGGCCACCGGCCCGTTCGAGGAGCGCGCGATGACGCTCGTCGATCCCGACTTCGGGGTCGTCCGGCTGATCGAGGAGGCGGACCTGCCGCAGGTGCCGCGGCACCACTCCCGAGCCCTGGTCGCCTGCGACGCCGTCGTCGACCGGCGGGACGTCGAGGTCGTCGGCGAGGGCGCCGACTTCGCGGAGGCACGGGCGGACGCCGTGCGCCGGGCACTCGCGATCCGCGCGGAGTCGGTCCTCGATCCGCGCCGGGTGCTCGACGCCGCAGGATGTGCCGTCGCCGCGCCGACCGCGACGTTCGAGGAGCTGCGTGCGGCGGTCCGCGACATCGTCGCCGGTCCCGCGGAGTACACCGTGCCGGGCCGGCGCCTGGCCGACAGCGCGACCGTCCGGATACCGGTCTCCCTCGCCTTCCGCTGCTCGGACGCCCCTCCGGCGACTGGCGGCCTCGGGGTCGCCGCCACCGAGGAGGAGGCGCTGAGGCTCGCCGTCGAAGCGGCTCCCACCTCCGATCCGCGGGCGGTCGTGGTCGACCTGGACCACGATCCCGTCGTCGCGCGACTCGGGCTCGTCGTCCGGAAGGTGGTGATCCTGCCGTGAGCACGGGTGAGATCGACGCTGCGGACGCCGCGGACGGACTGCTCCAGTGCACGCTGGCCGGCATCGGCGCGCTGAGCGGGGTCGCCGTCCGGGCGTCCGACACCTGGCGGATCCCGAGCCGCCCCGCGGCGGACGTCCCGTGGCTGCCCGTGCACGTCGAGGTGAGCCGCATCGTGATCGGGCCCCTCGTCCGTCCCGGACTCCCGGGCTGCCCCCAGTGCCTGGCGCTCCGCCGGGAACGCCTCGGCGGCGCGGAGCCGTGGCGGGTGCGGCTGCGGGCGGAGTACGCGGAGCAGCTCGAGGGCCGCCGCCCCGAGGCGCTCGACGAGCTGGCGGCCGACGTCGCGGCGATCGCGCTCGAGCGCCTCCTGGCCCGGGAGTGCGAGGCGGCGGGCGCCCAGCGCCGGGTCGCGGTGGTCCGCCTCGACACCCTGGAGGTGGAGTCGCACGCCTTCCTCCCCGAGCCCCTCTGCGAGCTCTGCGGCGACCTCCCGGAGGACACCGCCGAGGCTGCCCAGCACGTCCTCGCGCCGCAACCCAAGTCGACCCCGTTCGGCGCCCGGATCCGAGACGTCGTGAGCGAGTCCGACGCGCTCCGCTCGCTCTACATCGACCCCTTCTGCGGCACGATCGCCGCCACGCGCCGCGGCGACGAGGGCGGGCTGGTCATGGCGGCCGCGCCGATGCCGATGCGCCTGGACGGCCTGGTCGAGCCGGGCTACGGGCGCGGTCGCGACTACCGGTCCGCCGAGGTCACCGCGGTGCTGGAGGCGCTCGAGCGCTACGGGGGAGTCGCGCCGGGCGGGCGCCGGTCGACGGTGCGGGGGAGCTACCGGGAGCTCGCCGCCGACGCCGTGCATCCCGACGTCTTCGGCCGCCATCCGGACGAGTCCTACGACGATCCGGCCTTCCGCTACCGGAGGTTCGACGAGGACGTGCCGATCCAGTGGGTCTGGGCGCACTCGTTTGCCGAGGGGCGTGCGCGCCTGGTCCCCGAGGCCCTCGCCTACTACTTCTCGCAGCGACTGCGCGGGGACGACCCCGTCTCGTACTACGAGGTCTCGAACGGCTGCGCGCTCGGCTCCTCCTGGGAGGAGGCCGCCCTGCACGGCCTGCTGGAGACGGTCGAGCGCGACGCGTTCCTCTGCACCTGGTACACCCGCAGCACGCCCGCCGGCATCGACCTGAGCAGCTGCCGCGATCCCCTCGTCGCCGATCAGGCGGCGGCGATCACCGCGGCGACGGGCTACGAGGTCGCCGCCTTCGACGTCACGACGGACTGGGGCATCCCGGCGGTGTGGCTGCTGGCGACGCGGCAGGGCGGCTCCGGACCGGCCGCGCTCTGCACCGCCGGGGCGGGCCTGGACCCCGAGCGCGCCCTGCTCGGCGCGATGAACGAGCTCGGCCCGATCCTGGCGGACCTCCTCCGGCGCTACCCGGGCGAGGAGGCGCACGCCGCGCAGATGGTGCGCGACCCCTCCGCCGTGCGGACCATGATCGACCACTCCGCCCTCTCCGCGCACCCGGACGCCCTCCACCGCCTCGACTTCCTCCGCGCCGGTCCGACGATCCGCGCCGACGACATCGGCGGAGCGGACCGCGTGCGCCCGGACGCCGCGGACCTGGCGGTCGATCTCCGCGCCGCGGTGGACCGGATCGGCGAGGTGCTCGTCGTCGACCAGACCACGCCGGAGCACCGCGCGGGCGGATTCGCCTGCGTGAAGGTGCTCGTGCCGGGCGCCGTGCCGATGACCTTCGGCCACCGCAACCGCAGGATCGACGGGCTTCCCCGGCTCCTCGAGCTGCCGCGGCGGCTCGGCAGGCTCGACCGCGACCTGCTCCCGGACGAGCTGAACCCCGACCCGCACCCGTTCCCGTGACGCCCGCATCGGGGAGCGGAGCAGACGCGTCGACCGACCCGGGTCTCCGCCGGGGCTCGGAGGTCGCCCATCCGCGACGACCGGAGACCGCCGACCCGCGGCGGCGGGAGCGCATCCTCGACGCCATGCGCGATCTCGTCCTCCGCTGGGGCTACCGCAAGGTCTGCATGCAGGACGTGGCCGACGCCGCGCACGTCGGCAAGGGCACGCTCTACCTGCACTGGAGCAGCAAGGACGAGCTCCTCGACGCGGTCCTCGTCCGCGAGGCGGGCCGGATCGACGCCGAGCTCGGGGCGGCCCTCCTGCGCCGGCCGGAGCTGGTCGCGTTCGGCCTCACCGCGGCGATGCTCTACCACGGGACCATGGCGGTGCCGCTGCTCGGCGCCTACAACCGCGGAGACACCGCGGTCCTCGGCTCGCGCGGCGCCCGGCCCGGAGCGCCCGACCGGCTCGGGCTCTCCCTCGTCTCCCGCCTCTCCGACCCGGGCTACCTCGCAGCACTCAGCCGGCACCACCTCGTCCTCGGCGACGCGCGCTCGGAGTCCGGTCGGCTGGCGGTCGGCGCGGTCGTCGGCGGCTTCGTCCTCCGGCCGGAGGGGGCCGGCGATGCGGATAGGGACGGCGACTGCGCCCGGCTCCTCGGCACGGTCCTGCAGCGGTCCTTCGGGCAGCCGGCCCACGACCGGCACGCCGAGTACGCGGCGGCGGTCGCCGAGACGGTCTCGCCGGAGGGCCGGTGGGCTGCCCCTCCGGCGTCGCCGCGGACAGCAGAGGGCTCCCGTCCTGCGTGAAGCGGGACGGGAGCCCGGTGCGGCACGCGGAGGGACGCGTGCTCGCGAGCCGTGCCGAGGGGGCGACCGGCGCGCACTCGGCGCTCAGGCGGCGGGGCCGCCGCAGCAGATGTAGCAGACGCAGTTGGAGTCGGCGAGCTCCTTCATGCCGTGACCGGCGGTGAGGGACTCGACGACCCCGCCCTGGTCCGCCACCTCGAACACGGTCATCGGCAGGTCCCGAACGTCCGTCAGGTGCTTCTCGTTCATGGTCTCTTCTCCTTCACTCGGTGCGCGTCGCGCCCGGGACGATCCCCGAGGCGTCTCCTCGACTCTGCGCCGGTCAGCGTCGGGCCCACCCCTCCGATGAACGGATGACCGGGATCCGCGCTCGGTCATCCGGCCGCCGGGGCCGTCCGTGGTGGCGCTGCCATCCGCCAGATGGCGGGCAGATGCGCGTCGCCGTCCGGATGACTCCGGGCCGCTGCGTCGGCAGAGTGGCCGGTGGCGTCGATCCCCTCGCGGGGAGTCGCCCCACCCGCACTGCCTGTCGAAGGAGACACGATGCACGTCCACGGACCCACCACGAGATCCCGCCGCCTGACGTCGGCACTGGCCGCGGCCGCGGTGGTGCTGCTGCCGCTGACCGGCTGTCAGAGCGCGACCTCGTCACCCCCGGCCGGCGAGCGCCTGGCCGAGTGCGACGGCGTCGGGCTCACCCGCGTCGGCTACTCGCCGTACTCCAATTCGGGCGGCTACTTCCCGCTGGTCGAGAAGGGACTGCAGAGCGTCCTCGGCGACTGCGGCATCGACGTCGTCACCTCCGACCCCGACGGCGAGTCCGGCGAGCAGGTCTCCGGCATCGAGAACCTCGTCGCCGCCGGCGCCAAGGCGGTGATCGTGTGCCCGACGGACCCGAAGGCGATCTCGCCGGTGGCACGCCGCCTGGCGGGGCAGGACGTCCTCGTCATCGGCCTCGCGACCGACATCCCCGAGGCGGACGTCGTCTTCAACCTCGACGACCGCGCCTTCGGCGAGCTCGAGGGCGAGAGCGCCGGCGGCTGGCTCGCGGCGAATCGCACGGACGAGAAGCCCACCGTCGCGATCCTGCACCAGGACTCGGGCGGTGCACCGCTGATCGCCCGGCACGAGGGCGTGATCGCGGGGCTCGACGCGGCGCTCGGGGAGTGGGAGTGGACGCTCGTCAGCGAGGTCGAGGCGTATCAGGAGGACACCGGCAACGCGCAGACCTCGACCGTCCTGCAGGCGCACCCCGATCTCGACCTGATCGTCGGCCTGAACGACTCCAGCGCGCTCGGGGCGCTCTCCGCGGTCAAGGCCTCGGGACGCACCCCCGGCGAGGACGTGGCGATCGTCACGGGCGGCGAGGACGCGCGGATCCTCCAGGGCGTCCTGTCCGGGGAGGTCGTCTCGACGGTGGGACTCTTCCCGGTCCAGCAGGGCGAGATCATCGCCCGAGCGGTCCTCGAGCTCTCCTCGGGCGGCGACGTGGAGCGCGAGCAGATCGTGCCCGTCGAACTCGTGACGGCGGAGAACGCCCAGGGGATCCTGGACTCCCTCGGATGACGGCACCGCAGGGCAGCGCCCCCGTCCTCACCGTCCGCGGAGTGAGCAAGTCCTTCGGCGGGGTCGCGGCCCTCACCGGCGTCGATCTCACGGTGCGCGCGGGCCGGATCCTCGGACTGGCCGGCGCCAACGGGGCGGGCAAGTCCACCCTGATCAACATCCTCACCGGCCAGCTGCCACCCGATTCGGGCGAGCTGCGGGTGAACGGGGAGCCCGTCTCGTTCTCCAGCCCTCGGGAGGCGCAGCAGAAGGGCATCGGCGTGGTGCGCCAGGAGCTGGATCTCGTTCCCGATCTCACGATCGCCGAGAACCTCTTCCTCGGCGACGAGCGGGTGTTCCAGCGGCTGCTGCGGCTCGATCGGCGGCGGATGCGCGAGGCCGCTCGCGCGCTGCTGCGCAGGATGGGGCTCGAGAACGACGTCGACACCCTGGTGCGCGACGTGTCGATCGGCGACCGCCAGCTGATCGCGGCCGCCCGCGCGCTGCGCAGCGCCGGATCCGTCCTGCTCCTGGACGAGCCGACGTCCTCGCTCACGCCGTTCGAGGCGGCTCGCCTCTTCCGCGTGATGCGCTCGCTCAGCGACGAGGGCGTCGGCGTCGTCTTCATCTCGCACCGGCTCGACGAGGTCGTCCAGCTCTGCGACAGCATCGTCGTGCTGCGGGACGGGCGCGTCGCCGGCGAGTTCGGCGCCACCGCCGCCGTGCTGCCGCAGGTGGTCGACGCCATGGTGCCCGGCTCCGCCGCGGTCACCCGGGTCGAGCGAGCGGCCGTCTTCGGCGAGCCCGCCTTCGTCGGCAGTGCTCTGGTGGTCAAGGGACGCCCGCCCGTCGACCTCGCGATCCGGCGGGGCGAGGTGCTGGGCGTCTTCGGGCTCGTCGGCGCGGGCAAGTCGTCGATCGGCCGCTCGATCGCCGGGCTGGAGGCCCTGCACTCCGGCTCGATGCAGCTGGCCGGCCGGCCCTACCGTCCCCGCTCCGCCGCCGCCGGCTTCGCCCGCGGTGTCGCGTACCTCTCCGAGGACCGCCGCAGCGAGGGGATCCTGCCGCACCTCAGCGTGCGGCGGAACATGATCGTCCGGGCGCCGCGGAACGTCGCTCGAGGCGGGGTCTTCGACCGGCGCGCGGTGACCGCCCTCGTCGCCGAGATGACGTCCCGGCTGCGGATCAAGGCCGCGAGCGACGCCCTCGACATCCGCTCGCTCTCCGGCGGCAATCAGCAGAAGGTCCTCGTCGGGCGCCTGCTCGCCGAGGACCTGTCCCTGCTCGTCCTCGACGAGCCCACCCACGGCATCGACGTCCGGGCCAAGGCCGATCTCATCGACACGGTCTGGGACCTCACCGCGCAGGGCGTCGCCGTCCTGCTCATCAGCTCGGAGATCGCCGAGCTGCGCGCCGCCTGCGACCGGATCGTCGTCGTCCGCAACGGCGCCGTCGTCCGGGAGCTCCCGGCGACCACCGCCACCGAAGGAGAACTCATGTCCGCAGCGACCGGAGGCGTGGCATGACCCGCCTCGACACGCCCGTTCCCGGAGTGGCCCGCGCTCCGCGCCGCGGGTTCGACCAGGAGCGCCTCGCCACGATCGTCCTCCCGGTGGCGCTGGCCGTGATGATCGTCGTCTTCGCCGTCAGCTCGACGACGTTCTTCACCGTGGACAACCTCTTCGTCGTGCTGCGGCAGTCGGCGGTGCTCGGCGTCGCGGCGATCGGCGCGACGATCATCCTGATCGCCGGTCGGCTCGACATCAGCCAGGGCGCGCTGATCGCGGCGTCCGGGATCACCTGCGTCTCGCTCCTGCAGGCCGGGCTGCCGCCGCTCGTCGCCGTCCTCGGGGCGATCGCGCTCGGGGCCCTGCTCGGCCTCGTCAACGGCGTCCTGACCGAGAGCCTCCGGATCCCGGGGTTCATCTCGACGCTCGCGGTGGCGCTGGTGGTGCGCGGTGCCGCTCAGGTCTGGACCAGCGGGCAGTCGATCGCGGCGCCGGTCGTGGAGGGCTTCGACCTCCTGCTCTGGGTCGGCACCGGGTCGATCGGTCCGCTCCCGGTCGCGGTGGTGCTCGTGACCGTCCTCTACGTCGTCGCGTGGCTCGTGATGCGCACGACGACCTGGGGGCTGCGCTCCTACGCGATCGGGTCGTCCGGGCGGGCCTCGAGGGTCGCGGGTCTGCGGGTGAACCTGCACGCGATGCAGGTCTTCGTGGTCGCCGGGGCGCTCTCAGCGGTGGCCGGCGTGCTCCTCGCGGGACGGCTCGGCTCCGGATCGGCGAACAACGGCCAGGGCGCCGAGTTCGACATCTTCGCCGCGGTCGTGCTCGGCGGGACCTCGCTCTTCGGCGGCCGCGGCAGCATTCCGCGCACGGCGCTCGGCATCGTCTTCCTCTCGACGCTGAGCAACGGCCTCGTGATCCTGAATGTATCGTCCTACTGGCAGGGCATCGCGACGGGGACCGTGCTGGTGCTCGCCCTGGCGATCGACCGGTTGCGAGCACGCGATGACGAGTGAGGCTGTGACGCATGGAGGGTCTTCTCCGGCGGCTGTCCGAGGGCGGCGAGAGCGGTGCGGACGCGCTGCGCGTCGTCAGCTTCTTCGACAAGCTCCAGCAGTTCCGGGCCGGGATCGACGAGCTGGTGCGCTCGACGGCGATGCTGATCGGGACCGAGGCGGGGTTCGCCGGTCCGGGCGGCGGCTGCGGCTTCGACAGCCTCGGACGCGCGAGGCCGCACGATCCGCCGACCGGGGCTATCAGCACGGCGATCGGCGGGGGCACGGCGGACGCCGGCCTGGTCTGGGTGGCGCCCGCGAGCAGCGACCCGGACATGGCGCAGCTGATCCTCGAGCGCATGTCCCTGACGGCGGCCACGATCCTGATCCGGCAAGCCGACGCGGCCCGGCTGGGCGACGGCGAGCCGCTGCGGATGCTCATCGAGGCGCTGCCCTCGATCACGGAGCACCGGGAGGAGGCGCTCCGGCGGCTGGGCTTCCGGCCGGACTGGCGCGTGCGCGTCGTCCTCGCCCGGGGCGCGAGCGGACCGCTCTCGGATCCGCGCGGCTGGCGGGAGTGGTGCGGGCCGGAGCACCGCTGCACCGCTCCCGTGCGCTTCGGGACGGCGCACGCGGTGCTGCTGCACGGTCCCTGGACACGTCCGGGCACGCTCCCCGTGGGTGCCGAGACCGTCGCCGTCGGCGCGACGGCCTCGGCGCTCTCGCCGCGGGACTCCTACCTCTCCGCGCTGCGCACGCTGCGGCTGTGCTCGCCGGTGCTCGGTCCGCGCGCGCTCGCGTACGACGCGCTCGGCTCGCTGCGCTGCCTCGCCCGGGTCTCCCCGGCGGAGGCCGCCGGCTCCGAGCTCGTGCAGCGGATGCGGCTCCTGGTGCGGACGCCCATCGGTCTGGGCGAGATCCTCGCCCTGGACGCGTACTGCCGCCACGCGAACGTCCGCGCGGCGGCGACGGAGCTCCTGCTGCACCACAGCTCTCTGGGGCACCGGCTGAAGAACGTGGGCGCGAAGCTGGGGATCGACGTGTTCGACGCCGTGCAGCGCAACGACGCGTGGCTCGCGCTGCAGCTGCTGCGCATCGCCGAGGCGGAGCCGGACGAGGCGTGAGCGCCCTGGGCGCGGCAGGCGGTGGTCGCCGTGGACGCTGAGCTCGCCGCCGCCACCGAGCTGATGCTCCGGCCCGATCTGAACGACGTCGAGGGCACCCGGCGACTGATGGGCTCGTCGACGATGCAGCCGTCGTCCGCCGAGATGGTGTTCGGCGGGTCCGTCGCGATCGAGTCGCGCTCGGTGCGCCTCGACGGACACGACATCGGCCTCCGGCTCTATCGCCCGTCGGCGTCGGTCGGTTCCGCCCTGCTCTTCCTGCACGGCGGCGCCTTCGTCGCGGGGGACACCCTCTCCGAGAACGCCCGGTGCCTGCGCTACGCGGGGGACGCGGGCTGCCTCGTCGTCTCGGTCGACTACCGACTCGCGCCGGAGCACGCGTATCCGCACGGCCTCCGCGACTGCCGGGCGGTGCTCCGGTGGATGATCGAGCGAGCGGCCGAGCTCGGGATCGATCCCGCCCGGATCGCGGTCGCCGGCGTCAGCGCGGGCGGGGCACTGGCGGCGGGAGTGAGCATGCTCGCCCTCGACGAGGGCGAGCGGGTGCCGCGGGCGCAGCTGCTGCTGTTCCCCGTGCTGGACGACCGCCTGCACAGCACGTCGATGCGGGAGTTCGACGCCACGCCGGTCTGGGACAACCGCAACGCCGCGGTCATGTGGCGGCTCTACCTCGCCGGTGCGCCCGCCGACGAGTACGCGGCACCGGCGCGACGGGAGTCGCTGCTCGGACTGCCCGAGACCTATCTCCTGGCCGCAGAGCTCGATCCCCTGCGCGACGAGGCTCTCCGATTCGGAGCGCGGCTCCTCGAGGACCGGGTCCCCGTCGATCTGCGGCTCTGGGCCGGCACGTACCACGTCTTCGATCAGCTGGTGCCGGACGCCGCCGTGTCGCAGGCCAGCCTCGAGGATCAGGTGCGGTTCCTCCGGCAGACGCTGCGGCCCTGAGCCGGGCGCTTCGGCGCGTCGATCAGCCGGTGTGATCGCCCGAGCGCGCGGCGTCCAATGCTCGCGCGGCCAGGCGGGCGAACGCCGCGCGGAGCTCGATCGGCTCGACGCCGCTGATCGGCACGTCGAAGCGGGCGATCGACGCGGCGACGCCGGGCCAGGACCAGGAGCCGATGCGGATGCGGCAGCGGCCGTCCGGCTCGACGGTCAGCGTTCCGTCGCCGAGGTAGGGCGCGACCTGCGCGGCGTCGGCGTCGAGCGTCGCCGAGCCCCGGCAGGGCCAGGTGTCCGCTCCGGTCGAGCCCGTGAAGCGGGCGGAGAGGAACGCCGCGGGGTCACCGCCGGGCACGTTCCGCGGAGTGAAGGCGGCACCGTTGTGGCTGCGGAGCCGGATCCGGTCGACCCGGTAGGTGCGCCAGTCGTCGCGCTCGGGGGTCCAGCCGATCAGGTACCAGCGGCCCCAGGCGAGGACGAGGTGGTGCGGCTCGGTGGCGCGCACGGCGTCGGTCGGTCCTGCGGGCGAGTCGTAGTCGAACCGCAGGGTCAGCGCGTCGCGGATCGCGTCGCCGATCCGCAGCAGCACCCCGGCGTCGGCGCGCGCCTTGGCCGGGCGGGAGGCGGTGCCGGCGCTCGCCGCGAGTCCGTCGACCCGGTGGGCCAGCCGGCTGGGCAGCAGGCGCCTCATGGTCCGGAGCGCCCGCTCGGCCGCCTCGTCGAGGTCGGTGCCGAGGGCGCCGGCGGTCCGCAGCGCCAGGGCGATCACGACGGCCTGCTCGTCGTTGAAGAGCAGCGGCGGCAGTTCCGTGCCGGCGGCCAGGCGGTAGCCGCCGTCGGGGCCGCGCGTGGTCTCGATCACGTAGTCGAGCTCGCGCAGTCGCTCGACGTCGCGCCGGACGGTGCGCTCGCTCACCTCCAGCCGCTCCGCCAGCACCGGAGCGGACCAGTCGCGGCTCGACTGCAGCAGCGACAGGAGGGCGAGCAGCCGCTTGGAGGTGGAGGGCGACGAGGAGGAGGGCATGGAACGATCCTCCTGCGCGAAGCGGACGTTCCCTGGCCGGTACCGACGAGATCGTGGTGTCAGCCCCGGAGGAACGGGGAGAACCGCGGCCCAACCACCGCGCAGCGAAGGAGCACACCATGACCGCAGCAGTCGTCGCCCACCTCAACTTCACCGGAGAGGCCCGCGCCGCCCTCGAGTACTACGCCGCTGTCTTCGGCGGACAGGCCGTCGTTTGCACATACGGCGACTTCGGGATGCCGCCGGGCCTGCCCGACACCGATCGCGTCGTCCACGGCCAGGTCGTCGGCGCGGGCGGCTTCACCGTGATGGCGTACGACGTCCCCTCGAGCGAGGCGGCCCTGCAGGCGGGAGCCACGCGCCGCGAGAACGGCACGACGATCACCGACCGTCCCTTCTTCCTGGCGCTGCAGGCCGCGACGCTCGGGGAGGCGACCGGCCACTGGGACGCGCTCGCCGACGGAGCGAGCGTCGTCGAGCCGCTCGCGGCGTCGGCCTGGTCGGCCGGCTTCGGCATGCTCACCGACCGCTTCGGGGTCGTCTGGGCGATCAGCGTCGTCGAGCAGCAGGGCTGAGCGCGGGGCGGGTGGCCGTGTGGCGCGGCCGCCCCTGCCCTCCGGCGCGGATTCCGGGCAACGGATGGCTTTCCGGAGCGCTCTGGGTACTATGTCCCGACGCGGTGGGAGTCCCCTCCTCCGCGCCCGCGGGTCCCAGGCCCGCCCCTCAGCTCCACACCCCAGCCCCACCAGCCCCAGCCCACAGACGAACGGGAGACGGATGCGCACGACGCGCCCTTCGACGGACCACTCCGCCGCGGACGAGTCGGCGCGCACGCCGCGACCCCACGTCCGGCACGGACGGCAGAAGCGCCACAGCCTGCCGCGGACC
The DNA here is from genome assembly GCF_004366415.1 of Rathayibacter sp. PhB151. Taxonomy (NCBI): domain Bacteria; kingdom Bacillati; phylum Actinomycetota; class Actinomycetes; order Micrococcales; family Microbacteriaceae; genus Rathayibacter; species Rathayibacter sp. PhB151. The sequence continues at coordinate 369,675 of NZ_SOEN01000006.1, read as the reverse complement.
CTCGTCAAGGCCGCTGCGACCGTCTCGGGAGTGGGCATCGTCGCCTCGATCTCGATCGTCGCGATCGCCGCGACGCTGCTCGTGCAGTCCGCCCAGCCGTCCGTCAGCCTGCACCCGATCGCGGCGGGCTCCGAGGTCGCGGCCGGCTCGGTCCCCGAGATCGGCGCCCTCGAGGGCGGCTTCAACGTCCTCGTCGTCGGCAGCGATTCGCGCCAGGGTCAGGGCGACGCCTACGGCGACCCGGACGAGGAGACCAGCGTCCTGAACGACGTCAACATGCTGATGCACGTCTCGGCCGACCACAGCAACGCGACCGTCGTCAGCTTCCCCCGCGACATGTACGTCGACATCCCGTCCTGCGTGAACGCGGTGACGGGGGAGACCATCCCCGCCCGCTACGACACCAAGATCAACGAGGCGATGGGCAAGGACGTCAGCCTCGGCTGCGTCGCCGGCGTCGCGGAGGAGCTGCTCGGCGTCCGGGTCGACTACGGCGCGGTCGTGCAGTTCAACGGCGTCATCGAGATGTCGAACGCGATCGGCGGAGTCGACGTCTGCGTCGCGACCGAGATCGCCGACCCGTACACCAACACCTATCTCGAGCCGGGCGTGCACTCGCTCGAGGGCATGGCCGCGCTGCAGTTCCTCCGCAGCCGGCACGGCATCGGCGACGGCAGCGACCTGACCCGGATCAGCAACCAGCAGGTCTTCCTCTCCTCGCTGGTCCGCCAGGTCAAGAGCGCAGACACGCTGCTCAACCCCGTCGCGCTCTACGGACTCGCCAAGGCCGCCCTGGGCAACATGACGCTCTCGGACGAGCTGAACAACGTGAACACCCTCGTGCAGATGGGCCTCGCGCTGAAGGACGTCGACATCGCGAACGTGGTGTTCGCCCAGTACCCGACCGGCTCGGTGTCCGGCGGCGTCGTCCCCGACCGCACGGCCGGCGACGTGCTCGCCACTGCCCTGCAGACCGACCAGCCGATCGCCCTCACCGGCGGCACCGGTGCCGGCGCGACGACCACGGGTGAGCCCGCGGCCCCTGCGGCGACCGAGGCCCCCGCCGCCGGCCCCGCCACGACCGATCCGCTCGCGACCGCTGAGGCGACTCCCGGCGCCACCGCCGCGCCCGGGACGCCCGCGGCCGGCGCACCGGTCGAGCTGCCGGAGGCCATCACCGGCCAGCCCGCCGATCAGCAGACCTGCTCGGTCGGGTTCTTCGGCTGACGCCGGAGGCGGATCCGATGACCGACCCCGTCGTCTCGCGCCGGACAGCGGCCCGTCACGGGCGGCTGCGTCCGCGCAGCGGGCTCCGGTTCGCCGGGCGGATCCTCGCGGCCTGCGTCGGCGTCGGCGTGCTCAGCACGATCTCGATCGTGGTGATCGCCCTGTCGATGATCGCGGGCAGCGCGCGGCCCTCCGTCGACCTCGGCGTCGGCTCGACCGACGCCGGCTCCGCGATCCCGGAGATCGGCGCGATCGAGGGCGGCGTCAACATCCTGCTCGCGGGCAGCGACAGCGCGGAGGGCTCCGCGGCGGGCGCGTACGGCGACCGCTCGGAGAACCTCAACGACGTCACGATGCTGATGCACATCTCGGAGGACCACTCGACGGTCGAGGTGATCAGCTTCCCCCGGGACATGTACGTGCCGATCCCGTCCTGCACCGACCCGGCGACGGGCACCGTCTCGGACGCGCTCCGCTCCGCCAAGATCAACACGTCGCTCAGCTACGGCGGGCTCGCCTGCACCGTGCAGACCGTCGAGCAGCTCACCGGCCTCGACATCCCCTACGCCGCCCTCATCCAGTTCGACGGCGTGATCGAGATGTCGAACGCGGTGGGCGGGGTCGACGTCTGCGTCGCCACCCCGATCGAGGACGAGTACACCGGCCTGAACCTCAGCGCCGGCACCCACACGCTCGTCGGCGCGGAGGCGCTCGCGTTCCTGCGCACCCGGCACGGCGTCGGCGACGGCAGCGACCTCACCCGCATCTCCAGCCAGCAGGTGTACCTGTCGTCGCTGGTGCGCAAGGTGAAGGACGCCTCGACGCTCTCGAACCCCGTCGCCCTCTACGGCCTCGGCAAGGCGGCCGTGTCGAACATGCAGCTCTCCACGTCGCTCGAGAACGTCAACACGCTGGTCTCGATCGGCCTCGCGGTGAAGGACGTGGACCTCGCCAGCGTCGTCTTCGTGCAGTACCCGACCTTCATCGACGGCGACGGCGTCTCCCCGAGCGAGGAGGCGTCGGCGACGCTGAACGCCGCGCTCCTGGCCGACCAGCCGATCGCCCTCACCGGCACCACCGGCGGCGGCTCGGAGTCGGCCGACGGGTCGACGCCCGCCGCGACCGATCCCGCGGCGACCGCGGATCCGGCGGCGACCGCCGACCCGGCCGCGACGACCGACCCGGGGACGCCGGCTCCGGGCGAGACCGCGGTCGCCCTCCCGAGCGACGTCTCCGGCCAGACCGCCGACCAGCAGACCTGCACCGTCGGCCGCACCCTCGACGAGCAGTAGCGCCGCCGCGCCGGGTGTCACGCCCGGCTCCCGGGTGCGGTTATAGTGGTCGTCGTGCGTTCGCCTGGCGAGCGCTCAGGAGACGTCGCATAGTCCGGTCGAGTGCACCACCCTGCTAAGGTGGAGAACCCTTTATTGGGTTCCGTGGGTTCAAATCCCACCGTCTCCGCACTCCAGCTTCTTCGGGCTTGCGCTCCCGCCCACTGACAGGATCGGCACGGCGGACAGCCCTCGGCCCGCCTCTCCCGCGCCAGGTGCCTTCTCGTTCGGCCTCGTCGCGTACGATCGACGTACGCCGTGACTGCGCCATCACCTGCAGGTTCGAGTGCGAACTCGACACGGCGTCTCAGTCTCCGGCCCATCTCTCGAGGACTTCGTGGCTCTGTCCGGTCCTTGACGTTCAGGCGGCGGAACGGCCACCCTTCGAGGCGACTCCAAGAACGCTGCAAGTCGGCGACTGGCGACATGTACTCCGGATGCCGTGATACACGTCCGGGACGTCGTTGTAAGCGGCGCGGCGATGCTACGATTTGCGCCCGCGCATCCCGGGCGAACCGGTGCCCTCAGGTAAACTGCCGTCGGCAGAGGAGGTGGCCATCGTGACGGTGCTTGTGAAGGACGCTGCCAGGGACGCTGCGACTTCGACGACTCAGGCTTTCTGGGGGTCTGGTATCCCGGTGAACCCGCACGTGATCGCTGAGAAGCTGGGCATTCATGTTTTCGAGAGTTCCCTGCCGGATGGTGTCTCGGGTTTCATCAGAAAGACCGCAGACGAGGACCCAGTCGTCTTCCTCGAGGCGAGCCACTCGCCGTTGCGCAAGCGATTCACGTTGGCGCACGAAATCGGGCACTACATCGAGCGCACGCAGATTCAGGAGCGCCCCGATGAGGATTTTGGCTTCGTGGAGAAGCGAGGAGCCAATCAGGACATTCATGAGTACTTCGCCAACGAATTCGCCGCGAACCTCCTGATGCCGGTTGACGCTGTGAATCGTGCCTTCGGGAGCGACGCGGACGCGATCCGGCTGGCAGCCCAGTTCCGAGTCTCGGTGCCGGCGATGCGCCTTCGGCTCGACAAGCTCGGTCTTCTGTCATAGTGGTGGACGACGAGGACGGCGCCGTCGATGACGATCGTCAGTCACCTCGCGAGACCGGTCTCTACGAGTTCATCGATCTCAGTGCGACCTTCGACACTGCGACGCTCGAGTCGATCAGAGCCGCCAGCGACGTCTCCTCAGAGAGCACTGCTGCACCATTCGATTATGTCGAGCAGAAGCAGCGGCAGAAGATCGAGCGGACGAAGAATGAAAACGACATGCGAGTTCGCTTCTTCGGGTGGTCGTCGAAGCTAGCCGGCTGGATGATCGCAGTCAATTTCTTGCTGTTTGCGGCTTATCTCGCCATCGAGGCCTTCTTGCCGGAAGCAAATGTCCCGGAAGCCGTGATGCTTGCGTGGATCACCGCGACAGTCGTAGAGATCATCGGGGTAGTGCTGATCGTGGCGAAGCATCTATTTCCTGGGAAGAAATGGAATCCGACAGGCAAACAGGCCGTGGGTAAGTGATCTTTGATCTGTCTCCGGGCCGGAGATCTCCGCGTCGCCTCGTGAAGTCGTGCAAGAACTGATCGTCATCCCTCGGTCGGGTGTGCATCAAGAATGGTGAGCTTCTCGCCGGGCCACAGATGATCTCGGCAACCATTCCATCAGTGATCTCTCAGCGAGATGGCATCGCGGCAGGGCAGGTTCGGTCGTCGATCAGGGGCGAGACCCGCCTGGCCCCGCACGACCGGCTAGCCTGGCGGGATGTCCAGTGCGATCCTCGAGGCCCTGTCCGCAGCTCCCGCCCGGCGGGACGTCGCGTCGATCCGCGGGGCCCTCACCGAGGTCGCGATCGGCGACTCGGTGCGGGTGCTCGTCCGCTCGCCGCGCTACGGGCTCTACGGCATCGAGGGCGTCGTCCGGCAGGCGGTCGGCGGGGAGCTCGTCGTCGCCGACGTCTTCCTCAACACGGGGACCGAGATCCAGAGCATCGCGCTCGCGCCCGAGCCGGAGGCGGGCGCCGACGGCGACCGTTCGGTCGACGGCCTCGCGCACGGAGACCCGGTGCGGGTGACCTTCTCGACGCCGACGATCGGCTCCTTCACCGTGACCGGGCCGCTCACCGCCGGCGGCCGCGACCCCTACCTGCTCGTCGGCAGCTGGATCGTCGCCGAGGACGCGAGCGCCGCGCGCCACGTCGACCGGATCGAGCGGCTCAGCGACGTCGCGCTGCACATCAAGCACGTCCCCGGGCACCGCTCGGCCGCCGTCGAGGAGTAGCTCCCGCTCGACGCCGGACCGCCCTGCGTCAGGTCTGGCAGCGCGGGCACCAGTACGTCACGCGCAGCTGCAGCTCGTCGTCACCGAGCTCGCCGCGGCGGATAGCGGTGCCGCAGCGCCGGCACGGCTTGCGGTCGCGGCCGTAGACCCACAGCTGCTGCCCGGGGCGGAGGTTGCCCGTCGTCGTCCGCTCGATGCGCTCGCGGTTGACGGTGATCAGCTTCTTCGCGAGGGCGATGGTGCGGACGAGGTCGCCGCTCTCACCGACGGGACGCGTGGGCAGCACACCGCGGAGGAAGCAGAGCTCGGCCCGGTAGACGTTGCCGAGCCCGGCCATGATCCGCTGGTCGAGCAGCGCCAGTCCGATCGGCCGCTCCGGGTCGGCGGCGAGGCGCCGCAGTGCCTCGTCGGCGTCCCAGTCCGCACCGAGCAGATCGGGGCCGAGGTAGCCGACGACGTCCTCCTCGGCGGCGCGCGGCACGATCTCGAGGAGGCCGAGCTCGAAGCCGACGGCCTGCCACTCAGGAGTCTCGAGCACGATGCGCGCCTGGAAGGCGGGGCGGTGCCACTTCGGCCGGTCGCCGGTCAGCGAGTAGAGGTGCCAGCTGCCCTCCATCTTGAGGTGCGAGTGGATCACCGCGTCGCCGATGCGCATCAGCAGGTGCTTGCCGCGCGGGACGACGGAGTCGATGGTCTCGCCGGTGAGGTCGACCGTCGCGAACTTCGGCACCCGGACGTCGCAGCGGGTCAGCACCTGCCCGTCGAGGGCGTCGGCGAGGTTGTGAGCGGAGCGGTAGACGGTGTCACCCTCGGGCACGGGCGCTCCTCTCGGGGCGGCCGGCGCTCACGCGCGCAGCCTCAGGCCACGTGGGTTCGCGACGAACCCGGCGGCGGTCAGGGCGTCGCCGAAGGGCGTGCCCAGGGCGAAGACGCCGTCGATCTTCTCGACGGTGAGCTTCTCCACTCCGCGGGAGCGGACCAGCTGGGCGAGTGCTCCGGCCGCGTCCACGAGGACGGTCTCGTCGGCGGAGAAGGTGAGCGCCGTCTTGCCGCCGCGCTCGAGGTAGACGGCCAGCTCGCCGTCGACGACGGCGACCAGGGCGCCGGCCTTGCGACCGGGCCGGTGGCCCTCGCCCTGCGGCCACGGCAGTGCCGCGCCGAACGGGTTCGCCGGGTCGGTCGCGGCCAGCGCGAAGACGGGCCGCGCTCGCTGCTGGGCCTCGTCCTGCGGCGCGAAGGTGCGGAGCCGGTCGACGCTGCCCGCGGTGCCGAACTGCGCGGCACCGAGCTTCTCGATGAAGTAGCCGCGGCGGGCGCGGCCCTGCTGCTCGAAGCCGCTGAGCACCTTGTAGGCGAGCGCGAAGCCGCCGAGCACCCCCTCCGCCTGGACGGAGCCGCGGGTGACGATGCCGTAGCGCTCGAGAAGCGTCTCGCCGAGCGCGTGCCCGCGGATCGTCGCGTCCGACTCCGCCAGCGGCACGATCGACCAGCGGCCGCCCGCGGTGGGCGGGCCGACGCGGGTCGCCATGGTGGGCCGTGCGGTCATCCGGCCGCGGGGCGCCCTGGCGCGGGCGGGGGCGCGCGGCTGCCGGTGCGCGCCGCCGGTCGAGCCGACGAGGGTGCGCAGCGGAGCGAGGGTGTCGTTCGTGAGCAGGCCCGCCCAGACCAGCTCCCACAGCGCCTCGACCAAAGTCTTGTCGTCGGTGGAGCCGACCGCGTCGGAGAGCTGGCGGAAGAAGTAGCCGCCGCCGGAGCCGAGCACGCCGACGATCTCCTGCTGCAGCTCGCCGAGCGGCACCGCCTCGGCCGCGGGGACGGGCAGCGTGAGACCGGCGGTGTCGGCGAGGTGCAGGCTCACCCAGCCGTCGTTGCCGGGGAGGGTGCCCGCGCCGGCCCAGAGGACCTCGCCGGTCGCGGTCAGCTCGTCGAGCATGGCGGGCGAGTAGTCGCGCACCCGGGCGGGGAGGATCAGCGACTCCCAGGCCGACGCGGGGATCGGCGCCCCCGCGAGCTGGTCGATGACGGAAGCGACGCCGTCGATGCCGCGCAGCGAGCCGCCGAGGTGCTGCCAGGCCGGCAGGAAGCGACCGTAGGCGGCGGCGTCGACCGGCTCGACCTCCTTGCGCAGCGCCGCGAGCGAGCGGCTGCGCAGGCGCCGCAGCACCTCGCTGTCGCACCACTCGGAGCCGGTGCCGTTCGGGCGGAACTCGCCCTCGGAGACGCGCCGCTCGCCGGAGAGCCGGCGGAGCGTGTCGTTGACGACCGCGACGCCGAGACCGAGCCGCTCGGCGACGGCGACGGCGGTGAAGGGGCCGTGGGTGCGCGCGTAGCGGGCGACGAGGTCGCCGAGCGGGTCGCGCACCGGGTCGATGAAGGCGACGGGGACGCCGATGGGCAGCGGCACGCCGAGGGCGTCGCGCAGGCGCGAGGCGTCCTCCATCGCGGCGTAGCGCTGCTCGCCCGCGAGGCCGACCGGCAGGACGCGCTTGGCGCGGACCAGCTCGGCGATGATCGCGTCGAGCGTCGCGCGCGCGATCGGCTCGGCCTTCGCGACGTCGGCCGACGTCACCGACTCATCGACGAGCCGCTCGCCCAGCTCGTCGATCGTCAGCGGGCCGAGCAGGCGGAGCAGGTCGGCGGCGCCCTCGAGCCCGCGCAGGCGCCGCTCCGGCTCGACGCGCTGCAGCTCGCGCTCGATCTGCGCGAGCACCAGCGGGTCGAGCAGCTCGCGCAGCTCCGCGCGGCCCAGCAGCTCGCCGAGCAGCGTCGCGTCGACCGAGAGCGCGGCGGCGCGGCGCTCGGCGAGCGGGCTGTCGCCCTCGTACATGAACGCGGCGACGTAGCCGAACAGCATCGAGCGGGCGAAGGGGCTCGCCGTCGGCGTCTCGACCTCCATGATCTGCAGCTCGCGCCCGTCGAGCCGTGCGGCGAGGCGCAGCAGGGCAGGCAGGTCGTACACGTCCTGGAGGCACTCGCGCACCGTCTCGAGGATGATCGGGAAGGTCGGGTAGGTGCGCGCCACGTCGAGCAGCTGGGCGGCGCGCTGGCGCTGCTGCCAGAGCGGCGAGCGCTTGCCCGGGTTGTAGCGGGGGAGCAGCAGCGCCCGCGCCGCGCACTCGCGGAACCGGGCGGCGAAGAGCGCCGAGCCGCCGACCTCGCTGGTCACCAGCTGCTCGAGCTCGTCGCGCTCGAAGAGGAAGAGCTCGGCGCCGGGCGGCTCCGACTCGGTGTCGGGGATCCGGACGACGATGCCGTCGTCGCCCGCCATCGCCGCGCCGTCGACCCCGTGCCGCTCGCGGACCCGTGCGCCGATGGCGAGGGCCCAGGGGGAGTGCACCTGCATCCCGTAGGGCGAGTGCAGGACGAGCCGCCAGTCGCCGAGCTCATCGCGGAAGCGCTCGAGCACCAGCGTGCGGTCGTCCGGGATGCGGCCGGTGGCCAGGCGCTGCTCGTCGAGGAAGGAGAGCAGGTTGTTGGTCGCGTACTCGTCCAGGCCCGCGGCGGTGCAGCGCTCGCGCGCGGTCTCGACGGCCGCGCCGCCGATCTCGCGGGTGAAGGCGCCGATCGCCTCGCCGAGCTCGGCCGGCCGGCCCTGCGAGTCGCCCTTCCAGAACGGCAGGCGCCCGGGCTCGCCGAACGCGGGCGTGACGATCACGCGGTCGTAGGTGATCTCCTGGATCCGCCAGCTGGTCGCGCCGAGCGCGAAGACGTCGCCGACGCGCGACTCGTAGACCATCTCCTCGTCGAGCTCGCCGACCCGGTTGCCGGTCGAGCCGGGCTCGCCGACCATGAAGACGCCGAAGAGCCCGCGGTCCGGGATCGTCCCGCCGCTGGTCACCGCGAGGCGCTGCGCTCCGGGGCGGCCGGTGAGGGTGTTCTCGTCGCGGTCCCAGACGACGCGGGGCCGCAGCTCCGCGAACTGGTCGGAGGGGTAGCGGCCCGACAGCAGGTCGAGCGTCGCCTCGTAGGCCGAGCGCGGCAGGGCCACGAAGGGGGCGCTGCGGCGGACGGTGTCGAACCACTCGTCGACGTCGAGCGATTCCAGTGCCGTGGCGGCGACCGTCTGCTGCGCGAGGATGTCGAGCGGGTTGGCCGGCACCATGATCGCCTCGATCAGGCCGGCGCGCATCCGCTCGGTGGTGACGGCGGAGTGCAGCAGGTCGGCCCGGTGCTTCGGATAGAACGAGCCGCGCGAGACCTCGCCCACCTGGTGTCCCGCCCGGCCGACACGCTGGAGCGCGCTGGCGACCGACGGCGGCGTCTCGACCTGCACGACGAGGTCGACGGCGCCCATGTCGATCCCGAGCTCGAGGCTCGAGGTGGCGACCACGCAGCGCAGCCGGCCCGACTTGAGGTCGTCCTCGATGATCGCCCGCTGCTCCTTGCTGACCGAGCCGTGGTGCGCGCGGGCGAGGAGCGGCTCGTCCTCGGGTGCGGCCTGGCCGGTGCCGCTGGTCGCTCCGGCGGCGCCCATGGCGGCGGCCGGAGTGCGGCGGGCGGAGGCGCCGACGACCCCCTCGAGGAGCGCGCCGACCGCGACCGGCTCCCCGGCCTCGCGGGCGCGCTCGGCCTCGGCCTCCCGCCGCTCCGCGTAGATCTCGTTGAGCCGGGCCGTCAGCCGCTCGGCCAGCCGCCGCGAGTTCGCGAAGACGATCGAGGAGGTGTGCGCGAGCACCCGGTCGACGATCGACTCCTCCACGTGCGGCCAGATCGAGCCGCTCTGCGGACCGGTGGCGCCCATGGTCGAGCCGTCCTGCGAGGCGGTGGAGCCGAGCTCCGACATGTCCTCGACGGGGACGACGACGCTGAGGTCCCACTGCTTCTCGGAGACGGAGGCGACGATCGTGACGGGCGAGCGGCCGGCCAGGAAGCGCGCGACCTCCTCGCGCGGACGGACCGTGGCCGAGAGCCCGATGCGCTGCACGGGCTTCGGCAGCAGCGCGTCGAGCCGCTCGAGCGAGACCGCGAGGTGCGCGCCGCGCTTGGTGGAGGCGACCGCGTGCACCTCGTCGACGATGACCGTCTCGACCCCGCGCAGCGACTCCCGCGCTGCCGAGGTGAGCATCAGGTAGAGCGACTCGGGCGTGGTGATCAGGATGTCCGGCGGCGTCTTCTGCAGCACCCGCCGCTCGGCCGCGGGGGTGTCTCCGGAGCGGACGCCGACCGTGACCGTCGACGGCGCGCTGCCGATGCCCTCGGCGCTGAGCCGGAGCGCGGTCTGCGTGACGCCGACCAGCGGCGAGCGGAGGTTGCGCTCGACGTCGACGCCGAGCGCCTTCAGCGGTGAGACGTAGAGCACGCGGGTGCGATGCTGCGGATCCTCCGGCGGCGGGCCCTGCACGAGCCGGTCGATCGCCCAGAGGAACGCCGACAGCGTCTTGCCCGAGCCGGTGGGAGCGACGACGAGGGCGTGCGCGCCGCTCGAGATCGCCGACCACGCGCCCTCCTGGGCGGCCGTCGGCGCGGGGAAGGCGCCCTCGAACCAGGCCCGGGTGGCGGGGCTGAAGCGATCGAGGACGTGCGGCATGCGTGAATCCTCCCTGCCACCACCGACATTGCCGTGCGCGGGCCCCGCGGGCGAGCCCTTGACGAGCGGTCGCCCCGGCGGGACCTCGTCGGGCGGCTCCCGAGTCAGGCGAAGCCCAGCCGCACGAAGGTGCCGATGTCGGCGAGCTCCGCCTGGCTCACGCCGTGGGCCACGCCCTCGTAGACCCGCGCGTCGAGCGCGGTGTGCGCCGGGAACCACTCCGCCGCGGCCGCGACCAGCTCCGGCGGGATGACGGCGTCGAGCGTGCCCCGGCCCCAGAACACCGGCGGCCGCTGCTCGGCGAGGACCTCGTCGGCCGCGTCGCCCTCGGTGAGCGGCACCACGAAGCCCGAGAGGGCCACCGCGAACGCGAACCGGCCCGGGGCGCGCCGCAGCAGCTGCACGGCCAGCGCCGCGCCCTGCGAGAAGCCGAGCAGCCCGACTGGACCGTCGTGCTCGAGCGCGTCGAGCCAGTCGAGGACGCCCTGCGCCGCCGCCTCGACCGCGACCGGGTCGGCCCGGGGCTGGTCCGGATCCAGCGGCACCCGCAGCGGCCACCAGGCGTTCGCGCCGCCGTCGAGGGCCAGCGGAGCCCGGAGCGACGCGAGCACCGGCTCCAGTGGCAGGTAGGCGCCGAGGGAGAACAGGTCGCCCTCGTGCGAGCCGTAGCCGTGCAGGAGCACCAGGAGGGGCCGCCCGGCCCGGTCCTTCGCGGAGGAGGACCACAGCACTGCGTTCGCGTCGATAGCCATCGGACCATCATCGCCGAGCCCGCCGGATGCGAGCCGAAACCGGACTGACATGAACGTCGGGTAAGAATGGCCCTATGAGCGTGCGTACCCCTGATCCCAACTCCGGGTGGCTGTCCGACGATGAACTCGCCGAGATCCGCCGTCGGCTCCCGCTGCTGTACGTCGAGGCGGTGCCCGTCCGCGTCGACGGACTCGGCCAGGTGACCGAGGTCGGGGTGCTGCTCCGGGCGACCGCTTCGGGGCAGATCACGCGCACCATCGTCTCCGGCCGGGTGATGTACGGCGAGACCCTCCGCGACGCGCTCTTCCGCCACCTCGAGAAGGACCTCGGCCCGATGGCGTTCCCGCTGCTGCCGGCCAGCCCCCTGCCCTTCCACGTCGCCGAGTACTTCCCCATGCCCGGCATGGGCCCCTTCACCGACGACCGGCAGCACGCCGTCTCGCTCGCCTACGTCGTCCCCGTCACCGGCACCTGCGACCCCCGCCAGGACGCCCTCGAGCTGACCTGGATGACCCCCGACGAGGCCTGCTCCGACGCCGTCTCCGCCGAGATGGAGGGCGGGCGCGGCGCCTTGCTGCGGGCAGCGCTCGCATCCGTAGGGAAGCTCCGCTGAAGGAAGGCCCGCAGCGTGCCTTCTCGCGCGCCGCGGGGCGGCGCGCCGCGGTCGGCTCTCGCAGGTGGTCGGGTTCCGCAGAGCGTCCGACGTCCGCCTAGCGGAATTCGCTGGCACGCGAATTCCGCTTACGGCTCAAAGCGCGCTCTCGCGCCGAGAGTCGGGGCGAGGGGGCTTCCCGCCTCTGGGCTCAGTGGTGGCCGCAGTTCTCGGGTCTGAGAGGCCTTCGACCTGAGCCGGCCGTGCTCTCGCGCGGGCACGCCGATGGGACGGGAGTTGCGCTCGGACAGACCATTCTGCGTCAGCAGGAAACTCAGCAGTGGGGGAGCGGGGTCGTCGAACGACTCGCGAACGATCTGCGAGCGGAGTTCCCGGCGATGAAGGGCTTCTCTCGTCGCAACCTGCTCTACATGCGCGCATTCGCCGCCAGCTGGCCTGAGCCGGGAATCGTGCAACAGCCTGTTGCACGATTGCCCTGGGGCCACATCACCGTGCTCCTCGACCGGCTCGACGAACGTGATGCACGCGACTGGTACGCCGAGACGGCGGTGGAGCGGGCCTGGTCACGGAACATGCTGGCCAACCAGATCATGAACCGCACCCGCGATCGGATCGGCGCGGCACCGACCAACTTCACGGACCGACTCACCCTGTCCGACTCGGACCTCGCGCGGGAGCTCGCGAAAGACCCCTACGTGTTCGACTTCCTCGACCTTTCCAAGGACGCCGCAGAGCGAGACCTCGAGCAGGCCCTCATGGATCGCATCGTCGACACCCTCCGCGAGCTCGGCGCGGGCTTCGCATTCATCGGCCGCCAGGTGCATTTCGATGTCGACGGTGACGACTTCTTCCTCGACCTGCTGTTCTTCCATGTGGACCAGCTCCGGTACGTGGTCATCGAGCTCAAGACCGGCAGATTCCAGCCCGAGTACGCGGGCAGGCTCGGCTTCTACGTCGCCCTCGTCGACGACAGACTCCGCAGGCCGGCACATGCTCCGACGGTGGGGATCCTGATCTGCGGCAGCCGTAACGAGCACACTGTCAGATACTCGCTGGGAGGCGCCGAATCGCCGATGGCGGTGTCGACCTACTCGTACGACAGTCTGCCGGCGGCAGAACGAGCCGTCCTGCCCGACGCCGAGCGACTCGCTGAAGCTCTCGACTGGGAACGAGAAGCCCCGGCCTGACGACAGTCGGAGCAGCGCCGACTGCCGTTCCTCCTTCGCCACCGCCGCAGAAGAAGCAGCCTCTCCGAGAGACGACGAAGGCCGGGACCCCGACCCGCGACTCCGTCGCGGGAGGACTCCCGGCCTTCCTCATCTGTCTTCGTGCAGTCGTCGCGGCACGCCCACGTCGTCAGACGCTGCGCCCCCGGACCGGCCGCCCCTCACGAGGCGGAGCGGCGATTCGCGTGCCAAGCGAATCGCCGGAGCCGTTCGCAACCCGCTCTGCAGAACGCGACCGTCCACCCAGCCGACTGCGGCGCGCCGCCACGCGGCGCGCAAATCGGCTCAGCCTTGCGCGCGTCGCGCAGGGCGGCGCTCGGCGCCGGCCGGGGCGGAGCTGCTGGAGCCCGAGCCCGTGCTGTAGTACGAGCGCGAGCCGCCCGAGGTGGTCGCTGCGGCGGCGGAGCGGCCGCGGCCGCCGCGCTGTCCGCCGCGAGCGGCGCCGTCGGAGCTTCCGCCGGTGCCGCGGCGGGGACGGTCGGAGCCGGCGCCGGCGGGAGCCGCCGAGCGCTCGCCGCGTCCGCCGCGGGGGGCGGTGCCGCCGTCGGTGCGTGCAGCGCGCTTGCGCTGCGCGTTGGCGCCCTGCGAGCGGCCGCCCTGCGACTGGCCGCGGACGGGCTCGACGACGGCGGTCGGGGTGACGTACGCCGCGACGTCGCCGACGAGCTTCGACACGGCGGCCGAGTCGGCGGTGACGAGCTGCGGGGTGACCTGGATGGCGGCCTTGCGCAGGAGGGTCTTCACGTCGCCGCGCTGGCTGGGCAGGACGACGGTGACGACGTCGCCCTCGCTGCCGGCGCGGGCGGTGCGGCCCGAGCGGTGCAGGTACGCCTTGTGCTCCATCGGCGGGTCGACGTGGATGACCAGCTCGACGTCGTCGACGTGCACGCCGCGGGCGGCGACGTCGGTGGCGACGAGCACCTTCACGGTGCCGGCGCCGAAGGCGGCGAGGTTGCGGTCGCGGGCGACCTGCGAGAGGTTGCCGTGCAGGTCGACGGCGGGGATGCCCTGGCCGGTGAGCTGCTTGGCGAGCTTCTTCGCGTGGTGCTTGGTGCGCATGAAGAGGATGCGGCGGCCGGTGCCGGACGCCAGGGTCTTCACGAGGGCGTTCTTGGCGTCGAGGCCGTCGACCTCGAAGACGTGGTGGGTCATCAGCGCGACCGGCGAGTTGGCCTCGTCGACCGAGTGCAGCACCTCGTTCTGCAGGTACTTCTTGACGAGCTTGTCCACGCCGTTGTCGAGCGTGGCCGAGAACAGCAGGCGCTGTCCGCCACGGGGGGTCTTGTCGAGGATGCGCGTGACGACGGGCAGGAAGCCCAGGTCGGCCATGTGGTCGGCCTCGTCGAGCACGGTGATCTCGACGGCGTCGAGGTTGACGAAGCCCTGCTTCATGAGGTCCTCGAGGCGGCCGGGGCAGGCCACGACGATGTCGACGCCCTGCTTGAGCGCGGCGACCTGGCGCTGCTGTGAGACGCCGCCGAAGATCGTGGTGGTGACGATGCCGTAGGCGTCGGCGAGGGGCTGCATGGCCGCGGTGATCTGCGTGGCGAGCTCGCGGGTCGGCGCGAGGATCAGGCCGAGCGGGCGGCCCGGGCGGCGGCGTCCGCCGGCGAGGGCGCCGCCGAGGCGGGCGACCATCGGGATGGCGAACGCGAGGGTCTTGCCGGAGCCGGTCTTGCCGCGGCCGAGCACGTCGCGGCCGTTCAGGGTGTCGGGGAGCGTGTCCACCTGGATCGGGAACGGCTCGGTGATGCCGTTCGCGGTCAGGGCGGTGACGAGGGGTGCGGGGACGCCGAGAGCGGCGAAGGTGGGGATGGTCGACATGGATGGTGCCTTTCGGGGCATCATGCCGATCTGACAGCGCAGGCGGTGGCCGGGCGCGGGTGATCGGCTGTTCGGGCGAAGGTGACGGTGGTCACATCCGTTCGCCGTACGAAGCGGTGCGCGCGGCCGGGGGCCTCATGCACGTGCGCCAGATGGTCGGGATCCAGAGGGATCCGCAACGGAAAATGGGCGTTCTACGACGCGGGGGAGCGCAGTCGTCGCGCTCGCACCCTTCCACCCTAGTGGGTGCCGATCCATCCCCGCATGGTCGACTGCACGCGGGAGCCGTCGAGGTCGGCCAGCTTCAGACCGACGAAGTCCCGCGCCCAGTCCGAGGTCTGCACCCGGAAGGGCGGCTCCGGGTCGCGCAGGGTCTGCAGGATCACCGCGGCCACATCGGCCGGCTCCTGGGCGTGGGTGGAGGAGAAGGCGGAGGCCGTGCGGTCGAGGTAGGCGCCGAGCGCGCCGGCGTAGGGGCCGGCCTCGGCCATCAGGGCGGAGGCGTCGATGCCGACGTTCTCGACGAAGCTGCTGCGGACGGCGCCCGGCTCGATCAGCGAGACGTGCACGCCGACGGCCGCGGCGACGGGCGCGAGCGCCTCGAAGAAGCCCTCGATCGCGAACTTCGCGGCGCAGTAGTCCTCGTTGAAGGGCTGGCCGACGGCGCCGCCGACGCTCGACACCGTCACGATCCGACCGCGCGAGGAGCGCAGCAGCGGCAGCGCGGCGCGGGTCACGGCGACCGTGCCGAAGAAGTTGACCTCCATGACGCGGCGCAGCTCCGCCGGGTCCTCGAGCTCGGTGATGCCGATGTGGCCCGCGCCGGCGTTGTTCACCAGGACGTCGAGCCCGCCGTGCACGGACTGGATCCGCTCGAGGCAGGCGGTGACGGAGTCGGCGTCGGTGATGTCGAGCTCCTGCACGTCGAGCTCCACCCCGGCCCCGCCGATCGCCTCGCGGAGTCCGTCGGCGTGCTCCACGTCGCGGACCGTCGCGACCACCTGCCAGCCCGAGCGGGCGGCCTCGATCGCTGTCGCGCGGCCGATGCCGGTCGAGGTTCCGGTGACGAGGAGGACGGGTCGGGGCATGCTGATTCCTGCTTTCCGGCGCGGGAGCGCGCCGCCCGGAGGCTATCGGCGGAGCCTCCGAGAACGGTCAGCATCGGCGGCGGGATCTCGATACGCCCTCTGCGAGGGCTGCTCGATCAGCATGTCGGCGCCGCGTCAGCCCCTGTAGCGCTCGCCCACCGGCACCTCGACCGGCAGCGTGTTGCCGGCCTGCGCGAGCGGGCAGGCCCAGGCCGGATCGTACGCGCAGGAGGGGTTGTAGGCGAAGTTGAAGTCGAGCACGAGCGTCGACGGCGTCGCTCCGGTACCGAGATCGGCGCCTTTCACAGTGTCGAGCAGGTAGCGCCCGCCGCCGTAGGTGCCGCCCGGCGTCCCGGCCAGCGCGTCCTTGACGGGCACGAAGAGCCCGCCGCCGTAGGAGCCGAGCTTCCAGACGTCCAGGGTCCCTGCGGAGGGGACGTCGACGGTCCCGACCAGCTCGAACGGCACGACGCCGTCCGTCCCGGTCTCCACGTCCATGCGCCGAGCCTCCTCGGCCGGCGCGACCTCGAGCTCGAACCGCCAGGCCGCGTCGTACGGTGCGATCGGCAGCGAGCGGAAGTGCGCCCGGTCGGCGGGCAGCAGGGGAGTGGCGGGGTGTCGGTCGAACAGCGCGTTGCGCGCCCGGATCCACGACGCGTGCGCGGCGAGCAGGTCGACGTTCGACAGCCTGCGGACCTCGGCGTACATCGCCTGGACGTGGCGGCGCCAGTCGGCGACCTCGATGGCGGAGGCGAGCCGGCGCCGCGGCGACACGGCGCCCTCTTCCTCGCTGCCGTCGTCCTCGCCGGAGGGCCAGCGGAAGCGCAGCAGGTCCGCGCGGGACAGCTCGACGGCCTCCTCGGCCGATCCGTCGGGGCTCACGGTGCGTCCTCCCCTCGGGGGCGGGTATCGGCGCCGACGTCGTGACGCCAGGTCGGGGCCAGCGCGCGGATGCGGATCCCGCGCCACTGCCAGAACGCCCACATCGACGGCCAGAGCGCCGGCGAGGCGAGTCCGGCGCTGAACTCCAGCCGGTCGCGGAAGAGCGTCCGCCCATCGGGGAGCGGCGCGACGGCCATCCGGTGGTCCCACGCGGTGATCAGCCGCAGCGCGCCGGAGAGCGGAGCGCCGTTGTCGCGGAGGATCCGGACGTCGGGCATCGACGGGACGCGGCGGTAGGAGAGGTCGATCTCCTGCGCTCCCATCGGCACGATCCCGAGCGCGTCCATCGCGACGTCGTGCGGCCCGAGGCCCCAGGTCGGCCGGAAGCCACCCTCGTCCAGGGACGCGGCGGTCAGGAACGGGGACATCACCTCGCGGAACACGGCCGGACTCTGCAGGGCGCGCCAGGCGGAGTCGGGGTCGGTGTCGAGCACGTGCTTGAGCATCACCTTCACGGAGTCCATCCTCCTCCGGGTTCTCCCGGGCGGGAACCGGGTGCGCGCCGGGCCGCGGGCGTGTAGGCGGCGGCGGAGCGGTCGGTACCGTGGAGGAGTGAACGCCGCGCTCCCCGACTCCGACCGCACCGCCGCCGCCCCGGCCGCCGCCTTCGACCAGGGGTCGTACCAGATCCGCTTCGACTGGGGCGCCCGAGGCCTCCGGGACCTCGCCCCGGCACACATCACCGTGCTGGTCGACGCGCTCCCCGGAGGCGCGGACGACGCGATCGACCCCGACGGGATCGACGGCCACGTCGTCCGCGCCGGCTTGGCCGACCGCAGCGCCGTGGCCCGCTGGATCCTCGAGCGCCAGCACGAGAACGGCGGCCGGACCAGCGTCAACGTCGTCGCCGTCGGCGAGCTCGACCCGAGCGGCGAGCCGCGCTTCGCCGTCGAGGACCAGCTGGCCGCCGGCGCGCTGATCGACGCCCTGATCGGGCTCGGCATCGACCACGTCTCACCCGACGCGGCCGTGGCCTCGGCCTCCTACGAGGGACTCCGCCGGGCCTGCGTGCACCTGCTGACCGCCTCCGCCACCGGACGCCTGCTCACGGCGCAGGGCCGCGGGGCCGAGATCTCCGCCGCCGCCCGCGTGGACACCGTCGACGCGGTGACGGTCCTGCGCTCCCCGCGCTGACGGACCGGGCCTGAGCGTCTCCGCAAGGGGTGCGGCCGCGCTCGACCCGCGGGGCCGGAGCGGCGTAGCGTTCCCCGGGAGCGGAGGACCGCCTCCGCCGATCGTCTCCGCGACAGGAAAGCTGGCCCGAATGAAAGCCGTCCTCAACGACGTCGTCATCGCCGACGCCCCCGACTCCGACCTCATCTCCATCGAGGGCAACTGGTACTTCCCGCCCACGAGCGTGAACAACGACTACCTGGTGCCGAGCAGCACCCAGTACACCTGCCCGTGGAAGGGTGAGGCCCAGTACTACGACGTGAAGTCCGACGACGGGATGCTCAAGGACCGCGCCTGGTCCTACCCGACGCCCTACCCGACCGCGTTCGACCGCGTCGGCAAGGACTTCTCGGGCTACCTCGCGTTCTGGAAGGACGTGAAGGTCGTCGACTAGCCCTCGCCGTGGTCCGCGCGCTCGGCGCTCCGGCGCCGGTGCGCGCGGACCTTCGCCCGGTTGCCGCAGCGCTGCATCGAGCACCAGCGCCTGGAGCCGGCCCGGGAGGTGTCGAGGTAGAGGATGCGGCAGTCCTCCGCGTCGCAGCGGCGCAGCCGCCCCGGAGTGCCGCCGCCGAGCAGGTCGACCGCCTCGCGGGCGAGGGTCGAGAGCGCCTGCCGCGCCGCCGCGTGCGAGCGGCCGGCCTGGCGCGAGCCGCCGGAGAGCGACGGCGGCACGTCCGGCATCGCGGCGAAGAGGTTGACGACGTCGACGTCCGCCGGGTCGCCCACGGCACTCCGCTCGGCGGCGACTGCCAGCCGCGAGACCGCGCCGCGCAGCATCAGCGCGTCGTCGAGCCGGGCGTCGCGGGCGGTGGCGTCGACGGCATCGAAGCGCTCGGCGAGCCAGGCCGCCAGGGCCTCGTCGGAGTCGAGGCGCTCGCCGGGGATCCCGCGGAGCGGTCCGGTGCAGGCGAAGTCGAGCGCCAGGCTGCCGGAGTCGAACCACCAGCGCAGTCCGCCCGCGTCGACCAGCCACTGCCCGGTGCTCGGCACCCGGCCGCGGACCACGCGATGCGGTGCGCCCTCGCTCACGCCGAGCGCTCGCTCGCGGCCGGTCGCGCCGGCACCTCGCGGCGCCGCCACTCGATCGCGTTCGCGGCCTCGAAGCGCCGGGCGCACTTCCCGCAGGCCAGCGGCCGGCTCGGGCGGCGGTGCCGGTAGAAGAGGTGCCCGCTCGGGCAGCTGCCGACCCACGGGGCCAGCTCGTCCGCGGTCGGGTTGCTGTGCGTGCGGTCGCCGGTGTAGCCGAGCGCGGTGGCGATCCGCCGCCACGCGGGCCCGTGCCCGGCCTTCGGGCCGGCGAGCGCGTGCGCGACCTCGTGCAGCAGCGTCTGGTGCACCTCCTCGTCGCTCCACCGCGCGGCGAGGTGACGCGAGACGGTGATGCGCCGGTCCTTCCAGTGGCAGGCACCGCCGCGGGTGCGGGCGTGATCGAAGGCGAAGCTCCACGAGGCGTCCAGGTGCTCGCGCAGCAGCGCGTCCGCCCAGCGGGCGACCTGGTCGAGCTCAGCCATCGGTCGGATCGGCTCCGGGGCTCAGGCCTCGTCGCCCTCGGCGCGGCGGCGGCCGCGCACGGCGCCGTCCGCCCGGGGGCCGCGGGTCGACTCGTCCTGGAACTCGGAGGCGGCGGCGAAGCCGAGGCGCGCGACCTCGAGCTCCTCCTCCTCCACGCCGACCCGCTCGCCGAGCGCGGTCGCCGCGTCGAAGTCTCGCGCCGCCTGGCTGTACTCGCCGCTCTCGAAGAGCGCGAGCCCGCGGTGCTTGAGTGCGAAGGAGTGCTCGACGTGCCACTCGTGCGTGCGCGCCTCCTCGACGCAGAGCGTCAGCTCGGAGAGCGCCTCGTCCGAGCGGTCGCGCAGCTGCATGAGGCGCGCGCGGCGGACGCGCGCGGTGAGCAGCTCGGCGCGGTCGCCGGAGAAGCGGGTGCGGCGGACGGCCTCGGTGGCGATGTCCCAGGCCTCGTCGAGGCGGCCGAGCAGGCGCAGCAGCTCGGCCTTCTCGGTGAGCGCGGCGAGGGAGCGCAGCGCGCCGATCTCCTCCAGGCGGTCCTGGGCGGCGTCGACGTCGATCTCCTCGCGGAGCGTCGCGGGGTCGTGGCGGATGATGATGCTCAGGGCGGTTCTTCCTCGTGGATGCGGATCCGGATCGGCGCACGTGGCGGCGAGAGGACGGAGGGGGCTCTGGCCCCCGTCCACTGTACGGGCAACCGGGCCGGGCCGCCCGGCCCGGGCACGGGTTCGAGGTCGGCCCCGGCGCCGCTCCTCGGCCCCGGCGCCGCTCCTCAGCCCCGGC
Organism: Rathayibacter sp. PhB151; assembly: GCF_004366415.1. NCBI lineage: Bacteria > Bacillati > Actinomycetota > Actinomycetes > Micrococcales > Microbacteriaceae > Rathayibacter > Rathayibacter sp. PhB151. The sequence continues at coordinate 349,401 of NZ_SOEN01000006.1, read as the reverse complement.
GACTCTCCTCAGCCCCGGCGGACCTGGAAGATGCTGCGGGCCGGCAGCGGCGAGGGCGTGGCGGTGTCGTCGGTGACGACCGAGGCGCCGCCGAGGAAGTTCTCCAGCTCGCGCCCCTGCACCAGCTTCGCGGGCGCGGGATCGGAGGCGAGCCGCCGCGGCAGCCCGTCCACCGGCAGCGGAGAGGGCGAGGCGAGCATCACCACGTTGCCGAAGCGCTTGGCCTTCAGCATCTGGGTGTCGGTCATGATCGCCGTGTGCGCGAAGACCGCCGCGAGCGTGGCGGCCTGGGCGCGGGCGAAGGCCAGCGCCCCGCCGTCGGCCACGTTGACCGCCACGACGCCGGTGGGCGCGAGCAGCGGCGCGATCTCCCGGTAGAACTCGGCACTCGTGACGTGCGCGGGCGTCCTGGCCCCGGAGAAGATGTCGACCACCACGACGTCGACCGTGCCGAGCAGCCCCGGCGGCAGCTTGCCGAGCACCTCGCGGGCGTCGCCCTGGCGGATCCGGATCTGCGCGCCGCGGGGCAGCGGGAGCGCCTCCCGCACCAGGTCGACGAGCGCCGCCTCGATCTCGACCACCTGCTGGCGCGAGCCGGGCCGGGTCGCCGCGACGTAGCGGGGGAGGGTCAGCGCGCCGGCGCCCAGGTGCAGCGCCGTCACGGCCTCGCCCTCGGGCGCGAGCAGGTCGATCGCGTGGCCGATCCGCCGCACGTACTCGAAGGAGAGGTGCGTGGGGTCGGCGAGGTCGACGTGCGACTGCGGGGTCCCGTCGACGACGAGGGTCGCCGCGTCGGAGGAGTGCCGGTCGGGCTCGATCTGCGCGAGGAATCCGCTGGCGAGCACGGCGCGGGGGTGCTCGGAGTCGTCGCCGCGTCGGCGACCGGTGCGTTCGGCCATCCGACCAGTCTGCCGTGCCGCGCAGGAGGGGAGGCGGAGCGGGAGAGGCGGGGAGGGCGAGACCCTCGGCCCGGCCGTATACCCGAGGCCCGTGCCGGGCGCAAGCACCTGCACTTGCGCGGCGTGGCGCGGTGCATCTATAGTTGTACTTTGCGCTCCCGAGTGCCGAGTCGTCATATTGCGGTCGACCAGCCATCGGAACCCGGCATCAGATGGTGGATGCCGATGCCACACTCTAGCCCCCGCCCCGAAGGCCGCGTCAAACCGGTCGCTTCGTCGCTGCGGCCGCGTCACCGCGGTCACGGAACGGGGAGCAGGACGTGTCGGCCCGCCCGGCGGGAGCCCACTCCACACATCCCACAGATTGAGACCCGCGAGGGTCTACGGAGGTTCCTTCCTTGGCTGCTGCGCCCAACGCAACCACCACCTCACCCAAGAACGGACGCGGAGCTTCGCGTCTCTCGTTCGCCAAGATCAGCGACACCCTGACGGTTCCGGATCTGCTCGCGCTGCAGACCGAGAGCTTCGACTGGCTCGTCGGCTCGGAGGCGTGGAAGACCCGCGTCGCCGAGGCGAAGGCCGTCGGCCGGGAGGATCTCCCCGCCAACTCCGGACTCGACGAGATCTTCGAGGAGATCTCCCCGATCGAGGACCTCAGCGAGACGATGCAGCTGAGCTTCACGAACCCGTACCTCGAGCCCGAGAAGTACACGATCGAGGAGTGCAAGGAGCGCGGCAAGACCTACGCCGCTCCGCTGTACGTCGAGGCCGAGTTCATGAACCACCTCACGGGTGAGATCAAGACCCAGACGGTCTTCATGGGCGACTTCCCCCTGATGACCGAGAAGGGCACGTTCATCATCAACGGCACCGAGCGTGTCGTCGTGTCCCAGCTCGTCCGCAGCCCGGGCGTGTACTTCGAGCGCCAGCAGGAGAAGACGTCCGACAAGGACATCTACTCCGCCCGCGTCATCCCCAGCCGCGGTGCCTGGCTCGAGTTCGAGATCGACAAGCGCGACCAGGTCGGCGTCCGCATCGACCGCAAGCGCAAGCAGTCGGTCACCGTCTTCCTCAAGGCCCTGGGCCTGACGAGCGAGGAGATCCTCGAGCAGTTCGCCGGCTACGAGTCGATCGAGCTGACCCTCGAGAAGGACAACATCCTCACCAAGGAGGACGCCCTCCGCGACATCTACCGCAAGCTCCGCCCGGGCGAGCAGGTCGCCGCCGAGGCCGCCCGCGCGCTGCTGGACAACTTCTACTTCAACAGCAAGCGCTACGACCTCGCCAAGGTCGGCCGCTACAAGATCAACCGCAAGCTCGGCATCGACAAGGCGCTCTCCGACTCCGTGCTCACGGTCGAGGACATCATCGCGACCATCAAGTACCTGGTCGCGCTGCACGACGGCCGCACCAACCTGCCCGGTGTGCGCGACGGCGCCGCGGTCGACCTCCGCCTCGACGTGGACGACATCGACCACTTCGGCAACCGCCGCATCCGCGCGGTCGGCGAGCTCATCCAGAACCAGGTCCGCACCGGTCTGTCCCGCATGGAGCGCGTCGTCCGCGAGCGCATGACCACGCAGGACATCGAGGCGATCACCCCGCAGACCCTGATCAACGTCCGCCCCGTGGTGGCCGCGATCAAGGAGTTCTTCGGCACCTCGCAGCTGTCGCAGTTCATGGACCAGAACAACCCGCTCGCGGGTCTGACCCACAAGCGCCGCCTGTCGGCGCTCGGCCCCGGCGGTCTCTCCCGTGAGCGCGCCGGCGTCGAGGTCCGCGACGTCCACCCGTCGCACTACGGCCGCATGTGCCCGATCGAGACCCCGGAAGGCCCGAATATCGGCCTGATCGGCTCGCTCGCGTCCTTCGCGCGCATCAACTCGTTCGGCTTCATCGAGACCCCGTACCGCAAGGTCGTCGACGGCGTCGTCACCGCGCAGATCGACTACCTGACCGCGTCCGAGGAGGACGAGTACCTGGTCGCCCAGGCGAACGCCCCCCTCACCTCCGACATGCGCTTCGCCGAGGGCAAGGTCCTGGTCCGCCCCAAGGGCGGAGAGGTCGAGCTCGTCGACGCCGAGCGCGTGCACTACATGGACGTCTCCCCGCGCCAGATGGTGTCGGTCGCGACGTCGCTGATCCCGTTCCTCGAGCACGACGACGCGAACCGCGCGCTCATGGGCGCGAACATGCAGCGTCAGGCCGTCCCGCTGCTGCGCAGCGAGTCGCCCGTCGTTGGAACCGGCATGGAGGGCTTCGCGGCCATCGACGCCGGCGACGTCATCACGGCCGACAAGGCCGGCGTGGTCCAGGAGGTCTCCGCCGACTCCGTCACCGTCCAGCTGGACGAGGGCGGCACGCAGACCTACTTCCTGCGCAAGTTCGACCGCTCGAACCAGGGCACCTCGTACAACAACCGCGTGGTCGTCTCCGCCGGCGAGCGCATCGAGGTCGGCGAGATCGTCGCCGACGGTCCCGCGACCGAGAACGGCGAGCTCGCGCTCGGCAAGAACCTGCTCGTCGCGTTCATGCCGTGGGAGGGTCACAACTTCGAGGACGCGATCATCCTCAGCCAGAACCTGGTGAAGGACGACGTCCTCTCCTCGATCCACATCGAGGAGTACGAGGTCGACGCCCGCGACACCAAGCTCGGCAAGGAGGAGATCACCCGCGACCTCCCCAACGTCAGCCCGGAGCTCCTGGCCGACCTGGACGAGCGCGGCATCATCCGCATCGGCGCCGAGGTCCGCCCCGGCGACATCCTCGTCGGCAAGGTCACGCCCAAGGGCGAGACCGAGCTCTCGGCCGAGGAGCGCCTGCTCCGCGCGATCTTCAACGAGAAGAGCCGCGAGGTCCGCGACACGTCGCTGAAGGTGCCCCACGGCGAGCAGGGCACGATCATCGGCGTCAAGGTGTTCGACGCGCAGGACGGCGACGACGAGCTCGGCTCGGGCGTCAACCAGCGCGTGGTCGTCTACATCGCCCAGAAGCGCAAGATCACCGAGGGCGACAAGCTCGCCGGCCGCCACGGCAACAAGGGCGTCATCTCGAAGATCCTGCCGGTCGAGGACATGCCGTTCCTCGCCGACGGCACCCCGGTCGACATCGTGCTCAACCCGCTCGGCGTCCCCGGCCGGATGAACTTCGGCCAGGTCCTCGAGATCCACCTCGGCTGGATCGCGAAGCAGGGCTGGAAGGTCGACGGCAAGCCCGAGTGGGCCAAGCGCCTGCCCGAGCACGCCCGCGAGGCCGCTCCCGGCACCAAGGTCGCCACCCCGGTGTTCGACGGCGCGGCGGAGGAGGAGCTCGCAGGGCTCCTCGACTCCACCACCCCGACCCGCGACGGCGAGCGCCTGATCGGCTCGTCCGGCAAGACGCAGCTGTTCGACGGCCGCTCGGGTGAGCCCTTCCCGGACCCGGTCTCGGTCGGCTACATGTACATCCTGAAGCTGCACCACCTCGTCGACGACAAGATCCACGCGCGCTCGACGGGCCCGTACTCGATGATCACCCAGCAGCCGCTCGGTGGTAAGGCGCAGTTCGGCGGCCAGCGCTTCGGCGAGATGGAGGTGTGGGCCCTCGAGGCCTACGGTGCCGCCTACGCGCTGCAGGAGCTCCTCACCATCAAGTCGGACGACATCCTCGGCCGCGTGAAGGTGTACGAGGCCATCGTCAAGGGTGAGAACATCCAGGAGCCGGGCATCCCGGAGTCCTTCAAGGTCCTCATCAAGGAGATGCAGTCCCTGTGCCTGAACGTCGAGGTCCTCTCGGCCGACGGCACCGCGGTCAGCCTGCGCGACACGGATGACGAGGTCTACCGCGCCGCGGAGGAGCTCGGCATCAACATCTCCTCCCGGTTCGAGTCGTCCTCCGTCGACGACATCTGATCCCGCGCCAGCATCTGACGACTCCCCGTCTCTGACGAGACACCCTGTTTTCCGACAAGGAGAAAACATTGCTCGACGTAACAACTTTTGACGAGCTGCGCATCGGCCTCGCGACGGCCGATGACATCCGTCGCTGGTCGCACGGTGAAGTGAAGAAGCCCGAGACCATCAACTACCGCACCCTCAAGCCCGAGAAGGACGGTCTGTTCGGCGAGCAGATCTTCGGACCCTCGCGCGACTGGGAGTGCTCCTGCGGCAAGTACAAGCGGGTCCGCTTCAAGGGCATCGTCTGCGAGCGCTGCGGCGTCGAGGTCACCAAGTCCTCGGTCCGCCGCGAGCGGATGGGCCACATCGAGCTCGCCGCCCCCGTCACCCACATCTGGTACTTCAAGGGCGTCCCCTCGCGCCTCGGATACCTGCTGGACATGGCGCCGAAGGACCTCGAGAAGGTCATCTACTTCGCGGCGTACATGATCATCGACGTGGACGACGACGGCCGTCACGCCGACATGCCCGGCCTCGAGAACGAGCTCCGGCTCGAGATCAAGACCCTCTCGGACCAGCGCGACTCCCGCATCGCGGACCGCCTGGCGCGCCTCGAGACCGACCTCGCCGCCCTGGAGGCGGAGGGCGCGAAGAGCGACCAGAAGCGCCGCACCAAGGACGGCGCCGAGAAGGAGATGGGCCAGATCCGCAAGTCCTTCGACGAGGACATCGCGCGACTGGAGAGCGTGTGGGAGCAGTTCCGCACCCTGAAGGTGGGCGACCTCAAGCCCGAGGACGCCGTCTTCAACGAGCTCGTCGACCGCTACGGCGTCTACTTCGAGGCCTACATGGGCGCCGAGGCGATCAAGAAGCGCCTCGAGCAGTTCGACCTCCAGGCCGAGGCCGAGACGCTGCACCTGCAGATCGCCGAGGGCAAGGGTCAGAAGAAGATCCGCGCCATCAAGCGCCTGCGCGTCGTCAACTCGTTCCTCGCCACCGGCAACTCGCCGGCCGCGATGGTCCTCGACGTGGTCCCGGTCATCCCGCCGGAGCTGCGCCCGATGGTCCAGCTCGACGGTGGCCGCTTCGCCACCTCCGACCTGAACGACCTGTACCGCCGCGTCATCAACCGCAACAACCGCCTCCGCCGCCTGCTCGACCTCGGTGCCCCCGAGATCATCGTGAACAACGAGAAGCGCATGCTCCAGGAGGCGGTCGACGCCCTCTTCGACAACGGCCGCCGCGGCCGTCCCGTCACCGGTACCGGCAACCGCGCCCTGAAGTCCCTGAGCGACATGCTCAAGGGAAAGCAGGGTCGCTTCCGCCAGAACCTGCTGGGCAAGCGCGTCGACTACTCGGGCCGCTCGGTCATCATCGTCGGACCGCAGCTCAAGCTGCACCAGTGCGGTCTGCCCAAGCAGATGGCACTCGAGCTGTTCAAGCCGTTCGTCATCAAGCGCCTGATCGACCTCTCCCACGCGCAGAACATCAAGGCCGCCAAGCGCATGGTCGAGCGCTCGCGTCCGCAGGTCTGGGACGTGCTCGAGGAGATCATCCGCGAGCGCCCCGTCCTGCTCAACCGCGCGCCCACCCTGCACCGACTCGGCATCCAGGCCTTCGAGCCCCAGCTGGTCGAGGGCAAGGCGATCCAGCTGCACCCGCTCGTCTGCGCCGCGTTCAACGCGGACTTCGACGGCGACCAGATGGCCGTCCACCTGCCCCTGTCGGTCGAGGCCCAGGCCGAGGCGCGCATCCTGATGCTCGCCTCGAACAACATCCTGAAGCCCTCCGACGGCCGCCCGGTCACCCTGCCCACGCAGGACATGATCATCGGCCTCCATCACCTGACGACCATCCGCGAGGGTGGCGCCGGTGAGGGCCGCGCGTTCTCCTCCGTCTCGGAGGCGATCCTCGCGAAGGACCAGGGCTCGCTGCACCTGAACTCGAAGGTCCGCATCCGCATGTCGGACGTGTACTTCGTGCAGGGTCAGGCTCCCGAGGGCGTCGAGATCGACGACAAGGGCAAGGTCACCGCGCCCGTCCTCCTCGACACGACGCTCGGCCGCGCTCTCTTCAACGAGGCGCTGCCGGTCGACTACCCCTACTTCGAGCAGGTCGCCGACAAGACGACCATCTCCGGCATCGTCAACGACCTCGCGGAGCGCTACCCGAAGGTGGAGGTCGCCGCCTCGCTCGACCGCATCAAGGACGCCGGCTTCTACTGGGCCACCCGGTCCGGTGTCACCGTCGCCCTCTCGGACATCCTCACCCCGCCCTCGAAGCCCGTCATCATCGCGGGCTACGAGAAGAAGGCGGCCAAGGTCGAGTCCGAGTACGACAAGGGTCTGACCACCCAGGCGGAGCGCCGCCAGGAGCTCGTGAAGATCTGGACCGAGGCGACCGACGAGGTCGCCAAGGCGATGCGCGCGAACTTCCCGATCGACAACACGATCAACCGCATGGTCACCTCCGGTGCCCGTGGTAACTGGCTGCAGGTGCGCAACATCGCCGGCATGCGCGGCCTGGTGAACAACCCGAAGGGCGAGATCATCGCCCGACCGATCATCTCCTCGTACCGCGAGGGACTGTCGGTAGCCGAGTACTTCATCGCCACGCACGGTGCCCGCAAGGGTCTGGCCGACACCGCGCTCCGCACCGCGGACTCGGGCTACCTGACGCGTCGACTCGTCGACGTCTCGCAGGACGTCATCATCCGCGAGGACGACTGCGGCACGACCAAGGGCCTCGACCTGCCGATCATGCTCCAGGACGCCACCGGCGCCTGGATCCAGGACTCGAACGTCGAGAACTCCGTCTACGCCCGCTCGCTCGCCACCGCGGCGACGAACGAGGCCGGCGAGGTCGTGGCCGAGGCCGGCGAGGACGTCGGCGACGTCCTCATCGAGAAGCTGGTCGGCGCCGAGGTGCGTCACATCAAGGTGCGCTCGGTCCTGACCTGCGAGTCGGCCGTCGGCGTCTGCGCGGCCTGCTACGGCCGCTCGCTCGCCACCGGCAAGCTCGTCGACATCGGAGAGGCCGTCGGCATCATCGCGGCCCAGTCGATCGGCGAGCCCGGCACGCAGCTCACGATGCGCACCTTCCACACCGGTGGATCGGCCTCGGCCGACGACATCACGCAGGGTCTGCCCCGCGTGCAGGAGCTCTTCGAGGCCCGCACCCCCAAGGGTGCGTCGCCGATCGCGGAGGCCGCCGGTCGCATCACGATCGAGGACACCGATCGGGCCCGCCGGGTCATCCTCCAGCCGGACAACGGCGACGAGGCGGTCATCTACCCGGTGCTCAAGCGCTCGCAGCTCCTCGTCGAGGACGGCCAGTCGGTCGTGCTCGGTCAGCAGCTGCACGTGGGAACGGTCGACCCCAAGGAGGTCCTGCGCGTGCTGGGCGTCCGCGAGGTCCAGAAGCACCTCGTCGGCGGCGTCCAGGGCGTCTACCGCTCGCAGGGCGTCCCGATCCACGACAAGCACATCGAGGTCATCGTCCGGCAGATGCTCCGCAAGGTCACCGTCGTCGACCACGGCGACACCGACCTGCTGCCGGGTGAGCTCGTCGACCGCTCGCGCTACAGCGAGGTCAACCGTGCGGCTCTGACCGAGGGCAAGCGGACCGCGTCCGCCCGCCAGGAGGTCATGGGCATCACCAAGGCCTCGCTCGCGACCGAGTCGTGGCTGTCGGCCGCATCCTTCCAGGAGACCACCCGCGTCCTGACGCAGGCGGCCATGGAGGGAAAGCGCGACCCGCTGATGGGCCTCAAGGAGAACGTGATCATCGGAAAGCTGATCCCGGCCGGAACGGGTCTGCCCCGCTACCGGAACGTGTCGGTCGAGGCGACGGAGGAGGCGAAGGCCGAGCGGTACCCCAACCGCATCTTCGCCGACGACGCCGCGTTCAGCGACGCGGACCTCTCGTTCGTCGACTTCGACTCGTTCTCGAGCGACGGCTACGAGCCCGGCAACTACAGCTGAGTTCGGTCTGAGTGACGAAGGGCCCCGCCGGGAGACCGGCGGGGCCCTTCGTCGTCCGCGGCACCGTGAGGGCGGGACGACGCGGGACGGCGGCCTCGCGCGGCGCGCGGTAAGGGCACCCTGACTGGGGGTCCGTCGATTCCCGACAGCGAGCCCGAACGGGGGCCCCGGGATGATTGACTTCTCGGACGTTCGTCCGGTCGATCCCCTGAACCCGCTCAGCAGGGGTCGCGGCGGTGAGGAAACGTGCGGATGAGAGTCCTGATCGCCGTGCTGGCCGCCCTTCTCGTGGTGGTCGGTGCCGTCGTCGTACCGTCGGGCACCGCGGCCGCCGCGGCGGCAGCCACCGCCCCTCCGCCGGCGACCTGCGGCATCGCCGAGCTCGCCCCGGTCCTCCCGGGCGACGACGTCGAGTCCACGGCGGCGGCCTCGCTGGTGCCGATCCTGGTGCTGCACGGCTGGCTCGGCACCGCGACGCACGACGAGTCGCGCACGGGCGCCTTCTCGCACCTGGTCGACCTGGTCGCCACCAACGGCGTCGACCAGCCGGTCACCACCTCCCAGCGCTCGCTCATCGGCGCGTTCCAGGACACCGAGGGCGCCGTCGTCTACACCTTCGACTACCGCGATCTCGCGGCCCGCTGGGTGACCGATCCCGGCATCGCCGACGCCCTGGCCTCCTCGATCGCCTGCCTCACGGCGGCGACCGGCCACCGGGCCGTCGTCGTCGCCCACTCGATGGGCGGCCTCGCCGCGCGCCAGGCCCTCAGCCAGAGCGTCGACGGCGTGCCGGTGGAGTCGATGGTGCGCGAGGTCGTCACCTTCGGCACGCCCAACACGGGCTCGGACCTCGCCCTCCGCCTCGGCCAGATCATCGACTCCACCGGCACGGTCAGCCCCGCGGTGGTCGGCGGACTCGAGCCGCAGTCGCGCCTCGGCCTCTCGGCGCTGCTCGCCTCCTGCGGCGCGGCGGCCTCGCAGGACGCGGGCAACGCGGGGGAGTGCACGGGCATGCCCATGATCGATGCGCTGTCCTCGCAGGCGGGGATCGCCCTGCGCACCGGCTCCACGCAGCTCGCGGCCCTGCCGCCGTGGCCGGAGAGCGTCCGCGTGGTCTCGCTCGCCGGCGACATCCGGGTGACCATCGCCTCGGTCCTGGGTTCGCGGACGGGCTCGGTGTCGCTCGGCGACATCATCGTCGCGCCGCCGTCGGCCGAGGCGGGCGTCGACGACTACGTCGTGTCGACCTGCTACTACACGCTCCAGTCGATGCCGGACGTCCCGTCGGTACTCGCGGAGCTGAACCCGATGGCGCGGCTGGGCGACGCGCTGCGCTTCTCGGCGATGGTGGTCGCCATCGACGCCAGCCCGTGCCACCACGCCAAGCTGATGCGCAACGTCGAGCTCGCCGGTCACGCCGAGGCGGAGGTCGCCGGTGCGGTGGCGGACGAGCTCGGCATCCCGCGCCTCGGGGCCGTGCGCGCGGGGCAGCACCTCCTGCCGCCGTCGGACGAGCCCCGCCGCCCCTTCCGCCCCTGACCGGCGGGACATGATGTCCGGAGTTTTGACGCGGCCCTGATCGAGCGCCTACGGTCGAGATCGGCCGAAGGGGCGGCCGCCTGGGGGACAGGCAGCGCGGCTCGCGCGGCTCGCACGCCGAGCGCGAGCCGCGCCCGTCCCCGCGCGTCCTGCGGCCTCTGTGACCTCCCGAGTCGCCCCTGTGCGCGACGACTGTCGGCGATCGTCTACGCTCGGGTGCACCGGGGACGCCGAAGCCGCCCCGCTCACCCGCCTCCGGAGGCACGATGGGCACCGACACCCCGCCCGAGGTCCCGCCGCGACCGGCCCGACTCAGCCGCGAGCAGGTCCGGACCCGGCTGCTCGACGCCGCCCTCGCGGTCGTCCGCGCGGAGGGACTGCGCGTCGGCGTCTCGCACCTGCCGCTCGAGGACGTCATCCGCTCCGCCGGCGTGCCGCGCAGCACGGTCTACCGGATCTGGCCCACCCGCCAGGCGTTCTACGACGAGCTGGTCGCCGCGATCCCCGAGCGGATCCTCACGGCCCGGCTCGACCCCACCTCGCTCACCGCGGGGGACGCCTACCTGCACCGCCGCCTCGCCGAGCAGCCGACTCCCGAGCAGATGCGCGAGATCCTCGTCGCCTCGCTCACCGTCGCGATCGAGGCCAACTACGACAACGTGTTCGCCTCCCAGCACTGGCGCAACTTCGTCGCCCTGATCGGCGCGGTCGACTCGCACTCGGAGTCGGCCCGCGTCGCGATCCACGAGGCCCTGCACTCGCGCCAGGTGCACTTCATCGAGAACATGGCGAAGTACTACCGGCACACCCTCGCCGAGGCGGGTCTGCGCCTGCGCTCGGGCCGGGAGGAGGAGTACGCCGTGCTCGCCTCCGCCATCTCCTCGTTCATCGAGGGACTCTGCGTCGCCCGGATCGCCGCACCCGAGCTGGTGACCGGTCCGATCGATCCGGGCCGGCCGGGCTCGCCCTCGCTCGTGGTGGCGGGCGCGCTGATGCTGATCGACGGGTTCTGCGAGCCCGTGCCGCCCGAGCCCGCGCCCACCGGGTCGGCACCGGCGGAGGACGCTGCGCTCTAGCGGTCGGCGGGAGGCTCGTCCTCGGCGACCGGCTCGAGCATCCCGTCGACGATCGAGCGGATCGTCCAGGCGGTGAGGCTCCACTCGACCGGCTCGCCGTCCAGGCCGGGCGCCGTGACGACCGCGTCGAGCTCGTCGTCGAGGAGCCGCCCGCGGTGCACCAGCCCGTCCGTGACGATCGCGGTGAGGTGCGCGAGCTGGAGCGTGGTGAAGCCGGGCCGGAGCGAGGCGCTGAACTGGTCCAGGACGTCCTGGTAGTAGTCGCGCAGCCTCTGGCTGAGCATCGTCTCGAGCCGGCGGGCGGTGGCGCGCACCGCCTCGCGTGCGGGCCCCTCCTCCATCGAGAAGGTGCAGGCCAGCAGCGCGTTGTAGGAGGACCAGTCCACCGAGGCGCGGAGGGTCTCCACGCTGGAGTTCGCGCCGATGCGGATCATTTCCCAGGCCACCTGGCGGCGGCCCGCCGCGGTGCCGAGGTGGGCGGAGGAGCGCTCGTAGACCTCGGTCATCGCCCGCTGGGCGTCGGGATCCGCGCCGTCGGCGAAGCGGTCCGCGACGAAGATCTCGCCGATCAGGTCGGCGACGAACTCCTCCCGCGTGCTCCAGATCCGGTAGACCGAGCTGCGCGGCACGGCGGCCAGGCGGATGTACTCCTCCATCGGCAGGTGGGCGAAGCCGACCGTGAGCCCGTGGGCCGAGATGACCTCGCGGGCGGCGCGGAGCATCCGGGTCCGCACCTGGTCGGCGGGGATCCGGGTCGAGCGGAGGGCGGTCTCGTCGGAGTCGTTCATCGACACGGAGACTAGCCCTCCTGGGCGGGGTGCGAGCAAGGAGCGTGCTCGGCTGAGACGCGCTGATCGCCGACGGGACGGAATGTCCCGTGCGTGGCTCGGCCGGTCCTCCTTTCGCTACGGTTCGATCCAGGACGGACCCGACCGTCCTTGCAAGGGGTTTCCGTGGCGGAATTCGAGAAGTTCGCTGTGACCGTGGTGAGCGGTCTGTCCATCGAGCGCGCGGCGCTCACGGCCCTCCTGGCCGACGTCCTCCCGCACCTCGGTGTCGCGGACCCGGACGCCGCCGAGGCGGACACGATCGCGGTCCTGGACCTCGACCGGGTCGCGCCCGAGGTGCTGACCAGCACGCTCGCGGCGGTCAGCGCGCGGCATCGCGGTCTGGTGGTGCTGTCCGCGTCGGACTCGCTCGAGGCCGTCCGCGCCGTGCTCCGCCTCGAGCGCACCGCCTTCGTCTGGAAGGGCGACGAGCCGGGCGAGCTCGTCGCGGCCCTGGTGTCGGTCGCGTCCGGCCGCTCCTGGATCTCGGAGGCGGCGCGGCACCGCTTCCTCGCCGCCGGCGAGCACCGCCGGCCCGTGCTCAGCCGGCAGGAGAGCCGCGTCATGCGCTCGTACGGTTCCGGCGCGGCGGTCAAGGACGTCGCCCTCGACATGCGGATCGCCGAGCACACCGTGCGCACCTACATCAAGCGGATCAAGGCCAAGTACCTCGACGCCGGCATCGCGCTGGAGTCACGGGTCGACTTCTACCGCCACCTCGACGGGCACGACGTCGCGATCCGCAACGGCCGCGACCGGGTGCGGCCCGGCCTGCAGGAGGCGGGCGGCGGCGTGCGAGGCGAGGTCGTCTCGTGAGGCGAGCAGGATCGCATTGCCGCTCCCGCGGCCCTCGGCGTAGCTGAGCGGACCGACGGCGGCGACCACCGGCAGGACGCGCTGCACCTCCCGTCGGAGCCGCCGCAGGCGCCGGTGATCGGCGTCGTCGGCGACGTTGACCGCGAGCAGGCCGCCGCCCTCCACCAGCCCGGCGAGACGGCCGAGCACCTCGGCGCGGTAGAAGGGCTCCGGGATCTCGTCGCCGTCGTAGACGTCCAGCACGACGAGGTCGGCCGGCGGCACGGCGAGGGGGCCGGCGGCGTCCGCGGTGACGCTGCGCAGCCGCGTCCCGGCGGCGAGCGGTGCGTGCGCCAGCACGAACTCGACCAGCCCGGCGGCGCGCTCGACGACCGTCTGCTCGGAGCCCGGCCGGGTCGCAGCGACATGGCGCGCCAGGGCCAGCGCCCCGGCGCCGAGGTGGAGGACCGTCACGGGGACGCCCTGCGGCGCGAGCGCATCGACCGCGGCGCCGAGCCGGGCCAGGTACTCGAGGCCGAGCTGCTCGGGCGCGCGGAGGTCGATCAGGGACTGCTCCGAGCCGTCGATCTCCAGCACCAGCGAGCCCTCGCGGATCGGGTCGGGCTCGAGCGAGACCAGCGCTCCACCGGGGAGTCGGGCGGAGGGGGTCACCCGCTCACGCTAGCGGGCGCTCCCGCCTCGCGCCGGACCGCGGCCGCGGCTACGGTTGCAGCCATGGCCGCCCTCATCCTGCTCGACGTCGACGGCGTCCTGAACCCGTCCGTCTCGAGCGACCGCGCAGCCGGCGGCCACCGGCTGATGCTCGAGCCCGAGCGCGAGGAGCTGGTGCGCCGCCTCGCCGCCGTCGGAACGATCGTCTGGGCCACCACCTGGCCGCCGAAGCTCACCTCGGTGCTCGCGGACGACCTCGGTCTGCCGGCCGGCACCGAGGCCATCGTCTTCGGCGGCGGCCTGCCGCGCGACCCGCGCTTCCCCGGGCAGACCGGCAAGCTCCAGCCGGTCGCCGTCTGGCTCGAGCAGGCACGGGAGAGGTCCGCGATCGACGCCGTCGTCTGGATCGACGACAACCTCCGCGGCGACGCCTTCGACTGGGCGCGCGAGCAGGAGACGCCGTTCCACCTGATCGTGCCCGAGGCGGCGACCGGTCTGACGGCGGACGAGGTCGCCGGAGCGGAGTCGTTCCTCGCGGGACTCGGTGCCCGCCCGGCGTCACACGGCGACATCCGGGAATAGCGGTCCCCCTCCCGCTGGTTGGGTGGAGGGTGCGGACGCGTGCGATCGATCGCCGTCCGCTCCTCCCCACCCCACCGAACCGTGCGCGGCTCCGGCCGCGATCCGGTCGTGAGACACCGCGATGCTACGAAGGAAAGACACTGTGACGCTCCTCCCCGCCCGCACCTCGCTGCGCGTCCTGCTCGGCACGACCGCGGCCGCCGCCGCCCTCGTCCTCGCCGGCTGCGCCCCCGCCTCCACCGACGACGTGGTCTCCGGTTCCAGCGGCGACAGCACCGCGTCGACCGCCTCCGGGCTGACGCTCGCCGAGGTCGAGGAGTCCGGGAAGCTGACCATCGGCACCGAGGGCACCTACTCGCCGTTCTCGTTCCACGCGGACGGCGGCACCGGCGACCTCACCGGCTACGACGTCGAGGTCATCACCGCGGTCGCCGAGAAGCTCGGCGTCGAGCCTGAGTTCGAGGAGACCCAGTGGGACGCGATGTTCGCGGGACTGGACGGCGGCCGCTTCGACGTGATCGCCAACCAGGTCTCGATCAACGACGAGCGCAGCGCGAAGTACGACTTCTCCGAGCCGTACTCGGTGAGCCCCGGCGTGGTCGTCGTGCCGGCCGACGACACCGAGATCACCTCGCTCGACTCGCTCTCCGGCAAGACGACCGCGCAGTCGCTCTCGAGCAACTGGTACACGCTCGCGCAGGACAGCGGCGCGACCGTCGAGGGCGTCGAGGGCTGGGCCCAGGCCGTCGCCCTCGTCGAGCAGGGGCGCGTGGACGCGACCCTCAACGACCGCCTCACCTGGCTGGACTGGTCCACGACCTACCCCGACCAGGCCGCGGGCCTGAAGGTCGCCGTGACGACCGACGACAGCTCCTCCAGCGCCTTCACCTTCCCGAAGGGCTCGGACGACCTCGTCGCCGCGGTCGACGGCGCCCTCGACGAGCTGCGCGCCGACGGCACCCTCGCCTCCATCTCCGAGCGCTACTTCGGCGCCGACGTCTCCCAGTAGCCACGCCTCCGGCGGCGGGTCTCGATACGCCCCTCCGGGGCTGCTCGACCAGCAAGAAGGACGCCTGCGGCGCTGGTCGCCGCTTCCGACGGTCGGCTGCGACATGCTGATCGAGTAGCCCGCGCAGCGGGCGTATCGAGATCCACGGTCATCGAGACGTGAGTCCGCAGACCACCGTCTCGGCCACGGTGGGTCTCGATACGCCCCTCCAGGGCAACTCGACCAGCATGGGTGGACCGACACCCCCGCTTCGCAAGGCCGAGCGGTCCCGAGAAATGCGTGCCAGCATTTCTCGGAAGCGGACCGGACACGCTCCACCCACGCATCCACCTCGAAATGCCGACCGCGGTCTTCTCCCGCCCAGGCGGGAGAAGACAATGGAACTCTTCGTCAGGTCGTTCTGGCCGATCCTGTCGGGCGGCATCGTCGGCACGATCCCGCTCGCGCTGTCGAGCTTCGTGCTCGGCCTGGCCCTCGCGCTGGCCGTCGCGCTGATGCGCCTCTCGCGGGTGAAGGTCCTGGCCTGGATCGCCCGCGCGTACATCTCCGTGATCCGCGGCACCCCGCTCCTGGTGCAGCTCTTCGTGATCTTCTACGGCCTGCCCAGCCTGGGCGTGAAGATCGACCCGTGGCCGAGCGCGATCATCGCCTTCGCGCTCAACGTCGGCGGCTACGCAGCCGAGGTCATCCGCGCCGCGATCCTCAGCGTGCCCAAGGGACAGTGGGAGGCCGCGCACACCATCGGCATGGGCCGCGGTCTCGCCCTGAGGCGGATCATCCTGCCGCAGGCCGCGCGCGTCTCGGTGCCGCCGCTCTCCAACACGTTCATCTCGCTGGTCAAGGACACCTCGCTCGCCTCGCTGATCCTGGTGACCGAGCTCTTCCGCCAGGCGCAGAAGATCGCCACCGCCTCGAGCGAGTTCATGCTGCTGTACCTCGAGGCCGCCCTCATCTACTGGCTCATCTGCCTCGTCCTCTCCAGCGGCCAGAGCCTCCTCGAGAAGCGATTGGACCGCTATGTCGCCCGTTGACGCCCCCTCCGGCACCTCAGGCCGCCCCACGGACGGCGACCGGCCCGTCCTCCGCGCCACGGGGCTGCGCAAGTCCTTCAGCGGCGTCGAGGTCCTCCGCGGCATCGACCTCGAGATCCGCCGCGGCGAGGTGATCGCGCTGATCGGCCCGTCCGGCTCGGGCAAGACGACGGTGCTGCGCTCGCTGAACAGCCTCGAGGTCCCCGACGGCGGCCTGCTCGAGCTCGCGGACGGCTCGGTGCTCGACTTCGGCGGGCCGGTCGGCAAGCGCGCCCTCACCGCGCTGCGCGACCGCTCGGCGATGGTCTTCCAGCACTTCAACCTCTTCCCGCACCTCACCGTCCTGCAGAACGTCACCGAGGGCCCGCTGCGCGTGCAGCGCCGCCCGGCGTCCGAGGTGGTGCCGGAGGCGGAGGCGCTGCTCGAGCGCGTCGGTCTCGGCGGTCGTGGCGGCGCCTACCCGTTCGAGCTCTCCGGCGGCCAGCAGCAGCGGGTCGGCATCGTCCGGGCCCTCGCGCTCCGGCCCGACCTGCTGCTCTTCGACGAGCCGACGTCGGCGCTCGACCCCGAGCTGGTCGGCGACGTGCTCTCGCTGATGCGCGAGCTCGCGGGCGAGGGCTGGACGATGCTCGTCGTCACGCACGAGCTGGAGTTCGCCCGGCAGGTCGCCTCCGAGGTCGTCTTCATGGCGGACGGGGTGGTCGTCGAGCGCGGCGCCCCCGCGCAGATCCTCCGCGAGCCGCAGGAGCCGCGCACCCGGCAGTTCCTGCACCGCCTGCTGCACCCGCTCGAGTAGCGCAGCGGCGTCCCCCGTCCCGGGGTGGGCGCGGCGGTCGCTCGTCCCGCGCGGACCCGTGCCTAAGCTGTCGGAGTGACGGGGAACAGCGAAGCCGAGACCACGCGGATGCCGACGACGGGCGACGGGACCGAGCCGACCCGGGAGTACGTCTGGCCCGAGCCGGAGCCGGGCGGGCGCCGTCCCGCGACCGGCGCCACCGCCGTGCAGGAGGCGCAGCCCGCGTCGCCGTCCCCGCTCGGCTCCGTCGAGCCGGAGCCGGAGCCCGCCCGCCGGAAGGGCAACCGCCTCGCCGGCCTAGCGATCGCCCTGCTCACCACCGCGGTCTTCGCCGCCCTGTACCTCGTCGCCCTCACCGCGATCCGCGTGCTGATCGACGCCGTCGAGGGCGACCCCGTGGCGCTCGCGCTCGCGCAGGGCCCCACGGCCGTCTTCCTCCTCCCGGTGGCCGCCTTCTTCGTCGGCCTCGCCCTGATCGTCCTCGCCGTCAACCGCGCGGGCTGGTGGGCCTACGTCCTCGGCGGCTTCTTCGTCGCCCTGCTCGCCGGCGCGGCGGCCCTCGTCGGCGCCTGGTCCGCGGTCGGCGGCTTCGCCGTGCCGCAGGACCGCACCGCCGTCGTCGACTTCCTCCGCGACCCCGCGACCCTCCTCGCCGTCGCCGCGGCCGCCGTGCTCGCCCGGGAGGTCAGCGTCTGGGGCGGGAGCCTCATCGCCGGCCGCGCGCGGGGAGTGAAGCGCCGCAACGCCGAGCGCGACGCCGCCGCGCAGTCGTGACGCCCGCCGGCCCGGGGGAGCAGGGCCGCGGCGCCGGGCTCGGCTACGGCATCGCCCTCGCGGCGTTCGCGTCCTTCCTCTACCTCGCCCTCGTGGTCTGCGCGTTCGGCGTGCTCAGCCTGCTGCTGGACCAGGACGTCGTCCCCGAGCGCGACGCCGGCCCGATCCTCGGCCCGGTCGTGGTGGCGGTCTGCGTCCTCGCCGTCCTCGTCTCGATGATCACACTCGCCGCCCGGCCCGGCGTCAGCCGTCTCGTCGGCCCCTCGCTGCTGACGGCGGTCGTCGTCTACGCGCTCTTCCTCCTGGTCGGCGGCGCGATCTACGGCCTGGGCCTGGGGGAGCCGGGCGCCATCCTCCGCTTCGTCGTCGACCACGCCGCGACGCCGTTCGCGATCGCCGCGGGCGTGCTGGCCGGAGCGGTGCAGATCCTCTTCCTCGCGATGCTCGCCCGCCGCGACGCCGGCGGCGGGACCCCGCACTGGGGCTGGGAGGGCGACGAGCGCGAGTGAGGCTCCCGGGCGGCGTTCTCTCCCAGGGCGAACGCCGTCCGGTTGACCGCCCCCGTCACTCCCCGTAATATTCTTCGGGTGTGCGCTTTGTCGTGCGCTCGTGTCGTGCCTCCGGGCCGGCACAGTGCCGCGCTTCGCTCCACCGGGTCCGCGAGGACCCGCGGGTTCGTCCGATCGGGCGGCCCCCACGGCATACCCCTCCCCTTCCCCGGTTCCGCTCGTCGGTGCCGAGAGGGAGTCGGGTCCAGATGAACTCGGCCGTCCCGGAGACGGGCAGGCCGAATGTCGACCATCGATCCGCTGTCACCGTGCAGCATTCAAGGAGCAAATCAGTGCCAACGATTCAGCAGTTGGTCCGAAAGGGACGCACGCCGAAGGTCACCAAGACCAAGGCGCCCGCCCTGAAGGCCAACCCCCAGCAGCGCGGCGTCTGCACGCGCGTCTACACGACCACGCCCAAGAAGCCGAACTCGGCCCTCCGCAAGGTGGCCCGCGTGAAGCTCTCCAACGGCACCGAGGTCACGGCCTACATCCCCGGTGAGGGCCACAACCTCCAGGAGCACTCGATGGTGCTCGTCCGCGGCGGTCGTGTGAAGGACCTCCCCGGTGTCCGCTACAAGATCGTTCGCGGCGCCCTGGACACCCAGGCCGTCAAGAACCGCAAGCAGGCTCGCAGCCGGTACGGCGCGAAGATGGAGAAGAAGTAATGCCTCGTAAGGGACCCGCTCCTAAGCGCCCCGTCGTCGCAGACCCCGTCTACGGCGCCCCGGTCGTCAGCCAGCTCGTGAACAAGATCCTCCTGGACGGCAAGAAGGGCCTCGCCGAGCGCATCGTCTACGGCGCGCTCGAGGGGGTCTCGACCAAGAACGGCCAGGACGCCGTCGTCACGCTCAAGAAGGCGCTCGACAACGTCCGTCCGACCCTCGAGGTCCGCAGCCGCCGCGTCGGCGGCTCGACCTACCAGGTCCCCGTCGAGGTCAAGCCGCACCGCGCCAACACCCTCGCCCTCCGCTGGCTCACCAGCTACGCGAAGGCCCGTCGCGAGAAGACGATGACCGAGCGTCTCATGAACGAGATCCTCGACGCGTCGAACGGTCTGGGCGCCGCTGTCAAGCGTCGCGAGGACACCCACAAGATGGCCGAGTCGAACAAGGCCTTCGCGCACTACCGCTGGTAGCGCACCCCGCGCCCGCCCCTGGCGAGCGCGACCCCCGGTCCCGCGGCGCGCGCCTCAGTGCGCGCGCCGCGGTCCCGGACCCGGCGGCGGATCCTCGGATCCGGCGTGGACGGGCGACCGCCACCATCACGATCCCAGCCGATCGGCCATGAACCCGTTGCGCTGGCTCCATCACCTATCGGAGGAACTCCGTGGCACAAGATGTGCTCACCGACCTGAACAAGGTCCGCAACATCGGCATCATGGCCCACATCGATGCCGGCAAGACCACCACCACCGAGCGCATCCTGTTCTACACGGGTATCACGCACAAGATCGGTGAGGTCCACGACGGCGCCGCCACGATGGACTGGATGGCGCAGGAGCAGGAGCGCGGCATCACGATCACGTCCGCCGCGACGACGTGCTTCTGGAACAAGAACCAGATCAACATCATCGACACCCCCGGTCACGTCGACTTCACGGTCGAGGTCGAGCGCTCGCTGCGCGTCCTCGACGGCGCCGTCGCCGTCTTCGACGGCAAGGAGGGCGTCGAGCCCCAGTCCGAGACCGTCTGGCGTCAGGCCGACAAGTACGACGTCCCGCGCATCTGCTTCGTCAACAAGATGGACAAGCTCGGCGCCGACTTCTACTTCACCGTCGACACGATCATCAACCGCCTCGGCGCCAAGCCGCTGGTCATCCAGCTGCCCATCGGCGCGGAGTCCAGCTTCGAGGGTGTCGTCGACCTCGTCGAGATGCGCGCGCTCACGTGGCGCGGCGACTCGAAGGGTGACGTCGCGCTGGGCGCGAAGTACGAGATCGAGGAGATCCCCGCGGACCTGGCCGACAAGGCCGCCGAGTACCGCGAGAAGCTGCTCGAGACCGTCGCGGAGACCTCCGACGAGCTGCTCGAGAAGTACTTCGGCGGTGAGGAGCTCACGGTCGCCGAGATCAAGGGCGCCATCCGCAAGCTGACCGTCAACTCGGACATCTACCCCGTGCTCTGCGGCTCCGCGTTCAAGAACCGCGGCGTCCAGCCGATGCTCGACGCGGTCGTCGACTACCTCCCCTCCCCGCTCGACGTCCCCGCCATCGAGGCGCACGACGTCCGCGACGAGGACAAGGTCATCATGCGCCACGCGGACTCGACCGAGCCCTTCTCGGCGCTCGCGTTCAAGGTCGCGGTGCACCCGTTCTTCGGTCGCCTCACCTACGTCCGCGTCTACTCGGGCAAGCTCGACTCCGGCGCCCAGGTCATCAACTCGACCAAGGGCAAGAAGGAGCGCATCGGCAAGATCTTCCAGATGCACTCCAACAAGGAGAACCCGGTCGACTCGGTCACCGCCGGCCACATCTACGCCGTCATCGGCCTCAAGGACACCACCACCGGTGACACCCTGAGCGACCCGACCGCGCAGGTCGTGCTCGAGTCGATGACCTTCCCGGAGCCGGTCATCGAGGTCGCCATCGAGCCCAAGACGAAGGCCGACCAGGAGAAGCTCGGCACCGCGATCCAGAAGCTCGCGGAGGAGGACCCCACCTTCCGCACCGAGCAGAACCAGGAGACCGGTCAGACGGTCATCAAGGGAATGGGCGAGCTGCACCTCGACATCCTGGTGGACCGCATGAAGCGCGAGTTCAACGTCGAGGCCAACGTCGGCAAGCCGCAGGTGGCCTACCGCGAGACGATCCGCCGCACGGTCGAGAAGTACGACTACACCCACAAGAAGCAGACGGGTGGCTCGGGCCAGTTCGCGAAGGTCCAGATCTCCATCGAGCCGATGGAGGTCGAGGCCGACAAGACCTACGAGTTCGTCAACGGCGTCACCGGTGGTCGCGTCCCCCGTGAGTACATCCCCTCGGTCGACGCGGGCATCCGCGACGCCATGCTGGTCGGCGTCCTCGCCGGCTACCCCATGGTGGGCATCAAGGCGACCCTGACCGACGGCGCGGCGCACGACGTCGACTCCTCGGAGATGGCGTTCAAGATCGCCGGCTCCATCGCGTTCAAGGAGGCCTCGCGCAAGGCGCAGCCGGTCCTCCTCGAGCCGCTGATGGCCGTCGAGGTCCGCACGCCCGAGGAGTACATGGGCGACGTCATCGGCGACCTCAACTCGCGTCGCGGGATGATCCAGTCGATGGAGGACGCCGCGGGCGTCAAGGTCATCAAGGCCAACGTCCCGCTGTCCGAGATGTTCGGCTACATCGGCGACCTGCGCTCGAAGACCTCGGGCCGCGCGGTCTACTCGATGACGTTCGAGACCTACGCCGAGGTCCCCAAGGCCGTGGCCGAGGAGATCGTCCAGAAGAACAAGGGCGAGTAGCACTC
Organism: Rathayibacter sp. PhB151; assembly: GCF_004366415.1. Classification (NCBI taxonomy): domain Bacteria; kingdom Bacillati; phylum Actinomycetota; class Actinomycetes; order Micrococcales; family Microbacteriaceae; genus Rathayibacter; species Rathayibacter sp. PhB151. The sequence continues at coordinate 327,546 of NZ_SOEN01000006.1, read as the reverse complement.
GTCCCACCCCCGCCGCGGTTCTGCGGAACCGCGGCGGGCCTGGTAGTGTCGTGCGGGTTTGCTGCCGCGTTCTGCGCGCCTCGGATCCTCATCGGATGGCCCGCGCGACCACTGCCGGTAACATACCTACACAAAACCCCCGCAAGTCCTCCTGTCCTCGTGCCGCCCCGTGCGGCGTCGGATGCGGATGCTTGCACCTAAGTCCTGAGGAGGACCCACAGTGGCTAAGGCCAAGTTCGAGCGGACCAAGCCGCACGTCAACATCGGAACCATCGGTCACGTCGACCACGGAAAGACCACCCTCACCGCGGCGATCTCGAAGGTTCTGGCGGACAAGTACCCGTCCGCGACCAACGTCCAGCGTGACTTCGCGTCGATCGACTCCGCTCCCGAGGAGCGCCAGCGCGGCATCACGATCAACATCTCGCACGTCGAGTACGAGACGCCGAAGCGCCACTACGCGCACGTCGACGCCCCCGGTCACGCCGACTACATCAAGAACATGATCACCGGCGCGGCTCAGATGGACGGCGCGATCCTCGTGGTCGCCGCCACCGACGGCCCCATGGCTCAGACCCGTGAGCACGTCCTCCTCGCCAAGCAGGTCGGCGTGCCGTACCTCCTCGTCGCCCTGAACAAGGCCGACATGGTGGACGACGAGGAGATCCTCGAGCTCGTCGAGCTCGAGGTCCGCGAGCTGCTGTCCTCGCAGGGCTTCCCCGGCGACGACGCCCCCGTGGTGCGCGTCTCGGGCCTCAAGGCGCTCGAGGGCGACGAGACCTGGACCCAGTCCATCCTCGACCTCATGGACGCCGTCGACGCCTCCGTCCCGGACCCGGTCCGCGACAAGGACAAGCCGTTCCTCATGCCGATCGAGGACGTCTTCACGATCACCGGTCGTGGAACCGTCGTCACCGGTCGCGCCGAGCGCGGCACCCTCTCGCTGAACTCCGAGGTCGAGATCGTCGGCATCCGCCCGACGCAGAAGACCACGGTCACCGGCATCGAGATGTTCCACAAGCAGCTCGACGAGGCCTGGGCCGGCGAGAACTGCGGTCTGCTCCTCCGCGGCACCAAGCGCGAGGACGTCGAGCGCGGCCAGGTCGTCGTCAAGCCGGGTTCGGTCACGCCGCACACCGACTTCGAGGGCACCGCGTACATCCTGTCCAAGGACGAGGGTGGGCGTCACAACCCGTTCTACGGGAACTACCGCCCGCAGTTCTACTTCCGCACCACCGACGTCACCGGCGTCATCACGCTGCCCGAGGGCACCGAGATGGTCATGCCCGGCGACACCACCGACATGACGGTCGCGCTGATCCAGCCGATCGCCATGGAGGAGGGCCTCGGCTTCGCCATCCGTGAGGGTGGTCGCACCGTGGGTGCCGGAACGGTCACCAAGATCGTCAAGTAGGTTCTCCTACTGATCTCTCGAGAGGGGTCGTCCGCTTCGGCGGGCGGCCCCTCTCGTCGTTCCCGCCGTAGGTCGGCCCCGGTCGCGAGTCGCTCGGCGGAGGCTGACTAGCGTGGGAGGCATGCCCTTCGTGAAGACGAACCCGTCCGCCCCCGCGCAGTTCTTCGAGTGGGAGGCGGCGGGACTGCGCTGGCTGGCCGAGGCAGAGGGGGCCGGGGGAGCGCGCTGCGCCGAGGTGCTGCAGGTCGGGCCCGGCCGCATCGAGCTCGAGGAGATCCCACCCGCACGTGCGTCGCGGGAGGCGGCGCGGCGGTTCGGCGGGGCGCTCGCCCGCAGCCACGACTCGGGCGCCGACGCCTTCGGTGCGCCGCCGACCGGCTGGACCGGTCCCGCGTTCATCGGACGTCGCGCCATGCCCTGCTCACCGGAGCAGTCCTGGGGGCGGTTCTACGCGGAGCAGCGGGTCCGGCCGTTCCTGCGTCCGGCCGTGGCGGCGGGGAACCTCTCCTCCGCCGAGGCCCGCACGGTCGAGAGCGCCCTCGAGCTGGTCGCGGCCGGGGCCTTCGACGACGACGACATCCCGGCCCGCCTGCACGGCGACCTCTGGAACGGCAACGTCCTGTGGTCGGCGGAGGGCGCCGTGCTGATCGACCCGGCCGCGCACGGCGGTCACCGCGAGACCGACCTCGGCATGCTCGCGCTGTTCGGGCTGCCGCACCTGGACGACGTCCTCGCCGGCTACGAGGAGGTGCATCCGCTGCGCGCGGGGGCCGCCGACCGGGTGCCGCTGCACCAGCTCCACCCGCTCGCGGTGCACGCCGCCGGGCACGGCCCCTCCTACGGGCGGGCACTGGCCGAGGCCGCGGCGCGCGTGATCGCGCTCTGAGCTCCCGGCGCGTCCCGCACCGTTCGTCCAGGCGGTGTCGCCACACTGATGCTCGCGCGGCCCCTGCCCGCACGGATCAAGGAGGAACCATGGTGGATCTCGGCAAGCTCGGACGACAGGCCGGCGAGCTCTTCAACAGCAAGAAGGTCCAGGACACGCTCCGCAGCGAGAAGGCGGAGGGCGTCTCGGACCAGGTCCTCGAGAAGACCGGCGACATCGCCAGCCGCCTCACCAAGGGCAAGTACGACGACCGCATCGAGGACCTCAAGCGGCAGGCCGACAAGCGCCTCGGCAACGAGTAGCGCAGGGCCCAGGGGGCGCCCGTCAACCCGGTGCCGGCGCCGGCGCCCCCGCCCTATCGTCGGGTCGATGGCCGATTCGCTCACCCAACGACTCCGCCGGACCGACTCGAGCGGCCGCGGCTACAGCCGGGTCCGCTCCGGCTCCGGCTTCAGCTACCGCGACCCCAAGGGTGCGACGGTCACGGACCCCGAGCTGCGCGAGCGCTTCGAGCACCTCGGCATCCCGCCGGCCTGGCAGGACGTCTGGATCGCGCCGTACCCCAACGGGCACATCCAGGCCACGGGCGTCGACGGCGCCGGCCGCCGGCAGTACATCTACCATCCGACCTGGCGCGAGCAGAAGGACCGGATCAAGTTCGACCGGGCGCTCCGGCTCGCGGAGGCCCTCCCCGGCGCCCGACGCCGGGTGACGATCGCCCTGCGCGACGAAGGGCCCACCCGCGAGCGCGCGCTGGCGACCGGCTTCCGGATGCTCGACACCGGCTCGCTGCGGGTCGGCAGCGAGCAGTACGCGAAGGAGCACGGCAGCATCGGCCTCACGACGCTGCTCTGCTCGCACGCGACGACGCACGGCGACCGCGTCGCACTCGCCTTCCCGGGCAAGAGCCACCAGGCCTGGACGAGCGAGATCCTCGATCACGACCTGGCCCGCGTGGTCCGGGCGCTGAAGCGCCGCGGCCCGAACGCCCGGCTCCTGGCCTGGAAGGACGGCCGCGTCTGGCGCCCGGTCTCCGCGGCCGACGTCAACGACTACGTGCGCGAGCGCGCCGGCGACGACTTCACGGCGAAGGACTTCCGCACCCTGCACGGCACCGTCGCCGCCGCGCTGAGTCTCGCGAAGGCGGGACCGCAGCCCACCCAGCGGCTGCGCACGAGGGCGATCTCGCAGGCGATGAAGGACGCGTCCGAAGTGCTCGGGAACACGCCGACCGTGGCTCGCGCGAGCTACGTCGACCCCCGGGTGCTCGATCACTTCCGGGCGGGCGAGACGATCGATCCGTCCCGCCCCGGCTCCGCCGAGACGACGCTGCGCGCTCTGCTCTTCGAGTGACCGGCCCGCGCGGCCCGGGCCCTCTGAGGCCCGGGATTCCGCGGGCGGACGCCTGCGGCCACGGACCTCCGCGCCGCGACACGCCCGGGTTGCACGGGTGCAGGATCCGTGAGAGACTCTTCTAGTTCAAAATTTCCGCCCGCGCAGCGTGCTGCGAGGGGGTGGAACACTGCCAGGCAGTGCCGAGACGGCGCCCCAGCGGCTCGACCCGAGAGGGCGGCCCCGCGAGTGCGACGTCGAGGCGGCGGGTAGCAGAACGACAACAACCGACAACTCAACGGGCTCTCCGTGCGTCGTGCGTTCTGCACGGCTCTCAGAGCGCCTCGAGCGCGGTGCTTTTGACAGAAGAACACTGGTGCACTTCCTCCGGTTCTCCGGATGTTCCTTCGCGAGCGCGTCCTATGCGACACGAGCCCGGCTCCGGCCGGGGGAGTGGCGTACGACGCAATAACAAGAGAGTGAGAGATCACACATGGCGGGACAGAAGATCCGCATCCGACTGAAGTCGTACGACCACGAGGTCATCGACACGTCGGCGCGCAAGATCGTCGACACGGTGACCCGTGCCGGTGCAACGGTCGTCGGCCCCGTGCCGCTTCCGACCGAGAAGAACGTGGTCTGCGTGATCCGTTCTCCCCACAAGTACAAGGACAGCCGCGAGCACTTCGAGATGCGCACCCACAAGCGCCTCATCGACATCATCGACCCGACGCCCAAGGCCGTCGACTCGCTGATGCGCCTCGACCTCCCGGCCGACGTCAACATCGAGATCAAGCTCTAAGGAGGAGTGCCACCATGTCTGTCACTGTTTCCCCCACGCTGAAGACCAGCAAGGGCCTCCTCGGCACGAAGCTCGGCATGACCCAGGTCTGGGACGAGAACAACAAGCTCGTCCCCGTCACGGTCATCGAGATCAGCCCCAACGTCGTGACCCAGGTCCGCACGGAGGAGAAGGACGGCTACACCGCCGTCCAGCTCGCCGCCGGTGCGATCGACCCGCGCAAGGTGAACAAGCCCGCCGCCGGTCACTTCGACGCCGCGGGCGTCACCCCCCGCCGCCACCTCACCGAGGTCCGCACCTCCGACGCCGCCGACTACTCGGCCGGCCAGGAGCTGACCGTGGACGCCGTCTTCGAAGCCGGCACCAAGGTCGACGTCGTCGGCACCTCCAAGGGCAAGGGCTTCGCCGGTGTCATGAAGCGTCACAACTTCAAGGGCGTCTCGGCTTCGCACGGTTCGCACCGCAACCACCGCAAGCCCGGCTCCATCGGCGCCTCCTCGACCCCCAGCCGTGTCTTCAAGGGCATGCGCATGGCCGGTCGCATGGGTGGCGAGCGCGTCACCGTGCTCAACCTCAAGGTGCACTCCGTCGACGCCGAGAAGGGTCTGCTGCTCGTCAAGGGCGCCGTCCCCGGCGCGCGCGGTCGCCTCGTGTTCGTTCGCAACGCCGTGAAGGGAGCGTAGTTCCATGGCTACCTCTGTCGACATCATCGACGTCCAGGGCAACAAGTCGGGCGCGTTCGAGCTCCCCGCCGAGCTCTTCGACGTCCAGACCAACATCCCCCTGATCCACCAGGTCGTCGTGGCGCAGCTCGCCGCGGCGCGCCAGGGCACCCACTCCACGAAGAACCGTGGCGAGGTCTCGGGAGCCGGCCGCAAGCCGTTCAAGCAGAAGGGAACCGGTCGCGCTCGTCAGGGCTCGATCCGCGCCCCGCACATGACCGGTGGTGGCGTGGTCCACGGACCGACCCCCCGCAGCTACGCGCAGCGCACCCCCAAGAAGATGATCGCCGCAGCCCTGCTCGGTGCTCTCTCGGACCGCGCCCGCGGCTCGCGCGTGCACGTGGTCGAGTCCCTCGCCCTCGGCGAGACCCCGAAGACGAAGGACGTCCTCGTCCTGCTCGATGCCCTCTCGGTGTCGCGCAACGTCCTCGTGGTCCTCGAGCGCGACGACTTCATCGCCGAGCTCTCGCTCCGCAACGTGCCGTTCGTGCACATCCTGCCGTCCGACCAGCTCAACGCGTACGACGTGCTCGTCTCCGACGACATCGTCTTCACGAAGGCCGCACTCGACGCGTTCGTCGCCTCGAAGTCCGGCGCCAAGAAGGAAGAGGTGAACGCATGAGCCAGTCCGCCGCGTTCAACAAGGACCCCCGCGACGTCATCATCTCGCCGGTGGTCTCGGAGAAGTCCTACGGCCTGATCGACGAGGGCAAGTACACCTTCGTCGTCGACCCGCGCTCCAACAAGACCGAGATCAAGCTCGCCATCGAGAAGATCTTCGGTGTCCAGGTCGCGTCCATCAACACGCTGAACCGTCAGGGCAAGACCCGCCGCACGAAGTTCGGAACCGGCAAGCGCAAGGACACCAAGCGCGCGATCGTCACGCTGAAGTCCGGCTCCATCGACATCTTCACGAGCGTCGGCTGAGCCGAAGAAGCGTAGAGGAAACAGACAATGGCTATTCGTAAGTACAAGCCCACGACCCCCGGTCGCCGCGGCTCCAGCGTTGCCGACTTCGCCGAGATCACCCGATCGACGCCCGAGAAGTCGCTCCTTCGCCCGCTGTCCAAGACCGGTGGCCGCAACAACTCCGGTCGCATCACGACGCGTCACATCGGTGGTGGCCACAAGCGCCAGTACCGTCTGATCGACTTCCGTCGGAACGACAAGGACGGCATCAACGCCAAGGTCGCTCACATCGAGTACGACCCCAACCGCACCGCGCGCATCGCGCTGCTCCACTTCGTGGACGGCACCAAGCGCTACATCCTGGCTCCGAACAAGCTCTCGCAGGGCGACGTCGTGGAGTCGGGCTCGGGTGCCGACATCAAGCCCGGCAACAACCTGCCGCTGCGCAACATCCCGACCGGTACGGTCATCCACGCCATCGAGATCAAGCCGGGCGGCGGCGCCAAGCTCGCCCGCTCGGCCGGCACCTCGGTCCGCCTCGTCGCCAAGGACGGCCCCTACGCGCAGCTCCGCCTGCCGTCGGGCGAGATCCGCAACGTCGACGCGCGCTGCCGCGCCACGATCGGCGAGGTCGGCAACGCCGAGCAGTCGAACATCAACTGGGGAAAGGCCGGCCGCATGCGCTGGAAGGGCGTCCGCCCGACCGTCCGCGGTGTCGCGATGAACCCGGTCGACCACCCCCACGGTGGTGGAGAGGGCAAGACCTCCGGTGGTCGCCACCCGGTCAGCCCCTGGGGTCAGTCCGAGGGACGCACCCGTCGCCCCAACAAGGAGAGCGACAAGCTCATCGTTCGCCGCCGCACCGCCGGTAAGAAGCGCAAGTAGGAGTTGTAGAAGATGCCTCGCAGTCTCAAGAAGGGCCCCTTCGTTGACGACCACCTGCTCCGCAAGGTGTTCACGGCCAACGAAGCCGGCAACAAGAACGTCATCAAGACCTGGTCGCGCCGTTCGATGATCATCCCGGCGATGCTGGGACACACCATCGCGGTCCACGACGGACGCAAGCACATCCCCGTGTTCGTGACCGAGACCATGGTCGGCCACAAGCTCGGCGAGTTCGCCCCCACTCGGACCTTCCGCGGTCACGAGAAGGACGACAAGAAGGGCCGTCGCCGCTGACGCGGCGACGAGAAGGAGGAGAGAAATGGTGGAGTCGATCGCACGCGTGCGACACATCCGCGTCACCCCCCAGAAGGCTCGCCGTGTCGTGAACCTGATCCGCGGGAAGCAGGCGGAGGAGGCCCTGGCCATCCTCAAGTTCGCCCCGCAGGGTGCGTCCGAGCCCGTCTACAAGCTCGTCGCCTCGGCGATGGCCAACGCTCGCGTCAAGGCCGATGCCTCGAACGAGTACCTCGACGACCAGGACCTGTTCGTGTCCCGCGCCTTCGTCGATGAGGGAACCACCCTCAAGCGATTCCAGCCCCGTGCTCAGGGTCGTGCCTTCCGCATCAACAAGCGCACCAGCCACATCACCGTCGTGCTGGCCACTCCTGAGGAGGGGACCAAGTAATGGGTCAGAAAGTAAACCCCTACGGTTTCCGTCTGGGAATCACCACCGACCACGTGTCGCGCTGGTTCTCCGACAGCACCAAGAAGGGCCAGCGGTACAGCGACTTCCTCGCTGAGGACGTCAAGATCCGCCGGCTCCTCGCCACGCAGCTCGACCGCGCGGGCGTCGCCCGCATCGAGATCGAGCGCACCCGCGACCGCGTCCGCGTCGACATCCACACCGCCCGCCCGGGCATCGTGATCGGTCGCCGCGGCGCCGAGGCCGAGCGCATCCGCGCCGACCTCGAGAAGCTCACCGCCAAGCAGATCCAGCTGAACATCCTCGAGGTGAAGAACCCCGAGGCCGAGGCTCAGCTGGTCGCGCAGGGCATCGCCGAGCAGCTCTCCGCCCGCGTGGCCTTCCGCCGCGCGATGCGCAAGGGGCTGCAGGGCGCGCAGCGCGCCGGCGCCAAGGGCGTCCGCATCCAGGTCTCCGGCCGCCTCGGCGGCGCCGAGATGAGCCGCTCGGAGTTCTACCGCGAGGGACGCGTGCCGCTGCACACCCTCCGCGCGAACATCGACTACGGCTTCTACGAGGCGAAGACCACCTTCGGCCGCATCGGCGTGAAGGTCTGGATCTACAAGGGCGACATCACCAACAAGGAGCTCGCTCGGGAGCAGGCGAACAGCAAGTCGTCGCGCCCCGAGCGCAGCGACCGTCCGCGTCGCGCCCCCCGCCAGCAGAGCGAGGCGCCCGTCGCAGCAGGAGTTGAGGCATAACCATGTTGATTCCGCGTCGAGTCAAGCACCGCAAGCAGCACCACCCCGGCCGTTCCGGCCAGGCCACCGGTGGCACCAAGGTGTCTTTCGGTGAGTACGGCATCCAGGCCCTCACCCCGGCCTACGTGACCAACCGTCAGATCGAGTCCGCTCGTATCGCCATGACGCGCCACATCAAGCGCGGTGGAAAGGTGTGGATCAACATCTACCCCGACCGCCCGCTGACCAAGAAGCCCGCCGAGACCCGCATGGGTTCCGGAAAGGGCTCGCCGGAGTGGTGGGTCGCGAACGTCAAGCCGGGTCGCGTCCTCTTCGAGGTCGCCGGCGTCGACGAGCAGCTCGCTCGTGAGGCCATGACCCGTGCCATCCACAAGCTGCCCCTCAAGGCACGCATCATCAAGCGCGAGGAGGGAGACGCATAATGGCGATCGGATCCAAGGAGCTCGTTCCCACCGAGCTCGACACCTTCGAGGACGAGCGTCTCGTCTCGGAGCTGAAGAAGGCCAAGGAGGAGCTGTTCAACCTCCGCTTCCAGTCGGCCACCGGCCAGCTGGACACCAACGGCCGCCTGCGTGCCGTCAAGCGCGACATCGCCCGCATCTACACGGTCATCCGTGAGCGCGAGCTGGGCATCCGCGCCACCCCCGCCCCCGTCGAGGCTCCGGCCAAGGCGGAGAAGAAGCCGAAGACCAAGAAGGCCGCCAAGGCCGAGGTCGCGGCGACCGAGTCGAACGAGGAGGCCAAGTAATGGCAACCGTCACTGACAGCGCCGGCCACGAGTCGGCCGCCCACGACATCAAGGAGGCGGGCGCTCGCGGTTACCGCAAGACCCGTCGCGGCTACGTGACCAGCGACAAGATGGACAAGACCATCGTCGTCGAGGTCGAGGACCGGGTGAAGCACCCGCTGTACGGCAAGGTCATCCGCCGCACGTCCAAGGTCAAGGTCCACGACGAGCTGAACTCCGCCGGCATCGGCGACTCCGTCGTCATCAGCGAGACCCGTCCCCTCAGCGCCACCAAGCGCTGGCGCCTGGTCGAGATCCTCGAGAAGGCCAAGTAGGCCACGGCCCGCTTGAGTTAGCAGGAGAGACACATGCTTCAGCAAGAATCCCGAGTCAAGGTCGCCGACAACACCGGCGCCAAGATGCTCCTCACCATCCGCGTGCTCGGTGGCTCCGGCCGCCGCTACGCCGGCCTCGGTGACGTCATCGTCGCGACCGTCAAGGACGCGATCCCCGGCGGAAACGTCAAGAAGGGCGATGTGGTCAAGGCCGTCATCGTCCGCACCATCAAGCAGACCCGTCGTCCCGACGGCTCGTACATCAAGTTCGACGAGAACGCCGCCGTGATCCTGAAGAACGACGGGGACCCCCGCGGCACCCGCATCTTCGGACCGGTCGGTCGCGAGCTCCGCGACAAGAAGTTCATGAAGATCGTCTCGCTGGCACCGGAGGTTATCTAGTCATGGCCAAGATCAAGAAGGGTGACCTCGTGCAGGTCATCTCGGGCGCGACCCAGGCCCGCGGCGGAGACCGCGGCAAGCAGGGCAAGGTTCTCGAGGTCCTGGTCGAGAAGAACCGCGTCGTCGTCGAGGGTGTGAACTTCGTCAAGAAGCACAACCGCGTCGGCCAGTCGCAGCGCGGCTCGAAGGAGGGCGGCATCGAGACCATCGAGGCCCCCCTCCACATCTCGAACGTCGCGGTCGTCGACCCGAAGACCAAGAAGCCGACCCGGGTCGGCCACCGCAACGTGGCCGTCACCAAGGACGGCGTGACCAAGACGGTTCGCGTTCGCTACGCGAAGGCGTCGGGTGAGGAACTGTAATGACTGACACCACCGCAGTGGCTGCGAAGGTTCAGCCGCGGCTCAAGGCCAAGTACCAGGCCGACATCATCCCCGCTCTCAAGGAGCAGTTCGGCTTCTCGAACATCCACCAGGTCCCCGGCCTGGTCAAGGTGGTCGTGAACACCGGAGTCGGCGAGGCTGCCCGCGACGGCAAGATCATCGACGGCGCCATCAAGGACCTCACCGCGATCACGGGCCAGAAGCCCCAGGTCACGAAGGCCCGCAAGTCCATCGCGCAGTTCAAGCTGCGCGAGGGCCAGGCCATCGGCGCGCACGTCACCCTCCGCGGTGACCGCGCGTGGGAGTTCCTGGACCGCCTGCTCTCGGTGGCGCTGCCGCGCATCCGCGACTTCCGCGGTCTGTCGGACCGCCAGTTCGACGGCAACGGCAACTACACCTTCGGCATCACGGAGCAGTCGATCTTCCACGAGATCGACCAGGACCGCATCGACCGCGTCCGCGGCTTCGACGTGACCGTGGTCACCACCGCGAAGACCGACGACGAGGGTCGCGCGCTGCTCAAGCAGCTCGGCTTCCCGTTCAAGTCGGCGGACAACGCGTAGCACGACCCCCGAGGCCGGAGGGCGGATCACCCGCCCTCCGGCCTCGCTGTGCACCCGCCCGCCCCGCGGCGCGGAAGCACTCTCAGAGCTCCGGTCCTCTCCCGGGAGGATCGGCCGTCGGCCCTCGACCGCCGGCCCTCAGCCGTGTACCATGGCTCGTTGGCCTGCGCTCGCGCGGCCGCATGGGCGTCGACGTCGTCGGCGCCGTCCCACACCACAGGTCGTCACTCTTGTAAAGGGTGCCGAAACCAGGCGAGAAAGGCACCATCAGCCATGACCATGACTGATCCGGTCGCAGATCTGCTGACCAGAATCCGCAACGCGAACTCCGCGCACCACGACTCCATCGCCCTCCCCGGCTCGAAGCTCAAGGCGAACATCGCCGAGATCCTCAAGCGCGAGGGCTACATCTCCGACTGGAAGGTCGAGGAGGCGCGCGTCGGCACGACGCTGTCCATCTCCCTCAAGTACGGACCGAACCGCGAGCGCTCCATCGCCGGCATCAAGCGCGTCTCGAAGCCCGGCCTGCGCGTCTACGCGAAGTCGACCGAGATCCCCACCGTCCTCGGTGGCCTCGGCGTCGCCATCCTGTCCACGTCGAGCGGTCTGCTGACCGATCGTCAGGCCGAGAAGAAGGGCGTGGGTGGGGAGATCCTCGCCTACGTGTGGTAACCCCATGTCGCGAATCGGAAGACTCCCCATTGAGATCCCGGCGGGCGTCGACGTCTCCGTCGCCGGATCCGTCGTCACCGTCAAGGGCCCCAAGGGCGAGCTGACCGTCCCGGTCGCCAGCCCCATCCAGGTCGCCGTCGAAGGCGGCCAGGTCCTCGTCTCCCGCCCCGACGACGAGCGCGAGTCGCGCTCTCTCCACGGCCTCACCCGGACGCTCATCGCGAACGACATCATCGGTGTCACGCAGGGCTACTCCAAGGGCCTCGAGGTCGTCGGAACCGGTTACCGCGTGCTGGTGAAGGGCTCGGACATCGAGTTCGCCCTCGGCTTCTCGCACCCGGTCGTCGTCACCCCTCCCGCGGGCATCTCGTTCACGGTCGAGGGCAACAACAAGGTCACCGTGCACGGCATCTCCAAGCAGGCCGTCGGTGAAGTGGCCGCCAACATTCGTAAGATCCGCAAGCCCGAGCCCTACAAGGGCAAGGGCGTGCGCTACGCCGGCGAGGTCGTTCGCCGCAAGGCCGGAAAGAGCGGTAAGTGATCATGGGACTCGGAACCAGAGGAAAGAGCAAGTCCGCTGCGCGCGGTCGTCGTCACGACCGTCTGCGCAAGAAGGTCGTCGGCTCCGCCGAGCGCCCCCGTCTCGTCGTCAACCGATCGGCCCGTCACGTCTTCGTGCAGATCGTCGACGACTCGCTGGGCCGCACCCTCGCGTCCGCGTCGACCCTCGAGGCCGACCTCCGCGTGTTCGACGGTGACAAGACCGCCAAGGCCCGCCGGGTCGGCGAGCTTCTCGCCGAGCGCGCGAAGACCGCAGGAGTCGAGGCGGTCGTCTTCGACCGCGGAGGCAACAAGTACGCCGGTCGCGTCGCCGCGATCGCCGATGGAGCACGAGAGGCAGGGCTCAACCTGTGACCGCCGCAGAGAGCAAGGAACCCGAGGTCGCCGCCGTGTCGGAGGCCCCCGTCGAGACCGCTGCGTCCACGCAGCCCCAGCAGGAGGCTCGCGAGCCCCGTCGTGGCGGCCGTGACCGCAACCAGGGTGGCCGCGACCGCGGTGGCCGCGACTCCGAGAAGAGCCAGTTCCTCGAGCGCGTCGTGACCATCAACCGCGTGTCGAAGGTCGTCAAGGGCGGTCGTCGCTTCAGCTTCACCGCGCTCGTCGTCGTCGGCGACGGCAACGGACTCGTCGGAGTTGGCTACGGCAAGGCCCGCGAGGTCCCCACCGCCATCTCCAAGGGCGTCGAGGAGGCGAAGAAGAACTTCTTCCGCGTCCCGCGCGTCGGCTCGACCATCCCGCACCCCGTCCAGGGTGAGGCCGCTGCCGGTGTCGTGCTCCTGCGCCCCGCGTCGTCGGGTACCGGTGTCATCGCCGGCGGTCCCGTCCGCGCCGTGCTCGAGTGCGCCGGCATCCACGACGTCCTGAGCAAGTCGCTGGGCTCGTCGAACACCATCAACATCGTCCACGCGACGGTGACGGCCCTGCAGCAGCTCGAGGAGCCGCGCGCCGTCGCCGCTCGTCGCGGGCTCGACTTCGACCAGGTCGCGCCGCCCCGGCTCGTCCGTGCCGAGGCCGACGCCCTCGCCGCCGCGTCCAAGTCGAAGGCAGGTGCCTGATGGCCCAGCTCAAGGTGACCCAGATCAAGTCGAAGGTCAGCGAGAAGCAGTACCAGCGCGACACGCTGCGCTCGCTCGGCCTCAGGAAGATCGGTCAGAGCGTCGTCCGCGAGGACAACTCTCAGAACCGCGGATACGTGAAGACCGTCGCCCACCTGGTGAAGGTCGAGGAGATTGACTAATGGCTGAGAAGAACCAGGCCGTCGCGGAGTCCACGACTCCCGCGCAGGCCTCGACCAAGGAGCACGTGCTCAAGGTCCACCACCTCCGACCCGCAGTGGGCGCCAAGAAGGCGAAGACTCGCGTCGGCCGCGGTGAGGGATCCAAGGGAAAGACCGCCGGTCGCGGCACCAAGGGCACCAAGGCCCGCTACCAGGTGCGCGTCGGCTTCGAGGGTGGGCAGATGCCGCTGCACATGCGCACCCCGAAGCTCCGCGGCTTCAAGAACCCGTTCCGCGTCGAGTACCAGGTCGTGAACCTGTCCGCTCTCGCGGAGCTCTACCCTCAGGGCGGCGACGTCACCATCAGCGACCTGGTCGCGAAGGGTGCCGTCCGCAAGAACGAGAAGGTCAAGGTTCTCGGCGACGGGGACATTGCGGTTACGCTGAACGTCGCGGTCGACAAGGTCTCCAGCTCTGCCGAGCAGAAGATCGTCGCCGCGGGCGGATCCATCAAGTAGCACCAGCAGCTTGTCGGTCGGGCTTGCCACGACGACTCCCCACGGGCACCTCGCCCCTGGAGAGCGCGTGGCAAGCTCGACCTGTATCCCGCACCAAGAACTGAGCAGGAGACCCTAGGTAGATGTTTGGCGCCGTAGCGCGGATCTTCCGCACCCCCGACCTCCGCCGCAAGATCGGCTTCACCCTCGCGATCGTGGCGATCTTCCGGCTGGGATCCTTCATCCCCGCTCCGTTCGTCGACTTCGAGGCCGTCCAGGCCTGCCTCGCCGGCAACCAGGGCACCTCGGGTCTCTACGAGCTCGTGAACCTCTTCAGCGGTGGAGCCCTGCTCCAGCTGTCGATCTTCGCGCTCGGCATCATGCCGTACATCACGGCGTCGATCATCGTGCAGCTGCTGCGCGTGGTCATCCCGCACTTCGAGACCCTCTACAAGGAGGGCCAGTCGGGCCAGGGCCGTCTGACGCAGTACACCCGCTATCTCACGATCGCGCTGGGCGTCCTGCAGTCGACCACCCTCATCACCGTCGCCCGCTCGGGCGCGCTGTTCGGCAACTCCGGCGTCCCGGAGTGCTCGGCGCTCATCATCACCGACGAGTGGTACTCCATCCTGCTCATGGTCATCACCATGACCGCGGGCACCGGCATCATCATGTGGATGGGCGAGCTCATCACCGAGCGCGGCATCGGCAACGGCATGTCGCTCCTGATCTTCACCTCGATCGCCGCCCAGTTCCCCACCTCGCTCTGGTCGATCGCGCAGTCGCGCGGCTTCGAGACCTTCCTCCTCGTCCTCGCGGTCGGGCTCGTGCTCGTCGTCGCGGTCGTCTTCGTCGAGCAGTCGCAGCGGCGGATCCCCGTGCAGTACGCCAAGCGGATGGTCGGGCGCAGGACGTACGGCGGGAACAACACGTACATCCCGATCAAGGTCAACATGGCCGGCGTCGTGCCCGTCATCTTCGCCTCGTCGCTGCTGTACCTGCCCGCGCTCATCGCGCAGTTCAACCAGCCGGCGGCCGGCCAGGAGGCGCCGTTCTGGGTGACCTGGATCACGAACTACCTCACCAAGGGCGATCACCCGCTCTACATGGCGCTGTACTTCCTGCTGATCGTCGGCTTCACCTACTTCTACGTCGCGATCACCTTCAACCCCGACGAGGTCGCCGACAACATGAAGCGCTACGGCGGCTTCATCCCCGGCATCCGCGCCGGCCGTCCGACCGCCGAGTACCTGAACTACGTGCTGACCCGGGTGACGCTGCCCGGCTCGGTCTACCTCGGTCTGATCGCGCTCGTGCCCCTCGTGGCGCTCGCGCTCGTCGGCGCCAACCAGAACTTCCCGTTCGGCGGCACGTCCATCCTGATCATCGTCGGAGTCGGACTCGAGACGGTGAAGCAGATCGACTCCCAGCTGCAGCAGCGCCACTACGAAGGGCTCCTCCGATGACCTCGACCCCGGTCGGCTTCCGTCTGCTGCTGATCGGCCCTCCGGGCGCCGGCAAGGGGACTCAGGCCGCTCGGCTCAGCGAGGTCCTGAAGGTCCCCGCGATCTCGACCGGAGACATCTTCCGCGCCAACGTCGCCAACGAGACCGAGCTCGGCCTGCAGGCCAAGTCCTACCTCGACGCCGGCCGCTACGTGCCCGACGAGCTCACGAACGCGATCGTGCACGACCGGCTGCAGGAGGCCGACGTCTCGACGGGCTTCCTCCTCGACGGCTACCCGCGCACCACGGAGCAGGTCGACGAGCTCGACCGCATCGTCGCGGCCGACGGCAACCGGCTCGACGCGGTCGTGCAGCTGACCGCCGACCCCGACGAGGTCGTCGCGCGTCTGCTCAAGCGCTCCGCGGAGCAGGGCCGCAGCGACGACACCGAGGAGGTCATCCGGCACCGTCTCGCCCTCTACGAGGAGCAGACCGCGCCGCTGATCGACATCTACGCCGCGCGCGGGCTCGTCATCGTCGTCGACGGCCTCGGCCCGGTCGACGAGGTCACCGAGCGCATCGTCGTCGCCCTCGAGGGCCACCGCGTCGGTCGCCTCGTCGGCGACTCGCCGGCCGCCTGACCCGTGGCGCTGCGCTCCTCCCTCTACAAGACGCCGGCCCAGCTGCGATCGATGATCGCGCCCGGGCTGGCGACCGCCGCGTCTCTCGACGCTGTCCGTGCCGCCGTGCGACCCGGCGTCAGCACGCTCGAGCTCGACGCGATCGCCGAGGCTGCGATCGTCGCGCTCGGCGGGCACTCGAACTTCCAGCTCGTGCCCGGCTACCGGCACACGATCTGCGCCTCGGTGAACGAGGAGGTCGTGCACGGGATCCCCGGCGGCCGCGTCCTCGAGCCCGGCGACATCGTCTCGATCGACAGCGGCGCCGAGATCGACGGCTGGAACGGCGACTCCGCCATGACGATCGTCCTGCCCGACGTCGAGCGCCCCGACGAGGTCGCGCGCCGCGAGGCCCTGTCCCGCGTCACCGAGGGCTCGCTCTGGCGCGGCATCGCAGCTCTCGCGTCCGCCCGGCACCTCAACGAGGTGGGCGCGGCGATCGAGGAGTACATCGAGGACGAGGCGGAGGCCTCCGGCGCCGTCTACGGCATCCTCACCGACTACATCGGCCACGGCATCGGCCGGACGATGCACGAGGCGCCGCCGGTGTTCAACTACCGGGTCCGCCAGCGCGGCCCGGAGGTGAAGCCCGGCCTCGTCGTCGCCATCGAGCCCATGGTCACGGCCGGCAGCGCCGAGACGGTCGTCCGCGAGGACGAGTGGACCGTCGCCACCATCGACGGCAGCATGTCGGCGCACTGGGAGCACTCGGTCGCGGTGCACCGCGATGGCATCTGGGTGACGACGCTCGCCGACGGCGGCGCCGCCGGCCTCGCGCAGTACGGGATCGTGCCGACGCCGATCGCGTAGGGGAGGACTTGGTCGCGGTGATGCGACCCATTGAGGGTCGCCGTCGCGTTGTCGAGTCTTCCGCGGTGAGGGCGGTCCACCGGACCGCCCGGCTGGCCGCCTTGGAGGAGCTGGTCAGGGTGACCGACAGCTAGCTGTCGATCACCCTGACCAGCTCCTCGATGAAGCCGCCGAAGTCCGCGGAGCGGCGGATCAGGCGCTGCACCTCGGCGCGGTCGGCGAAGACCTCGACGAACTGGTCGAAGACGGACTGGAAGCTGCTGCGGCCGGCGGAGGCGAAGGCGATCATCGCGATCACGTTCACCCGCTGCTCGCCCCAGGCCATCGGCACGTCGTTGACGACGATGGCGATCGCGGTCCGGCGCGCGCTCATCGCCATCGCGTGCGGGACGGCGAGGTTGTCGGTGAACGCGGTGGAGCTCATCCGCTCGCGCTCGATCGCGCCGTCGACATAGTCCTCGTCGATGATGTCGCCCGCGATCATCCGCTCGCCGAGCAGCCGGATCATCGCGGCCTCGTCGCGCGCGTGCACGTTCCGGAAGAAGAGCGACTCGTCGAAGAACTGCAGCAGCTCGTCCTTGATCCGCGCGCGGCGGCGGTGCCGGCGCACCCGGGCGATCGCGCGGCGCACGGCGTCCACGTCGTGGTCGGTGAGGAACGGCTGCACCACGACGACCTCCTCGGACGCGGGCCGCTCGTCGATCGTGGTGATCACCAGGTCCGCGGTGAGGCGGTCCCAGTCGACGTCGCTCCGGGTGATCAGCGAGCGGACCTCCACCTCGGTGCCGAGCGAGCGCTCGACTCGCAGCCGCAGCATGTGCGCGAGGTCGTAGTAGTTCGGGCAGACGATGACGCAGGAGAGCCGCTCCTCGCGCCGGGACACCCGCTCGAGGAAGGAGCCGACGTGCAGGGCGATGTAGGCGATCTCGTCCTCGTTGACGGTGATCCCGCGCAGCCGCTGCAGTCCGCTCGCGAGGAACACCGCGATCTCGTAGGTCATCGGGAAGCTGGTCTTGATCGAGCGGGTGAGCGGGTTCCGCGAGTAGCCGCCCTCGGCCGCCCGCGCGACGAGGTTCCGCACGTGCAGCGCGAGGCGGACGATGAAGCCCTCGTCGTCCAGGTCGACGAGATAGGCCTCGTTGACGTCGGCGACGAGCTCGCGGACGACGGCGACGTCCTCCGGATCGAGGTAGTTCTCGACGACGGCGGCGACGGGCTCGTTCTGACCCGGCGTCGCCACCCGCGTGGTCATCAGGATCGCGAGCTGGGCGAGCTCGGCGTCGGTGAGCCGCGTGGCGAAGTGGCGCTCGACGAGCTCGGCGAGCAGCGCGGCGAGCTCGCCGTGCACCGCGGGGGAGGGGCGCGAGCCCGACGGGTCACCGATGCCCCGCGACACGCGGTCGACGGCGATCGCGATGTGCAGCAGCACGCTGTTCACGCCGTAGTCGTTGATGTAGTAGCCGCGGGTCTCGAGCTCGGCCAGCAGCTCGGTCTTGAACGCGCCGAGACCGGGGGAGGCGAACTCGCGCTGCACGTCGTCGAGCGTGAAGACGCCCTGCGCGCTCTCGTCGCGGAACATCCGCGAGATCAGCCGGCGCCGGGCCTCCTCGCTGCCCTCGAGACGAACGGAAGGGCCGCGGCGCACGAGGGCCAGCCCGGACTCGTCCGCCAGCGCCTTCACCCGGCGCAGATCGGCGTCGATCGTCGACTCGCTGACGGAGAGCGTGTCCGCGAGCGCCGCGACGTCGAGTCCCTCGTCGGAGTCGACCAGGCGCCGGACGATGCTGTACAGCCGGTCGCGCGGGGTGTCCGGCTCGTCGTCGCGGAGCAGCCGGGTCTCGAGGAACGCCGTGTACGCGTCGCGCGCGAGCCGGTAGCCGTTGGCCGACGACTCCACGGGCTCGAGCGGGGCCGCCTGGGCCTTCACCGCCGTCACGTAGCTGCGGACGCTCCGGGTGGTGACCCCGAGCCGGTCGGCCAGCTCGTGCGCGGTCACCCAGCCGTCGGCGCGGGAGAGGTACTCCAGCAGTCGTTCGCGGTTGTCAGGCATCGGTCTTCCAGTCAACCATCTCCGCGTCGGCGCGGTCGGACCCGCGCCGAAGCCGCCGGGAGCGCTCTTCCGCCCCCGCGGAAGATTGTCTGCGGGGGGCGGACGCGCGGCCCCCGAGATGCTTGGATGAGGCAAGACCCGGACGCGAGGAGGCGAACGAGGTGCGCACGATTCTGATCGTCTGCGGTGCAGGCGCGTCGAGCACGTTCCTGGCCCACCGGCTGCGAGCGGGCGCGAAGCAGCGCGGCATCGATGCCGTGTTCCGATCCGAGACCCTTCCCGGTCTCGCGGACGCTCTGCCCCAGGCGGACGTCCTCCTGGTCGGACCGCACCTCGAGCCGCAGTTCGACGAGCTCCGCCAGCGCGCGGTGCACGTCGGCGCCGCGGCAGCCCTCCTCCCGCACGACGTCTTCGGGGCGCACGGTGCCGATGCCGTGCTCGACACCCTTCCCGTCCTCTTCGCCGCTCGCGCGGTCGTCGCAGGATCGGACGGGGACGCCCCACCTCCCGCCCCGGGCCTCGCGCCCGGCACCGGGAACCACTGACGCAGTTCCGACTGCAGGATCAAGGAGAAACGTTCATGGTCGAGCGCACCGTGCAGGTTGCATCGTCGAAGGGCCTCCACGCCCGCCCCGCCTCGCTCTTCAGCCAGGCCGCGGCGAAGTCGGGTCAGAAGGTCCTGGTGAAGAAGGGCGAGGGCACCGCGGTGAACGCGGCCTCGATCCTCGGCATCATCTCGCTCGGCATCGAGCACGGCGACTCGCTGACCCTCTCCGTGGAGGGCGACAACGAGCAGGCGATCCTCGAGGAGCTGTCCGAGTTTCTGAGCACTGACCACGACGCTTAAGACCCCTCGCCCCACCGCCCTCTCACCGACGAGACGCACGACAGGAACCGGGAACCCATGACGCTGTCCACTCCTTCCACCGCCTACGCCTCCGCGAAGCTCCAGGGCACCGGAGTCGGCCGCGGCCTGGCCCTCGGGCCGGTGCTGCGCATGCCCGACCCGCTCCCCGAGCCCGAGGACACCGCCAGCACCCGCTCCGTCGCGCAGGAGGAGGAGCGCGCGGTCGCCTCGCTGTCGGCGACCGCCGCGACCATCCGCCACCGCGGTGAGCGCGCCGGCGGCTCGGCGAAGGACGTCCTCGACGCCCAGGCGCTGATGGCGGAGGACCCCTCGCTCGCGGACGACGTCAAGACCCGCCTCGCCGCGGGCAAGACCGCCGAGCGCGCGGTGCACGAGGCGTTCGCCGGCTTCCGCGACCTGCTGGTCGCGATGGGCGGCTACATGGCCGAGCGCGCGACCGACCTCGACGACGTCTCGCAGCGGGTCGTCGCCCACCTGCGCGGCGTCCCGGCGCCCGGCGTCCCGGAGTCGGACGAGCCGTTCGTCCTCGTCGCCCGCGATCTCGCGCCGGCCGACACCGCGCTGCTCGACCTCGAGAAGGTCCTCGGCCTGATCACCAGCGACGGCGGCCCGACCTCGCACACGGCGATCCTCGCCCGCGAGAAGTCGATCACCGCCATCGTCGGCACCACCGGCGCGCTCGACCTGCGCGACGGCCAGCTCGTCATCCTCGACGCCTCCTCCGGTGTCGTGACGGTGAACCCGTCCGACGTCGAGATCGGCGACGCGAAGTCCTCGATCGCGGAGCGCGCCGAGATGCTCGCCGCCCCCGTCGTCCCCGGTGCCCTCGCCGACGGTCACGCGGTGCCGCTGCTGGCGAACCTCGGCTCGGCCGACGGCGCCGAGAACGCCGTCGAGCTCGGCGCGGAGGGCGTGGGCCTGTTCCGCACCGAGTTCCTCTTCCTCGACGCGAAGGAGGCCCCGACCGTCGCCGAGCAGGCCGAGCAGTACACCCGCCTCCTCGCCGCCTTCCCCGGCCGCAAGGTCGTGGTGCGCGCGCTCGACGCCGGCGCCGACAAGCCGCTCGCCTTCCTCAACGACAACCACGAGGAGAACCCGGCGCTCGGCCTCCGCGGCCTCCGCGCCCTGCGCGCCAGCGAGCAGATCCTCCGCGACCAGCTCACCGCGCTCGCCCAGGCCGACGCCGCGACCGACGCCGACCTCTGGGTCATGGCGCCGATGGTCGCGACCGTCGACGAGACCCGCTATTTCACCTCCATGGCCAAGGAGCTCGGGATCCGCACCGCCGGCGTGATGGTGGAGGTCCCCTCCTCCGCCCTGCTCGCCGACCGGATCCTCGGAGTCGCCGACTTCGCCTCCATCGGCACCAACGACCTGACCCAGTACACCCTGGCGGCGGACCGGATGCTCGGCACCGTGTCCGCCTTCCAGGACCCGTGGCACCCCGCCGTCCTCCGCCTCGTCGGCGAGGTCGGCCGCGCGGGCGCCGCACTGGGCAAGCCCGTCGGCATCTGCGGCGAGGCCGCCGCGGATCCGCTGCTCGCCGTGGTCCTCGTGGGTCTCGGCGCGACGACCCTCTCGATGTCGCCGTCGGCTCTCGCCGACGTCCGCGCCGAGCTGGCCGAGCACACCCTCGAGGACGCGAAGCGCTACGCCGAGCTCGCCCTCGCGGCCGACAGCGCGGCGGACGCCCGGTCCGCCGTCACCGAGGCGATCGCCGCCTCCTGATCCCGGGGATCGCGCGGCCCGCATCCGCACGATCCTCCGCAGCACCACCCCGCACCACCGCACCATCCCGCACCACCCCTGCACCACCCCGTCTCGTCCCGCCCCGCGGGAGCCCGGTCCGCCTCAGGAGCGACCGGATCTCCCACCCTCAGAATCGGAGAACACACCACATGACAACGACGTCAGCGACGTCGACGCGCGGAGGTACGCGCGTCCACGTCCAGCGATTCGGCACCTTCCTCTCGGGGATGGTCATGCCGAACATCGCGGCCTTCATCGCGTGGGGTCTCATCACCTCGCTCTTCATCGCCGCGGGTTGGCTGCCCAACGGCATCCTCGGCGGCTTCGGCGACGCGGCCCAGATCGGCTGGGAGGGTGCCCGCACCCAGCTCGCCGCCGGTGAGGACGGCGCGACCTTCCAGCAGTACGTCGGTCTCGTCGCCCCGATGATCACCTACCTGCTCCCGCTGCTCATCGCGAACACCGGTGGCCGCATGGTCTACGGCCAGCGCGGTGGCGTGGTCGCCTCGATCGCCACCATGGGCGTCATCGTCGGCGCCACCATCCCGATGTTCCTCGGCGCCATGATCATCGGCCCGCTCGCCGCGTGGCTGATGAAGAAGGTCGACTCGATCTGGGACGGCAAGATCAAGCCCGGCTTCGAGATGCTGGTCAACAACTTCTCCGCCGGAATCCTCGGCATGCTCCTCTCGCTGGGCGCGTTCTTCGGCATCGCGCCGATCATCTCGTTCCTCACCAAGATCCTCGGCGACGGCGTCGACCTCCTGGTGAACGCGGGCCTGCTGCCGCTGACCTCGATCTTCATCGAGCCGGCGAAGATCCTGTTCCTCAACAACGCCATCAACCAGGGCGTCCTCACCCCGCTCGGCACCGTCATGGCGCAGGAGCAGGGCAAGTCGTACCTGTTCCTGCTCGAGGCCAACCCCGGCCCCGGCATGGGCGTGCTGCTCGCCTTCGCGATCTTCGGTGTGGGCATCGCCCGCGGCTCCGCTCCCGGCGC
Source organism: Rathayibacter sp. PhB151 (assembly GCF_004366415.1). NCBI lineage: Bacteria > Bacillati > Actinomycetota > Actinomycetes > Micrococcales > Microbacteriaceae > Rathayibacter > Rathayibacter sp. PhB151. Next base: position 305,195 of record NZ_SOEN01000006.1, on the reverse strand, counting down.
CGCGCTGATCCACTTCGTCGGCGGCATCCACGAGATCTACTTCCCCTACGTGCTGATGAAGCCCGCGCTCGTCGCGGCCGTCATCCTCGGCGGCATGACCGGTGTCGCGACCAACGTCGCGTTCGACTCCGGCCTCGTCGCCCCGGCGTCGCCGGGATCGATCATCGCGGTGCTCCTGCAGACCTCGCGGGACAGCTACCTCGGCGTGATCCTCTCGGTCCTGCTCTCGATGGCCGTGTCGTTCGTCGTCGCGTCGTTCATCATCCGCGGCAGCCGCAAGCGCGACCTCGACGCGATGGCCGCCGGTGACGACAAGCTCGCCGCCGCCGTCGCCGCCAACTCGTCGAACAAGGGCAAGGAGAGCGCCGTCGGCTCGCTCCTCAACGCGAGCGGCGCCTCCAACCAGGACGGTGCCTCGGCGACCGCCACCGCCACCCAGGTCCGCAACATCGTCTTCGCCTGCGACGCCGGAATGGGATCGTCCGCCATGGGCGCCTCCGTCCTGCGCAACAAGATGAAGAAGGCGGGCTTCGAGGACGTCACGGTCACCAACAAGGCGATCGCGGCCCTCGAGGACGACGTCGACCTGGTCATCACCCAGGCCGAGCTGACCGAGCGGGCGCGCCAGCGCACGCCGGGCGCGATCCACGTCTCCGTCGACAACTTCATGAACAGCCCCAAGTACGACGAGGTCGTCTCGCTCGTCGCGGAGCAGCACGGCAAGTAGTCGGGAACACCCCTGAGGGAGCCCGTAGGGTGCGACGTGGCGGAGACGCTCCGCTCGCCCCTGCGGGTTCCCTCATTCGTTCACCACCCACGGAAAGGACGCACGCCATGAGCGATGTGCTCACCATCGGACAGATCAACGCCTCCGGCACCGCCACGTCGAAGGAGACCGCCATCAAGGAGGCCGCCGACATGCTGGTCGGCGTCGGCGCCGTGACGCCCGCTTACCACGAGGCGATGCTCGCCCGCGAGGCGACCGTCTCCACCTACATGGGCAACCTGCTCGCCATCCCGCACGGCACGAACGACGCGAAGGACGAGATCCGCTCCTCGGCGCTCTCCTTCGTCCGCTACGCGCAGCCGATCGACTGGGACGGTAACGAGGTCCGCTTCGTCGTCGGCATCGCCGGCGTCAACAACGAGCACCTCGAGATCCTCTCCAAGATCGCGATCATCTTCTCCGAGGAGGACGAGGTGCAGAAGCTCCTCGACGCCCCGGACGCGCAGTCGCTCTACGCGCTGCTGGGCGAGGTCAACTCCTGATGCCCACCGCCGTCCACTTCGGCGCCGGCAACATCGGTCGCGGCTTCGTCGGGCTGATCCTGCACGGTGCCGGCTACGAGCTGGTCTTCGCCGACGTCAACGCGGCGCTGATCGACCAGCTCGCCGCCGCCGACAGCTACGAGGTGCACGAGGTGGGGGAGTCGTCCGCGACGCACGTCGTCGACGGCTTCCGCGCGATCAACTCGGCGAGCGACGAGGAGGCACTCGTCCGCGAGATCGCCGCCGCGGACATCGTCACCACCGCGGTGGGTCCGAGCATCCTGCGCTTCGTCGCCCCGGTGATCGCGAAGGGCCTCGCGGCCCGAGCGGAGTCGGCGCCCCGCCTGGCCGTGATGGCGTGCGAGAACGCGATCAACGCGACCCGTCTGCTGCAGACCGAGGTCGCCGCGAGCCTGGGCGCGGACGAGTGGGAGCGCCTGCGCACCCGCGCGGTCTTCGCCGACACCGCGGTCGACCGCATCGTGCCGAACCAGGCGGCCGGCCAGGGTCTCGACGTCACGGTCGAGAGCTTCTTCGAGTGGGTCGTCGACCGCACGCCGTTCGAGGGCTCCGAGCCCGCGATCCCCGGCGCGACCTGGGTCGACGACCTCGAGCCGTTCATCGAGCGCAAGCTCTTCACGGTGAACACCGGACACGCCACCGCGGCGTACGTCGGCTTCGCGGCCGGCGCGCACAAGCTGTCGGACGCGCTCGCGCTGCCCGAGGTGCACGATGCGGTGAAGGCCGCGCTCGAGGACACCAAGACGCTGATCGTCGAGAAGCACGGCTTCAGCGACGAGGAGCAGGAGGCCTACCTCCAGAAGACGCTGAAGCGCTTCGCGAACCCGGGTCTCACCGACACGGTGGACCGGGTCGGGCGCCAGCCGCTGCGCAAGCTCTCGCGGCACGAGCGCTTCATCGGCCCGGCGGCGGAGCTCGCGGAGCGCGGGCACGTGCCGAGCGGACTGCTGACGGCGATCGGCGCGGCCCTCCGCTTCGACGTGCCGGAGGACCCGCAGAGCGTCGAGTTGAAGGAGAAGCTGGCGGCGCTGTCGCCGGAGGAGTTCGTCGCCGAGGTGACCGGCCTCGGCGCGGACCACCCGCTGTTCGCGCAGGTCGTCGCGGTCGTCCGCGGCTGACCTCCGCGAGGCTTCGTCCGGAGGGGCGGGATCGGGTGCTCCGGCATCCGGCCCCGCCCCTCCGCGGTTCGCGCCGCGATCCGGAACGCGACCCGGGCTAGAAGAGGCGCCAGCGGGTCAGTGGCCAGGCGACGGCGAAGACGCGCCCGACCACCCGCTCGATCGGCACCGTCTTCACGCAGGAGTCGATCGGGCCCGGCGCCCCGCGGCAGTCGCCGAGCGAGTCGTTGGAGTTGGAGCGGTGGTCGCCGAGGACGAAGAGCGTGTCCTCCGGCACCGTGTACTCCTGGAAGCAGCGGGTGGAGGCCGGCTGCGAGTCGCAGTCCTGGGTGCCGGGGGTGAACGGGAAGTCCTCGAAGACGTAGTCGCCCGCGAGCGGCTGCCCGTCCACGAGCACGTGCCCTTCGGCGTCGCAGCAGGACACCGTCTGGCCGGCGGTCGCGATCACGCGCTTCACGAGGAACTCCTCGTGCGACGGGCCGATGCTCGTGACGTCGCCGAAGTACTTCACCGCCTCGGAGAGCGGGTTCCCGACCGCGTCGGCCGCGCCCCAGCGCGCGTCGCGCGAGAAGACGACGATCTGCTCCGACTCCGGGGCGCCGTGGAGCGCCGCGGTGCGGTCGACCAGGATGCGGTCGCCGAAGAAGCCGCCGCCCTGCAGGGTGTTCTCCATCGAGCCGGTCGGCACGGTGTACACCTTCACGAAGAACGTCTGCACGAGGGCGATGACGACGATCGCGACCAGCACGGTCACCAGGGGGTGCGAGTACCAGCTCCGCCGGCTCCTCGCCGTGCCGCCGTCCGTCGTCTTCTCCGTGCGCGCCATCCGCGGTCCCTTCGACGAGGGAGAGCCTAGGCGGCGGCCGTCGTGCCCGCGCTCCGCGGCGCGCACACCGCCGTCAGCGGCGGGTGCCCGCACCTGTCCTGAGGCGACACGCCCGGGCTGGCGGAGAAGCGGGGATTCGCGTAGTATCGACCCTTGGTGTTTGCGCGTGCTCCGGCACGCCCGCGCACCGCTCCCCAGGCTCCGCCCGGGGGGAGGATCGTCGCGGAAGCATTCGCACGACCAGTACACACACTACTTCCGAACGACAGTGAGGCTATGGCCAAAAAAGACGGTGTCATCGAAATCGAAGGTGCGGTTGTCGAGGCGCTCCCCAACGCGATGTTCCGCGTGGAGCTCACCAACGGACACAAGGTTCTCGCCCACATCTCGGGCAAGATGCGTCAGCACTACATCCGCATCCTCCCCGAGGACCGCGTGATCGTGGAGCTCAGCCCCTACGACCTGACCCGCGGCCGGATCGTCTACCGCTACAAGTAGACGTTCGCTCCGCTCAGTTCGCGACGTGCGTGTCCTGTAAGGAACGGCCCCGGCATCCGCCGGGAGCACGACGCCAGCGAAAACAAGGAACAGAACAATGAAGGTCAACCCCAGCGTCAAGCGCATCTGCGACCACTGCAAGATCATCCGCCGCCACGGCAACGTGATGGTCATCTGCAGCAGCAACCCCCGCCACAAGCAGCGTCAGGGCTAGTCCTCCGGGACTCCCGGCGCTCCTGCGAGGAGCGCGGGCGGGAAACCGCCCAGCAGCACGGCAACACACCACCCCGCAACGTCAGAAATCGCGCAGCGCCCCGGGTCTCCCGGGGTGAACGGCGAGGACACCTTCGGTCGGAGGCCGAGGCACCGACGTTGCTTCACACCTCCACTCACTCACAGGAGAAGCCACCATGGCACGTCTGGCAGGAGTAGACATCCCGCGCGAGAAGCGCGTGGAGGTCGCACTGACCTACATCTACGGAGTCGGCCGCACCAGCGCGCTGAAGACGCTGAGCGACACGGGGATCGACGGGAACATCCGCGTCAAGGACCTCACCGACGACCAGCTCGTCGCGCTCCGCGACTACATCGAGGGCAACTACAAGGTGGAGGGCGACCTCCGCCGCGAGGTCGCCGCCGACATCCGCCGCAAGGTCGAGATCGGGTCCTACGAGGGCATCCGCCACCGTCGCGGCCTCCCGGTCCGTGGACAGCGCACCAAGACGAACGCTCGCACCCGCAAGGGCCCGAAGCGCACCGTCGCCGGCAAGAAGAAGGCCGGCCGCAAGTAACGCGGGCGACACGGACCTAGAGGAGATAACAAGTGGCTACCCCCAAGTCGGCCGCGCGCAAGCCGCGCCGCAAGGAGAAGAAGAACATCGCTGTGGGCCAGGCCCACATCAAGTCGACGTTCAACAACACCATCGTGTCGATCACCGACCCCGCCGGGGCCGTCATCAGCTGGGCTTCGTCCGGTGGAGTCGGCTTCAAGGGCTCGCGCAAGTCGACGCCGTTCGCCGCCCAGCTCGCTGCCGAGTCGGCCGCGCGTCAGGCGCAGGAGCACGGCATGAAGAAGGTCGACGTCTTCGTGAAGGGCCCGGGCTCGGGTCGCGAGACCGCGATCCGCTCGCTCCAGGCCGCAGGCCTCGAGGTCGGCTCGATCAACGACGTCACCCCGCAGGCGCACAACGGCTGCCGCCCGCCGAAGCGCCGTCGCGTCTAACGCAGCACTCGCAGCCGTCGGCCGGCCGAACGAAGCGCTCTCCAGCGCGACGTGAGGCCGGCCGGCGGATCGCGCATTTCTTTCACAACTTCAGACTCGCAAACGCACGTGTCATATAGCGGACACGTGATCGAAAGGAATCAACAGTGCTTATCGCACAGCGTCCGACGCTCACCGAGGAGAACATCTCGGAGTTCCGTTCCCGCTTCGTCATCGAGCCCCTCGAGCCCGGCTTCGGCTACACGCTCGGCAACTCGCTGCGTCGCACCCTGCTGTCCTCCATCCCCGGCGCCGCTGTCACCAGCATCCGGATCGACGGAGTCCTGCACGAGTTCACGACCGTCCCGGGCGTCCGCGAGGACGTCACCGAGATCATCCTGAACATCAAGGGACTCGTCGTCTCCTCCGAGCACGACGAGCCGATCACCGCCTACCTGCGCAAGCAGGGCGCCGGCCAGGTCACCGCCGCCGACATCTCGGCTCCGGCCGGTGTCGAGATCCACAACCCGGACCTCGTCATCGCGACCCTGAACGACAAGGCGAAGTTCGAGCTCGAGCTCACCATCGAGCGCGGCCGCGGCTACGTCTCGGCGACCCAGAACCGCAGCGAGTTCTCCGAGGCCGGCCAGATCCCGGTCGACTCGATCTACTCGCCCGTGCTCAAGGTCACCTACCGCGTCGAGGCCACCCGTGCCGGCGAGCGCACCGACTTCGACCGCCTCGTCGTCGACGTCGAGTCGAAGCCGGCGATCACGCCGCGCGACGCCATCGCGTCGGCCGGTCGCACGCTGACCGAGCTGTTCGGTCTCGCCCGCGAGCTGAACAACGCGGCCGAGGGCATCGAGATCGGCCCCGCGCCGGTCGACGCCGTCCTCTCGACCGAGCTGTCCATGCCCATCGAGGACCTCGACCTCTCGGTGCGCAGCTACAACTGCCTCAAGCGCGAGGGCATCAACAACGTCAATGAGCTCGTCGCCCTCTCGGAGACGCAGCTCATGAACATCCGCAACTTCGGTCAGAAGTCGGTGGATGAGGTCAAGGAGAAGCTGACGGAGCTGGGCCTGTCGCTGAAGGACTCGGTCCCCGGGTTCGACGGCGCCCACTTCTACAGCTACGACGACGAGAGCATCTAGGTCTCCGCTCCGGCGTTCGACCTTCTGACACCCCTTTAGTACTGGAGTAAAGCCATGCCCAAGCCCACGAAGGGCCCCCGCCTCGGAGGCGGTCCCGCACACGAGCGTCTGCTGCTCGCGAACCTGGCCGCGGCCCTGTTCACGCACAAGAGCATCAAGACGACCGAGACCAAGGCCAAGCGCCTGCGTCCCCTCGCCGAGCGTCTGGTGACGTTCGCGAAGCGCGGCGACCTGCACGCCCGCCGCCGCGTCCTCGCGACCATCGGCGACAAGAGCGTCGTGCACGAGCTCTTCACCGAGATCGCGCCGCTCGTCGCCGAGCGTGAGGGCGGCTACACCCGCATCACGAAGATCGGTCCCCGCAAGGGCGACAACGCCCCGATGGCCGTCATCGAGCTCGTCCTCGAGCCCGTGACGCCGAAGGTCAAGAAGTCGCGCACCGGCGCCGCTCCCGTCTCGGCTCCGGTCGAGGACGAGACCGTCGTCGCGGACGCCCCCGCCGAGGACGCCACTGTCGAGGAGGCGCCCGTCGCCGACACGACCGAGGCCGATGCGACCGTCCAGGACGCGCCCGTCGAGGACGCCCCGGTCGAGACGACCACCGAGACCAAGTAGTCCCGAGCACGTCTCGAGAGCCCTCCGCCCCCTCGGGGACGGGGGGCTCTCGTCGTTCCCGGCCGCGGCACTCCTGCGTGCTCGGTGGCGCGGAACGTCGCTTACGATGGCGGGATCATCCCGACAGAGGGGCGGAGGCGTCCGGTACCCGGGCGTCCGTCCTCGTCGGCCAGCAGGAGGAGTTCCGTGCGCGCGCACCATGCGGTCCTGCTCCTCGCCGCGACGGCCCTGCTGGCGGGCTGCTCCTCCACCGGGGTCGTCGACGTGCCGGAGTCGGCGCGCACGACGGCGCCGGGCGCCGCCTCCGAGTCCGTGCCCAGCGCGACTGCCACGGCCGTCGCGCCGCCGGCTCCCGCCCTCGACTGCTCCGCGGCCCTGCCCGCCTCGGCCGTCGAGACGGCGGTCGGTCTGCCCGCCGGGACGGCCGTGCTCGTCCAGGCGGGGGACACCTGCTCCTACGGCATCGCCGGCAACCCGTCCGCGGTCCTCGTCGGCGTCGGGCCCGCACGGCTCGCTGAGACGTTCGCCGGCGCAGGCGAGGCCGTCGGCGCCGTGCCGGCTCCGCTGGGGGAGGCCGCCTACCGGCTCGAGGGCTCGCCGACGACGCCGTCCCAGCTGGCCGTGCTGGCGGGCGGCTACGAGCTGCACGTCGAGTCCTTCGTCGGGGACCAGGACGTGCTCGCCGACTGGGCGGTGGCCGTCTTCGACTCGCTCGGCGTCCGGCTCTCGGCGGGCTGATCCGCGATCCGAGGCGGCCCGGCGGACGACCTAGACTCGTCGGGTGCTCCACCGCGTCCGCCTCGACCTGGCCTACGACGGCACCCACTTCGCGGGCTGGGCACTCCAGCCCGGTCTCCGCACGGTGCAGGGCGTCCTCGAGGACGCGCTCGGCGTGCTGCTGCGCTCGGAGGAGCGGACGGTGGTCACCGTCGCGGGACGCACCGACGCGGGCGTGCACGCGAGCGCTCAGGTGGCGCACCTGGACCTCACGCCCCAGCAGTGGTCGCGCCTGAACGGCAGCCCGCGGGCCGGGACCGAGAAGGTCGCGCCCGAGGTCGTGCTCCAGCGCAAGCTCCAGGGGATCCTCGGTCAGTACTCGGACCTGTCCGTGCACCGGGTGACCCGGGCGCCCGAGGGCTTCGACGCGCGCTTCTCCGCGCGCTGGCGGCGCTACGAGTACCGGCTCGCCGACCGCACCTCGCTCCGTCGGCCGCTCGAGCGCGGCTTCACGACCTGGATCAACGAGGCGGTCGACGAGGGCGTGATGGCGCAGGCGGCCGAGTCGCTTCTCGGCCTGCACGACTACGCCTCGTTCTGCCGCGCGCGCGTGGGAGCCACCACCATCCGGAGCCTCCTCGACTTCACCTGGGAGCGCGACGAGGACGGCGTGCTGCACGCGCACCTGCGCGCCGACGCCTTCTGCCACAGCATGGTGCGGGCGCTCGTCGGCTCCTGCGTGGCCGTGGGGATCGGCAAGCTGGACGCGGGAGAGCTCCCGCTGCTGCGCGACGCCGCCCGCCGCACGAACGCCTTCGCGGTCATGCCGGCGCGCGGCCTCATCCTGCGCGAGGTCGATTACCCTGAGGACTCGGAACTGGCCGAGCGGGCCGTGCTCACCCGGGTGAAGCGCACCCTGCCCGGCGGGGACGCCCAGGGGGAGGACGACGAGTGATCCGCAGGAACCACCGCGTGAGGGCGCTGGTCGCCGCGCTCGTCCTGCCGGCGGGGCTGCTGCTGGCCGGCTGCTCGTCGTCGGCGATCGACGTGCCGGACCGGGCGCCCGCCGCCGCGGTCGACTCCACCGCGCCGACCGCCGTGCCCACCGCGGTGCCGACCGCTCCCGCGGCCGAGCCGACCGCCGGTGCAACGGTCGAGGTCCTCGACTGCGCCGCGGTGCTTCCGGTGCCGGCGATCGAGGCGGCGCTCCAGCTGCCCGAGGGCTTCGTCACCGCCTCGGATCAGGGCTCCGGCTGCGCCTGGGCGATGGCGGGCAACCCCGCCGCGCTCGTCCTGCAGACGGCGACCGGCGCCACCACGGCCGACGTCGCCGCGCAGGAGTCCGCGGCCCCCGTCGGGCCGAGCGGGCTGGGCGACGCCGCCTTCTTCCGCGCCGGCGACCCGGCGGTCGACCCGGCCGCCACGGTCGTCGTGCTCGCCGGGGATCGGCTGCTCTCGCTCCGCTCCTACGTCGGCGGCCAGGCCCCGCTCGAGGAGCTGGCGACCGAGGTCCTGGCCGCGCTGGGGCAGGACGACTCCTGACCCGGACCGCCCGGGGGAGCGCGGCGGCGAACCCGTGAGCTTCCGCTCCGGTACGGATTGCTGTACTGTCGACCCTTGGTGTTCTCGGCCGCGTGCCGGCACCCGAAGTTGAGCCCTCCATCGGATCGGTTCGGCCCCCTCGCGGGTCGAACGGCCACGGAGCGGGATTCACGAACTCCTCACTCCGATCAGAAAGCAGCACTCACGTGACTCGCACTTTTTCTCCGAAGCCGGCTGACGTCCAGCACGACTGGATCGTCATCGACGCGTCCGACGTCGTGCTCGGCCGTCTGGCCACCCACGCCGCTGCGCTCCTGCGCGGCAAGCACAAGCCGACGTTCGCGCCGCACATGGACATGGGCGACTTCGTCATCATCGTCAACGCCGAGAAGGTGGCCCTCACCGGCCAGAAGCTCCTCCAGAAGAAGGCGTACCGCCACTCCGGCTACCCGGGCGGCCTCACGGCCACCACGTACGCCGAGCTCCTCGAGAAGAACCCGATCCGCGCCGTCGAGAAGGCCATCCGCGGAATGCTCCCCAAGAACTCCCTCGGTCGTGCGCAGCTGCGCAAGCTGAAGGTCTACACGGGCACCGAGCACCCTCACGCGGCTCAGCAGCCCAAGGCGTACGCCTTCACCCAGGTCGCCCAGTAGGCTCCGGCCCTCCCCGACACCCCAGACTTCGAAGACAAAGGATCACCTACACCGTGGCGAAGATCGCAGACCAGATCGACGTGGCTCCCGAGAGCTACTCCACCGAAAGCCCGGCCACCGAGGCGTCCTCGACGCCCCGCGCCGTCCTCAACGTCTCCGGCGCAGCCGTGGGCCGTCGCAAGCAGGCCATCGCCCGCGTGCGCCTGGTCCCGGGCTCCGGCAGCCTGACCGTGAACGCCCGCGAGTTCGCGGAGTACTTCCCCAACAAGCTGCACCAGCAGCTGATCAACGACCCGTTCAAGGTCCTCGACCTCCTCGGCTCGTACGACGTCGTCGCGAAGATCACCGGCGGTGGCCCCTCCGGCCAGGCCGGTGCACTCCGCCTGGCGATCGCGCGTGCGCTGAACGAGATCGACCGCGAGAACAACCGCGCCATCCTCAAGAAGGCCGGCTTCCTCACCCGCGACGCTCGCGTCATCGAGCGCAAGAAGGCCGGTCTCAAGAAGGCCCGCAAGGCGTCCCAGTTCTCGAAGCGCTAGTCGCTGCGGCCCCCGTGGCCGCCGATCAGCAGCTTCAGAAGGGGACTGGCATCATGCCGCGTCTGTTCGGAACAGATGGCGTCCGTGGCCTCGCGAATCGCGACGTCACGGCCGACCTGGCCCTCGGCCTCGCTCAGGCGGCCGCCCGTGTACTCGGTGCGGCCGCCCGGGCGGAGGGCCGTCGGCCCCTCGCCGTCCTGGCCCGCGATCCTCGGATCTCGGGCCAGTTCATCGGTGCCGCCGTCGCGGCCGGCCTCGCGAGCGCCGGCGTCGACGTGCTGGACGCGGGAGTCATCCCGACGCCCGCCGCCGCATACCTCATCGCCGATGAGAGCGCCGACTTCGGCGTGATGATCTCGGCGTCGCACAACCCCGCCGCCGACAACGGCATCAAGTTCTTCGCGGCCGGCGGCCGCAAGCTCCCGGACGAGCTCGAGAACCGCATCGAGGCGGCTCTCGGCGTCCCGCCGCTCACGCCGCTCGGCCCGGACGTCGGCCGCATCCGCCGCTTCGCCGACGCGGAGGACCGCTACGTCCTCCACCTGCTCGGCTCGCTCGGCAGCACCCGCCTGGACGGACTGCACGTGGTCATCGACTGCGCGCACGGTGCCGCCGCGGGCATCTCGCCGGAGGTCTTCACCGACGCCGGCGCGACCGTCACCGTGATCGGCAACGATCCGGACGGCATCAACATCAACGACGGCGTGGGCTCGACCCACCTCGACCACGTCGCCGAGGCGGTCCGCGAGGCGGGCGCCGATCTCGGCATCGCGCACGACGGCGACGCGGACCGCTGCCTCGCGGTCGACGCCGAGGGGCGAGTCGTCGACGGCGACCAGATCATGGCGATCCTCGCGACGTCGATGGCGCGGCGCGGCGTCCTCCGCGACAACGTGCTCGTCGCCACGGTGATGAGCAACCTCGGTCTCAAGACCGCGATGGCCGACGCCGGCATCCGCGTGATCGAGACCGGCGTGGGCGACCGCTACGTGCTCGAGGCCATGAACGACGGCGGCTACTCGCTCGGCGGCGAGCAGTCCGGCCACGTCATCATGAGCCGCTTCGCGACGACCGGCGACGGCGTCCTCACCGGGCTGCAGCTCGCCGCCGAGGTGGCGCGGACCGGGAAGTCGCTCGCCGAGCTCGCCTCAGTGATGCGGGTGTTCCCGCAGACGCTCGTCAACGTCCGCGGCGTCGACCGCGAGGGCGTGCACGACGACGCCGTCATCGCGGCCGCCATCGCCGAGGCGGAGCGCGAGCTCGGCACCGGCGGGCGCGTGCTGCTCCGCCCCTCGGGCACCGAGCCGATGGTGCGGGTCATGGTCGAGGCCTCCACCAAGGAGACCGCCGACCGGCTGGCCGAGTCCCTCGCTGCGGTCGTGCTCGAGCAGCTGCGCGTCGCGGCCTAGCGGCTGCACCCGCCGCTGACCGGGGGATCTCGATACGCCCCTGCGGGGCTGATCGACCAGCATGCTTCGATCAGCACGCTTCCGCCGCGCACTCAGATCTTGCGGAGGAGCACCGAGGAGACGGTGTGGTCGGCCTGCTTGCGCAGGACCAGGCTCGCCCGCGAGCGCGTGGGCCGCACGTTCTGCAGCAGATTCGGCTCGTTGATCGAGGACCAGATGCTGCGGGCCCGCTCGCGCGCCTCGTCGGGCGTCAGCGAGGCGTAGCGGTGGAAGTACGAGTTCGGGCTCGCGAAGGCGCCCTGCTGCAGTGCGAGGAACCGCTCCTCGTACCAGCGCGCGATGTCGCTCGTCCGCGCGTCGACGTAGACCGTGAAGTCGAAGAGGTCGCTGACCGCGAGGCCGTGCCCGGGCGCGGGCGGCTGCAGGACGTTCAGGCCCTCGACGATCAGCACGTCCGGTCGCCGCACGACGATCTCGGCATCGCGGACGATGTCGTAGGAGAGGTGCGAGTAGAACGGAGCACGCACCTCGGCCGCCCCGCCCTTCACCTCGGAGACGAAGCGCAGCAGCGCGCGGCGGTCGTACGACTCCGGGAAGCCCTTCCGGCTCATCAGCCCGCGCCGCTCCAGCTCGCTGTTGGGCAGGAGGAAGCCGTCGGTCGTCACGAGCTCGACGCGCGGGGTGTCGTCCCAGCGGGCGAGCAGCTCGCGGAGCAGGCGGGCGATGGTCGACTTGCCGACCGCGACCGAGCCGGCGACGCCGATCACGAACGGAGTGGGCTGCGCCCGCTCACCGAGGAACGTGCTCGTCGCCCGGTGCAGCTGGCGCGCGCCGCCGGCGTAGAGGGTCAGCAGCCGGGACAGCGGGAGGTACACCTCGGCGACCTCGGTGAGGCTCAGCCGGTCGCCCAGCCCGCGCAGTTGCACGACCTCGGTCTCGCTCAGCGGCAGCTCGGTGCTGCGGGCGAGCTCGGCCCAGTCGGAGCGGACGATCTCGACGAACGGGGAGGGGTGCGCCTCGCGCCCGGGTTCGCGAGCTGACGAGGACATCTGCACGATCCTAGCGGCCGCCGCGGCTCGGCCCCGTCGCCGCAGGAGCGCCCCCGCACGCGATTAGGATCGAGCGCATGTGTGGAATCGTTGGATACGTCGGCGCGCGCGACAGCCTGGCCGTGCTGCTCGGGGGACTGAAGCGACTGGAGTACCGCGGGTACGACTCCGCCGGAGTGGCCGTGATCGACGCCGACGGCCGGATCGACAGCCGCAAGCGCTCGGGCAAGCTCAGCGTCCTCGTCGACGACCTCGAGGCGCACCCGATCGCGCAGGGCACCACCGGCATCGGGCACACCCGCTGGGCGACGCATGGCGGCCCGACCGACCGCAACGCGCACCCGCACCTCGCGGACGACGGGCGCCTCGCGGTCATCCACAACGGCATCATCGAGAACTTCCAGCCCCTCAAGGAGGAGCTGCTCGCCGAGGGCGCCGTCTTCGAGAGCGAGACCGACACCGAGGTCGCCGCGCACCTGATCGCCCGCGAGCACCGCCGCACCGGGGACCTGGTGCTCGCGTTCCAGGCCGTCGTCGCGCGGCTCGAGGGCGCCTTCACGCTGCTCGCCCTGCACCAGGACCAGCCCGGCGTCGTCGTCGGCGCACGTCGCAACTCGCCGCTCGTGATCGGCCTCGGCGACGGCGAGAACTTCCTCGGCTCCGACGTCGCCGCGTTCGTCGAGTTCACCCGCCGCGCGGTCGCCATCGGCCAGGACCAGATCGTCACCATCACGCCCGACGCGGTGACCGTCACCGACTTCTTCGGCAACGCCGTCGAGACCGAGCCGTTCGAGATCGCCTGGGACGCCTCCGCCTCCGAGAAGGGCGGCTGGTCGAGCTTCATGGCCAAGGAGATCAGCGAGGGCCCGGAGGCCGTCGCCAAGACGCTCCTCGGCCGCATCCAGGACGGCGCGATCGTCCTGCCGGAGCTCGCGTCGCTCGACGCGACCCTCACCGACATCGACCGGATCACCGTGATCGCCTGCGGCACCGCCGCCTACTCCGGCATGGTCGCCAAGTACGCCATCGAGAAGTGGGCGCGCGTGCCCCTCGAGGTCGAGCTGAGCCACGAGTTCCGCTACCGCGACCCGGTGCTGACCCCGCGCACCCTCGTCGTCTCGATCAGCCAGTCCGGCGAGACCATGGACACGCTGATGGCCGTCAAGTACGCCCGCGAGAAGGGCGCGAAGACGCTCTCCGTCTGCAACACCCAGGGCGCAACGATCCCGCGCGAGTCCGACGCCGTGCTCTACACCCACGCCGGCCCGGAGGTCGCGGTCGCCTCGACCAAGGCGTTCGTCGCCCAGATCGCGGCGCTCTACCTCTTCGGCCTGCACCTGGCCGCGGTGCGCGGCGCGGCCACGCCCGAGCTGATCGCCTCGCAGGCCGCCCAGCTCGCGGCGATCCCGGAGAAGCTCTCGCGCGTGCTCGACGCCTCCGAGGCGATCGCCCAGCTCGCCGGCTGGATGGCGGACACCCGCGCGGTGCTCTTCCTCGGCCGCCACGTCGGCTACCCGGTGGCGCTCGAGGGCGCGCTCAAGCTCAAGGAGCTCGCCTACATCCACGCCGAGGGCTTCGCCGCGGGCGAGCTCAAGCACGGGCCGATCGCGCTGATCGAGCCCGGCCAGGTCGTCTTCGTCATCGTGCCGAGCCCGAGCGAGTCGTACGAGCTGCAGCGCAAGGTGATCTCGAACATCCAGGAGATCAAGGCTCGCGGCGCCCGGGTGATCGCGATCGCCGAGCAGGGCGACGCCGCCGCGATCCAGATCGCCGACGAGGTCGTGCCGATCCCGCTGGCCGACCCGCTGTTCGAGCCGCTGCTCGCGGTGACGCCGCTGCAGATGTTCGCGATGGAGCTCGCCTCGGCGAAGGGCCTCGACGTCGACCAGCCGCGGAACCTCGCCAAGTCGGTCACGGTCGAGTGACCCTGCCGTGATCGTCGGGATCGGCGTGGACGTGGTGGATCTCGCGCGCTTCGAGCGGGCGATCTCCCGCACGCCCCGGCTCCGCGAGCGGTTGTTCGCCGAGAGCGAACGCGACCTGCCGACGGCCTCGCTGGCCGGACGGTTCGCGGCGAAGGAGGCGCTGATCAAGGCGCTCGGCGACTCGGCCGGCGCGCGCTGGCACGACATGGTGGTCGAGCGGGACGAGCACGGGAATCCGTCCTTCGTCCTGCACGGCGCGGCGCGCGCGGCGGCGGAGTCGCGCGGGATCGCGCGGGTGCACCTCTCGATGAGCCACGACGCCGGCGTCGCCTGCGCGTTCGTGGTGGCCGAGTCGTGATCGCGCCGCTCGCCTTCCGCGAGGCGCTGATCGATCTGGACGCCGTCGCGGCGAACACGGCGAGGCTCCGCGAGCTGACCGCTGCTCCCCGGCTGATGGCGGTCGTCAAGGCGAACGCCTACGGGCACGGCGCCCTCGCGGTCGCGCAGGCGGCGCTGGCCGGCGGCGCGGACGCGCTCGGCACGGCCGATCTCGACGAGGCGGTCGCCCTCCGCGAGGCCGGGATCCTGGCGCCGGTGCTCTGCTGGCTGCACGACCCCGAGCAGGACTTCGACACCGCCCTCGAGCACGGGATCGAGGTCGCCGTCTCCTCGGTCGGTCAGCTCGACCGGCTGGCGCAGGCCGCTGAGGACCGCGGGGTGCGCGGGGCGGTGCAGCTCAAGGTGGACACCGGTCTCAGCCGCAATGGCGCCGCGGAGGCGGAGTGGGTGCCGCTCGCGCAGTCCCTCGTCCGCCACGCGGCGCGCGGCTCGCTGCAGCTCACCGGGCTGTTCTCGCACCTCTCCAACACCTCGCGCGAGGAGGACCTCGCCCAGCTCGAGCTCCTGCGCCGGGCGGAGGAGGTTCTGCGCGCGCATGGGACGCCGGCGCCGCTGGTGCACCTGGCCGCCACGGCCGCGGCGCTCCGCCTGCCGGAGGCGCGGCTCGACCAGGTGCGCACCGGCATCGGCGTCTACGGGCTCTCGCCGTTCGACGACGAGACGTCGCTCGGACTCGGCCTCGTACCCGCGATGACCCTGCAGGGGCGCGTCGCCGGAGTCCGGCGGGTGCCCGCGGGGACGGGCGTCAGCTACGACTACGCCTACCGCGCGTCCGGCGAGACGACGCTCGCGCTGGTGCCGTTCGGCTACGCCGACGGGATCCCGCGCGCCGCGTCCGGAGTCGCCGAGGTCTCGATCGGCGGGCGCCGGCACCGCATCGCCGGGAGGGTGGCGATGGACCAGTTCGTCGTCGACGTCGGGGACGCTCCCGTTGCGGTCGGCGACCCGGTGACCCTGTGGGGCGACCCGACCACCGGGGTCCCGTCGGTCGACGAGTGGGCGCGCTGGTGCGGCACGATCAACTACGAGCTGGTCACCCGGGTCGGGCACCGCGTTCCGCGCAGGACGGTCGGCGGCGCCGCGGGAGGCGTCCGTGCCTGAGCGCGATCGGTTCGCCGACAGCACCGTCGAGATCACGGATCCGGAGGCGATGGAGGAGCTCGGCCGCTCCCTCGGCCGGGTGCTGCGCGCGGGCGACCTGCTGGTGCTGACCGGGCCGCTCGGCGCGGGCAAGACGACCTTCACCCGCGGCCTCGGCGAGGGGCTCGGGGTGCGCGGGCCGGTGACCAGCCCCACGTTCGTCATCGCGCGGACGCATCCTCCGCTGCACGGCGGGCCGCCGCTGGTGCACGTCGACGCCTACCGCGTCGGGTCCGCGGTGGAGCTGGACGACCTCGACCTCGACCTCGAGCACTCGGTCGTCGTGGTGGAGTGGGGCGCCGGCCTGCTCGACGGCGTCGCCGAGTCGTGGCTCGACATCGTGATCGAGCGCCCGACCGGCGGCTCCGACGCCGAGGACGGCGAGGAGCCGATCGAGCCGCGGACGGTGCGCTTCCGCGGCACCGGCTGGCGCTGACCGCTCTGCTGACGGCGGGTCTCGATACGCCGCTGCGCGGCTGCTCGACCAGCATGGTCTGCATGCTGACCGAACAGCCGTCGGAGATGTCCGCCGTCCATGCTGATCGAGTAGCCCTCGGAGAGGGCGTATCGAGATCCACCGAGCATCTTTGGAGCGCCGCAGGCTCCTCGGTCGGTGCCCGTCCTCCCGCGGGTACCCTGTCAGGGTGCTGCTCGCGATCGACACCTCCTCCGGTACCTCCGTCGCCGTCGTCGGCGCCGACGGGGTGGTCCGGGCCGAGCGCACCGAGACCGACACCATGCGGCACGCCGAGGTCGTCGGCCGGCTGATCGAGGAGGCCCTCGAGGCGGCCGGCATCGGCCCGGACGCGATCGAGGCCGTCGCCGTCGGCATGGGCCCCGGCCCCTTCACCGGACTCCGGGTCGGCATCGCCGCCGCCCGCGCCTTCGCGTTCGGCCGCGCCGTGCCCACCCTGCCGGTCGTCTCGCACGACGCGGTCGCACTCGGCGCGCTGCGCCACGGCCGTGCGGACGGCTTCCTCGTCGTCACCGACGCGCGCCGCCGCGAGCTCTACTGGAGCGCCTACGCCGGCCTCGACGAGCAGGGCCTGCCCGTCCGCACCGCCGGACCCGGCCTCGACAAGCCGCCCGCGCTGCCCTTCCCCGAGCTGCCCCGCCTCGAGGCGGAGACGGTGTCCGCGGCCGAGCTGGGCGTGGTGGCCGCGCTCACCCACGCGGCCGGTCGCGCCCCCGCGGCGGACGAGCCGCTCTACCTCCGCTCGCCCGACGTCACACTCTCGGCCGGTCCCAAGCGGGTCACCGCGTGAGCGCGGAGCTGCGCGACGCCACCGTCCACGACCTCGACGCGATCATGGCGATCGAGGAGTCCGAGTTCACCAGCGACGCCTGGTCCCGCACGATGATGCGCGAGGAGATCCGCAGCCGGCACACCCGCTACCTGGTCGCCGAGGACGCGGGCGAGCTGGTCGGCTACGCCGGGCTGCTCTGCCCGGTCGGCGCGCACGAGGGCGACGTGCAGACCATCGCGGTGCTCGCCTCCGCGCGCCGCACCGGACTCGGCAGGCGCCTCCTGCGCGCGCTCGTCGCCACCGCCGCCGAGCGCGGTGCCCGCGAGGTCTTCCTCGAGGTCCGTGCCGACAACCCCGTCGCCCAGTCGCTCTACCGCTCGGAGGGCTTCGAGGAGATCGGGGTCCGCCCCGCCTACTACCAGCCCGACAACGTCGACGCGCTCGTGATGCGCGCGCCGATCGCCGCCCCTCGACAGGAGTCGCCATGACCGCCGGTCCGCTCGTCCTCGGCATCGAGACCAGCTGCGACGAGACCGGGATCGGCATCGTCCGCGGCACGACGCTGCTCGCCAATACCATCGCCTCGTCGATGGAGGAGCACGCCCGCTACGGCGGCGTCGTGCCCGAGGTCGCCGCCCGCGCGCACCTGGAGGCGCTCGAGCCGACGCTGCGGACGGCGCTCGCCGAGGCCGGCGTCTCGCTGCAGGAGCTGGACGCGATCGCGGTCACCAGCGGTCCCGGACTCTCCGGGGCGCTGATGGTCGGCGTCGGCGCGGCCAAGGCGCTCGCGGTCTCGCTCGGGAAGCCGCTCTACGCGGTCAACCACCTCGTCGGACACGTCGGCGCCGACGTCCTGCGCGCCGACGGCGGCGAGGGCGGCCCGGTCGAGGTGCCCACCATCGCGCTGCTCGTCTCGGGCGGGCACACCTCGCTCCTGCACGTGCGCGATCTCGTCTCCGACGTCGAGCTGCTCGGCGAGACCATCGACGACGCTGCCGGCGAGGCGTTCGACAAGGTCGCCCGCGTGCTCGGCCTGCCCTACCCCGGCGGCCCGCAGATCGACCGCGTCGCCGCCGACGGCGATCCGCGGGCCATCCGCTTCCCCCGCGGCCTCACCCTCCCGAAGGACAGGGAGAAGCACCGCTACGACTTCTCCTTCTCCGGGTTGAAGACCGCCGTCGCGCGCTGGGTGGAGAAGCGCCAGGACGCGGGCGAGGCGGTGCCGGTCGCCGACGTCGCCGCGAGCTTCCGCGAGGCGGTCGCCGATGTGCTGCTCACCAAGGCGATCGCGGCCTGCGTCGACCGGGACGTGCCCCGGCTGCTGCTGGGCGGGGGAGTGGTCGCCAACGCGCGGGTCCGCGAGCTCGCCGCGGAGCGCTGCGCGGCGGCGGGCATCGCGCTGCGGATCCCCCCGCTCTCGCTCTGCACCGACAACGGCGCGATGATCGCGGCGCTCGGCGCGCAGCTGATCGAGGCGGGGCACGCGCCCTCGAGCCTCTCCTTCGGCGCCGACTCCACGCTGCCCGTCACCGAGATCCAGGTGCGCTAGGCGCTCTACCGCAGTGCCGTCTCGCGTCACAAGCGCCGTCCAGGGTTTTGACAGCCCTCCGGGGACGCTGCCACGCTGAGCGCATCCACTCGTTCCTGATCAAGGGGGATCCACCATGACCGCTCCGTACACGCCCGCGTCCGATCGCTACAACATCCTGGCGATCATCGGCTTCATCGCCTCGTTCTTCGTCTCGATCGTCGGCATCGTCCTCGGCTTCATCGCCCTCTCGCAGATCAAGCGGACCGGTGAGCGCGGTCGCGGCCTCGCGATCGCCGCCGTCGTGATCGGCTTCGTCGCGATCATCATCACCATCATCTCCGCCGTCGCGCTGTTCTCCCTCGCGGGCATCGCGAGCACGACGAACTACTGATCCCCACCGCCCCGCCCCGCACGGCCGGGACGGCGGAGCGCTCGAGGAGGGCGACGTGAACGACGAGTCCACCGGCGATCCGGCACCGGGATCGGTGCCGCCCCCGCCGCCGCGGTACGCGCCGCCCTCCGGAGCACCGTCCCCCGCCTCCGCTCCGCCGGCCGCCGGTGCCGCGTCCGGCTGGACCGGGGAGGCCGTTCCCCCCGGAGCCCCGAGCGGCCAGGAGGCCTTCGACGGCTCCGCGCATCCCGGTGCTCCCGCGCCGCGGCCGCCGCTGAACGGCCTCGCCGTCGCCGCTCTGATCTGCGGCATCCTCGGGCTCGCGCCCGCTGCGATCGTCCTCGGGCACGTCGGCTTCGCGCAGGCGCGCCGCTCGGGGCAGCGCGGCCGCGGACTCGCGATCGCCGGCTTCCTCCTCGGCTACCTCGCGCTCGTGCTGCTGCTGGTCGGCGCTCTCGCCTACTCGACCTTCGTCGGCGGACTCCGGACGGACGGCTACCTCCCGGCCTGAGCCGGTCGGCGGCCTCGTTCTAGACTTCGAGGCATGAGCGACAGCAGCCGGCCCGGGTCCGACGACCGACAGGGCCCTCCCGTTCCCCCTGCCCCTCCCGTGCCGCCGGCGCCCCCGGCCCCGCCGGTGCACTCCGGCGGCACTCCGGCGCCCCCGGCCCCGCCCGCGTACTCGAGTGGCGCCCCGACGGCACCGGGACAGGGCGCCCAGGACACCCCGCCGCCCGCGTACGGGACGCCGCTCCCGCCGGCCCCGAGCGCCGCGCCGCCGCAGTATGCCTACGTCCCGGCGCCGACGACGGTGCCCAAGACCCTGAGCCTCACCGGCATGATCCTCGGCATCGTCGGCCTGGTGATCTCGATCTTCGGCTGGGGCTTCGGCTTCATCCTGTCCGCGCCCGCGATCGTGCTCGGCTTCCTCGGCCGCCGTCGCGAGCCGGGAGCACGCGGATTCGCGCTGACCGCGATCATCACCGGCATCGCCGGCGTCGTGGTCTCGCTGATCTACCTGGCCGTCACGATCGTGATCTTCGTGGTCGCCCTCGACGCGGCGACCTCCTCCTCCGGCTACTAGGCGCCGGCGCCCGGTCTCAGGAGACGCGCTCGGCGAGCAGGGCGCGGTGGCGCCCCTGGATCCTGGTGAGGATCAGGACGGCGCTGCCCCGCCCGGCCAGGCCGAGCTTCCTGCGGAAGCGCGCGGGGTCGACGTCGACGCCGCGCTTCTTGATCTCCAGGACGCCGATGCCGCGGGCGCGCAGCTCGCGCGCGAGGGTGCGCTCGTCCAGGGGCAGCTCCGCGAGCACGCGGAAGCTGCGCAGGAACGGCGACGCGGACGGCTCGTCGCCCGTGAGGTAGGCGATGCCGGGAGAGAGCATCCGCGAGCCGCTGGTGCGGGCCAGCTCGCCGAGCAGGCGCGCGCGGATGGCCGACCCGTCCGGCTCGTGCACGAACGCGCCGAGGTCGCCCACCTCCTCGTCGTCGCTGTCGGCCGGCGCGGTGAGCTCCACGGCGCCGGTCGCCGAGAGCAGGAGCGCGGACCGGCGGACGCCCGGCCGCGCCAGCGGACCGAACCACAGCCCCGTCTCGATGAGCTCGCCGTCGACCGACACCCACTGCGCCTCCGCGTCCGCGGGGATCCGCTCGCGGTCGAAGCCCGGCCCGAGCTTCACGCCCGCGGGCCGCGCCTCGGCCAGGCCGAAGGCGAAGTCGAGCGAGGGGGAGTAGTCGTCGGGATCGTCGAGGCGCCGCGTCTCGCGGTGGCCGGCGGTGCGGCGGGCCGGGTCGAGGTAGACGGCGTCGAAGCCGTCCAGGTCGAACGACTCGGCGTCGGCGTGCACGGCCTGCGCGGAGGGGAACGGGGCGAGGTTGAAGCTGGCGAGGGTCGCGGTGATCTCGTCCGCGTCCACCGCGGTCACCTCGAGGTCGATGGCCGCCATCGCGAGGGCGTCGCCGCCGATGCCGCTGCCGAGGTCGGCGATGCGGGTGAGCCCGGCGGAGGAGAAGCGGCCGGCGTGCAGCGCCGCGACCCGGAGGCGGGTCGCCTGCTCGAGCCCGGCGTCCGTGAAGAGCATCGACCGGGCGAACTCGCCGAACTTGCCGGTCGCCTTCGCCCGCAGCCGAGCCTGGGTCAGCACGGCCGACACCAGGCCGGGGGAGTGGCCGGCGGAGCGGAGCGCCGCGACGGCGCGCACCAGGTCGTCCGCGCGGTAGCCGTCGAGCGAGTCGAGGAGCCGGAGGCCCTCGGGGGAGAGGAGCTCGACCAGCTCGGCGCGTTGCATCCGGCCATGCTAGGCCACGCCCTCCGCACGACGCGGCGCGCCTGCCTGGCACTCTGATTGCACGAGTGCCAGCGGAGCCTCTACAGTGGAGCTAGCACTCTCGGAGCGTGTCTGCCAACGGCGGCGCTCCGCCCCCGTCGTCGTCAAGAAAGAGGTCAACCGTGTCGGTGTCCATCAAGCCGCTCGAAGATCGCATCGTCATCAAGCAGGTCGAGGCCGAGCAGGTCACTGCTTCCGGTCTCGTCATTCCCGACACCGCCAAGGAGAAGCCCCAGGAGGGCGAAGTCGTCGCCGTCGGCCCCGGCCGCATCGACGACAACGGCAACCGCGTCCCGCTCGACGTGGCCGTCGGTGACAAGGTCATCTACTCCAAGTACGGCGGAACCGAGGTCAAGTTCGGTGGGGACGACCTGCTGGTCCTCTCCGCCCGCGACGTCCTCGCGGTCGTCGTCCGCTAGAGACGGATCCCCGAAGGGCCCGGCGACGACAGTCGCCGGGCCCTTCGTCTTTCAGCGCAGTGGGCCCGGCGACGACAGTCGCCGGGCCCTTCGTCGTCCCGTGCGGTGGGCCCGCCGGCGGGAGTCGCCGGGCCCACCGTCGTGCGCCCGGTCCTCTTCGCGACCGGTGGCCTGATCCTGACGTCCGGTGGCCGTTCCGGGCGGTCCGCGGGCGCCGGCCCTGCGTAGCATCGGACGGGTGCCCGCCTCCCGCCTCCCCGCCGATCCCGCCTCGCCGACGACGGGCGACGCCGCGGCCGGCGAGGGTGTCGAGGCCCTGCCCGTGAAGGGCGCCGGCGGCGCGCTGTCGTCGACCGGCCTCTGGTTCGGCTTCGCCGCCTACCTGCTCTGGGGCGCGATGCCGCTCTACTTCATCGCGATGGCCCCCGCCTCGCCGTTCGAGATCGTCGCGCTGCGCGTGCTCTTCTCGCTGGTCTTCTGCCTGCTCCTGCTGACGGTGACCCGCAGCTGGCGCGGCTTCGCGGCGCTCTTCCGCGAGCCGAGGCTGCTCGGCGTGATGGCGATCGCCGGCGTGCTGATCTACATCAACTGGCAGGTCTACGTCATCGCGACGACCACGGGCCACGTGATCGAGGCGGCCCTCGGCTACTTCATGAACCCGCTCGTCACGGTGCTGCTCGGCGTGATCGTGCTGCGCGAGCGGCTGCGGCGGGCGCAGTGGGTCGCGATGGCGATCAGCGCCGTCGCCGTCCTCGTGATCGCCGTCGGCTACGGCTCCTTCCCCTGGGTCTCGCTCGCGCTCGCCTTCTCCTTCGGCCTCTACGGCCTGGTGAAGAGCCGGGTCGGCGGCCGGATGGACGCGGTCAGCGGTCTCACGCTCGAGACGCTCTGGCTCACGCCGCTCGCGATCGTGCAGCTGCTGGTCGTCGGCTCGACGGTCGGGCTGACGCTGGCGACGGAGGGCACGGGGCACGCGCTCATCCTCGCCTCGGCCGGCATCGTCACCGCAGTGCCGCTGCTGCTGTTCGCGGGCGCCGCCCGGCGGCTGCCGCTCTCGATCGTCGGCTTCATCCAGTACCTGACGCCGGTGCTGCAGTTCGTCGTCGGCGCCTTCCTCCTGCACGAGGAGATGCCGCCGGAGCGCTGGATCGGCTTCGCGCTCGTCTGGGCGGCCCTGGCGATCTTCTCAGTCGACCTCGTCTCGGCCGAGCGCCGGAGGCGGCGCGTGACGGCCGGACCTGCGGATCGCGTCGCGGGAGAGCGCTCCGACGACGAAAAGTAACGATCAGGTCGCGAAACGCATCTGAAACACCCCCGTATTGTTCACGGCTTCTCCGAAGGTTAGGTTGGCCGAGCGGTTGCCTCCGGCACCGCTCCCACGACAGAACCTCTCAAGGAGAAACATGCGCGTTCACGCGAAGGCCGGGACGGCCCGTACGCGATCCCTCCGGGCGACCCTGAGCGGGGTCGCCTTCCTGGGCGCCAGCGCTCTCGTCCTCGCCGGTTGCGCCAGCGGCGGCGGCGGAGACGCGGGCACCGACGGCGGCGAGTCCGGCGACCTGTCCCTGAAGATCGGCACGATCCTCCCGCAGACCGGCACCCTCGCCGTCCTCGGCCCGCCCGAGATCGCGGGCGTCGACCTCGCCGTCAAGGACATCAACGACGCCGCTGCCGGCCTCACCATCGATGTCGAGCAGAAGGACTCCGGCGACACCACGACGGACATCGCGACGCAGTCGGCGACCTCGCTGATCGCCGACGGCGCGAGCGTCATCATCGGTGCGGCCTCCTCGGGTGTCTCGAAGACGTTCATCGACCAGGTGACCCAGGCGGGCGTCGTCCAGATCTCGCCGGCCAACACCTCGCCGGACTTCACCACCTACGACGACGACGGCTACTACTGGCGCACCGCCCCCTCGGACGTGCTCCAGGGCCGCATCCTCGGCAACAAGATCCTCGGCGACGGCAAGACCAACGTCTCGATCCTGTACCTGAACGACGCGTACGGCACCGGCCTCGAGTCGAACATCAAGGAGACCCTCGAGGCGGGCGGCGCGACCGTCGCGGCCGAGGAGATCTTCGAGCCGGCCTCGACCGACTTCAACTCGGCGCTGACCTCGCTGCTCGCCCCGAACCCGGACGCGCTCGTCGTCATCTCGTTCGACGAGATCACCACGATCGCGGAGCAGCTCGCGGCCAAGGGCTTCGACTTCGCGAACCTCTACGGCACGGACGGCAACTACGGCGTCATCACCGATGCGGACACGAACGTCGACATCGACGGCGCGCAGTTCACCAACCCCGGTGTGCAGGCGTCGGAGGAGTTCCAGTCGAACCTCCAGGCTCTCGTGAAGGAGCAGGGGAACGACGCGCTGACGGTGTTCAGCTACGCCCCCGAGTCGTACGACGCCACGGTGCTCGCCGCTCTCGCGGCGCTCGCGGGCGGCGCGACCGACGGTGCGACCATCCGCGACAACCTGCAGGACGTCTCGACCGGGGGCACGAAGTGCACCACGTTCGCCGACTGCGCCACGATGCTCGCCGACGGTGAGGACATCGACTACGACGGCCTCTCCGGCCCGATCTCGTGGGACGAGAACGGCGACCCGACCGAGGCGTCGGTGTCGATCTACAAGTACGGCGCCGGCAACGTCACCTCGTTCGAGGAGACCGTCGACGGCTCGCTGAACTAGCACCCCGCCTGCGGCTCCGGCCGCGACGCGAAGGGGCCCGGTCATCCGACCGGGCCCCTTCGTCGTGCCCGAGGTCTCGATACGCCGGTGCGCGGCTACTCGACCAGCATGAAGCGCCGGCTTCCCGTTCCGGTGGACCCGCGCCGATCTCGATCGGCAGGCCATCTCCATGCTGATCGAGTAGCCCTCGGAGAGGGCGTATCGAGATCCACCACCGAACGAACGTGGGTCCCCGCTCCGTCCCTCCCGGTGCCGCACGACGCAGCGAGCGCGCGCCCCCGAGGGGACGCGCGCTCGCTCAGTGCTCGGTGCGGCTCAGGAGGCGCGGAGGAGCTCCGCCTCCTGGGCCAGGCGGTAGGTCACGAACGAGCGGCTGTAGTTGCGGCGCTTGCCGCCGGTGGTCTCGGCGATGACGACCTGCGCGTAGACGCCGACGACGGACCAGCGCTCGTAGTCGCCGATCGCACCGGTGCCGAAGGTCGCGCCGAGGGCGACGGGTGCGGGGGTGTAGCTCTTCATGGGTCGGCTCCTTCGAAGACGGGGACCGCGGCGCCGGAACGGGACGCGGAAGGGGAAGGAATCGGTGCCGAGGACAGCGGGAATCCGCCCCTGATCAGGGGGAGAGGAGTCCGGCCGGGGTGTCGGCGCCGATGTTTCTTGTCACCAAAATTACGGCACGGCGGCCGCTGTCCTGGCCCTCGGGCGGGGGGTGCCAGCGCAGAGAGAGACTCGATGTCCGTGCGGCGCCGGCGCTCACTGCCAGCGGCAGGAGTCCTCGGCGATGAAGCGGTAGAGCGCCCCGCGCACGGCGTCGGAGACACCGATCGCGACGACTCCCGACGTGCCGTCGTCGAGTGTGACGGCGACCGGGAGGAACGTGCCGCGCTTGTCCTCCGAGACGGTGTGCGTGTTGCAGTTGCTCGGCAGGATCGCGAGGTCGACGCGGGAGGCGTCCGCGCCGGCGTCCAGGCGCACGCCGACGGGCCAGGCGTCCGCTCCCGAGGCGGGCCGGAGCAGGATCGTCCGGCCGATCGCCGCGATCGAGACGCCCCCGTCCGCCCCCGTGGGGGTCAGGACGACCTCCAGGTGCGCGACCGGCTCTCCGCCCTCCTGCGCCACTGTGACGGCGTCTCCGGGCACGATCGACACCACGTCCGCCACGCGCTGCGCGAGGCAGTCCTCGGCATGGATGCGCGGCGGGCTGCCGAGCGGGTCGTCCGGCGCGACCACGGCCGTCCCCGACACCCCGCCCTGCGTGAAGGCGAGCCGCACGCGGGCGTCCGCGCCGGGGTCCGCGCAGTCCGGGGGAGCGAGCTGCAGCCGGAGCGCGGTCGTCGTCCCCGGGCGCACCGTGGTCGGGCCGTCGGTGGCGGCCGGGTCGGTGAAGGCGGGGGAGTCGAGCCGCGCCTCCCAGACGTCCAGGGGCTCGTCGGCGGTGTTCGTCACCAGGACCTCGAGCCGGCGGGGACCGTAGTCGTCGCGGTTCTGCTGCACGCCGACGGAGACGCCCGCCGGCAGCTGCGAGACCGGCCCGGGTGCGCAGCCGGAGAGGAGCCCCGCCGCGAGCGCGACGACGACCACAGCGGCGCTGCGGTTCATCCGGTCCTCCTCCTCGACGACGACGGGCCCGCCCCCGCCTCTCGGCGGGTGACGGGCCCGGGGGTGCAGCGGCCTCAGCCGCCGACGGTGGGCGTGCTCGTGGTGACCTCGTTGGTCGTCGCGAGCGTGCCGAGGTAGAGCTCGATCACCTTCGGATCGTTCATCAGCTCGCGGCCGGGGCCCTCGTAGGCGTCGCGGCCCTGGTCGAGCACGTAGCCGCGGTCGCAGATCTGCAGCGCGCGGCGGGCGTTCTGCTCGACGATCATGATCGAGACGCCGGCGCGGTTGATCCGCTGGACGTTGACGAAGGTCTCGTCCTGGCGCATCGGCGAGAGACCCGCGCTCGGCTCGTCCAGCAGCAGCATCGACGGGTCCATCATCAGGGCCCGCGACATCGCGACCATCTGGCGCTCGCCGCCCGAGAGCGAGCCGGAGCGCTGCTTGAGGCGCTTGGTCAGCTCGGGGAAGAGCTCCGTCACGAACTCGAGGCGGTCCTTGAACATCTTCGGCTTCTGGTACATGCCCATCTCGAGGTTCTCCTCGATGGTGAGCGACGGGAAGACGTTGTTGTTCTGCGGCACGAAGCCGACGCCCTTGGAGACCAGCTTGTCGGCCTTGAAGCCGGTGATGTCCTCGCCGTTGAGCAGGACCGTGCCCTGGCGGATGTTCACCAGCCCGAACATCGCCTTGAGCAGCGTCGACTTGCCGGCTCCGTTCGGGCCGATGATGCCGACGAGCTCGCCCTTCTTCACGTAGACGTTCGACCCGTTCAGTATGTTGACTCCCGGCACGTACCCCGCGTGGAGGTCGTGCGTCTCGAGCGTGTTCTGGGTCACTTCTCGTCCTTTCCGAAGTCGACGGCGGGCGCGTCGGTGGTCGGCGCGATGCTCGTCGGTGCGCCGTCCGCCGGTGCGGCCGTCGCAGGGGCGTCGTCCACGGAGGATGCCGTCGCAGCGGAGGCCGCAGGGCTCGCCGCGGCCGCGTGCTCGCCGCCCGTGTGGTGCACGTCGACGCCGGCCGCCTCGGCCCGCTTCTCGACGTCCTCGCGGACCAGGTCCGAGTCCATCTCCTCCGCGACCTCGAGCTGGCCCTCGATCGTGCCGAGGTCGGTGTCGTGGTGCGCGCCGAGATAGGCGTCGATGACCGCGGGGTCGTTCATCACCGTCGAGGGCGGTCCCTCGGCGACGACCTTGCCCTCGGCCATCACGATCACCCAGTCGGCGATGGTGTTGACCATGTGCATGTCGTGCTCGACGAAGAGCACGGTCATGCCCTCGTCCTTGAGGTTCACGATGTGGCCCAGCAGCGACTGCGTCAGCGCCGGGTTGACGCCCGCCATCGGCTCGTCGAGCATGACCAGCTCGGGCTCCGACATCAGGGCGCGCGCCATCTCGAGCAGCTTCTTCTGACCGCCCGAGAGGCTGGACGCGTAGTCGTCCTTCTTGGTGTCGAGCTTGAACTTCTCCAGCAGCCGGATCGCGCGGTTCTCGATCGACTCCTCCTCCTTCGACCACAGCGGCCGGATGAGCGAGGTGAGGATGTTCTCGCCCTTCTGCCCCTTGGCGCCGAGGAGCATGTTCTCGAGCACGGTCATGCCGCCGAGGGCCTTGGTGAGCTGGAACGTGCGCACCATGCCCATCCGGGACACCTTGTAGGCGGGGACGTTCGCGAGGTTCTTGCCCTTGAAGTTCCAGCGTCCGGTGTTGGGCTTGTCGAAGCCCGTCAGCAGGTTGAAGAACGTGGTCTTGCCGGCGCCGTTCGGGCCGATCAGCGCGGTGATCGAGCCGCGCGGGATCTCGACGTGGGCGACGTCGACCGCGGTCAGGCCGCCGAAGCGGCGGCTGACGCCGTCGGCGACGAGGATGGGGTCCTTCTTGACGACCCCGGGGACGATTTCCTGCTCGGTGATGTCCGAGACCGGCGTTTTAGGCAAAGTGCAGATCCTTCTTCTTGCCGAAGATGCCCTGGGGTCTGAAGATCACCAGGAGCATGAGGGCCACACCCACCACGATGAACCGGATCGGTCCGGTCTGCACGGTGGTGAGCTTGATGAGGTCGTTGTTGAGGACCCCGGTGTCGATCCCGAGCGTGAGCAGTCCGTCGGTCAGACCGAGGACGACCCAGAAGATGATCGAGCCGACGACCGGCCCGAAGACCGTCGCGGCACCGCCCAGCAGCATGATCGTGTAGAGGAAGAACGTCAGCTGGGTGCCGTAGTTGTCGGGCTGCAGGGAGCGCGGCAGGATGAACAGCGCTCCGGCCAGGCCGCCCAGCACGCCGCCGAGGATCAGAGCCTGGATCTTGTAGGAGAAGACGTTCTTGCCCAGCGAGCGCACGGCGTCCTCGTCCTCGCGGATGCCCTTGATGACGCGGCCCCAGGGGCTGCGCATCAGGAGGAAGACCAGCAGGCAGGCCAGGAGCACGAGGCCCCAGCCGACGATGCGGACCCACCACTGGTCCTGGTTGTACATGAGGATGCCGATGCCGAAGCGCCCCTCCGGCAGCGGGTTGAGGTCGTTGAACGCCTTCGCCGCGCCGTTGATGCCCTCCGAGCCACCGGTCACCGCCGAGAACTCGGGTGTCTTGACCGAGAGCCGGACGATCTCGGCCGCCGCGATCGTGACGATCGAGAGGTAGTCCGCCCGCAGTCTCAGCGTCGGGATGCCGAGGATGAGGGCGAAGAGGGTCGCCGCGACGATCGTCGCGAGCAGGGAGCCCCAGACGGGCCACTCGAACTTGACCGAGGTGATGGCGAAGGCGTAGCCGCCCACCGCCATGAAGCCGGCCTGGCCGAAGTTGAGGAGGCCGGTGAATCCGAAGTGGATGACCAGGCCGATGGTCGCGAGCGCGTAGGCGGCGACGGTGGGATCGACGATCTGCCCGATCGCCAGCCAGATGAAGTTGAGGTTCATGGTGTCAGCCGATCCGTTCCTTGCGACCGAGGATGCCCTGCGGTCTGACCAGCAGGATGATGATCATGAGGACGAGCGGAGCCACGTACTTGAGGTTCTCCGGGATCCAGATCGTCGAGATGTTCATCATCAGGCCGATGATGAGCGAGCCGACCAGCGCTCCGTAGGCGGAGCCGAGTCCGCCGAGCGTGATCGCCGCGAAGATCAGCAGCAGGATCGACGCTCCGGTGTCCCAGCGCAGCGACTGGTAGTAGCCGATGTAGACGCCGGCCAGTGCGGCGAGGGCTCCGGAGAGCACCCAGACCACGCGGATGACGCGCTCGACGTTGATGCCGGAGGCGGAGGCGAGGGCCCGGTTGTCGGACACCGCGCGCATCGCCTTGCCGATCTTGGTCTTCGTGAGCAGCAGGGCGACGCCGACGATGCAGACGATGCCGACGGCAGCGCCGACGAGGTCGGTGAACTTCAGGCTGATGCCGAGCGCCGGCACCGTGAAGAACGGCGCCGTGCTGTTGGGCAGCGAGAGCCGGTCCGCGCCGAAGAAGAAGACGAAGGTGTAGCGCAGCGCGAGCGACAGGCCGATCGTCACGATCATCAGCGGGATGAGCTGGATGTTCCTCTTGCGCAGCGGCTTCCAGAGCAGGCCGTCCTGCGCGAAGCCGAACGCCCCGCCGAGGATCACCGCGATCGGGATCGCCAGCAGCGCCGGCAGCCCGAAGACGCCGGAGAAGAGGTACGCCATCAGCGCGCCGAAGGTGACCAGCTCGCCGTGGGCGAAGTTGTTCAGCCCGGTGACGCCGTAGATCAGCGAGGCGCCGATGGCCGCGAGGGCGATCAGGAGTCCGAAGATCAGGCCGGTGACGACCTTGGGCCAGAAGATGATCCAGAAGGTGTTCGCCGTGACCGGCTGGTTCGCCGCGGTCGAGGTCCCGTCGGGGTTCGTCGCGTCGTTGCCCGTGGTGCCCTCGGTGGCGGGGTTCGTGGGGGCGGCGGAGTCGGTCGGGACCGGAGCGCTCGCACCCGTGCCGATCGGGTTGGCCGTCGACACGATGAAGTTCACGATCTGGTTCTGCGAGGAGACGATCGTCACCTGCTTCGGGTTCTGCCCCGCTGCCGGGTAGCCCTTGTCGGCGGGGAGCGTCTCCTCGTCGACCGTCACGCTGAAGGTGCCGGCCTCCTCGAGGGGGAAGACCGCGCGGCCGTCGTCGCCCGTGGTGAGGGTCGCGGTGGCGTCGCCGCCGAGCTCGACGGTCACCCCCACCAGGTTCTCGTTCGTGCCCTGCACGCGGACCCAGGCGATGATCGACTGGTCGGCCGTGGTCTCGGCGGTCGCGGCGGGCGCTGCGGCCGCGACGCCCGTCAGGGTCGCGGCGAGCAGGCCGAGAGCGACCAGGCCGTCGCGGAGCGTGCGGAGTGTGGGGAGCCGCCTAGGCACGGGGAGCCTCCCGGTCCGTCGGATGCAGGGTCGTCGCGCGCTTGTGGCGCGTCGAACGGCTGGCTGTGAGCAAGACGTCTACCTCTCGTCAGGGTGCACAGACGGATGGGGTCCTCGGGCGCGCCCGGATCGCCGTCGTCAAACAACGTTGGTTGACCATACGTTCCGCATGTGTCGGCGGTGTTTCCCCACCTGCACTACTGCGTGACGACATTATGCGGGGCGGAGAGCGCTCCCGTGGCCCCCGCACGGGTCGCGAGCGCGCCCGGAGCACATCCGAGGGACGTCCGGGCAGGAATACCGGGCGCGTCGCCGCGCTTAAGATTGAGCATCCGGGACACCCGTGACCGGATGCGCGACCTCCACCACCGGGCCACCCGCACGACCTGCTAAGGGGCATTGATGGACCAGCCGGATCCCTTCGGATTCCTCGGACTCACCTACGACGACGTCATGCTCCTCCCCGGGCACACCGACGTCATCCCGAGCGAGGCCGACACGGCCTCCCGGCTCACCAAGCGCATCACGGTCGCGACGCCGCTGCTGTCCGCGGCGATGGACACCGTCACGGAGTCGCGGATGGCGATCGCCATGGCCCGTCAGGGCGGCCTCGGCATCCTGCACCGCAACCTCTCGATCGCCGATCAGGCCGATCAGGTCGACCGCGTCAAGCGCAGCGAGTCGGGCATGGTGTCGAACCCCGTCACCACCACTCCCGACGCGACCGTCGCCCAGGTCGACGACCTCTGCGGCCAGTACCGGATCAGCGGCCTCCCCGTCGTCGACGCGAGCGGCGTCCTCGTCGGCATCATCACCAACCGCGACATGCGCTTCGTCTCGCCGTTCGAGAAGGCCTCCACCCTCGTCCGCGACGTGATGACGAGCGCCGGCCTGATCACCGGCCGCGTCGGCATCCCCGACAGCGAGGTGATCGCGCTCTTCGCGCAGCACAAGATCGAGAAGCTGCCCCTGGTCGACGCGCAGGGCAAGCTCGCCGGGCTCATCACCGTGAAGGACTTCGACAAGTCCGAGCAGTACCCGAACGCGACCAAGGACGAGGAGGGGCGCCTGCGCGTCGGCGCCGCCATCGGCTTCTTCGGCGACGCTTGGCAGCGCGCCACCGCGCTCCTCGACGCCGGGGTCGACGTCCTCGTCGTGGACACCGCCAACGGCGACTCCGCCGGCGTCCTCGAGATCATCCGCCGCCTCAAGGCAGACCCGGCCTTCGCCGGCGTCGACGTCATCGGCGGCAACGTCGCCACCCGCTCCGGCGCGCAGGCGCTCGTCGACGCGGGCGCCGACGCCATCAAGGTCGGAGTCGGCCCCGGCTCCATCTGCACCACCCGCGTCGTCGCCGGCGTCGGCGTGCCGCAGGTGACCGCCGTCTACGAGGCGTCGCTCGCCGCCCGCGAGTCGGGCGTCCCGGTGATCGCCGACGGCGGACTGCAGTACTCCGGCGACATCGCCAAGGCGCTCGTCGCCGGTGCCGACACCGTCATGCTCGGCTCGCTCCTCGCCGGCTGCGAGGAGAGCCCCGGCGACCTCGTCTTCCAGAACGGCAAGCAGTTCAAGACCTACCGCGGCATGGGCTCGCTCGGCGCGCTGCAGACCCGCGGCGAGCGGACCTCCTACTCGAAGGACCGCTACTTCCAGTCCGACGTGCCCACCGACGACAAGCTGATCGCCGAGGGGATCGAGGGGCAGGTGCCGTACCGCGGGCCGCTCGCGAATGTGGCGTACCAGCTGGCGGGCGGGCTGCGGCAGTCGATGTTCTACGTGGGGGCGCGGACGATCTCGGAGCTCAAGGAGCGCGGGAAGTTCGTGCGGATCACGGCGGCGGGGCTCAAGGAGTCGCATCCGCATGATGTGCAGATGGTGGTGGAGGCGCCGAACTACCGGCGCTGAGGCTGCTGCTGGGGCTCTGGGTGGGGGTCGGCGCCGGGTCGTGAGGGCGGCCCCTCTGCCCGATGGGCCTTCGGCCCATACGCCCACCACGCCGGAGGGGCCGCCCTCACGACCCGTCGCCTCCCACTCGGGGCACGCGGACCTGTGGGAGACCGAGGGACGCAGCGCGAGCGGCGCTGGCGCGCCGCCGCGACTGCGCCGGCTGTCGGCAGCGCGAGCGGGCCTTGCCCGCCGCGACTGCCCCGTCAGACACGCGCGGCAGCAAGGTGGGAGCGCTATCCGGCGATCCGCGTGCCAGCGGATCGCCGTGCGTGGACGCGGGACGCTCTGCGGGACGCGACCGCCTGCCTGAGCCGACTGCGGGCGAGCGACGAGCGGAGGGGCGAGCGCAGCGAGGCGCGGAGCGAGGAGCGAGCCACCGGTAACATCGCCCTCATGGAGATCGAGATCGGGCGCGCCAAGCGCGCCCGCCGCGCGTACGCCTTCGACGACATCGCGGTGGTCCCGAGCCGCCGGACCCGCGACCCGGAGGTGGTCTCGGTGAAGTGGGCGATCGACGCCTACCAGTTCAGCACTCCGATCCTCGCGGCGCCGATGGACTCGGTGGTGTCGCCGGCGACGGCGATCACGCTCGGCCGGCTGGGGGCGCTGGGCGTCCTCGACCTCGAGGGGCTGTGGACGCGCTACGAGGACCCGGAGCCCCTGCTCGCGGAGATCCGGGAGCTGCCGGCGGAGCGGGCGACGCAGCGCATGCAGGAGATCTACTCGGAGCCGGTGAAGCCGGAACTGGTGACGGCGCGGCTCGCGGAGATCCGCGCGGCCGGCGTGACGGTCGCGGGCGCGCTGTCGCCGCAGCGCACCGCCGAGCTGTACCAGACGGTGGTCGACGCGGGGGTCGACGTGTTCGTCATCCGCGGCACGACCGTGTCGGCCGAGCACGTCTCGCGGGACACCGAGCCGCTCAACCTGAAGAAGTTCATCTACGAGCTCGACGTGCCGGTCATCGTCGGTGGGGCCTCGACGTACACGGCCGCCCTGCACCTGATGCGCACGGGCGCCGCGGGCGTCCTCGTCGGCTTCGGTGGCGGTGCGGCGTCGACCACCCGCGCAACGCTCGGCATCCAGGCGCCGATGGCGACCGCGGTCGCCGACGTCGCCGGCGCTCGCCGCGACTACCTCGACGAGTCCGGCGGACGCTACGTGCACGTCATCGCGGACGGCGGCCTCGGCACCTCCGGCGACATCGTCAAGGCCGTCGCGGTCGGCGCCGACGCCGTGATGCTCGGCTCCGCGCTCGCCCGAGCCACCGACGCGCCCGGCGGCGGCTGGCACTGGGGTGCCGAGGCACACCACCAGCAGCTCCCGCGCGGACGCCGCGTCCAGGTCGGCACCGTCGGCACGCTCGAGCAGGTGCTCTACGGCCCCGCGACCGACGCGAACGGCACCGCCAACCTGATCGGCGCCCTCCGCCGCTCGATGGCGACCACCGGCTACTCCGACCTCAAGGAGTTCCAGCGCGTCGAGGTCGTCGTCGCCCCGTACCAGCCCAGCTAGCCGGCCGGCCGGCCGAGGCGTCCCCGAACGGTCGAGACGTCCCGCAGCAGCTGGACGCTTCGACCGTTCGAGGCCGTCTCGGTGGGGTGGACTCCCGCGCGCGCGAGGGCGGCGAGCATCGGGCGCGCGGCGTAGGCGTCCTGCCAGCGCCAGCGGACCACGCCGCTGACGAGAGCGCGGAGGCGGTCCTCCCGGCGCTTCTCGTCGAGCAGCGCCCGCTCGGGGCTGCGCCCGCGAAGGAACCGCGGATCCGTGTACTTATGCGCCCCATCGGCCTCGCCGACGACGTCGGCGTCCTCGAAGAAGAAGTCGACCGGGCCGATCAGGCCCGCGTCGTCGTGGAACGGCCGCTGGAGCACCGGGCGGGGGAGCCCCGCCTGGTGCATCGCGACCCGGCTGATCGACTCCAAGGGCGAGTCGGCGCGCTCGTCGGCGAAGTCGATCGCCCGCGCCGCCGCCGTACGACCGCGGGCCCCGCCGGGAAGGACGGCGAGGCGCTCCCTCAGCTCCTCCGGCTCGAGAAGGTGCTCGCCGTGGCTGCCGCGCATCCGCAGGGCGTGGTCCGCCGCAGTGATGGCGCGCCGGAAGGACGAGAAGCGGCAGAGGTCGAGAACGGTCTGCGCGAGATCGGAGATCGTCAGCCCGTCGACGACCACCGCGGAATCGGATGACACGCCTCCGTGCTCCGCGACGCGGTTGCGCGTTCGGCTGCCGACCGCCGGCGACGCCGCGACGTGCACGGTCTCGTCGAGCGGCTCGACCAGGGGGAGGCCCCAGACAGCGGCGGCGGACTCACGGAGGAAGACGGGCCGGCTCCACGTCGCGGCGACCGCGTCGATGCGGGCGCGGTGGCGCGCGTCGACCGAGGCGCTCGCCCACTCCGCCGCGCGCACGTGCACCCCGCGACGGAGGCGGACGAACTCCGCCGACCTCCCGCAGGCCCCTCCCCGGAACAGCTCCACCCGTGTCATCCCGGAACCCTCCCACTCCGGGCGCCCTCATCGGCCTGCCTCTCCCCACCTCTGTGGACGGCGCGCGACACCCTGTGGAGAGCGAGGCGTCCCACTGTGGTCGAGACGTCCCGCTGCGGATGGACGTCTCGACCGTTCGGGGACGCCTCGGCGGCGGCGGCCGGCGGCCGGCGGCCGGGTCCTCCGTGGGCGAACGGGGGCAGGGGGCGGGCGGTGGCCGCCTAAACTGGGAGGAATCCCGAGGTCGGAGCGCTGTCAGGCGCGGATGGAGCACGCATGGTCGAGGTCCGCAGGGTCAAGCTGCCCGGTGTCGGTGTCCTGCACACCTTCCTCACCGCCGACGGCGGCAAGGTCGGCGTCATCGCGCACCGCTCGGGCCACAGCGACCTGATCACCTTCGCCGAGGGCGACCAGGACGGCGCGAAGGTCTCGCTCCGCCTCAGCGACGACGAGGCGCACACCCTCGCCGAGCTGCTCGGCGGCACCCAGATCACCGAGTCGCTCACCGCACTCGACCAGATCCCCGGGCTCTCGATCGACTGGTTCACCGTCGACTACGACGACCACATCGCGGGCCAGCAGCTCGGCAAGCCCGCCGACCGTGGCATCGTCGGCCTCACCGTCGTCGCGGTCGTCCGCGGTGACGCGGCCAATCCCGCTCCCGCCCCCGACTTCCGGGTGTTCCCGGGCGACACGCTCGTCGTCGCCGGCAGCCCCGAGAAGGTCGCCAAGGCCTTCGCCTTCTTCCGCTCCGGCGTCTTCGCCAAGGCTCCCGAGACGCCGCCCGGAGCCTGAGGATGCACCACGGCGAAGACCTCATCGTCCTCGGTGTCCTGTTCGTCGTCGCCTACGTCCTCGGGCGGCTGGGGCGCACGATCGGCCTTCCGGCCATCCCGATCTACATGGTCGTCGGCCTGCTCGCGAGCCCGAACTTCCACCTCTTCCCGCTCGACTTCGAGTCGTCCTACATCGAGCTGACGGCGGTCTTCGGGCTGATCCTGCTGCTGTTCAACCTCGGCCTGGAGTTCGATCAGGACGAGTTCTACGGCAATGCGGCGCGGCTGATCCTCTCCGGCGGCTCCTACATCGCCGTCAACATGGCGGCCGGGCTCGCCTTCGGCTTCGTGCTGGGCTGGGGCAGCCGCGAGGCGCTGATCATCGCGGGCATCACGGCGACGAGCTCGAGCGCGATCGTGACGAAGCTGCTGATCGAGCTCAAGCGCCTCGCCAACCCGGAGACGCCGATGATCCTCGGCGTGACCGTCGTGGAGGACATCTTCATCGCGGTCTACCTGGCGATCGTGTCGGTCGTGCTCTCGGGCGAGACGGAGCCGTGGCCGGTCGTCCTGAAGCTGGTCATCGCGTTCGCGTTCCTCGTGGTGATGTTCGCGATCGCGCGCTGGGGCGGCCGGGTGGTCTCCCGGTTCTTCCGCACCCGCGACGACGAGCTGTTCACGATCCTGTTCTTCGGTCTCGCGATCCTCTTCGGCGGGATCGGCGAGGTCCTCGGCGTCACCGACGCGATCGGCGCGTTCCTGATCGGCCTGGTGATCGGCGCCACCCGGTTCCGCGCGCGGGTCGAGCGGATCGCGATCCCGCTCCGCGACGTGTTCGGCGCCTTCTTCTTCGTGAACTTCGGCCTCGGCCTCGATCCGGGAGCCTTCCCCGACGTCGTGCTGCCGGTGATCGCCGCCGCGGTGATGACGATCGTGCTCAACCTCGGCGCCGGCCAGTTCGTCGCCTGGCTGAACAAGCTCGGGCCCCGCGCCGGGCTCAACGCGGCCTTCATCCTGCACAACCGGGGCGAGTTCGCGCTGATCCTCGCGACGCTCTCGCTCTCGGCGGGGCTCGACGAGCGGATCCAGCCGTTCGCAGGTCTCTACGTGCTGATCATGGCGATCGTCGGCCCGATCCTCGCCTCGCGCTCGGAGAGCATCGGGCAGTTCCTCTCGCGGCGGCGGCACCGGCCGAAGCCGGCCACCCGCAGCGCGATGGCGGAGGAGGACTTCGCCCTGGTCGAGGCGGCGATGGCGGACGGGGCGGCGGACGAGCGTCCGGCGGCCGACCCCGCCGAGGCGCCGGTCGCCGAGCCTGCTCCCCGCCCGCGCCGGCCCGTCGAGCCGGACGAGCTGGACGACGAGTTCCCGGACCCGATGCGGCAGGCCCTCATCGACCAGGCGATGCAGCAGTCCGACGGCATCGACTCCGACCGGCCGCGGCGCCCGCGCGAGCCCGACTACTGAGCCGTCCGATCCGATCATCGGGCGGACCTTCATGCTGGTCGAGTAGCCCGCGGAGCGGGCGTATCGAGACCCACCTGAATCAGAAGGACGGGTCTGCAGCCCCGCCGTGCTGATGGCGTCGGGTCTCGATACGCCCCTGCGGGGCTGCTCGACCAGCATGGAGAGGGGAGCCGCCGCTTCGGCGGTGCTCGACCGGCTTGAGCGGCAGCGATCCGAGGGTCCTCCCACCCTGGTTGGCTAGGCTTCAGCGGTCCGCCGCCGCCGAGCGGATCCGCCCCGAACGAGGAACGCATGACGCAGAGCGCCCCGCCGCAGAGCACGGTCTGGCAGGTCGCCCGGCGACCGCGCTGGCTCGCGGCCCTGGCCCTGGCCCTGGTCATCGCGGGGCTCTTCGCGGCCCTCGGCCAGTGGCAGGTGGGACGCGCGGTCGAGGCCGCCGCGCCCGACTCCGGCGTCTCCGAGACGGTGCTGCCGCTCGACGAGGTCGCCGCCCCGTCGCGCCCGATCACCGCGACCGCCGACGGCCAGCGCGTGGCGGGCAGCTCCGAGTTCGTCCCGGGCGGCGCCGAGATCCTCGGCGGGCGCCTGAACGGCGAGCAGCCGGGCTGGTGGGTCATCGCGCGCACCCGCACCGCTGACGCCGACCTCGTCGTCGCCTACGGCTGGACCGCGGACGAGGATCAGGCGCGGAGCGTCGCCGAGCGCCTGAACGACGGCGCGGAGGCGGCGCCGACCGGCTTCACCGGCCGCCTCGTCGCGAACGAGGCCGCCGAGGTGCCCGCCGAGGGCACCGATCCGATGACCCTCACCGCGCTCTCGATCCCGGCGCTGATCAACCGCTGGCCGGACCCGCCGCTGGACGTCTACCAGGGCTACGTCGTCCTCGACCAGCCGGTCTCCGGCCTCGAGGCGATCGACTCGCCCGCCCGCGTCACCGACGTCTCGCTGAACTGGCTCAACGTCTTCTACGCGATCGAGTGGGTCGTCTTCGCCGGCTTCGCGCTCTACCTGTGGTTCCGCCTCGTCCGCGACGCCTGGGAGCGCGAGACCGAGGAGGCCCTCGAGGCCGCAGAGCTCGCGCAGAGCCCGGTCACCGCCTCCGCCCCGTAAACTGGACCCCATGCCCCTCGAGCCCAAGCCCGCGCAGTTCCCTGCGATCCGGAGCGCGCTGCGCTTCTACCGGGTGACCTCGATCATCACCGGCGTGATGCTCCTGCTGCTCTGCGCGGAGATGCTGCTGAAGTACGTGTTCCACCTCGAGCTGTTCGTCTTCGGGCAGCAGGGGATCGCGCACTTCGCCCCGATGTACGAGGTGCCGGGCGGCGAGTGGAAGTCGAGCGGGACGGGCGCGAACCTGTCCACCGGCATCCTGATCGCGCACGGCTGGTTCTACGTCGTCTACCTCTTCGCCGACTTCCGCCTCTGGAGCCTGATGCGCTGGCCGTTCTCGCGGTTCATCCTCATCGCGCTCGGCGGCGTCGTGCCGACCCTGTCCTTCTTCGTCGAGACCCGCATCGCCCGCGAGGTGGAGCAGTACCTCGAGCGGCGCACCGCCGCCCTCGAGCCGACGACCCCGACCGACTCCGTGGAGGCCCCCCATCAGTGAGCAGTCCGGCGCCAGCGCGCCGCAGTCCGCCCCGCAGCCGCACCTCGCCGCCCAGCCCGTGCTCGTCGTCGACTTCGGCGCCCAGTACGCGCAGCTGATCGCGCGGCGCGTCCGCGAGGCGAACGTGTACTCCGAGATCGTCCCGTCCGGCACGACGGCCGCGGAGATCGCCGCCAAGTCGCCGGTCGGGATCATCCTCTCCGGCGGTCCCTCGAGCGTGTACGAGGAGGGGGCGCCGCAGCTCGACCCCGCCATCTTCGACCTCGGCATCCCCGTGCTGGGCATCTGCTACGGCTTCCAGGTGATGGCCAAGACGCTCGGCGGCGAGGTCGCGAACACCGGCCTGCGCGAGTACGGCGCGACCGACGCGTCCCTCACCGCCGACGGCGGCGTGCTCCTCGGCGACCAGCCCGTCGACCAGACGGTGTGGATGAGCCACGGCGACCAGGTCTCGAAGGCGCCCGAGGGCTTCGACGTCCTCGCCTCGACCGGCTCGACCGCCGTCGCCGCGTTCGGCAGCGA
This sequence comes from Rathayibacter sp. PhB151, assembly GCF_004366415.1. NCBI lineage: Bacteria > Bacillati > Actinomycetota > Actinomycetes > Micrococcales > Microbacteriaceae > Rathayibacter > Rathayibacter sp. PhB151. Next base: position 265,765 of record NZ_SOEN01000006.1, on the reverse strand, counting down.
CGCGCGCCGCCTCTACGGCGTGCAGTGGCACCCCGAGGTCAAGCACTCGGCGCACGGCCAGGCCGTCATCGAGAACTTCCTGCACCGCGCCGCCGGCATCCCCGCCGACTGGAACTCCTCCAACGTCATCGACGACCAGGTCGCGCTCATCCGCGAGCAGGTCGGCACCGGCCGCGTCATCTGCGGTCTGTCCGGAGGCGTCGACTCCGCCGTCGCCGCGGCGATCGTGCACCGCTCGGTCGGCGACCAGCTGGTCTGCGTCTTCGTCGATCACGGCCTGCTGCGCAAGGACGAGCGCCGCCAGGTCGAGGAGGACTACGTCGCCGCCACGGGCGTGCGACTGGTGACCGTCGACGCGCGCGAGCAGTTCCTCGACGCGCTGGCCGGCGTCAGCGACCCCGAGCAGAAGCGCAAGATCATCGGCCGCGAGTTCATCCGCACCTTCGAGGGCGCCGCCGAGGCGCTCGTGCTCGAGGCGCAGGGCGAGGGCACGTCGATCGACTTCCTCGTGCAGGGCACGCTCTACCCGGACGTCGTCGAGTCGGGCGGCGGCACCGGCACCGCGAACATCAAGTCGCACCACAACGTCGGCGGCCTCCCCGAGGACCTCCAGTTCGCGCTCGTCGAGCCGCTGCGCACCCTCTTCAAGGACGAGGTCCGCGCGATCGGCCGCGAGCTCGGGCTGCCCGAGGCGATCGTCGGCCGCCAGCCGTTCCCCGGCCCCGGCCTCGGCATCCGCATCGTCGGCGAGGTCACCCAGGAGCGGCTCGACCTGCTGCAGGAGGCCGACGCGATCGTCCGCGCCGAGCTCACCGCCGCCGGGCTCGACGGCGAGATCTGGCAGTGCCCGGTCGTGCTGCTCGCCGACGTCCGGTCCGTCGGCGTCCAGGGCGACGGCCGCACCTACGGCCACCCGATCGTGCTGCGCCCCGTCTCCTCCGAGGACGCGATGACGGCCGACTGGACGCGACTGCCCTACGACCTGCTCGCCCGCATCTCCAACCGCATCACCAACGAGGTGAGCGGCGTGAACCGCGTGGTGCTCGATGTGACCTCGAAGCCGCCGGGAACCATCGAATGGGAGTAGCCGCGATCGCGGTCTGAGAACGGGCCTCCTTCGGGGGCCCGTTCCTCGTTTCCGGGCGGGTGGTCCGATGAGCAGGAGATTGCGGCGCAAGGGCGCGCTCACCCGCGTCGGACGTGAACGGGCGGCCGGATCGCCTGCGAATCGGACGGGGGCGGGCGGGACGGGCGGGTCAGACGGGGGTGTCGAGGACGCCGACGAAGCGGGTGCCGATGCCGTCGTACTCGTCGCGGCGGTGGCCCTCGGGGTGGTGCGGCCACGCGTCGGGGGAGTGGTCCTCGCAGACGAGGAAGCTGAAGTCGGGCCACCACTTCTTCGGGCGGGCCGACTCGGAGCGGCCGCAGATCGCGCAGTCCAGGGTCACCCAGACCGGGCGCTTCCCGGTGCGGTTCTCGCGCGACTGGGCGAGCCAGGCGGGCGGGTCCTGCTCGAGGGCGACGAGCTCCTCCTCGGAGAGCCGGGTGGGCAGCCCGTGCCGCGTCGCCATCTCGACGGGGATGTCGAGGCGCTGAGCGGCTTCGCGTCGCGTGATCATCGGATCACCCTAGCCGAGCGCCGGCCGAGCGGCCCGGGTGCGCGGCCGGAGCGACGCCCGCGCGACCAGCCACTCCAGCGGCCCCTGGCCGACGAAGCGACGCCAGAGCAGGGCGCCGAACACCGCGACGACGGTGAAGGACGCGAGCAGCGTCCAGCTCTGCCAGGCGGCGAAGTCGAACGGCTCGAACGGGATCAGGTACACCGCCAGCGCGACGAGCTGCACGGAGTAGACCGTGAGTGGCATGGCCCCCACCGCGGCGAGCGGCGCGGTGACCGCGCGGACGACGGCGAGGCGCGCGGCGAGCGCGGTGAGCGCTCCGATCGCGACGGCCGCGAGGCCGCCGGCGCCGACGATCTCGGCGGTGGTGCTCGAGTGCGCCTCGACGCTCTCCGGCCCGCCGAGGGCGAGGCCGACACCGTAGCCGAGGACCGCGGCGACCGCACCGCCGATCACGAGCCGGCGCTGCGTCGTGGCCGAGCGGATGTCGCAGCGCGCGACCAGCAGCCCGAGCATCACGTAGGCGAGCCAGGAGGGCACGGGGTAGTACTGCGTCAGCCAGGTGAGCGGCATCCGCGCGAGCAGGGCGTCCTCGGGGGAGAGCGTCGCGATCCAGTCGTTCCCGGTGGTGACGATCCGGTCGACGAGCAGGGGGCCGCCGGTCGCGAAGACGGCGGCGAGGACGGCGAGCACCGCTCGCGGCAGGAACATCAGCAGCGCCGCGACGACGAACATCAGGCCGTAGTGCGGCAGGATCACCGCGATCGGCGTGCCGAGCAGGTTCAGCCCCACGCCGATCACGAGCAGGTAGAGGCCGCGCAGGAGGATCGACGCGGTGTCCAGGAGCGGACGGGTCGAGCGCGTCGCTCCGCCGGACATCAGGCCGATCGAGACGCCCGCGAGGACGGCGAAGAGGACGGCGCTGCGGCCGTCCCAGATCATCTCGCGCTCGGCGGGTGCGAGGTGCGCCGCGAGCATCCCGAGCACGGCGAGACCGCGGGCCACATCGAGGCCGACGATGCGGGTCGGAGCGGCGGCCATCATTCCTCCATCGTCTCAAAAGCGGCGGGCGGGGCTGCGCGGCCCGGCCGCAGAACGACGGACGGGCGCCCGACCGGTGAGGTCGAGCGCCCGTCGGGCCGGTCCGGATCGCTCCGGAGCGGACGTGACTACTGGCGGAAGATCGAGATCAGTCGCAGCAGCTCGAGGTACATCCAGACGACGGTGACGAGGATGCCGTAGGCGCCCGTCCAGCCGTAGATGCGCGGGGCGCCGTTGCGGACGCCCTGCTGGATGAACTCGAAGTCCATCACGAGGGAGTAGGTGGCGAGCGCGATGGCGATGAGGCCGATCACGATGCCGATGAAGCCGGTGCGGAGACCGAAGCCGCCGCCGACGCCGAACAGGCCGAGGCCGAGGTTGACCAGCGAGAAGACCGCGTAGCTGATCATGCCGATGAAGAAGATCTTGTTCAGCTTCGGCGAGGTGCGGATCTTGCCGTTCATGAACAGCGCCAGGGTGACGCCGATCACGACGACGGTCGCGAGCAGGGCCTGGACGACCGCACCCTCGTAGGCGCTCTCGAAGAAGCGCGAGATCGCGCCGACTCCGATGCCCTGGGTCGCGGCATAGCCGAGGATCAGAGCCGGCGACGGCACCTTCTTGAAGGCGTTGACGATGCCGAGGACCAGCGCGACCAGCACGGCCGGCAGCATCAGCCCGGGGACGAACCAGCCCACCGCGGCACCCGCGAGGAGCACGACGAAGGCGAGTGCCGTCTTCGCGAGGGTGTCCTCGACGGTCATCCGGTTGGTGTCGGCCGAGCCCGCGGCCGGACGGTTGTACATCTGGTCGAGCGTGCCGGGCGACACGTCCGGGACGTCCTGCACGCGGCCGGCGTAGCCCCGGTTGCTGAACTCCGGACGACCGAACGCCGGGTTGTTGCTTGCCATGGTTCCTCTTCTCTCAGGTGCGCTCGACGGTGACGGACGGATCCGTCGGGACTCGCGGAGCTGAGTCGCTGTGACTGCGGGATCCACCGGCCGCCCTCTCGGGCCGCAGGCGGTAGGTCCACAGTATCTGAGAACATCTCTCAGAGTCTGGCTATTCCCTTCGCGGGAGCCCCGGTTCCGCCCGGAGTCGCCTGCCGCCGCCCGTAGGATCGCCGCATGCCGACCCGTCCCGTCCCGCTCGTCATCGGTCACCGCGGGGCCAGCGGCTACCGCCCGGAGCACACCAGATCGGCCTATGAGCTCGCGATCGCGCTCGGTGCCGACGCTGTCGAGCCGGATCTCGTCGCCTCGCGCGACGGGGTGCTGGTGCTCCGGCACGAGAACGAGATCTCCGGCACGACTGACGTGGAACGTCGCCCCGAGTTCGCGCAACGTCGCACGACGAAGCGCGTCGACGGCAAGGAGATCTCGGGCTGGTTCACCGAGGACTTCACCTGGGCCGAGCTGTCGACGCTCCGCGCGCGGGAGCGGCTGCCGGCCGTCCGCGCCTCGAGCGCCACCTTCGACGGGCAGTTCCCGATCCTGCGCTTCAGCGATCTCCTCGCCCTGCTCGACCGGGCGGGGGAGGAGTCGCCCCCGTCGCCTCCGGGGCTCGTCGCCGAGATCAAGCACGCCACGTACTTCGATGCGCTGGGTCTGCCGCTGGACGTGCTCCTCGAGCAGGAGCTGGCCGCGGCGGGCTGGGCGCGGACCGATCCGCGCCTCACGATCGAGAGCTTCGAGAAGACCGTCCTCGAGCGCCTCGCGGTCCGCGGAGTGGGCACCCGGCGCGTCTACCTGATCGAGTCGCGCGGCACCCCGCCCGATCTCACCGCCGCCCACGGCTCCCGGGCGACCCCCTACGCCGACTTCGTCACTCCCGCGGGCCTGCGCGGTCTCGCCGGGACGGTCGACGGCGTCAGCGTCGACAAGAGCATGCTCTTCGGGCGGGACGGCGCCGGGCGGGCCGTGGGGACGAACTCGCTGGTCGCCGACGCGCACGCGGTCGGGCTGCAGGTGTACACCTGGACGCTGCGCGCCGAGAACCGCTTCCTCGAGAAGGTGCACCGGATCGGCCGCGAGCCGGAGGCGTACGGCGCCTGGCAGGACGAGTTCCGCGCGATCCTGCGCACCGGGATCGACGGGGTGTTCGCGGACCAGCCGGACCTGGCGATCGAGGCGCGCGCGGCCGAGGACGACGCCTGGGCGGGGTCCGCCGGCTGATCCCGATCGCGCGGCCCGGCGAGTGCGCAGGCGACCGGGAGCCTCCGCTGGCATCATCGGGCCGACGACCCCGCCGCCCGGCGCCTCCCGCCGGTGCCGACCGACCCCGCCCCGCGCATCCCGAGAGGAGCCCGACCGTGAAGACCCGCGCCCGCATCACCCGCCGCTGGATCGTGTTCGCCGTGCTCGCCGCACTCGGGGTCGCCGTGGTCTACGGACTCGCCGTGCTCACCCCGCAGGGGCAGGCGGCCGAGAACTCCGGGCTGCGCGGCGCCGATCTGGTCTTCGGCCGGGCCACCGGCACGGCGGCGGGCGCGCTCGCCGACGTCACCCCGGTGTCGATGATCGGCGGTGCGCTGCTGGTCGCGGCGATCGCGCTGATCCGCCGGCGTCCGGCGCTGGCGCTCGCCTCCGTCGGCTCGATCGTGGTCACGGCCGGGCTGACGCAGCTGCTGAAGAACGTGGTGCTCGAGCGGCCGCTGCTCGTCGAGACCGACTCCTGGTACACCGGCGGCAGCTTCCCGAGCGGGCACACCGCGGCGGCGGTGTCGGTGGTCTTCGCGCTGGCGATGGTCGTTCCGGGACGCGGGCGCACGGTCGTGCTGGCGATCGGAGGCGCCGTGGTGGTGCTGGTCGGGAATCTGACGATGGCCGCCTCCTGGCACCGCGCGAGCGATGTGCTGGGCGCCGATCTGGTCGGTCTCGCCTCCGCCTCCCTGGCCTGCGCCTGGCTGTCGACGCGGGCGCAGGTGGGGCGGGCGCCGCGGAAGCCGCCGCGCCGGGCGGTGCTGCGGGTGCTGCTGGTCTGCTCGATCGTGCTCGTGCTGACGCTCGGGGCGCTCGCCGTGCAGGGCATCCAGTACTACCCGGACGACACCAAGGACCTCACAGCGTTCGTGCTGCTGCAGGTGCTCGCGGTGGCGACCTCCACGGTCGCGGTGGTCGGCTTCGCGCTGGCCTGGCGCGGGCTCGACATCGGCGGGCCGCTCTCCGCGCCCGTGCGGCGGCCGCGCGCCGCCTGAGCCCGGCGGGGCCCGACCGGGTGGCGTCCCGCGGCGGGGTGTCGGAGGCGCGATCTACACTCGGAGGGACATGAGCCTCCTCTTCGATCCGAGCGATTCCCGCGCCACCCCGGTCATCGTCGGCGCGCCCGGCGGGCCCTCCGGCGACTCCGCGCGCACCGACCCCGAGCACGAGCGCCTCGTGGCGGGTCTCAACCCGCAGCAGCGCGAGGCGGTCGAGTACCGCGGCGACGCGCTGCTCATCGTCGCGGGCGCCGGCTCGGGCAAGACCAGCGTGCTGACGCGGCGCATCGCGAGCCTGCTCGGCAGCGGCGAGGCCTGGCCCAGCCAGATCCTCGCGATCACCTTCACCAACAAGGCGGCCGCCGAGATGCGCGAGCGCGTCGAGAAGATCGTCGGCCAGGCGGCCGAGGGCATGTGGATCTCGACGTTCCACTCCGCCTGCGTGCGGATCCTGCGGCGCGAGGCCGAGAACTTCGGGATGACCTCGTCGTTCACCATCTACGACTCGGGCGACCAGCGGGCGCTGCTCAAGCGGATCGTGAAGGACCTCGAGGCGGACTCGCTCGGCATCACGGTCGCCAGCGCCTCATCGAAGATCTCCAAGCTCAAGAACGAGCTCGCCGACGTCGACTCCTACGCGCGGACCGCGAACATGAGCGACCCGAACGAGGAGATGTTCCTCCAGGTCTTCCGCGCCTACTCGCGCGCCCTCGAGAGCGCGAACGCCTTCGACTTCGACGACCTGATCGCGCAGACGGTCTACCTCTTCCGCGCGTTCCCGCACGTCGCGGCGAAGTACCAGCGCCGCTTCCGGCACGTGATGGTCGACGAGTACCAGGACACGAACCACGCGCAGTACTCGCTGATCCACGAGCTGACCCGGGCCGTTCCGCCGGCCACGATCGCGGCGGCCGCCTTCGACCGGCCGTACCGCGGCCCGGTGACGGCCGACGGCTCGATCCCCGGGGCCTCGCTCACCGTCGTGGGCGACTCCGATCAGTCGATCTACGCGTTCCGCGGGGCGGACATCCGCAACATCGTCGAGTTCGAGCGCGACTTCCCGGGCTGCCGCGTGATCCTGCTCGAGCAGAACTACCGCTCCACCCAGAACATCCTCTCGGCCGCGAACGCCGTCATCTCGAACAACTTCGACCGCCGTGCGAAGAACCTCTGGTCGGCCAGCGGCGAGGGCGAGAAGATCATCGGCTATACCGGGTACTCCGGCCACGACGAGGCGCAGTTCGTTGTCGACGAGATCGCCCGGATCCACGCGGCCGGCACCGGCTACGACGAGATCGCGGTGTTCTACCGCACCAACGCGCAGACCCGCGCGCTGGAGGAGATCTTCATCCGCTCGGCGCTGCCGTACCGGATCCTCGGCGGCACCAAGTTCTACGAGCGCGCCGAGATCAAGGACGCACTCGCCTACCTGATCACCGTCGCGAACCCCGCCGACGTGCTGGCGCTGCGGCGGATCATGAACACGCCCAAGCGCGGCATCGGCCCGGCGACGGAGGCGCAGCTGCAGTCCTTCGCGGACACCAACGCGGTGACGCTGCGCGAGGCGATGCGCAACGCCGGGTCGCTGGGCATGGGACCGAAGGTGACGAAGGCGATCGTCGATCTCGCGACGCTGCTCGACGAGTGCGCCCTGATGCTCGACCCGGCGCGGCCAGAGGGCGAGGCGAAGGTGCACGAGGTGCTGTCGGCCCTGCTCTCCCGCAGCGGCTACATCGACATGCTCCGCGCCAGCCGCGACCCGCAGGACGAGGCGCGCGCCGAGAACGTCGACGAGCTGATCGCCGTGACGAAGGAGTTCGCGCGCAACAACCCCGACGGCGGCCTGGTCGACTTCCTCACCGAGGTGTCGCTGGTCGCCGCGGCGGACGACCTCGACGACGACTCCGGGACCGTGTCGCTGATGACCCTGCACACCGCGAAGGGGCTCGAGTACGACGCGGTGTTCCTCACCGGCATCGAGGAGGACCTGCTCCCGCACCGCATCTCGGCGAACGAGCCGGGCGGTCCGGCGGAGGAGCGGCGGCTGTTCTACGTGGGCATCACCCGCGCGCGGAAGCGGCTCTACCTCTCGCTCGCGATGACCCGCGCGCGGTACGGCGAGACCTCGGTCGCGATGCCGAGCCGGTTCCTCCAGGAGATCCCGGCCGAGCTGATCGAGTGGCGCCAGTCGCCGGGGGCGGCGACCTCCCGCGGCGGCACCCAGCCGCGGGCGCTGAACGCGCAGCGGCCCGGGTTCGGCCGCTCGAAGTCGAACACCGAGTTCCGCCAGGCGCTCGCCGCGGCGCCGAAGGCGAAGGGCGAGTTCCCCAACCGGATCACCGGGATGGTGCGCGACAACGGCGACCTCGAGCTGATCGCGGGCGACCGCATCCGGCACACCGACTTCGGCGAGGGCCGCGTGAACGCGGTCACCGGCGAGGGCAGCAAGCGGGTCGCGCACGTGCTCTTCGACCAGGTCGGCGCCAAGAAGCTGCTGATCAAGGTCGCGCCCATCGAGAAGATCTGAGCCGGTCGGAATGCCCCGTGCCGGTCGACGAGTCGTGAGCCGCTTCAGGGGCCCTGCGGCCGACACCGCGACGAGCGGAGGCGGGCCGCTCGCGGCGCGGGTGGCGACGGAGGCGTTCGCGCCGCCGGTGCTGGCGATGGTCGTCCCGCTGATCGTGGGTGCGCGGGTCGCGGACCCGCCGCTGCTCGGGGTGGCCTGGGGAGCGCTCGCCGCGCTCTTCGTCGGCGTGCTGCCGTACCTCGTCGTGCGGCTGCTGATGCGCGCGGGGCGGATCCGCGGCGATCACCACGTGCCGGACCGCCGTGAGCGGGCCCTGCCGATCGGGCTCGCGCTGGTCTCGATCGTGGTCGGGCTCGTGCTGCTCGCCGTGCTCGGCGCGCCGGCCGCGGTGACGACGTTCGGCGTGGTGACGGTGGCGGTGCTCACGGTGATCGGGATCGTCAACCTCGGCTGGAAGCTGTCGGGGCACGCCGCGGTCGTCGCGACCTGCGCGGTGGTGGTGCTGATCGCCTACGGCCCGTGGTCGCTGCTGATCACCGTGCCGATCGCGCTCTGGACCGGCTGGTCGCGCGTGCGCCTCGGCGCCCACACGCCGGCGCAGGTGATCGCGGGCGCCGTGGTCGGCGCCGCGCTCGCCTCACTCGTCTGGACCCTCCTGAGCTGACCCCTCCGCGAGATGCCACTTGTGCACGCTCGACACGGCGTGTCGCGTGCACAAGTGGCATCTCGCGGCAGGGGAGGGCTACTTGTCGCAGGCGATGCCGTCGCCGTCGTTGTCGAGGCGGTAGCTGTCGGGGCCGACGACCGTGACCGGGCCCTGGATGTAGACGGGGCCGTCGCCCTTTCCGGAGGCGCAGTCGCCGTCGGAGGCGATCGGGACGCACTCGCCGGCGTAGCTGGAGTGGCAGCCGGCGTCGGCTGCCGCGGCGACCGGGGCGGGGGCGGGGGCCGGGACCAGTGTGCCGACGCGGGTGACGTCGTCGACGGCGGGAGTGGTGACCGCCTCCGAGAGCTGCGCGCGGGAGACCTCGACGCCGTCGTGCTTGACGACCTCGAATGTGCGGGTGAGCACGCCGTCGACGCCGGCGACGACGGTGCTCGTGCCCTGCGCGGCGCTCGGGTCGTCCTCGGTGCGCGAGGAGCGGGCGATGGGAGCGGTCTCGGTGACCTGCTCGGTCGTGATCACGACGGTCGGGGTCGGCGTCGGCGTGCGGGTGGGCGCCGGCGTGGTCGTGCGGGTCGGAGCGGCGGCGAACGACGCCGGGCTCTCGGTCCCGGACGCCACGGCCTGGTCGTCCGTGGGCGCCGGGGCCGCCGTCGATCCAAACGCCGACAGGCCGACGATCAGGGCGAGCATCGCCGCCCCGCCGGCCGTCGCGGACGTCCGGCGGCGGCGCGGCAGTCCGAGCCAGGTCGGGCGGCGCAGGAGTGCGCCGTACGCAGCGGTGACGAGGACGACGAGGGCGATCACGACGAGGGCCGCGCCGGGGCCTCCCGTCAGCCAGCCGACCAGTGCGAAGAAGAGGGTGACGCCGCCGACGGTCCACTGCAGCGGCGTGAGGCGGAGGCGGGTGAGCCGCAGCGATCCCGCCCGCAGCGGCCGGCGCCCGGACGGGCTGCGGTCCGCGGAGACGGGGCCGGCGGGAACGCTGTCCTGCGGCCGACCCGCGGACCGGAGGAGGGCGGGCAGGGCGGCCGCCCGCCGGCGGACGGCGGAACGCGGATCGGCGGAGCGGGCGTTCCGGCGGGCGCGACCCGGCAGATCGGGCGGGAGGTGCGGGTGGCGGGGGCTCATCGACGTTTCTTCCTGGTGGCGCGGCGGGACGCCTCAGCATGCCCCACGAGACCCCTCCTCCGTGTCCCCCGAATAGGGCGGCATCCGAAGGACGCCCGCCCCCGCGAGATGCCACTTGCGTACGCGACACGCCGGGAAAGGCGTGCACAACTGGCATCTCGCGGGGAGGGGCGGACCCGGGCCGGGGTCAGGAGTACTGGGCGACGAGCTCGCGCTTGAGGATCTTGCCGCTCGGGCCGAGGGGGAGAGCGTCGACGAGCTCGATGCGGCGGGGGAACTTGAAGGCGGCGAGGTGCTCGTTCGCGTAGGCGATCAGCTCCTCCGCGGTCGCCGTCGCCGAGGGCAGCAGCACGACGGCGGCCATGATCTCCTGGCCGTGCTTCTCGTCGGGGACGCCGAACACGGCGGCGTTGGCCACGGCCGCGTGCCCGATCAGGACCTCCTCGACCTCGCGCGGGTACACGTTGTAGCCGTTGCGGATGATCATGTCCTTGGTCCGGTCGAGGATGCGGATGTAGTCCTCGTCGTCCTTGGTGCCGAGGTCGCCGGTGCGGAACCAGCCGTCGACGACCGCGGCGGCGGACGCCTCCGGGTTGCCGAGATAGCCCTTCATCAGGTTGTGGCCGCGGACCACGATCTCGCCGAGCTCGCCCCGGGGGAGCAGCTCGATCCGGTCGACGACCTCGGGGCTGGCGACCTCGACGTCCACGCCCCAGATCGGCGTGCCGACGGTGCCGGCGCGCGGCGGGACGCCGACGTGGTTGAAGGTGGCGACGGGGGACGTCTCGGTGAGGCCGTAGCCCTCGTAGATCTCGACGCCGAACACCTCGCGGAAGCGCTCGATCACGGCGACGGGCAGGGCCGCTCCTCCGGAGACCGCGTAGCGCAGCGGTGGGCGGTCCTCGCGGCGGGTCGCGGCGTCGAGCAGCGCGACGTACATCGTCGGGACGCCCTCGAACACGGTGCACTCGTGCGCGATCATCGCCTCGAGCGCGGCGTCGCCGTCGAACTTGGGCACGAGCACCACGGTCGCGGCGGTGCGGAACGCCGTGTTCATCGCGCAGACCTGGCCGAACGTGTGGAAGAGCGGCAGCGCGCCGAGCACCACGTCGCCCTGGTGCAGGTCGAAGGTGTTCATCAGCAGCACGTCGGACTGCGAGACGATCGCGAAGTGCGTGCCCTCGGCGCCCTTGGGCCGGCCGGTGGTGCCGCTGGTGTAGAGGATCGTCGCGGTGTCGAACGGCGAGCGCGGCACGTAGGTGTCGATCGGCGTCGCGTCGGCGGCGAGGTCCTCGAGGCGGGGGAAGGGGCTCTCGGTGCCGTCGGGCACCAGCACGCTCAGCACGGGGACGTCGGCCAGGGCCGCTCCGGCGGCGCCCTCGGCCAGCAGCGGGGCGGCGCAGACCAGAGCGGTCGCTCCGGAGTCGCGCAGCACGTAGGCGATCTCGTCGTGCTTGAGCAGCGCGTGCACCGGCACCACGACGGCGCCTAAGGCGAGGACGGCGAAGTAGCCGCGCGGGAAGTCGGGGACGTTGGGGATCAGCAGGGCGACCCGGTCGCCGGGGCCGATGCCCTGAGCGCGGAGAGCTCCGGCGTAGGTGCGGGTCTGCTCCCAGAGGGTGCCGTAGTCGATCGCCTGCGGGCCGACCCGGACCGCGATCGTCGTCGGCGTGCGGCGGGCCGCCTCCGCCAGGATCGCCGCGACCGAGACGCTGCCGAACCCGGCTGTGGGCGGGGGTGCGGCGGGTGCCTCGGTGGTGCGCGGTTCGGTGATGCTCATCGGGGCTCCAGTCGTCGTTGACCGCCGCGGCGCGTTCGCCGGGTGCTTCACGGTAGATCCGCCGGGGGCGCCGTTCAAGCGCTGCGCATCGGATGCTCAGCGTGCCCTCCCTCTGCGGCAGCGCGGCGGCAGGCCGGTGGCGGCCGTCGGCGAGGGAGCGGATCGCGCCGGAGGCAAGGGCCTGCACCCGAGCATTGCCGCCCGTACAGTCGAGGCGACGACGGAGGAGGCGCTCATGCGCGGGGAGGCCACGCTCTACACCGAGACGATCGCGACGGCGCCGTTCGCGCTGGCCGTGATCGCGGAGGCGACCGGCTCGCGGGTGGTCGGCGCGCGCACCGCGGACGCGCACGTCCCGCTCTACAGCGGACCGACCAGCGCGCGGGTCTCGGTCGCGGGCTTCGGCGACAGCGTGCCGATCAGCGTCGACGTCCGCGACGAGCGCGGGCAGGACGAGGCGCGCGCCGCGGCGCAGGCGCTCGGGCTGGAGCTCGCCGCCTACGCGGGCTGGACGATCACGGCCGGCTTCTGAGACTCCGGTCGGACTCGGCGCGCACCCGGGCCAGGAAGAACCTGCTCGGGGCCGTGCGCACCGCGGTCGGCAGGACGCGGTAGACGGCGAAGGTGCGGGCGAGCGCCCGGTCGAACCGCCTCTGCTGCCGTGCGCTCCAGCGGAAGCCGAACGGCGCGCGGAGCTCCGGTGGCAGGAGGCCCGCCGTCATCAGCCTCAGGTAGGGGCCGACCGGGCGCAGCCACCAGGCGGCGATCCCGCCGTCGAGCAGGTCGTGCGCGACGCGGCGCGCGGCGGGCGTGACCTCGAGCCGGGCGAGCTCCCGCTCCCAGTAGGCGTCGAAGGCCGCCCGGGAGTCGGGCCAGAGCTCCTCGGGCATCTGCAGCGCCGTGCCGACGACGCGGGAGCGGTGCACGATCTCGTCGGCCTCCTCGCGGCCGAGCGGGCCGAAGGCGCCCTCGTGGAGCTGGAGCATCGACTGGGTGATCGTCGCGGCGACCCAGCGCTGGAGCTCCGGATCGAACGCGGTGTAGCCGGGGCCGCGGACCGGCGCGTGCGCGCGGTTCACCCGGCGCTGGACCGAGCGGACGTCCTCGGGGCTGCCGAACTGGAGCGCGTAGAGGTAGGAGAGGGTGCCGAACAGCCGGCCGAGCGCGCGGTGGACGAAGTCGGAGTGCTCGGCGACGCCGGCGCCGACCGCGGGGTGCGCGATCTGCAGGAGGATGGCGCGCGCGCCCGCGACGAGGAAGACGCCCTCGCGGAAGACGTCGCGGTCGGCGGGTGCGCGCAGCGGCATCCCTCCACGGTACGCGGGGCAGGTCCCTCCCCACTGCGCGTTCCGGCCACCTCTCCACAGTCCGCGGCTGTGCGCCCCCCGGCGCAGGAAGCGCCCGCGGGGTCCGGAGTAGAGTTGGCGCGGCCCAGGAAGAGTGCCGACACAGAACCGTGCCGAGACTCCGGACAGCGCAGCGGACCACCAGCGCGGATCCGGACAGCACGGACCGCCGGCGCCGTGGGCCGACCTCGGACTCGGAACGCAAGCGCGCTCGGCGCGGAATGGGAATGCAGCGTGGATCTCTTCGAATACCAGGCCCGTGATCTGTTCGAGAAGTACGGCGTGCCCGTGCTCCCCGGCATCATCGCCGACACGCCGGAGGAGGTGCGCGCCGCGGCGGAGAAGCTGGGCGGCGTCACCGTCGTCAAGGCGCAGGTCAAGATCGGCGGCCGCGGCAAGGCGGGCGGCGTGAAGGTCGCGAAGACCGCGGACGACGCGTTCGAGGCGGCGAAGTCGATCCTCGGCCTGGACATCAAGGGCCACGTCGTCAAGCGCGTCATGGTCGCCGGTGGCGCCCGCATCGACCGCGAGTTCTACTTCTCGGTCCTGCTCGACCGGGCGAACCGCTCCTACCTCTCGCTCACCTCCTACGAGGGCGGCATGGAGATCGAGCAGCTCGCCGTCGAGCGCCCCGAGGCGCTCGCGCGCGTCGAGGTCGTCCCCGGCCAGGGCATCGACCAGGCCAAGGCCGAGGAGATCGCCCGCGCGGCGAAGTTCCCGGAGGAGCTGATCGCCAAGGTCGCCCCCGTGCTCGTCAAGCTCTACGACGTCTACACCGGCGAGGACGCGACGCTCGTCGAGGTCAACCCGCTCGTGCTCACCGAGGAGGGCGACATCGTCGCGCTCGACGGCAAGGTCTCGATCGACGAGAACGCCGGCTTCCGCCACCCCGAGCACGCCGCGCTGGAGGACAAGGACGCGGCCGACCCGCTCGAGGCCAAGGCCAAGGAGAACGACCTCAACTACGTGAAGCTCGACGGCGAGGTCGGCATCATCGGCAACGGCGCGGGCCTGGTCATGTCCACGCTCGACGTCGTCGCCTACGCCGGCGAGAAGCACAAGGGCGTGAAGCCGGCCAACTTCCTCGACATCGGCGGCGGAGCCTCCGCCCAGGTGATGGCGAACGGCCTCGACGTGATCCTCGGCGACGAGCAGGTCAAGAGCGTCTTCGTCAACGTCTTCGGCGGCATCACCGCCTGCGACGCGGTCGCCAACGGCATCCTGCAGGCCCTCGAGATCCTCGGCGACTCGGCGACCAAGCCGCTCGTCGTGCGCCTCGACGGCAACAAGGTGGAGGAGGGCCGCGCGATCCTCGAGGCCGCCGCCAACCCGCTCATCACCCTGGCCGCGACGATGGACGAGGGCGCCGACAAGGCCGCCGCACTCGCCGCCGCGTAACGACCCCCTCGACTCAAGGAATCAGAGAACAAGCATGTCGATCTTCCTCAACAAGGACTCCAAGGTCATCGTCCAGGGCATCACCGGCGGCGAGGGCACGAAGCACACCGCGCTGATGCTCAAGGCCGGCACGAACGTCGTCGGCGGCGTCAACGCCCGCAAGGCCGGCACGACCGTCACGCACGGCGACGTCGAGCTGCCCGTCTTCGGCACCGTCAAGGAGGCCATCGAGGCCACCGGCGCCGACGTGTCGATCGCGTTCGTCCCGCCCGCCTTCTCGAAGGACGCCGTCATCGAGGCGATCGACGCCGAGATCGGCCTCCTCGTCGTCATCACCGAGGGCATCCCGGTGCAGGACTCGGCCGAGTTCTGGGCCTACGCGCAGGAGAAGGGCAACAAGACCCGGATCATCGGCCCGAACTGCCCCGGCATCATCACGCCGGGCGAGTCGCTCGTGGGCATCACCCCCGCGACGATCACCGGCAAGGGCCCGATCGGCCTCGTCTCCAAGTCGGGCACGCTGACCTACCAGATGATGTACGAGCTGCGCGATCTGGGCTTCTCGACCGCCATCGGCATCGGCGGCGACCCGATCATCGGCACCACGCACATCGACGCCCTCGCGGCGTTCGAGGCCGACCCCGAGACCAAGGCGATCGTCATGATCGGCGAGATCGGCGGCGACGCCGAGGAGCGCGCGGCCGACTTCATCAAGGCGAACGTCACCAAGCCGGTCGTCGGCTACGTCGCGGGCTTCACCGCTCCCGAGGGCAAGACCATGGGCCACGCCGGCGCCATCGTCTCCGGCTCCGCGGGCACCGCGCAGGCGAAGAAGGAGGCCCTCGAGGCCGCCGGCGTCCGGGTGGGCAAGACGCCCTCCGAGACGGCCGACCTGCTCCGCGAGGTCTACGCGGCGCTGTAGCGCACCCCCGTCCCGCGCGCGCCGCGGGACACGATCGGACGGGATCCTCTGCCTCGGCAGGGGGTCCCGTCGGTCGTCGCGGGCCCCGGCGGCGGTAGCGTGCAGGGGTGACCCGCCGCCTCGGACTCGACTTCCTGACCTTCGTGCCCTACCCGGAGGGCCCCGAGCAGCCGGGTGACGCGGCGCGCAGCCTCGAGGACGGCCTCGCGCTCTTCGAGCTCGCGGAGGAGCTCGGCTACGACACCGGCTGGGTGCGGGTGCGGCACTTCGAGCGCTTCCTCGCCTCGCCGATGACCTTCTTCGCCGCCGCCTCGCAGCGGACCCGACAGCTGCGCCTGGGCACCGCGGTGATCGGCGCGCGCTACGAGTCGCCCGTCCGCCTCGCCGAGGACGCGGCCACTGTGGACCTGCTCTCCGGTGGCCGGCTCGACCTCGGCGTGAGCAGCGGCTTCGCGCACCTCGCCTCGGTCTTCGACGGCGTCTTCGGGCAGGCCGAGCGGGAGTTCCGCGCCGAGGCGCAGGAGCGGATCGAGCGCCTGCGCGACGCGCTCTCGGGCTCGGTGCTCGGCATCGCGGAGTCCGCGCTGATGTCGGTGCCGGTCGGCGATCCGCTCGTGCAGCAGCCGCACGCGCCCGGTCTGGCCGACCGGCTCTGGTACGGCGCCGGCACCACCGCCTCCGCGGTCCGCGCCGGCGAGCAGGGCATGCACCTCCAGGTCTCCACGCTGAACACGGAGGAGACCGGGCTGTCGTTCGCGGAGCAGCAGGCCGCGCAGATCCGCGCCTACCGCGAGGCCTTCGCCGCCGCGCACCCCGGGCGCACCTCGCGGGTCACGGCGGGGCGCATCGTGCTGCCGCTGACCGGCCCCGCCGACGAGGAGGCGCACCGCCCCTTCATCGAGGGCTACCTCGCGCGGATGGACGACGACGGCCGGCCGCGCACCGCCGACCGCTCGATCATCGCGGCGCCGATGCGCTTCAGCCCGCTGCATCTCGGCACGGCCGACGAGATCGTCGCCTCGCTCGCGGCCGACCCCGCGCTGGCGGAGGCGGACTCGCTCACGGTCACACTGCCCGCGGTCGGCGGGGTCGAGTCGCACCGGCGCATCCTGCGGACGATCGCCGCGGAGATCGCGCCGCGGCTGGGCTGGACGCCCGCCGCCTAGCTGCGGCGCAGCAGGAGCAGCGTGAGCGGGCGCTGCGCGATCAGCAGCAGCAGCCACCAGAGCCCGACCGAGGGCACGAGCAGTGCGAGCGCGAGGGCGAGCACGAGGAGCGCGAACGGGACGACGGCGGGAGCGAGCCGGATCGGCCCGACGCCCTCCCGCAGCAGGTGCGGTCGGCGCCGCAGCCGCAGCTCGATCAGCAGCAGCGCCCCGCTGACCACGACCATCGTGCCGATGTAGAGGCCGGTCGTCGCGCGCGAGTCGGGCAGCAGGGCGATGGCGCTCGTCGAGAACGGGAAGAACGCGATCGCGACCAGCCAGAGCAGATCGAGCCAGACCAGCCCGGCGTCGTAGTCGCCGGCCAGCTCGAAGACCCGGTGGTGCGGCATCCAGAACACCGCGATCAGCGTGAAGGAGAGCGCGAAGGCGAGCACCGAGTCGAGGTGCTGGCCGAGGACCTCGCCCACGCCGCCGCCGTCGCGGCCGATCTCGGGAGCGAGTTGGACCAGCGGGAGCACCAGGATCGTGATCGCGATCGCCACGGTCGCGTCGGAGAAGTTGACCAGGCGATCCAGGCCCCGCTCGGTGCGCGCCGGGCGGTGCCGCTCGGGCGCGTGCCCGCGGTGCACCAGGCGCTCGATCGGGCCGGAGAGCAGCAGCAGCAGCAGCGCGAACATGTTGACGCTCGGGAGGGTGACGGCGAGCACGAGCGCGACGGCCAGCAGCGCGATCACGATCAGCGAGCGCGAGAGCGAGCGGAGCGGGTCCGTGCCGGGCACGAGGAGGGCGGGGTCTCGGCGCAGGATCAGCTGCATCGCCAGGGTCGCGGTGCTCGCGACGATCATGGTGCCGATGTAGAGCGCGAACACGCTCGGGTCGGTGGCGAAGACGTTCGACAGCAGATTCGCCGCGAAGGGCAGCAGCACGATCGCCGCGAGCCAGACGAAGTTCACCGCGACCAGAGCGGGGGAGTAGCGGGCCACGCCCTCGAAGACCGCGTGGTGCACCAGCCACAGGCGCCCGATCACGGCGAAGGTGATGAAGAACGCCGAGAGGGTGCCGTAGTGGCCGGCGAGCAGCGCGCCGAGGTCGGTCGCACCGCCCTCCTCGACGACGTCGACGAGGGGCAGCACGAGGAACGTGATCGCGATGGCGACCGTCGCATCGGTGAAGTTGACCAGTCGGTCGAGTCCGCGCTCGGTGCGGGAGGCGCTGGTCGTCACGGCTCGACCCTAGGGGACGGCTGCTCCGGTGACGCAGGTGGATCTCGATACGCCCGCTGCGCGGGCTACTCGATCAGCATGGCGCGGCGGTGCATGCTGGTCGAGTTGCTTCCGACGCTGGTCGGTCGCCGCTCGTCCGGGGCGTCGCTGAGCGGTCGCGGGCGGGGCCGCCGATAGGCTCGACAGGCTCATGAACCGGATCACCGTCGCACTCCTCGCCGCCTTCGACGCCGCGCTCTCGGCGCTGATCGGGCTCGCGATCCCGCTCGTGCCGCTGACGATCCTCTGGGCCGTCCAGTACGACACGGCGGTCGACTGGAGCGTCTTCTGGCGCGTCGCCGCGGACGCCTGGCTGCTCGGCCACGGCGCGGATCTGCAGGCCGCCTTCGCCCCCGACTCCCCGCTGGCGCTCGGACTCCCGGACGGCGGGCAGCCCTTCGCGATCACGATCGCGCCGCTCGCGTTCGCGCTCCTCGCGATCCTGCTGGGCGCCCGCACGGGCCGCCGCGCGCAGGAGTCGCCCTACCGCCTCCTCGGGATCGGCTCGGCGATCGCCACCTACCTCCTCGTCGCGCTGCTGGTCACCCTCGGCGCGACCACCGACGTCGCCCGGATCGACGTCCTGCAGGGCACGCTGCTCCCGCCGCTCGTCTTCGGACTCGGCGTGGTGATCGGAGCCGCGACCCACTCGGCCAGGAGCGGCGAGCGCGACCCGATCGGCGACTTCGCCGACCGGACGCTGCACCGCCTGCCCGAGCCGGCCGCGCCGCTCGTCCTCGCCTCGCTGCGCGGCGGCACGCTCGCGGCGGCCGGCGTGATCGGGGTCGCCGGCGTGCTCGTCGCGGTGCTGCTGGTCGCCGACTACGCCGCCGTCGTCGCGCTCTACGAGGGTCTCGGCGGTGAGGCCCTCGGCGGCCTGGTGCTGACGCTCGGGCAGCTGGCGATCCTCCCGAACCTGGTGATCTGGGCGGCGAGCTGGCTGATCGGGCCTGGCTTCGCCCTCGGCGCCGGCTCGTCCGTCGCACCCGCTGGGACCCTCCTCGGCCCGATCCCCTCGATCCCGGTGCTCGCGGCGCTGCCGCAGGGCGAGCTCGCCTTCGCCTTCCTCGGCCTGCTGGTGCCGCTGCTCGCCGGCTTCCTCGCCGGCTGGCGGCTGCGCGCGGAGGTCGTCGACGGGCTCGACGGGCGGTCACTGCTGCGCTGGGGTGCGGCCGCGGCAGGCGGCATCGGTGTGGTCGGCGGTCTGCTGCTCGGGCTGCTCGCCTGGTTCTCGGCCGGAGCCGCCGGGCCGGGGCGCCTCGTCCAGGTCGGGCCCGATCCGCTGCTCGTCGGCGCGTTCGCGGCGCTCGAGCTGGCGCTCGCCGCGGGTCTCGGACTGGCCGCCGGCCGCATCCGCCGGGCCTGACCGCCGGGCCCGACCGCCGGTGGTCGCCGCGGAGGCGTCCCCCTAGACTTGCGCAGTGCTGAAGTTGGTCGTCCTCATCTCCGGCGGTGGCTCCAATCTCCGCGCGCTGCTCGAGGCGACGCGCGACGACCGCTTCCCCGCCCGCGTCGTGGCGGTCGGCAGCGACACCGACGCCGACGGCCTGCGCCACGCCGAGGCGCACGACGTCCCCTCCTTCACCGTGACGCCCGGCGCCTTCGCCTCCCGCGACGCCTGGGGCGCGGAGCTGCTCGAGCAGATCCAGGGCTGGCAGCCCGACCTCGTCGTCTGCGCCGGCTTCATGCGGATTCTGCCGCCCGTCGTCGTCGACGCCCTCAGCCCGCGGATGATCAACACGCACCCCGCCCTGCTGCCGCTCTTCCCCGGCGCGCACGCCGTGCGCGACGCCCTCGCCGCTGGCGCCACCGAGACCGGAGTGACGGTGCACGTCATCGACACCGGCGTCGACACCGGCCCGGTCATCGCCCAGGAGAGCCTCGCCGTGCTCCCCGGCGAGAGCGAGCACGCGCTGCACGAGCGCATCAAGACCATCGAGCGTCGCCTGCTGGTGCAGACGGTGCTCGACATCGCCCACGGAAACGTCGATCTCGAGGAGCTCGCCCGCGCATGAGCATCACCGCACACGACCCCAGCAGCTACGACGACCGCGACGTCGTCCCCGTCCGCCGGGCGCTGATCTCGGTCAGCGACAAGACCGGACTGCTCGAGCTCGCCTCGGCGCTGGCCGGCGCCGGCGTCGAGCTGGTCTCCACCGGCTCGACCGCCGCGACCATCCGCGACGCAGGCCACTCGGTCACCGACGTCTCGGCCGTGACCGGCTTCCCCGAGTCGCTCGACGGCCGGGTGAAGACCCTGCACCCCGGCGTGCACGCGGGCATCCTCGCCGACGTGCGCCTCGCCTCGCACCGGGAGCAGCTCGAGCAGCTCGAGATCGCGCCGTTCGAGCTCGTCGTGGTGAACCTGTACCCGTTCCGCGAGACCGTCGCCGGCGGCGCCGACGCGCCGACCGTGGTCGAGAACATCGACATCGGCGGCCCCGCGCTCGTCCGCGCCTCGGCGAAGAACCACGCGAATGTGGCGATCGTCGTCGATCCGGCCGACTACGCCGGCATCGTCGCCGCTCTCGGCACCGGCGGCACCACCCTCGCCGCCCGCCGGACGCTCGCCGCGCGCGCCTTCGCGCACACCGCCTCCTACGACTCCGCCGTCGCCGCCTGGTTCGCCGGGCAGGAGGCGGGCGGCGAGTCCGAGTTCCCCGGATCGGTCGAGATCCGCGGCACCCGGCAGCAGGTGCTCCGCTACGGCGAGAACTCGCACCAGAAGGCCGCGCTCTACGTCTCGCCCGACGGCACCGGTATCGCCCAGGCGCGCCAGCTGCACGGCAAGGAGATGTCGTACAACAACTTCGTCGACGCCGACGCGGCCGTCCGCGCGGCCTACGACTTCGTCCTCCCCGCCGTCGCGATCATCAAGCACGCCAACCCGTGCGGCATCGCGATCGCCGGCGCGAAGGCGATCGACCCGATCGCGTCCGCGCACCGCCGCGCCCACGAGTGCGACCCGGTGTCCGCCTTCGGCGGCGTCATCGCGGCGAACCGGACCGTCACCCTCGCCATGGCCGAGACGGTGAAGGAGATCTTCACCGAGGTCCTCGTCGCCCCCGGCTTCGAGCCCGAGGCCCTCGAGGTGCTGAAGACCAAGAAGAACCTGCGCCTCCTGCAGCTCCCCGACTTCTACGCCCCCGTCGAGACCGAGTTCAAGCAGATCTCCGGCGGCATCCTGCTGCAGGAGCCCGACCGCTTCGTCGGCGGCCCCGGCGAGGTCAGCTCCGGCTGGGAGCTCGTCGCCGGCGAGCCCGCCGACGCGGACACGATGCTCGACCTCGAGTTCGCCTGGAAGGCTTGCCGCGCCGTCAAGTCCAACGCGATCCTGCTCGCCAAGGGCGGCGCCTCCGTCGGCGTCGGCATGGGCCAGGTCAACCGCGTCGACTCCTGCCACCTCGCGGTCTCCCGCGCCGGCGACCGCGCCCCCGGCTCCGTCGCCGCCTCCGACGCGTTCTTCCCCTTCGCCGACGGCCTCGAGGTCCTCCTCGCCGCCGGCGTGAAGGCCGTCGTCCAGCCCGGCGGCTCCGTCCGCGACCCCGAGGTCATCGAGGCCGCGAAGCGCGCCGGCGTCACCATGTACACGACGGGGGAGCGGCACTTCTTCCACTGAGCGCCGCAGGCGCTCAGTGGGCGCCTTCTTCCACGCCGCTCCCTGCGCGGCGTGGCGCGGTCGGCCTCCTGGGGTGGTGCGTTCCGCAGAGCGGGTCGCGTCGGCCGCCGCGGGAATAGCTTGGCACGCGATCCCCGCCGAGCGCCCTCTCCCTTGCGGGAGTCGGGGTCTCGACGTGACACGCGCCACTCCTCAGAAGTTGCGGTAGTGGGCTGCGACTACCGCAACTTCTGCGGAGTGAACGGCTTCCGAGCGTGGAGGAGCCGCCCCGCTCTCCAGGAGTTGTCGTAGTCGGGCGTCGAGTGCGACAACTTCTGCGTCTTCGGGGGAGCGGACCCGGTGCGCGCCGCCACTCTCCAAAAGTTGCGGTAGCGGAGCGCGACTACCGCGACTTCTGCTGAGTCGACGGCTTCCGAGCGTGGAGCAGCCGCTCCGCTCTCCAGGAGTTGTCGTAGTGGGGCGTCGGGTACGACGACTTCTGCGTACTGGCGGCGCGAGGCGGGCGGGCGGCTTCACTCCGCGGACGTTGCGGTAGCGGGGCGCGAGTACCGCACCTTTCGCGGAGTCGGTGTCCGGCGAGTGCGGGCCGGGTGCTCCACTCGCGAGAAGTTGCGGTAGCGGGATGCGACTACCGCAACTTGTGCTGAGTGGGTGGGCTCCGGGCGCGGGCCGGCGTCTCCGCTCGCCAGGAGTTGTCGTAGTGGGGGTCGACTACGACAACTCCTGCGCACTCGGGGAGGGGGCGCGCCGCGGCGCGGGGGCCCGGCTCTCAGACGGCTGAGAGGGTCCGGCCAGGAGCGGCAGGGGTGCGGGCGCGTAGGGTCTCCGGGTGCCCTCCGACTCGACGCTGAACGCGCCCACCGCTCCGACCGCCACCACCGCCCCGACCGTGGGGCGGCGCCTGCTGACGGCGCTCGCCGCCGCGGCGGCCACGGCGGTCGCGGCCCACCTCGCCAACCTGCTCGCCTTCTTCATCGGCAACCAGCTGGCGCCGACGTCGATCCCGCAGGTCAACGCCTACTTCCTGCTCTCGAGCGTGCTCGCCTTCGTGGTGGTGCTCGTCCTCGCGGCGGCCGGACTGCTCGCCCGTGCCTGGACGGCGGCGATCGCCGGACTCGTCGCGGGGCTCGTCGGCGCCGTCTTCGGGACGCTCGTGCAGGCGAGCGCGAGCGGCACCCCGATCACCGGGGAGGTCTGGGGATCGATCGTCGCGACCTTCGGCGGGCTCAACCTCGTCTTCCTGCTCGCCTTCGTGATCGCCGCCGCGACCCTCGGCCACCGCATCGCCGTCGCATCGACACCTGCCCGCGCCCGGAAGTCCTCGGCCGCCGCCGCCCGTCCGGAGCGCCGCATCGCCCTCATCCGGCAGCCCGCGGACGACCTCGACGCCGGCGAGCTCACCCACCTCGAGCGCGTCCCCGTCGACCGGGTGAAGGCGCTGCAGCAGTGGGAGGAGTACGTCGACGCGCTCGAGGAGGCCGGCTGGGAGACCGTCCAGGTCGCCACGGCGCCCGAGCTGCCCGACTCCGTCTTCGTCGAGGACGCGCTGCTCGTCGTCGACGGGCATGCGGTCCTCACCCGCCCGGGCGCCGAGTCGCGCCGCGGCGAGGTCGACGGGGCGGAGGAGGCGGCCCGCGCCCTCGACCTGATCGTGCACCGGATCGAGGCGCCCGGCACCCTGGAGGGCGGCGACGTCCTCCGCGTCGGCTCCACCGTCTACGTCGGCCGCGGCGGCCGCACCAACGCCGAGGGCGTCGCGCAGCTGCGCGCGCTGCTCCGCCCGCTCGGCCTGAGCGTCGTCGCGGTCCCGCTCACCCGCGCCCTGCACCTCAAGAGCGCCGTCACCGCTCTGCCGGACGGCACCGTGATCGGCTGGGAGTCCGTCGTCGACGAGCCGCGGCTCTTCCCCTCCTTCCTGCCGATGCCGGAGGAGGGCGGCGCCCACGTGGTCGTGCTCGGCCCGGACACGCTGCTGATGGCGGCGTCCGCGCCGCGGAGCGCGGAGCTGCTCCGCGACCTCGGCTACCGCGTCGTGACGGTCGACATCTCGGAGTTCGAGAAGCTCGAGGGCTGCGTGACCTGCCTGTCGGTGCGCGTGCGCTGACAGCCTCGGCGCCGCTCGCGCGGGCTCGGTCGTGGAGGAGGGAGCGACCCGACGATCCGCGCCCGCGGTCGCCGAGCGGTGGACGCCGCCGAGGGACCGGGTATAGCCTGCAAGGCTGCCCAGAGGCCCGCAACGGGCCGGCGGCATCCCCGCCCTCGCGACGCCACGGTGCCGCAGGGCTCCGTCCTCCGTCGCGAAAGCCCTGCACCGTGCTCGCACAGTCCTCTCCGCCCGCCGCTCCGAAGCGTCCGAACACACTGCGCACCCTGCTGCGCCTGGTCCCGTTCGTCGGCGACGCGCTGCCGCGCCTGGTCGGCGGCATCGCGATCGCCCTCGTGGCGAGCCTCGTCTCGCTCGCGATCCCGATCGTGCTGCAGCAGCTGGTCGACGGCCCGCTCGGCGACGGTGCGACCGCCGCCGGCTCCGGCGACCTCGGCCCGCTGATCGGCCCCGTCGTCGTCGTGCTCCTGCTCGGCGTGCTCGAGGCCGCCGCGATCGCGCTGCGGCGCCGGATGGTGCTCACCCCGAGCACGCGGGTCGAGGCGCGGATGCGCACGGCGCTCTACCGCCAGCTCCAGGACCTGCCCGTCTCGTTCCACGACCGCTGGCAGAGCGGGCAGCTGCTCTCCCGCGCGATGAGCGACCTCAGCCTCATCCGCCGCTGGATCGCCTTCGGCTTCGTGCTGCTCGTCGTCAACGCGCTGACGATCGTCGTCGGCTTCGGTGTGCTCGTCTACTGGAACCCGATCCTCGGCGCGCTGTTCGTGGCCTGCTCCATCCCGGTCTGGATCTACGGGTTCGCCTTCGAGAAGCGCTACTCGAGCATCGCCCGCCGCAGCCAGGACCAGGCCGGCGACCTCGCCACCACGGTGGAGCAGTCGGTGCACGGCATCCGCGTCCTCAAGGCGTTCGGCCGCCACCAGCACGCGCTGGCCGGCTTCGCGGACCAGGCGGAGAAGCTGCGCGGCACGGAGGTGGAGAAGGCGAAGGCCATCGCGGGCATCTGGGTGGTCCTGCTGCTCATCCCGGACATCGCCTTCGCGCTCTGCCTCCTCGCCGGCGTCTGGCTGGCGGCCGACGGGCAGCTCAGCGTCGGCGAGCTCTTCGCCTTCTTCGCCACCGCGACCGTGCTGCGCTGGCCGGTGGAGTCGATCGGCTTCCTCCTCTCGATGACGTTCGACGCGCGCACCGCCGTCGACCGCTACTTCGAGGTGATGGACAGCCGCAACACGATCACCGACCCGGAGTCGCCCGCGACGATCGCGCGGCCGCTCGGCCGGGTGCGGTTCCGCGACGTGCACTTCCGCTACCAGGACGCGCCGGAGCGCTTCGCCGACCTCCTCGACGGCGTCGACCTCGAGGTCGAGCCCGGCGAGACGATGGCGCTCGTCGGCCTCACCGGCTCGGGCAAGACGACGCTCACCGCCCTGCTGCCGCGCCTCTACGACGTGACCGGCGGAGCTATCGAGATCGACGGAGTGGACGTGCGGCACCTCCGGCGCGACGAGCTGCGCTCCCACGTCGGCATGGCCTTCGAGGACGCGACGCTGTTCTCCACCTCGGTGCGCGAGAACGTGCTGCTCGGCCGCCCCGACGCCTCGGAGGCGGAGCTGCTCGAGGCGCTCGAGATCGCGCAGGCGGACTTCGTGCACTCCCTGCCGAACGGGCTCGACACCACCGTCGGCGAGGAGGGGATGAGCCTCTCCGGCGGCCAGCGCCAGCGGCTCGCCCTGGCGCGCGCCATCGCGGCGCGACCCGCCGTCCTCGTCCTCGACGACCCGCTGTCGGCCCTCGACGTCGACACGGAGGCGCGGGTGGAGAAGGGCCTGCGCCGGGTGCTCGGCGACACCACCGCCCTGATCGTCGCGCACCGCCCCTCGACGGTGGCCCTCGCCGACCGCGTCGCCCTCCTCGAGGAGGGCCGCGTCACAGCGGTCGGCACCCACACCGAGCTGCTCGCGAGCAGCCCGCACTACCGCTTCGTCATCTCGAGCCTCGAGGAGGACGAGCTCGCCCGCCCCCGCGGCACCGAGCGCGTCGGCTCCCGCCCGCGCGCCGAGGCCGAGCTGACGGACCTCACCGAGCTGGAGACCCGATCATGAGCACTCTCGGATCCACCGAGGAGCGCGACGACCTCACCCGCGCGGAGTCCGCGGCCCTGCGCCGGCGCTCGCTCGCGCTCCTGGGATCGCTGCTGCGCCCGCTGCGGATGCGCCTCGTGCTGACCGCGGTCGTCGTGGTCGTCTCGACCGCAGCCCAGGTCGCCGGACCGGCGCTGATCGCACTGGGCATCGACAACGGCCTGCCCGCCGTGCTCGACGGCGATGCGACCCCGCTCGCCCTCACCGTGATCGCGTACGTCCTGACCGGTGTCATCGGCGCGGTCCTCGTCGCCTGGTACACGGTGCTGTCGGCCCGGGTGAGCCAGGCGATCCTGATCGACCTGCGCAAGCGCGTCTTCCTGCACACCCAGAAGCTGAGCCTGGAGTTCCACGAGAACTACACCTCCGGCCGGATCATCTCCCGGCAGACCAGCGACCTCGACTCGATCCGCGAGCTGCTCGACTCCGGGATCAACCAGCTCGTGCAGGGCGCCCTCTACATGGGCTTCGTCGCCATCGCGCTGGTCTCGCTCGACGGCGTCAGCGGCCTCGTGCTCGCCTGTGCCCTCGTGCCGCTGGCGATCCTGACCCGCTGGTTCCAGAAGCGCTCGCAGTCGCTCTTCCGCGGCACCCGCGTCGCGTCGTCCCGCCTGATCGTGCAGTTCGTCGAGACGATGACGGGCATCCGCGCCGTGCAGACCTTCCGCACCCAGGAGCGCAACGAGTCGGCCTTCGGCGTCGTCGTCGAGCGCTACCGGGTCGCCTACAAGAAGGTCTTCGGCGTCTTCGGCACCTTCGACCCCGGTCTCGTCCTGATCGGCAACGTCACCATGGCGGCCGTGCTCTTCTTCGGCGGGATGCGCGTGCTCGACGGCGGTCTCGAGATCGGCGCCCTGCTCGGCGTCCTGCTCTACACGCGGCGGTTCTTCGCGCCGGTGCAGGAGATGGCGATGTTCTACAACTCCTACCAGTCCGCGGCGGCCGCGCTCGAGAAGATCTCGGGCGTCCTCGCGGAGGAGCAGAGCGTGCCCGACCCGGCGCACCCCGTCGACCTGCGCGAGGCGCGCGGCGCCCTCGGCTTCGAGGGCGTCCGATTCGCCTACACGACCGACCGCGAGGTCCTGCCACGCTTCGATCTGCGGATCCCCGCGGGTCAGACGATCGCGCTGGTCGGTTCGACCGGCGCGGGCAAGTCGACGCTCGCGAAGCTCGTCTCGCGGTTCTACGACCCGACCGACGGAGTGGTGACCCTCGACGGCGTCGACCTCCGGCAGCTGCACCCGAAGGACCTGCGCCGCGCGATCGTGATGGTGACCCAGGAGGCGTACCTCTTCTCCGGCTCCGTCGCGGACAACATCGCGATCGGCCGGCCCTCGGCCTCCTACGACGAGATCGTCGACGCGGCGAAGGCGGTCGGCGCGCACGCGTTCATCCAGGCGCTGCCCGACGGCTACGACACCGACGTGAACAAGCGCGGCGGGCGGGTCTCGGCCGGGCAGCGCCAGCTGATCTCGTTCGCGCGGGCGTTCCTGGCGGACCCGGCGGTGCTGATCCTCGACGAGGCGACCTCCTCGCTCGACATCCCGAGCGAGCGGCTGGTGCAGCTCGGCCTGCAGACGCTGCTCGCCGACCGGACCGCGGTGATCATCGCGCACCGGCTGTCGACGGTCGCGATCGCCGACCGGGTGCTGGTGATGGAGCACGGCCGCATCGTCGAGGACGGGACGCCGGAGGCGCTGATCGCGGGCGACGGCCGCTTCGCGACCCTGCACGCGGCCTGGCGGGACTCGCTGGTCTGAGCCGGAGGGTCCGCCGCCGTGGTCAGGGGGTCCAGCGTGCGGCGCGGACGTCCACCCGGTAGCCGCTCGGCGTCGTGACGAGCGGCGTGCCCTCGCGCTCGTAGTGCTCGCGGGCGCGGTCCTCGTGCCCGATCGCGGGGGCGCCGCCGGAGCGGACCACCCGCCACCAGGCGACGTCGGAGCCGTAGCGGGCGAGCACCGTGCCGACGGCGCGGGCGGCGCGGGTGCCGAGCACCGCGGCGATCTCTCCGTAGGCCATCACACGGCCGGGCGGGATCGCGTCGACGACGGCGAGGACCGCCGAGACGAAGTCGGCGGGATCCGGGTCGGCGGGGGCGGCCGCCGGAGTGCCGGTCAGAGCTTCAGCGCCCCGATGTTCTCGCCGTACGGGGTCTCGCCGATGACCTCGAAGCCGATCCAGCGGAAGAACTGCTCGGGGCCGTCGGCGCCGGACTCCCAGATCACGGTGAGGGTGTCGAAGCCGCGGGCGCGCGCCTCGTCGGCGGCGGCGCGGACCGCGAAGGTCCCGACGCCGCGGCCCTGCTTGGCCGCGTCGATGTTGATCCGCCAGATGCAGCTGCGGAACTCCTCCGGCGCCTGCGGGTCGAAGTGCGCGTGGATGAAGCCGACGAGCTCGTCGCCGTCGAGGATCGCCCGCTGCCAGGCGGCGCCCGGGTCGATCACGGCGGCGGCCGCGGAGTACGACTCCGGTGCGACGAACTGCTCCTGACCCGGTTTGAGGCTCAGTCCGTTCACGGCGGAGATGTTCGCGGCCGACAGCTCTTCCAGGCGGAGGTCACTCATGCCGCCCAATCTAGCGGCCCGGCTCGGCGGCGGTCATCCTCCTCGCGGACGAGCGTCGCGGCGCGCACGGTCCGGGACCGGGTCACCTCCGGAACTGTCTCGACGTCGAGACAGTTCCGGCCTCGGGTAGGCTGGTCGAGGCCGTCTGGAGCGGCCGCGGAGCCACCCGTCCCTCGCAGCAGCGGGGCGGTGCAACGAGACCCTGGGAGTGCAATGTCGAAGATCAAGGTTGAAGGAACCGTCGTCGAGCTCGACGGCGACGAGATGACGCGGATCATCTGGCAGAAGATCAAGGACACCCTGATCCACCCGTACCTCGACGTGAACCTCGAGTACTACGACCTCGGCATGGAGTACCGCGACCAGACCGACGACCAGGTCACGATCGACGCCGCCCACGCCATCCAGAAGCACGGTGTCGGCGTCAAGTGCGCGACCATCACGCCCGACGAGGCGCGCGTCGAGGAGTTCGGCCTGAAGAAGATGTGGAAGTCGCCCAACGGCACGATCCGCAACATCCTCGGCGGCGTCATCTTCCGCGAGCCGATCATCATCTCGAACATCCCGCGTCTGGTGCCCGGCTGGAACAAGCCGATCATCATCGGCCGCCACGCCTTCGGCGACCAGTACCGCGCCACCGACTTCGTCTTCAAGGGCAAGGGCACGCTCACCGTCGAGTTCACCCCCGAGGACGGCTCCGAGCCGATGAAGTTCGAGGTCTACAAGGCCCCCGACGACGGCATCGCGCAGGTCCAGTACAACCAGGACTCGTCGATCCGCGACTTCGCCCGCTCCTCGCTCAACTACGGCCTGACCCGCAACTACCCGGTCTACCTCTCGACGAAGAACACGATCCTCAAGGCCTACGACGGCCGGTTCAAGGACATTTTCGAGGAGATCTTCGAGACCGAGTTCAAGGAGCGCTTCGAGGCAGCCGGCCTCACCTACGAGCACCGCCTCATCGACGACATGGTCGCCTCGGCCATGAAGTGGGAGGGCGGCTACGTCTGGGCCTGCAAGAACTACGACGGCGACGTCCAGTCCGACACCGTCGCGCAGGGCTTCGGCTCGCTCGGCCTGATGACCTCGGTGCTCTCCACCCCCGACGGCAGCGTCGTCGAGGCGGAGGCGGCGCACGGCACCGTGACGCGCCACTACCGCCAGCACCAGGCCGGCAAGCCCACCTCGACGAACCCGATCGCCTCGATCTACGCCTGGACGCGCGGCCTCGCGCACCGCGGCAAGCTCGACGGCAACCAGGAGCTCATCGACTTCTCGCTGACCCTCGAGGACGTCGTCATCAAGACGGTCGAGTCCGGCAGCATGACGAAGGACCTCGCGCTCCTCGTCGGCCCGGACCAGGCCTGGCAGACGACCGAGGAGTTCCTCGCCACGCTCGACGAGAACCTCAAGGCGCGCATGGCGAGCTGATCTCCGGCTCGCACGAACGGCTCCGGCCCGCGGGAATCCTCGGATTCCCCGGGCCGGAGCCGTTTCCGCGTGCCGGGCACCGGCGGGGTGGCGGTCGGCGTCAGAGCACGCGCGCCAGCTGCTCCATCGCCGCGCGGGGGTCGTCGCCGACCGGCATGAGCACCGTGCTGGCCGCTCCGGCCGCGTGCAGCTCGTCGATCCGCGCGCGGGCCGTCTCCGGCGTCCCGACGACGGCGAGCCGGTCGACCCACTCGTCCGGCAGATCGCGGACGAAGGCGGCGCGATCGGCGCTCCGGGCGCGGAGCTGCGCGAACTCCGCGGCGAAGGGCAGCGGCTCGATGTGCGGCGCCCAGTCCGGCTCGCCGACCCACTCCAGCCCGGGCCGCACCGCTGCCCGCGCGGCGGCGGCGTCGTCCGAGACCGCCGCGACGTTGTAGGCGACGACGCGGCCCGGTGTGCCCATCTGCTCGCGGGCGCGGGCGAGGTACTCCGGAGCGACCGGCTCGGCGAGGATCGCCCCGTCGGCGATGCGCCCGGCCAGCTCGAGCGAGCGCGGTCCGCGCACCCCGGCCAGCAGCGGCGGCACGACCGGCGGGGGCGACTCGAGCCGCAGGCCGTCGACGTGGACGTAGCGGCCGTCACGGGTCACCTGCTCGCCGGCGAGCAGCGCGCGGATCGCGGCGAACTGCTCCGAGAGCAGGGTCAGCGGGCTCTTCGGCCAGACGCCGAGTCCGCGCATCCAGCCCGGCATGCCGTGGCCGATGCCCGCGTGGACGCGGCCGGGGAAGAGCTCGGCGAGGGTGCCGAGCTCCATCGCGGTGAACGCGGCGGTGCGGACCGCGGCGGGCAGGATGCCGATGCCGACGACGATCCGCTCGGTCGCGGCGAGGACGGCCGCGGCCTGGGCGACGCCGCCGCGGAAGCCGAGGTCCTCGACGACCCAGAGCTCGTCGAAGCCGAGCTCCTCGGCCCGGCGGGCGTAGGGCAGGACCTCGGCGGCGGGGAGATCGCGGGGGAGCAGGACGCCGACGGCGGCGTCGGGATTCGGGGTGCGCATCCCGCCAGCGTAGGACCGGCAGGGGTGGGGTCCCCGAAATGGGGGCACCGGGATCACCGGACATCGGACGCCGCTGTCACCCGGACAAGGACTTCGTTACCTGTTCGTAACAGAGCCGGGCGATCCAGTTCGTAGGGTCGACTCTGTGCGAGAACCGATCCGGTTCTCAGCAACTGTGAGTAAAGGACATCGATTGCCGCTTCACTTGTCCCACCGTCCACCCGTCCGCCGCGCTGAGACGCGCATCCTCGCCGGCCTCGCCGTCCTCGGCATCGCCGCCTCCGGCGCCTTCGCCGTCTCGGCCGCCTCGGCCGCCCCGCTCGTCGGCGGGGCCGCTCTCGTCGGCGGACTCTCCACCCTCCAGACCTTCGACGACGGCGACTACGTCGTCACGCTCGTCGAGCCGTCCGCGGCGACCTACGAGGGCACCGACGCCCGCTTCGCCCGGACCGCTCCGGACGCGGGCGCGCAGCTGCAGGCCCGCTCGGCTCCGGTCGAGGACTACTCTGCTCACCTCGAGCAGCGGCAGGACGACGTCGCCGCCGCCGTCGACGCCGCGATCGGCTACCACTACACGGTCGCCCTCAACGGCTTCTCCGCCTCGCTCACCGCCGAGCAGGCGAGCGAGCTCGCCGGCCGCAAGGACGTCGCGCAGGTGCGGGAGCTCGAGGACCTGAAGCTCGACCGCGCCCGCGCCTCGACCACGTCGGCCCCCGGCGCCACCGCCGACGCCGTCATCCCCGTCCCGGACACCGGGCAGGAGTCCTCGACGAGCTTCCTCGGCCTCGAGGGCGACGGCGGAGTCTGGGACACCGTCGGCGGTGTCGAGAAGGCCGGCGAGGGCATCGTCGTCGGCGTCATCGACTCCGGCATCGCACCCGAGAACCCGTCCTTCGCGGGCGCTCCGCTGGCGACCTCCCCGGGCGCCGCTCCGTACACGGACGGCACGACCGTCCGCTACGCCAAGTCGGACGGCACCACCTTCGCCGGCTCCTGCTCGCCCGGCCTCGCCGGATCCGAGCAGTGGGACGGCGGCGAGTGCAACCAGAAGCTGATCGGCGCCCGCTGGTTCCTCGGCCAGAACGAGAAGGCCGGCTCGACCGACAACCCGGAGTACCGCTCGCCGCGCGACGCGGACGGCCACGGCTCGCACACCGCGAGCACGGCGGCCGGCAACGCCGACGTCGAGGCCTCGGTCGACGGCTACGACTACGGCACCATCTCCGGTGTCGCACCCGCCGCGAAGGTCGCCGCCTACAAGGTCTGCTGGAACGGCGCCGTGAACGGCACCGACGACGACGACTACTGCTCCGGCGAGGGCATCCTGGCCGCGATCAACGCGGCCGTCGCGGACGGCGTCGACGTCATCAACTTCTCGATCGGCGGCGGTTCCGCCGTCTCGACGCTGACCCCCTACGACGAGGCGTTCCTGAACGCCGCGGCAGCGGGTGTCTTCGTGGCCGCCTCGGCCGGCAACTCCGGCCCGGGCGTCTCGACCCTCGACCACGCCTCGCCCTGGTACACCACGGTCGCCGCGTCCTCGATCCCGACCTACACGGCCACCGCCACCCTCGGTGACGGCCAGGCCTTCGTCGGCGGATCGATCAGCGTGCACGACGACGTCACCGGCCCCCTCGTGAACAGCGCCGACGTCGTCGTCGCCGGGACCGAGAACGCCGACATCTGCGCGCCGGGCTCGCTCGACGCCGCGAAGGTCGCCGGGAAGATCGTCGCCTGCACCGCCGGCGTCACCGCGCGCGTCTCCAAGTCGGCCGAGGTCGACCGGGCCGGGGGCATCGGCATGCTGCTGCTGAACCCGTTCCCGAACGCCCTGCACGTCGACGACCACTCGGTCCCGAGCATCCAGATCGACTCGCAGGCCTACGACGCGATCACCGCGTACGCCGGCACCGCGGGCGCGACGGCGACGCTGACCGAGGGCAACGCGACCGGCACCGAGATCCCGGTGCCGCAGGTCGCGGGCTTCTCCTCGCGCGGACCGGCCGAGGCGGACGGCACGGACGTGCTCAAGCCCGACCTCACGGCGCCCGGCGTCGCGATCCTCGCCGACAGCTTCAACGCCGAGGGCGACGACCCCGCCTTCGCGTTCGAGTCCGGCACCTCGATGTCCTCCCCGCACATCGCGGGCCTCGCCGCCCTCATCCTGGGCGTGAGCCCGAACGCGTCGCCGTCGGCGGTCAAGTCGGCCATGATGACGACCTCGTACGACAGCGTCGACCAGTCGGGCGCCGCGTCCGACGACGTCTTCGCGCAGGGCGCCGGACACGTCGACCCGACCGCGTTCCTCGACCCCGGACTGCTCTACGAGAGCGGTACGAGCGACTGGATCGCGTTCCTCAAGGGAGCCGGCTACGTCTTCGCCGACCCCGAACTCGACGCGGTCGAGGCGATCGACCCGTCCGACCTCAACCAGGCCTCGATCGCGATCGGCGCCCTGGCCGGGACCCAGACGGTCACCCGCACGGTCACCTCGACCGAGGCCGGCAGCTACACCGCCGCCCTCGACATCCCCGGGATCGACGCCGTCGTCTCGCCGTCCACCCTCTCCTTCACCGGAGCGGGCCAGACCGCCGA
Source organism: Rathayibacter sp. PhB151 (assembly GCF_004366415.1). Taxonomy (NCBI): domain Bacteria; kingdom Bacillati; phylum Actinomycetota; class Actinomycetes; order Micrococcales; family Microbacteriaceae; genus Rathayibacter; species Rathayibacter sp. PhB151. The sequence continues at coordinate 232,199 of NZ_SOEN01000006.1, read as the reverse complement.
GTACACGGTGACCTTCACGAGGACCGACGCCGAGCTCACCGAGTTCGCGACCGGCTACCTCACCTGGTCGAGCGCCGAGCACGAGGTGCGCAGCCCCGTGGCCGTGCGTCCCGTGCTGCTCGACGCGCCGTACGAGGTGTCGGGCTCCGGCTCGACCGGCTCGACGAGCGTCGAGATCATCCCCGGAATCGAGGGTGCGCTGCCGCTGACGCCGAGCGGTCTCGCGGTGGGAGTCCTCGCCGAGGACGCGACCGCGGCGGACGGCCACACCGGCACGCTGCCGCAGGGCGTGACGTTCGAGACGACCGTCGAGGTGCCCGAGGGCACCGAGTTCGCCCGGTTCGACCTCGACTCGCTCGATGACACGGCCGACCTCGATCTGACGGTCGCGCAGATCGTCGACGGGAAGCCGGTGCCCACGGCGACCAGCGCGACCGGCTCGGCCGACGAGCGGGTGGACCTCTACGCCCCCGAGGCCGGCAGCTACCTGGTCTCCGCGGACATCTACGCGGTGGGCGCGGAGCCGGAGGCGACCTTCGACCTCCGGAGCTTCCTCATCGCGGCGGACGGCGGCGAGGGCTCGCTGAGCACCGCGCCCGAGACCGTCGACGCGGTCCTGGGGGAGCCGACGAGCTACTCCGTGTCCTGGACCGGTCTCGCCGGCCCGGCGCAGTACCTGGGCAGCGTCGACTACGCGGACTCGGGTCTCCGGACCCTCGTCAGCGTCGACGTGACCGAGGCCTCGACGCCGGCTCCGACCGGGACGCCGACGGCCGGACCCACAGCCGAGCCGACCGCGACGCCGACCGCCGGACCGACGGCGACGCCGGCTCCGACCGGGACGCCGACCGCCGGACCGACCGCGCCTCCCGCGCCGACCTCCACGCCCACCGCCGGACCGGGCGCGCCCGGCCACGGCGCGGGCGGGCTGCCCTCCACCGGCTTCGGCGGCGGACTGCTCGGAGCGGGCGCCCTGGCGCTGATCGGCGCCGGAGCGGTGCTGACGGGACTGCGTCGCCGCGCACTCGCGCAGCGTGAGGCGGGCGCCGCGGAATAGCCCCCGCAGCCCGTCGCGACGGCCGCCCCGCACGCCCCTCCGGGGGCGGCGGGGCGGCCGTCGCTCGTTGCGCGCGGGATCTCGATACGCCCGCTGCGCGGGCTACTCGATCAGCATGGTGCGCCCGCTCTGCGGGCTGCTCGATCAGCATGGGTCGGAAGCCCTGGAGCTCCTCATGCTGGTCGAGTAGCCCCGGAGGGGCGTATCGAGACCCGCCGTCGTCTGCAGGGTGGTCTGCAGGCCACGGTCCTGATGGCGGTGGATCTCCATACGCCCGCTCCGCGGGCTATTCGATCAGCAAACGTGCACTCGCCCCGCGCCGTCAGCTCAGCGCGCGGCGCCCCGAGATCACGCCGGACACCACGGCGACCACGCCGAAGACGATCGCGACGACGGGCTGGCCGAGGTCGAGCCAGGCGAGGGCGGCGGCGCCCATGATCAGCAGCTCGATCAGCGAGCGGCCGTAGAGGTCGATCGCGAGGACGGCGCGCGGCGACAGGAAGAGCGCCCAGAGCAGGATCGCCAGCACCGGTGCGCCCACGCCGAAGACGATGCTCCACGGCAGATCCCAGGACAGGAAGCCCCACAGCCCGAGGCTGACGAACGCGAACAGCTCGAGCACGAGGCGCAGCACGTCGTTCGGCCCGACCCTCGGATCGGTCCGTGCAGTGCCCGCTGTCGCTCGATTCACGCGGACCATCGTATCCGCCCGCGGTGAGTCGCCCGAGAGGGCTCGTTCTCCCGCCCTGCGGGCAGCCGTTCCGGGCGACTCGACGCCGCGCGCCGGAGCAGCGCCGGGGTCAGTGGAAGATGATCGTGCGGGCGCCGTCGAGCAGCACGCGGTCCTCCGCGAACCACTTCACGGCCTGGGTGAGCGTGCGGCTCTCCTCGTCCTGCCCGATCGCGACCAGCTGTGCGGGGGAGTGCGAGTGGTCGACCCGCACCACGTTCTGCTCGATGATCGGGCCCTCGTCGAGGTCGCTCGTCACGAAGTGCGCGGTCGCGCCGATCAGCTTCACCCCGCGGGCGTGCGCCTGCTTGTAGGGGTTCGCGCCCTTGAAACCGGGCAGGAAGGAGTGGTGGATGTTGATCGCCCGGCCGGCCAGGCGCGCGCAGAGCTCGGGGGAGAGGATCTGCATGTAGCGGGCGAGGACGACCAGCTCGATGTCGTGCTCCTCGACGACCTCGACGACGCGGTCCTCGAAGGCGCGCTTGGTCTCGGGCGAGGTGACCGCGCGCGACTCGAACGGCACTCCGTAGAAGCCGGCCAGGTCCTCCAGGGTGGCGTGGTTCGAGAGGATCAGCGGGACGTCGATGGCGAGCTGCCCCGCACGCTGGCGGAAGAGCAGGTCGTTCACGCAGTGCCCCGCGGTCGAGGCGAGCAGCAGCGTGCGCAGCGGACGGCCGACGACGTCGAGCCGCCAGGTCATGCCGTAGTGCTCGGTGACGGGGAGCAGCGCGGCCTCGAACTCGTCGCGGGTGACGGGCGACTGCACCTGCAGGCGCATGAAGAAGCGGCCGGTGTCGGCGCTGGAGAACTGCTGGCTCTCGGTGATGTTGCCGCGGGCCTGCACCACCGCTCCCGAGACCGCGTGCACGATGCCGGGCAGGTCGGGGCAGGCGAAGGTGAGCGTCCAGTGGTTGCCGGGACCGTCGTCGGAGCCGCCGATCGCCGCGTCGGCGGGCGTTCGGGCGGGAGCGGGCGCGGCGGAATCGGTCTGCATCCGCTCAGGATATCGGCCGCCCGTTGCTACACTGGCCGCGTCGCGACTGGCGTTCGGATGGGTGACCATCAGGGAGCGGCACCCTCTCCGGAGACCTCTTCCGGACACTTTTCCTGCCGCTCGCCTGGGCCGGAACGGATACCGTTGTCCTGCGTGCCCGAGCGTGCCTCGTCGCCTCGCGGACGCCATCCGTTTCGCAGCCAAGGAGCGCACGTGTCCTCTTCTCCCGCCTCGAGCACCGCCAGCACCGGTGTCTCGGCCTCGTTCAACGAGCCCGTCTCCGTCGTCGATCCCGAGATCGCCGCCGTCCTGCAGCAGGAGCTCGACCGCCAGCGCGGCTACCTCGAGATGATCGCCAGCGAGAACTTCGTGCCGCGCGCGATCCTCGAGTCGCAGGGCTCGGTCCTCACCAACAAGTACGCCGAGGGCTACCCCGGCCGTCGCTACTACGGCGGCTGCGAGTTCGTCGACGTCGCCGAGCAGCTCGCGATCGACCGCGCCAAGGCCCTCTTCGGCGCCGAGTTCGCGAACGTCCAGCCGCACTCCGGCGCGACGGCCAACGCGGCGGCGCTCGCCGCCCTCGTCCAGCCGGGCGACACCATCCTCGGCCTCGAGCTGGCGCACGGCGGCCACCTCACCCACGGGATGAAGCTCAACTTCTCGGGCAAGCTCTACAACGCCACGGCGTACGGAGTCGACCCGCAGACCTTCCGCATCGACATGGACGCGGTCCGCGAGAAGGCCCTCGAGGTCCGCCCGCAGGTCCTGATCGCCGGCTGGTCGGCCTACCCGCGCCACCTCGACTTCGAGGCGTTCCGCGCGATCGCCGACGAGGTCGGCGCCAAGCTCTGGGTCGACATGGCCCACTTCGCCGGACTCGTCGCCGCGGGCCTGCACCCCTCGCCCGTGCCGTACGCCGACGTGGTGACCACCACGGTGCACAAGACGCTCGCCGGCCCCCGCTCCGGCCTCATCCTGGCCAAGCAGGAGTACGCCAAGAAGCTCAACTCCGCCGTCTTCCCGGGCCAGCAGGGCGGGCCGCTCATGCACGTCATCGCCGCGAAGGCCACCGCGTTCAAGCTCGCGGGCGAGCAGGAGTTCGCCGACCGCCAGGCGCGCACCATCCGCGGCGCGCAGATCCTCGCGGAGCGCCTGACGGCCGCGGACTCGAAGGCCGAGGGCATCGACGTGCTCACCGGCGGCACCGACGTGCACCTCGTGCTCGCCGACCTCCGCGACTCGCCGCTCGACGGCAAGCAGGCCGAGGACCGCCTGCACGAGGTCGGCATCACGGTCAACCGCAACGCCGTGCCGTTCGACCCGCGCCCGCCGATGGTCACCTCGGGCCTGCGGATCGGCACGCCCGCGCTCGCGACCCGCGGCTTCGGCGACGCCGAGTTCACCGTCGTGGCCGACGTCATCGCCGAGGCGCTCAAGCCCTCGGCCGACCTCGAGGCGCTGCGCGCCCGGGTCAAGGGGCTCACGGACGACTTCCCGCTGTACCCGGGGCTGTAGGCCGCACCGCTTCCCCGTGCTCGGCGGGGTCCGGAGCGCCGAGTGCGCCTCCGGACCCCGCCGAGCACTACTGCACGACAGGCGCGGGAGCGCCGACGAACGAGGAGTTGCACGATGACGGCACAGGTACTCGACGGCGTCGCGACCGCCGCGACGGTCAAGGCGGAGATCGCCGAGCGCGTGGCGGTGCTGCGCGAGAAGGGCGTCGTGCCCGGTCTCGGCACGCTGCTGGTCGGCGACGACCCGGCCTCGCGCTCCTACGTCGCGGGCAAGCACCGGGACTGCGCGGAGGTCGGGATCGAGTCGATCCGCGTCGACCTGCCCGCCACGGCCTCCGCGGAGGACATCCGCGCGGCCATCCGGCAGCTCAACGAGTCGGACTCGGTGACCGGCTACATCATCCAGCTGCCGCTGCCCAAGGGCATCGACGAGAACGCGATGCTCGAGCTGATGGACCCGGAGAAGGACGCCGACGGGCTGCACCCGACCAACCTCGGCCGGCTGGTGCTGGGCGTCGAGGGCGAGCTCGACAGCCCGCTGCCCTGCACGCCGAACGGCATCGTCGAGATGCTGAAGCGCCACGAGATCCCGATCTCGGGGAAGCACGTCGTCCTCGTCGGGCGCGGGCTCACGGTCGGCCGCCCGCTCGGGCTGCTGCTGACCCGCAAGGGGCTCGATGCGACGGTGACGCTGACGCACTCGCGGACGACGGATCTCGCTGCGGAGGTGCGGCGGGCGGACATCGTGGTCGCCGCCGTGGGCGTTCCGGGACTGATCGCGGCGGACTGGGTGAAGCCGGGCGCGGCCGTGCTCGACGTCGGGATCACGCGGGTCGAGAATCCGGAGACGGGGAAGGCGAAGCTGACCGGCGACGTCGCTCCCGGAGTCGCGGAGGTCGCGGGGTGGCTGTCGCCGGTGCCGGGCGGGGTCGGGCCGATGACGCGAGCGATGCTGATCCACAACGTGGTGGGGGCGGCGGAGCGGGCTCTTCGCTAGCTGGACGTCTGGTTGCTTGCTGCTGCCGTTCTGACGGGGGGAGGGGCGCGGGGGGGGGGGGGGGGGGGCGCACCCCCCCCCCCCGCGCCCCCCCCCCCCCCCCCCCCCGACCCCCCCCG
>NZ_SOEN01000006.1:0-226779 GCF_004366415.1 Rathayibacter sp. PhB151 | reverse complement strand
TGGGGCGGGGTGCCTCGTCGCGGCTCCTTCCCGCGCGCCTGCGGCGCGCCCGCCAGACCCGAGCCAGGAGCCGCGACGAGGCACCGCGCCCCTCCGGGGCCGGCAGCGGGGGACGGGCGCGCCCTTCGGGCGGCGCGGTGTGGAGTCCGGGTTGAAGGGACCAGCAGTGTGGGCGGACCTCGGTGGTCAGGAGTGCAAGCGGACCTCGTCGCCGGGGGTCAGGTGGGCCAGGGTGTCGAGGGAGGACGCGGCGATGACGGCGAGGACCGGGTAGCCGCCTGTTGTCGGGTGGTCGGGGCCGAAGAGGACGGGGAGGCCTGAGGGCGGGAGCTGGATCGAGCCGTGGACCAGGCCCTCGCTGGGGAGCTCGGGGGCGTCGCCTGTGGGGAGGGGGGTGCCGGTGAGGCGGAGGCCGATGCGGTCGGCGGAGGGGCTCAGGTGCCAAGGGTCGCCGAGCAGGCGCTGCCACGTGCCCGGGGGCAGGAGGTCGAGGCGGGGGCCCGGGTGGACGCGCAGGACCTTGTCGCGTGGCGCGTCGAAGGGCCACCAATCGGGGAGGAGGACCTCGCCGGCAGGGGAGCCGAGGGGGAGCAGGTCGCCGGGGCGCAGGGGGGCCGGACCGAGGGCGGAGAGGGTGTCGCGGGAGCGGGAGCCGAGGACGGGTGGCGCGGCGATGCCGCCGCGGACGCCGAGGGTGCGGCGCAGGCCCGCCGTCAGGGGGCCGAGTCGCAGGATCGAGTCCGCGGGCGCGAGCGTCGGCAGGACGCGGTCGAGGGCGGCGCCGTCGAGGGTCGCGGCTCCGGCGGCGCCGGTGAGGCTGATCCAGGCGGGGGTCTCGAAGCGGGCGGTGAAGCCGGCGCCGAGCAGTTCGAGCGCAGCCGCATCCGGGGCGTTGCCGAGCAGGCGGTTCGCGAGGCGGAGAGCGCCGCGGTCCATCGCGCCGGAGCGTCCGACGCCGACGGCGGCGTGGCCGGGGCGGCCCTGGTCCTGGATCAGCGCGAGGGGGCCGGGGTCGAGGATGCGCAGGCTCACGGCAGCGCCCGGAAGCGGACCTCGTCGCCGGGGGCGAGCAGGGCGGGCGGCAGGCGCTCGATGTCCCAGAGCGCTGCGTCGGTCGAGCCGATCAGCTGCCAGCCGCCGGGGGAGGAGCGCGGGTAGACGCCGGAGTAGCCCGCTGCGAGGGCGACCGCGCCCGCCGGGACGCGGGTGCGCGGCTCGGCGCGGCGGGCGACCTCCGGCCAGCGGGCGAGCGCGACCAGGTAGGCGAAGCCGGGGGCGAAGCCGCCGAAGGCCGCGCGCCACGGGGTCGCCGTGTGGCGGCGGATCAGTTCGGCGGGCGTCCAGCCGAGGGCGTCCGCCGCCTCGGCGAGGTCGGCGCCGTCGTAGCGGACGGCGATCTCGTGCCGGCGGCCGACCGTTCCCGGCCCGTTCGGCTCGGTCGCCTCCGCGGTCCGCAGGATCCACGGGGACGCGGTCGCGACCGGCAGTGACTCGTCCAGCACGACGAGGACCGTCCGCGCGGCGGGGACGAGGTCGAGCACGCCTGCGGGGCGGGACCGGTCGAGCGCCGCGGTGAGGGCGAGCGCCTCGTCCAGGCCGTCGACCTCGACCAGCACGGCGCGGTCGCCGGAGGGCAGCAGCCGCACCGGGATCACGGCGTAGCGCTCACCAGGGCGACGCCCGCCTCGGCGAGGGCCGTGCGCACCGCCTCCGCCATCGCGACGGCGCCGGGGGTGTCGCCGTGCACGCAGAGGGAGTCGACGTCGAGCTTCACGTCCTCGCCTGAAGCCGCCGTCACTGCGCCCTCGAGGACCATCCGCACGGCCCGGGCCGCGACGACCGCCGGGTCGGCCAGCAGGTCGCCCGGCTCGCCGCGCGGGACGAGCGTCCCGTCGGCGCGGTAGCCGCGGTCGACGAACGCCTCGCGCAGGAACGGCAGGCCGGCGCTCGCCGCCGCCTGCTCGACGGCGGAGGACCGAAGGCCGAGCAGGGGCAGTCCGGGCGCGGCGTCGCGGACCGCGGCGACCACGGCCTCCGCCTGACGCTCGTCGCGGACGATGCGGTTGTAGAGGGCGCCGTGCGGCTTCACGTAGCGCACCTCCGTGCCGGCGGCCCGCGCGACCGCCTGGAGGGCGCCGAGCTGGTAGACGACGTCGGCGTGCAGCTCGTCGGGGCCGACGGGCAGGTCGCGTCGCCCGAAGCCTGCGAGGTCGCGGTACGCGACGTGGGCGCCGATCGCCACGCCGCGCCGGGCGGCGGTGCGGCAGGTGGCGAGCATGATCGAGGGGTCGCCGGCGTGGAAGCCGCAGGCGATGTTCGCGCTCGTGACGAGCCGGAGCATTGCGTCGTCGTCGCCGAGCGACCACACGCCGAAGCCCTCGCCGAGGTCGGCGTTCAGGTCGATCGCACTCCGCATCCTCCGAGCCTACGGGCGGCGTCCAGCCGGGGCTCGCTAGCGTGGGCAGACGCGCTCGCGTTCCCACCCCCTCCGGACCACCGCTCGAGCGCGCCCCCACGAAGGAGAAAACATGCTGACCGTCAACGCCTACGCCGCCCCCTCCGCCACCGAGCCGCTCGTCCCCACCACGATCGAGCGCCGCGACGTCGGAGCGCACGACGTGCTCATCGAGATCGCCTACGCGGGCATCTGCCACTCCGACATCCACACCGTCCGCGGCGAGTGGGGCCCCGTCCAGTACCCCCTCACCGTCGGCCACGAGATCGTCGGCGTCGTCGCCGAGGTCGGCTCCGAGGTGTCCAAGCACAAGGTCGGCGACCGCGTCGGCGTCGGCTGCATGGTCAACTCCTGCCGCGAGTGCGAGAACTGCCTCGCCGGCGAGGAGCAGTACTGCCTGAAGGGCAACACCGGCACCTACGCCTCCGTCGACCGCGACGGCACCGTCACCCAGGGCGGCTACTCCACCCACGTCGTCGTCGTCGAGGACTTCGTGCTCCGCGTCCCGGAGTCGATCCCGTACGAGGCCGCCGCGCCGCTGCTCTGCGCCGGCATCACCACCTACTCGCCGCTCTCGCACTGGGAGGCGGGCCCCGGCAAGCGGGTCGCCGTCGTCGGTCTCGGCGGGCTCGGCCACATGGCCGTCAAGTTCGCGCACGCGATGGGCGCCGAGGTCACCGTGCTGTCGCAGACGCTGAGCAAGAAGGAGGACGGCCTCCGTCTGGGCGCCGATCACTACTACGCGACGAAGGACGAGGAGACGTTCCCGACGCTCAAGAACACCTTCGACATCATCATCAACACGGTCAGCGCGCCGCTCGACCTGGACGCCTACCTCGGCCTCCTGCGCCGCAACGGCACGATGGTCAACGTCGGCGCTCCGGCCGAGGCGCTGCCGCTGCACGTCTTCACCCTGTTCGCCGCGCGCCGCTCCTTCGCGGGCTCCGGCATCGGCGGCATCCGCGAGACCCAGGAGATGCTCGACTTCTGCGCCGAGAAGGGCATCGCGAGCGAGGTCGAGGTCGTCTCGGCGTCGCAGATCAACGAGGCCTACGAGCGCGTGCTCGCCTCGGACGTGCGCTACCGCTTCGTCATCGACGTCGCGACGCTCACGAAGTAGCGGTTCCACCTGCCGCGGGGTCGGCTACGGTCGTTCGCATGAGCGAGCGCAGCCACCCCGCGGTCGACCGCGTCCTGGCCGATCTCGAGGTTCACGGGGTGCGGCCGCCGGTCCGCTGGCTCGATGAGGCGGCGTCGACGGCGGCGCTCGCCGCTGCGGCCCTCGGCATCGAGGTCGGCCAGATCGCGAATTCGCTGATCTTCCTCCTCGACGGGACGCCGCTGCTGGTCCTCACCAGCGGTGGGCACCGCGTCGACACCGACTGGCTGGGCGACGAGCTCGGTGGGGAGATCACCCGTGCCTCGGCGTCGGTCGTCAAGGCCGCGACGGGCCAGACCATCGGAGGCGTCGCGCCGGTCGGTCACCCGACCCCGCTGCTCACCGTGGTCGACACCGCCCTGGCCGAGTACGACACCGTCTGGGCGGCCGCCGGCCACGCCCACACCGTCTACCCGACCAGCGCCGCGGAGCTCGTCCGCGTCACCGGAGGCGGCCTTCGCCCGGTCGTCCCGCCGGCGTGACCCGTTCTGCTGCTCGGTCGGCGAAGCCTGCTGATCGAGCAGCCCGCTCCGCGGGCGTATCGGTCGGCGAAGCCGCCTTGCGTCTCGGTGGTGACGGGAAGGACGCGCCGCGCCCCTTTTCATGCTGGTCGAGTAGCCCCGCAGGGGCGTATCGAGACCCACCGCCCTCGACAGGGCGGGTCTGCAGACTCGCGTTCTGACGGTGGTGGATCTCGAGACGCCCGCTCCGCGGGCTACTCGATCAGCATGGTCCGCCCATGCCTACCAGGTGATCTTTCTAGGAGGTCCGAGGGTCAGCGGACGCGGCCTGCGCCGTCGGCCGCGGTCACGAGGAACAGCTCGGGGGTGCGGAAGCCCTTGTCGGCGAAGGCGGCGAGGACCGCCGCGCGGACCTCCTCCTCCTTCTCGACGGGGGTGAGTGCGATGGCGGAGCCGCCGAAGCCGCCGCCCGTCATCCGCGCACCGATCGCGCCGGCGCCGCGGGAGGCCTCGACCGCGGTGTCGAGCTCGGGGATCGAGATCTCGAAGTCGTCGCGGAGCGAGACGTGGCCGGCGTCGAGGAGCTCGCCGATCGCGCGCGGTCCCTGCTCGCGGAGGGTGCGGACGGTCGTGAGGACGCGGGCGTCCTCGGTCACCACATGCTTCACGCGGCGGTAGGTCACGTCGTCGAGGAGCTCCTCGGCGCGGGGCAGGTCCTCCACCGACAGCTCGCGCAGCGACTCCACTCCGAGCGTCGACGCCCCGAGCTCGCAGGACGCGCGGCGCTCGGCGTAGCCGCCGGTGGCGTGCGCGTGCTCGACCCGGGTGTCGATGACGAGGAGCACCAGCCCGGCCTCCTCGAAGCCGAGCGGCACGACCTCGGTGTCCAGGCTCCGGCAGTCGAGGAAGACGGCCGCGTCGCGCTCGCCGAACAGCGAGGCGGACTCGTCCATGATCCCGGTCGGCGCGCCGACGGCGACGTTCTCGGCGCGACGGCCCACGCGGGCGAGCGTCGCGCGGTCGAGCCCGAGCTCCCAGAGCTCGTTCAGCGCCACGGCCATCGCGCACATCAGCGCGGCCGAGCTGGAGAGCCCGGCGCCGACCGGCACGTCGGAGTCGACGAACGCGTCGAAGCCCGAGCGCGCGCCGAGGTCGACGCCGTACTCGCTGAGCGCCCAGACGACGCCGAGCGGGTAGGCCGACCAGCCGTCGAGCGCGTCCGGCCCGAGGTCGTCCAGCGAGATCTCGACGTGCTCGGGGGAGAAGGCGCTCGAGATCCGGACGACCCGGTCCTCCCTCGGCGCGACGGCCATCGCGGTGGCGCGGTCGATGGCGAACGGGAAGACGAAGCCGTCGTTGTAGTCGGTGTGCTCGCCGATCAGGTTGACGCGGCCGGGTCCGGCCCAGACGCCGACGGCCGGGTGGCCGTAGGCGCGCTCGAAGTCCTGCGCGGCGCGCTCGGCGACGGCGTCGAGGGAGGCGGAGGTGGTCATCGGTTCTCCTCGGGGGTGGTGTCGGCGGCGGGGAGCGACGCGTCGGGGTTCGCGGCCGTCTCGGCGGCCAGGGTGGCGGCGTCGGCGCGCTCGATCGCCTCGCGCAGGGCGGCGGCGCTCGTCTCGGGGGCGATGTCGCCGATCCAGGCGCCCATCGCCGCCTCGCTGCCCGCGAGGTACTTGAGCTTGGTGGCGGCGCGGCGCGGCGACGTGATCTGCAGCATGAGCCGCACCTCGTCGCGCCGCTCGTGCACCGGCGCCTGATGCCAGGCGGAGATGTAGGGGGTGGGCGAGTCGTAGAGCGCATCGATCCCGCGCAGGAGTCGCTGGTAGACCACGGCGAGCTCGTCGCGCTCCTCGGGCGTCGTCTCGCTGATGTCGGCGACGTGGCGGTGCGGCAGCACGTGCACCTCGATGGGCCAGCGCGCGGCGAAGGGCACGAAGGCCGTCCAGTGCTCGCCGCGGACGAGCACGCGCTCGCCGGCCTGCTCGAAGGCGAGGATGTCGGCGAACATCCCGGGGCCGTAGGCGTCGAGCGACGCGAGCAGCCGCGTCGTCCGCGGGGTGACGTACGGGTAGGAGTAGATCTGGCCGTGCGGGTGGTGCAGGGTGACGCCGATCGCCTCTCCGCGGTTCTCGAACGGGAAGACCTGCTGCACCCCGGGCAGAGCCGACAGTGCGGCGACGCGGTCGGCCCACGCCTCCACGACGGTGCGGGCCCGCGAGGCGGAGAGCGTCGCGAACGAGCCCTCGTGCTCGGGGCTGAAGCAGACGACCTCGCAGCGGCCGACGCTCGTCAGGGTCCGGCCGAGGCCGAGCGTGCGGAGGTCCTCGAGGGACGCGGGCGCGTCCTCGTCCTCGAGCAGCGGCCCGAAGGACGGCGAGCGGTTCTCGAAGACGGCGACGTCGTAGACGCTCGGCACCTCCGACGGGTTCGTCGGCGAGGCCGGGGCGAGCGGATCGAGCTCGGCCGGCGGCAGGAAGACGCGGTTCTGCCGGGAGGCGGCGATCGACACCCACTCCCCGGTGAGGACGTCCTGGCGCATGCGCGCGGTCGCGGGGCGGGGATCGAGCTCGCGGGCATCCGCCGAGCGCTCGGGAGGGAGGGACGTGTCCGCGTCATCGAAGTAGATGAGGTCACGGCCGTCGGCGAGGACGTGCGGGCGCTTGACGACGCCGGCGGAGAGGGGGATCGCTTCGTTCATGGCACCGCCCACGATAGACCGCGACCTTCGGAAAGGAAAGCATGGTTTCTCTTTGACAAGTCGATGGCGCGAAGGACACGATGGAGCGATGAGGACGGGCGGGGAGCAGGAGAGCCGCTCGGCGCTCGAGCGCCGCTTCGAGATGCGGCTGCTCGCCGAGAAGCAGGGCTTCGTCTCCGTCGCGGACCTCTCCGACCGCCTCGGCGTCTCCGTCGTCACCGTCCGCTCCGACCTCGACCGGCTCGCCGGCGAGGGGACCGTCCAGCGCGTCCGCGGGGGAGCCGTGCCGACCGGCGAGCGCTCGGGGGAGCGCTCGTTCGAGGAGGGCCTCGCCGCCGCCTCCGACGAGAAGGCCGCGATCGGCCGCGAGGCCGCCGCCTCGGTCGTCTCCGGCGAGAGCGTGATCCTCGACGTCGGCACCACGACGCTCGCGATCGCCCACGCACTCGTGGCGCGTGACGACCTCCGCGACGTCACCGTCGTCACCAACGGCCTCAGCCTCGCGCTCGCGCTCGAGCCCGCCATCCCGCGCTTCACCGTCGTCGTCACCGGCGGCACCCTGCGCCCGCTGCAGCACTCCCTCGTCGAGCCGCTCGCCTCCGAGGTTCTCGAGCGGATCCGCGCCGACGTCGTCTTCGTCGGCTGCACGGGCGTCCATCCCGAGGCGGGGGTGACCAACGTGAACCTGCCCGAGGCGACGCTCAAGCGCCGCATGCTGCACGCGGCCACCCGCCGCGTCGTGGTCGCCGACTCGAGCAAGCTCGGCGTCGTCGACCTCGGCCGGGTCGCCGGCACCGAGGAGTTCGACCGCCTGCTCACCGGCGCGGCCGCAGGCGGCGCCGTCGTGGAGCGGCTCGAGTCGGCGGGCCTCGCCGTCACCCTCTGCGGCACGCTCCGGCCCGGTCCGCAGGCCGACGGCGGTGCCGGTCCGTAGGATTCAGGGATGGCCGACTTCACTCCCGCCCCCGCAACCGGGCGCCAGTTCGCCCTCGACCTCACCGCCGAGGGACGCACCCTGCACGCCGTCGTCACGGAGGTGGCCGCAGGGCTGCGTCACCTCTCCGTCGACGGCGTCGAGATCACCGCCGGATACCCCGAGACCGTCGTCCCGCCGTTCGGCTCGGGCATCGTCCTGATGCCCTGGCCCAACCGCGTCAAGGACGGCCGCTGGCACCACGCCGGGCGCACCCAGCAGCTCGACATCACCGAGCCCAAGTACCACAACGCGATCCACGGACTGCTGCGCAGTGCCTCCTACCGCGTCGTCGAGCAGGGCCCGTCGTTCGTCGAGCTCGCCGCGCCCGTCGTCCCGCAGGCGGGCTACCCGTTCCACCTCGAGACCACGGTCCGCTACGAGCTGCAGGCCGACGGCCTGAAGGTCGTGCACCGCGTCGTCAACGTCGGCGCCGTTGAGGCGCCGGTCGCGATCGGCACGCACCCGTTCCTCGCGATCGGTGACGTCCCGACCGACGAGCTCGAGATCACGGTCGACGCGGCGGTGCACATCGAGGTCGACGAGCGGCTCAACCCCACGGGTCAGAGCCCGGTCGACGGCACCGAGTGGGACCTCCGCCGCGGACGCCGGATCGGCGAGCTCGAGCTCGACGACGCCTGGGCCGACGTCACGATCGTCGACGGCGAGAGCGTCCACGGCCTCCGCGCCGACGACGGCCGCCGCGTGCTGCTCTGGGCCGACGCCTCGCACAACTTCATCCAGGTCTTCATCACCCGGATCTTCCCGGACGGCGACGACGTCAAGACCGCCATCGCGGTCGAGCCGATGACCGCGCCCGCAGAGGCGCTCAACTCCGGTCAGGGCCTGCGCTGGCTCGAGCCGGGCGAGGAGTGGAGCGTCGCCTGGGGCATCCGCCACGAGGGCTTCCCCGCCTCGTCATGACGACGAGCAGCACGAGCGCCGTCAGCACCTCCGCCGGCGGCACCTCCGCCGGGCGCACCTCCGCCGGGCGCGACGACGAGGCCAAGCGCGCCGCCCTCGTCGCGATGAAGCGGCTCGCCACCGGGCTGCTGGTGCTGATGGCGATCGTGTTCGCCGTGTCCTTCGCCCTCCAGGACCGCTACCCCTGGCTGCAGTGGGTGCGCGCGGCGAGCGAGGGCGGCATGGTCGGCGCGCTCGCGGACTGGTTCGCGGTGACGGCGCTCTTCCGACGGCCGCTCGGGCTGCCGATCCCGCACACGGCGATCATCCCGACCAAGAAGGACGAGATCGGCGCGAGCCTCGCCCAGTTCGTCGAGGAGAACTTCCTCCGCGGCGCGATCGTCCGCGAGAAGCTCGACTCCTTCGGCATCGCCCGCCGTGCCGGGCTCTGGCTCGCCGAGCCCGAGAATGCGCACCGCGTCGGCGGCGAGAGCGCGGCGGCGGTCCGGTCCGCGATCGCGCTGCTCGACGACTCCGACGTGCAGCGCGTGATCGAGGCGCTCGCCCGGCGCCACCTGCTCGATCCGCAATGGGGCCCGCCGCTCGGCTCGCTCGTCGGCAGCGTCGTCGAGGCGGGGCACCACCGCCGACTCGTGGACACGCTGGTCGAGCAGGCCGAGGCCTGGCTGATCGCGAACCCCGAGAGCTTCACCCGGATGGTCAGCGGCCGGCTCCCCAGCTGGCTGCCCTCCGCGGTCAGTCGCGCGGTCGACGAGCGGCTCTACCGCGAGGCGCTCGTCCTCGTCGAGACGATCCGCGACGACCAGGGTCACCCCTTCCGGATCGCGGTGGACGGCTACCTCGCGACGCTCGCGAAGGACCTCGGCAGCGACCCCGATCTGATCATGCGCGTCGAGGAGATCAAGAACCGCGCCTTCGACAGCCCCCGGGTGCGCGAGCTGGCCGGGGACGCCTGGGAGTCGACGAAGTCGTCGCTCCTCGGCGCGATGGACGACCCGGAGAGCCCGCTGCGCGCGAGCATCGAGTCGATCGTCGTCGACCTCGGCCGCCGGCTCTCGACCGATCAGGCGCTCGCCTCGACCGTCGACACCTGGATCGGCACCGTCGCGGCGAACCTCGTCGACCGCTACCGGGGCGACATCGCCAGCATCATCGGCGAGACGATCGGCCGCTGGGACCCGCAGGAGACCTCCGAGAAGCTCGAGCTGCAGGTCGGCAAGGACCTGCAGTTCATCCGGATCAACGGCACCGTCGTCGGCTCGCTCGCCGGCCTGGTGATCTTCACCGTCGCCCACGCGCTCTTCGGCTCCTGACGCGGACACCCGCCGCATCATGCGCGCGATCGGAACGGGTCGCTCCGGCCCGCTCCGCAAGCCCTCGCCGGTGTCGGTGGTCGGGCGTACGGTCGCAGCATGAGCGACGACACCCCCAACACCACCGATCCCGACGTCAAGACCGAGGGCGACGTCCTCGGCGCCCGTGCCGATGACGGCAGCGACACCAGCGCCAGCAAGGACCCGTCCGACTGGGTCACCGGCGACGAGCCGATGACCGGCCCGCAGCGCAGCTACCTCGACACCCTCGCCCGCGAGGCGGGCGAGACCCTCCCCGCCGACATCACGAAGGCGGAGGCGTCCGAGCACATCGATCGCCTGCAGTCCGCGACCGGCCGCGGCGACGGCAGCAAGTAGCCTCCCGCCCCACCCGCACCCGGGCGCACGACGGCTGAGCATTGCTGCCGTCGTGCGCCCCCGTGTCGGGGCCGTCAGGATGCGCCGACCCTCTCTAGGGTCACGGGCATGGCGATGTCCCGGACCACGCAGACGGCTCTCGATCTCATCGACGCGGTACGGATCCCGGAGGGGATCGACCCGCGTCTCGCCCGCCAGGTCTCGCTCTCGCTGAGACTCCTCCTCGAATCCGACAGCTTCGGTCCGAGCGACCGGACGCTGCGCCGCCGCTCCCGCAGGCTGCGCGCCGGTCGCCTGGTCTGACGGCCGTGGCAGGAGTGCCTGCTTGACCTCGCAGGGGGCAGACAGCGCGCGCACAGCGGTCTAGAATTCGGGTCATCCGGTCCGCCGGACGCCTGCGGGGCCGAGCACGGGGACGACGTCGTCCCACGAGCCGGGCCCGCCCTCCGCTCGCACGACGAGCGACCGCTCCCTGCCGACGCTCAGCGCCGACGCCGTCTCGATGAGGAGACCGTCATGCCGTCCTTCCGCTCCACCCTGCTCGCCCTCGCCGCCTCCGTCGCCCTCGTCGGCGCCGCCGCCACCCCCGCCCTCGCCGACCACAACGCCGGGGCCAACCTCGACGGCTACGCCTCGACCGACATCTCGTCGAACGGCTCCTGCTACTACGGCGCCCTCCTCACGGGCTCGCCCGACATCAGCCTCTCGACGACCAGCTACCGCTTCGTCCGCACCGGCGCCTCGCTGACGCTGGTCTGCTCCTACACGAGGATCCCGTCGTTCATCCCCGGCACCGAGCAGGGCGACGGCGGGGACTGGTACGCCCCGAAGAAGCCGACCCGCTACGTGGCCCAGGACGCCTGTCTGCCGCCGGGCGTCGACTCGGCCGGAGAGGAGTACCTCGACGATCCCGGTCGCGCGGTCGACAAGGTCGACGCGAAGACGCTGTTCTACCGCTCGACCATGACGATGGTCTGCTTCTGGGCCGACGACCCCACGCGCTGACCCGCAGGGGCGGCCGGCGGTGTCCCCTTCCGCCGGTCGCCCCGCCCCCGCGGCCGCCCCTGCTGATCGCTCAGCCGCAATCGCGGGGCGAGGAGGCGACCGAGGTTCAGAGGGAGGTGGGTCTCGATACGCCCTGCGGGGCTCCTCGACCAGCAAGATCTGCGGCCTGTCTTCCCAGTCGACCCGACTCTCGAGCAGCCCCTCCCGCCACCGATCCATGGTGGTCGAGTAGCCGCCGCCGGCGGCGTATCGAGACCCCCGCTGATCGAGCAGCTCCACCAGGCGTCCCGCCACCACCACGCCCCGACAGGACACACCCGATGACCCACCGCCTCCAGCCCCACCAGAGCACGACCGTCCGCCTGGTCCACTGGTTCCGCACCGTGGACGGCTGGCAGTCCGAGATCGTCCGCGGCCGCCTCCTCGAGCACCACGACGGCGTCTGGCGCCTGGTCTCGTTCGAGGACGGCGAGGAGCGCGAGTACCCCGACGCCGCCTGGTCCCTCTGCCACGAGTGAGCGAGGGACGAGTCGAAGTGGACGTCGGCCCCGCTCCGGGCCCGAGCACGTCGCCTTGCCAGTGCGGCTCGATTCGGCATCGGTGTCGCCTCGAGACCGTCACGGCCGACGCAGACGTCTCCTCCTGTACCTCGGTGTCCGGGAAGTGACTGTGCTGACCTCGCCGACGGCGGACAACTGACGGCGACGCTCCGAGTCGAGACTGCCGCGTCGCCCGCCAACGACAGCCCTGCGATTGCACTCGGGACGGGGCCTGGGGATAATCGATCCTCACCACCCCTGCACCGCCTCGGAGGCCACCGGCCTCGGGGTCCTGCCGTACCTGAAAGGCGATCGTGGCGAGCATCGACGATCTTGAGACTCTCACCGAGTCGATCGGCCAGTTCACCCTCAGTTCCCTGGGCAAGGACAACCTGCGTCGTCTCAGTGTGCTCGTCAATCCGGTCGACCAGACCTGTGAAGTGAGCATCACGTTGGTCGACGACTCCGGCGAGTCCCAGCTCGAGATCATTCGCTCGATGCTGGAGGTCGAGCAGGTGTTCCTGGACGACGTGGTCATGTCCATCTCGTTCGTCGACATCGACGATGCGAGCGTTGCGCACGGCCTTCAACGACAGTTCAGCTACGCGTGAGTGGAGCTCCGGCGCTGAAGGACGTCAGCGCTTGCGCCGCCCGGGCGGCCGACTTCAAGAATTCGGCTGAGACATTCGACGCACTGCACGATGAGTGGTTCGCGGTCGCTTACTTCTATTCCGCTTACCACCTCGCGAAGGGCGCGTTCATCGCCGATCCGGTCTTCGACTCCGCTTCCAAGGTAGCGGCGGTGAGCCCTCGCCTCGTCATGGAGGACCGCTTCGCGATTCGGCACAAGGGCTACATCGGCGGCGGTGATCGCGCGTTGGGCGTGAACGACATCGTCGCCCTGCTGTATCCCCGCGTCGCGGCTCAGTATCGCCGCCTGCACATGGCGAGCGTCCACGTTCGCTACTTGACGGGCCTCGGTGCGATCACCGCAGCTTCAGTGAGAAGCGACTACGAGGTCGTCGCAGCGGCCTACCACGGTGGCGCGCTCGTTCACGGCTGATCTCATCGGCACGTCTGTCGGTTCTCATGACGGAGTTCTGACGCGGGAGGAAGGGACTTCGGTCGGCCGCCGTGTCCGCCACGCGGATCCACACGGCGGATCGGTGCACGACCATCGCCATGGAGTGCCGTCCGGTGAACGGCTGCGCGGCGTGGACGACTCGGGGAGGAAGCGGAGAAAGTGGGCCCCGTCGGGCTCGAACCGACGACCCGCGGATTAAAAGTCCGCTGCTCTGCCAACTGAGCTAGAGGCCCGCGGCATCCAGGGTAGCGCCCCCGCGCGCCCGGACCGGCGTCGGGCATACCTGCCCAGGCGCAGGCGTTACCCTTCTCGAACCCCCACGAAGCAGGACGCGTCCGCGCGTCCCGCCCGACCGCGGAAGGCGGCCCCATGACAGACGGCTTCCACAAGCCGACCAAGTTCCCCTCCCGCGTCTTCGAGGCGTTCCAGGGCGGGGAGGACCCGGCGCAGATCAGCCGGGTCGCCCACGAGACGGCGATCGCACTGCTCAGCCGGGTGCGCGAGGACCCGGATCCGGTGGTCATCGACCGCCTTGTCGAGTACACCGACCACAACGGCATCGACGCGCTCGCCGAGCTCTGGGCCCGCTCGAGCCCGTCCAGCCTCCCCGGCGCCCTCTGGCGCATCTACCTGCTGCGGCTCGTGATCCGGCAGGACCCGGAGAGCACGAGCTTCCTCTACCAGCGCGGCGTCGAGCTCTCGGCGACCATCGACCCGGTCGTCGCCGGCGCCGTCACGCCGACCGGCCCGGCCGAGATCACCGAGCTGGCCGACCGCATCCTCCGCGGAGTGTTCGACGGCGACTTCGCCGTCGCCCTCGACCGCGCGGCGGCCTTCTGCCGGGTGAGCGCCTCCGGTGCCGCCTCGGTGGCCGACGACGTCGAGCTGATCGACGGACCGCGGGCGAGCCAGCTGACCACCCGCGCCCTCCGGCTCTCGACCACCGCGGCCGAGCTGGTGAGCTGCGCACGCCTCTGGCGCAGCGACTCGCTCGAGTAGGAGCGGACTCCGCTACCCGATCGCGGCGCCCCGCGGCACCCCGCGTTCTCGCTCCGCGAACGCCCCTCGCGGGCCTGCGGGGGACAGCCGGTACACTGGTCGGAGCCGGATCGCAGTAACCCCGGGCTCCACTTATAGCCGCTTCGAGCGGCCTCGCGCCGAGAGGCGTTTCTGCGATCCGGCCCCTTCTCCTCTCGACAGCATCCCCAGCGGATCCCGGCGGCGAGCGAGGGCCCAGTGGCGGGCGGTCCGAGGCGCGAGTCCTCCCCTCCCGGCAGAGTCCCCGACAGACAGGCGACATCCGGAATGAAGAACCGCAGGGCACTCCGGATCGGCGCGCGGTGGTGGGCCGGGATCGCCCTCCTGGTGATCGCCGTCCTCCTCTTCCTCTCCGCCCCCGGCGTCGACGACGAGATCGGCGCCCTCCTCGGCAACGGCGTCGTCTTCTCGCAGGGCGCCCTGATGCGCACGCTCGCCGTGCTCGACGTGGCCGCCGCGCTCTGGGTGCTCGTGCGTCCGCGCAGCTCCGCCGGTCTCACCGCGGCCCTCGCGGCCGTGATCGGACTCTGGCTCGCCCCGCGGATGGGCGCCGCGGCGCTGGTCGACCTGGGCGGCTTCGCTCTCGACGTCCGCTTCGTCGTCCTCCCCCTCGAAGTGTCGGTCGTGATCGCGGGACTCGCCGTGACAGCCTTCTGGATGACCCGGAATCTGAAGTCCCGGGCACGAGCAGGGCAGGGCGCATGAGCGACGACACCACCGCCGAGGGCACCGCCCCCGACCTCGGCGCTCTCCTCGAGCGGATCGCCGCGGGGGAGCAGGCCGCGTTCTCGCAGCTCTACGACCTCGTCGCCTCGCGCGTCCTCGGACTGATCACGCGGGTCCTGGTCGACCGCGCCCAGTCGGAGGAGGTGGCCCAGGAGGTCTTCCTCGAGATCTGGCAAACCGCTGGACGCTTCGCTCCGAATAAGGGAAGTGCGACGACCTGGATCCTCACGATGGCACACCGCAGGGCCATCGATCGGGTTCGCGCGGCCCAAGCGGGCCGTGATCGGGACGTCCGCATAGGAATCCGCGACCTCGGTCGCGACTACGACCAGGTCGCCGAGCAGGCGGAGGTGTCCCTCGAGCACGAGAAGGTCACCGCCGCCCTGGAGCGGCTGACCGAGCTCCAGCGGCAAGCGCTGCAGCTCGCGTACTACGGCGGATACTCGCACAGCGAGATCGCCGGGATCCTGAACTGCCCCGTCGGTACCATAAAAACGCGCCTGCGCGACGGGATGATACGACTGAGAGAAGAGATGGGGGTGGCCCTGTGAACGACGTGCAACTCCCCGAAGATCCGCGCGAACTCGCAGCAGGACACGCACTCGGCATCCTCACCCCGGACGAGACCGCCCGGTACGAGAGATTCCTGGACGAGAATCCGGAGGCGCGCGGCGAGGCCGACGCCTTCTCGACCGTGGCCGAGGCGCTGGCCGCCGACGCCCCGTCGGTCGCACCGTCGCCGGCCCTCAAGGCGGATCTGATGGCGCTGATCGCGACCACGCCCCAGCTGCCCCTTGACGACACCTCCGATGCTCCGGCCGAGGACCCCGCCGAGCGGCGCGAGAAGGTCCCGACCCTGCACGCCGTCGAGCCCTCCGCGGCCGCCGCGAGCGGGCCGTCGGCCGCTGCGCCGTCCGCCGCCGCGACCTCCGGCCGCCACGGCGCCGAGGCCCGCGCCCGCGGACGCTGGTTCACCCGCCCCGCCGTCTACCTCTCCGCCGCCGCCGCCGCGGCCGTCATCGTGGTCGGGGGAGTGGCGCTCCCGCCGCTGCTCACGCCCGATGCCGGGCAGAGCCAGCAGCTGAGCGCCCTCGAGCAGATCCGCAGCGCCCCCGACGTGCAGGAGACCGCCGGGGCCGTCGCGACCGGCGAGACCGCGACCCTGGTCTGGTCGGCCTCGCTCGGCCGCTCGGCCCTCGTCGTCGACGACCTCGCGCCCCTGCCCGACGACAAGACCTACGAGCTCTGGTACATCGGCTCGTCCGGCCCGGTCTCGGCCGGGACGTTCGACGGGGGTGACGGCCGCACGGTCGCACCGCTGGAGGGCACGCTCGCCGAGGGCGCCGTCGTCGCGGTGACCGTCGAGGACGCGGGCGGCTCCGAGGCGCCGACCACGGACCCGATCCTGGCCATCGCGACCGCCTGACACCGCCACAGCATCGAGTACAGAAGAGCCGCACTCCCCGAGGGGTGCGGCTCTTCCGCGCTCCCCACCCGGGAACGCGGACTGCAGACGGCTCTCACGGGCTCCGGACAGCAGAAGAGCCGCACCCCCGGAGGAGTGCGGCTCTCGTGCGTGCGGTCGGAGGCTCAGCCGAAGCGGCCCGAGACGTAGTCCTCGGTCGCCTGGACGGACGGCCGCGAGAAGATCGTGGCGGTGTCGTCGTACTCGATGAGCTTGCCGGGCTTGCCGGTGCCCGCGATGTTGAAGAACGCGGTGCGGTCCGAGACGCGCGAGGCCTGCTGCATGTTGTGGGTCACGATGACGATCGTGTACTCGTTCTTGAGCTCCTCGATCAGGTCCTCGATCGCGAGGGTCGAGATCGGGTCGAGGGCCGAGCACGGCTCGTCCATCAGCAGCACGTCGGGGGAGACGGCGATGGCGCGGGCGATGCAGAGCCGCTGCTGCTGACCGCCGGAGAGGCCGGAGCCGGGCTTCTCGAGCCGGTCCTTGACCTCGTTCCAGAGGTTCGCGCCCTGCAGCGACTTCTCGACGAGGTCGTCCGCGTCGGACTTCGAGATGCGGCGGTTGTTGAGCTTCACCCCGGCCAGCACGTTGTCGCGGATGGACATCGTCGGGAACGGGTTGGGGCGCTGGAAGACCATGCCCACCTGGCGGCGCACG
Source organism: Rathayibacter sp. PhB151 (assembly GCF_004366415.1). Classification (NCBI taxonomy): domain Bacteria; kingdom Bacillati; phylum Actinomycetota; class Actinomycetes; order Micrococcales; family Microbacteriaceae; genus Rathayibacter; species Rathayibacter sp. PhB151. Next base: position 209,901 of record NZ_SOEN01000006.1, on the reverse strand, counting down.
AGCACCGGGTCGACGCCCGGGCCGTAGAGGTTGTTGCCGTCGATCAGCACCTCGCCGTCGACGTAGGCGCCGGGGATGACCTCGTGCATGCGGTTGAGCGTGCGGAGGAAGGTCGACTTGCCGCAGCCGGAGGGGCCGATGAACGCCGTGACGGTGCGGGGCTCGATGGTGAGACCGACTCCCTCGACCGCGAGGAACTTGCTGTAGTAGACGTTGAGGTCGTTGACTTCGATGCGCTTGGACAACGGAGATCCTTAGGGTTAGCGGCCGAGCTTGGGGGCGAAGATGCGCGCGACCAGGCGAGCGAGCAGGTTGAGCAGCATGACGATCAGGATGAGGACCAGCGCGCCGGTCCAGGCCCGATCGATGTAGGCGGCGGCGTCGGCCCCCTGGTCGGCGTACTGGCGGAACACGTAGACCGGGAGGGTCATCATCCGGTCGTCGAACGGGTTGTAGTTCATCGACTGGGTGAACCCGGCGACGATGAGCAGCGGGGCGGTCTCGCCGATGACGCGGGCGATCGAGAGCATGACGCCCGTGACGATCCCGGCGATCGAGGTCGGCAGGACGATCTTCACGACGGTCAGCCACTTCGGCACGCCGAGGGCGAAGGACGCCTCGCGCAGCTCGTTCGGGACCAGGCGCAGCATCTCCTCGGTGGAGCGCACGACGACCGGGATCATCAGCACCGACAGCGCGATCGCGCCGCCGAAGCCCATCCGGATGCCGTCTCCGAAGAGGAGCACCAGCAGGGCGTAGGCGAAGAGGCCGGCGACGATCGAGGGGATGCCGGTCATCACGTCGACGAAGAAGGTGATGCCGCGGGCGAGCGCGCCCCGGCCGTACTCGACGAGGTAGATGGCCGTCATCAGGCCGATCGGGATCGAGATGACCGCGGCCAGCGCCGTGATGATCAGCGTGCCCATGATCGCGTGCAGCGCTCCGCCGCCCTCGCCGACGACGTTGCGCATCGAGGAGGTGAAGAAGAGGATGTCGAAGCGCGCGGCGCCCGCGGTGACCGCGGTGTACATCAGCGAGATCAGCGGGATCAGCGCGACGACGAAGGCGGCGGTGACCAGGGTGGTGACGACCCGGTCGGTCGCGCGGCGGGGGCCCTCGACCAGGCGGGCGAGGACGAAGACGGCGACCGTGTAGAGCACGGCGCCGAAGAAGACGGTGCCGACGACGTCGAAGCCCTGGGTGGTGCCGGTGACGGCGAGGAGGGCGTAGACGAGCGCCATCACGGCGATGCTGCCGACCAGGAGGGCGACGGGCGCCCACTTGGGCAGCTGGCCGCTGGTGAGCGTGTTGACCGGCGCAGGGACCGCGTCCTCGACGCGGCGCTGGCGGGGCGGAGTCATCGTGACCATCAGTTCGCTCCCGAGAAGGCCTTGCGGCGGTTGATGATGTAGCGGGCGAGCATGTTGACGAGCAGCGTGATGACGAAGAGCATCAGGCCGGAGGCGACGAGCTCGTTGACCTTCAGGCCGTAGGCCTCGGGGAAGCTCAGCGCGATGTTCGCGGCGACGGTGTTCGAGTTCGTCGACTGCAGCAGGGCGAAGTTCACGACGAAGGACGGCGAGAGCACGATGGCGACCGCCATCGTCTCGCCGAGCGCGCGGCCGAGGCCGAGCATCGACGCGGAGATGATGCCGGGGCGGCCGAAGGGCAGGACCGCGGTGCGGACCATCTCCCAGCGGGTCGCGCCCAGGGCGAGCGCGGCCTCCTCGTGCAGCGTCGGCGTCTGGAGGAACACCTCGCGCGAGATCGCCGTGACGATCGGCAGGATCATGACCGCGAGCACGAGGGCCACGGTGAGGATCGTGCGGCCGGTGCCGGAGACCGGGCCGTTGAAGAGCGGGAACCAGCCGAAGACGTCCGTGAGGAACGCGTAGAACGGCTGGACGAAGGGGGCGAGCACCGTGATGCCCCAGAGGCCGAAGACGACCGACGGCACGGCGGCCAGCAGGTCGATCACGTAGCCGAGGCCCTGCGCGAGCTTGCGCGGGGCGTAGTGCGAGATGAAGAGCGCGATCCCGATCGCGATGGGGACCGCGATCACCATCGCGAGCCCGGCGGCGTAGACGGTGCCGAACACGAGCGGGCCGACGTAGGACCAGAAGCCCGCTCCGCCGGAGATCGTGTCAGGGGACGCCGTGAGAGCCGGGATCGACTGGACGACCAGGAAGAGGGCGACGGCGGCGAGGATGACGAGGATCAGCGCGCCGGAGGCGACTGCCGTTCCGGAGAAGATCCGGTCTGCGGGCCGCTGCTTCGCCTTGATGGCGCCGACGGGCCGCTCTGCGGTGGTCATGTGGGTGTCCCTGCGTTCGGTGTGGGGGAGGGGGCCGAGCCGTGACGCGGCCCCGGACCGGCTGGGGTCCGGGGCCGCGTCATGAGGGGGAGGTTACTTGATCGACTCGATGGCCGTCGCGACCTGGGTCGACAGCTCGGACGAGAGCGGCGCGGCGCCGGCGGAGGTGGCGGCCTCCTGCTGGCCCTCCTCGCTGGTCACGTAGCCGAGGTACGCCTTGACGAGCTCGCCCGTCGCGGCGTCCTGGTACTCCTGGCAGGCGATGAGGTAGCTCACCAGGACGACCGGGTAGACGCCGGCCTCCTCGGAGGCGTAGTCGATCTCGTAGACGATGTCGTTCTCGGGACGGTCGGTCGCCTCGGGGGACGCGTCGACGATCGCGGCAGCGGCCTCGGGCGAGTAGGCGACGAAGTCCTCGCCGACCTTCACCTTGGCGGTGCCCAGGCTGCCGGCGCGCGAGGCGTCGGCGTAGCCGATGGTGTTCTGGCCGTTGGTGACGGTGTCGATGACGCCCGAGGTGCCCTGGGCCGCCTCGCCGCCTTCGTAGGGCCAGACTCCGTCGGGCTCGGCGTCCCACACGGTGGGCGCGGTCGCGTTGAGGTACGCAGCGAAGTTCTCGGTGGTGCCCGAGTCGTCCGAGCGGTGCACGGCGGTGATGTTCGAGGACGGGAGCGTCGCGTCGGGGTTCAGCGCGGCGATCTCGGGGGCGTTCCAGGTGGTGATGGTGCCCTTGAAGATGCCCGCGATGGTGGCGGCGTCGAGGTTGAGCTCGTCGACACCCTCCACGTTGAACACGATCGCGATCGGCGAGATGTAGGCCGGGACGTCGATGGCGGAGGTGCCCTCGACGCACTTGCCGAAGGAGCCGTCGAGCTCCTCGAGCTTCAGCGCACGGTCGGAGCCGGCGAAGTCGGCGCCGCCGGCGATGAAGGCCTCACGGCCCGCGCCGGAGCCGTCGGGGGAGTAGTTGACGGTGACGCCGGTGTTCGCCTGCTGGAAGGCGGAGACCCAGGCCTCCTGGGCGGAGCCCTGCGAGGAGGCGCCGATGCCGTTGAGGGTGCCCTCGAGGGTGCTGGCGGAGCCGGAGGAGGACGAGTCGCCGGTGGCGGCGGGCCCCTCGTTGGCAGCACAGGAGGTCAGCGTGATGGCTGCGACGGCGGCGATGACGGCCGCCTGGCCGAGACGCGAGAAACGCACAAGTATCCCTTTCGGGTAGGAAAGCAGGGGGATGGACGGGCTTGGTGCGGCCCGCCAGCGAGAGTACGGAGGGGTCGTGTCCTGGCTCCGTCCGCTCGGTGAACGCGCGGTGAACGACGGGCCGCCCTCAGGCGCCGCTGAGCGCGGAGGAGCAGTATTCGCGCGGCACTCCCGCCGCCCTTTCGGGAGCTACTCGAGCGGTGCGTGCGTCTCGATCGCGACGATCCCGGACCCCGGGTGCTGGACGGAGAGGTGCACGACCGCGAAGCCGCCGGTCGGCAGATCGGAGGCCTCCTCGAGGTACGGGCCGATCGGGGTCGCGGTGGCCAGTGCCAGCTCGCGCAGGATCTCGGGGATCACCGGACCGTGGCTGCAGAGCACGGCGCTCTTGCGCGCGCGGACCCGCTTGCCGACGACCGAGCGGACGTCGGCGGCGCCGTGCTCGTGCGCGTCCTGGCTGAGGTCCTCCGAGAGGCGGACGGGCCGCTTCAGCAGCGTGGAGAGCGGAGCGATCGTGGCCCGGCAGCGCTTCGCCGTGCTCGTGACGAGCCGACGGGGCCGCCAGGCGGCGACGGCGCGGCTCGCGGCGGCCGCCTCCTCGTCGCCGCGGCGGTTGAGCCGCCGGGTGGAGTCGCGCCCGTCCCAGGAGGACGCGGGGACCGCCTTCGCGTGCCGGAGCACCACGACGGCGAAGGTGTCATGCGTGCCGCGCGAGACGATCCGCGCGAACTCGTCGACGATCTCGATGTCGTGCGGGTAGGTCAGGTAGCTGCGGGCGCGCTTGATCGTGACCCACTCGAGCGCCTCGACCTCGCGGTTCGGCACGAAGTCCGAGGCGAGCACCGCCTTCTCGGTCACTCGTGCCGCCCAGTAGTGCACGGTCTTCGGTCGCCCGTTCGGCAGCGCGTACTGCACGGTGCCGAGCGGCACTCCGAGCGCGACGGCGAACCCGGTCTCCTCGCGGATCTCGCGCACCGCGGTCTCCGGCAGCGACTCGCCCGGATCGACCTTGCCCTTAGGCAGGCTGACGTCCTTGCGGTGCGGCCGGTGGATCACCAGGACGTGCAGTCGCCCCTCGATGATCCGCCAGCACACGGCGCCGGCCGCGTAGACGGTCCCCGTCACGGCGTCAGCGGGTGGAGGCTCGGGAGCCGGTCCGCGTCGCCGTGCGCTTGCGATGCGTGATGTGCGCCATCAGCCGGTTCTGCAGATCGGAGAGGGGGGCGCCGTCCTCGTCGAGGTGGTGCCGCGTCCAGATCCCGTCCGGGCCGAGCCACCAGGAGGCCGTCTTCTCGTCCATCGCGCGGTCGAACATGTCGGCGATCTCGCTGAGGTGCGCCAGCTCGACGATCCGCACCAGCGCCTCGACGCGGCGGTCGAGGTTGCGGTGCATCATGTCGGCGCTGCCGATGAAGACCTCGGGGTCGCCGCCGTTGACGAAGCTGAAGATGCGGGAGTGCTCGAGGTAGCGCCCGAGGATCGAGCGGACGCGGATGGTCTCGGAGAGGCCCTCCTGCCCGGGCTTCAGACCGCAGATGCCGCGGACCCAGACGTCGACGGGCACGCCGGCCTGGCTCGCGCGGTAGAGCGCGTCGATCACCGACTCGTCGACGATCGAGTTCATCTTGATCCGGATGCCCGAGGGGCGGCCGGCGCGAGCGTTCTCGGTCTCGGCCGCGATCCGCTTCAGCAGTCCCTTGCGCAGATGACGCGGCGCGACCAGCAGGCGCTTGAACTTCTTCTCGATCGCGTAGCCGGAGAGCTCGTTGAAGAGGCGGGTGAGGTCCTTGCCGACTTCGGGGTCGGCGGTCAGCAGGCCGAGGTCCTCGTAGATCCGCGAGGTCTTCGGGTTGTAGTTGCCGGTGCCGATGTGGGAGTAGTGCCGCAGCACCCCGCCCTTCTCCTGGCGGATGACCAGCGCGAGCTTGCAGTGGGTCTTCAGCCCGACGAGGCCGTAGACCACGTGGACGCCGGCCTTCTCGAGCTTGCGGGCCCAGGAGATGTTGGCCTTCTCGTCGAAGCGCGCCTTGATCTCGACGAGCGCGAGCACCTGCTTGCCGGACTCCGCGGCGTCGATCAGCGCCTCGACGATGGGGGAGTCGCCCGAGGTGCGGTACAGCGTCTGCTTGATCGCCAGCACGTCGGGGTCGGCCGCGGCCTGCTCGAGGAACGCCTGGACGCTCGTCGCGAAGGACTCGTAGGGGTGGTGCAGCAGCACGTCGCCGCGCGAGACCGCCTTGAAGATGTCCTGGCGCTGGTTCGGCTCGCTCGGCGAGAGCTGCACGGCCGTCGTCGGGACGTGGTTGGGGTACTTCAGGTCCGGCCGGTCGATCTTCTGCAGGCTGAAGAGGCCGCCGAGGTCGAGCGGCGCGGGGAGCTTGTAGACCTCCTGCGTGGTGATGTCGAGCTCGCGGACGAGGAGCCCGAGGGTCTCGTCGTCCATGTCGTCGGTCACCTCGAGGCGGATGGGCGGGCCGAACCGGCGGCGGAGGAGCTCCTTCTCGAGCGCCTTGATCAGGTTCTCGGTCTCGTCCTCGTCGACCTCGACGTCCTCGTTGCGGGTGACCCGGAAGACGTGGTGGTCGAGGATCTCCATGCCAGGGAAGAGGTCGTCGAGCTGGTTCGCGATCAGGTCCTCGAGCGAGATGAAGCGCATCGGCTCACCGGGAGCGGCGACGCCGGCGATCCGCACGAAGCGCGGCAGCATCTGCGGCACCTTGAGGCGGGCGAACTCGGTCTTCTGGGTCTTCGGGTTGCGCACGCGCACCGAGAGGTTGAGCGAGAGCCCCGAGATGTAGGGGAACGGGTGCGCCGGGTCGACGGCCAGCGGCATCAGCACGGGGAAGACCTGCGCCGAGAAGTAGTCGTCGAGCACCTCGCGCTCGGCGTCGCTGAGCTCGCTCCAGCGGACGATGTCGATCCCCGCGTCGCGGAGGGCCGGCTCGACGAGCTCCTTGAAGGCGCGCGAGTGCCGCTGCTGCAGCAGGTGCGCCTTCTCGGAGATGTCGGTCAGCACGTCGACCGGCACCCGCCCGATGTTGGTGGGCAGCGCGAGACCGGTGAGGATGCGGCGCTTCAGCCCCGCGACGCGGACCATGAAGAACTCGTCGAGGTTGGACGAGAAGATCGCGAGGAAGTTGGCCCGCTCGAGCGCGGGGACCAGCGGGTCCTCGGCCAGCTCGAGCACGCGCTGGTTGAACGCCAGCCAGCTCAGCTCGCGGTCGAGGTAGCGGTCGTCCGGGAGCAGGGGGTCGGAGTGACCCTCCTCCTCCTCGTCGAAGTCGTCGTCGAGCTCGTCGCTCAGGCCGTCTTCGAGAATCAGGTTGTCGCCGTCCATGCGACCATCCTGGCACCGCCTCGGACGCGCCCGCGCCGCCCGTGGTGAATGCCGGGTGAACCCGCCCTGGGGAGGAGCCTCGGAGCCGCTGCGCCGCTCAGCGCACCGCGGGGCGGCGGTGCAGGTACTGCACGTCGACGGCGGCGTCGGTGAAGCCGAGCGAGCGGTACAGCGCCACGGCGGAGCGGTTCTCCGCTTCGACGTAGAGGTCCGCGACGGCGCAGCCGCGCTCGAGCATCCGGGCGAGTCCCGCCCCGAGGAGCGTCCGGCCGAGTCCGCGACCCGCGGTCTCGGGGGCCACGCCGAGGACGTAGATCTCGCCCGTCGTCGACTCCGGCTCGATCTTCAGCCAGTCGTAGCCGACGAGCACGCCGTCGGCGTCGCGGAGCAGGAGGAAGTCCCCGTCGTCGTACCAGGATTCGGCCCGGCGCGCGGCCAGGTCGCCCTCGGTGATCCGGCCCTGCTCCGGGTGCGCGGCGAAGACCCGGGCGTTGAGGGCGACCCACTCAGCCGGGTCGAGGTCGCGGCCGTCGGAGAGCGCGAAGCCCTCGGGGACGCTCGCCTCCGGGGCGACGAGCGGATCGAGCGCGAGGTGCAGCAGCGTCCGCACCGGCGCGAAGTCGTGCGAGGCGGCGAGGGCCCTGGCCGCCGGGTGATCGCCGTGCGCCCAGGCCAGGAGCCCGGTGCGCCCGCTCGCGAGCACCTGATCGAGGACGGCGCGGCCGAATCCGACGCCGCGCCACTCCGGGTCCACCACGAACTCGAGCTCGCCCTGGCCGAGCACGGCGGCCGCCACCACGACGTCGGCGCGCAGGCCGACGAGGAGCGTGCGCGACCCGGCCCGCGCGTCGATCAGGGTCTGATCGCTGAACCGGGGCCGGCCGTCGAACCAGGCGGCCCGGCCGATCAGGTGCTCGAGTCCCGCGGCGACGGCGGGATCGGCCAGGTTCTCAACCGAGAGATTGAGCGACTCGTTCATTGTCCTCTTCGTACACGTTGAAGCGGTATCCGACGTTGCGGACCGTCCCGATGAGCGATTCCAGATCGCCGAGCTTGGCGCGCAGGCGCCGCACGTGCACGTCGACCGTGCGGGTGCCGCCGAAGTAGTCGTAGCCCCAGACCTCGCTGAGTAGCTGCTCGCGGGTGAAGACGCGCGAGGGGTGCGTCGCGAAGAACCGCAGCAGCTCGAACTCCTTGAAGGTGAGATCGAGCGGGCGCCCGTGCACCTTCGCGGAGTAGCTGGCCTCGTCGATCACGACGCCGGACGCCTGGATCCGCGAGGTCGACTGCTCCTGCGCGAGCCGGCCGATGACCAGCCGGATGCGGGCGTCGACCTCGGCGGGGCCGGCCGAGTCGAGGATGACGTCGTTCACGCCCCAGTCCGCCGAGACCGCGGTGAGACCGCCCTCGGTGAGGATGAGGATGAGCGGGACGTTGATCCCGGTGGTGGTCAGGATCTTGCAGAGCGACTTCGCGCTGGCCAGGTCCTGCCGGGCGTCGACGAAGATGAGGTCGCAGCTCGGGGCGTTCACGAGGTGCGCCGGCTCCGCCGGGATCTGCCGGGTCTTGTGGCTGAGCAGGCCCAGTGCGGGGAGGACCTCCGAGCCACCGGCTGAGGTCAGTATCAACAACTGCGCCACGGATCCTCCAGGATTGGTCTCCGGCAATACTAGCGGCGGGTCGGAGAGGCCGATTCCCTGGGGCACAATTGAGGGATGGGCAGGGATCGCGCGGGAGTGGCAGCGGTCTGGGTGCTCGCGCTCCTCGGCTCCGTCGTCACCCTGGTGATCGCCCCGGCCGTCTCGCAGCAGCTCTGGCTGGCGCTGACCTTCGGCGGCTGCGTCCTCGCGACCTTCGCCGTCCAGCTCGCCGTCGCGAAGGCGGACGGCTATCTGGTGCGCACGATGACGAGCGTCGTCGGGGCGATGGTCGTCGTCGCGGTCGCCAGCGGCATCGCCGCCCTCGCCTCGCTCTGATCGGGCCTCCTCCACCCCGTCGCGTCGGTGCCGCCGGATAGGATGGCGTCATGCTTCTCGCCCTCGAACTCTTCTATCTCGGACTGCTCGGGCTCGCCTCCCTCGCGATCGCGTGGGTCTCCGGCGTGGTCGTCTACAAGCTCTACCGCGGCCAGCGCTAGCCGCCGCCGGAGCAGGTTTGATCTCCCTCCCCTCGGGCCTCCCGCCCGAACTCGTCCCGCTCTCCTGGCTGCTCGGCGTCTGGGAGGGATCGGGCGTCATCGACTACGCCGTCGGCGACGACTCCGTGCAGGCCGAGTTCGGCCACCGCGTGAGCTTCAGCTACGACGGCCTGCCCTACCTCAACTACAGCTCGTACACCTGGCTGCTCGAGGACGACAGCGAGGTCGGCCACCGGCCGCTCGTGAGCGAGATGGGCTACTGGCGGCTCAGCCGCCCGCTCACCGACGCCGACGCGGGCCCCGCCATGCTGCCGGCCCGCGGTGCGCCCGCGTTCCCCGACGCCGAGTCGGTCGAGACGCTGCGCAACGGCGCGGGCGGCTTCGACATCGAGGTGTCGCTGGTGCACCCCGACGGCGTCAGCGAGCTGTACCTCGGCCAGGTCAAGGGCCCGCGGATCGACCTCGCGACCGACGCCGTCATGCGCACCGCCGCAGCGAAGGACTACGCGGCCGCCACCCGCCTCTACGGCCTCGTCGACGACCACCTGCTCTGGGCGTGGGACATCGCCGCGCTCGGCCAGGGGCTCCGCACCCACTCCTCCGGAAGGCTCGCCCGTGTCGAATGAGACCGCGTCCTCCGAGCGGCTGCCGATCTCCCCGCTCCTGTCGGTCTCGGGCGCCGTCGTCGGCACCAGTGCGGCCGAGCCCGGCGTCGCCGCGCACTACGGCGAGCCGTTCCGCGAGCAGCGGGCGCTCGCCGCGGGCACCGCGATCGTCGACCTCTCGGGTCGCGGCGTCGTCACCGTCACCGGTCCGGACCGCCTCACCTGGCTCGACTCGCTGACCAGCCAGGCGCTCGCCCGCCTCGCCCCCGGCGACTCGGCCGAGACCCTGCTGCTGGACCCGTCCGGGCGGATCGAGCACCTCATCCGCGTCGTCGACGACGGCGAGACCGCCTGGCTCCTCCTCGACCGCGACGAGACGCCGGGGCTCGCGGCCTGGCTCGACCGGATGCGCTTCATGCTCCGCGTCGAGATCGCCGACCGCACCGCCGAGTTCGCGACGCTCGCGACCCTCGGCGACGGCCCGGCGACCGCGCTGGCCCTCGAGCTCGCGGGGGAGTCCGGCATCAGCTGGCTCGACCCGTGGGCGCAGGTCCAGCCCGGCGGCTGGCAGTACGCCACCGCTCCCACGCATCCCGCGGCCGGCTGGACCGCCCGCGAGATCCTCGTGCCGCGCGCGGCGCTCGACGGGCTCGAGGCCCGGGCCCGCGCGGCGGGCGTGGCGCTCGCCGGCTCCGACGCCCTCGAGGCGCTCCGCATCGCCGCCTGGCGCCCGCGGCACGCGACCGAGGTCGACGACCGCTCGATCCCGCACGAGCTCGACCTGCTCCGCTCGTCGGTGCACCTGGCGAAGGGCTGCTACCGCGGGCAGGAGACGGTCGCCAAGGTGCACAACCTCGGTCACCCGCCCCGCCGCCTCGTGCTGCTGCAGCTCGACGGCTCCGATTCGGCGCTGCCCGGCCACGGCGACGTCGTCACCGCGCTCAAGGGCGGCGAGCCGGTCGAGGTCGGCACCGTCACCGCGAGCGCCTGGCACTACGAGGAGGGCCCCATCGCCCTCGCCGTGGTGAAGCGCTCGGTCCCCGTCGACCTCGAGCTCACCGTGCTGGCCGGCGAGATCCGCGTCTCCGCCGCCCAGGAGGTCGTCGTGCCGCCGGGCGCCGGCGCCGAGGCGGGAGTGCCCCGCCTGCCCCGCCTCGGGGCAGCGACCAGGTAGGCCACGCCGTGGTGGCCGCAGGACCCGCTCGGCGGGATCGGGCGGCCGAGCGGATCCGGGCGCTCGTCCGCCTCGACGACGTCCGGCCCGGCCGGGGCGTCGCGCGCGCCGTGGCGTCGCTGCCCGCGGTGCTGCAGATCGTCCTCGCGGCGATCCTCGCCTACTCCGTCTCGCGCTTCGTCTTCGGGCACCCCGCCCCGGTGCTGTCGCTGACGGCGACCATCTCGAGCCTGGGCATCGCCCGCGACACCCGGCCGAAGCAGGTCGCCGAGACCGCGATCGGCATGCTGATCGGGATCACCGCGAGCGAAGTGCTGCTGCTGCTCTGGGGCACCGGCGTCTGGCAGCTGGCCGTGGTGCTCGCGATCGTCTTCACCGTGGGGCGGGCGCTCTCGCCGTCGCCCGGCTTCGCCGTCGCGGCCGGCACGCAGGCGATGCTGGTGATGATCCTGCCCGCGCCCGACGGGGGAGTGTTCACCCGGAGCCTCGACGGTCTGGTCGGCGGACTCGCCGCGCTGCTGTGCACCGCGATCGTGCCGCGCAACCCGCTCCGGGCGGCGCGCGCCGAGGCGCGGCGGCTGGTGTCGGCGCTCGCCGAGACGATCGACGCGCTCGCCGACGCGCTCCGCCGGGGCGATCAGGCGGCCTCCGCGGCGGCGCTCGAGCGCGTCCGCGGCACGCAGCCGGTGATCGACGGCTGGACGGCCGCCCTCGACTCGGCGATCGGGGTCGCACGGATCTCGCCGTTCGTCCGGCGGCACCGCGCGGAGCTGGAGCGGCAGCGCACGATGCTCGCCGCGCTCGACCTCGCGACGCGCAACCTCCGCATCGTCGCGCGGCGCACCGACTTCCTGGTCGGCGACGCCGTGCCGCGGCCGGCGCTCGCCGACGTGGTCGCGGACGTCGGCCCGGGGATCGCGCTGATCGGCCGGGCCGTCACCGAGCCCGCCGTGCTCGCGCTCGCGCGTCAGGACCTCGTGCTGCTCGCGACGACCCTCGACCCGCAGGCGCTGATCCCCGAGGCGCGGCTGGCGGAGAAGACGCTGCTGGTCATCCTCCGCCCGCTCGTCGTCGACCTGCTGACGGCGACCGGGGCGAGCTCGGCCGAGGCGAGAGCCGCGCTGCCCGAGCTCGCCTGACCGGCCGGGCTCCTCCGGGGCTCACGCGTTGGTGGCGTCCTGCACCTCGCCCACGAGCTCCTCGATGATGTCCTCGAGGAAGAGGACACCGGTGGTGCGGCCCTCGGCGTCGACCACCCGGGCGAGGTGCGCGCCGGTGCGCCGGAGCGCGGCGAGCGCGTCCTCCAGCTCGTCGCAGGCCGAGACCGCGGCGAGCCGGCGGATCCGCTTGCGCGGCACCGGCACCTCGGTCGCGTCCAGGTCGGAGACGTCCTTGAGGTGCAGGTAGCCGCCGGGCAGGCCGTCGCCGTCCGCGAGCAGGTAGCGGGAGTAGCCGTGCTCGGCCACTGCGCGGCGCACGTCCGCGGGCGTGGCCTCGGCGGGCAGCAGCACCATCCGCTCGAGCGGGACCGCGACGTCCGCGACCCGCTTGGTCGTGAACTCGAAGGCCGCCGTGACGGTGCCGGAGGCGTCGACCAGCACGCCCTCGCGGGTCGACTGGCGGACGATCGCGGCGACCTCGTCCAGCGTGAAGGCGCTGGTCGCCTCGTCCTTCGGCTCCACCCGCACCAGGCGGAGGATGCCGTTGGCGACCGCGTTCAGCGACCAGATCACCGGCTTCACGAGGCGCGAGACCAGCACGAGCGGCGGAGCGAGGAGCAGCGCGGCCCGGGTCGGCACCGAGAACGCCAGGTTCTTCGGCACCATCTCGCCGAACACGACGTGCAGGAAGGTGACGAGCAGCAGCGCGGCGACGAACGCGATCACGCCGATCGCCTCCGCGGACAGCGCCGTGAAGCCCAGCGGGATCTCGAGCAGGTGGTGGATCGCCGGCTCGGAGACGTTGAGGATCACCAGCGAGCAGACGGTGATGCCCAGCTGGCTCGTCGCGAGCATCAGGGTGGCGTGCTCCATCGCCCACAGGGTGGTCTTCGCCGCGCGGCTGCCCGCATCGGCCCGCGGCTCGATCTGCGAGCGGCGAGCGGAGATGACGGCGAACTCGGCGCCGACGAAGAAGGCGTTGACGATCAGCAGGACCACGAGCCAGGCGATCCCCGGCAGGTACTCACTCATGGACGGCCCCCTCGGCTCGGAGTGCGGCGACGCCGACAGCATCGCCTCCGTCGGTCTCGTCTCCGGCAGCGGACGGGGTGAAGCGGACGCGGTCGACGCGGTGGGCGGCGACGCGGTCGACCCGCAGCACGCCGCCGGCCACGGCGACCTCGTCGCCGAGCTCGGGCACGCGCCCCAGCGTCGAGGCGAGGAAGCCCGCGACCGTGTCGTAGTCCTCGCCCTCGGGCACCACGGCGCCGAGGCGCTCCGCGACCTCGTCGGGGCGCAGCTCGCCGCCGAAGGTCGCCGAGCGGCCGGAGCGGACGACTCCGGCGCGGCTGCGGTCGTGCTCGTCCTCCAGCTCGCCGACGATCTCCTCGACGAGGTCCTCGAGCGTCACGACGCCCGCGGTCCCGCCGTACTCGTCGACGACGACCGCGATCGCGAGGTTCCCCCCTCGGAGCGGAGCGAGCAGGGCGTCGGCGCGGGCGGTCTCGGGGACGCGCATCGGCGCGATCATCAGCGACTCCGCCGTCGCCTGCGCCCGGTGCTCCGGTGCCAGTGCGAAGGCGTGCTTGACGTGCAGGACACCGCGGACGTCGTCGGAGTCGCGGCCGATGACGGGGAAGCGCGAGAACCCGGTGCGGTTCGCGAGCCGGACCACGTCCTCCGCGGTGCTCGCGAGCGGGACGGAGGCCATCCGGACCCGCGGCGTCATCACGTCGGCGACGCTGCGGCTCGAGAAGCGGAGCGTGCGGTGCAGCAGGTCCGCGTGGTCGCTGTCGAGCGTGCCCTCGAGCACGGAGCGGCGCACCAGCGACCCGAGCTCGTCGGCGCTGCGGGCGCCCGAGAGCTCCTCCTTGGGCTCGATGCCCATCGCGCGGATCAGGGCGTTGGCCGTGTTGTTGAACAGCAGGATCACGGGCTTGAAGACCGTGGTGAAGAGGATCTGGAACGGCACGACGACCTGCGCCGTCTTCAGCGGCAGCGCCAGCGCGAAGTTCTTGGGGACCAGCTCGCCGATCACCATCGAGAAGACGGTCGCCAGCAGGACGCCGACGACCGTGCCGATGCCCGGCACGATCTCGGCCGGGATCCCGAGCGAGCGCAGCGGGTCGCCGAGCAGCGAGCTGATCGCGGGCTCGAAGGTGTAGCCGGTGAGCAGCGTGGTGAGGGTGATGCCCAGCTGCGCGCCGGAGAGATGGGTGGAGGTGATCCGCAGGGCGGAGATCGTCGGATCGAGGCGCTTCTCACCGCGGGCGCGGCGCTCCTCCAGCTCGTTCCGGTCGAGGTTGACCAGCGCGAACTCGGAGGCGACGCAGAGACCGGTGCCGACGGTGAGGAGCAGGCCGATGACGATGCCGAGCCATTCAGGCACCCGCGGCACCGCCGATCAGGGTCGAGGTCGGTGCGGCGGGCGAAGGTTCAGTGCCCGAGGGTTCAGGGGGAGGGTCGTCCATGGGGCACGAGGGTAACGACCTTAAATATGAGAATGCTCACAGGAGCGACGGGGCCGGGTCGAGCGGAGCCACCGCCTCCCACGCGACGGTCACCTCCCCGAGACGCCACCGCCGCCGCCGGCCGAGGATCGGCCACTCACCCCGCAGCGACTCGACGGCCGCGATCCAGCGCTGCGTCGGCCCGTAGACGGCGAGCGGGGCGGCGTGCAGCCAGGCCCGCTCCAGCGCCAGCAGGAACGCGTGCACCGGCTCACCCGCGACGTTGCGGTGGATCAGCGCCTTCGGCAGCCGCTCCGCCGCGATCATCGGCGAGGGAACGGCGCCGAGCCGGAGCGACAGGGTGAGCGAGCGGGGCCCCTCGCGGCCGATCTCGATCCAGGTGCAGATCCGGCCGATCTCGTCGCAGGTCCCCTCCACCAGCACGCCGTCGGGGGTCAGCCGGTCGGTCATCGTCCGCCACGCCTCCGCGACCGCCGACTCGTCGTACTGCCGGAGGACGTTGAAGGCGCGGATCACGCTCGCCCGCAGCCGTCCCGGCAGGGGGACCTCGAAGCCGCCGCGCTCGAAGCGCACCCGGGCGTCGGCCGGGAAGGCGGTGCCCCCTTCACGGACGCGCTGCAACTGCCGTCGCGCGGTCTCGACGCGGGCCGGCTCGATCTCGAAGCCGACCACGTCGACGCCGGGTGCCGCGCGGACGAGGCGGCGGTGCAGCTCGAGCGTGGTGACCGCGCTCGCGCCGAAGCCGAGGTCGACGACGACGGGCTCCGGAGTCGTGCGCAGCGCCGGCAGCTCGGCCAGCCGGCGGTCCACCCGGCGGAGGCGGTTCGTGCCCGTCGTGCCGCGGGTGACTGCTCCGATCGGCATGGTCTCCAGCGTATCCGGGGGCGCAGGGGCCGCCTCTAAGCTGGACGCATGTCCGAGACCTACACCCTCATCCTCGTGCGCCACGGCAACAGCGAGTGGAACCAGAAGAACCTGTTCACCGGCTGGGTCGACGTGCGGCTGACCGAGCAGGGCGTCGCGGAGGCGACTCGCGCCGGCGAGCTGCTGGTCGAGGCGGAGCTGCACCCCGACGTCGTGTACACCTCCCGCCAGACGCGCGCGATCCAGACCGCGAACATCGCGCTCGAGAAGGCCGACCGCCTGTGGATCGACGTGAAGCGCTCCTGGCGCCTCAACGAGCGCCACTACGGCGCGCTGCAGGGCAAGGACAAGGCGCAGACCCTCGCCGAGTACGGCCCTGAGCAGTTCATGACCTGGCGCCGCTCGTTCGACGTGCCGCCGCCCCCCATCGACGACGAGGACCAGTACTCGCAGGCGCACGACGAGCGCTACGCCGACCTCGGCGACGACCTGCCCCGCACCGAGTCGCTCAAGCTCGTGATCGAGCGGATGCTGCCCTACTGGGAGTCGGACATCAAGCCGGACCTCGCCTCGGGCAAGACCGTGATGATCACCGCGCACGGCAACTCGCTGCGCGCGCTGGTGAAGACGCTCGACGGCATCTCCGACTCGGACATCGCCGAGCTGAACATCCCGACCGGCATCCCCCTCGTCTACACCCTCGACGAGAACTTCGAGCCGATCGGCGAGGCCCGCTACCTCGACCCCGAGGCCGCCGCCGCCGGCGCCGCCGCCGTCGCCGCCCAGGGCGCCAAGAAGTAGCCCGCCTTCTCGCACCCCCGCACGGCCCGCCGGAGTCCCCCTCCCGCGGGCCGTCCGCGTCCGTCCCCTCGCACGCCGGTCGAGCAGCCGCGGCACGCGGCGTACCGAGACCCCGCCCGTGCGGCGGCGGATCTCGATACGCCCGCTGCGCGCGCTACTCGATCACCCTGGACGGCCCGGGTCGCGGAACGCGCTCCCTGCATGCCAGCGCGACCCGATCAGCGTGGACGCGAGAGCCAGACCGCGGAACGCGCCCCTTGCATGCTGGTCGAGGAGCCGCGGCACGCGGCGTATCGAGACCCCGCGTCCGTACGACGGCGGATCTCGATCCACTCGCTGCGCGCGCTACTCGATCCAGCCTGGACGACCCAGGTCGCGGAACGCGCCCCTTGCACGCCGGCGACTCGATCAGCATGAACGGAGGCACTCGCTCACCGACGCCCAGGCATGGAGAGTCGAGACCAGCCGCCCCCTGCAAGGCGAACGGGCGAATCGCGTGCCAGCGATTCGCCCTAGCCGTTCGCACCCCGCTCTGCGAAACGCGCCCACGCGGTCTGCCGACCGCGGTCGATATCGCGCTCGCGCGATATCGACAAAACGGTTCAGCCCCAGTCGCCCGAGATCAGGTACTGGACCTTCTTCGCGATGGACACCGCGTGGTCGGCGAAGCGCTCGTGGTAGCGGCTGGCGAGGGTGGCGTCGACGGTGTCGGCGGCCTGGCCCTTCCAGGCCTCGCTGAGGACCTTGTCGAAGACGCTGACGTGCAGCTCGTCGATCTTGTCGTCCTCGTCGCGGATCTCCTCGGCGATGCGGGGGTCCTGGGTGCGCAGCAGCTCGGTGAGCTTGTGCGCGACGACGACGTCGAGGCGGCCCATCTCGACGAACGTCGGGCGGAGCGACTTCGGCACGACCTTGTCGGGGAAGCGGTAGCGGGAGAGCTGAGCGATGTGCTCGGCGATGTCGCCCATCCGCTCGAGCGAGGCGCTGATCCGCAGCGCGGACACGACGGTCCGCAGGTCGCGGGCGACGGGGCCCTGGCGGGCGAGGATGTCGATCGCGAGCTCGTCGAGGCTGATGGCCAGCTCGTCGATGCGGGCGTCGCTGGCGATGACCTCCTCGGCGAGGGACACGTCCGAGTGGTTGAACGCCTGGGTCGCCTTCTCGATCGCGATCTCGACGAGTCCGGAGATCTCGACGAGCCGATCCTGGACCTCGGCCAGCTCCTGCTGGAAAACTTCGCGCATCTTCTTCTCGACCCTCTCTGCGGCACGCACGGAGACCGGTGCCGATCCGCGCCGCGCACGGCGCTGCGACTGCACCAGTCCGGCGCAGGCGCAGCCATGATGACCACGGCAGGTTAACGAACGGTGCCGAGCGTTTGAACAGTACTCGACCCGCGACCCGTCGCCGGGCATCCGGTAGGGAGACGCGCGGTGGATGGATAGCCTGGGAGCGTGGATCCGGGCCTGATCGTCGTGCTGTCGCTCGTTCTCGGCATCGTCCTCGGGATCGTCCTCACCAGTGTCGTCACCCTCGCCGCGCGCCAGGGCCGGATCGCCGCGGAGGTCGTCACCGTCGGCCTGCCCGAGGGCATCGGCGCGATCATCGACGCCGTCGGCGCTCCCGCGTTCGTGACCGACCCCTCCCACAACGTGCTGAAGGCGTCCGCCCGCGCGATCTCGCTCGGCCTCGTCTCCCAGGACACGCTCCTCCACCCGGACCTCGTCGCGATCGTCGACCGGGTGCGCCGCTTCGGCGACGACATCGAGCAGGACCTGGAGCTGGCGACGAGCCCGCTCTCGGACGCCGCGGTCACCCTCGTCGTGCACGCCACGCGGCTCGGCTCCCGCTTCGTCCTCGTCCTCGCCGAGGACCACACCGAGGCCCGCCGGCTGGAGGCGGTCCGCCGCGACTTCGTCGCCAACATCTCGCACGAGCTGAAGACGCCGATCGGCGCGGTCGGCCTGCTCGCCGAGGCCCTCGACTCCGCCGCCGACGACCCGAAGCAGGTCCGCCGGTTCGCGCACCGCCTCACCCAGGAGTCGCACCGCCTCGCGAAGATCACCCGCGAGATCATCGAGCTCTCCCGCCTGCAGTCGGCGGACGTCGCCGGCTCCGCCGAGGTCGTCCGCGTCGACGACATCGTGGTCGCCGCGCTCGAGACGACGCACGTGATGGCGGAGTCGCACGACGTCACCCTCGTCAAGGGCGGGATGAAGAAGGCGTACGTCGCCGGCCAGGAGAAGATGCTCGTCTCGGCGCTGCACAACCTGCTGGCCAACGCCATCCAGTACTCCCCGCCCGGCTCCCGCGTCGGGATCGGCGTCCGCTCCACCGGCGGCGTCGTCGAGATCGCCGTCACCGACCAGGGCATCGGCATCCCCGAGGAGGACCTCGACCGCGTCTTCGAGCGCTTCTACCGCGTCGACCAGGCCCGCTCCCGCCACACCGGCGGCACCGGCCTCGGCCTCAGCATCGTCAAGCACGCCGTGCAGAACCACGGCGGCGACGTCCGCGTCTGGTCCAAGCCCGGCCGCGGCAGCACCTTCACCATCCGACTCCCCGAAGTAGACCCGGCCAGGACGCCCTTCGCGTCCGCCGCCCCGATAGGAGACACCGCGTGACCAGCATCCTGCTCGTCGAGGACGAGAGCGCCCTCAGCGAGCCGCTCAGCTACCTGCTCGAACGCGAGGGCTACGACGTCACCGTCGCCGAGGACGGCCTCCGCGCCGTCTCCGCCTTCGACGAGGGCGAGTACGACCTGATCCTGCTCGACCTCATGCTCCCCGGGATGCCCGGCACCGAGGTGTGCCGCGAGATCCGCACCCGCTCCGCGATCCCGATCATCATGGTCACCGCGAAGGACTCCGAGGTGGACATCGTCGTGGGACTCGAGCTCGGCGCCGACGACTACGTCACCAAGCCGTACTCGACCCGGGAGCTGCTCGCCCGCATCCGCGCCGTCCTCCGCCGCCGCACCGAGGACCCGGGCGAGGAGCGCATCGTCGTCGCCGGCCCCGTCCGCATGGACATCGAGCGCCACACCGTCGAGGTGGACGGCGTCGAGACCCCGATGCCGCTCAAGGAGTTCGAGCTCCTCGAGATGCTGCTCCGCAACGCCGGCCGCGTCCTCACCCGCGGCCAGCTGATCGACCGCGTCTGGGGCAGCGACTACTTCGGCGACACCAAGACCCTCGACGTCCACGTCAAGCGCATCCGCTCCAAGATCGAGAAGACGCCCAAGGAGCCGGTCCTCCTGGTGACCGTCCGCGGCCTCGGCTACCGCTTCGACGCCTGATCGCGGGGCCTGGCGGAGGCGTCTGCGGCGTTGTCGTCGGTTGCGATACCGCCGGAGCACATGCTGGTCGAGTAGCCGCCGCAGGCGGCGTATCGAGACCTACCGGAGCAGAGCGAGCAGTGCCGACGGGCCGTCGCTGCGCGACGAGATGTCAGGGAGGCCGCCGCTGTGCGGGTGGGTGGGTCTCGATACGCCCCTGCGGGGCTACTCGACCAGCATGCGCGCGGGCGGCCCTTCCCCGTGGACCCGCCCGCCGGAACGACGAAGGGCCGCCCACCGAGGTGGACGGCCCTTCGCGGAAGCGGGTGCTACTCGGCCGGGGCGTCGACGCCAGGCTGCACGGTCGGGGTGGGCAGCGCCGTCTGCGCCGGGTCCGGCGTGGGCGTGAGGGTCGGGCTGGCCGACGGGGCCGGGGTCAGCGTCGCGTAGGCCTCGAGGGCGTTCGTCAGGATCGGGACGAGCAGCTCCTCGCCCTCCTCCGAGCCGTACTGGAAGTACACGGGGAACAGGCTGCCGGGGATCGTGTCGAGGCCCTCCATGGTGACCGACTCGGTGCTGCCCGGGCGGACCTCCGTGCGACCGGGGACCGCGTCCACCGTGTCGCTGGTGCGGCCCGTGCTCGCCTCGTACTGCACCTCGACGCTCACCGTCTCGTCGGTGTCGTTGACCAGGGAGACGACCAGCGTGCCGGTCTCGCCGTCCTCGGAGATGATCATCGCGTTGCGGATGGCGAGATCGCCGATCGTCGCACCCACCCCGTCGCTCGGGTCGTAGATGGCCCGCGTCGCCTGCGGGGCGACCAGGTTGCAGCCGGCGGTGGCGAACGCGACGCCGACCGCGAGAACGACGGATGCAGCGATGCGCGCCTTCACGGGTTCCTCCAGATCATCGGCTCCGCCCGCCCCGGACAGGGCGGAATCGAGGTGCAGGAGCCGGAAAAAGACTAGCGCAGCCTCGTCGGCGTCCCGGCCGGGCTGCCCCTCCTCCCGGCCGCTGCTACTGTGACCGGCGGCGAAAGGACGTCCCGTTGAACACCGTCACCGGATCGGCGCCGACCGCGGCCGTCGTGATCGTCGCCGCCGGCAGCGGCACCCGCCTCGGGCGCGAGCTCCCCAAGGCCTACGTCGAGTGCGCCGGCGTCACCATCCTCGAGCGCAGCCTCCGCACGGTCCTCACCCTCGCCGAGCCGGTCCAGGTGGTCGTGGTGGCACCGGAGTCCCTCGTCGAGGAGACCGCCGAGCTCTGCCGCCGCGCCGCCGGGTCCGCCGTCGAGGTCCTCGTCACCGCCGGCGGATCGACCCGCCAGGACTCCGTCGCCCGCGGACTCGCCCTCCTGCACCCGGGAGTCGCCACCGTCCTCGTGCACGACGCCGCCCGGGCCCTCACACCCGTCGCGCAGTTCGAGCGCGTCCTCGCGGCCGTCCGCTCGACCGGCGGCGGCGCGATCCCGGGTCTGCCCGTCACCGACACCATCAAGCTGGTCGGCGCCGGCGCGGCGATCCTCGACACGGTCGACCGCTCGCAGCTCGCCGCCGTGCAGACGCCGCAGGGCTTCCCCCGCCGCCTTCTCGACGAGGCCTACGCCGCCGCCGGCCGGGAGTTCACCGACGACGCCGCCCTCCTCGCCGCCCACGGCCGCGGCTCGGTGGTCGTCGCCGGCGACCCGCTCGCCTTCAAGATCACCACGCCCTGGGACCTCGCCCGCGCCGAGCAGCTGCTCGCGCCGCCGCCGTCGTCCGCGGTGCCGCGGGTCGGCATCGGCACCGACGTGCACGCCTTCGACGACGCGTCACCGCTCTGGCTCGCCGGACTGCACTGGCCGGGGGAGCGCGGACTGTCCGGGCACAGCGACGGCGACCCGGTCGCGCACGCGATCTGCGACGCCCTGCTCGCCGCGGCGAACCTCGGCGACATCGGCTCCCGCTTCGGCACCGACGACCCCCGGTTCCAGGACGCGCACGGCGAGGTCTTCCTCCGCGCGACGCGCGAGCTCGTCGAGGCGGCCGGCTTCACGATCGGCAACGTCTCGGTCCAGCTGATCGGCAACCGCCCGAAGTTCTCCCCGCGGCGGGACGAGGCCCAGCAGCTGCTGTCCGCGCTCCTCGGCGCCCCGGTCAGCGTCGCCGCGACGACCTCGGACGCGCTCGGCTTCACCGGGCGCGGCGAGGGGGTCGCCGCGACGGCCACGGCGCTCGTCCTCCCCACTCCCGGATCCGCGCACTGATCCACCGCGCCAGCCCGCCGCCCGGCCGCGCCCGCCCCGCCCGGTAAACTCGCGGCGTGACTCTGCGACTGCACGACTCGAAGGCCCAGGCCCTCGTCGACTTCGTCCCCCTCCGCGAGAACGAGGTCGGGATGTACGTCTGCGGACCCACGGTGCAGTCGTCGCCGCACATCGGGCACCTGCGCTCCGCCCTGGTCTACGACCAGCTGCGCCGCTGGCTCGCCTACCGCGGCTATCGGGTCACCCTCGTCCGCAACGTCACCGACATCGATGACAAGATCCTCGCGATCGCCGAGCAGGCCCGCCGCGCGGCCGGCGAGGGCGAGCCCTCGGAGCAGTGGTGGGCGCTCGCCTACCGCGTCGAGCTGGAGTTCACCGCCGCCTACTCCGCGCTCGGCATCCTGCCGCCCACCTACGAGCCGCGCGCCACGGCGAGCATCGCCGAGATGGTCGCGCTCGTGCAGCGCCTGATCGAGCTGGGCCACGCCTACCCCGCTCCCGACGACTCCGGCGACGTCTACTTCGACACCCGCTCCTGGCCGGACTACGGCGCGCTCACGCACCAGCGCCTCGAGAGCATGGAGGCGGCGACCGACGCCGACCCGCGCGGCAAGCGCGACCCGCACGACTTCGCGCTGTGGAAGGGCATGAAGCCCGACGAGCCCGAGTCCGCCTCCTGGGCCTCGCCCTGGGGGAGGGGCCGCCCCGGCTGGCACATCGAGTGCTCCGCGATGTCGACCAAGTACCTCGGCACCCAGTTCGACATCCACGGCGGCGGGCTCGACCTGCGCTTCCCGCACCACGAGAACGAGCTCGCCCAGTCCAGTGCCGCGGGCCACGCCTTCGCCAGCTACTGGCTGCACAACGGCCTCGTGTCGGTCACCGGGCAGAAGATGAGCAAGTCGCTCGGCAACTCCGTCTTCGCCTCCGAGCTGCTCGACTCCGCCCGCCCGCTGGTCGTCCGCTACTACCTCGGCTCCGCGCACTACCGCTCGACGCTCGAGTTCCACGACGGCGCGCTCGAGGAGGCCGAGGCGGCGCTCGAGCGCATCGAGGGCTTCCTCGACCGCAGCCGACGGCGCCTCGAGGGCACCCGCTTCGCCGCCGTCGGCGAGCCGGTCGTGCCCGACGAGTTCGCCGAGGCGATGGACGACGACCTCTCGGTCCCGCAGGCCATCGGCGTCCTGCACGAGACCGTGCGGGCCGGCAACGCCGCCCTCGACGCGGAGGACCTCGGCACGGTGTCCGCGCTGCGCACCCAGGTCCTCGCCATGGCGTCGGTCCTCGGCATCGACCCGGAGGCCCCCGAGTGGGCGCGCTCCGACGACGAGCCCACCTACCGGGCCCTCACCGTGCTCGTCGACCGCCTGGTCGCCGAGCGGCAGACCGCGCGCGAGCAGCGCGACTGGGCGGCCGCCGACCGCATCCGAACCGATCTCGCTGCTGCGGGAATCACGATCGAAGACACCCAGACGGGTGCGCATTGGAGTCTCGATGGCGAATAAGCCCGGCCGCCCAGGAGCGGTCCGCAAGAAGAGCAAGGGCAAGGCCGTCGGTTCCGGCGGTCAGGGCCGCCAGGCCCTCGAGGGCAAGAAGCCCACACCCAAGGCCGAGGACCGGCCGTACCACCCCGCGGGCAAGGCGAAGCTGGCGCGCGAGCGCTTCGTCGCCGCCGGCGGCAAGGGCCGACCCGGAGCGGCGCTGAACGGCGCGGCCCGCGGCCAGGGCCGTCCGGCCCCGTCGCGGAAGCCCAAGAGCGGCGACGAGTCCGAGATGGTCACCGGCCGCAACTCGGTCCTCGAGGTGCTGCGCGCCAAGATCCCCGCGACGACGCTCTACCTCGCGACGCGCATCGAGATGGACGACCGGGTCAAGGAGGCGCTCAAGCTCGCCACCGCCCGCGGCATCCCCGTCCTCGAGGTCATGCGCCCGGAGCTCGACCGCCTCGCCGGCCCGGACTCCGTGCACCAGGGCCTCGTGCTCAAGGTCCCGCCGTACGAGTACGCGCACCCGAGCGACCTGCTCGAGCGCAGCGTCTCCCGCGGCGTCGTCCCGCTGTTCGTCGCGCTGGACGGCATCACCGACCCGCGCAACCTCGGCGCGATCATCCGCTCCGTCGCCGCCTTCGGCGGACAGGGCGTCATCGTGCCGCAGCGCCGCTCGGTCGGACTGAACTCCGCCGCCTGGAAGACCTCGGCCGGAGCCGCCGCGCGCGTGCCCGTCGCGATGGCGTCCAACCTCACCGCGATGATCAAGGACTACAAGCGCGACGGCGTCTTCGTCATCGGCCTCGACGGCGACGGAGACACCATGCTCCCCGGCCTCGAGCTCGCCGACCGCCCACTGCTCGTCGTCGTCGGCAGCGAGGGCAAGGGCCTCTCCCGCCTCGTCACCGAGCAGTGCGACGCCGTCGTCTCCATCCCGATCAGCGCCGCCACCGAATCGCTCAACGCCGGCATCGCGGCGTCGGTCGCGCTCTACGAGATCTCCAAACTCCGCGCCGCCTCCGAGTAGCACAGGCAGCGCGGGCGCCGGCACGGCGATCTGCGGCGTTGTCGTCGGGCGCGATACCGCCGGTATCGCTTCCTCCTCCGCCTTGCAGCTCACCGCGCCGGCACCCGCGCTGACGCCGGGGGAGGAGCAGGGGGCGCCGCCTGCGGCGAGCGGCGGCTGAGGGGCGCCGCCTTCGGCGAGCGGCGGCTGAGGGGCGCCGCCTTCGGCGAGCGGCGGCTGAGGGCGCCGCCTTCGGCGAGCGGCAGCTGAGGGGCACCGCCTTCGGCGAGCGGGGGAGCATGCTGATCGGCTACCGCCGAGCAAGGGGCGCTTCATGCTGATCGAGGAGGCCGCGGAGCGGGCGTATCGAGATCCGCGTCCGCAGCCGCCGCAGACGATGAAGGGCTCGTGCCGGATCCGGGATCCGCACGAGCCCTCCGGCGTGCCGGGTCAGACGTTCTTCATCCAGTCGACGTCGGCGTCCTCGTCGGTCAGCTCGGCGTCACCCGCGCCGTCGATGACCAGGTTCGGCAGGGTGATCGCCTCGGTCGGCGGGGCGATGACGGTCGCCTCGTCGCGGCGGTGGCGCAGGATGTCGTTCACGTAGGCGGTGACCGCCTCCGCCAGCGGCACGTCGCGTGCCTGCTGCTGCGACATGAACCAGCGGTGCTCGAGCAGCTGGTGGAACATCTCCGCCGGCTCCAGCCGCCCCTTGAGGTCGCGCGGGATCGAGCGGATGACCGGCTCGAACACCTGCGCGAGCCACTCGTGGGCGACCATCTCCTCGTCGAGCCCCTGCTTGTCGTAGGTGGCCGTGTAGGAGTCGAGGTCGTTCAGCAGGCGGCGCGCCTGGTTCTCCTGCGCGTCCAGCCCGGTCAGCCGCAGCAGCCGGCGCTGGTGGTGACCCGCGTCGACGACCTTCGGCTGGATCCGCACGGTGGAGCCCGCCTCGTCGGTCTTGATCGCGAGCTCCTCGATGTCGAAGCCCAGCTCGTTGAGCCGGTTCACCCGGTCGTTGATGCGCCAGCGCTCGGAGGTCGAGAACGACTCCGCCCCGGTCAGCTCCTTCCAAAGACTGCGGTACGCGGCGACGATGCCGTCGGACACCGTGATCGGGTCGAGGTCGTCGTCGACGCGTCCGCCCGCCTCGAGGTCCAGCAGCTCGCCGGCGATGTTGACCCGGGCGATCTCGAGGTCGTTCTCGCGCTGGCCGTTGGAGAGCCCGCCCGAGTAGAGCTGCCCCGTCTCCGCGTCCACGAGGTACGCCGCGAAGGCGCCGGCGTCGCGCCGGAAGAGCGTGTTCGAGAGCGAGACGTCGCCCCAGAAGAAGCCGATGACGTGCAGGCGCACCAGCAGCAGCGCCAGCGCGTCGACGAGGCGGGTGGCGGTGTCCGGGCGCAACGTCTGCGAGAACAGCGCGCGGTAGGGGAGCGAGAACTTGAGGTGCCGCGTGACCAGCACGGCGGGCAGCTCGTCGCCCTCGTCGTCGGTGCGGTTCGTGATCACGGCGCCCGGCACGACGCACGGGACGTCGAGCCGCTGCAGCGTCTTGAGCATCTCGTACTCGCGACGCGACATCTCGGCCGTCGTCTCCTTCACGGCGACGACGTGGCCGGAGAGGTGCGCGAAGCGGACCGTGTGCCGCGAGATGCCCTTGGGCAGCGCGGCGATGTACTCGTCGGGCCAGTCGTTCAGCCGCAGGTTCCACGGCAGATCGAGGAGAGCGGGATCGACCGTGGCCGAGGTGATGTTCAGGGAGCCGGACATGGCACGCCGTTCGTGTCGTGAGTCGGACGGTGGAGGGGCCCGAACGAATGCTGCCGCCGCCTCGGAGGAGACGGCGGCAGCGTGTGCGCGGGGGCGGAGCCTAGGAGAGGCGCAGTCCCGACTCGCCGTCGAAGATGTGCACGCGGTGGTTCGCGGTCACGTAGACGCGGTCGCCCGCGGTCGGGTGCACGCGGCCGTCGACGCGCGCGACGATGTCGGTGCGGCGACCCTCGACCTCGGTGTGGCCGTAGAGGTAGCCGTCCGAGCCGAGCTCCTCGATCAGGTCGACCTCGATCGGCAGGCCGCCGGGCTGGGTCGAGACGGTGACGTCCTCGGGGCGCACGCCGAGCGTGACGACCTTCTGGGTGGTCTTCGCGAGCGCCTCGCGGGCGATCGGGAGGACCGTGTCGCCGAACTTGACGCCGCCGTCGGTGACGTCCGCGTGGAACAGGTTCATCGCGGGCGAGCCGATGAAGCCGGCCACGAAGACGTTGTTCGGGTTCTCGTAGAGGTCGCGGGGCGTGCCGACCTGCTGGAGCAGTCCGTCCTTGAGGACCGCGATGCGGTCGCCCATCGTGAGCGCCTCGGTCTGGTCGTGGGTGACGTAGACCGTGGTGATGCCCAGGCGGCGCTGGAGCGTGCCGATCTGCGTGCGGGTCTGGACGCGGAGCTTGGCGTCGAGGTTCGACAGCGGCTCGTCCATGAGGAACACCTGCGGCTTGCGGACGATGGCGCGACCCATCGCGACGCGCTGACGCTGGCCACCGGAGAGGGCCTTCGGCTTGCGGTTGAGGTAGGGCTCGAGGTCGAGCATCTTCGCGGCCTCGAGGACCCGCGCGGCGCGCTCGTCCTTGTTGATGCCGGCGATCTTGAGCGCGAAGCCCATGTTCTCGGCGACCGACATGTGCGGGTAGAGCGCGTAGTTCTGGAAGACCATCGCGATGTCGCGGTCCTTCGGCGGAACGTCCGTGACGTTGCGGTCGCCGATCAGGATGCGGCCCTCGTTGACCTCTTCGAGGCCGGCGAGCATGCGCAGGGAGGTGGACTTGCCGCAGCCCGAGGGGCCGACGAGGACGAGGAACTCGCCGTCTCCGACCTCGAGGTTCAGCTTGTCGACCGAGGCACGCGTGGCCCCGGGGTAGACGCGGGACGCGTTGTCATAGGTTACGGACGCCATTGTTCTTGCTCCTTCACCGGCAGGTACGTGCCGGACGATCCGAGTGAATGGAATTGACGGTCGTCGTCGCGTGGGCGACTCCGACCAACCGTCACAGTATGCCACGGAGCGCCGGAGCGGGGAGCCGGGGCTCGATGCCGGGCACCGGGACCCGGCGGTATCCGTCGTTTGGAGGTTTCCCAGGGCTCGCGCGTAGGATTCCGGCGAGTCGCAGCCCGGCGGCACTTCCCCTCTCATTCGGAGCGTTCTTGTCATGACCATCGGCGGAGCCAACGACCGTCTCTCGAAGAACCAGCGTCGAGAGGCCGCGCGCGAGAAGGCCCGTCGACTCCGCGAGCAGCAGAAGCGCCGCGACCGCGTCAGCCGCTTCGCCCTGCAGGGCGGTCTCGCGATCGTGGTGATCGCCATCGTCGCAGTCGTCGTCTTCGCCGTCACCTCGAGCATCCGCCCGGCCGGCCCGGGCCCCGCCAACATGGCGAGCGACGGCGTCGTCATCACCGAGGGCCTCGTCGCCTCGACCACCCCGGCGATCCCGGCCGACGGCACCCCGACCCCGAGCGTGCTCGACACCTCCACGGGCACCGTCGACATCCGGGTGTACCTCGACTACCTCTGCCCCTACTGCGGCCAGTTCGAGCAGACCAACGGCGACCAGATCAAGGAGTGGGTCACCAGCGGTGCCGCCACGGTCGAGATCCACCCGATCGCCATCCTGACCACCCGCTCGAACGGCACCAAGTACTCGGAGCGCGCGGCCAACGCCGCGGCCTGCGTCGCCGACCGGTCGCCCGACTCCTTCTTCGACTTCAATGCGGCGCTGTTCGCCGAGCAGCCCGCGGAGGGCACCGACGGCCTCTCCGACGACCAGCTCAAGCAGGCCGCCGCCGACGCGGGTGTCGAGGACGCCGCCGCGGTGAACTCCTGCATCGACGACCAGTCCTTCGTCAGCTGGGTGCGCGCGGCCACGGAGCGCGCCACCTCCGGCCCGCTGCCGGGCACCGAGGTCGCCTCCGTCTCGGGCACGCCGACGGTCCTCGTCAACGGCGAGGCGTACACCGGCTCGCTGACCGACGCGGACGCCTTCAGCTCGTTCGTGCTCTCGGCCGCCGCCGACACCTACTCCTCGGCCACGCCGACCCCCACGCCCGCCGCGGGCTAGGTCGCGGACCCGCCGAGACGGGTCGGAGCACACGAAGGGCCCCGGGAGACCGGGGCCCTTCGTCGTGCACCTCGGGAGGCCTGAGCCCGGTCGCCGCAGGGGGAGGCGCTGCGGGGAGGAGGACGGCCCGCGATCGCGCGACAGCCGATTCCGCGCCTCCGCGTCGGCCGCTCGCTCTCGTGGATAGGCTCACCCGATCTCACCGGGGGGCCGCCATGACCACGCCGCCGATCGTCGCGCCGGCGACCGCCAGGACGCCGATCTTCGAGGGCGTCCAGGCCCTGCGCTTCGTCGCGGCTCTGCTCGTCGTCATCACGCACGCCACGTTCTACGCGCACGAGCGCCTCGACGACTCGATCACCGTCTGGAACGGCGCCGCCGCGGGTGTCGACGTCTTCTTCGTCGTCTCCGGCTTCGTGATGGCGGTCACCGCGGGTCCCTTCGAGGTGCGGGGCGGCTGGCGGTTCTTCGCCGTCCGCCGCGTGATCCGGATCGTCCCGCTGTACTGGGTCGCCACGACCCTCAAGATCGCGTCGATCCTCGTCCTGCCCGGGGCCGTGCTGCACGCCGCCCTCACTCCGTGGACGGGAGTCGCGTCCTACCTCTTCCTGCCCGCCCGCAATCCCGACGGCGCGGTGGAGCCGCTCCTCGGCGTCGGGTGGACCCTCACGTTCGAGACGGCCTTCTACGCGGTCTTCGCCCTCGGGCTGCTCCTGCGGCGGAACGTCCTCGTGTTCGCGTCGACGGTCGTGCTCGTCGTCGCGTCCGGTCATCTCCTCCGCCCCGTCGAGGACTGGCCGGCGTGGGCGGTCTACTTCGATCCGCTCGTCCTGTACTTCGCGGTCGGCATGGCGATCGGGAGGATCGCCGGGCTTCCGCGCGCGCGTCGCGGCCTGCTCCTCGCGCTGGGCGCCGCCGCCGCGTTCACCGTCGTCGCGGCACTCGCACCGGAGGGGATCTCCTGGCAGCGCGACGCTCTCTTCCGGAAGGGGATCGTCACCGCGGCGTTCGTCGCGGTGGTCCTGGCCGAACCGCTCGTCCGGCGGCTCGCATCGCGTCGTGGCGCGGATCGCGTCCTCCGGCGACCGCTGCTCGCCCTGGGCGAGGCGTCCTACAGCCTGTACCTCTTCCATCCCCTGATCGGGCCGGTCGTGCCCGCCGCCCTGGCACTGATCGGCCTGCGAGCGGGAGTCCTCTCCGTGGTCGGCACGATCGCCGTCTCGCTGGTCGCCGGGATCGTGGTCCACCGCTGGGTCGAGAGGCCCCTCACGCGGAGGCTGCGAGGGCTGCCGTACGCCGGACTGCCGCCGGACGGCCTGAAGCAGCAGGGTGTCGTGGAGGAGCGGGCGGCCGATCGGCCGCTCACGAGACCGCCTCGGAGCCGACGACGGGACTTGAACCCGTAACCGCCCGATTACAAGTCGGGTGCGCTACCAATTGCGCCACGTCGGCAGGTGCGTCACCGCACCGGGCCACCCTATCGCGGGGCCGGAAGCCGTCTCGGCTCAGGCCCGCGGGGGCGGATCACGGCTCGAGGATGCTCAGGTGCCGCTCGGCCGGCGTCGGCCGCTTCGGCCCGCCGATCTTGCCGTCGGGGCGGCCGACGTACAGCCAGCCGAGGAGCTCCTCGCCCTTCTCCAGGCGGTGCGCCTTCCGCACGGCCTTGGCGCGGGTGTAGGAGCCGGTGCGCCAGAAGACGCCCCAGCCCGCCTCGTCGAGCAGCAGGCTCAGCAGGTGCGCGACGCCCGAGGCGACGGCCTCCTGCTCCCAGGCGGGCACCTTCGACTTCTTCACGCTCACGACGACCGCGAGGAGGAGGGAGGCGCGGTGCGTCTTCTCGATGTGCTTGCGCGCGTCCTTCTTGTCGCCGGACGCGGCGGCGAAGCTGCGCCCGATGCGGTCGCGCGCCGCCCCACGGATCTCGATGACCCGCCACGGCCGGAGCGAGCTGTGGTCCGCGAGCCGCGAGGCGGCCGAGACGTAGGCCGCGATCTCCTCGTGCCCCGGCGCCTCCGCGGTCACCTTCGAGCGGGAGCGCCGGGCCAGGACGGCCTCGAGCACGGGAGTCGCGGACACGGTCACTCGCCCTCGGTCGTGAAGTTCATCGCGATCGAGTTCATGCAGTAGCGGTCTCCCGTGGGCGTGCCGAAGCCGTCCGGGAAGACGTGGCCCAGGTGCGAGCCGCAGTTGGCGCAGCGGACCTCGGTGCGGACCATGCCGAGGGTGCTGTCCTCGATGAGCTGCACCGCGTCGGGGCGGATGGACTCGTAGAAGCTCGGCCAGCCGCAGCCGGAGTCGAACTTGGTGCCGCTCTTGAACAGCTCGGCGTGGCACGCCGCGCAGGTGTAGAGCCCCTCGCGGTGCTCGTCGAGCAGCTCGCCGGTCCACGGGCGCTCGGTGGCGGCCTGGCGCAGCACCGAGTACTGCTCGCGGTCGAGCTCCTCGCGCCACTCGGCGTCGGTCTTGTTCACGGAATACGACGACATGGGTCTCCCTAGGAATCCTGGTCAGTGTACGGGGGAGGGCGCTCCCCTCTCCTCTCGTAAACTCTCCGCCGTGCAGCTGAATTCCGTGATCTCGAAGGCGTGGAGCGAACTCACGACCGAGGAGGTCTACGCGTTCGCGCGGCTGCGGACCGACGTGTTCCTGCGCGAGCAGCGGGTCGACGACGAGGAGCTCGACGGCCGCGATCTGGAGCCGACGACGCGGCACTGGTGGATCGCCGACGAGCGCGGCACGGCCGCCTACCTCCGCACCCTCCGGGACGAGCGGCCCGAGCACCGCGACGCCCACCGGGTGATCGGGCGGGTGGTGACCCGGGCCGACCGGCGGGGCGAGGGCCTCGCCCACCGGCTGGTGAGCGCGGTCCTGGAGCGACACGGAGACGAGCCGCTCCTGCTCCACGCGCAGTCGTACATCGCGGGCCTCTACGCGCGGTCGGGCTTCGAGCCGTTCGGCGACGAGTTCGACGAGGCGGGCATCCCGCACATCGGCATGTACCGGAGCGCCTCAGCCGCCGCCGAGCCGTCCCTCCCTACCGTGGAGGGATGAGCAGGGCCACGGACGTCGAGCGCAGCACGGGCGCCGTCCTGTCCGAGCGGGATCGCCGCGTCCTCGAGTTCGAGGGCGAGTGGACGGCCCGCGCCGGGGACAAGGACGACGCGATCCGCGAGAGGTTCGGCCTCTCGGTCGCCCGCTACTATCAGGTGCTCAGCGCGGTTCTGGCCTCACCGGCCGCCCTCGCGCACGACCCGATGCTCGTCAAGCGGCTGCAGCGCATCCGCGACGGGCGCGCCGGCGCCCGCGCCGCGCGCCGCCTCGGGCGCCCCGAGTAGACGAGCTGCTCGGGCCCACGAACGGAAGGCCGGCCGTACCGACGATGACCACCACCGCTCCGAAGGACCGCTTCGACGAGATCCCGGCCACCGAGGGTCGCGTCGGCGCCCACCGTCGCCCGCCCGCCCCGCACGCCCGGGCGGTCGCGCTGGCCTGGGCGGCCCTGGCCACCGGAGTGATCGTGCTGCTCGGCTTCATCGGGCTGCTCGTGATCGACAACCGGGTGCAGTTCAACGACGTCTTCACGCCGCCCACCGGCATCGCCGAGACGGAGGCGACCCCCGCGGTGACCCCGACGGTCGACCCGGCCCTCGCGCTCGCGGTCCTGAACGGGACGGCGACGGCGGGCCTCGCCGCGAACGCCGGGGACGCGCTGGCCGCGGCGGGCTGGAGCGTGCCCACTGTCGCGAACGCGAACACCGAGGAGGAGACGGCCACGACGATCTACTACACCGACCCCGCGCTCGAGGGCGCGGCGCTCGGTGTCGCTCAGTCGCTCGGCATCGGCACGCCGGCTCTGACGCAGGACTTCGTCGAGACCGGATCCGTCGTCGTCGTGCTCGGCTCGGACTATCCGCCGCAGTAGCACGGCGGCGCGGACGCCCCCGGAGCACCCCCTCGGGGCGTGTCCCGGGGGCGTTCTGTTTCCGGCACGTTTAATTCATGTTGAATCCCGGACAACTCTTTCCCACGGGCGCTTTCCGCCCCATTCCGGGCCGAAACGCTGGCTTATGCTCCCTAATCAGGCACCTGCGCATCGCTCGTGTCGCAGGCAGCACAGCACTTTGGGAGTGAGAGATGGCGAACGGAACCGTCAAGTGGTTCAACTCTGAGAAGGGCTACGGCTTCATCACGGTCGACGGCGGCGGGCAGGACGTGTTCGTCCACTACTCCGCCATCGACATGTCGGGATACAAGGTCCTCGAAGAGGGCCAGCACGTCGCGTTCGAGGTCGGCACCGGGTCCAAGGGCCCGCAGGCCGAATCGGTGCGCGTGGTCTGAAGCCCCCGCCCTGCCTGGAGCCGTCGTCCGCCTCGTGCGGGCGGCGGCTCCTCGCGTTGCGCCAGGCGCCGGCATCACTTGCACTCCTCCCGGGTGAGTGCCAGAATCGCTGTTGGCACTCGCTCCAGTCGAGTGCCAACGACGGAATTCCCCTGACGTCCGGGAGGGACGAAGAACACACATGGCCAAGATCATTGCTTTTGACGAAGAAGCCCGCCGCGGCCTCGAGCGTGGACTCAACACCCTGGCCGATGCGGTCAAGGTGACCCTCGGCCCGCGCGGCCGCAACGTCGTGCTCGAGAAGAAGTGGGGAGCCCCCACCATCACGAACGACGGCGTGTCGATCGCCAAGGAGATCGAGCTCGACGAGCCGTACGAGAAGATCGGCGCCGAGCTCGTCAAGGAGGTCGCCAAGAAGACCGACGACGTCGCCGGCGACGGCACCACCACCGCGACCGTCCTCGCCCAGGCGCTCGTCCGCGAGGGCCTGCGCAACGTCGCGGCCGGCGCCGACCCGATCAGCCTGAAGAAGGGCATCGAGAAGGCCGTCAAGGCCGTCACCGCCGAGCTCGTCGCCGGCGCCAAGGCGATCGAGACCAAGGAGGAGATCGCGGCCACGGCCTCCATCTCCGCCGCGGATCCCGAGATCGGCGCGATCATCGCCGAGGCGATCGACAAGGTCGGCAAGGAGGGCGTCGTCACCGTCGAGGAGTCGAACACCTTCGGCACCGAGCTCGAGCTGACCGAGGGCATGCGCTTCGACAAGGGCTACCTGTCGCAGTACTTCGTCACGGACCCCGACCGCCAGGAGGCCGTGTTCGAGGACCCGTACATCCTGATCGTCAACTCCAAGGTCTCGAACATCAAGGACCTCCTCCCCGTCGTCGACAAGGTGATCCAGGCGGGCAAGCAGCTGCTGATCATCGCCGAGGACGTCGACGGCGAGGCGCTGGCGACCCTGGTCGTCAACAAGATCCGCGGCATCTTCAAGTCGGTCGCCGTCAAGGCCCCGGGCTTCGGCGACCGTCGCAAGGCGCAGCTCCAGGACATCGCGATCCTCACCGGTGGCCAGGTCATCTCCGAGGAGGTCGGCCTCAAGCTCGAGAACGTCACCCTCGACCTGCTCGGCTCGGCCCGCAAGGTCGTCATCACCAAGGACGAGACCACGATCGTCGAGGGTGCCGGCGACGCCGAGGCCATCGCCGGCCGCGTCGCGCAGATCCGC
This sequence comes from Rathayibacter sp. PhB151, assembly GCF_004366415.1. NCBI lineage: Bacteria > Bacillati > Actinomycetota > Actinomycetes > Micrococcales > Microbacteriaceae > Rathayibacter > Rathayibacter sp. PhB151. The sequence goes on along the minus strand of NZ_SOEN01000006.1, from coordinate 176,160 downwards.
GGCGAGATCGAGAACACCGACAGCGACTACGACCGCGAGAAGCTCCAGGAGCGCCTCGCGAAGCTCGCCGGTGGCGTCGCGGTCATCAAGGCCGGAGCTGCGACCGAGGTCGAGCTCAAGGAGCGCAAGCACCGCATCGAGGACGCCGTCCGCAACGCGAAGGCCGCCGTCGAGGAGGGCATCGTCGCCGGTGGTGGCGTCGCCCTCATCCAGGCCGGCAAGCTCGCCTTCGAGAAGCTCGAGCTGGTCGGAGACGAGGCGACCGGAGCGAACATCGTCCGCGTCGCCATCGACGCCCCGCTCAAGCAGATCGCCCTGAACGCCGGCCTCGAGCCCGGCGTCGTCGCCGCCAAGGTCCGCGAGCTGCAGACCGGTTGGGGCCTCAACGCCGCGACCGGCGAGTACGTCGACCTGATCGCCGCCGGCATCATCGACCCGGTCAAGGTCACGCGCTCCGCTCTGCAGAACGCCGCCTCGATCGCCGGTCTGTTCCTCACCACGGAGGCCGTCGTCGCCGACAAGCCCGAGCGGAACCCCGTCGCCGCAGGCGGAGACCCCACGGGTGGCATGGACTTCTAGTCCGACCCGCACCACGCAGAAGGCGGTTCCCCTCCGGGGGAGCCGCCTTCGGCGTTTCCGGGCGGCGTCCTCGGTCCGCAGACGGTCGAGGACGCCGCCGGCGGGTCAGAACGCGAACAGGCGCGCGTTGGCCTCCTCGGTCTCCGCGTACTGCTGCCCCGCCGTCCCCAGGGCGAGCGCGATCGATTCGAGCCCGTCGTCGACCTGCCCCTGCGTGGTCCGCCAGAGGCCGACCACTCCCTGGAACGCGGTCGAGGCCTGCCCCGTCCACGAGCTCTCGAGGCCGGTGAGCAGAGCGAGCATGCCGGCCACCTCGGCGCGGATGCGGTCCGCGGAGCCGTGGATCGAGCCGCTCGCGGTGCTGATCGCGTCGATGTCGGTCTGGAAGTGGGTCATGTCAGGTCCTCTCACTCGTCCGCGCCGGTCGGCGCGTGGGAGAGAACCTAGGGCGGACCGCGTCGGCCGCGCGGGCCGTCAGGCCGCAGCTGGGGACGGATCGCCGTCCGGGTCGACGGTGAGGAGAGGCAGGGCGACCCGGAAGGTGGCGCCGCCGCCCGGAGTCTCGACGACGTCGACCCGGCCCTTGTGCGCCGCGACGATGGAGGAGACGATCGCGAGCCCCAGGCCGCTGCCGCCGGTCTCGCGGGTGCGCGAGGTGTCGGCGCGCCAGAAGCGCTGGAAGATCTTCTCCCGGATCTGCGGCGGGATGCCCTCGCCGTGGTCGATGACCTCGAGGAAGGCCAGCCGCCGCGCGCGGTCGACGGCGACGCCGACCTCGATCGGGGTGTCCTCAGGCGTGTAGCGGACGGCGTTGCCGATCAGGTTGGTCAGCACCTGGCGGATCTTGTTCTCCTCCGCCATCACCAGCGCCGGGACGCCGACCTGCTCGGGCTCGGGGGCGGTGCCCGCCGCGAGGTCCTCGGCCGGGACACGGCGCGGGCGGCGGCGGAAGCGCGCCAGGCGTGCGCCGGCGGCTGCGATCGGCCCGGTGAGCCCGGCGGCGGCCGGAACCTCCATGGTCTGCGTCGCGGTGCCGGACGGCTCGTCCATCTCGAGCGCGGGCGTCTCGACGGGGGTGTCGTCGCGGGTCTCGACGCCGAAGTCGCGGTCGGGCCAGGAGGCCATGGCGTCCATCGCGGCGTCGCGGGCGAGCGGCATCAGGTCGACGGGGGAGAGGGCCAGCGGCTTGGTCTCGTCGAGGCGGGCGAGCTCGAGGAGATCCTCGACGAGGCCACCCATCCGGATCGCCTCCTTCTCGATGCGCTCCATCGCCTGGCCGACCGCCTCGGGCGTCTGCAGCGCGCCCATCCGGTAGAGCTCGGCGTAGCCGCGGACGGAGACGAGGGGGGTGCGCAGCTCGTGGCTCGCGTCGCCGACGAAGCGGCGCATCTGGTCGATGGTGCGGGCGCGGTCGCGGAAGGCGCTGTCGATGCGCACCAGCATCGCGTTCAGCGAGCGGTTGAGGCGGCCGACCTCGGTGTTGGGCGTGGTGCCGTCGAGGCGCTGGCTGAAGTCGCCGTCGGCGATCGCGGCGGCGGTCTGCTCCACCTGGCGCAGGGGAGCGAACGTCGTGGTGACGAGCAGCCGCGTCAGCATCGCGCCGATGACGACGATCGCGACGCCGAACCCGAGGAAGATCGTCAGGTAGATCGTCATGATGTTGTCGATGTCGCGCGTCGACGTGGCGAGCAGCAGCGTCTGGTAGTCGTTCCCGCGGGAGTACACCGTCGAGACGGCGTGGTACTCGATCCGGTCGTTGACGCTCATCAGCGCCTTCGGCTCGCTGGAGGCGCTCAGGGCGTCCTCGATCGAGTAGCGCGAGGGGAAGGCGGGGTCGGTGCCCTGCCCGGCGTTCGAGTAGACGAGCTTCCCCGAGGAGTCGTACACGGCGCCGTAGTAGTCGTCCGACTCGGAGAACTGGGAGACCCCCTGCGCGGAGAGGTCGGTCGCCACCTTCTGCACCTTGTCGGCCAGCTGCGCGTCGAGCTGAGCGACGAGCTGCGGCTTCAGCATCGTCATCGTGCCGATGCCGGAGACCAGCAGGCCGAGGGTCAGCAGGAGGACGGTGACGGCCGTGATCTTCGTGCGCAGCGAGATGGAGTTCCACCGCTCGGCCAGACCCTGGTGCATGGCGGTGGAACTCCCTCGAAGTCGTGCGGGCGCCCGCCCCCTCACGGGGCCGGCGCCGGGGCGGCGGAGGTCAGACCTTCGCGACCTTCAGCATGTATCCGAATCCTCGCTTGGTCTGGATGAGCGATTCCTCCGAATGCGTGTCGAGCTTACGTCGCAGGTACGAGATGTAGGACTCGACGATGCCCGCATCGCCGTTGAAGTCGTACTCCCAGACGTGATCGAGGATCTGCGCCTTGCTGAGCACCCGGTTGGGGTTGAGCATCAGGTAGCGCAGCAGCTTGAACTCGGTCGGGCTGAGCTCGACCGGCTCGTCGCCGACGAGGACCTCGTGCGTGTCCTGGTCCATCGTGAGCTCGCCGGCGCGGATGACCGCGTCCTCCTCGGCGTGCATCGTGCGGCGGAGGATCGCCTTGATGCGCGCCACGATCTCGTCGAGACTGAACGGCTTGGTGACGTAGTCGTCGCCGCCGACGGTGAGACCGGTGATCTTGTCCTCGGTGTCGTCCTTCGCCGTGAGGAAGAGGATCGGCGAGGTGTAGCCGGCCGAGCGCAGGCGCTTGGTGACGCCGAAGCCGTTCATATCCGGCAGCATCACGTCGAGGATGATGAGGTCCGGCTCCTCCTCGAGGACTGCGGAGATCGCCTGAGCACCGTTACCCACCGCGCGCACGGCGAAGCCGGCGAAGCGGAGGCTCGTGGTGAGCAGGTCGCGGATGTTGGGCTCGTCGTCGACGATGAGAATGCGGGGTCCGTCCATGCGGACAGTATCTGCGCGTGGCCTGGGTGAAGTCTGGGAGTCGCGTGACCGGTTGCTCGTCGAGGGCTCGGCGCAGCCGGAGAGGTCTCCGCTAGGAGGAGCGGCGGCGGCGGACGCCGACCACGAGCATCGCGATCATCATCAGGAAGGCGATCGGCAGGCCGACCAGCGGCAGCGCGAGGACGAACTGCCAGAGGCTCCCGCTGTAGTCGCGGACGCCCATCATCGGCGCCACCAGGACGGCGATGAACGCGATCACCGTCACGACGATGATCGCGACGAACATGTAGGCGAGCACGCGCTCCGCGCGTCCGATGCCCGCGGGCTGCTGTGGCTTCACGGGTCAAGGATAGGGCGGGTGCCGTCCTCTAAACTGATGGCTGCTTCATTTCCAGGAGGGGTTCTGCATGCCTACCGGCAAGGTCAAGTTCTACGACGAGGAGAAGGGCTTCGGCTTCATCAGCACTGATGACGGCCAGGAGGTCTTCCTGCACGCTTCCGCGCTGCCCTCCGGGACCGCGGTCAAGGCCGGCACCCGCCTCGAGTTCGGCATCGCCGACGGCAAGCGCGGTGCGCAGGCCCTCTCGGCCCGCATCATCGACACCCCGCCCAGCATGGTCAAGCTCAGCCGCAAGTCGGCCGACGACATGTCCGTGATCGTCGAGGACACGGTCAAGCTGCTCGACGGCATCGGCACCGGCCTCAAGCGCGGCCGCTACCCCGACAAGGCCCACGGGCGCACCATCGCGACGCTGCTGCGCCGGGTCGCGGACGAGCTCGATGCCTGACGCCGGCGAGACGACCGGCGATCCGTCGCCCGAGAACGACGGGGCTCCGGACACCGGGTCCGAGGCTCCGACCGAGGGTCCCGCGGACTCGCAGGACGGCGTCCCGGCGTCGCGCACTCCCGCGCCGGCGGTCTGGAGCGACGAGATCGACGAGGAGGACGAGGACGATTCCGACGAGGACTCCGACACCGACTCCGATGACGGAGGAGAGCCTGACGCCGGGTCCGCAATGTCCGCCGGAGAGCCGGAGCGCGCGCCCGTGTACGAGCTCGACGCCGTCCTCGCCGGCTCGGAGGACCGTGCGCGCGAGGCGCTGCTCGACATCACGACCGCCGACACGATCGGCGACCTGGTCGCGACGCTCGCCCAGGGCGAGCACGTGGTCTCGCTGCAGTTCACCAATCTGATGCGCGGTTACCCGGGCTGGCTCTGGACGGCGACGCTGTCGAGGATCGACGAGTCCGAGGACGTCAACGTGCTCGAGGTCGAGCTGCTGCCGGGCGAGGGCTCCGTGCTCGCGCCCGACTGGGTGCCGTGGTCGGTCCGGCTCGCGGACTACCGCGCGGCGCAGGACGCCAGCGGTGAGCGCGACGAGACCGAGGACGACGAGTACGACGACGACACCGTGGTCGACGGCGACGCGGCGGAAGCGGACGAGGACGAGATCCTCGACGACGACGACGAGGCGGACGACGACGACGTCCCGGACGACGAGGACTCGGACGACGACGACGACTCCGACGAGGAGGACTCGGACGACGACGACGACACCGACGACGAGGACTCGGACGAGGACGACTCGGACGGCGAGGACGCCGGCGCCGAGGACGGGTCGGGAGCCTCGGCCGCCGGTCGACGCGGCGGCAGCGGTCGCGGACGGCGGCGCCGCCGCCGGTGAGGACCCGGTCGAGCGGGGACGCCCTCGCTCGGCCACGGCGCCGGCCGCGCGCGCGGACGCCGGTGGATCAGCGGCGGTTGCGGCTGTAGAACAGGCCGATCGTGCCGAGCACGACGCCGATCACGACGGTCGACAGGACGAGCGGCGGCACGGTCGCGCCGGCCGCCGCGGCGATCAGCACGCCGACGAGGGCGAGCACCCAGACGATGCAGCCCACGAGGAGCGCCGTCGCGTCGTCGGACGCGTAGGGCGGGGGAGCGGGGCGGCGCTCGTCCGGACGGAGCCAGAGCCTCATCCCGCGCCTCCCCGTTCCCCGGTCGCTCAGTCGGCCAGGCGCTCGATGACGTGGTCGATGCAGCCGAGCAGCGAGCGGACGTCGTCCGGCTCGATGGCGACGAAGGTCGCCACGCGCAGCTGGTTGCGGCCGAGCTTGCGGTACGGCTCCGTGTCGACGATGCCGTTCGCGCGCAGGATCTTCGCGATCACCGCGGCGTCGACGGAGGCGTCGAAGTCGACGGTGGCGACGACCTGCGAGCGGTGCTCGGGCACCTCGACGAACGGGGTCGCGACCGGCGAGGCCTCGGCCCAGTCGTAGATCGCCGACGAGGACTCGAGAGTGCGCGCCGACGCCCAGGCCAGTCCGCCGCTCTCGTTCATCCACTGGAGCTGCGACTCCATCAGCAGCAGCGTGGAGAGGGCGGGGGTGTTCAGCGTCTGGTTCAGGCGCGAGTTGTCGACGGCGTTCTGCAGGCTCAGGAACTCGGGGATGTAGCGACCGCTCGCCGCGATCCGCTCTATCCGCTCGATCGCGGCCGGCGAGAAGAGGCCGAACCACAGGCCGCCGTCCGAGGCGAAGTTCTTCTGCGGGGCGAAGTAGTAGACGTCGGCCTCGGCCGCGTCGAAGTCGATGCCGCCGGCGGCGCTGGTCGCGTCGATCACCGTGAGCGCGCCCTCGTCGCCGTGCACGCGCCGGACCGGCGCCATGACTCCGGTGGAGGTCTCGTTGTGCGGCCAGGCATAGACGTCGACGCCCTCGAGGATCTCGACCTCGCTGCGCGAGCCGGCCGGGGCCGAGACGACGTGCGCGGGCTCGAGGAACGGCGCGGACGCCGCCTTCGCGAACTTCTGGCCGAACTCGCCGAAGGTGAGGTTCTCGGCACGGCGGTCGATCAGCGAGAAGGCGGCCGCGTCCCAGAAGGCGGTCGAGCCGCCGTTGCCGAGCAGGACCTCGTAGCCCTCGGGGATGCGGAAGAGCGTCGCGAGGTGCTCGCGCACGGACCCGACCAGGTTCTTGACCGGAGCCTGCCGGTGCGAGGTGCCGAGGAGGTGCGCGCCCTGCGTCGCGAGGTGCGCGAGCTGGTCGTGCCGCACCTTGGACGGGCCGCAGCCGAACCGCCCGTCGTGGGGGAGGAGCTCGCGAGGAATGGTGACGTCCGGCATGCGTTAATACTAGGGTTCCCGGCCCGCCCCGCCTTCGACCATCGGAGGCCCTGCGCCCTGCCCCGTCGACGGAGACGGGACACGGTGCCCAGTAAGGTTGTGCGCGCTGAGACCGGAAGGCTGAGATGACGGATCTGATCGACACGACCGAGATGTACCTGCGCACCATCCTGGAGCTGGAGGAGGAGAACATCATCCCCCTCCGGGCCCGCATCTCCGAGCGGCTCAGCCACTCCGGCCCCACCGTCTCGCAGACCGTCGGCCGGATGGAGCGCGACGGCCTCGTCGTCGTCTCCGGCGACCGCCACCTCGAGCTGACCGGCGACGGACGCCGCAAGGCGATCCACGTCATGCGCAAGCACCGCCTCGCCGAGCGCCTCCTCCACGACGTCATCAAGCTCGACTGGGAGTTCGTGCACGAGGAGGCCTGCCGCTGGGAGCACGTGATGAGCGAGCAGGTGGAGCGCCGCCTCCTCGAGATGCTCGACCACCCCACCGAGTCGCCCTACGGCAACCCGATCCCGGGGCTCGACGAGCTGGGGGACACCCCGGCGTCGCGCTTCGCGGACGGCGTCATCAGCATCCCCCGCTTCGTCGCCGGCTCGGCCGAACCCCAGCGCGGCACCGTCCGCCGGCTGGGCGAGCCGGCCCAGGTCGACCCGGAGCTGCTCCTCCAGCTCAAGCAGGCCGGGGTCGTCCCCGGGGCCGAGGGCGAGTTCTCGGCACTGAACGGCTACGTGCTCGTGCGCATCGACGGCGTGGAGGCGGGCATCGAACTGCCCAACGAGGTCGCTGCGCACATCTTCCTCGTCAGCTGAACGTCCGCTCCACGCGCACTACAGCATCGGAGGGTCGGAGCGGGACACGATCTCGTCTCCGGTTGGTGACAAATCGGTAACGGTCGCTTACGCTCTGTGGAGCCCTGCGCCCGAACCCCGGTCGTGAGGCGCGGTGTCCGACGTCCCTTCCCGTCTCGGACTCCGTGAACGCCGATGCTTCGCGCACTCGAGACGGGACAGCTGCCTGGGCTGGCGGGACGTCGGAGGTCCTCCCCCTTGCCCCAGAACCCCACCACCCCCGCCGGTTCCCCCGACCGGTTCCGCTCCACCCACCCGGACAGCCCCCGCACCGCGTCCTCCTTCGAGAACCGTCCGCCGGTGATGCGCGCCCGCTATACGGACGAGGCCCCCGTCGCCCGCCGGGCCGTGCCGACGGCGCCGTCGCGCCAGGCCGACGTCACGGACTTCGTGCCGACGCCCGCCGGCTCGCCCCGCAAGCGCAGCCGCGGCCGCACGATCGGCAAGGTCGCCATCGTCGGATTCGCCGGAGCGCTCGTCGCGACCATGGCGCTCCCCGCCTACGCCTTCTCGCCCGGCACCGAGAGTGACGGGCTGTTCGCCGCCTCGAAGGCCGACCTTCTGCGCCAGGGCGACGCGCAGACCGTCGCCGTCGCCGGGGGAGTGGTCCAGGCGGCGATCGCCCGCGACGGCTTCACCGCCGAGGCCGCGCCGCCGCCCCCGCCGCCCGAGCCGGAGCCGGTCGTCGAGCCCGTCGTCGACACCACCGACGTCGCCGAGGCCCGCGCCGAGACCGCCGAGAGCTTCAATTCCTACGAGGGCGCCTCGGCCAGCGAGCTCGCGGCGAGCGCGCCGAGCACGAGCTACAGCCTCTCCGCCGTCTTCGACACGGCGCTGCAGTACCAGGGCGTGCCCTACGTCTTCGGCGGCGCGGACCCCAGCGGCTTCGACTGCTCCGGCCTCGTCATGTACGTCTTCGCCCAGTACGGCATCTCGATGCCGCACTCCGCGGCGGGCCAGGCGGCGATGGGCACGCAGATCCCGCTGTCCGAGGCGCAGCCCGGCGACCTGGTGATCATGCCGGGCCACGACGGCTTCTACGCGGGCAACGGCAACATCCTGCACGCGCCGTACGAGGGCGCGAGCGTCCGCGTGCAGCCGATCTGGACGAGCAACTACACGATCGTCCGCATCTCCGGCTGACGACGACCGCGAGCATCGGCCGAGAGCCCGTCCCCTCACCGGGGCGGGCTCTTGCGCGTTCCCGGCAGTGCCGGCCCGCCGCGCGCCGTGTGAACTGCGGATGACGAAAACCCCGGATCCTCTGGTGTTCCGGGCGCGAAGGGTTAATCTGAACCTCAGTCCGCTCGCGTGGCGAGCGGAGCGATTCGTCGAGGGACGGAGTGCCGGGATGGCCGAGCGGAACGGGCACCACTGCGTGGGGCTGCGTTCGCGCGTGCGGCGGACCGACGCGATCCGGGCGGGGATCCTCCTCGCCGCACTCCACTCCGCCGACACTCGGATACGGCACCACGTCACCGTGCGGCTCTGCGCCGCGGCCTCGAAGGGCGCCGTCATCACGACGGCGCCCTTTCGCGTGGTCGCGGCGCCTCCGTGCGGCGGCGTGCGACAGCACGGAGGTCACTGATGCGCACACTCGTCCTCAACGCCGGCTACGAGCCGCTCGCGGTGGTGTCGTTCAAGCGGGCGCTGGTGCTGCTGATGACCGAGAAGGCGATGATCATCGTCGCCGACGAGGAGCACCCGGTGCACGGAGCGACCGGCGACTACGTCCGGCCCTCGGTGATCGTGCTCACGCGCTACGTCCGCATCCCGAGTTCGCGGAGCGTGCCGGTCTCGCGCCGCGGGGTGCTGCGGCGCGACAACCACCGCTGCGGCTACTGCGGCCAGCACGCGAACACGATCGACCACATCCAGCCGAAGTCGCGCGGCGGGCGGGACACCTGGGAGAACCTCGTCGCCTGCTGCCACCGCTGCAACAACGTCAAGAGCGACCGGACGCCGCTCGAGATGGGATGGCAGCTGCGCTCCGTGCCGCGGATGCCGCGCGCCGGCTCCTGGCTCGTGCGCGGTGCCGAGCGCACCCAGCCCGAGTGGGACGACTACCTCACGGCGGCGGCGGCCTGACCCCCGCCGCGAGATGCCACTTGTGCGCGCTCGACACGGCGTGTCGCGTGCACAAGTGGCATCTCGCGGGGAGCGAGAGGGGGGGGGCTACTCGTTGTCGCCGCCGGTGGCCTCGGAGGCGTTGCCGGAGCGGGAGCCGGACCAGGTCCAGTTCGCGACCTCGGGGATGTCCTCGCCGTGCTCGCGGGTGTACGCGCGGGCGCGGATCCGGGCGTCCTGCATCTCCTGGCGGAGGCCCGCCGCCTTCGCGCCGAGACCGGGCGTGCGGTCGATGACGTCCATGACCAGCGAGTAGCGGTCGAGGTCGTTGAGCATCACCATGTCGAACGGCGTGGTGGTCGTGCCGTTCTCCTTGTAGCCGCGGACGTGCAGGTTGCCGTGGCCGGTGCGCTTGTAGGTCAGACGGTGGATCAGCCACGGGTAGCCGTGGTACGCGAAGATCACCGGTCGGTCGGGCGTGAAGACCGCGTCGAACTCGCGGTCCGAGAGGCCGTGCGGGTGCTCGGACTCGGACATCAGCCGCATCAGGTCGACGACGTTGACGGTGCGGATCGCGAGGTCGGGCAGCGCCTCGCGGAGGATGCTGACGGCCGCGAGGGTCTCGAGGGTCGGGACGTCGCCGGCGCAGGCCATCACCACGTCGGGCGACTCGCCGCGGCGCTCGCTGCTCGCCCACTCCAGGATGCCGAGGCCGCGGGTGCAGTGCGTGACCGCCTCCGCCATGGTGAGCCAGGCGGGAGCGGGCTGCTTGCCGGCGACGACGACGTTGACGTAGTCGACGCTGCGCAGGCAGTGGTCGTAGACGGAGAGCAGCGTGTTCGCGTCGAACGGCAGGTAGACGCGGACCACCTCCGGCTTCTTGTTGACGACGTGGTCGATGAAGCCCGGGTCCTGGTGGCTGAAGCCGTTGTGGTCCTGGCGCCAGACGTGGCTGGAGAGCAGGTAGTTGAGGCTCGCGATCGGGCGGCGCCACTCGATGTCGCGGGTGCCGTCCAGCCACTTCGCGTGCTGGTTGAACATCGAGTCGATGATGTGGATGAAGGCCTCGTAGCAGGTGAAGAGCCCGTGCCGGCCGGTGAGCAGGTAGCCCTCGAGCCAGCCCTGGCACTGGTGCTCGGAGAGCACCTCCATCACGCGGCCGGCGCGGGCGAGGTGGTCGTCGAGCGGGCTGAGCTCGGCGTTCCACTGCTTGTCGGTCGCGGCGTAGACGCTCTGCAGGCGGTTGCTGGCGACCTCGTCGGGGCCGAAGATCCGGAAGTTCGTCGGGTTCTCGCGGACGACGTCGGCGAGCCACTCGCCGAGCACCTTCGTCGCCTCCGCGACGGTGCCGCCCGGCTCGTGCACGACGACCTCGTAGCGGCGGAAGTCCGGCAGCCGGAGGGTCTGGCGGAGCAGGCCGCCGTTGGCGTGCGGCGTCGCGCTCATCCGCAGCTCGCCCTCGGGGGCGAGTGAGCGGACGCGGTCGGCGATCCCGCCCTCCTCGGTGAACAGCTCCTCGGGGCGATAGGACCGCATCCAGGTCTCGAGCAGGCGGGTGTGTGCCTCGGTATCGCGGGCGTTCGCGAGCGGGACCTGGTGGGCGCGGTAGGTGCCCTCGACCTGCACGCCGTCGATCTCCGCGGGGCAGGTCCAGCCCTTCGGGGTCTTCAGGATGATCATCGGCCAGGCGGGGCGGGAGAGGTCGCCCTCGGCGGCGCGCGCCTTGATCGCGGCGATGCGGTCGAGGACGGTGTCGAGGACCGCGGCGAAGCGCTCGTGCACGCGCATCGGGTCCTCGCCGTCGAAGCCGCCCTCGACGGTGAACGGCTCGTGACCGTAGCCGCGCATCAGGCTCTCGAGCTCCTCGTGGGGGATGCGGGCGAGGACCGTCGGGTTGGCGATCTTGAAGCCGTTGAGGTGCAGGATCGGCAGCACGACGCCGTCGGTCGCGGGATTCACGAACTTGTTCGAGTGCCAGCTGGTGGCGAGCGGGCCGGTCTCGGCCTCGCCGTCGCCGACCACGGCGGCGACCAGCAGGTCCGGGTTGTCGAAGGCGGCGCCGTAGGCGTGGCTGAGGGAGTAGCCGAGCTCGCCGCCCTCGTGGATGCTGCCGGGGGTCTCGGGGGCGGCGTGGCTCGGGATGCCGCCGGGGAAGCTGAACTGGCGGAAGAGGCGGCGCAGGCCGTCCTCCGTCTCGTCGATGTGCGAGTAGATCTCGCTGTAGGTGCCGTCGAGGTAGGCGTTGGCGACCATGCCCGGTCCGCCGTGGCCGGGGCCGGTGATGTAGAGCGTCGGCTGCGCGCGCTCAGTGATCGCGCGGTTGAGGTGCGCGTAGATCAGGTTGAGGCCGGGGGTCGTGCCCCAGTGTCCGAGCAGGCGCGGCTTGATGTGCTCCCTCGCGAGGGGCTCGCGCAGCAGCGGATTGGCGAGGAGGTAGATCTGGCCGACCGCGAGGTAGTTCGCGGCGCGCCACCAGGCGTCGATGGTGTCGAGGGTGGCGGGGTCGAGCGGACTGTCGTCCCTGGCGGCCCAGACGTGCTGAGCGGCGGGGGAGGTGAGGGATGCGGCCATGCTGCAACGCTCCCAGGCGAGCGCGCGGGACGGAAGGGCCTTGCGGGCGGCGGGGCGCCGTCCGGACGGGGCTGCTCGCCGCAGAACATCAGCTGAGAAAGAAGGGCATCGCTCCTCAGCGGATGCCCCCCTCTCTCAGCTGATGTTGCGCGGCCGGATCAGCCGCGCGGGGTGGCTCGGCGGAGGATCAGGGCGCCGAGGACCGCGGACAGGACCGTCGGGACGAGCAGCAGGGCGAAGGCGCCCGTGAAGCCGATCGCCTGGAAGGCGAGCCACACGGAGTCCCAGCTGTCGGTGAGGGTGAACAGGGCGACCAGGCCGACGATCAGCGCGCCGAGGGCGAGGAAGAAGACGGTCATCCCCGTGGCCCGCCAGCGGACGTAGACGGCGGCGACCGCCGAGCCGGCGAAGAAGAAGAAGAGGAAGAGGCTGAAGGTCGCGAAGGTCTGGGCGAGCCAGGAGACGTCGCTGTAGGCGGCGGCGCGGAACATGTAGCCGCCGAGCCCCCAGCCGTTCGTCGCCTGCTCGAGCGCGGACATCGTGGAGTAGAGGACGGTCCAGGCGGCGGACAGGCCGACGAAGGTCAGCGCCGTGCCGAGGGAGTAGTCGCGGCGGGTCGAGCCGTAGCCCAGCGCGAGGGCGAAGGTGACATTCGTGGCCTGGACGGCGACGACCAGCATGTAGATGAAGATGAAGGTCGTGCCACCGGTGATCTGCACGCCGGAGTCGCCGCCGGCCGCCGGGACGCCGACCATCCGCAGCACGAGCAGCCAGATGATCAGGCTGCCGATGAAGATCGCGCCGAGGATCGCGAGCGGGGTGACGAGCAGCGTCGCCGGGTTGGCGAGGTGCAGCCGGACGATGCTGAGCAGGCGGTGGCGCGCGACGGAGCGCTGCGGGGCGAGGGCGGTCATGAGGCGGCCTTTCCGGTGGTCAGCTGGACGACGAGCTGCTGGAGCGAGACGGGCTCGAGCTCCAGGCCGCGGTGGCGGGCCTCGTCGCGGTCGGCGGTGCCGAGGTGGGGGAGCGTCGCGGTGGCGAGGCCGCCGACTCCGCTGCGGGAGAGGACCTCGCGGTCCTCGGTGAAGGAGTCGACCGCGGCACGGCTGCCGGTGACGGTCGCGGCGGCACCGCGCAGCTCCTCCGTGTCGCTGTCGACGAGCAGGCGGCCGTCGTCGATGACGAGGACGTGCTCGAGGAGGCTGCTGACCTCGTCGATCAGGTGGGTGGAGAGGAGCACGGTGCGCGGGTGCTCGGCGAAGTCGGCGAGCAGGCGGTCGTAGAAGAGCTGCCGGGCGACAGCGTCGAGGCCGAGGTACGGCTCGTCGAAGAAGGTCAGCGGGGCGCGGGAGGCGAGGCCGACGATGACGCCGATCGCGGAGAGCTGGCCGCGGCTGAGCTTCTTGACGCGGCGCTCGAGCGGGAGGCGGAAGTCGACGACGAGCTGCTGGGCGAACTCCTCGTCCCAGCCCTCGAAGAACCAGCGGGCGCTGCGGAGGACGTGCTTGACCTTGAAGTCCTCCGGGTACTTCTGGCTCTCCTTGATGAAGCAGGTGCGGGAGAGGACGGCGGCGTTCTCGACGGGTGCCTCGCCGAAGACGCGAATGCTGCCGGTGCTCGCGAACTCCTGGCCGGTGAGCAGCGACATCAGGGTGGTCTTGCCGGCGCCGTTGCGGCCGAGGAGGCCGTGGATCCGGTTCTCCTCGAGGGTGAAGCTGACGTCGGAGACGGCGTGCATGCTGCCGTAGTGCTTGCTGAGGCCGGCGACCTCGATGACCGCGCTCATCGCGATCCCCCTTCGATGTCGGTGATCATGGCGGTGAGCTGCTCGCGGGTGAGGCCGAGCTTGGCGGCCTCCGCGAGGAGCGGTGCGACGAACTGGTCGCGGAACTGCGTGCGGCGCTTCTCGACCAGGCGGTCGCGCGCTCCCTCGGCGACGAACATGCCGATCCCCCTCTTCTTGTACAGGACGCCCTCGTCGACGAGCAGGTTCACGCCCTTGCCGGCCGTGGCCGGGTTGATGCGGTGGAACGCGGCGAACTCGTTCGTCGACGGGACCTGGTCCTCCTCGGGCAGCGCGCCCGCGATGATGTCGTTCTCGATCTGCTCGGCGATCTGCAGGAAGATCGGGCGGGAGTCGTCCATGGGGCTCCTTCCCTCGGTCTGGGTGCTTCGTGGTGTATTGGTTAGTTGGTGCAGTAACTAACCAACCATGCGCCTCGTGCCGTGTCAAGAGCGACGGGTCCGGGCGATCGGTACACTGGACGGCACCGGCCTCTGTAGCTCAATGGAAGAGCGACTCCGTCCTAAGGAGCAGGTTGGGGGTTCGAGTCCCTCCAGGGGCACCAGGGTTCCTTCTCTCCGTAAGCGGCATCCGGTCGTTCACTGTCCCCCGTTCGTCGGCCTGTCGGCCGCGTCCGCGGCGCACGAGTCACCACGCGGGAGCCGGCGCGGTGAGGCGGCGTTATGCGCCAGCCGGGCGGCGCTGAGAGAACCTCGCCTATCGTCGTCCGCAGAGACGTCGGGATCCTCGGTCAGTGGTGCGCCGTCCGTCGTCCGCGGAGGTATGGATGCGATGGACGGGGCGCGGCGAAAGCCTGCGGGTCGGCGGTGGGCGTCTCGCGTGGCTGCGGTCGCCGATCGTCCCTCTCGCGCTCCTCGCGTTCGCGGTGTACTCGACCTACTCGATCTCGCGGGCCGACCAGTTGCTCACAGCCGGCTACGACCTCGGCATCTTCGACCAGGCGGTGCGGGCGTACTCGCAGTTCCGGCCGCCGCTCTCGCCGTTGAAAGGCGACGACTTCAATCTGCTCGGCGACCATTTCCATCCGGTCCTCGTCGTTCTCGCTCCGCTGTACTGGATCTGGGATGACGGTCGCGTGCTTCTCGTGGCGCAGGCCGGACTCGTCGCAATCTCCTCCGTGTTCGTCTGGCGCTTCGCTCGTCGCCGGGCGGGCGCGGGGGTGAGCTGCCTGATGGTGGCCGGATATCTCCTCGGCTGGCCGCTGCAATGCCTGGCCGACTTCGATTTCCACGAGGTCGCGTTCGCGGTGCCGGTCCTCGCGTGGGCGGTCGATGCGATCGACAGCCAGAGGGATAAACAACTCGCAGCGGCAACGGTGATCCTTCTCCTGGTCCGGGAGGACATGGGGGCTGTGGCGCTGATTCTCGGTCTTCTGCGGGTCGTGAGGAGGCCTAGGGTACTTGGCGTGATCCTCGCCGCTCTCGGGGCAGCGGTATTTGTGGTCGTTGTGCTGGTTGTGATCCCGGCATTCAGCGGACGCGCATACGCGTACTGGGACTACGGAGACCTCGGGCCCGACTCGGCGAGCGTCGTGCGCACTCTCCTTGTTCGGCCCTGGGTCGCGATCACGCTCTTCTTCACCCCGGTCGTGAAGACGTTCACTCTGCTGAGTCTCTTCTCTCCGCTTCTCTTCCTTCCGCTTTTGTCCCCGATAAGCCTGCTCGGTCTTCCGCTTCTGGCCGAGCGTTTTCTTTCTGATCGGTCCTCACTCTGGACGAGCGAATTCCACTACAACGCGCCCGTCTGGGTGGTGCTGTTTCTGGCCGCTCTTGACGGCGGAGAGCGTCTTCTCGATCGAACCGCTTGCTCCTCGCCGCTTCGCGGAAGGGTAGCGCTGATCGTGGGAATAATCGTCTGCGCCGTGCCTGTCATAGGTACCGTTGTCATCGACGACCGGCAGACCTACCCGCTGGGTCGAATCGCCGCGGGGGAGGTTTGGGTGAGAAGTCAACACATGATCGACCAGGCTGCGGCGGTCGCGCATGTACCTCCGTCGACCTGCGTAGCGGCCGATGATCGTCTCGTCCCGCTTCTCACGCGAACGAATCGGGTATCGCTTCCGGGTGTGCTTCAGCGAGCTCCGGATTTCTATGTCCTGGATCTTGGTCAAGAGGAAGCCGGGTCGGTTCGCGGACTGAAGATGAAGACCTCAACCATTCTTGGCGACGCGGTTGCGGATGGCTACCGTCTTATAGCGAGCTTCGGCACTGTTGAAGTCCTTGAGTCGCCGGACTACACCGGTCCCTCGAAAGATTGCGCGCGTTGACGCCGACGCTTGAGTGGGCCCCACGGGTGAATCCGGGGGGCCCACTCGGTCGTTGCTGCGCTCAGGGACGAATGAGACCGGTGTTCCAGGTCTGAGTCGAGTTGCCATTCGGCTGATCCTTGTGAATCAGTCTGACCGAGCATTCACCTCTGTTGCCGACGGCGAACACATAAGAGTTCGTTCGTGCCGGCGTCGCATTGAATTCGCCGCCGTCTCCGAACCAGTTGCCGTCAGCGCACCAGAGCTGGAAGTCGTAGCGGCCGGCGTTTCCCGGCGTGAACGCCGCACGATAGCCTCCGTTCGACACTGTCGCACACAACGTGCCTCCAGCCGCTGTCACACAGGACGACGTTGCGGCCGCCGCAATGGGCGCCAGGAGAAGTGAGCCCGCGGTAGCGGCAGAAAGTGCGTAGACGAGAGGCGGTAGCGTCCTCAGAATTCGCATCATGATGACGTCCTAACCTACGTAGCCGGTTGTCCAGACCTGGCCGGTCGCGAGTTTCTTGATCTGGACCTCGCACGGCCCCTGTCCGCCGACGGCGAAGACGTAGGTGTAAGTGTTTGTCGCCGTTGCGGTGAACGCACCTTCGCTGCCGAACCACTTCCCGTTGCTGCAGGCGAGGTTGAAATCCATCACCTCCGATGGCCCGGAATTCTTGATGTATTTCGCTTGATACCCCCGTGGGTCGGTATTCACGAATACGAGATTGTCTTTTGCTGTCGTCGGATATCCCGGCGACCCCGCCTCTGCGGCAGGCGCGCACCCGATGGCGCATGCGCAGATGCAATCGATCGTCAGGATTGTCTTTGAGACTTTATTCATGATTGGCTCCGTGTCTTCTCTCGAGTGAGAGCTCGGTCGTCGGCGGACGTGGCTCTCTTCTTCCGCGGCTTTGTCTGTTGCACTGGGGCGTCAACCGATGGTCGCGCTCTCCTCGCAACGGGTCATCGCCTGTGCCGGCTTGTAGTGGTCAATGCCATGGCGGGGCTGTATGCCGGCGTTGTGCCAGTCAGGCGGTGACCTTGCTCGACGCCGATCACCTTCGACGAGGAGGGCGGCCGGGTTTCGGTTCACAAAGCACAAGAATCGTGGCGCCGTTTTGCTCAGGCTCGGAATGCCGTAAACAGCCTGTTCTGTCGAAGTCACACGCCTCTCCCGATTCAGTCATGAGATGACTCGGATTGTGGCGGTCTGATCAGGGTGGCAAAGGGCGCGATTCGGGTCAATGATGTAATTGCGCCATTCGGGCACAGAGCTGCCAAAGAGGAATGAGATGCGCCAATTAGCGCGAAAATCGACCCTTCGTTCTCGGGTTCGACGGTCCTGCGCCCTTTCTCGTGGCGGGAGACATCGCTGGCGCTGGCGTGTTCTCCTCGCGGCGACTCTTTTCAGCCGCTCCTCGAGGTACGCCACCAGGCCGTCCAACGGCGGCGTCGGGGGTGGTCAGAGGTCCGCGCCACTCCCGGAATCGCTGCTCGCGGAGGCGCTCCGATGACGAGAGCTTCCTTGATCTCGCGGCTCGAATGCGCCGTGATGCTGCCGTAGGTACGGGCTGTCTCGAGGCGCTGATCGAAAGCCTCATCGAGTGCGCTCAGTGCACGTGGCTCAGCGCAGTGCCTCGCCGTGGAACTCGGCGCGGTACTCCGAGGGGCTGGTGCCGTTGATGGCGCGGAACTGGCGGGAGAAGTAGAAGGCGTCGGAGTAGCCGACGGCGCGGGCGATGTCGGCGATCGAGGCGTCGGTGGTGATCAGGAGCTCGCGGGCGCGGGCGCTGCGCAGGCGCTTGACGTACTCGACGGCGCTCATGCCGGCCGCCTTCTTGAAGAGGGCGGAGAAGTGCGACGTGCTCATGCCGGCGAGGGTCGCGAGCTCGGTGATGCTGGTGGGGGAGTCGAGGTGCTCGCGGAGGTGGTCCTGGGCCATGCGGATTCGGTCGCCCGACTCGAGGGTGCCGCGGGTGCGGTCGGAGGCGAGCTGGGCGAGGAGGTTCCAGGCGGCGCCGCTCGCGGCGTAGAGGCTCGAGTCGGTCTCGTCGCGCTCGAGGGCGGCGACGGCGTGCTCGATGAGGGTCTTCGCCGAGAAGGCGTCGCGCGCGGTGACGACGGGGGACGTCCGCTCGTGGACGACGGCGGAGATCAGGGCAGCGGCATCGGCGCCGGCGACGTGCAGCCACCAGATCGTCCACGGGTCGGCGAAGTCGGCCCAGTACCGGTGCGGGGTGCCCGCGGCGATGACGGCGACCTCGCCGGGGTCGACCCGAGCGGTCGAGTCGGCGATCGAGACCCAGCCCCGGCCGGCGGTGCAGAGGATCACGACGGCCTCCCGCGTGCCCTCGGGGCGGCTGCGGCCGTGAGCGGCGGCATGCGGGAAGTGTCCAGCATCGGTCACGAGCAGGCGCTCGGTGATCGGGGCCGCGAGCGCCTCGGCCACCCGCGGTTTGGGGAGGACATGCAGGCGCTGGCCGAGGAAGCCGTCGGGGATCAGCATGCCGACGAGTGTAGGTCAGGGCAGAGGATCGTCCAGCTTTTGGCGTGCAACGTTTCATTGGTCGGCGCTCCGCGCGTGCCTAGGCTTTCGGCATGCTCACTGCGGAGTACCCCTCGTCCCCCTACCAGCCGGTACCGCTCGCGGATCACCTCCCCGAGCGCCTCACGATCACCCTCTGGGACTTCTCCTGGTACGTGCGCACCGGACCGGGCGAGCCCTTCGAGGACCTCGACGCGGCCTTCGCCGGCGCGGTCGAACGGGGGTACAACACGATCCGCATCTGCGCGATGCCGTTCCTCCTGTTCGAGTCCGGTCTCGACACCCGGGAGCTCCGGCTCGGGCCGCTCGGCGGCTCCTACGCGCAGCGGGTGCGCTGGTACGACGTCGCCGAGCCGACCATGATCGACGCCCGCGCCCACCTCCTCGCGCTGTTCGCGGCGGCGAAGCGGCACGGGGTGTTCGTCATCCTCTCGTCCTGGGAGTACCAGCAGTCCTCCTCCTTCGCGCTCGAGCGGGACTGGTTCGACGCGCTGATGGCGGTGCCGCCGGAGGACCGCGCCGAGCGGCTCGCCGAGGCGCAGGCGGCGCTCGTCGGCTTCCTCACCGAGCACGACCTCGACGACCGGATCGCTTTCGTCGAGCTGCACAACGAGGTGCAGGCGGGGCACCTCACCGAGGGTCTCGACTACGACCGCGCCGACCTCGACGCGGCGACGCTCGCCCTCACCCCGCGCCTCACCCGCGGCATCGACCGTTTCCACGAGCTGACCGACGGCGTCCCGTGCTCGGTCAACTACGCGCACGTGCCCGTCGGCGGGATGCGCGGGATCCCGTGGAACTCGGACGTGCTCGTCCTGCACCCCTACATCTACGGCGTGCTCAACGAGTTCATCGCCGCCTTCGCGCTGCGCAGCCCGATCGAGGAGTTCGAGCAGGAGCTCGCCGCCGAGGCCTTCCTGCTCGAGGGCGCCCCGCCCATCGCCGAGTGGACGCTCCCCGCCGAGGACCAGTGGAAGCTGACCGCGACGATCGTCGGCAAGGGCGAGATCTACGCGCACGACTGGGGCGACGCCGAGCGGATCGACCGCTGGCTGTACGAGCGCTACGGCGCGCACCACCTCGAGATGCGCTCGACGCTGAAGATCTGGATCGCCGTCGCCGCCGACCAGGCCGCCCTGCGCGGGGTGCCGCTCGTCTTCGGCGAGGGCTGGGTCGGCTACACGCCGCTCGAGGGCCGCTTCGAGGAGGGGCCGATCGGCGCCGAGTACTGCCGGCTCGCCATGCGCGAGTCGCGGCGGGTCGGCGCCCGGGGATCGATCGTCTGCTCGAACGGCGCTCCCCAGCACCCGATGTGGGACGACGTCGCCCTGCAGCGCGAGTGCAACGAGATCTTCGCCGCGCCCGCGTAGGCGGACCCGGCGACGGCACGACCAGCACGATCCACCACCGGCACGATCCGCCACCGGCACGACCCACGACCAGCACGACGGCACCACCAGCACCGCAGCACGACCGGCACCACAGCACAGCACGGCCCCCGGTTTCACGGAGTCAAGGAGGACACCATGACCAACGAACAGCGATTCCCGAACCTCACCCGACGAGGCTTCCTGTACGGCGCGACCGCGCTCGGCAGCACCGCGCTCCTCACCGGCTGCATGGGCGGCGGCGGGGGTGGCGGCGGCGCGGGCGGCGGCGGGATCGTCCTGCAGTCCTCCCTCTCCGACCCGGCCCCGAAGGCGGCCCTCGAGGCACTCGTGAAGAGCTACTCGAGCGGCTCCGTCACCCTCAACACGGTGGCGATCGAGCAGTTCCGTGCGCAGCTCTCCACCTATCTCACCTCGGGCAATCCGCCGGACGTGCTCACCTGGTACGCCGGCTCCGTCGCCCGCGACTACGCCGCGCAGGACCTGTTGCTCGACCTCTCCGACCTCTGGACCGGCGACGGCGCCGCGGCCGGCTACTCCGCCGCGCTCAAGGACCTCTCGACCGACGCGAGCGGCAAGCAGATCTTCCTGCCGACGAACTACTACTGGTGGGGCGTCTTCTACCGCAAGTCGGCCTTCGAGGAGTGGGGCGTGGAGGTGCCCACCACCTGGGACGAGTTCATGGCCCTCTGCGAGACGCTGCAGGGCCAGGGGATCGTGCCGCTCTCCAACGGCATCGGCTCCACGCCGTGGATGGCGTCCGGCTGGTTCGACATCCTCAACCTCCGCGTGAACGGCGCGGATTACCACAAGGAGCTCCTGGCCGGGAAGTCGTCGTTCGACTCGACCGAGGTCAAGAACGTCATGAAGTACTACGCCGACATCGTGCCGTTCATGGATCCGAACGCCCCCTCCTACGCCTGGCAGGACGCGGTCACGCCGCTGGTGCAGAAGAAGAACGCGATGTACCTCGTCGGCGCGTTCATCAGCCAGAACATGCCGGAGGGCGAGGGCGACGACCTCGACTTCTTCTCCGTCCCGGTGATCGACGCGAGCATCCCGACCGCGGAGGAGGCGCCGACCGACGGCTACTTCGCCAGCGCGAAGACCAAGGACGCGGACGCCACCAAGGCGTTCCTCTCCTACCTCGCCGGGGCCGAGAGCCAGTCCGCCTACATCGAGGCCTCGCAGTCGTCGAACCTGCCGACCTCGCCCGACGTCGACACCTCGGTGTTCTCGCCGCTGGTGCAGAAGGGCGTCGCGCTGCTGGCCGGCACCGAGCAGATCACCCAGTTCTTCAACCGCGACTCCTCCGACGACCTGCAGACCACGGCCGACGCGGCGCTCACCAAGTTCATCGCCCAGCCCGGTGAGGTCGACAGCATTCTGAAGGAGTGGCAGACGGCGGCCGACAAGGTCTTCAACCCGTGACCGGGACGACCAGGGCGGCCGCCGTGGAGCGGCCGCCCGCCCCTTCGCCGGAGACGCAGCCGGAGCCGCCGGCCCGCCCGCTGGTCCGGTCCGGGAAGGGGCGCCGGATCACCCGGGTGCCCGCGGTGGTCTGGCTCTTCCTGCTCATCCCGCTCGCGGTCGAGCTGGCCTGGGTGTTCTGGCCGGCGATCAACTCCTTCTACCTCTCGCTCACCCGGTGGAACGGGATCGGCGAGCCGGAGTTCATCGGCCTGGAGAACTTCACCGACCTCGGCTCCGACCCGATCTTCGCGACCGCGCTGGTCAACAACGTCATCTGGGTGGTCGGCTTCGGCGGGCTCTCCGTGGCGATCGGGCTGGCGCTCGCCGTCGCGCTGAACAAGCCGCGGCGCGGGGTCGGCATCTACCGCAGCGCGATCTACTTGCCGATGGTCTTCTCGCTCGCGGTGACCGGCCTCTTCTGGCGGGTGATCTACCAGCCGGACGGCGTGGTCAACAGCTTCCTCGGCGGGATCGGCCTGGGCGACCTCGAGCGGCAGTGGCTCGCGGACCCGACGCTCGCGCTCCACGCGGTGCTGGTCGCGGCGGTCTGGCGGCAGTGCGGCTACATCATGGTGCTCTACCTGGCCGGGCTGAAGGGCGTGGACCCGAGCCTCGAGGAGGCCGCCCAGGTCGACGGCGCCTCGCGGACGCAGCGCTTCTGGCGGATCGTGATGCCGCAGTTGAAGGGCGTGAACGGCGTGGTCTTCGCGGTCACCGTGATCGACTCGCTGCGCACCTTCGACATCGTCTGGGCGATGACCCGCGGCGGGCCGTACAACTCGACGCAGCTGCTCTCGACCTACATGTTCCAGGAGAGCTTCACCGTGCTGAACCTCGGCTACGGCTCGGCGATCGCGGTCGTCATCTTCCTGCTCGCGATCGTCTTCATCATCAGCTACCTCGTGCGCGCCACGAAGGAGGAGGACTGAGATGGCCGTCATCGCTCCGGTCGCGCCCGGTCTCGCCACACCGACCCTCCCGCGCCGCAGGGTGAAGGGCTCGTGGATCTTCCACGCGATCATGGCGCCTGTCGCGCTGCTCTGGGTGCTGCCGATGCTGTTCGTGCTCTTCGTGGCCGTCCGCAGCTTCGACGACATCACCGGCAACGGGCTCGGCGCCCTGCCGGCGAGCTTCAGCTTCGACGGCTTCGTCACGGTGTTCACGGCCGGGCTGGTCGGCGAGGCGCTGGTGAACAGCCTGATCGTCACGGTCTTCACCGTGTTCCTCTCGCTGCTGCTCGCCTCCTGGGCGGCGTTCGCGCTCAGCCGGTTCCACATCCCGTTCCGCCGGGGGATCCTGCTGCTGATGCTGGCGGGCAACCTGCTGCCCCCGCAGATCCTGCTGATCCCGGTCTCGCGGATCACCGAGAGCCTGGGCATCTACGACACGCTCTTCGCGCTGATCGTGGTGCAGGTCGGCTTCGGGCTCGGCTTCTATACCTTCGTGCTGCACGGCTTCATGCGGTCGATCCCGGCCGAGATCTTCGAGGCGGCGCAGGTCGACGGCGCGGGGGTCCTCCGCACCTACTGGCGGATCCTGCTGCCGCTGTGCCGGCCGTCGCTCGCGGCGCTCGGCGCTCTCGCGACGACCTGGATCTGGAACGACCTGATCTGGGCGGTCACTGTGCTGCGGACCGAGACGAACTTCCCGATCACGGCGGCGCTGCTCAACATCCAGGGCGGCTACGTCAGCCAGTGGAACGTGGTCGCCTCGGGGGCGGTGGTCGCGGCGATCCCGACCGCGATCGTGTTCTTCGCGTTCCAGAAGCAGTTCGTCTCGGGGCTGATGGTGGGCTCGAGCAAGTAGGGGAAGGCACGAGGAGAGGGCCGGCTGTTCGCAGCCGGCCCTCCTTCGTGCGTGTGGTGCGCGCGGCGCGTGACGCTCCGCTCAGTCGCGGTGGAAGAGCAGCAGCGCGGGCAGGCTCGTGGCGAAGTAGTCGGTGGAGCCGTCCTCGAGCGTCGCCTGCGGGGCGTCGAAGCGGGGACGCGCCTCGCCGAGCGTCGACGGCGGCGTCGCCGGCTCGAGGCCGAGCGCGGCGCGGGCCGCGTCCCAGGCCGCGAGGGTGCGGCCCTCGCCGCCCTCCCACGGCTGGAAGCGGCGCGACTCGAGGAGCGACAGCGCCTCCTGCGCGCGGCCCGCGGCGATCAGCAGACCGGCGTACTCGACGGTCAGGTCGTCGCGGGAGAGCGTGAGCTCGTGCTCGTCCTCGAGGCGCTCCAGGCGGTCGGCGGCGGAGTGGCCCAGGCGGTCGGCGAGCTGGTCGAGCTCGTAGAGCAGGCGGGCGTCGTGCGGGGCGAGCTCGCGGGCGCGGAGGTAGTGCGCCCAGGCGGCGGCGTCGTCGGCCTCGTCGTTGTAGGCGGCGAGGCCCGCGTTGCGGTGGGTCACGGCGTCGGCGCCGCCGTCCGCGATCGCGCGGCGCCAGTGCTCGGCGGCCTCGGCGCGGCGGCCGGCGTCGTAGAGGAGCATGCCGAGCAGTGACCGCGCGGTGCTGTCGGCGGGGTCCGCCGCGACCGCGGCGGTCAGCGCGTCGTGCGCGTCGAGGCCGGCGGGGAAGGCGCGGGTGAGATCGAGCGCGCTGGTGTCGATGGTCTCGCCGAGCCGGGCCAGGAGGTACGCGGCGATCGGCGCGGCGTTGCCCGCTCCCGAGGTGCCGGCGTTCCCGCCGGCGACGGCGCGGAGCAGTCGGCGGGCCTCGCCGGTCTCACCGAACGAGGCGAGGTCGAGCGCGACGTCGATGCTCTCGTGCGCGTCGGCGGGGTCGGTGCCGGTGAGGGTGCGGGCGAGCTGGTCGAGCGGATCCAGGCGCAGGGTCTCGTGGAGGGACCGCTCGGCCTCGTCGACGCGGCCGAGCGCGCGGAGGCAGACCGCGCGCAGGGCACGGGTGCGGAGGTCGTCGGTGTCCAGGCGCAGCGAGGTGGCGAGGTCCTCCAGCGCCGCGGCGTGGTCGCCGGCGGCAGCGGAGAGCCTCGCGCTCTCGAACAGGGCGGCGTGCGCCCACTTCCCGTCCCAGGCGGCCTTGCCGAACGCGGCGGCGGCCTCGGTCGTGCGGTCGAGGCGGCGCAGGATCAGCCCGCGCAGATAGAAGGCCTCGGTGTCGGCGGGGTTGCCGTTGCGGGCGGTGAAGCGGCGGATCGCGGCATCGGCGTGCGCGAGGGCGTCGGCGTACTCGCCGCGGCGGTAGGCGTGGTCGGCGAGGGCGAGGTGCACTCGCGCGTCGCCGGGATCGCGGCGCAGCGCCTCCTCCCAGTAGGGCAGCGGCGAGCGGGTCGGGTGCCGGTACTGCGCGAGGTGGACGCCGACGAGGTAGAGCTCGTCGACGGAGGCGGTCTCGGCGGGTGGCAGCGGCTCCGTCGCGACCTCGGGCTCGGTGTCGTCGAACTCCGTCGGCACCTCGTAGGCGAGGACGGTCGAGCCCTGGGCGACGACGGTGACGCCGAGTCCCTCCGGGCCGGTGCGGGTGGTCGGCAGGTCGGCGAGCAGCGGCTGCCCGGGCTCGAGGTCGACGGTCCACTCGTGCAGGACGGTGCCGTCGGCGCGCAGCGTCACGGTCGCTCCGGGGATGCGGCGGGTCGTCGCGACACCCACGTGGACGCTCCCGGCCTCGACGTCGAGGTGCACCGCCGCGTCGCGTGTCGCCTGGTGCGCCACTCCGATGCCGCTGATCGGGTACCAGTACTGCGAGAAGGTCTTGGTCTCGCCGGGCATGAGCCAGGAGAAGTCGGGCTGGTTGTCGGTGTAGACGCCGGCCATCAGCTCGACGTAGGGGCCGTCGGCGTCGGTGAGCTGCGCGTCCCAGGCGTGCCCGAACGGCGCGTCGCCCCAGGTCCACTGCTTCTTGCCGGGGGCGAAGCGGCGGTCGGCCCAGTGCACGAAGCCCGCTCCGGCGCGGTGGTCGTAGCCGCCGAAGAAGGAGTCGTCGGTGCGGACGACCATGTAGGAGGTGGGGACCGGGATGTTGCGGTACCAGTCGATCCGGTCGGCGGGCGGGCCGTCCTTCGTCGATCCGTCACCGCGCTCGGCCGCGAGGGCCGGGTAGTCGACGCCGTAGTAGGGGCGGTCGGCGGCCGGGAAGGCGGTGATGGCGCGGCGGGCGTGGTCGGCGACGTAGCGGACGTCGCGCGGGAAGAACGACTGGTAGTCGTCGTGCACCCGCGCCGCGACGTTCGCCCACCAGAGGAAGGTGTGCCGCTCGCTGGTGCGGTTGTGCAGGCGGACGTCGAGCTCGACGAGGCTGGACTGTGGGCGCAGGCGCACGCCGTGCAGGCCCTTCATCCGGCTGAACGGGTCGTGGTCGCTGCACCAGACGACGACCGAGCCGTCCTCGGCGCGCTCGAGGCTCCAGGCGGTGGGCAGGTAGGTGCCGGGCCGGTGGTGCTGCGGCCAGTTGAACTCGACGCCGCCGCTGATCCACGGACCCGCGAGGCCGACCAGCGCCGGCTTGATGACGGTGTTGCGGTAGAAGAAGTCGTAGCCGGTGGTCTTGTCGTAGCCGGAGTAGATCCGGCCGCCGAGCTCGGGCAGGACGACGACCTGGACGAACTCGTTCTCGAGGACGACGACGCGCCACTCCTGGTCGACGGCCTCGGAGGCGATCCGGTCGATGAAGGGCAGCGGATACACCCGCCCGCTCGAGCCCTGGTAGACGCGGCGGTCGAGGAACATCGGCAGCTGCACCGGCTCCTCGGGGGTGTAGGTCGGGAGGGTGATCGTCGTCTCCCAGACGGCTGCCGCGCCCTGCGCGAGGAGGTCGGCCGCCGCCGGCGGGGGCGCGATGAGCTGCGAGGCTTCTGCGATGACTGCCATGGGACGAGGGTAGAGAGCGCGGCGAGGGCGGAGGAATGGGCGATCGGCCGGGTCCCCTGGACGATTCGCGGGCGACGCCTCTTCTCGCTGACCGCTCCACCGCGTGTTGCGCGCGCAGGCCTGAACGAACCTGCTCAGTCCGAGTCGATGCCCCAGCGGAACTCGGCGCGCTCGCCCGGCTCCAGCCAGCGGAGGCCCTCGCCCGAGTTCAGGGCGTCGGGCGGGGCGGTCATCGGCTCGATCGCGATCGCGGGTGGACGCCGGTCGCGGTCGATGTAGAGCTGCAGGGCGGTGAAGGACGCGTCGGCCCAGAGCGCGGTGCGGCCGTGGCCCGGGGCGCTGAGGTCGGCGCGGACCGTGCCGTCGGGGTCGCGGTCGAGAGCGGTGAAGCTCGCATGCCAGGGTGCGTCGCGCTCCGGGACGCCGGCGCGGAGGTCGAAGGGCGTGCCCGCGACCGGGCGGCGCTCGCCGGTGGGCAGGTGGCGCTCGTCGAGGACGAGGCGCTCGCGGGCGGGGAGGCGGATCGTCGACTGCTGCGCGTCGCCGGCGCGGAGGTAGGGGTGGACGCCGAGCGCGACCGGGGCGCTCCTGCTCGACTCGTTGACGAGGACGTGGCGGGCGTCGATCCCAACGGGGCGCAGCCGGTAGCGGACGCTGGTGGCGAGGGTGAAGGGGTAGCCGGGCGGGGAGTCGAGGCGGGCGTGCAGGACGAGGCTGTCGGCGGTGCTCTCGCCGACGCGGTAGCGGGTCGTCGCGAGGAGGCCGTGGTTGGCCGAGCGAGTCGCCGGGTCGGTGATCGCGAGCTGCTGGACGG
Source organism: Rathayibacter sp. PhB151 (assembly GCF_004366415.1). Taxonomy (NCBI): domain Bacteria; kingdom Bacillati; phylum Actinomycetota; class Actinomycetes; order Micrococcales; family Microbacteriaceae; genus Rathayibacter; species Rathayibacter sp. PhB151. The sequence continues at coordinate 148,995 of NZ_SOEN01000006.1, read as the reverse complement.
CGCCGTCGAGGAGCCAGCGGCCGTCGCGGACCCGGTTCGGCCAGGGGACGAGCACCGCGCCCGCGGCTCCGGGCGGCTGGTCGCCGTCGTAGGGCTCGACGAGGGCGCGGCCGCGCACCGCGAGGGTCCGGATGCTCGCGGCGACGGAGTTGATCGAGGCGCGGACGGAGCCGTCGGCGCTGACGAGCTCGATGTCGGGCATTCAGACGGCTCCGATCGGGTGCTCGAGAGAGCTCGCGGAGGGCATGCTCGCGAGTGTACGGGCGGCTCGCTCGGCGGGGTGGATTCCGGTGCGCCGAGCGCCTGCGTCTTTCGAAGGTCTGGGACGGGCCTTCCGGTCGGCTCGGTGCGGAGAACCTCCGTCACGCGCACGATCTCGCGCCAGAACAGTGGGATCGCTTGTCCGCATCACCCGCCTTCGACTTCAATACGTGTATGGCGTTCACGACGGAGATGGACCCTTCACAGACGGAGTCACCGACATGAAGAGATCGACGAAAGCACTGGCGACCGGCGGTCTCGTGGCCGCGCTGATTTTCGGAGCGACCGGTACCGCGTATGCCGGAACGAAGAACATCGCCTTCAACGAGACTCTTCCCCGCTTCCAGATCGCCGGGTGGACGAACAGCCAGACCAAAGAGGTGTCGAATCTTGCCGGCCATGTGAACGTCGGAACCGTCGGTGACGACTACTCCGTCGACGTCGAACTGTGTCAGAGCCTTCTTCTCGTCTGCACTGACAAGGTGCGGGGTCTCCGCGATCGAGACGACGCGAACCTGCCCAACGGTTTTCCCGCGGGCGCCGAGGTCAGGCTGCAACTGCATGTCGGAAGCTACAACTTCGTGCAGGTCCAGGTTCAGGGAGCCTGGCGCAGCAACTAGCACCCGGCATGCGAGAGCTGCCGACTCGTCTCAACAGGATTCGGCGCGGCGCGGAGCGGAAGGAATCATCAGTGACGTCTCGGGGAGGGCGATCCGCTCGCAGTCTGCTCGGGCAGGTACAGCGAGAGCTCGTCAGACGGCGATGGCACGTCACGCTGTGCGTCGCAGGAAGCGTGGTGCTGGCGGTGATCGTCCAGAGGATCTTCGCCGACGCGCGCTCCGTCTTCCGTGACGACGGTGATGTTCTGAGTTCACTTCTCGGCTCGCCGATGACGGTCGTCTTTCCGTTGCTCGTCACCCTTGTGGGTTCGCTGCCGTTGGCGAGAGACGTCGCGAGGAGAGGTGTCGTCAACGAACGGCAGCGACTGTCCTACGCCACCCTCATATCGAGCAAATTCGTCGCTGCGGGGCTTCTGTCCTCGGTCGTCTTCTTCCTCTACGGTCTCGCAGCGACCCTCATCGCCTCAGTCGCTTGGCCCCTCCTCGGACACCCAGGGGTCGATGCTTCGGTGTATTCGAACGTCACTCCGTTCGAGCAGCGCACGACTTTCGCCGATCTCAGCGGGGGGAGCGTTCTGGTCTTCGGGCTGCTGATGTCGCTCTGGTTCGCTTTCGCGGCGGCGGTCTACTCGGTGCTCACGTCGGCGAGTCTGGTCCTCGTCCCGAACAGGGCCGTCGCCCTGCTCCTGCCCTTCGCGCTGTATCTCGGGATGACCGTCGTCCTCTCCGTTCTCCATCGGCCGGCCCTGACGCCGATGTTCTCCGTCTTCCCCGCGGGTCTCCAGCAGTCCCCGTGGCCGATCGCAGCGTCGCCGACGATCCTCACCGCACTCGGGGCGGCCGCGCTCTGGGTGTTCATCCTGCGGCGGCCGAGCGAGAGCAGGCACCTCCTGTGACGGCGCAGAGACTCACCGCACTGGTCTTCCTCGGTCTCACAGGGTCGTACGCCCTCTACGCGCGCTTCTTCGAGGAGACGGCGACCGGCCGGTCGCCGGGTGTCTGGGACCTGCTCCTGACGGCGGCCGCCGATCCCTACTACCTCGGATTCGTCGTCGTTCCGCTGTGGCTGGTTCTGTCGGCGCTGCGGGCGACCCGGACCGCCTCGCCCGGAGCGCTGCTCCGCCACGGGTCGCTCCTCCGAGCCTGGGGCGGGACCCTCTCGGGACTGGCGACGCTGTACGCGAAGGCGGCGGCGGCTGCCCTCGCCGTCTGCCTCGTCTGCGGTGCGGGTCTGCAGCCGACGTCGTTCGCGCCTCCGGAGAGCGTCGCCGCCGTCTTCCGAGCGCACGGCTTCGCCCCGGTCGCTGCCATGATCGCGCAGGTCGGCCTCCTCGGAGCGTCGCTCTGCGCGATGGCCGCTGTCGTGGTGTCCGTCCGCCTGCTCTCCGGCAGGGCCGCCGCTGCCTGGGCGTCGGTCGGCGGGCTCTTCCTCTGGGTCGTCCTCTCGGTGCTCGCTGTCGTTCCGCCGAGTGCGCCCCTCAGCGCGGCCGCCTTCCTCGACGTGGCGGTCGGACTGGAGAGGACCTCCCTTGTCGGGACGGCATCGAGGCCGATGATCGTCCTCCTCGGCGTCGGACTGCTGGTGAGATTCGCCGCGCGGGCCTCGAGCCGTGCGGACCGGGTCGCCGTCTCCGCTCTCCTGTCGGTCTCGGCGCTGCTCGTCCTCTTCTCCTTCCTCCAGGCGTCCGCCGGCCGGGACCTGCTCGAGGTCGCCGGTCTCCTGGTGCCGAGTCCGCTCGGATCGATCGCGGAGTCGATGCAGTACCTACTCGTCTTCCTCCCGTTCCTCCTGGCCGGCATGATCGGCCGGGGGTCGCCGACACCTCAGCGCGAGCTTCACGAGCTCATCAGAGTCGGGAGCCGGGCGGCCCGGCTGCGGCGCGAGGTCGTCCGGAGCTCGGCCGGTTCGTTCGCGGCGTGGACGGTCGCGGCTCTGCTCGTGCTCGCCGGCGTCCTCTGCGCGGCCCGGGGACTCGTCCCGCCCTCGCAGGAGTGGATCGCGGTGGCGGGTGCCGTCGCCGCGGGTGGAGTGTGCGCGGCCCTGTACGGCAGCGTCGGGGTCGTCCTGCGCTGCTCGCTCTCGAGTGTTCAGCCGAGGTTCGTCGCCGTGTGCCTCTTCGCCGTCGCCGTCGTCCTGTCCCGCTCGATCTCCCCTCACAACCCGTTCCTCCTCGGCGGACTCGCCGACGACGGCCTGGGCGATGACCGGATCCCTCTGCGGATCGCCGTCCTCGTGGCGTCCCTGCTCGCCCTGTTGCCGCTGGGAAGCGTCGGCTTCCTCGCCCGCACTGCACGAAGAAAGGTCGTGGCCCGATGGATGTGATCACCCTCGCCGAGGTCGGCAAGAGCTTCGGCCGGAAGGAGATCCTGCGGGACGTGTCCCTCCGGATCGAGGACGGGCGGACCTACGGGCTCGTCGGACCGAACGGCGCCGGCAAGTCGGTGCTGCTGCTCCTGATGTGCGGTCTGCTGCGACCCTCGAGCGGCACCGTGGCGATCGATCCGGCGTACCTCTCCCGGGGTCGGGACTATCCCGATCGATTCGGCGTCTCGATCAACGGCCCGGGCTACCTGGCAGGCAGGAGCGCTCGCCAGAATCTCGCCGACCTCGCCGCCATCCGCAAGCAGGTGGGCGAGGACCGCATCGACGAGGTCCTCGAGCAGGTCGGTCTCTCGCCGACGTCGCCGCTGAAGGCGCGGAACTTCTCGCTGGGCATGCTGCAGAAGCTCTCGCTCGCGCAGGCGCTGCTCGAGCACCCCGCGGTCCTCCTGCTCGACGAGCCGTTCAACGCCCTCGACGCGGAATCGGTCGAGCGCCTGCGCGAGATCCTCGTCGCCGAGAAGGCGAAGGGCACCACCATCGTGTTCACCAGTCATCGCGACAGCGACATCGAGATGCTCAGCGACGAGGTGCTGAGGGTCGAGGGCGGCCGCGTGACGAACGGGTGACGACCGTCTGATCGTCGAGCAGCGCGGGTCGGCGAGGTCCTTCCGGCCCGGCGTCCGGATCCGGCCGGCTAGGACCGCGGGATCGCCTCGAGCTCGGCGACGACGAGGTCGGGCCGGGAGAGGAAGGGATGGTGGCCGGTCGGCAGGTCGATCGAGCGGGTGGCGCGCTCGGCGTGGACGCGCTGGAGGCCGACCGAGGTGCTGCGGTCCTCGGTGCAGACCAGGTACGTGGAGTCGACGCCCTGCCAGCCGGCCACGGAGGTCGGGGTGGTGAAGGCGGCGATCGACTGGGTGGTGACCCGCTCCCAGGCGGCGCGCTGCGTGCTCTCGTCGGCGTCCTGGAGGAAGCGGCGGCCGAACGAGGCGGCGTCGTAGCCGGCGACGCCGAGCGTGCCGTCGTCGCCGGGGGCGATCGAGACGGGGTCCGTCTCTCCGGCCATGATGTCGCCCTGCGCCGAGCCGATGTCGGGGAGGTAGGAGGAGACGTAGACGAGATGGGCGACGGCGGCGTGCGCGCCGGCCTCGGCGACGACGGTGCCGCCGTAGGAGTGGCCGACGACGATCGCCTCGTCGTCGGCGAGGTCGTCGAGCGCGGCGCGCAGGGCGGCGGCGTCCTCGACCAGGCCGGCGCCGGCGCGGTCCGCCGCAGACTCGCCGCAGGAGGGCAGGGCGACGGCGCGGCTCGCGACACCGGTGCGCTCGAGGAGGAGCTCGGCGGTGCGGTGCCACCACCAGTCGCCGTCGCGGACCAGGGCGCCGTGCACGAAGAGCAGTTCCATGGCAGGAGTCTGCCCGCGATCCTCCGGCGGCGCCTCCCCGGAGGACCCGAGTCCGCTGACAGCGGAGCGCGGGGGCGACCCCTGGTCGGAGCGGGCGCTCTCGGCTTCCGGAGGGTGTTCCACCGGGCTTCGCTCAGGAGGGCCCGCCACTATCGAACCTGTTACCCGACGGAAGGTCCCCTGTGAGCACTCTCAAGCGCATCCTCAGCATGGCGTCGAAGGCGCTCGACTCGAAGAGCTCGTCGAGCTCCTCCTCGCGCCCCGCGACCGGCGGCGGGACGGACTGGCGCGACATGGTCCGCTCGGCGGCGAACGCGGTGACGGGCGACTCCCGCGCCGCTTCCTCGAGCACGGCCGCCTCGAACCCCTCGGCGACCCGCACCCCCACTCCCGCGTACGGCTCGCCGCACCCCTCGGTCCGCCCGCAGGACGCCCGGCCCGCCGCCGTCGCGCCGCAGGACCGCGCGGCGATCGCGCGCTACGACTACCTCCTCCGCACCGCCGACCCCGAGCAGCTGGAGCAGGTGCACCGCGACGCGTTCGCCAAGCTGACCCCGGCGCAGCGCGCCCAGGTCGAGGGGCGCCTGCGCGACGAGCTGCCCGCGAACGAGCAGCCGCGCTCCTCCGCCCCGGACGATCTCGCCCGCGCGGCGACCAGAGGCGAGGCGCACAACCCCGGCTTCCTCAAGAAGATGTTCTCCAAGCCGGGCACGAAGGGCGCGCTGGCCGGTGCCGGCGTGGGCGCAGTCGCCGGCGTTGGCCTGGGCGCCGCGGGCGGACTGCTCGCGGCGGTCGCGGGCGGCGCGGTGCTCAGCAGCGTCGCCGGTCCACTGCTCGCGCAGGCGGCCGGCATGGGCGTGGACTTCGAGAACCTGGCCGGCGGGCTCGGCGAGTTCGGCGATCTGGGCGAGTTCGGCGACATCACCGGCGGCGCGGGCGAGTTCGTCTCCGGCGCCGGCGAGCACGTGTCGGGGCTCGGCGAGCAGGTCTCGGACTTCGGCTCGAACTTCGAGATGCCCGATCTCGGCGGGCTCGGGAGCCTCTTCGACCGCTGAGTCAGCGGGCGCGGCGCCGCACGAGGAGTGCGAGCGCCGTGCCCACCATTCCGAGGAGTGCGAGCGCGGCGCCGGTGATCGCGACGGCGGTGGTCGACCAGTCCGGCGCGGAGTCGACGACGGTGCCGTCGAGCAGCTCCCAGCGGCAGGTGCCGCCGAGCGGCCACCAGGACCAGGAGCCGGCGACGAGCGAGCCCTCCTCGGCGGGGACGCGGCCGACGCCGGCGAGGCAGACGTCGTCGAAGCCCTGAGCGGCGAGGGTCGAGTACTGCAGGGCGACCAGCCCGAGGAGTGCGAGGCCGACGACCAGCGCCGTGAGTGCGGTCAGCAGCGCAACGCGGCGCGGGGTGAGGAAGCGGCGTCTCGCGGGGGCGGGGGTCGGCGCGCTCATCCGTCGATGGTGTCATGCGGCGGCTGGGAGGTGCCGGCCGCGCGTTCTGCAGGTGATCCCGGGGCGGGAGCGCGTTCCGCCGCGTGGCGGGCTCCGGAACGCTCCGATCGCCTGCAGAACGGACCGGCGGTGACCGGGCGGAGGTGGTGGCGGCGGGTGGCGAGGGCGGAGGGGGCTCAGAACCGGTGGCCGGCGAGCCGGAGGGTGAGAGCGAGCAGCAGGGCGGTCGCCGCCAGGCCGACCGCGACGAGGAAGATCCGCGGGTCGTAGCCGGTGACCGCGAGGGGCAGCAGGGCGCCGAGGACGGTGCCGATCTGCACCACCGCCATGTAGGCGCTGGCACCCGCGCCCGGACCGCCGCCGCTGGTCCGCTCGAGCAGGAGCAGGCCGATGCTCTGGTAGCCGGCAGCGGCGACCGCGTAGACCGCCTGCGAGACGAGCAGCGCGGGGTAGGACTGGTCGCCCGCCAGGATCGAGAACGCCAGAACCCCGGCCAGTGCGACGACGGCGAGCGTGAGCACGCTGCCGCGGGCCGAGCTGAGCCGGGTCAGCGCGGGCAGCGCGGCGAGCTCGAGGACCGCGGAGGCGAGCAGCACCGGCGGGACGTGGGCGGCGGGGACGCCGGAGGAGACGGCGAAGAGCGGCAGATAGATCGCGCGGAGAGTGTCGACCGACTTCAGCAGTGCGACCAGCGCGAGGGCCGCGACGAAGACGAGGACGAGGCGCGGGCGGGCCGAGGCGGAGGCGACGCGGGCGTCCGGCTCCACCGCGGGGGTCGACGGGCAGCCGGTCGCGCAGAGGGCCGTCAGCACGGCCGCGGCGACCGCGGCGAGCAGGGGATCGAGACCCGCCTGCGCGAGCAGGGCGTAGAGGATCAGGCCGAGGATGTACCCGGAGATGAGCACCGCGCGCAGCCGGGCGATCGACGACTCCTGAGCTGCACCGCCGCCCCGAGCGGCGACGCGGCCGAAGAGCTGGGGCACGAGGGTGCTGACGAAGAGCATCAGCGCGCCGCCCAGGTAGAGCACGACGACGTGGCCTCCGCTGGCGCGCACGAGCAAGAGTCCGGCCGGGACCGCGAGCGAGGTCGCGAGCAGGGCGGACCTCGGGTAGCCGGCCCGGCGGATCCGGGGCACGAGGAGGGTGTTGTAGCTGATCGCGATCGCGGCGTTCACGACGAAGAAGACCGCGATCTGCACCTTGCTGAGTCCGGCGGCGTTCAGGGCGACGGGCACGCCCACGGCGGTGATGCCGCCGAAGACCGCGTTGCCGAGCAGTGCGCCGGCGAGGGGCCGGGGGAGCCGGGGCGCTGCGGCCGCCGTCGTCGGGAGGGCGTCGCTGGTCACTCGCACTCCTCCGGGCGCGCCCGGATCCACTCGACGCGGCGGAACCGGGGTCCGCAGCCGTGATCGGGGATCCTCCGGTCGGCGGATGCCGACCCTCGGCTCGGGAGGAGACGCTAGCCGCGACCGCACCCTGCTCGGAGTCCGCTGGCGCGGGGTACGCGGTCACCGCGTGTCTCGGGGCGCACCGCCGCGGCGCCGGGCACGTCGGAACGGCGACTGCGAGGATCCTCAGGGGTTCGGCGACGTACCCTCGGACGCATGGGGTTTCTGTTCTCGCTGCTGACCGTCGTGCTGATGGTGCTGGCGCTCGTGGATGTCGTGCGTCAGCCGGACAACGTGGTCCGCAATCTGCCCAAGATCGTGTGGATCCTGCTGATCGTCTTCATCCCGCTGATCGGCGTGACGATCTGGTTCCTGCTCGGGCACGACTGGAAGAAGGGCGAGGGCGCGTCCTTCGTGCCGGGTGGGCGCACCCGCCGGCCCCGTCGCTCGAAGACGCCGCCGCCGCCGACCATGGTGGTGCGGCCGCCGACGAAGAGCACCGAGGAGCAGCTCGCCGACCTCGAGCGCGAGGAGGCGCACTACGCGCGGCTCGCCGAGGAGCAGCGCCGGCTCCGCGAGGGCGAGCGGCCGCAGGACGCCTGAGGCGTCGAGCGGCCGCGTCCCGCGCTAGCCCGCGGCTCCGAAGTTCGACGCCGACCACTGCACCGAGGCGATCTTCGCCTGGCCCGCGATGCTGGGGTGGAAGTAGTCGGTGGTGCCGATCAGCGCCTTGGTGACGGGAGTCGCGGTGAGCGCGCCCCCGTCGTAGTCGCAGAGGGTCCCGGCGGCGGTGCACGCCTGCTGCAGGGCGGTGTTGTACTGCGTCGTCCGGGTCTTCGCAGCGGTGGCGGAGGCCGAGGCGGCGGTGGTGCTGAGGCGACCGCCGGTCGCGCTGACGCCGCGAGTGGTGCGGCAGAGGTTGCCGGAGGACCAGATCACCGAGCCGAAGCCGCCCTTGACGACGGCCCACTCGGCGGCCACGTTCGGCATCGAGGAGAGGACGATCTTCGCGGCGGGCCAGGTGCTGCGGATCTTCGTGATCGCGGCGCTCGCTCCGGTGCTGAAGGCGGCGGCCGTGGTCATCGTGTAGCCGTCGGCGGCGACCGGGTTCTTCGCGGAGCAGAGGTCGTTGCCGCCGATCAGCAGGGTGACGACGTCGGGGCGGACGCCGGCGGCGACGGCGGCGTCGATCCGCGCGGGGACGCCGGCGATCAGGTCGCCGGTCTGCGCGAAGTTCGCGGTGGTCACCGTGGTCCCCGGGTTCGCGGTGCGCAGGCGGCTGGCGAAGGAGTTGACGGTCGCGTTCGTGCCGGTGGACCAGTTGTTGCGCGGGCAGTCCGCGAACTGGCCGCAGGTGCCGTAGGCCTGGGTGATCGAGTCGCCGAGGCTGAGCACGGACAGGGTCGGGGTCGCGGCGGAGGCGGCGCCCGCGGGCACCACCGCCGCGGCCAGGGCGAGCACGGCGCCGACGGCGAGCGCACGCACGCGGCGGCTCCCGGTGCGGCGCGGGCGGAGGGAGGTGGGGAGGCGCATGAGGGGAACCGCTCTCGGTCGGGGGACGGCGGTGGGGGCCGCCGATCCTGACGTTAGGCCTGCGCGGTCACCGGCGGTCCTGCGCGCGTGGCCCCAGAACGGGGCCCGCCGAGCCCTGACCTGTCAGGCGGGCCGATCGCCGATCAGCCGCACCCGGCTGAGCGCCCAGACGAGCGCACCGGAGAGGACGAACGCGACCGCGACGATCAGCACCGCGATCGCGACCGCGCCGTAGCCGTTCGCGGGGTCGAGGAACGGGTACGGGACCCAGCCGTCGGTCGCGCCGCGGACGAGCACGACGATCAGCCAGATGATCGGATAGACGGTGACGACCCAGAGGCGGCGCCAGGGCAGGGCCGGCCGGTCGGCGACGAGCAGCCAGTCGAGCAGTCCGTAGATCGGGAAGACCACGTGCAGCACCGTGTTGGCCCAGGGCAGCGTCACTCCACCCGCCGTGCCGATGAGCAGGGTGTTGTAGACGATGCCGACCACGAGGATCCAGCTCGTCGCCGCTCCTCGGACGAGCGTCAGCAGCGGTCTCTGCGGTCGGCCGGCGAGCGCGACCGCCGCGGTGATCAGGAGCACGATCGCCAGGAGGATGTTGCCCTGGATCGTGAAGTAGCCGAAGAAGTTGACCGGCACGATCGGCGTCCGCGAGGCGGTGTCGAGGGCGGTGCCGACGACGGCCGCGAGGACCGTCAGGGCGACGGCGAGGCGCAGGAGGGCGACCGGGATCCGGATCGCGCGCGTCCCGAGGGCGGGGGAGGGCTGCGTCATCGCACGAGCGTAGCGAGCGCGGGGCCGGGGCGCGCCCGGCGGGTAACCTGATCCGATGCTCACGATCGGTGTCGACCTGGCCGCGGAGCCGGTGCGGACGGCGGTCGCCGCGCTGGAGTGGGGCGGCGGCCGGGCGGTCGTCCGCTCGCTGGTGCTCGGTGCCTCCGACGACGACATCGTCGCGGCCTCGCGGGAGGCGACGACGATCGGCATCGACTGCGCGTTCGGCTGGCCTCTGGAGTTCGCCGCGTTCGTCTCGGCGCACACCCGCCGGGAGGTCTCGCCGCGGACGCTCGCCGGGCGGGACTGGCGGCGGCGGCTCGCCTATCGGGAGACCGACCGGGCCGTTCAGAAGGTGACGAAGAGGTGGCCATTGAGCGTGTCCACCGACCGGCTCGGCATGACGGCGATGCGCTGCGCCGAGCTGCTGGACGCCTTCGCGGCGGCGGGCGAGGACGTCGACCGTTCCGGGGGCGGTCGGCTGGTCGAGGCGTACCCCGCGGCGGCGCTCCGACTCTGGGGAGTCGACACCACCGGCTACAAGACGCGACCCGAGGCGGTGGCGCTCGCCGTCGAGGCGCTGCGACGGGCGGCGCCGTGGCTCGTGCTGCCGGCCGACGCGGCGGCGCTGATGGCGCGCTCGGACGACGCCTTCGACGCGGTGATCGCGGCACTGAACGCCCGCGCCCACGCCCTCGGGCGGACGGTGCCGGTGCCGGACGAGCTCCAGGGGGCCGCGCAGGCCGAGGGCTGGATCGCCCTGCCGACGTGTCGGTTGGACGAGCTCGCCGGCTGAGGCGTCAGGCGGACAGCTTGCGGTCGGCGGCCGAGGCGAGCGCCTCGGCGGCGCGCTCGGCCTCCTCGACTGTGGCGAAGGGGCCGGTGAAGGCCCCGGTCAGGACGGCTCGTCCGGGTTCGATCTCGAGTCGGAAGCGGGGCAGCTCCGCCCCGGGAACGACGACGATCCGGACTCCGTTGCGACTCCATCGTGCGGGCTGAAGAATGGGGATCTGGGTCATTGGTGCTCTTTCGCGTGCATCGTGCTCGGAAGGCTTCCGCCTCGACCGTGCGTCCCCACGCTAGGTCCGCGGGTGTCCTTCCCGAACGGGGTTGACCTCCCAGGTGCGCGGAGGTAGTCACCGACGGGACACCGTGTCCTGCCTCTCGGCGGCGAGGGCGGACTCGAGCTCGTCGTCGAAGGAGGAGTCCTCGTCCGGCTCGCCGCGACGGGGAAGCGGGGCGGTGAGACCGCGCCGCACGCGGAACCGGTGGCCGAGCACGATCCCCAGGAGCGCCAGGAGGAAGACGGCGAGTCCGGTCCCGGCGATCGGGATCGCGACCGTGCCGAGCGCGCCCGGGACGGCGTCGCCCTCGTCGGTGACGGTGAGGGTGACGCGGATCGACTCCGGGACGCCCTGCGCGTCCTGCTCCCGCACGATCCGGTCGAGGAGCGCCGACGTCGCGGCGCGGGAGAGCTCGACGGCGCGGGCGGGATCGAACGAGGTGCCGATCACCGAGAGGAAGGGCAGGGTGAAGCGGCCGCCGTTCGACTCGTCGCCGCGCGGCTGGGTGGTGCGGCGGACGGCGCCGACGCCGTCGCCCTCCTCGAGCGGACCGGCCTGCTCGGCGACGGCGGCGCGGACCTCCTCGCCGCTGGCGAGGTAGGCGTAGATCACCGCGGTGTTGCTGAGGTCGCTGAACTGGTCGTCCTCGACGCCCGGGATGCGCTCGACCCCGGGGATCTGCGCCGCGTAGGGGTTCTTCGGGCCGCCGCCGAGCAGCACGGTCACGGCGGCGCTGTGCTCGCGGTCGCCGCGGAGGGTGAGCCCCTCGTCGGTGACGGTGAAGTGCACGGCGGTCGCGACGATCACCGCGAGGACGGCGCTCGCGACGACGAGGAGCTTGCAGCGCCAGAGGACGAGGAGGTAGGTCGGCATTTCCACTGCGTCAGCGTGACCGGCGGGACCTTTCGCCAGCCTGAACAGCCTCGGTGTCCTGCGGTCAGCCGGGAGCCGGCAGGCGGATCTCGAGCCGCGCGCCGCCGAGCGGGGAGTCGAGCAGGCGCGCCGTGCCGCCGCCCGCCCGCGCCGCCTCGGCGACGATCGCGAGGCCGAGCCCCGAGCCGCCGGTGTCGCGGGCGCGGGCGTCGTCGCGGCGCTCGAAGCGGAGGAAGACCCGCTCGCGGTCCTCGGCCGGCACTCCCGGGCCGTCGTCGTCGACGCGCAGGACCGCGACGCCGTCCTCCTCGCGCACGGTGAAGGCGACGACGCCCGCCGCGTGCCGCCGGGCGTTCTCGGCGGCGTTGCGCACGGCGCTGTGCAGCAGCGGCTCGTGCCCGTGCACCTGGGCCGGTCCGACGTCCTCGGTGCGCACGTCGACGCCCAGCGCGCGGAGCCGCGCGGCCTCGGCGAGCACGAGGTCGTCGAGGTCGACGTCCTGCTCGGCTCCCTCGTCGCGCTCGTCCACGCGGGCCAGCAGCAGGAGGCTCGCGACGAGGTGCTGCATCCGCTCGCCCTCGTCCTCGACGACGCGGGCGAGGTCGGCGAGCGGGACCGCCTCCGGATGCCGCAGGGCGACCTGGGCGTGCTGCCGGACGGCCGCGACCGGGGAGCGCAGCTCGTGCGAGGCGTTGGAGACGAAGCGGCGCTGGGCGGCCTGCGAGCGCTCGAGGCGGTCGAGCAGGCCGTTCATCGTGCGGGCCAGGCGGGCGAGCTCGTCGCGACCGGGCGGCTCCTGCACACGGCGCTGGAGATCGGCGGCCTCGATCGCCTCGACGTCGGCGCGGATCCGCTCGACCGGCCGGAGCGAGCGGCCGACGACGAACCAGACCAGCGCTCCGACCACCGCCGTGACGAGTGGGACGGCGACCGCGAGAAGCCGGACGGCCGAGCCCGCGGCGTCGTCGGCCCCGGCGAGGGTGCGCGCGACGACGACGGTCTCACCCGGGTCGCCGCCGAGCTGGAGACTCTCGGAGCCGACGACGAAGCGGGTGCCGTCGATCGAGGTGATCTGCGGCTCGTCGGAGACCGGCAGCGGCACGGCGTAGACGAAGTCGTCGTCCGCGACCGCGACGACCGATCCCTCCCGCTGCAGCTGGATGACGACCTCGTCGGTGTTGAACGGCGGCAGCCGCCCGGCGCTCTCGGTGTCGGTGGCGATCTGGCGGGCCTGCTGGTTCGCGGTGAACGCCTCGGCGTCGACGAGCGACTGCTCCAGCAGGGCGGCGAAGGCGACGGAGCCGGCGACCAGCACGGCGAGGATCGCGGCGGAGACCAGGGCGGTCAGCCGCACGCGGATGCTCCAGGGCGGGCGCCGGGACATCGGTCCTCAGCCCTCGACGAGCCGGTAGCCGGCACCGCGGAGCGTGGTGATCGACTCCGTGCCGAACGGGCGGTCGAGCTTGGCTCGCAGCCGCGCCACGTAGACCTCGACGATGTTGAGGTCGCCGTCGAACGCGTCGTCCCAGACGCCCTCGAGGATCTCGCGCTTGGCGACGACCCGGTCGCGGTGGCGGGCGAGGAAGTCGACCACGGCGAACTCGCGCGAGGTCAGCCGGATCGAAACGTCTCCCCGGTGCACCTCGCGGAGCGCCGGGTCGATCAGCAGGTCACCGAAGCGGTGGACCACCGGCCGCTCCGGCCGCCCCCGGCGCACCAGCGCCCGCAGCCGCGCCACCAGGACGGAGTACTCCAGCGGCTTCACCACGTAGTCGTCGGCGCCGGCGTCGAGGCCCTCGATCTGGTCGCGGTCGCCGTCCTTCGCGGTCAGCATCAGGACCGGGGTCCAGTCGCCCTCGTCGCGGAGGGTGCGGCAGAGGGCGGAGCCGCTGAGCCCGGGCATCATCAGGTCGAGGACGATGGCGTCGTAGATCGTCTCGCGGGCCCGCCACAGCCCGTCCACGCCGTCGTGCGCGACGTCGACCGAGAAGCCCTCGGCCTCGAGACCGCGGCGGACGCCGTCGGCGAAGACCGCCTCGTCGTCGACCACCAGAATCCGCATCCCGTCGAGTATCGCCGGTGCGGCGCGACCGGCGCACGGGGAGCGAGTCGTCAGTCCAGGCGGTCGAGCGTCGCGCTGATGGTGCGCAGGCACTCGATCAGGACGCCGATCTGCCGGGAGTCGAGGTCGGCGAGGACCTCGCCCTCGGCCGCGACGAGGTGCCGCATCGCGTCGTCGACGCGCTTCGTGCCGCGCGGGGTGAGCGAGACGATCTTGCTGCGCGAGTCGGCGGCGTTCTGCTCGCGGACGACCAGGCCGCGCGCGCCCAGCCGGTCGACGCGGCTGGCGAGGTTGCCGCTGGAGATGCCCAGGCGGGTGGAGAGGACGGACGGGGTCATCGTGCCGGCCGGGTTCTGGCGCAGCAGCGAGAGCAGCTCGAACTCCCACGGGGCGAGCTCGCCCGCCGCGAAGGAGAGGCGCCGCACCTCCTGCACCCGCGGGCTGAGCCGGCGCAGGCGGGAGAGGACGTCGAGTGGGGCGAAGTCGAGATCGGGCAGGGCGTCGGCCCACGCGTCGATCACCAGATCGACATCGTCGTCTTCACGCATCCCCCGATTATCGTCGGCCCCGGCGGTGCCGGGCGACGGCTGGCCGCGGCGGCGCGGGAGGCCTACCCTGCCCGTCGCGGCGCGTGCTCGTCACGGGCGCCGGCGTCAGGGCCGGTACTCGTCGCGGCGCGGGGGCGGCAGGTCCGGGCGGTGCGTCTCGCCTCCCGGGCTCAGCGTCGCGATCCCGGCGGTGACGCCGGCGAGGAGGATCCGGCCGGCGGCGGCGAGGAACCTCAGCACCCGCCCGTTCGTCCCACGTCCTCGAGCTGCCATCGTCGGCTCCCTCCGCCGTTCGACAGCCTGGCACCATGCCCGCCGCGGCGCACCTGCCGCTAGCCTGGTCGGGTCGGAAGGACTCCCGTGCGCGCGCACCTCGAGCAGCTCCTCGCTCTGCTGAGCGGGACGTTCCTGCTGCTCGCGCTCGTGTCGAGTCCCGACGCCGCCGTCGTGCTGGTCGTCACCACCACCGCGGTCGCCGCTCTCGTCCTCGGGGCGCGTTACCTGGCCGTCGGCGCTCGCCGGCCCGTGCTGTCGATCGGGCGCCGCGCCCGGGAGCACCGGCTCGGCCTCGCCGCGCAGCCCTCGCCGCAGCACCCGCGCACCGCGGGTCGCGTGCGCTCGCGGGCGCCGGGCCTGCCGGGACTGGTCGCGTAGCCCGGAGCTCTGCCTCGGGAGGCGCGACCGTTCGCGATCGCGCTCACCTCCCGACGACAGGACTCCCTTGAACTTCTACGACTTCCCGCCCATCGCGGCGGCGCTCGACGCCGCCTCCCACCTCGTCACCGGCCTCACCTCGGCCCTCGAGCCCCTCGCGGGCGGCGCCTCGGCCGCCGCCGCGATCGTGCTGGTGACCCTCCTCGTCCGCGTGCTGCTGATCCCGGTCGGGATCTCGCAGGGCCGGGCCGAGATCACCCGCCGCCGCCTCGCCCCGCTGCTGCGCGAGCTGCAGCGCAAGCACGCGAAGAATCCGGAGGCGCTGCAGCGGGCCACCATGAAGCTCTACGCCGACGAGAAGGCCTCGCCGCTCGCGGGCTGCCTCCCGGTGCTGCTGCAGGCGCCCGTCGTCTCGCTGCTCTACGGGCTGTTCGTGCACCCGGACATCGCCGGTCACGGCAACGCGCTGCTCGACGCTCGGCTGCTGGACGTGCCGCTCGGGCGGTCGTTCGTCACGGCGCTCGGCGGCGGCGAGGCCGCGCAGCTCGGTGTCTTCGCGGTGCTCCTCGGGGTGATCGCGCTCGTGTCCTGGCTGGCGCGCCGGGTCGCGCTGCGCCAGGCGGCGCTCACCCCGGTGCCGAAGGGGGCGCCCGCGGCCGTCGCGCAGCTGACCGGGGTGCTCAGCTGGATGCCGTTCCTGACGGTGGTGTTCGCGGCGTTCGTGCCGCTCGCGGCGACGCTCTACCTCACGGTCACGACGACGTGGACGCTCTGCGAGCGCGTGATCGTGCGGCGGGTGCTGGCGGGCGGGGCGCGGGCGTGAGGCGGCGCCCCGCCCGCCGGCGCGCTCACCAGCCCGTCGTCAGCACCTCGTCGAGCTGGTCGGCGAAGAAGTCGGCGCTCTCGACGGTGAAGCAGAGCGGCGGCTTGATCTTGAGCACGCACTGGCGGTCGGAGGTGGGCTGCACGATCACGCCGCGCTCGCGGAGGCGCTCGCAGATCGCGCGCGTCTCCGCGGTCGCCGGCTCGAGCGTCTCCCGATCGCGGACCAGCTCGAGGCCCAGGTACAGCCCGCTGCCGTGCACGGCGCCGATCAGCGGGTGGCGCTCGGCGAGCGCTTCGAGCCGGCGGCGGAGGTGCGCGCCGGTGGTCCGCGCGTTCTCCTGCAGCCGCTCGTCCGCGAGCACGTCCAGCACCGTCGTCCCGACGACGGAGCTGACCGGGCTGCCGCCCGCCGAGGAGAAGAACGACCCCTGCGAGCGGTAGCGGTCGGCGATCTCGCGGGTCGTCACGACCGCGCCCAGCGGGTGGCCGTTGCCCATCGCCTTCGCGACGGCGACGACGTCGGGCACCACGCCCTGCTGCTCGAAGCCCCAGAACCAGTCGCCGAGGCGGCCGTAGCCGACCTGCACCTCGTCGGCGATGCACAGCCCGCCGTGGGCGCGGACGGCCGGGTAGACGGCGGCGAGGTAGCCGTCGGGCAGCGGGATGCCGCCGGCGTTGCCGTAGAAGGTCTCGGCGATGAAGCCGCCCGGGAAAGTGCCGGCCGCGACCAGCTCCTCGATCCGGGCGACCGCCTCCGGCGCGTAGCGGTGCGCCTCGGCACCGCGGTGCGTGCCGCGGTAGCTGTTCGGGGCGTCGAGGGTGTGCACCCAGGGCGGCCGGGTCGCGAGCGCGTCGGGGTTGTCGGCGACGGAGGTGGAGACCGCATCGGACAGGCCCGACCAGCCGTGATACGCCTCCCGCACCGCCAGCACGTCGTCGCGGCCCGACCAGGCGCGGGCGATCCGCAGCGCCAGGTCGGCCGCCTCCGTGCCGCTGTTGACGAGCAGCACGGTGTCGAGCCCGTGCGGCAGCAGTGCCGCCAGCCGCTCGCAGAACTCGCCGATCGCGGGGTAGGAGAAGCGCGAGTTGGTGTTGAGCAGCCGCCACTGCCGCGCGACCCGCTCGACGAGCAGCGGGTGGGCGTGGCCGATCGAGGTGACGTTGTTGAGCACGTCGAGGTGCACGCGGCCGGAGTCGTCGACGAGGTGCTCGCGCCAGCCGCGCAGCATCGTGGGCGGGGACTCGAAGTAGTGCTCCTGCGCCTCGGCCAGGTGCGCGAGCCGCCGGTCGAGCACCTCGGGGTCCGGCTGCGGCGCCGGCAGGGTGCGTCCCAGGAGCAGCGGGGTCGGGTCGAGGAGGACGTCGAGCCAGGCGTCGGCCCAGTGCGCGTTCGCGAAGGGCGGGAGGTCGACGGTGTCGAGCGCGCGCGGTGCGGCCTGGGCGCGCAGGAGTCCGCGGGCCGTGCCGAGCCGGTCGCCGGACCGGACCCGCGTGCCGGGTGCGGGAGCGTCGTCGACCCCGTCGAGCCGCAGACGGACCCCGTCGGCGAGCAGGGTGACTCCGCCGGGGACGCCGCCGCCCACCTCCGCGTCGAACGGCGCGGCCAGGGGTGTCTCCGCGGCGAGGTGGACCTCGGTGACCAGAGCGGTCGTCTCGGGCTCCTGCGCGGTGTGCGGGCGGCCGCGGGTCAGACGGCGCTCGCCGTAGCGCAGCACCGCGGCCCCGGCGCCGCCGGCGAGCGCGGCGCGGGCGAGGGCGGGCTCGGCGTCGTCGTCCAGCCAGCGGCCGGCGTCGAGCGCCGGGCTCTCGGGCGAGAGGTCGACGACGACGGCGTCGACGGCGTCGAGAACGGGGACCGCGGGGGAGAGTGCGGCCGGTGCGCTCGGCCGGCGAAGGGCCCGCCGGACCAGCGCCTGCAGCACCGGCAGCGGCGCGGCGGTCGCCCGGTCGAGGATCAGCCGCTCGTGCTCGAGGTTCTCGCGGGCGTAGTCGTTGCCGGGGTCGCCGGCCAGGACGTCGTGGGCGCTGACGACGAGGACCGCCGCCCGGAGCACGACGAGCGGCCACAGCGCCTCGACCTCGGCGCCGGCGAGCGGGCGCACGGCGTCGTACGCGGTGGCGGCGCGGAGCACGGTGGCCGCGTCGGCGTCCGCGTGGTGCAGGAGCGAGGACAGCGTGATCGCGAGCTCGCCGACCGCCCAGCCCGCGCCGAGGTCGCCGAAGTCGATGACGCCGTCGGGGAGGACGCCCGCGTCGACCACGACGTTGTCGTCGGTGAGGTCGCCGTGCACGAGCTGCACCGGGAGCGCGGCGGCGAGCGGATCGACGACCGCCAGCGCCGCGTCGACGGCTGCCCGGATCGCCCGCGCGGAGCGCCGCGGCACCCGGCCGATCAGCGCGTCGACGACCTCGCCCGCCCGCCGCAGGTCCCACTGGTCGGTCTCCTCGAGGCCGTGGAGCGGCTGCTCGGCGAGCGCGACGTCGACCCGGGCGGCGAGGTCGCCCATCGCCCGGACGACGGCGGGGGAGAGGTAGCCGGAGCCGGAGAGGGTCCGGCCGGGGACGAAATCGAGGACCCGGGCCGCGGCGGTCGTGCCGCCGAGGTCGATCTCGTTGAGGGTGCGGCCCTCGCGGTCGGGGCGCACGCGCGGGAGCCGGACGCCCCCGAGCCGGTCCGCCAGCCGCGCGACGGCCGCCGTCTGCGCCTCGATCCGCCCTCTCGGCGTCGCGGGATTCGCGATCTTGAGCAGCAGCCGCTCGTCGCCGGTGTCGACGAGGACGTTGCGGTCCTGATTGCTGCCCAGCTCCCGCAGTGCGCCGTGCAGCCCGTAGCGCTCCCGCAGCAGGGCGGCCGCGACCTCGTGGTCGAGCGCGGGCGGGGGCGGCGGAGCGGCGTCGGACGGCATGGCGGGGGTCCTGTCGAGCGGGGATCGGGTGGCTCCATGATCGCGCGTCGGAGAGCGCGGCGGGCGCACCCTCGATGGTCCGTCACTGAGGGGGCGTTGCGCGTCCCGGAACGTCGATCGATCGTTTTCGGGATACCCTCGGGACAGAGCAGGAGGAGACGGCGATGACCAGCATCATCGGCTATGCGAGGACCGTGCGATCCGACGACGACGGTTCGAAGCAGGTCTCGGAATTGCAGGCGGCAGGCGCCGAGCAGGTCTTCATCGACCGCTCAGCCAGGAGCGGCCTCGCCGAGCGACTGCAGTGGCTGATCTGCGTCGAGAGCCTCCGCGCGGGCGACACCCTTCTCGTCCGCGGGCTCGACTGCCTCGGCGGCACGGAGCGACTCGTCCTCGAGATCGTCCAGGACCTGGAGGTGCGCGGTGCCGAGCTCAGAACGCTCTCCGAGCCGGTGATCGACACAGCGGCGCCGGGGGGCCGCGCGTCCTTCGCGATGGTCCGGGCGCTTGCTCGGGTCGGCACGAGCACGAGGAGCGAGGAGACGCGCCGCGGCCTCGATCGAGCCAGGGCAGCGGGCCGAGTCGGCGGGCGTCCCTCGGTCATGACGCCGCCGCGGCTCCGCGAAGCCAGGCGGATGAGGGCGTCGGGGAGCAGCGTGGTGCAGATCGCCGAAGCCCTCGGCGTCGGCAAGTCCTCGGTGGCCCGGGCGCTCGCGAAGGAGGCCCCCGCTCAGGAGCGGGTCTTCTACCGCGACGTGAAGCCGTACGAGCTGCCGCTGGCGCTCGATGATCTGGTCGGGCCATCAGCCGGAGTGATCGAGCTCCCTCACCACGTGCACTGGGGACCGGAGGTGACCGTCGATCTGCGCACGCCCGGAGGAGTTGCGAAGGCATACCAGGCTCTGCTCACCGAGGGCACCTCCGAGGATCAGGAGGCTCTTCTCGACCGGGGGCTTCTGGCGTCGCTGTGGAAGGAGCTGGACCTGCCCGACCGAGTGCGCCTGCTTTGGGAGACGCGATTCCCCGAACTGGCGGGTGCTTGAGGTGGAGAAGGCGAATCGGGAGCTTCAGCGTCTGGTCACCCGGCTGCTCCTCACGATGCTCGACGGCGCCTCCTTCGCGCTCGCCGGGTCGGGTGCTATCCGGGAGCACGGCATCACAGACCGCCCGACGGAGGACATCGACCTCTTCACGTCCAACACCGACACGCGCGCCTTCGGACAGGCCGTCGATCGAGTGCTCGACGGGCTTCGGGCAGCGAGCTTCATCGTCGCGGAGAGCCGCCGGTCCGCGCAGTTCGCCAGGCTGCACGTCGAGACCCCGAGCGGCGAGCGGATCGATGTCGACCTGGGGATGGATTGGCGTGAGGACGACCCCGTGCTGCTGCAGATCGGGCCGGTCCTCAGCGTCGACGACGCCGTCGGGAACAAGGTGAGTGCGCTCTACAGCCGCGCGGAGGCCCGCGACTTCCTGGACGTCGACGCGATCCGCTCCTCCGGCAGATCGACTGATGAACAGCTTCTGAGCGCCGCGCGCGAACGCGATCCCGGCTTCGAGCCACTGATGTTCGCCCAGCAGCTCGACCGCGCAGAGAGACTCACTCCCGACCGGGTCCGCGAGTACGGAGTGAGCCCGGACGCTCTGAGCGCGCTGCAGTCGCGTTTCGCGATCTGGGCATTGCGGATAAGAGAGAACACCTCGTGAGGCCGGACCGCGCTCTCATCAGGGCAGGTCTGCAGGCTCGGCTTCTGGTGCTGGTGGATCTACTTGGAAGAGACACCCGCAGACATGCTGGTCGAGTAGCCCCGTAGGGGCGTATCGAGACCCACCACCGCATGCACGTCGGTCTCGTCCCCGTCCTGCGATGGCGCCGGAGGCGCCCCCTCCGCTCGATACGCCCGCTGCGCGGGCTACCCGATCAGCATGATGTCCGCACCGCATCCACCGCGTGTCAGCGTGGTCAGTGCGCGTAGGCCGACGGGTCGAAGCGGCCGAGCTCCTCGCGGAAGGCGAAGGCGAAGTCGGGCCAGAGCAGGGTGAGGCGGCGGGAGGCGGAGTCGACGTACCAGCTCTCGCAGCCGCCGTTCGTCCAGACGGTGTCGGCGCTGAGCGCGTCGAGGCGGGCGAGCGCGGCGGCTTCGGCCTCGGCGGTGACCTCCAGGAGGTCGACACCCGCGACGGTGCGGTGCTCCAGTGCGGCGAGGACGTAGTCGATCTGCGACTCGATCATGTGCACCGCGGAGTTGTGGCCGAGGCTCGCGTTCGGGCCGTTGATCACGAAGAGGTTCGGGAAGCCGTGCACGGCGGTCGACTCGTACGCCGACATCCCGTCGCCCCAGCGGTCGGCCAGCAGCTCGCCGCCGCGGCCGCGGATCCGGCGGGCGAACGGCGGGCGAGTCGCGTGGAAGCCGGTCGCGAAGACCAGCGCATCGACCTCGTGGGCGGCACCGTCGTCGCCGATCGCCGCCGAGCCCTCGATCCGGCGCAGGGGCGAGGGCACCACGCGCACGTGCGGCTGCGCGAGCGCGGGGTAGTAGTCGTCCGAGAGCAGCACCCGCTTGCAGCCGATCTCGTAGTCCGGCGTGAGGACCGCGCGCAGCTCCGGGTCGGCGACCTGCGCGGCGAGATGGCCGAGCGCCTCCGCCCGCAGCCGGTCGATGGCGTCGGGCACGCCGACGCGGCCGGCGAAGCCGAGCTCCGCGCGCCAGAACAGCTCGGAGCGCAGGCGCTCGACGGCGCCCGGCACGCGCGCGAGCGTGCGGCGCTCCTCCGGCGGGTACGCGCGATTCCGACGCGGCACGACGTACGGCGCCGAGCGCTGGAACAGCACGACCTCGGCCGCGCGCTCCGCGAGGTGCGGCACGATCTGCACGGCGGAGGCGCCGGAGCCGACGATCCCGACGCGAGCCCCGTCCAGGATGACGTCGTCGCGCCAGCGGGCGGAGTGGAAGGCCGGCCCCGCGAAGCCGTCCAGCCCCGGGACGTCGGGCAGGCGCGGTTCCGACAGCCGCCCGGCGCAGACCACGAGCACGGCCGCGTCGAAGTCGCCCCGCGAGGTGCGCACCCGCCAGCGCTCGGCGTCCTCGTCGAAGGTCATCTCAAGGACGTCGGTGCCGAGGTGCAGCTGCGGCGCGAGCCGCTCGCGCTCGACGACCCGCTCGAGGTAGGCCTGGATCTCGGCACCCGGCGCGTAGAACGCCGACCAGTCCGCCTCGGGCGCGAACGAGTACGAGTACAGGTGCGAGGGGATGTCGCAGGAGACGTTCGGATAGCGGTTGTCACGCCAGGTGCCGCCGACGCGCTCGGCCCGCTCGAGCACCGCGAAGGAGACGCCGCCGCGGCGGGCGAGGCGCGCCGCCGCTCCGATGCCCGCGAAGCCCGCGCCGACCACGACGACGTCGACCGAGGTCGCCATCAGACGATCGTCCGGGGGAGTGTCGACCCGGCCGGGTCCCGGTGCGGGTCGGCGACGAAGCGCTCGACGAGCGCCAGCAGTTCGGCCGGCCGCTCGGCCAGCACGCAGTGGCCGGCGTCGATCACGGCGTAGCGGGCGTCGTCGATCGCCCCGAGCAGCGCCTCCGCCCCCTCGACGCCGACGACGGCGTCCGCGGCGCAGCCGACGACCAGCGCGGGGACGCGCAGGCGGGCCGCGGCCTCGGTCGCGTCGGCGCGGGCGGTCGCGGCGAGGAGCGCGGCGGTCGCGGCGTCGGCGGCCAGGGGAGTCGCGCGCCCGGGTCCGAGGTCGGCGAGCGTGCGGACGCCGATCACGCGCGCCAGGTCGGCGCGGGCGTCGGGGAGGCCGGCCAGCGACTCCCACAGCCGGGCGACCGCGAGGAGGCGCTCGGTGGGCCGCAGCCAGCCGGCGGCCAGCACCAGGGCGACCACGCGCGGGTCGGCTTCGGCGGCGGTGATCGCGGCCCAGGCGCCGAGGGAGACGCCGACGACCACCGCCCGCTCGGCGCCGAGCCGGTCGAGCGCGGCGGTGACGGCGCGAGGCGCGTCGCGCAGAGGATCCCGCAGGTCGGCGAGCTCGACCGCCGCCACCCGGTGCCGGCGAGCGAGCATGGGCAGCAGCAGCGCCCCGTCGGCCCGGGCACCGCGCCCCGGCCCGGTCACGAGCAGGACGACGTCCGTCGCCGGCTCACCACCGGAGTGGAGGCGGACCGTGTCGTCACCCACCGTGAGAGTCGACTCCCGGATCAGCGCCGCCTGCCGCTCGAGGTACGCCGACGACCGCGTCACGAGACGCGGCCGGCCTCGCGCACCGGGAGGCGCAGCCGGCGCGTCGCCGTGCTGCCGGGTGTCGGCACCACCATCGCGCGCTCGGGAGCGACGTGTCCGTAGTCGGTGGTGCGCTGGCGCCAGGGCCGGCCGATCTCGCCGGTGAGGCGCGCGACGGTCGCGATGTCGAGGGAGCGGTGCGCCTCGGCGCCCGCTTCCGGGCTCATCGCGCCGTCGAGCAGCAGGCCGCCGAGGTCGTCCGCGCCGCCGCGCAGCAGCTCCTGCGACAGCTGGAGCCCGAGCTTCGTCCAGGCCGTCTGCACGTGGTCGATCCGCCCGTGCAGCAGCAGCCGCGCCACGGCGTGCACCGCGCGGGTCTCGCGCCGGGTCGGTCCGCCGCGGGTCTGCACGACGACCGCCGCCGACGCCTCGGCGGGCACGAACGGCATCGCGATGAACTCGGTGAAGCCGCCCGTCTCGTCCTGGATCGCGGCCAGCGCACGGAGGTGGTCGATCTGCTGCTGCGGCGTCTCGACGTGCCCGTAGACCATCGTCGCGGTCGAGCGCAGCCCGCCGCGGTGCGCGGTCGTCACCGACTCGCGCCACTCGGCGACGCTCGGGTCCGCGCCCTCGCTCAGGATCGCGCGCACGTCGTCGTCGAGGATCCGCGCCGCGGTCCCCGGCACGGAGTCGACGCCCGCCTCGCGCAGCGCGGCCAGCATCTCGGCGGGGGTCCGCCCGGTGCTCGTCGCGGCGTCGAGGATCTCGCCCGGCCGGAACGCGTGCAGGTGCAGCGAGGGGTGCCGTGCGTGCAGGGTGCGCACGATCAGCAGGTGGTCCTCGCCCGGGGTCGCGAGCGGACCCTGGAGGCACAGCTCGGTGGCGCCGAGCGCGACGGCCTCGTCGGCGAGCTGCTCCAGGGTCTCGACGGTGAGCCCGCCGGCGCCCCAGAGCGCGGTGTCGATGTTGCGGTTGGCGACCACGGTGACGGTGTCGCCCACGGCCGAGCGCCGGACGTCGTCGGCCAGGGCGGCCAGCGCGTCGAGGTCGTCGCCGTCGGCGGCGAGCAGGGCCAGATAGTCGGCGTCGTCGAGACCGGCCGGGTCGGCGCTCGCGCGCTCGAGCACGGCGGCGAGGGTCGGCGCGGCCGGACGCGGTGCGGGCGGCAGCTCCTCCTCGTACGCGCGGGGGACGATCGGCACGGCCTCGTCGGCCAGCCACGACTCCCGGTCGGCGAGCGCGAGGACGTACGGCGCGACCCGCGGGTCGATCCAGGTCTCCGCGTCGCTGAGGTACCGCGGATGCGCGGTGAGGCGCTCGTGCAGCTGGTAGCCGGAGTCGGCGGTCAGCCGCGCGAGGTCGTCGATGTTCGGCCAGGGCCGCTCCGGATTGACGTGGTCCGCGGTCAGCGGACTGACCCCGCCCCAGTCGTCGATCCCGGCGCGGAGGAGGAGCCCGAGCTCCTGCTCGTCGGTGAGGTTCGGCGGCACCTGGATCGTCATGTCCGCGCCGAGGACGAGGCGCGCGACGGCGACGTTCGCGACGTACTCCTGCAGCTCGAGGTCGACCTCGTTCTGCATCGCGGTCCGCGGCTTGGCGCGGAAGTTCTGCACGATGCACTCCTGCACGTGGCCCCAGAGCGCATGCGAGTCGCGGATCGCGAACAGCGCGTCGGCCCGCTCCGCCGTGTTCTCGCCGATACCCAGCAAGACGCCCGTGGTGAACGGGATCCGGCTGCGCCCGGCGTCGTCGAGCACGCGCAGCCGGAGCGCCGGGTCCTTGTCGGGTGAGCCGTAGTGCACGCCGCCCTTCTCGGACCAGAGCCGCTCGGCGGTCGTCTCGAGCATCATCCCCATCGAGGGCGCGACCGGGCGCAGGCGCTGCAGCTCGGCCCAGGACATTACTCCGGGGTTGAGGTGCGTGACCATGCCGGTCTCGGTCATCACCAGCACCGCCATGGCGCGCACGTACTCGAGCGTCGAGGCGTAGCCGTGCTCGGCGAGCCACGCGCGGGCGACGGGCCAGCGGTCCTCCGGGCGGTCGCCGAGGGTGAACAGCGCCTCCTTGCAGCCGAGCGCGGCGCCGGCGCGGGCGACCTCGAGGATCTCCTCCGGCTCCATGAAGGTCGACTCGCGCTTCAGCGCCAGGCCGCCGGGCGTCTCGACGAACACGCAGTAGTGGCAGCGGTCGCGGCAGAGCTTGGTCAGCGGCACGAAGACCTTGCGGGAGTAGGTGATCACTCCCGGCCGGCCGCGGCGGGCGAGCCCCTCGTCGCGCAGCCGCCCGGCGGCCAGCAGCACCGCGTCGAGGTCGTCCCCGCGCGCCTCGAGGAGCACCTCGGCGCTCTCGCGC
This sequence comes from Rathayibacter sp. PhB151, assembly GCF_004366415.1. Taxonomy (NCBI): domain Bacteria; kingdom Bacillati; phylum Actinomycetota; class Actinomycetes; order Micrococcales; family Microbacteriaceae; genus Rathayibacter; species Rathayibacter sp. PhB151. Next base: position 123,737 of record NZ_SOEN01000006.1, on the reverse strand, counting down.
GTGATCGGCTCGCCCTCGGCGAGGCGGGCGAGGAGGGTGGGCACGGTCATGCGGAGGCGGCTCTTCCGGAGGGGTCGGTCGGCGGGCGCCGACGGGTCGGGGCGCGGGAGGGTCGGACGGCCGGCGGCACGGCGCCGGCCGGTCGCGACGGAATCAGAGGGCGCGCAGGCGCGGCGCGAGGTCGCGCTCGAACGCGTCGAAGAAGCGCTGCTGGTCGTCGCCCGGCGCGTGGAACACGAGGTGGTTGAAGCCCGCGTCGACGTAGGGCTTGATCTGGGCGACCGTCTCGTCCGGGTCCGAGCCGACGATCCAGCGCTTGGCGACCTGCTCGATCGGCAGCTCGTCGGCGGCGCGCTCCATGTCGACCGGGTCGGTCAGCGAGTGCTTCTGCTCGGGGGTGAGCGAGAGCGGCGCCCAGAAGCGCGTGTTCTCGAGCGCGAGCGCCGGGTCGGGGTCGTAGGAGAGCTTGATCTCGATCATCCGGTCGAGCGCGGCGGAGTCGCGCCCGCCCGCCGCGATGCCCTCCTCGACCGCGGGGAGAAGCTTCTCGGTGTAGAGCTCCATGCCCTTGCCGGAGGTGCAGATGAAGCCGTCGCCCGCGCGGCCGGCGTACTTGGCGACGACGGGTCCGCCCGCGGCGATGTAGACCGGGACGCCGTTCTCCGGCTTGTCGTAGATGGACGCCTCGTGGGTGGAGTAGTACTCGCCGTCGAAGGAGACGCGGTCCCCGGCCCAGAGGGCGCGCATGAGGCGCACGGCCTCGCGCAGCCGGGCGAAGCGCTCCTTGAAGTCGGGCCAGCTCTGCTCGCCCGCGCCCTGGTAGCCGGTGGCGACCTCGTTCAGCGCCTCGCCGGTGCCCACGCCGAGCATGATGCGGTCCGGGTAGAGCACGCCGAGCGTGCCGAACGCCTGCGCGATGACGGCGGGGTTGTAGCGGTAGTGCGGCGTCATCACCGAGGTGCCGAGCCGGATGGTCGAGGTGCGCTCGCCGGCCGCGGCGAGCCAGGCGAGCGAGAACGGCGCGTGGCCGCCGGTGTGGCGCCAGGGCTGGAAGTGGTCGGAGACCACCGCGCTCTCGAAGCCGTGCCGCTCGGCGCCGACGGCCAGCTCCACGAGCTCGCGCGCCCCGAACTGCTCCGCCGATGCCTTGTACCCGAGCGTGATCGTCATAGTGCCGCCTTCGTCAGAGGGAGGGGACCGCTCCGGACACCGGGCGGTCCCTCCATTCTGCGCCCGCGCGGGCGGCGATCGGGACGCTCAGGCGGACGCGGCAGAGATGTTGACCATCCAGTGCACGCCGAACCGGTCCGTCAGCATCCCGAAGCGGTCGCCCCAGGGCGACGTGGTCAGCGGCTCCTGGACCGAGCCGCCGGCGGCGAGACCCTCCCAGTAGCCGCCGAGCTCGGCGTCGTCGTCGCCGAAGAGCGCGACGGTGATGCGCGCGCCCTCCTCGAACGTCATCGAGCCCGGAGTGTCGGACGCCATCAGGATCAGCCCGTTCGGCGTGACCAGCTGCGAGTGCATGATCAGGTCCTGCTCGGCCGGATCCTCGCTCGCGTGGAAGTCCGCGAAGGTGCTGGACTGCAGCTCCCCGCCGAAGACCGAGTGGTAGAACTCCATCGCCTCGCGAGCGTTGTCGCGGAAGCCGATGTAGGGGCTGAGACTCGTGGACATGACGGCGCCTTCCTGTCGAGGAGGGCCCAGTATCGACCCGCCGGCGACCCCGCTGCAACGGCCGCCCTCCTGCTGATCGCCCAGTCCGCGCAGCGGGAAGAGCCTCGCGTCTCAGCTGTCCGCTCCCTCCTCGGCCGACGGCGCTGTCCCGCCATCGGGGCTGAGTCGCCGCTCGCGGGAGAACACGTCGAGAAGAGACGCTTCGTCGGGGAGCGCTGCCCGTGCGTCCTCCGCGAGCTCGTAGCGGCTGACGGCGACGGGCTGCGTCGTCGAGGCCAGGGAGTAGCGGACGACCGCATCGTTCTTGTCGGTGACGACGAGGATGCCGATGGTCGGCTCGTGCTTTCCGGAGATCCGCAGCTTGTCGTCCACCAGGGCGACGTAGAAGCCGAGCTGCCCGGCGTCCCTCGGCTCGAACTTGGTCGTCTTCAGCTCGACGACGATGTATCGCAGCTGTTCGACGTGGAAGAAGACCAGATCGATGAAGAAGTCGTCACCGTCGACCTCGAAGTGCATCTGGCGGGCGACGAAAGCGAACCCGGGACCGAGCTCGCGGAGGGTGTCCGTGATCCGGCCGACCAGGCGATCCTCGAGGTCGCGCTCCCGGCTGTCTCCGTCGATGGCGAGGAAGTCGAGAGCGTACGGATCTCGGGTGATCTGCTGTGCCAGTTCGGAATCGGTCGCTGCGAGGACGGCGGCGTAGTTGCTGGCGGCGGCGGCCTCGCGCTCATGCAGGCGAGTCCTGATCTGGTGGACCAGGATCGGCCGGCTCCAGCCGCGCGAGACGTCCTGGGCGGCGTACCAGTCCCGGAGCCCCTGATCGTCGAGCTTGTCGAGCAGCTCGATGACGTGGCCCCAGGGCAATTGTCCAACGGGTCGTTGGACAATCGACTCCTCGTCCGGCCAGGCCGCCGCGAAGCGGCGCATGGAGAACAGGTTCGCGCGGGAGAACCCTTTCATCGAGGGGAATTCGGCTCGCAGGTCGTCCGCGAGGCGCTCCAGAACGCCACTGCCCCAGGGCTCGCGCTGCTGACGGTCGAGGATCGTCGAGCCGATCCGCCACCACAGTCGAAGCAGCTCCGTGTTCGCCTTGCGCTGGGCGCGGAATCGGGCGTCGTGCACGTGCCGCTTGAGCTCGTCCAGGGTCGCGCCGTAGTCGGCCGGAACAATCGTGGTCACGGCGACGAGGGTTACAGGTCGCGCGGGTCGCCGTGTCACCTGGCGCCTGCCGTGACACCTCGCGTCGGGTGCTGATCGAGTAGCCCGCGGAGCGGGCCCCGCATGCCGATCGAGTAGCCCTCGCAGAGGGCCCCGCGTGCTGATCGAGTAGCCCGCGGAGCGGGCGTATCGAGATCCCAGCGCCCAGCAGGCGCGACCCGCGCGCCCCCTACAGCTCCGCGCGGGTCGGGGGGTTCGCGCCGGAGCGGGAGGTGGTGATACCGGCGACGCGGGCGGCCCAGTGTCCGATCGCGCGCAGGGAGGGCTCGTCGAGGAGCAGGCCGTTCGGGGCGCCGAGACCCTGGCGGAACGCCTCGTCGAGGATCGCGCCCATCGCCGAGTCGCCCGCGCCGATGGTGTCGGCGACGACGATGCGGGCGGCCGGGACGGTGGCCCGGGCGACGGCGGAGGCGAGCAGCAGGCCCTCGCCGCCGCGGGTCACGACGGCGACCTGCGCGCCCAGCTCGAGGAGGCGGGTCAGCACCTCGTCGAGCTGCATCGTCGGGTAGAGCCACTCCGCGTCCTCGTCGCTGAGCTTGACGATCTCGCAGGCCGCGGCGACGCGCTCGAAGCGGGTCAGTGCGTCGTTGTGCTCGCCGACGAGGGCGGGGCGGATGTTCGCGTCGACGCTCGCGGTGACGCCGGCCGGCAGTGCCTCGAGCAGCTCGACGATCGCGGAGCCTCCCGGCTCGAGGTAGACCGCGATCGAGCCGGTGTGCACGTGGGTCGCGCTCGAGGGATCGGCGGCCGGCGGGTTCCAGGAGAGATCGAAGTCGTACTCGGCGGAGCCGTCCTCCTGCAGGCGGGCCCGGGCGGTCGAGGTGCGCTCGGCGTCGCCGTGCAGCACGGTGACGCCGGAGGCACCCAGGTGCTCGGCGATGCGGCGGCCGCGCGCGTCGTCGGCGATGTCGGTGACGAGGGTCGCCTCGCGGCCGAGGCGGGCGAGGGTGAGCGCGACGTTCGCGGGCGAGCCGCCGACGTGCTCGGTGCTCTCGCCGTCGCGCTCGACGATGTCGATCAGGGCTTCGCCGATGACGAGGATGCGGGGCGCCGCGCTGTCGCGGACGTCGGTGGAGGACATCCCGCCATCATGCCGGTCCGCAGGCCGTCGTCGCGAGACCTTCCGCGCGCTCACACTCCGGCACGGACGTCGGCCAGCTCGTCGTCGACGGTCGTCAGGGTGATCAGCGGCCCGAACAGCGCCATCGCGTCGAGCGCGCGGGCGTGGTCGGCCTTGGACGCGCCCGCGCAGGCGTCGGTCACGACCCGCACCTGCACGCCGGCGTCGGCCGCGGCGAGCGCCGTCGCCAGCACGCAGCAGTCGGTCGAGACCCCGGTCAGCACCATCGAGCGGGAGTCGTCGAGCAGCGCCTCGAGCTCGGCGCCCCACTTGCCGAACGTCGGGGCGGTGATCGTGCGGTGCCCCTCGAAGCCGGGGACGAGCGCGTAGAGCGGATCCTCGTCCGGGACGAGCGCGAACGGCCAGTCCCGGTAGTAGGGCACCCAGGCGCCGCGGGGCTCGGCCGGGGCGACGAAGCGGGTGGTGACCACCCGCTCGCCGAAGCGCGGGAGCAGCCGGGCCGTCCCCTCCGCCGCCCGGTCGAACTCCTTCGACGCCCACGGCGAGGCCGCGTCGGCGAAGACGTGCTGCAGGTCGATCGCGACGAGCAGGCTCACGCGTCGGCCTCCTGCCGCCGCACCGCGGAGCGCGAGAGGACGAGCGTGCCGGCGAAGCCGATCACGAGGGCGACCAGCACGCCGAGGTTCGCGCCGGCCCATTCGCCGTCGCGCCCGCCGATCGGGCCGAGCAGGTAGCCCTCCCACTCGAAGCCGGGGGAGTAGTTGACGACGAGGCCCCAGCCGATCACGGCGCCGACGACCACGAGCAGCACCGGCGCGATCGAGACGCTGCCGTAGCGGCCTCGCGAGCTGTAGAGCGCCTCCTGGTCGTAGTCGCGGCGGCGGAGGATCAGGTCGGCCAGGAAGACGCCGAGCCAGCCCGCGATCGGCACGCCGAGCGTGATCAGGAAGCCCTGGAACGGGCCGAGGAAGTCGCCCGCGACGAAGACGACGTAGATCGCTCCGAGGACCATCAGCACGCCGTCGATGCCGGCGGCCACCGGCCGGGACACCTTGAGGCCGGTGCTGAGCAGCGCGAGACCCGAGGAGTAGATGTCCATCACCGCGCCGCCGATGAGCCCCAGCAGGGCCACCACGATGAAGGGGAGCAGGAACCAGGTCGGCAGGATGCTCGCGAGCGCGCCGATCGGGTCGGCCGCGATGGCGTCGGACAGCTCCGTCGAGGAGGCGGCGAGCAGCAGCCCGACCACCACGAGCACGACGGGCGCGACGGCGCCGCCGATCGTGGTCCAGCCGATGACCCCGGCGGTGCCGGCGGTGCGCGGGAGATAGCGGGAGTAGTCGGCCGCCGCGTTCACCCAGCCCAGCCCGAAGCCGGTCATCATGAAGACGAGTCCGCCGATCACGGCCCCCGCCGATCCCGAGGGCAGGCTGCCGACGGCGGCGAGGTCGATGCGGTCGAGCACGAGCACGACGTAGACCACGGTCAGCACGGCGGTCGCGATCGTGATCGCGAGCTGGAGCCGCATGATCAGCCGGAAGCCGGCGATCCCGGCGATGACGATCAGCGCCGCGACGACGATCAGCGCGACGACCTTGGTCAGCACGCCGCCGTCCCAGCCGAACTCCTCGAAGACGGTCGCCGTCGCCAGCACGGCGAGCGAGGCGAGCACCGTCTCCCAGCCCACCGTGAGCAGCCAGGAGATCACCGCGATCAGGCGGTTGCCGTCGACGCCGAAGGAGGCGCGGCTGAGCACCATCGTCGGGGCCGACCCGCGCTTGCCGGCGACCGCGACGAAGCCGCAGAAGAGGAAGGAGACGACGATCCCGATCACGGCGACCGCGGTCGCCTGCCAGAAGGACAGGCCGAAGCCGAGCAGGAACGAGCCGTAGCTCAGCCCCAGCACCGAGACGTTGGCCGCGAACCACGGCCAGAACAGGTCGCGGGGGCGACCGTGCCGCTCCGACTCCTGGATCGTGTCGAGACCGTTGAGCTCGATGCCGCCGGCGGGCCGGGTGGTGGGTTCGGGAGAGGTCATGACGTCCCTCGTTCTCGCGCGGAAGGCCCGGGCGAACGCCGGATCCTGTCGAATGTAGTGCAGGATCGGCGCCCGATCGCGGCGGGCCCGAAGACCGGTGGACGGCTCCGCGAGGTCCGCTCCTGGGGAGGAGACCCGCGGTCCCGCCCGCTCAGTCCTCCGCGCGCTCCAGCAGCCCCCGCAGCGTCTCGAGGTCCGCCGCGACCCGGTCGCAGTCCTCGTCCCACTGCTCGAGCGTCATCCCGTCGTACCGGCGGACGGTGAAGGCGACCTCCGCGCCGTCGCCGTTGGCGAGGATCCGGAGCGGGTTGTCGAAGACCCGGCCGCCCTCGGTGATCACCCGGTGATCGGCCACGCCGTAGGGGTTGCGCGGCGCGAAGACGATCTCGACCCGGCCCATCGGCGAGTCGGCGAACCAGTGGCCGTCCACCTCCTCGACGGACGCCTGCGCGAGCCCCGCCGCCCAGAGCGACAGGTTCGAGGGATCGACGACGAAGGAGTACACCTCGTCCGCCGGCGCGTCGATCACGACGCCCACCGGACGCGACTCGTACAGGACCATCTCAGTCTCCCTCCGCGGCGAAGCTCGCCACCAGCAGTGCCGCGAGCGCGGTCCGCTCGAGCATCCCCTCGATGCTCACCGATTCTCCGCGAGCGTGCGCGCCCTCGCCAGGGGCGCCGAGCCCGTCGAGGACGGGGATCCCGAGCGCGGCGATCAGATTGCCGTCGCTGGCGCCGCCCACCGCCGTCTCGGTCAGCGGCAGGTCCATCGTCTTCGCGACCCGCTCCGCCCGGCGGTAGAGCGCGCCGACGGCGGCCGTCCGCTCGAAGACGGGCCGCTGCCACGAGCCGCGGACCTCGATCCGGATCCGCGGGTCCGACGCCTCGAGCGCGTTCATCTCGGCCTCCACGCGCGCCGCCTCGGCCGCGCCGCGGATCCGCACCTCGAGCTCGAGCCGCACCTTCGCGGTCGTGACGTTCACCCGGCTGCCGCCCTTGACCACGCCGATGTTGACGGTCGTCCCCGCCTCGGGCCGGGCGATGCCGAGCACGCGCGGGATCAGCGCGCCGAGCTCGTGGATCGCGCTCGCCCCCTTCTCCGGCTCGACGCCCGCGTGCGCCTCGACTCCGACGATGTCCACCACGAAGTTGCCGATGCCCTTGCGCGCGGTCTTCACCGCGGTGCCGATCGCCCCCTCGAAGACGAGCGCCGCCTCCGCCCCGCGGCTCTGATGCTCGAGGAAGCTGCGCGAGGTGAGGCTGCCGACCTCCTCGTCGCCGTTCATCACCAGCCGCACGGCCGGGTGCGCGAGTCGGGCGTGCCGCAGCGCCAGCACCAGCCAGACCATCTGCACGAGGCCGACCTTCATGTCGTAGCTGCCCGGGCCGCTGAGGCGGTCGCCGTCGATCGCGAACGGCCAGCCGCGGGTGGTGCCCAGCGGCCAGACGGTGTCGTAGTGCCCCACCAGCGCCACGAACGGGCGGGACCCTCGCGGTCCGCGCCCCGGGGCGCTGCCCGGGAACGTCCAGCTCGACGCGCTCGGGCAGTCCTGCTCGCGGAGGTGCTCGAGCTCGCCCGCGTGGCCGAGCCGCTCGCCGACCCAGTGCACGAGGAAAGCGTGCAGCTCGTCGAGCGCCTCGAGCGAGTCGCTCGGGCTCTCCATCATCACGAGGTGGCGGACGTCGTCGAGGATGCGCGCGCGCTGGTCGCGGAGGAAGGTGCGGACACGGGCGGCGTCGGCGGCATCGGGGAAGGTCACCGCTCCGGAGTACCAGAGTGCGGGGCCCCACGCGAACCGAGGGCGGGAGTGAACCGGACGCCGCCCCTCTACGTTGAAGGAGGAGAGGTGGAGATGTCCGAGGATCAGGCCGAGATGCTGCGTGCCCTGCACGACGAGCACTCGGCGGCGCTGTGGCGCTTCGTCCTCCGGCTCACGGGCGACCGCCAGCTGGCGGAGGACGTGGTGCAGGAGGCGCTGCTGCGCGCCTGGAAGCACCCGGAGATCCTGGCCCAGGGCGAGGCCGCGGCCCGCTCCTGGCTCTACACCGTGGCCCGCAACATCGTCATCGACGACCGCCGCAGCGCCCGGCACAACCGCGAGTTCGGCACCGACGAGGTGCCCGAGCGCGCGCACGGCGACCGCACCGACCAGGTGCTGGACGCCTGGCTGCTCTCGGAGGCGCTGAGCACCCTGAGCCACGACCACCGCGCGGTGATCGTGCACGCCTACTACGGCGGGCGCACGGTCGGCGAGATCGCCGAGCTGCTGGGCATCGCGCCCGGAACGGTGAAGTCGCGGATGCACTACGGGATGCGGGCGCTGAAGCTCACCCTCCAGGAGAAAGGCGTGACCGAACCGTGAGCACCGAGCAGCAGAGCGACGACGCCTTCCGCGACGACGCCTTCCGCGACGACGCCTTCCGCGACTGGGACGCGGCGTACCTCCTCGGCGCGCTCTCGCCCGCCGACCGCCGCGCCTACGAGCAGCACCTTCGGGGCTGCCCCGGCTGCCGCGAGGCGCTGGGCGAGTTCGTCGCGATCCCCGGCCTGCTCGCGCACCTGCCGCAGGAGGAGGGGCTCGCGCTGCTCGAGACGGAGCAGCGCGTCGAGGAGTCCGCCCCGCCCGCCCTGCTCGCGCACCTCGCCCGGGCGACCGACGCGCTCCGCCGCCGCACCCGCTTCCGCATCGCCGGCCTCGTGCTCGCCGCCGCCGGGGTCTCCGCGGCCGCCGCGATCGCCCTCCCGCTCGTGGTCGGCGCCCCGCCCACGGTGGTCGAGAACACGGTGGCGCTCGCCGCGGCTCCGGGCGTCCCGGTCGAGGCGTCGGTCCGCTTCGTGCCGGAGGCGTGGGGCACCCGGATCGACATGGACTGCAGCTGGGAGAGCGCAGGTGCCGGGACCGCCTCCGACGGCTCCGCGTCCGTCGGCTACGTGATGTACGTCACCGACACGGCCGGCTCCACGGAGCCGATCGGCTCGTGGACGAGCAAACCCGGCTCGACGGTGGAGCCGAGCCTCTCGACCGGTCTGCCGCTGGCCGAGATCGCCTCGGTCGAGGTGCGCCTGCAGGGCTCCGAGCAGGTCGTCCTCACCGGCAGCCCCTGACGCGGGGTCCGGCGCCGACCCCGATCTCCCAGGTGCGGACCCCCGGGACTGAGTAGCTTCTCAGTCATGACGATCGCGACCCTCGCCCTCGCCCCTGCCTCCGTGACGGCGGCCTCCTCCACCGACAGCATCGACGAGCTCTCCGGTCTCGTCGGCGTCGCCGCCCGCGTGATCGCGGCACTCGGCGAGGTCGGCGTCGGTCTGCTGACGCTGATCGAGACGGTCTTCCCGCCGATCCCGAGCGAGCTGGTGCTGCCGCTGGCGGGCTTCCTCGCTCAGCAGGGGCGGATGAACCTGGTGCTGGTCGTGATCACCGCGACCCTCGGCGCCTACCTCGGCGGGCTGATCCTCTACTGGCTCGGCTACCGCATCGGCACCGAGCGCTCGATCCGCCTGCTCTCCAAGCTGCCGCTGGTCGACCGCGAGGACTTCGAGAAGGCCGTCGGCTGGTTCCGCCGGCACGGCACCTGGGCCGTCCTCTTCGGCCGGCTCATCCCCGGGGTAAGGAGTCTGATCTCGCTGCCCGCGGGCGCCGAGCGGATGAACCTGCTGCTGTTCTCCGGGCTGACGATCCTCGGCTCCGGCGTCTGGAACGGCCTGCTGATCGGCCTCGGCGCCGCGCTCGGCACGCAGTACGAGCTCGTCGACCAGTACGCGGGCGTGCTCGACGCGATCATCTACGGCGCGATCGGCGTGGTCGTGCTGCTGCTCGTCGTCCGCAGCATCCGCCGGCACCGCGCCGCCCGCGGCACCGGGGCCCGCCGCCGGCACTGACCCGGGCGGCCGGAGCCGGAGAGTACCGGGCGCGCCGACCCGGCGCGACCGCCCCCGTGTCCCGCTGTCCGCACCGCGGATGTGCCCTAGCGTTCGAGGGGTCAGCCCCCGACGAGAAGGAACGCCATGCCCGAGAACACTGCCGAGAACGCCGCCGCGACTCCGTCTCCCGCTCTCTCCCGCACCGCCGTCGAGCGCAGCTGGATCATCGGCGTCTCGCTGATCGCGATCGCCCTCGGCGTGATCGCGGTGCTGATCCCCGGACCGACCCTGCTCACCGTCGCGATCGTCTTCGGCATCCACCTGATCGCCGCCGGCGTCTTCCGGCTCCTGCTGGCCTTCACCGCCACGCGGCTGCAGAACCGGGTGCGCTGGCTGGCGGGCCTGCTCGGCGCGCTGATCCTGGTCGCCGGCATCCTCTGCCTGTCGAACCCGTTCGAGTCGCTGAGCATCCTCGGCCTCGTGATCGGCCTGGGCTGGATCCTCGACGGCGTCTCGAGCATCACCAGCGGCCGCACCGTCGCCGGGCCGGCCTGGCTGCCGATCGCCGCGGGCATCGCCTCGGTGATCGCCGGCCTGCTCACGGTCATCATGCCGGTGCTCGCGCTGTCCGCCTTCGTCACCGTCGCAGCGATCCTGCTGATCGTCGTCGGCGTCTCGGGCCTGCTGCTGCTGCCGGGCCGCACGAAGACCGCGCCCGAGACCGCCGAGGCGCGCTAGACGTTCCAGAGGCCGAGGAGCTGCACCGGGATCGCGTAGGCGAACCAGGAGAGCGGCGCGAGGATCCAGTTCGCGAGGATCCGCCGCCGGCCGTCCGCGTGCGCGAGCACCACGGCCACCTCGGAGCGGGCGATCCGCGGGGAGTAGAGCAGGGGTACGTTCGCGACGATCGACAGCAGCGCCCCGATGATGACCGGCCCGCCGGCGAGGACGAAGAGCCCCGGCTCGGTCTGCAGCGCGAACGCCGTGGCGACGATCAGCCAGATCGCGAGCAGGGTGGCGGCGGTGGCCCGGGTCGCCCGCTGGGAGAGGCTGCGGCCGGAGGCGATCACCGGGTCGAGCGGCTCCGACCGGTCCGCCCGCACGGCGCGCACGGCGCGGAGGCGGAGCACGACGGCGACGATCAGCGCGAGGACGGCGTAGGGCAGTCCCGCCCGCGTCAGTGCGATCGGCAGCCACGGAACGCTCAGGGCGAGGACGCTCCCGAAGAGGCCGCCGAGCACCAGCATCCCGACCGGGACGACGACCACCAGGCTGAGCGGGAAGCGCGGGGGCCCGTCGGACGTCGTGCGGGATCCTGCGCGCTCCGGCTCCCCTGACGGTCGCTCACCGGTCGCCTGCGCGGCGCGCTCGTGATCTCCGTCGTCCCCGACATCCGTGCTCCCGGCCCCCATGCCGTCGACCCTAGCCCGGCCCTCGATGCGCGGCGGGTCCGTGGCAGCATGGCGCCGTGACCGCCGCCGATCCCGCCGCCGAGCCAGACTCCGCCGTCGAGCCCGACCTCGTCCCCGAGCTCCTCGTCGAGGACCTCGAGCGCAGCCTCGCCTTCTGGTGCGGCCCCTGCGGCTTCGCGGTCCGCTACGCGCGGCCGGAGGAGGGCTTCGCGTACCTCGTCCGCGGCGGCGCCCACGTCATGCTCGACCGGATCGGCAGCACCCGCGACTGGATCACCGCGCCACTGGAGCGCCCGCTCGGCCGCGGCGCGAACCTCCAGATCCGCGTCGACGACGCCGACGCCGTCGCGGCGGCCCTCGACGCGGCAGGAGTGCCCCTGTTCACCCCTGCCGAGACCCGCTGGTACCGCGCGGGGGAGGAGGAGGCGGGCGTCCGCCAGGTCCTCGTCACCGATCCCGACGGCTACCTCCTGCGCTTCCAGTCCTCGCTCGGGCGACGCCGCGCGACGTGAACCGAACGGCGCGCGCCATCATGCCAGCGGAGGACGCCGGAGACGGCCGTCGCCTGGTTCCATCGGTTCCATGTCCACTCCGTCCACCGGCACCCTCGCGCTGCCGGCCACCGACCCGGCCGCCGCCGCGCCTCCCGCCGCGTTCACCGACGACGACGACGAGGTCCTCCGCCCGGCCGACCTCGTCACCGCGCTGACCGGGATCACCCTCGGCTTCTTCGCCCTCTTCGTCCACGGCCTCACCCAGTGGTCGTACGTCGGGCCCGCCGTCGAGCGGGCGGGCGTGCTCGGCTGGCTCGCGCCGGCGCTGGTCGGGCTGATCTGCGTCCTCACGGCCGTGACGTCGGTGGCGGTCCGCGCCGCCCGCCGCACGAGCCGCCGCGGGCCGTCCGCGCCGACCGGAGCCGCCTCGTGACCGCCGCGCCCGCCGTCCCGTCCACCGCGACCCCCGCCGTCGCCCTCGCGCAGGAGCTGCTCCTGCGCGCCGGCTGCGCCCGCCCGGGACTGCCGTGGGTCCGTGAGAGCGCAGCGGGATCGGCGGTCGACCTGGCGGTCCTCGAGCGCGGCGCGCACCTGCTCGACCTCTCCGAGGAGGCGGTCGCCCGGATCGCGCTGTCGCTCGCCACCGGCCGCCCGGTCGACCTGCGCGCGGCGTTCGGCCACCTGACCCGCGACCACGCCGAGGCCGTCATGATCGCCGTGGCCGTCGCCGGCGGGCACGACCGCGTCGAGAGCCGCGTCGTCGTCGTGGACGGCGAGCGCCGCGTCGAGAGCGTGCCCCCGCTCGGAGTCTGGCCCGATCGCGGAGCGCGACCCGGCGACGAGGGGCTCGCCCGCGCCGCGGCCTGACCGATCTGCACGACCCCCAGACGCGGGTGACGCCTCGGTCGTCCGGCCGGTCCGCGTCGCTACGGCCTTTCGCAGATCCCCGGCTTAGGGTGTCCGTGTGCAACGTGTCGACGATTTCCCAGGAGCCGGACCGGTGGCGACCTCCCCCGAGTCCGGTGACCCGCGCGAGGCGTCCGCCCTCCAGCTCCCCTCCAACGCCACCACGCCCGTCCAGGTGACGAGCGGCGAGGCCGGCTACCAGGGCGGCAACGCGGCCGACCCGGTCTGGCAGTCCTGGCGGGAGGAGCTCGCCAAGGTCGGCGGCCCCTCGCCGCTCCTGCACTTCGTCGACTCCCCGCGCACCCGCATCGAGCTGTCCACCACGCACCCGGGCGGGCTGCCCCCGTTCATCTCGGGCAAGACGACCCTGCTCTCCTCCCTCATCCGCGACGAGCTGGCGCTGCGCACCGCGAAGAACGCCGCCGCCGCCATCACCGACAAGGGGATCGAGCTGCGCTCGGTCCGCGGCATCGAGGGCGTGCACCTCGCGATCGGCCTCGCCCAGTGGCGCGCCGGCGAGACGGAGTTCACCGCCCCCGTCCTCCTGCGCCCGCTCGCGATCCGCCGCTACGGCCGCGACTTCGAGCTCAAGCTCAAGGGCCAGCCCTACTTCAACCCGCAGCTCGCCCGCGCGCTCAAGCAGCAGTTCGGCATCACGATCGACCCCGAGCAGTTCGTCGAGCTCGCGGTGCAGAGCGGCGTCTTCAAGCCGCAGCCGGTCATCGACCAGCTGCGCGGACTCACCTCGCACCTGCCCTGGTTCGCCGTGCACCCGCGCCTGGTGGTCTCGAGCTTCGCCGACGTCGCCGGCGACATGCTCCGCGACGCCCGGATGCTCGAGCACCCCGTCCTGGACGCGGTCGCCGGCAACCCGGCCGCCAAGCGCGCGCTGCAGCAGTCGCAGAAGGTGGCGTCGATCATCCCGCAGGACGAGCGTCCGCCGGCGACCGACAACCTCCTCCTCGACGCCGATGCCGAGCAGGAGCAGGTCATCGCGAACATCGCGGCCGGCAACTCGCTCGTCGTGAAGACCCTCCCCGGCACCGGCGGCACGCAGACGATCGTCAACGCGATCGGCGCGCTCGCCGCGCAGCACAAGCGCGTCCTTGTCGTCGGTGCCCGCCGCTCGAGCCTCGACAGCATCCACCAGCGGCTGCTGTCCGCCGGCCTCGGCGGCATCGCCGTCAGCCCGCGCACGCTCCGCCGCGACCTGATCCAGTCGATCGGCCGCAACGAGAAGGCCGCACGCCCCTCCGTCAGCGAGATCGACGACGCGCTGCTGCGCCTGCGCAAGGTGCTGCTCGACTACCGCGGCGCCCTCTCGCGCCGCGACCCCAGCTTCGGCGTCTCCGCGCTGCAGGCCCTCGAGGAGCTGGCGCGCCTCTCGCAGCTGCGCACGCCCCCGTCCACCGCCGCCCGCCTCGACCGCCGCGCCGTCACCGCCCTCGCGCACAGCCGTCCCGAGGCGACCCGGATGCTGATCGAGTCGGCCCGTCTCGGCGAGTTCCGCTACGGACCGGGCGACTCGCCCTGGTACGGCGCGCAGTTCGACTCGACCGCCGACGCGGAGGCCGCGCACGAGCTGGCCAAGCGACTGCACCTGCGCGACCTGCCGCGCCTGCTCGACCGCGCCCAGGACGTCATCGCGCAGACACGCATGCGCCCGTTCGAGTCGGTCGCCGAGCTCGGCATCTACCTGCGCCTGCTGCAGGACGTCCGCGAGACGCTCGACAAGTTCCAGCCGGCCGTCTTCGACCGCTCGATCCAGGACCTCATCGTCGCCACCTCGCCGCGCCGCGAGGCCGCCGAGATGTCCTCGACCAACCGCCGCCGCCTGAAGAAGCTCGCCCGCGAGTACATGCGGCCCGGCGCGCACGTCACCGACCTCAACGCGTCGCTGCGCCGCGTGCAGCAGCAGCGCACGCTCTGGCAGCGCTACGCCGTCGCGGGCACGGTCCCCGAGGTGCCGGTCGGCGTCGCCGACGTGCAGGTCGCCTTCCAGCAGGTGTCCGACCAGCTCGGCCGGCTCGACGAGCCGCTCGGCCGTCGCGGGAGCAGCACGCCGCTGGCGTCCCTCCCGCTCGCCGAGCTCGTCTCGATGGTCTCCGGCCTCGCCGAGGACAGCGAGGTGCTCGCCAACCTGCAGGAGCGCACGACGCTGCTCTCGACGCTGCGCGAGTGGGGCCTGGACCCGCTGCTGACCGATCTCTCGCGCCGTCACGTGCCGGCCGAGCTGGTCGCGATCGAGCTCGACCTCGCCTGGTGGCGCTCGGCGCTCGAGATCATGCTGACCGACGAGCGCGCCCTGCTCGGTGGCAACACCAGCGTGCTCGACCGGCTCGAGGCGGACTTCAAGCTCGTGGACGAGGCGCACGCCGCCTCCAGCGCCGAGCTGCTGGCCTGGAAGCTCTCGGAGACCTGGAAGATCGGGCTCGTCGACTGGCAGCTCGAGCGCGACGCTCTGCGCGCGCTGCTGCGCTCCGAGGCGTCGACCACGCCGCAGGAGCTGCAGAAGGCCGCGCCGCACCTCTCCCGCGTGCTCGCTCCGGCCTGGCTCGCCTCGCCCTACGAGGTCCACCGCATCGGCACGGAGACCACCTTCGACGCGGTCTTCCTCGTCGACGCCGGCGCCACGACCCTCGCCGAGAACGTCGGAGCGATCCGCCGCGCCAAGCAGGTCGTCGCGTTCGGCGACCCGGTGACGCAGACGCCGACGCCGTTCTCGCTGCGCGTCGACGAGACCGTCGAGTTCGGCAGCGCCGCCTCGCGCACCGACGTCGAGGCCCTGCACGCGCAGTCGGCGCTGGCCCGCCTCGGCGAGCTGCTGAACACCGTCACCCTCACCCGCAGCTACCGCGCGGGCGGCGAGGATCTCGCCGAGCTGGTGAACCGCCGCTTCTACGGCGGCCGGATCGACTCGCTCCCGTGGGCCGGCTCGTTCCTCGGGCACGACTCGCTCCGCTTCCACTACATCGCCAGCGGTCACGGCATGCCGGAGAACGACTCCGGAGCGGTCGAGTCCGTCGACGCCGAGGTCGCGAAGGTGGTCGAGCTGGTGCTCGAGCACGCGGTCATCCGTCCGCGCGAGTCACTGATGGTGATCACCGCGAGCCCGCGGCACGCCGTCCGGGTGCAGCAGGCCGTGCTCACCGCGTTCGCGAAGCGCGCCGACCTCAACGACTTCATCCTCGGCGACCGGCCCGAGCCGTTCGCGGTGGTGACGCTCGAGCAGTCGGTGGCGCAGAGCCGCGACCGGGTGATCTTCTCGATCGGCTACGGCCGCACCCCGCACGGGCGCCTGCTCTCCAACTTCGGCGCGCTGGCCGAGCCGGGCGGAGAGCGCCTGCTCGCCGTCGGCATGACCCGCGCCCGCCGGTCGATGGACATCGTCTCCTGCTTCCGCCCGGGCGACATCGACGAGTCGCGGATGCGCTACGGCATGGTCGCGCTCGCCCAGGTGCTCCAGGAGGCGGAGGACCGCGTCCAGCCGAGCGACCGCGACGACTACTCGGAGCCGATGCTGGTCGACCTGGCCGCGCGCCTCGAGCGCCGCGGACTGCGCGTCAACATCGGCCACAAGGGCAAGCTCGCACTGGTCGCGGCGCACGGCACCCGCGCCGTCGTCGTCGAGACCGACCGCGACGTCAGCACGCAGAGCCTCCGGGTCTCGCTGCGGCTGCGACCGGAGCTGCTGCGCCGCCTCGGCTGGCACTACCTCCGCGTGCACAACTTCGAGCTGTTCGCCGACCCCGAGGCCGTGGCCGCGCGGGTCGCCGGGCTGATCGGCGCCCCGCAGGACGAGACGTCGACCGGTCCGATCGAGGTGCCGGTGGGCGCCGGCGCGCCGATCGTCGAGGACACCGCCCCGGCGTCGAACGAGACGCAGCCGATCACGCCCCTGCCCGCCGACTGAGCGTGCCCGAGGACTCCCGGGCCGCCGCGCCCGCCGGCGCCGACCGACCGCTCCGGCGCTCGCGCGGCGGCCGGCGGGCGACCCTCCCCGCGAAGCCGGGCACCGACCCGTCCCCCCACGACGCCGTGATCCCCGACCCGGACGCCGCGCCCGCGCGCCCCGACACGGGCCCGAACGACGCCCGCCTCCGCCAGGACGTCCCCCCGCACTACTGACCCCTCCCGCGAGATGCCACTTGTGCACGCTTTTGACGGCGTGTCGCGCGCACAAGTGGCATCTCGCAGGCCGCGGACGACGGCGGCCCACCGTGCCGGAGCACGATGGGCCGTCGTCGTCGCGGTAGCGGGTCAGCCACAGGTGCGGGCCGCGTAGGGGGCCTTGACCGTCGAGGTGACGGTCTTGCCACCGACGGAGGCGGTCGCCGTGACCGTCGCCTCGCCGGCCGCGAGCTGGGCGGCCCGGACGGTGAAGGCGGCGGAGGCGTTCGAGCCCGCCTTGACGCCGGCGAAGGACTTCGTGCCCGCCGTCGAGGTGACGGTGACGTCCATCGGAACGGTGTCGCCGTTGGTCGCGACGACCGTCAGCACCACCTTGCCGGCGACGCAGCGGGTGGTCGCCGCGGCCGTCAGCTTCAGCGACGACTGCACGGTGACCGTGGCGGTCACCGGCATCCGCGAGTCGTCCTGCGCGACTCCCCGCACCGTGAAGGTGCCGGCGGCGGTGTAGGAGGCGGGAGCGACGGCGTCCCAGGTGACGGCGACGGTGCGCTTCGCGCCGTCGGCCGTCGTGAGCTCCGCGCTGGGCAGCACCGGGGCGACGCCGGCCGCGGTCGAGACCGCGATCGGAGCGACCGAGGCGACGGCGATCGCCGGGGCGTACGCCTCGAGCATCCGCTGGTACTCGGCGCGGGTCACCGGGATGACCGTGCCGTGGCGGGGCTTGCCGCCGTCGGAGTTCTGCGGCAGGTTCTCCCGCAGCTTCGCTCCGAGCGGCTGCCAGGCGTCGGCGCCCAGGTCGTCGGTGCCGAACGGGATGTAGTGGTTCGGTCCCGCGTGGTAGTCCGGCTGGTCGATGAAGAGGAACCAGTCGAGACCGTTCACGTCGCCCTCGTTCGCGGGGAAGACGTTCGGGCCCTCACCGCTGGTGAAGGTGCCGTTCGGCTCGCCGTTGGGCAGGCCGGAGGCGACGCGCTCCTTGACCAGCGTCCATTCGTCCGCCGGTCCGGTGGTGCCGGGCAGCGAGCCGCTGACCGTGGCGAGCAGATCGGTGCTCTTCTCCTCGCGCAGCGTCATCGACGCCTCGTCCTTGGTGAAGCGGTAGTAGGTGTCGCCGTCCTTCGCGATGGTCGAGTCGATCGTGCCGCGGCCGGTGCCGCGCTGGACGTCGATCCACGGCTTCGCCTCCGAGAAGGTGACGAAGTCGTCGGTGGTCGCGTACATCATCTGGTTGTAGGTGACGGCGGTGCGGTCGGCCGCGTTCGTCGTCGGGTACATGTTCGAGGCCCAGAAGACGACGTAGGTGTCGAGCTCGTCGTCCCAGTACGCCTCGGGGGCCCAGGTGTTGCCGGCGAAGTCGGTCGAGACCTTCACGTGGCGCTGAGCCGACCAGTTCACCAGGTCGGTCGACTCCCAGACCTCGATGTACTTCGAGCCCGACTTCTGCGCGGTGTCGAAGCCGCCGGCCAGGCCGTCGATCTTCAGGTCCGTCGCGAGCATGAAGAACTTGTCGCCCTCGTGCGAGCGGAGGATGAACGGGTCGCGCAGACCCTTGGTGCCCTGGTCCGAGGTGAAGACGGGCTGTCCGCCGTTCAGCGTGTTCCAGTCGAGGGCGTCGTTCCCCTTCGAGGCGGCGAGGCTGACGCGCTCGGCGCCCGCACCCTCCCCGGTGAAGAAGGCCCAGACGTAGGCCTCGGTGTCGTCCTTGCCGGTGGGCAGCGGCTGGAGGCGGAGGGTGAAGTCGCGGGTGCGCGTCACCGATCCGCTGGTGGCGGTCGCGCGGACCGTCACATCGACGGCCGGGCTGCCCGCGGCGGGGCGCTCGACGACGATGGTGCGGCTGTCGGCGGTGCTGCCGTCGCGGATCGTCGCGGCGGTCGAGCCGACGACGCTCCAGGCGATGGCCGAGCCGAGGGCGCCGCGGGACGGCACCGAGATGTTGGTGCGGACGTCGCCGGCCTGGGCGACGGTCACGGCGTCGAGATCGCGCTGGACCTTGTCGGCGTCGGCGAGCTGCGCGGTGACGAGCACCGGGTAGTCGACGGTGCGCGTGTCGCTGCCGGAGGTGAAGGTGGCGGTGAGCGTCACGGCGGCGTCGGGGGAGCCGGCGGCCGGTCGCGTGACGACGGCGCTGCCTCCGGAGACGGCGATGGCCGCGCTGCTCGAGCGCCAGGTCACGGCGACGCCGGCGCTGCTGGTGGGCAGCGCGAAGTCGGCCGTCGCGGTCGTCGGGATGCTGACGGAGGCGACGGCGCGGTCGATCGCCTGCGACGAGTACAGCGCGGTGACGGCGTCCGCGGTGAGCGCGCTGTCGTAGACCGCGAAGTCGTCGACGAGGCCGTTCCAGCCGGCGTCGTTGTAGGTCGAGCGGCCGAGGTAGCCGACCAGCGAGGTTCCGAAGGACGAGACGTTGCGCGCGATCGGGTTCTGTCCGATCCGGGTGCCGTTGACGTAGACGGAGAGCGTCCCGTTCGTGCCGTCGATGACCGTCGTGTACAGCGAGTAGCCGGCGGGGGTGCGCAGGCCGGTCGTGGCGGCGTTCGTCGAGCCGGGGCCGACCTCGGTGCCCCACGGGGCGCCGGCGTTCGTCGCGTTCGTGACGACCGACTTGACGAAGCCCGCCGGGTTCGTCGGGTTGAGCAGGTAGTAGCCGGAGGAGTAGGAGGCGCCGGCCGCGACCGGGGCGCCGAGGAACGCGGCCGCGGTGTTCGCGGGTCCGGTCCGGTTGGACAGCCAGGTGGAGACCGTGAGGTCCTTCTTGCCGACCAGGCCCGTCGTCGGGATGTCGACGTAGGGGGCTGCGGCGGCCGAGCCGCCCGGCAGGCTGAGCGCGCCCGCGGCGACCGTGGCGCCGCTGCCGCGCAGGGTGCCGTTGTAGCCGTTGCCGCTGGTGTCGGCGACGGTCGTGCCGGTGGGCGCGGTGTCGAAGCTGTAGTGGAGCAGCGGCTGGGCCGTCGCTCCGGAGGCGGAGACCGGGAGGGCGGCTCCGAGCAGCGCGGTGGCTGCGATCGTCGTGGTCGCCAGAGCGGTCCGCAACGTCGATCGTGATCGTCTCATGCAGGATTCCTCGTCGTCGAGAGGGCGACGAGGCCGCGGGCCCTCGAGGGTGAGGGTGCCGGTGCTCCGTCGCACGGGTGGTGAGGAACCACACACTAAAGGCTCGCGAGGGCGACACGCGAGCACTTTGTTACCGTTAACAAGAATTGACACGGCGGACGCCGCGGGAGTGCGCTCCGGGGACATCGCCGGACGCGGTGAGGGGGCGGCGACCTCGCGATCGCCGCCCCCTCCGCCGTCAACACTGGTCAGTCGACGTGCTTGCCGGAGTTCGCGGTGGTCGCGGTGCCGCCGTTGGCGAGCAGGTCGCGGATGTCGGCGAGGAGCTCGAGCTCGGTGGGCGCCTTGTCCTCGGCGGCCGGGGCGTCGTCCATCTTCTTCTTGAACGCGGCGTTCTTGAGGTGGTTGATCGGCAGGACGAACGCGAAGTAGAGCACGAACGCGACGATCACGAACTGGATCAGGGCGGAGAGGACGGCGCCCCAGGCCAGGACGGTGTCGGGCTCGCCGTTCTCTCCGGCGCGGAGGGTCCAGCCGATGCCCTCGAGCGAGGACGCGTCGAAAAGCACGCCGATGAGCGGGTTGAAGATGCCCGTCACTATCGCGTTGACGATCGTGGTGAACGCGGCACCGATGACCACGGCGACCGCCAGGTCGATGACGTTGCCGCGGAGGATGAACTCTTTGAAGCCGTTGATCATGATCTGTTCCGTTTCTTCGGGCGGGCGGAGTGAGGTGCGCGGAGGCGGGGTCGCTCCCGGGGGAGCGGCGGCCCTAGGAGGACGAGGAGGAGCCCGACCCGGAGGACGAGGGCTTGGAGGAGGAGGAGCCCGAGGAGCCGGAGCCGGAGCCGGATCCCGAGGACGAGGAGCCGGAGCCGGAGGATCCCGACCCCGAGGAGCCCGACGACGAGCCGGAGCCGCCCGAGGACGATCCGCCGGAGCCCGAGCCGGTCGAGGCGGGAGTGGACGACCCGCCGCCCGACTCGCCCTTCGACTCCTTCGAGCCGGAGCCGGACCCGGACCCCGAAGCGCGCGAGTCGGTCCGGTAGAAGCCCGACCCGTTGAAGGTCACGCCGACAGCACTGAAGACCTTGCGCAGCGCGCCCTGGCAGCTCGGGCACTCCGTGAGGGTGTCGTCGGTGAACTTCTGCTGGATGTCGAAGGCGTTGCCGCACTGGGTGCAGCGGTAGGAGTAGGTGGGCACTGGTGCTCCTGAGGCGGGTGGCGGCGGGGGAGTGGGGGAAGAGGGGAGCGGGTCAGCGCGGGATGTCGACGATGCCCGAGGGGGTGACGACGCCGTCGACCGCCTGGTCGTGCACCTCGCTGGGCACGTGCTCGACGAACTCGCTGTCGAAGACCACGGCGTAGACCGGCGGGCACTTCTCCATCGAGCCGAGCGTCTTGTCGAAGTAGCCGCGGCCCCAGCCCATCCGCATGCCCGAGCGGTCGACGGTGGCGGCGGGGACGATGATCAGGTCGACGTCGTTGATCGCGATCGGGCCGAGCAGCTGCCCGACCGGCTCCGGCATTCCGAAGAGGCCCTGGGTCTCGGTGTGGCCGTCGCCGACCGCCCAGTCGAGCAGGCCGTCCTGGCGGGAGATGGGGAAGAGGACGCGGATCCCGCGGCTCTCGGCCCAGCCGAGGAACGGGCGGGTGCTCGGCTCGTCCGGCGCCGAGAGGTAGCAGGCGATCGATCGCGCGCCGACCCGGGTCGCCAGCTCCTCGAGGTGCTCGGTGAGGTGCAGGGTGGCCTGCTCGCGGGCGGTCGCGGTCTGCGTGCGTCGGCGCTCACGGAGCTCGGCGCGCAGCGCCCGCTTCTCGTGGGTGATGTCGGCTGGCATGGGCCCCAGTCTAGATCCGGGGTGTCGGACGGCTTTCGCGGCCGGGACGGCGATCCTGACGAGGACGGATGACGGTCGCGAGAAGTGCAGCATCGCGATCGTGAGGAGTCCTGCGGTGGCTCTGTCCACGAGCGGGGTACACGGCGGTCAAGCCCCTCTCCGGGCCGAAACGTGCCCGACCACGGCCGCCGCTAGTATGGCGCCCCATGGGCACTCGAATCCGCAAAGCCGTCATCCCCGCCGCCGGTCTCGGCACCCGCTTCCTGCCGGCGACCAAGGCCATCCCCAAGGAGATGCTGCCCGTCGTCGACAAGCCGGCGATCCAGTACGTGGTCGAGGAGGCCGCGGACGCCGGACTCCAGGACGTCCTCGTCATCATCGGGCGCAACAAGAACGCGCTCGCCAACCACTTCGACTCGGTCCCCGAGCTCGAGCAGAACCTCGCCAAGAAGCTGGACGACGCCAAGCTGGCGCACGTGCAGTACGCGAGCGACCTCGCCGACGTGCACTTCGTCCGCCAGGGTGAGCCGAAGGGTCTCGGCCACGCCGTCTCGCGCGCGCAGCGCCACGTCGGCGACGAGCCGTTCGCCGTCCTCCTCGGTGACGACCTGATCGACGCGCGCGACCCGCTCCTCACCCGCATGATCGACGTGGCGGAGCAGCGCGACACCACGGTCGTCGCGCTCCTCGAGGTCGACCCCGACCAGATCCACCTCTACGGCTGCGCCGGGGTCGAGACGACCGACGAGGACGACGTGGTGCGCATCACCGGCCTCGTCGAGAAGCCCTCCAAGGAGGACGCGCCCTCGAACCTCGCGATCATCGGCCGCTACGTCCTCAAGCCCGACGTCTTCGGCGTGCTCGAGCACACCGCGCCCGGCAAGGGCGGCGAGATCCAGCTGACCGACGCCCTCGAGCGCATGGCGCAGGACCCGGCGGAGTTCGGCGGCGTCTACGGCGTCGTCTTCCGCGGTCGCCGCTACGACACCGGCGACAAGCTCGACTACATCAAGGCCATCGTGCAGCTCGCCTCCGACCGCGAGGACCTCGGCGTCGACCTCAAGCCCTGGCTGAAGGACTTCGTCGCGGGCCTCTGAGCGAGGAGCCCGCGGGGCGGGCGCTGCGCTTCGAGCGGCACGCTTCGCGGCCCTCCGCATGCTGATCGAGTAGCCCGCCTCGCGGGCGTCCTCGCCATGCTGATCGAGTAGCCCGCGCAGCGGGCGAATCGAGATCCACCGTCGCGGCAGTCGAGCCTGCAGACCGGCCCTTCTGGCGGACGCGGGTCTCGATACGCCCCTTCCGGGGCTACTCGACCAGCATGCGGGCGGCGGGCCCCCGCTGCTCCGGCCCCTGCCGCGTCCCGGCGCTCCGGTCCACCCCCTTC
This sequence comes from Rathayibacter sp. PhB151, assembly GCF_004366415.1. Taxonomy (NCBI): domain Bacteria; kingdom Bacillati; phylum Actinomycetota; class Actinomycetes; order Micrococcales; family Microbacteriaceae; genus Rathayibacter; species Rathayibacter sp. PhB151. The sequence goes on along the minus strand of NZ_SOEN01000006.1, from coordinate 100,640 downwards.
GACCGTCGCGACCGCGCAGTAGGGTCAGCACATGCCGCTGCCGATACCGACGCTCACCGAGGGTCGTGTCACCATCCGCCCGGTCCGGGTCCGGGACGCCCGCCCCCTCGAGCGCGAGCTGATCGCGAACCGCGCCTGGCTGCGGCAGTGGGAGGCGTCCGACCCCCGCGGCGGTGCCGCCTTCGACGTCCGGGCCAGCATCCGCTCGCTGCAGCAGAACGCGCGTGCCGGCGGCGGCGTGCCGTTCCTGATCGACTGGGACGGCGAGCTGGCCGGCCAGCTCAACATCTCCAACATCGGCTACGGCTCCCTCTCCTCCGGCTCGATCGGCTACTGGGTCTCCGAGCGCTACGCCGGCCGCGGCATCACCCCCGTCTCGGTGGCGCTGGCTACCGACCACGCCTTCTTCGACCTCGGCCTGCACCGGATCGAGATCTGCATCCGCCCCGAGAACCGGCCGAGCCTGCGCGTGGTCGAGAAGCTCGGCTTCCGCTACGAGGGCCTGCGCCGCCGCTTCATCCACATCAACGGCGACTGGCGCGACCACTTCTGCTTCGCGCTGGTGGCGGAGGAGGTGCCGCGCGGTGTCCTGCGCCGCTACCTCGAGGGCCAGGTGCCGAGCGACGTCGGCGTGCCGACCGACGCCGACCAGCGCGCCTCCCGCCGATCGGGCCTCTCCGGGCCGCCCGACGGCGCCGGTGTCCCCCCGACGGGGAGCCGATTGATCCGCGATCCGCACGGACACACCTACCCGTAATGACGGACGGGAGCGCCCCGTGCTCCTAGCGTTGGTCGCATGAGTAGCGACTGGCTGGGTGGGGGCGTCGTCTGGGCGCTCGCCGCCGTTCTGTGGGTCGCCTACCTCATCCCCGCGTGGATGCGCCGGCGGTCGTTCTACGCGACCGAGCGCAACGCGGTGAGGCTCCAGCAGACCCTGCGGATCCTCGCCGAGACCGCCGAGGTGCCCGAGCACGTGCGTGCGGAGGCGACGGCCCGCGAGGTCGCGCTGCAGCAGCGCACCCTCCGGGCGACCGAGACCAAACAACGAGCCGAAGAGAAGGCACAGGCGATGGAGCTGGCACAGGCGGAGAAGGCGGCGCGCGAAGCGCTGCGGCGGGCGGCCGCGAGCACGCGGCAGAGCACGCGGACGGCTCCCGGCGCGATGCGCTGGCGTCAGGGCGCGGCGCTGACGGTGCTGATCGGCCTCGTCGTCGCCCTCGTCGGGCTGGTCATGCTGCCCTTCGGCGGCGCGGGCGTCGTTCCGCTCGTCGGCGTCCTGCTGCTGGCCGCGGGTCTGGGCACCCTGATCCTGCTCGCTCCGGGCCGGCAGCGCAGCGCCACTCCCGCCCAGGTCTCGACCAGCACCGCCGAGGTGGCCCGCCGCCGCGCCGAGGTCTTCGAGGCCGAGCTCGCCGAGGAGGTCGCCGCCCCCGAGGAGGAGACCGCCGCCGCCGAGGAGACGCGCTGGACGCCGCAGCCGCTGCCCAAGCCCCTCTACCTCTCCCGGGGGACCGTCGCGGCCAGCGCGATGGCCTCGATCGACGCGGTGGAGCGCCTCCGCGCCGCCGCCGCGGACGCCGAGATCGCCCAGCGCGCCGCCGCCTCGGCCCCCGAGGTCGCGCCGATCCGCTCGCCCCGCGCGACCGGCCCGGTCCCCGTTCCCGAGGCGCCCCGCCCGTCGTCCCGCTTCGCCTCGATGGGCGTCGTCGAGGGCGTCGACGCGATCGACCTCGACCAGGCCCTGCAGCGCCGTCGCGGCGCCTGAGCGTTCCGACGCCCCCTCGGCCACGTGCTAGTGTGGACTAGTTGTTCGGGCCGGTGACGGCTCGGAAGGCACGGGTCCGTGGCGCAGTTGGTAGCGCGCTTCGTTCGCAATGAAGAGGTCAGGGGTTCGAATCCCCTCGGATCCACCACCACACGGAAGGCCCGCTCGGGAGAGCGGGCCTTCCGTCGTTTCGGGGACGGGATCGCTCGAGCGGGCGGCCCTCCCCGACTCTCGGGTGAGGCCGGCCGAGGATGCGGTGATCGACATGTCCGGGGAGTCGTGCGGGGGTGCGCGGCCGGGCTGCGTCTCGCGCCAGCGGCTCCACCAAGGGCAATACTCGTATTGACTCAGGGGAGTCGTTCGCGGGAGCGACGTGAACACTCCGGAGGTTGCGGGCATGGGTGGAGACGAGCCGACGGCGCAGGTGCGCTGGTGTGACGGTGACGGATCCGAAGCGACGACGCGTTCGCCTCGCTCGTCCCCGACTCCTTCCGTCGAGGTGCGTCATCGAGGCCCGGGCGGCCGAGCGGATCGGACGACCGGGCCGTGACCGTCGTCGCTCTCGTCGGAGGTCTCCTCGCGGGGCCGCTGATCGGAGGAGGGCGCGCACCGCGACGGCGGCCGGGCCTGCTCGCGGCAGGTGTCCTCGTCCTGGCCGTTCTCCTCGCGATGCTCGGCGCGAACTCCGTCGCCCTCGGGAACGCGCTGCTCGCGGGCACCGCCACCACCCTCGCCGCGACGGCGTACGCCGCCTCCGTCTGGAAGCGGCGGATCCCAGATCCGGAGGTCTCATGGGCCGGCTGGGCCTGGCGCGAGCTCGTCCACCCTCGGTGGGTCCGGGAGCGGTTCGAGCGGGTCGGTGGACGGTGACGCGTCGGACAGCGAGTCCCGCCCACCCCGTGCAGAGCCGGCCCGGCGGGCCGATCGGGAGGACGCTCGTCGCGCTGAGTGCCGCGCTTGTCCTCGGTCTGACCGCGTGCACGAGTGCCGCGGGTCCGGACGGGCAGTCCGAACCGGCTCTCGGCACGCCTGCTTTCAGTGGTCCTTGGGCATCGGAGTTCGCCGCCGCCTACGATCGGGCGACGGACGACTTCACCCGGTCCGTCATCGAGGACGGCGTGGTCTCGGAGCAGGAGCGCGCGGAGATGATCGACCGCTTCACCAGGTGCGTCGCAGATCTCGGCTATGGCATCGACGAGTACGCGCTCGACGGGTCGTTCCACCTGACGTTCGCTCCGGATACTGACGCGGACGCCGCCGACGAAGAGGTGAAGGGCTGTTCCCGCAGCTCGGGCGAGACCGAGATCGGCGCCCTCTCCAGCTGGACCCGTCGCAACCCGGATCGAGCTGACGAGACCACGCTGATGGTGGAGTGCCTGAGCCGCTCCGGAGTCGTGCCGTCGTCGTACTCGACGTCCGACTACGCGAATGACGTCGCGCGTGACGACTACCCCTTCGCCGAGGAGGACGCGGGTCGGGAGGCGCTGCAGAGGTGCCGCGTCGATCCCGTCGGTGTGGGCTCGTGACGCTGGTGCGGAGGGTCGCGGAGCCTTCTCTGGCGAATCGATCGGTCCTCGACCACTGCTGAGAGGAGTCTTGTAGCCCTCTCGGTGGTCGTGCTCACCACAGCCGCCGTCGCGATCGGACGCTCCGTCACTGGGATCGTGGTGTCGCTCAGCGGGCCGCCGCGTCCGGGTCGCGCCAGTTCTCGACGGTCTGCAGGATCCAGAAGGCGGTGAAGAGAGCGAGGGCGATGGCCTCGACGATCAGCAGCCACTGCTCGCCGAGGAGCGCCGAGGCCCGGCCGGTCAGCAGCAGGACGATCGCGGCGGCGTCGACCGCGGCCAGGAGGACGGCGAGCGCGGAGTAGGCGAGCGAGTAGGCGCGGAGCGAGCCCGGTCCGCGGACGCCCTGCGAGCGCACCGCGTGGGCGTGGATGCCGGCGACGGCCGCGATGAGCAGGAAGAACAGCGCGGCGGCGGCGTAGTGGCCGAGGTCGGCGAAGGCCGGGGTGGTCGAGAACACGGCGAGGGCGGTGAGCAGCACGGCGGCACCGCCGGCGCGCAGCCAGGCGCCGCGGTCGAGCGCGCGGTCGACGGCGAGGAAGGCGAGCGAGGCGATCAGGGCCGCCGCGGCGACGACGAGGTAGGCGAGCATTCCGACGGCGATCGCGTCCTCCGTGCCGGGGGCGACGCAGCGCGCGACGCCCGCGGGGCAGCCGGTGCCCGTCAGCAGCTCCAGCTCGTCGGAGGGGATCGGTGCGGGCACCAGGGCGATGACGGGAGCGGTGAAGCCGGCGATCACGAGCAGCGTGCGGCGGACGCTGCGACCGGCGAGGACCACGAGGCCGACGGCGACGGCGAAGAGGGAGCCGACGAAGACCGAGCGGACCGGCGTGTAGTACGCGGCGCTGATCGAGCGCAGCGGGCCGAGCGCGGCGAGGTGCCACGTCACTCCGACGCCGAGGAACAGCACTGCAGCCACCAGTGACACCCGGACGTAGCGGTAGGTCCGCAGCGACGAGACGGTGCCGTCGGCCCGCAGTGCGTCGGGGGAGTGCACGGGGCTAGTCCGCGCGCAGGCCCGAGGAGGCGAGGGCGAAGTCGACGTCGATGCGGATCGCGACGCGGAGCGGGTTCTCGCGGGGCGTCCGGTAGCGCTGCGAGTAGAGCTCGACGGCGTGCGCGACGGCCTCGGGGTCCTCCTCGATAGTGGCCGGGCCGCCGAGGCTGAGCCAGCGGATGCCGTCGACCTGGCTCACGGTCGCGGTGCCGCCGCGGCGGACGTTGAGCACCTTCTGGCTCTCGCGCGAGGTGATCACGCGGACGACGCCGTCCTCGTAGGTGAAGCCGACGGCGACGACGTGCAGGCGTCCCTGCTGCCACGGGGTCGACAGGGTGGCCAGGTGCCGCTGGGTCACGAACTCGAGGCCGTCCGCGCTGAGGATGCTCATCCCGCGAGCGTAGCCGGGCGGGCTGACCCTCCCCGCGAGATGCCACTTGTGCACGCGACACGCCGCGAAAGGCGTGCACAAGTGGCATCTCGCGGGAGCCCGCCTGGCGTCGGGATCGACCAGGAGCGCAGAATGGGTATTGCCAGGCCTTGTGATGCAAGGCATTATGGCGGGCATGGCGACCGACACCGAGAAGATCCTCGCGAACCTCCGGAAGGGGGTTCTCGAGTTCTGCGTCCTGGCGGCCATCGCCGGGGAGCCGAAGTACGGGCGCGAGCTCGCCCTCACCCTCAGCCGCGCAGGCCTGATCGCCGGCGAGGGCACGCTCTACCCGCTCCTCTCCCGCCTGCGCGACAGCGGACTGGTGTCGACCGAGCTCACCGACCCGAGTGAGGGACGCCAGCGGCGCTACTACTCGCTCGCCCCAGCGGGTCGGGCACGGCTCGACGATTTCCGCTCGGAATGGGCGCCGTTCCGCAGCACCGTTGACGACCTCCTGGAGACGAACCGATGACGACGACGCACACCACCGAGACCGGTCGGCGCGCTTACGACGCGCAGCTGCGACGCGAGCTCGCCGTCCTGCCGCGACGCTCGCAGCGGTGCCTCCTGCAGGACGCCGCCGAGCACGCGGCGGGGGCGGGAGACGAGGAGGGGTTCGTCGAGTCCTTCGGCGATCCCGCCGTCATCGCCCGCGCCGCGATCGACGAGCACGACCTCGATGCCCGCCGTCCGCTCCGTCCGAGCCTGCTTCTGCAGTCGAAACTCCTGCAGCTGGTCGCCGCCGTCGTGGCAAGCCCGTTCGTCGCGATCGCGCTGATCGCGGTCCTCGTCGACGGTTCCGTGTTCGGCCTGCCGAGTGTTGCGCTGTGGGCGCTCGTCACGCTCCCGCCGCTGCTGGCCCGCTGGACGGCGTGGTGGCGGACCTCCGTCGTCTGCACGATCCTGCACGCCTGCTTCCTCGCCGTGGGCCTCGTCATCCTCGTCGGGGGGATGCCGGTGCCGATGGCGGGAGTCGTCTTCCTGATGAGCGGCCCGCTTCTCGGCGCTCACTGCCTCTCGCTCGCGCTGTCGGTCCTGGCCCTCCTCCGGGCACCGAGGGTCCTCCGCACCCGCTGACGTCGCACCCGCGCACGGCGCCTTCCGCGAGATGCCACTTGTGCACGCGACACGCCGCGAAAGGCGTGCACAAGTGGCATCTCGCGGAGGGGCGTTAGGCGCGGAGGAGGAGGGCTTCGCCCTGGCCGCCGCCGCCGCAGAGGGCGGCGACGCCGAGGCCGCCTCCGCGGCGGCGGAGGGCGAGGGCGAGGTGCAGGGCGAGGCGGGCGCCGGAGGCGCCGACGGGGTGGCCGAGGGCGATGGCGCCGCCGTCGAGGTTGACGGACTCGGGCGGCACGCCGAGGTCGTCGGCGGACTGCAGGACGACCGAGGCGAAGGCCTCGTTGATCTCGATCAGGTCGAGGTCGGCGACGGTGCCGCCGCGACGGGCGAGGGCGCGGAGGATCGCGGCGGACGGCTGCGAGTGCAGCGAGTTGTCGGGGCCGGCGACCTGGCCGTGCTCGGCGATCTCGGCGAGCCAGGGCAGGCCGCGCGAGAGGGCCCAGCCCTTGCTCGCGACGACGAGGGCGGCCGCGCCGTCGGTGATCGGGGAGGAGCTGCCGGCGGTGATGGTCCCCTCGGGGCTGAAGGCTGGGCGGAGGCCCGCGAGGATCTCGGCGGTGGTCTCGGGGCGGATGCCGTCGTCGTCGGACACCAGGAGGTCCGGGCCGCGGCGCTGCGGGACCTCGACCGGCACGATCTCCTCGGCGAGGACTCCGGAGTCGCGGGCCGCGGCCGCGCGCTGGTGCGAGAGGGCGGCGTAGGCGTCCTGGCGCTCGCGGCGGATCCCGCGCTCGGCGTTGCCGTCGTCGGTCACGCGGCCCATCATCCGGTCGTCGAAGGGGTCGAGGAGGCCGTCGTGCAGGAGCGCGTCCTCGAGGGGCCGCGCGCCGACGCCCAGGCCGGAGCGGGCGCCGAGCAGCAGGTGCGGGGTGTTCGTCATCGACTCCTGGCCGCCGGCGACGACGACCGACGCCTCGCCGGTGCGGATCAGGCGGGCGGCGTCGATCACGGCGGTGAGGCCGGAGAGGCAGAGCTTGTTGATCGTGGTGGCGGGGACGTCCCAGCCGAGGCCGGCGCGGATCGCGGTCTGGCGGGCGGGGCCCTGGCCGGCACCGGCCTGGATGACCTGGCCGAGGATCACGGCGTCGATGTCGGAGGGGTGGGCTCCGGAGCGGGTGAGGGCCGCTCGGACGGCGGCGGCGCCGAGCTCCACCGCCGAGAGCGGGGCGAAGACGCCCTGGAAGCGGGCGAAGGGGGTGCGGGCGCCGCCGAGGATGACGGGGGTGGTGTCGTCGGTGGTCATGGGGGACTCCTTCGTCGGCGGGTGGATCTCGATACGCCCGCTGCGCGGGCTACTCGATCAGCATGCAGCAGCATCCTGGGGCGAGTCGCCCCTGACAGAGGCGACTGCACTCTTGCTGGTCGAGTAGCCCCGCAGGGGCGTATCGAGACCCGCCGTGACCAGCAGGGCGGGTCTGCAGACTCGGCTTCTGACTTGGGTGGATCTACTTGGAAGAGACGCCCGCAGACATGCTGGTCGAGTAGCCCCGCAGGGGCGTATCGAGACCCACCACCGCATGCACGACGGTCTCTTCCCCGCCCTGCGCTGGCGCCGAAGGCGCCCCCTCCGCTCGATACGCCCGCTGCGCGGGCTACTCGATCGGCATGAGGTGCGCGGGTATCTCGATCAGCATGAGGTGCGCTGGCTACTCGATCAGCATGAGGTGCGCGGGTCGCTCGATCAGCATGTGGTGCGCGGGGTACTCGAACAGCGGCGGTGGGTCAGGGGACGAGGAGGATCTTGCCGCGGGTGTGGCCGTCCTCGCTGAGGCGGTGGGCGTCGGCGACGTCGTCGAGGGCGAAGCGCGGGCCGAGCTCGATCGAGAAGCGGCCGTCGGCGGCGAGCTGCGCGGCGTGGGGGATTCCCTCGCGGCGCAGTGCCTTCTCCTCGTCGGTCAGCGGGACGGGGCTGCCGCCCATCCAGGCGCGGATGCCCAGCTCGGCCGCCCGCGCGCCGACGACGACGGTGCCGACGTGCTGCGGGTCGCTGACCAGGGCGAGGGAGGCGGCGAGCGCCTCGTCGGTGCCCGCCGCGTCGAGCACGCGGTCCACTCCGCCGGGAGCCGCCGCGCGCAGGCGCTCCTCGAGGCCGGGACCGTAGGCGACGGGCTCCGCGCCGAGCTCGCGCAGCCGCTCGTGGTTGGCCGGGCTCGCCGTCGCGATCACCCGTGCGCCGCGCTCCACCGCGAACTGCACGGCAGCCTGGCCGACGGCGCCCGCGCCCGCGTGCACGAGGAAGACCGAGCCCTCCGCCACACCGAGCGAGACGACCGCCTGGTAGGCCGTGCTGATCGGGACGCCGAGCGCTGCGGCCTCCTCGTAGCCGAGGCCCGCGGGCTTGCGGTCGAGGTTCTCGGGCGCGACGACGACGGACTCGCCGTAGGTCCCGACCGCGCTGCTCACGATCACCTCGTCGCCGACGCTCCAGCCGGAGACGCCCGCACCGACGGCGGAGACGACACCGGCGCCGTCCGAGCCGAGGCGGCGGGGGAAGGGCGGGCCGGGGCGGATGCCGGAGCGCATCTTCCACTCGATCGGGTTCACGCCGGCCGCGCGGATCGCGACGACGACGCCGCCCTCGGGGGCCTCGGGCTCGGGCGCCTCGACGACCTCGAGCACCTCGGGGCCGCCGTTCTCGGTGTACTGCACGAATCGCGTCATGTCGTTCTCCTTCATCGGGCGGGGTCGAGCTGTGGAGGGGCCCTCATCGGGCGGTGGGGCGAGCCGGCCGGCTCAGCCCAGCAGCGTCTCGCGCACCTCGCGGCGCAGCACCTTGCCGATCAGCGAGGTCGGCAGCGCGTCGACGGTCACCACCCGCTTCGGCACCTTGTAGGCCGTCAGGTGCAGGCGGCAGAAGTCGCGCAGCGCCTCGGCCTCGACGACCGTCCCGGCACGCAGCACGACGGCGGCGGCGACGCTCTCGCCGCCCTCCGCGCGGGGCAGGCCGACGACCGCGGCGCGCACGACGTCCGGGTGCGACTCGAGCACGCCCTCCACCTCGGAGGGCGAGACGTTGAAGCCGCCGGTGATGATCAGCTCCTTCGCCCGGTCGACGATCGTGACGAAGCCGTCCGCCGAGACGGTGGCGATGTCGCCGGTGCGCAGCCAGCCGTCGGGCAGCAGCGTCGCCGCGGTGTCCTCGGGGCGCTTCCAGTAGCCCTGGAACACCTGCGGGCCCTGCAGCAGCAGCTCGCCGGACTCGCCGGGGCCGCGGTCGACGGAGGGGTCCGCGGGGTCGACCAGGCGGATCCGGGTGCTCGGGAACGGCACGCCGACGGTGCCCGGCCGGCGGCTGGGGCCGACCGGGTTGCCGAGGGCGACGGGCGAGCTCTCGGTCATCCCGTAGCCCTCGACGAGGAGTCCGCGGCTCGCGCGCTCCCAGCGGTCGACGGTCGCGACGGGCAGGCTCATCGCTCCCGAGATCGCGAAGCGGATGCCGCGCAGGCCGAGCTCACCGCGCTCGGAGGCGCGGGCCAGCGCGTCGTAGACCGGCGGCACGGCGGGCAGGAAGGTGGGCGGCGACTTCTTCGCGGCGACCTTGACCAGTCCGACGTCGAAGGTGGGGAAGAGCACGACCTTGGCGCCGATGCTGATCGCGAAGGTCAGGCAGAGCGTGAGCCCGTAGGCGTGGAAGAGGGGGAGGACCGCGTAGAAGGTCTCGTCGCCCTCGCGGAGCCCGGGAACCCATGCCTGGCCCTGCAGCGCGTTCGCGCGGAGGTTGGCGTGCGAGAGGATCGCGCCCTTCGGCGTGCCGGTGGTGCCGCTCGTGTACTGGAGCAGCGCGGTGTCGGCGAGCGCCGGGCGCGGGTGCGAGCGGGCGATCCGGCGGCCGCTGAGGAGGCGATCGAAGGGGATCAGCGAGCGGGTGCGCGGGCTCGTGGTCAGCTTGGCGCGCGCCTCCCGCGCCTTCGCCAGAGGCAGCCTCAGCGCGAGCCGCTTGCCGAGCGGGAAGGACGCGGTGAGGTCGACCGAGACGACGCGCTCGACGCCGAGGTCGGCGGGCAGCGCGGCGATGACGTCGGCGGTCTTGTTCCAGACCACCGCGACGCGGGCGCCGTGGTCCTCGAACTGCCGGCGCAGCTCGCGCGGGGTGTAGAGCGGGTTGTGCTCGACGACGATCGCGCCGAGCCGCAGCACCGCGTAGAACGCGATCACGTGCTCGGGGCAGTTCGGCAGCACCAGGGCGACGCGGTCGCCGGCGCGCACGCCGAGGCGGCGCAGCCCCTCCGCGGCCCGGGCGACCTTCTCGCCGAGCTCGGCGTAGCTCGTCTCGGCGCCAAAGAACTCGAGCGCGATGCCGCGCTTGTAGCGGGCCACCGAGTCCTCGAGCAGATCGACGAGGGTCTGCGTGGGCGGGTCGATCTCGGCCGGGACGCCCTCCGCGTAGGAGGTCAGCCACGGCTTCATCGCCAGGTTCGAGGTTCCGGAGGTCACGCTGCGAGTATCCGGCACCCGCCTCCGGGGATCCTCCGAGCACTCCGCAGGGGGTGACGCGACATGGGCGGGGCGAGCAGACTGGCGGGATGACTGCAGCGATCGACCTCCTCCGCGACGCCTTCGACCGGGTGCACGGGACCGTGCACGCCGTTCTGGACGACAGCACCCCCGAGCGGCTCGGCTTCCGCGCCGACGCGCAGGCCAACTCCGCCGCCTGGCTCGTCTGGCACCTGACCCGGGTGCAGGACGACCACCTCGCCCCGCTCGCCGACCGCGAGCAGATCTGGATCTCCGGCGGCTTCCACGAGCGCTCCGGCCTGCCGTTCGCGGCGGAGACGAACGGCTACGGGATGGAGCCGGCCGAGGTCGCGGCACTCGCCGCGGTGCCGGCTGAGCTGCTCGCGGAGTACTACGACGCCGTGCACGAGCAGACGCTCGCCTACCTCGACACCCTCGAGGACGCCGACCTCGCCCGCGTGGTCGACGAGGACTGGGACCCGCCGGTGACCCTCGCGGTCCGGCTCGTCTCGGTGATCGACGACGACACCCAGCACGCGGGCCAGGCCGCGTTCTCGGCCGGCCTCGCGGAGCACGCCGGGCTCTGAGCGACGCCGACCGCCCCTACGGTGGGACGGTGCGGTGGGGGATCAGGGCCCGAGGGGTCGGGGCGGAGTCGATCCCGGCGGGCGCCGTGCTCGTCGTCGCGACCCTCCTGACCCTCCTCGGCTCCTGGATCCCCTCCTACTGGAACGACGAGGCCGCGACCCTGCGCCTCGCGCGGCTCTCGCTGCCCGAGCTGCTCGCCTTCGCGCAGCAGAAGGACGCCGTGCACGTCGTCTACGCGCTGCTGATGCACGGCTGGATCGCGGTCGCGGGGGAGTCGGAGCTCGCGGTGCGGGCGCCGTCCGCCCTCGCGGCGGGGGCCGGCGCGGCGGGCGTGTTCGTGCTGCTGCGCGCGCTCGGCCGACCGCGGGCCGCGCTGCTCGCCGCGATCGTGTTCGTGCTGCTGCCCCGGACGTCCTTCAACGGGACGGAGGCGCGCTCCTCCGCGCTCGCGACCGCGCTGGTCGTGTGGGCGGCGGTGCTGGTGGTCCGAGCGGCGCGGGACGGCGGAGTGCTGCGCTGGGTCGCGTTCGTCGCGGTGGCGGGGCTCGCGAACGCCGTCTTCCTCTACTGCGTGCTCGTGCTGCCGGCCTTCGCGCTGCTCGCGGCGGCCGTCGGGCCTCGGCGTGGCAGGGCGCTCGGGGCCGGCGTGCTCGGCGCGGTGCTGTCGGTCGGCGTCGCGAGCCCGGTCATCCTCACGGCGGCGGGGCAGAGCGGGCAGATCGGCTGGCTCCGCTCGCAGCCGGTCAACGCCTACACGGTGGTCGTCGAGTCGTTCTTCGGCTCGGCGTGGTGGCTGGCGGCGCTCGCCGTGGGGCTGCTGGCCGTCGCGGCGGTCCGGTCGCGGGCGGTGCGGTCGCGCGCGACCGTGGCGGGGACGGTCCACCCGCCGCTCGTCCTCGTGCTGGCCGTCTGGCTGCTCCTGCCCGCGGCCGTCCTGCTCCTGGGCACCGCGCTGATCGAGCCGATGTTCACCCCGCGCTACCTCAGCCTCAGCTCGCCCGCGCTGGCGATGGCGCTGGGGCTGGCCCTCGCCTCCTGGCGGCCGGTGACGGCGGGCGTCCTCGTCGGTGCCCTCGCCGTCGCGGCGCTGCCGGCGCTCGTCCTGATGCGGACGGAGACCGGCAAGCCGGCCGGACAGGACCTCCGCGCCCTCGCGCAGACGATCCAGGCCGGCGCGCGCCCGGGCGACGCGTTCCTCCTCGGCGACAGCGGGACCGTGTCGCTGCGGCCGCGGATCGCCCTCGCCGCCTACCCCTCGGCCTTCGCCGGGCTCGACGACGTCGCCCTCCAGCGCTCGTACGCCACGACGGGCACCTACTCCGACGTCCTGCTCGAGGACGCGGCGCTGCATGCCGCCCTCGCGGGCGAGCAGCGCGTCTGGACCGCGGCTCCCGCCTCCGACCCGGCGGCCTTCGACTGGCTTGCGGCGGAGGGCTTCGAGGCCGGCCCCGCCTCGACCGTGCCGACCGCGACGATCACCCTCTGGGAGCGGCGCTGACGCGTCCCCTCCGCGCCGAGCCGTTACCCTGGACCCCGGCACCGTCGCTGCGCGGCGGGGCTCGCGGTGCGAAGACCGCGCCACCGGAAGGACCTGCTCACGTGACGCTGCCCACCACCTCCACCCCCTCCGCCGAGGCCGGCCCGAAGCGCAAGGGGCGCGACGTCGCCCCCGAGATCGCCCGCTCCTGGCTGCTCGTCAACGCGACCCGCACCGACACCTTCGACGCCGCGCACGCCTCGCGTGCCGACCAGGTCGTCCTCGACATCGAGGACGCGGTCGACCCGAAGGCCAAGCCCGAGGCCCGCGCCGACGTCGCCGCCTGGCTCAGTGGCGAGAAGCGCGCCTGGGTGCGCATCAACGACCACTCCACCCCGTTCTGGTCGGACGACGTCGACGCGCTGAAGGGCCTGCCCGGCCTGGCCGGCGTCATGCTCGCCAAGACCGAGGCCGGCGAGCACGTCACGGAGACCTTCGACCGCCTCGGCGGCGCGACCCCGGTGCTCGCGCTGGTCGAGTCGGCCCTCGGCATCGAGGAGGCGGTCTCGATCGCCCGCGCCCGCGGCACCTTCCGCCTCGCCTTCGGCAGCGGCGACTACCGCCGCGACACCGGCACCAGCGCCGACGACCTGGCGATGGCGTACCCGCGCTCGCGCCTCGTCGTCGCCTCGCGCATCGGCGACCTGCCCGGCCCGATCGACGGCCCGACCGTCTCCAACAGCCACCCGGTGCTGCGCGAGCAGTCCGCGCTCACCGTCTCGCTCGGCCTCACCGGCAAGCTCTGCCTCGACACCGAGCAGCTCGCGGTCATCAACGAGGTCATCAGCCCGACCCCGTCCGACGTGGCCTGGGCGCGCGACTTCCTCGACGACTTCGAGGCCCGCGGCCGCGTCATCCGCGACGGCAGCGACCTGCCGCGCCTGGGCCGGGCGAAGAAGATCGACAAGCTCGCGACCGCCTTCGGCGTGAATCCGCTCTGACCCTGCCGGCCCGCGACGGGGCACACTGGGGATCGACGAGGAGGCCGGCATGGGTGCAGTCAGCACGTTCCTGTGGTTCGACGACCAGGCGAGGGAGGCGGCCGAGTTCTACACCGAGCTCGTGCCGAACTCGCGGATCCTGAGCACGGAGGTGCTGCCCGAGGGCTCGCCCTCGCCGGGCACCGTCACCGTCGTGACCTTCGAGCTCGACGGGCAGCTCTTCCGGGCGATGAACGCCGGCCCGCGCTTCCCGTTCACGGAGGCGGTCTCGATCGAGGTCTCGGTCGAGGACCAGGCCGAGGTCGACCGGCTCTGGGACGCGCTGATCGCCGACGGCGGCGAGGAGAGCCGCTGCGGCTGGCTCCGCGACCGGTGGGGGCTCTCCTGGCAGATCGTGCCGACCGCGCTCGCGACCGTGCTCGGCGGCTCCGACGCGGAGGGCGCGGCAAGGGCGCTGCAGGCGATGCTCGGGATGACGAAGCTCGACGTCGCCGCCCTCGAAGCGGCCTATGCCGGCGCCTGAGCGGGGGCGCCCGCGGCGCTCGTCCGCGTCGCTGCGCGCGGCCTATCTGCGCGACTACCGCTACGCCTACGGATCGCGGTTCACGCACCTGCGCGAGGGCTGGGACGTCTCGCGCTACGCCTCGGGCGACGGCGCGCCCGTCCTGCTTATCCCCGGGATCTACGAGACCTGGCAGTTCCTGCGGCCGATCGCCGACCGGCTGCACGCGGCCGGGCATCCCATCCACGTGCTGCCCGCGCTCGGCTACAACACCCGGCCGATCGTCGCGTCGGCCGCGCTCGGGCAGGAGTACCTGCGCGAGCACGACCTGCGCGGGGTCGTCGTCGTCGCGCACAGCAAGGGCGGCCTGATCGGCAAGCACATGATGGTCGTCGACGACCGCGACGAGGGCCGGATCGACCGGATGATCGCCGTCTCGACGCCGTTCAACGGCTCACCGCTCGCCCGCATCGCGCCGGCCCGGGCGCTGCGCGAGTTCGGCCCGCACCGCCCCGTGATCCGGACGCTGCTGGCCGAGCGCGACGCCGACCGGCGCATCGTCTCGATCTACGGGATGCGCGACCAGTACATCCCGGGCGGGAGTCGCCTCGCCGGGGCCCGCGAGAACATCGCGGTGTCGGTGGTGGGGCACTTCGTGCTGCTGTCGCACCCGCGGGTGCTGGCGCTCATCGCGGCACGGGTGGAGCCGGAGGACGAGCCTCCGGAGACGGACGACGTCACTCCGGAGACGACCGTCGTCGCTCCGGAGTGACGGCCGGCCGGGTCAGGACCAGGGCGTGAGCAGCACCAGCGGGATCTGCCGGTCGGTCTTGGTCTGGTACTCGGCGTAGTCGGGCCAGGCCGCGACCGCCCGCTCCCACCAGGCGGCGCGCTCGTCGCCCTCGAGGACGCTCGCGGTGTAGTCCTTCTTCACCGGGCCGTCCTGCAGCTCGACGTGCGGCTCCTTGACCATGTTCAGGTACCAGACCGGGTGCTCGGGGGCGCCGCCCTTCGAGGCGACGACGACGTAGGAGCCGTCGTGCTCGACGCGCATCAGCGCGGTCTTGCGCAGCTTGCCGCTGCGGGCTCCGACCGTGGTCAGGACGATGATCGGCTTGCCGCGGAGGAGGTTGCCCTCCGCGCCGCCGGTGGCCTCGTAGAGCTCCGCCTGCTCGCGGGCCCAGGCGGACGTGCTCGGTTCGTATTCTCCGGTGAGGGGCATGAGTCGATCGTATTGCGCGCAGAACATCAGCTGAGAGTGACCGGCCTCGGCTGACGGGCGAGGCACCCCGCTCTCAGCTGATGTTGTGCGGGGCGGCCGCGCCGTCCGGGGCCGAAGTGTGCACGAGGATGGAGCGGTGCAGCCAGCAGACCAGCTCGACCGAGCCCGCATCGCGCTCCTCGGCGACGACCTCTCCCGTGCCCGCTACCGCGTCGACGCCGTCCGCGAGCTGTGGGGCGAGGCCGCGGGCGAGGCGCTGCACCGCGGCGACCGGGTCCCGGCGCGGCGGGCGCTCGAGCGCAGCGGCGATCACGGTCCGCTGGCCACGCTGGCCCGGCTGTTCCTCCTCGCCGACCCCGTCCCGACCGAGCAGGCGGAGGCGGCGTTCCCGTCGCTCGGCCTCGACGGCGCCCTGGAGCTGGAGCTCGTGCGCTCCGAGGCCGGAGCGGTGGTCACCGCCGCGCTCGACCTGCGGCCCTACGACCTCGTCGACCTGCACGGCGCCGCCTCCTGGTGGATCGCCTCCGATCTCGGCGAGCTCGCGCTCGGCCGGCCGCTCGACGAGGACCACGTGCTCGGCGTCGGCGGCGCGAGCCTCACCCTCGCCGGGCTGATGATCCAGCGGCCGGTCGGCAGCCTGCTCGACCTCGGCACCGGCTGCGGGATCCAGGCGCTGCACGCCTCCCGGCACGCCGACCGCGTGGTCGCGACCGACGTCTCGCACCGCGCGCTCGCCATCGCCGCCTTCAACGCGGCGCTGAACGGCATCGACTCGATCGAGTTCCGGCACGGCAGCCTCTACGAGCCGGTCGCGGGGGAGCGGTTCGATCAGATCGTCACCAACCCGCCGTTCGTGATCACGCCGCGGACCGCGGGCGTCCCCGCCTACGAGTACCGCGACGGCGGCCTCGAGGGCGACGAGATCGTCCGCCGCGTGATCGTCGGCGCCGCCGAGCACCTGGTGCCGGGCGGTGTCGCGCAGCTGCTCGGCAACTGGGAGTACCGGGCCGACGCGGACGCGTTCGACCGGGTCCGCGCCTGGCTCGCCGACGGCCGCAGCCCGCTCGAGCAGGCCCTCGAACCCGGGCACGCCGGGCTCGCCGCCTGGATGGACGGCACCGCCTCGCCTCTCGACGTCTGGATCGTGGAGCGCGAGCAGCAGGACCCGGCGATCTACGCCGAGACCTGGATCCGCGACGGCGGGACCACCCGCGGTGCGGAGTCCGACGCGCTCGTCGACGCCTGGCTCGAGGACTTCGAGCGGCGCGGCGTGACCGGCGTCGGCTTCGGCTACGTGACCCTGCGGCTCCCCGCCTCGCCCCGGCCGCCGATCCGGCGTCTCGAGCGGCTCGATGCGGCGTTCGCGACCGCGGGGCTGGGCGGGCACCTCGCGCACTGCCTCGACGCGCTCGACGCGCTGTCGGTGCTCGACGACGCCGACCTCGCGCGGCAGGCGCTCGTCGTCGCCGGCGACGTGACCGAGGAGCGGCACTACTGGCCGGGCAACGACGACCCGACCGTGCTCCGGCTGCGGCAGGGCGGCGGCTTCGCCCGGGTGGAGGAGGCCGACACGGCTCTCGCCGCGGTCGTCGGGGCCTGCGACGGCGAGCTGTCGGTGGCCGCGATCACGGCCGCGGTGGCCTCGCTCCTGCACGTGGAGGAGGCCGCCGTGCTCGACTCCGTCCTGCCACGGGTCCGCGAGCTCGTCGCGACCGGGATGCTGCGGCTGCCCTGAGCGCGGCGCGTCGGGTCAGAACAGCGTGGCGGGGGCGTCCTCGGTGTCGACGGCGGCGGTCACGGCGGGAGCCGCTCCCGGCCAGCCCGGGCCGGCGTCGACGGCCGTGCGGCGCTGGTAGGCGGTGGCGGCGGCGCGGGCGCGCACGTCCGCGGCCTCGTTCATCCGGTGATTGGCGTGTCCCTTCACCCACTCGAAGGTGACGGCGCGGCCCTGCAGCTCCTCGTCGAGCGCCTTGATGATCTCGACGTTCATCACCGGCTTGCCGTCGGCCTTCCGCCAGCCCTTCCGCTTCCAGCCCGGCAGCCACTCGGTGCAGGCCTTGATGGCGTACTGGCTGTCGCAGAGGATGTGCACGGGCTCGCTCTCCTGCGCGGTGGCGCGGAGCAGCTCGAGGACCGCGGTGAGCTCGCCGATGTTGTTGGTGCCGTGCGACCAGCCGCCGGCCGCCCAGCGCTCGTCGTCGACGTACCAGGCCCAGCCCGCGGGGCCGGGGTTGCCCAGCGCTGATCCGTCTGCGGCGGCGATGATGCTCACGTGCGGTCCTCCTCGGAATCGGTGCGCCCTCGCGAGCGCCCTTCGAGGGTAGTCGCCCGCGCCGACGCCGGTCGCCGGGCGCAACCCGGTGTCCGGTGTCGGGGGCCGCTGGCAGGGTAGAGGGATGACCAGCATCCCCACCCTCACCCTCAACGACGGCACGAGCATCCCGCAGCTCGGGTTCGGCGTCTTCCAGGTCGACCCCGCCGAGACGGAGCGCATCGTCTCCGAGGCGCTCGAGGCCGGCTACCGGCACATCGACACCGCCGCGATCTACGGCAACGAGGAAGGCGTCGGGCGGGCGCTCGCCTCCTCCGGGATCGCGCGCGACGAGCTCTACGTGACCACGAAGCTGTGGAACGACGACCAGGGCCGCGACACGGCGGCCGGGGCGCTCGACGCCAGCCTCGAGAAGCTCGGCCTCGACGCCGTCGATCTCTACCTCATCCACTGGCCCAAGCCCAAGCAGGACCGCTACGTCGAGAGCTGGGAGGCGATGCAGGAGCTGCAGGCCGCCGGCCGCACCCGCTCGATCGGCGTCTCGAACTTCCTGGTGCCGCACCTGGAGCGGCTGCTCGCCGCGGCCGAGGTCGTCCCCGCGGTCAACCAGATCGAGCTGCACCCGTACCACCAGCAGCCGACGGTGACCGCGTTCGGCGCGCAGCACGGCATCGCGACGGAGGCGTGGGGGCCGCTCGGGCAGAACAAGTACCCGCTGCTCGAGCTGCCGGTGATCACCGGCGCGGCCGAGGCGCACGGGGTCACGCCTGCGCAGGTCGTGCTGCGCTGGCACCTCGACCGCGGGCACATCGTCTTCCCGAAGTCCTCGACGAAGGCGCGAATCGTGGAGAACATCGACGTCTTCGGCTTCGAGCTGACGTCCGACGAGCGCGACGCGATCACCGCGCTCGAGCGCGCCGGCCGCGTCGGCGGCGACCCGAACGAGGTCTGACGCGGGGGTCTCGACGCGCCGCGTTCCCTGCTGATCGAGTAGCCCTCTCCGAGGGCGTATCGAGATCCACCGTTCTGCAGACGTGGGTCTCGATACGCCGCTGGCGCGGCTACTCGACCAGCATGATTCGCCCCGCGAGGCGGCCGTTCCATGCTGATCGAGTAGCCCCGGAGGGGCGTATCGAGATCCACCGTTCTGCAGACGTGGGTCTCGATACGCCGCTGGCGCGGCTACTCGACCAGCATGGATCGAACTGTTACGAGGCGCGGCGGGCGATGGTGACGCGGGTCGCGTAGGGCATGGCGACGCGGTCGCCGGGCAGCGCGTCGACGACCTCACCGACGGCGGCGAGGACCGCGGCGCGCTCCTCCTCGGGCATCGCGATGACGTAGCTGCGCGAGGCGAACATGTCGAGCAGCGCCGGCCGGTCGAGCTCGTAGGCCCAGTCGAACTCGGCGTAGGCGACGCGCTGCAGCGCGGAGCCGAGCGGCGGCCCCACCGTCTCGAAGCGCTCGGCGGCCGAGGAGCCTGCGACCTCGCCGAGGCGCCGCACCCACGGCACCGACTCGTCGCGGATGTTCCAGACCAGCGCGAGCACGCCGCCGGGGACCAGCACGCGCGCGACCTCGGCGCTCGCGCGCTCGGGGTCGACCCAGTGCCAGGACTGCGCCGCGGTGACCAGCTCGACGGACGCGTCCGGCAGAGGGATCGCCTCGGCGGTCCCCGCCAGCGCCCGGACCGACGGCAGCTGCGCCGTCAGCCGCTCGAGCATCGCCGTGTCCGGCTCCACGGCGGTCACGTCGAGTCCGCGCGCCACCAGCGAGGCGGTCAACTTCCCGGTGCCGGCCCCGAGGTCCACAGCGCGCACCTGGTCGGAGGCGTCCGCGCCGGCCGCCCGCGCGCGCTCGGGCACGAAGGCCCCGGCCACTCGGGCGGGCGCGTGCCCGACGAGCCAGTCCACCGCGTCGTCCGGGTAGCCCGGGCGCCCGCGGTCGTAGGCGTCGACGGCCGAGCCGAACGAGCGGCCGAGCTCGGCGGGAGAGGCGGAAGGTGTCGCGTCGGAGGGCGTCATGCCCCCGACGCTACGCCCCGGCGAGTCGCCCCGGAGCTACGCGTCCGGCGCCGTCGCCCCCAGGGTCCGCGCGAGGACGTCGACCGCGTAACCGTAGCCCGCGATCCCCGCGCCGACGATCACGGCGATAGCGATGTCCGACAGGTAGGAGTGCCGCCGGAACTCCTCGCGCCGGTGCACATTGCTCACGTGCACCTCGACCAGCGGCAGCTCGGTGGCGAGGACGGCGTCGCGGATCGCGATCGAGGTGTGGGTGTAGGCGCCGACGTTGAGCAGCAGGCCGGCGGCCGTGCCGCGCGCCTCGTGCAGGCGGTCGATGATCGCGCCCTCCGAGTTGCTCTGGACGAACTCGATCTCGAGGCCGAGCCGCTCCGCCGCGCGGGCGGCGAGCGCCTCCGCATCCGCGAGCGTGTCGGAGCCGTAGACCGCGGGCTCGCGGGTGCCGAGGAGGTTCAGGTTCGGGCCGTTGACGACGAGGATCTTCACGCTCCGACCCTAGCGACCCGGGGGCGCGGACCGGTCAGGCGTGCGTCGCCGCGATGCCGACCGGCAGCGCCGGCAGCTCGGCGCGCAGCCGGATCAGCTCGCGCGCGTGCTCGTCCAGCCGGCGGTCCTCGTCGCTCCGCGGCTCGAGCGCCGGCACCGCCTCGGCCGCTCCGTCGTCGCCACGCACCACGAAGACGCTCATGCACTGCGTCGTCAGCTCGAGCTCGCCGGTCCGCGGGTCGCCGGAGCGGACGTGGATCGCGAGGTGCATCGAGCGCGGCCCGGTGTGGATCAGCCGCGCCTCCACCTCGACGAGGTGCCCGATCCGCACCGGCCGGTAGAAGTGGATGCCGCCGGAGTAGACGGCGACCGCGTCGCGGCCGCTCCAGCCCTGCGCGACGGCGTTCGCGGCCTCGTCGATCCAGCGCATCACGATGCCGCCGTGCGCGTTGCCGCCCCAGTTGACGTCGCCGGGCGCGGCGAGGAAGCGGAAGACGATCCGCGGGCCGGTCCCCGCCTCCGTGTACTCCTGCGCGCGCATCACCTCGTGCAGCGCGCGCCGGCCGTCGATGCGGGCGGCGGCGCCCTCGGCCAGGGCGAGGTCCTCGATCGTGCGCGGGGTCCACTCCGGGACCGGGCGCGGGCGCTTCTCCTCGTCGACCGCGACGAAGATCAGGAGGCAGTGCGTCGCCGCCTCGTAGCGCCCGGTGCGCGGATCGGCCTGGGCGACGCGCACCAGCACGTGCATGCTCGTCCGGCCGGTGTGGATGACCTGCGCGGTCGCCTCGATCAGATTGCCGACGGCGATCGGCCGGGTGAAGTGCACGTTGCCGACGTACGCGGTCACGCAGTAGCCGCCGCTCCAGCCGACCGCGCAGGCGTAGCCGGCCTTGTCGATCCACTCGAGCACGCGGCCGGCCTGGGCGCTCCGGCCGTCGGCGGTCGCGTCCTGCGGCGCGGCGAGGAAGCGGAGGGTGATGCGGTCGTCCATGGTGCCCGTCTGGTCGTGCGGTGGGTGGGGGATCTCCACATGCTGGTCGAGTAGCCGCGTCAGCGGCGTATCGAGACCGACGTGTTCGGCGGTGGTGGATCTCGATACGCCCCTGCGGGGCTACTCGATCAGCATGGCCTTCCCTCCGGGCGGGGCTGCTCGATCAGCAGAGGGGGAGTGGACCCGCGGAGGGGGATGCGAAGAAGGGGATGGTTCCCCTCCGCGGGCCACAGGGGGCGCCGGCGCGGGGCCGGCGGGATCGGGGTCAGGCCGCGTGGGCGGCCGGCAGCTCCTCGGCGAGCAGCCGGAGCCGCAGCGCCCGGAGCTCGGCGGTCAGCTCGGGCGGCAGGCGGTCGCCGAAGCGGGCGAAGAACGCCTCCGTCAGGGCGCACTCGTCGAGCCACGCCTCCACCGGCACCGAGAACAGCTCCTCCTTCGCGGCGGCCGTGAGGTTGAGCCCGTGCGTATTGATCGACAGTGGGAGGTCGCCGATCGCGCTGGGCCGCGACTCCGCGAGCCCCTCGATCCGCCGGATGAGCCACTGCAGGACCCGGGCGTTGTCGCCGAAGCCGGGCCAGAGGAAGGAGCCGTCGGCGCCCTTGCGGAACCAGTTGACCTGGAAGATCGCGGGCGCCTTCTCGCCGAGGTCCGCGCCGATCGCGAGCCAGTGCGCGAAGTAGTCGGCCATGTTGTAGCCGCAGAAGGGCAGCATCGCGAACGGGTCGCGCCGCAGCTCGCCGACCGTCCCCTCCGCGGCGGCCGTCTTCTCGGAGGCGATGGTCGCACCGAGGAAGACGCCGTGCTGCCACGAAGTGGCCTGGGTGACGAGCGGCACGTTGCTCGCCCTGCGCCCGCCGAAGACGATCGCGTCCAGCGGCACACCCTCGAAGGCGTCCCACTCCCGCGAGAGGGTCGGGCACTGCTGGGCCGGCGCGGTGAAGCGCGCGTTCGGATGCGCGGCCGGAGTCCCGGAGGCGGGCGTCCACGGCTCGCCGCGCCAGTCGGTGAGGCGCTCGGGCACCTCGTCGGTGAGGCCCTCCCACCAGACGTCGCCGTCCTCGCGGAGCGCGACGTTGGTGAAGATCGTGTTGCCCCAGAGGGTGTGCACGGCGTTCGGGTTGCTGCTCTGCCCGGTGCCGGGCGCGACGCCGAAGAAGCCGGTCTCGGGGTTCATCGCCCAGAGGCGCCCGTCCTCGCCCTTCTTCATCCAGGTGATGTCGTCGCCGAGCGTCTCGACGCGCCAGCCGGGGATCGTCGGCTGCAGCATCGCGAGGTTGGTCTTGCCGCAGGCGCTCGGGAAGGCGGCGGCCACGTGGTAGCTGCGGCCCTCGGGCGAGACGATCCGGATCAGGAGCATGTGCTCCGCGAGCCAGCCCTCCTCGCGGCCCATCGCCGAGGCGATCCGCAGCGCGAAGCACTTCTTGGCCAGCAGGGCGTTGCCGCCGTAGCCGGAGCCGAACGACCAGATCTCGCGCGTCTCGGGGAACTGCGTGATGTACTTCGTCGCATTGCAGGGCCAGGCGACGTCGTCGCGGGTCGCGCCGTCGACGTCGCGGAGCGGGAAGCCGACCGAGTGCACACCGCGGACGAAGGCGGTCTCCTCGGTGAAGGCGGCGAGCGGCTCGGCGCCGACACGGGCCATGATCCGCATGTTGAGCACGGCGTAGGCGGAGTCGGTCAGCTGCACGCCGAGCTGCGAGAGCGGGCCGCCGACCGGGCCCATCGAGAACGGGACGACGTACAGCGTCCGGCCGCGCATCGAGCCCGCGAAGAAGGGCGCGAGCTCGGCCTTCATCGCGGAGGGCTCGCGCCAGTTGTTCGTGGGGCCGGCGTCGGACTCGTTCGTCGTGCAGAGGAAGGTGCGGTCCTCGACGCGGGCGACATCGTCGGGGTCCGTGCGGGCGAGGAACGAGCCGGGCCGCCACTCCGGGTTCAGAGCGATCAGCTTCCCCTCCTCGACCATCCGGGCGGTGAGGCGGTACCACTCGGCGGGGGAGCCGTCGCACCACTCGATGGCGTCGGGCTGGAGGATCGCGGCCGTCTCGCGCACCCAGCGGCGCAGGGCCAGCGGGGCGGGCGGCACGACCGGCGCGGCGACCGGGATCGGCGCGGTCATGGTGGTCGTCTCGAGGAGGAGGGTGTTGCTGTAGATGCTCATGCTGGCTCCGCTTTCAGTGCAGTCGTCGTCGACGGGGTGGGGAGTCGGTCCTCGTGGCGGTCGTGATCCGACGGTGCGAGGGGCGCTCTCTGGCGCCTGAAGCCAGGATGGAGGAGGATCGAGGGGTATTTGCGAGGCCTTAACCGTCAAGAACCGCGGTTTTTGCGCCGCCGTCATAACCGATCGCTGGAGCTCGCCGTGACCGACACCACCGCCCCCGCCGCCGGCCCCTCCGCCGGGACCGATGCCGCCCTGCTCGGGCAGCGCATCCGGCACTTCCGGACCCGCCGCGGGCTGACCCTCGGGCAGCTCGCCGAGCGCGTGGGCGTCTCGGGCAGCCAGCTCTCCCTGATCGAGACCGGACGCAGGGAGCCGCGGCTCTCGCTGATGCAGGCGCTCGCCACGGCGCTGGGCGTCGAGCTCGCCGCGCTGCTCTCCGACGAGCCGCCGAGCGAGCGCGCCGCCCTCGAGATCGAGCTGGCGCGGGTGCAGAAGGGGTCGCTCTACCGCTCGCTCGGGCTGCCGGAGTTCAAGGTCAACAAGAGCCTGACCACGCCCGTCCTCGAGGCGTTCCTCGGCGTCTACCGCGAGCTGGCGCGCCGCAAGAGCGAGGCCAGCGCGACACCGGAGGAGGCGCGGCGCGCCAATACCGCCCAGCGGCTGCAGCTGCGCGAGCGCAACGCGTACCTGCCCGAGATCGAGGCGGTCGCCGGCGAGATGCTCCGCACGGTCGGGCACCGCGGAGGCGCGCTGACCCACAGCTCGGTCTCGAAGATGGCGCGGCACCTCGGCTTCGAGATCATCCACGTCGGCGATCTGCCGCACTCGGCCCGCTCGGTGATCGACCTCGCGAACGGGCGGATCTACCTGCCGCCCGCCTCGATCCCCGGCGGGCACGGGCTGCGGGCGCTCGCCCTGCAGGCGATGGCGCACCGGCTGCTCGGCCACGAGCGCCCGGTCACCTACGCCGACTTCCTCCGGCAGCGGCTCGAGATCAACTACTTCGCTGCGGCCTGCCTGATGCCGCTGGAGCCGGCCGTGGCGTTCCTGGAGGAGGCGAAGCGCGAGCGGGACATCTCGGTCGAGGACTTCCGCGACGGCTTCGGCGTCACCCACGAGGCGGCGGCGCTGCGCTTCACCAACCTGCTGACCTCGCATCTCGACATCCGGATGCACTTCCTCCGCGTGCTCGGCGACGGCTCGATCCAGAAGGCCTACGAGAACGACGGCCTGCCGCTGCCGACCGACGTGACCGGTGCGGTGGAGGGGCAGGTCGTCTGCCGCTACTGGTCGGCGCGCTCGGCGTTCAGCCGCACGAACCGCACGACGGAGTACTACCAATACGTGGACACGCCGGCCGGCACCTTCTGGTCGGCCTCGCAGACCGGCACCACCGCCACGGAGGAGTTCTCGATCACCGTCGGCGTCCCCTTCGCCGAGGCGCGCTTCTTCCGAGGCCGCGACACCGACCGCCGCGAGCAGTCCCGCTGCCCCGACGAGTCCTGCTGCCGCCGCGCCCCCGCCGAGCTCGCCCAGCGCTGGGACGGCAACGCCTGGCCCAGCGCCCGCCTGCACGCGCACGTCCTCGCCCCGCTGCCCTCCGGCACCTTCCCCGGCATCGACGACGCCGAGGTCTACGCCTTCCTCGACACCCACGCCCGCGAGTCCTGACCCTCCTCCCCAGCCCTGCCGCCCTCCGCGAGATGCCACTTATGAGGTGATTCCTCGGCGTGTCGTGCTCATAAGTGGCATCTCGCGGGAGGGGGCTGTGGACAACGCGCGCGGGGGAGCGCGACGTACGGCAGGGTCCTCGCATGCAGGACGACACAGAGACCCGGATCGTGAACGCGTCGACGAGCGAGCTCGCGCGCCATCGGCTGGTGGCGGAGTACCCGGTCGGCGTCTTCCGGGGTGCTCGTGCCGCGATCGAGCCGGTGACATACGGCGAGAGGATCGCGGCGTTCGCCGCGGTGATGCGGCCGGGCGAGTTCTTCTCGCATGTCACCGCCGCTCATCTCCTCCAGCTGCCCGATCGGCGGGCGACGGAGACCACTCCGCTGCACGTGTCGGTCACGCCGCCGATGCGCGCCGCCCGTCGGGTCGGCGTGAAGTCGCACCATCTCTGGGACGAGGCGGTGACCGTCGTCGACGCGGGCCATCCGGTGACGGATCCCGCCTCGACCTTCTGCCATCTCGCCGACTCGCGATCGCTCGACGAGCTGGTCGTCCTCGGCGATGCTCTCGTGCGGCCCGACGAGGAGCTCGGTCGCCGCGGCCTCCGCGTCGATCTCGAGATCCTCGCGGCGAGAGCGGCACGCTATCGCGGGCGGGGCGGCCGGCGCGCTCGGGAGGCGGTCGGATTCGTCCGGGTCGGCTCCGAGTCGCCGAAGGAGACGCTCCTCCGGCTGCTGCTGATCCGCGCGGGGCTGCCCGAGCCGGAGCTCAACGTCGAGCTGTACGACGCGGACGGTGTCTTCGTCGCGCGGGTGGATCTGCTCTATCCGAATCAGTGGGTCGTCGTCGAGTACGACGGCGATCAGCACCGGACGGACACGCGGCAGTACGAGCGGGACATCGCGCGCAGCGAGGCGATCCAGGCGCTCGGTTACCGCCACATCCGCGTGCGCCTCTCCGGCCTCGTCGACCACCCCGAGGCGACGGCCGCCCGCGTCCGCCGCGCCCTCGGCCTCTGACCCTCGCCGCGGCATGCCACTTATGACGCGATTCTGCGGCGTGTCGTGCTCATAAGTGGCATCTCGCGGAGAGGGGGAGGGGGGTCAGCCGGAGATCAGGGCTCGGGCCGTGCCCTCGTCGAGGATGAGGTCGGTGAGGAGGCCGGCGGCGAGGGCGCCGCGCAGGCCCGGGAGCTTCGAGGCGCCCGAGACGACGCAGATGCGGCGGGAGGCGCGGCGCACGGTGGAGAGGTCCGGGCCGCTTGCACGTTCGTTCATGGGGATGTCGTCCCAGGTGCCGTCGGCCCGGTAGAACACGGTGGCGACGTCGCCGACCACGCCGGACGCGCTGAGCGAGGTGAAGTCGCTCGGCTCCAGGTAGCCGCCGATGTAGACCTTCGAGGGCACCGCCGCGAACGGCGAGCCGAGGCCGAAGAGCGCGACGTCCATCCGCTGCTGCAGCTCCAGCACCCGCTTGGTCGACCGCTCGCGCCAGACCGCCTTCTTGGTCATCGGGTCGTCGAAGAACGCCGGCACCGGGAACTGCTGCACCTTCGCGGCGTACGCGTCGCCGAAGCGGCGAAGGATCTCGCTGGAGTAGTTGATGCCGGTGGTCTCGGTGTTGCCCGCGCCGTTGAGCTGCACGATCTGGGTGTTGTGCGTCTCCTTGGCGATCAGGTGCCGGCTCATCGCGCTCATCGTCGAGCCCCAGGCGATGCCGACGATCATGTTCGAGTCGATGAACGGCCCGAGGATCCGCGCGGCCGACAGCGCGACGCGCTCGAGCCGGTCGATCTCGCTGGTGTGATCGGGCACCGGGACGATGTGCGCCGTGATGTCGAAGTGCGCGCGCACCTCCGCCGACAGGGCGCTCGCCCGGTCGAGGGGGGAGCGGATCTGGATGTCCACCAGTCCCGTCGCGCGGGCGTGCGAGAGCAGCCGCGACACCGAGGAGCGCGAGGTGTGCAGCTCGTGCGCGATGGCGTCCATCGTCAGGTCCTGCATGTAGTACAGCTGCGCGGCCCGGAGCGCGTCGCGCGTCTTGTCCGGGTGGGTCGCGTGCGTCGTCTCATCCAGCTCGACGACCGGTCGGACAGGGGTCATTGCCACTCCTTGCACGTATTTCCACCCGTCTTGACCGGATGTGTTGTCGGGTCAAGGATGGCTGTATTCCCTCGCGATATCAACCGTCCATCTGGGGCGGCCACACTCGCACGAGGCATTCGACGCAACACCTACGACACGAAGGCGAGTACGAAGTGGCACAGTCTGTCGGAACTCCCGGAAGCTCCTCTCTCCGCGAGAGCGTCTCCGCACTGCGGGACACCCCCCGCGCGACCGTCCTCGTGATCGGCGGTGGCATCAACGGCATCGGGACGTTCCGCGAGCTCGCGCTCAACGGCGTCGACGTCGCTCTCGTCGAGCGCGGCGACTACGTCTCGGGCGCGTCCAGCGCCTCGAGCCACATGATCCACGGCGGCATCCGCTACCTCGAGAACGGCGAGTTCCGCCTCGTCAACGAGGGCGTGCACGAGCGCAACGGCCTGCTCAAGATCGCCCCGCATTACGTGAAGCCGCTGCAGACCACCATCCCGATCTACTCGACGTTCTCGGGCATCCTGGCCGCGCCGCTGCGCTTCCTCACCCACAAGTCGGGCAAGCCCCAGGAGCGCGGCGCGCTGCTGATCAAGGTCGGCCTGACCCTGTACGACTTCTTCTCCCGCGACGGCGGCGTCGTCCCGCGCCACCAGTTCCACGGCCGCAAGCGCTCGCTGAACGAGCTGCCCAAGCTCGACCCGAAGATCAAGTACACCGCCACCTACTTCGACGCCTCCGTGCACGAGCCCGAGCGCCTGGCGCTCGACGTGCTGCGCGATGCGCTCGTCGGCGGCACGAAGGCCCGCGCGGCCAACTACGTCGAGGCCGTCGGCACCTCCGAGGGCGGCGTGCTGCTGCGCGACCGCGAGAGCGGCGAGGAGTTCGCCTTCCAGGCGGACGTCGTCGTCAACGTCTCCGGACCGTGGACCGACTTCACCAACACCGCGCTCGGCACGACCACGACGTTCATGGGCGGCACCAAGGGCTCGCACATCGTCCTCGACAACCCCGAGCTGGTCGAGGCCTGCGAGGGCCGCGAGATGTTCTTCGAGCACAGCGACGGCCGCATCGTGCTGATCTACCCGCTCAAGGGCCGGGTCATGGTCGGCACCACCGACATCGAGGCCGACCCCAACGAGCCGGCCGTCTGCACCGAGGAGGAGATCGACTACTTCTTCGACCTGGTGAACCACGTGTTCCCCTCCATCCCGGTCACCCGCGAGCAGATCGTCTTCAAGTTCTCCGGCATCCGCCCGCTGCCCCGTCACGACGACGAGACCCCCGGCTTCGTCTCCCGCGACTACCGCATCGAGCCCTCGACCCTCCCCGGCGGGAAGACCCCCGTGCTGAGCCTGGTCGGCGGCAAGTGGACGACGTTCCGCGCCCTGTCCGAGCACCTCTCCAACGAGGTCTTCAAGCGGATCGGCGTCACCCGTCGCGTCTCCACCGTGAAGACCGCGATCGGCGGCGGCAAGGGCTTCCCGCGCACGGACGCCTCGCGCGCCCAGTGGATCAGCCAGCACCGCTCCGGCCTGTCCTCGGCCCGCACCGGCCAGCTGCTCGAGCGCTACGGCACCCGCGCCCAGGAGGTCATCGAGGCACTGGCCGACGGTCACGACGAGGCGCTCGACTTCGACAAGGACTTCACCACCGGTGAGATCCGCTACCTCGCCCAGCGCGAGAGCGTCGTGCACCTGATCGACCTGGTCATGCGCCGCACCAACCACGCCTTCACCGGCGGCCTGAGCCGCGAGCTCCTCGAGGAGCTCGCCCAGCACACCGGCGAGGTCCTCGGCTGGGACGAGGCCAAGCGCGCGCAGGAGGTCGACGCCACGATCGAGCACCTGAAGAAGTACAACGGCGTCGATGTCGGCGGCACCTCGGTGCAGGCGCCGACGGCGGTCGCGGCCTCCTAGCAGGGCGACTGGCGCGGATCGACGGGAGTCCCGGTTCGAGGAGTGATCTCGAGCCGGGACTTCCGTCGTCACAACGCACAAACGTGCACGCGGCGTTCCTTGTCCCTGGTACGGGGCGCCGATAACTTCACACCGTCGGGCATCGATGCCCGTCGCGGGCGCGTTCGCGCGTTCCGATCGACGAAAAGGAAAAGGTCAACGTGGACAATCTCGGAGTGGTGTTCCTCGCGGAAGTCGTGGGAACGGCGATGCTCGTGCTCCTCGGCTGCGGCGTGGTCGCCAACGTCGCGCTCGTGAAGAGCAAGGGTCTCAACGGCGGGACCCTGATGGTCAACTTCGGCTGGGGCTTCGCCGTCTTCGCCGGTGTGATCGTCTCCTACAACTCGGGTGCGCACCTCAACCCGGCCGTCACGCTCGGCCTCGCGGCCAGCGGAGCGACGGAGTTCGGCTCGGGCGTCCCGGTCAACATCGTCTCGATCCTGATGTACATCCTCGCCCAGATGATCGGTGCGATCCTCGGCGCCGTCTTCTGCTGGCTCGCCTACAAGCAGCACTTCGACCAGGAGCCCGACCCGGCCAACAAGCTCGGCGTCTTCTCCACGGGTCCTGCGATCCGCAGCTACGGCTGGAACTTCGTCACCGAGGTCATCGGCACCTTCGTCCTCGTCTTCGTCGTCATCGGCTTCGGCGGCGGACGCCAGGGCGACGGCGGACTCGCGGCGCTCGGCGCCCTGCCCGTCGCCATCCTGGTGATCGCGATCGGCGCCTCGCTCGGCGGCCCGACCGGCTACGCCATCAACCCGGCCCGTGACCTCGGCCCCCGCATCGCCCACGCGCTGCTGCCGATCAAGGGCAAGGGCTCCAGCGACTGGAGCTACGCCTGGGTGCCCGTCGCCGGCCCGATCGTCGGCGGTGTCCTCGCCGGCCTCGCGTCGACCGCGCTGCTGCCGATCCTCTAGCCGATCCCCCGACCGGACTCGCGGGCCGCTGCGGCTCGCGATCCGCACTCCACTTCACCCGTTACGAAGGAGTAATCATTCATGGCTGACTACGTCATCGCTATCGACCAGGGGACCACGTCGTCCCGCGCGATCATCTTCGACAAGAAGGGCTCGATCGTCTCGACCGGGCAGAAGGAGCACGAGCAGATCTTCCCCCGCGCGGGCTGGGTCGAGCACGACCCGATCGAGATCTGGAACAACGTCCGCGAGGTCATCGGCCAGGCGCTCTCCCGCGCCGACCTGACCCGCCACGACATCGCCTCCGTGGGCATCACCAACCAGCGCGAGACCGCGGTGGTCTGGGACAAGACCACCGGCAAGCCCGTCTACAACGCCATCGTCTGGCAGGACACCCGCACGCAGTCGATCGTCGACCGGCTCGCCGGCGACGAGGGCGCGGACCGCTTCAAGTCGATCGTCGGGCTCCCGCTCGCGACCTACTTCTCCGGCACCAAGATCGTCTGGATCCTCGAGAACGTCGAGGGCGCCCGTGAGAAGGCGGAGGCCGGTGACCTGATCTTCGGCACCACCGACACCTGGGTCCTCTGGAACCTCACCGGCGGAGTCGACGGCGGCGTGCACAAGACGGACGTCACCAACGCCTCGCGCACCCTCTTCCTCGACCTCGAGACGCTCGAGTGGCGCGACGACATCCTCGAGGCCTTCGGGGTGCCGAAGTCGATGCTCCCCGAGGTGTGCTCCTCCTCCGAGGTCTACGGGCAGGTCGAGTCCTCCTCGCTGCTGCGCGAGGTCCCGATCGCGGGCATCCTGGGCGACCAGCAGGCCGCGACCTTCGGCCAGGCGGCGTTCGATCCGGGCGAGGCGAAGAACACCTACGGCACCGGCAACTTCCTGATCTTCAACACCGGCACCGAGATCGTGCACTCCAAGAACGGGCTGCTCACGACGATCGGCTACAAGCTCGGCGACGGCGAGGTGCACTACGCGCTCGAGGGCTCGATCGCGGTCTCCGGCTCGCTGATCCAGTGGCTGCGCGACAACCTGGGCCTCATCGGCTCGGCCCCCGAGGTCGAGGCGCTGGCCGCGACGGTCGAGGACAACGGCGGCGCGTACTTCGTCCCGGCGTTCTCCGGTCTCTTCGCGCCGTACTGGCGAGCGGACGCGCGCGGTGCGCTCGTCGGCCTCACCCGCTACGTCAACAAGGGCCACATCGCCCGCGCCGCCCTCGAGGCGACGGCGTTCCAGACCCGCGAGGTCCTGGACGCGGTCAACGCCGACTCCGGCGTTCCGCTGCAGGAGCTCAAGGTCGACGGCGGCATGATCGCCAACAACCTGCTCATGCAGTTCCAGGCCGACATCCTCGGCGTCCCGGTCGTCCGGCCGGTCGTCGCGGAGACCACCGCCCTCGGCGCCGCGTACGCCGCGGGCCTCGCCGTCGGCTTCTGGGAGAACCTGGACGACCTGCGCCAGAACTGGCAGGAGGACTCGCGCTGGACCCCGCAGATGGACCAGGACGAGGCCGCGCGCCAGTACCGCCTCTGGAAGAAGGCCGTCACGAAGACCTTCGACTGGGTCGACGAGGACGTGCAGTAGGCACTGCACCACTGAACGACGAGGGCCCGCGCACGCGACGTGCGCGGGCCCTCGTGCGTGGGTCCACTGGGAAGAGACGCCCGCAGACATGCTGGTCGAGTAGCGCGCAGCGCGTCTCGAGACCCGCCCCCGGCGGAGCTCCGTCAGAGCAGTGGGCGCCGACGCCCCGTCGCGACCGCGACGAGAGCGAGTGCCAGCAGCCAGGCCGGGCCCGCCAGCACGGCCGCGACCGTGGGCGGCGCGGACGCCGACAGGGCAGCGAGGGGCACGACGTCCTCGAAGGCGGTGCCGCTCGTGAAGGTCCCGGCGCTGAGCGGCACCAGGGCCGCGAAGAGCACGAAGAGCGGTGCCCGGACGATCGTGCCGACCAGCGCACCCCAGATCGCGCCACCGACACCGGCCACGGGGACGAGGGCCACGACGCCGACATTCGGAGTGACCCTTCCCGCCGAGACGATCGCGACGCCGGCGACTCCGATCGCGACCGCCGCCGTCGCGAGCACCGCACCGGCACCGGCCGCCACCAGGAACCGGGCCGCGAGCGCCGGCCGAAGCCCCGACGAGAGCACGTCGCGTGCGAGGATCCCCTTCTCGAAGGCGCTCGCCGTCCGCAGTGCTCCGAAGGCCGCCGCGCCGACGACGCCGCCCTGCAGCAGCGCCGCCGTGATCGCGTGCTCGAGTGAGGCCGCTTCTCCGGGCGGGAGCGCGCCGAGATCGACCTGCGACACGGCGACGAGGAGGGGGAGCACGGGCAGCAGTCCGAAGACCAGGCCCCAGAGCGGTGTCCGGCTCGCGACCACGCGCCGGAACTCGGCGGTGACGGCGCGGGTGAACGGTGCTTTCGCGGCCGCGTCCGTCACCGCGCCCGCCGCTGCTCGAGGAGCCGTGCGCCGCCGATCGCCAGGAGCGCCCAGGCGGCCAGGACGGCCAGCGCGAGCGGCGCCGGAAGCATCCCGTCGACCGGCGCCCCGGTCGCTCCGGCGACGGCTCCGATCGGGAGCAGCCGCCCGGCGTCGCGGGCGACGCCGAGGAGCGGCACGGCCAGGGCGGCGGGCAGGACCAGCACGATCGGGATGCAGGCGTAGTAGTTCCGCACCGTGTAGCCGACGCCCACGCCCAGCACGCCGCTGAGGGCGCACGCGAGGACGACGCCGAGCGAGGCGGACAGGAGCGATGCGTCGACCGTGACCCGGCGGCCGGCCGTCGCCAGGACCACCGTGGTGATCGGCCACCAGCCCACGACCGCCACGACCCCGAAGACCGCGCCCGAGACCGCGCCGGCCAGCGCCTTCGCCGCCAGGATCGCGTCCCGGCTGCCGAGCAGCAGTGTCCGGTCGAGCGAGTGGTAGTACGTCTCCCGGGTGTAGGCGTAGGACCCGTAGAAGCACGCGCCCAGGGCGGCGCAGGCCGCGAAGCCGAAGACGAAGCGGCTCGCCGGAGCGTGGTCGAGGCTGCTGAGCCGATCCGTCGTGCCGGGCATGCTCAGGGCGAAGACGGGGATCAGGATCGCGTAGACGAGGAGGACCGGGAACGACGAGCCGCTGCGGGAGCGCAGGATCTCGGCCCGTGCGAGCGCGCCGGCCCCGGTCATCGGCCGGCCTCGCCGTCGACGAGGTCGAAGTAGCCGTCCTCGAGACTCCGCCCGCCCGAGCGGGTGAGGTCCTCGAGCGGGCCGTGGAAGAGCATCCGGCGCCGCAGGACGACGACCTCGTCGACGGTGTGCTCGAGCTCGGCGAGCTGGTGGCTGGAGACGAGGACCGTCCGTCCGCGCTCGGCCTCGGCGCGGATCAGGCGCCGCAGCCAGCGGATCCCCTCGGGGTCGAGCCCGTTCGCCGGTTCGTCGAGGACGAGGATCTCGGGATCTCCGGCGAGGGCGGTGGCCAGACCGAGGCGCTGGCGCATCCCGGTCGAGTAGCCGCGGACCGGCCGCCGCGCCGCCTCGGCGAGGCCGACCGTCTCCAGCAGCTCGTCGACGCGGGAGAGCGGTGCGCCGACCGCGCGGCCGACGATCGCGAGGTGCCGACGGCCGGTGATGCCGTTCTCGAAGCCGAGGCCGTCGAGGTGCACGCCGACGACCCGCGCGGGAGCGCGCAGCTCCGCGAACCGGTGGCCGCCGATCCGCGCCTCACCGGAATCGGGGCGCAGCAGTCCGACCAGCCCGCGGAGCGCCGTGCTCTTGCCGGCGCCGTTCGGGCCGAGGAGCCCGACGACGGTCCCCTGCCGCACGGAGAAGCTGAGGTCGTCCACGACGCGGCGGCCGCGGAAGGTCTTGGTGAAGTGCTGGAAGTCGAGCGCAGAGCCCATGGGCGGACCTTTCGAGGGAGGGGGGTCATCGTCGTCCAGCGGTCGTCCCGCCGGCGCCGAGCGATCGCGCGGTCAGGTCGTCGAGGAGCCGGTGCACGGGAGTGACCAGCGTCGGGTAGTCGCCGGAGACCGATCGCGCGAGCACCTTCGCGGCGGCGAAGGCGAGCGCGGGCCGGGCGTCGTCCGAGTGCAGCCGCTCGCCGAGCACCTCGACGAGCGAGCGCCGGGCGTCGGGAGCGGCGAGGGTGTGCACGTAGAGGGTCGCGACGTCGAGGTGCTCGGGGCCGCGCCCCCAGGCCTCCCAGTCGGCGAGACCGAGCGGTGCGACGAGCAGGTTGCCGGGGTGCAGGTCGCCGTGCGCCGTCGTCCAGCACGGGGTGCCGCGCGGGAACCGGTCGCCGAAGAAGCTGTGCAGCAGCCGGTCCACCGTGGCGGGGACGGTCGATTCCCGCAGCGTCGGGACGGCGGCGAGCGCGTCGAGGATCCCGCCGAGCTCGACCCAGACCGCCGGATCGATGTCGGTCCCCGGCGCGAGCTCCGCCGTCGGGGACAGGGCACGACCGGGCAGGCGGGTCATCAGCTCGGCGCGGAGCCGGAACCCCTCCACGGAGGGCGGGTCCCACTCCTCGACGGCGAGCACGACCGGCTTGGGCAGGGCCGGGAGCACGGCGCTGTCCGCCGTGCCGGTCCACCACGTCCCGTGGGCGAGCGCCGAGGGGGAGCTGACGAGGCGGAGCCAGAGCGGCTCACCGCGGCGCCGGACGGGACCGGAGAGGCTCCTGCCTCGCCAGCCGAGGACCGTGTCGCCGTCCCTCACGACGGTGAGCGCGCGCAGGGCGTGCTCGAAAGCGCTCTCGAGCGCACTCCCGGCGGTCACCGGCCGACCCCCAGGCGGCGGAGCGCGTCCCCGGCGACGAGGTCGAGCACCGCGCCACCGATCGTGCCGCCGCCGAGGGAGACCGAGGCGCCGCCCACCGGGGGAGTGCTCGCGGAGTCGGGCAGGGCGAGGGGATAGCCGACGGCGGGCACGTCGTCGAGCCCGGTGAGGGGCGCGAGCGCGGCGATCGGGGCGAGCAGCGGCTCCGCGGGACCGCTGATGACGGCCGTCGACCGCGGGGACCGCACCGCGATCCCGTTGCTGGTCAGCCGCACCGGGATGCCCGGCACGATCCTCGGGTCGGCCGAGGTCCGCACGAGGAAGGCCTCGCCGTTGCGGACGACGTAGCCGGCCTCGATGCGCTCCTCGAGGGGGAGGGCTGCGACGCCGACGAGAGCGGCGGCGAGGACAGTGGACGCGACGGCGACCCGGAGTGCTCCGACTCGCGCCTCCTTCGCGGCTCCCGCGAACCGGACGACGGAGACGACGAGCGCGCCGAGGAGCGCCGCGGCGAACACCAGCGCGATTGCCGCCCCCGGCTCGGTGAGGGTCAGGACGGGGACGCTGCGGACGTAGGCCCAGCCGACCAGGAGCAGGGCGAAGCCGCGGCAGCCGACCCCGAACAGGACGAGCCAGGGCGAGGCGCGTGGCGCGGTTCCGCCCAGCAGGCGCAGGACGGCGTCGCCGACGGCTCCGATCGCGGCTCTGCGCAGGAACGGCCGGTCGAGGACCGCGACCAGGGCGAGATAGCCGTCGAGGTGCACCAGGGGGATGAGGTTGGTGACCGCGCTGAGCGCGGCCGCGACGACGAAACAGGCGAGAGCAGGCCGGCCCGTCGGCGCCCAGAGCAGTGCGGTAGCGGCGCTCGCCGCGAGGACGAGGTGCACCGCCGGGCCGGCCAGCGCGACCGCCGCGCGGGAGCGCCGGTCGCCCAGGCGCCAGCCGTCGGTGACGTCGCAGAAGAACGCGGGCGCGAGGTAGAAGATCATCACCCCGGCACGCCGCGGCCGTCCACCGAAGGCCGCGAGGGACACGGCATGACCGGCCTCGTGCACCGCTCCCGCGAGCAGGAACGCGACCGAGACCGCGAGGAGCGAGGGCAGGGGCAGCGGCTCGCTGAGGACGGCGGCGATCTCCGCCGAGTGCGCGATCGCGCTCGCGGTGCCCAGGAGCAGCACGGCGCCGACCGCGGCGACGGCGAGCAGTCGGACCGGCCGCCTCCGCAGGAGCCGCGCGAGCGCGAGCGCCGGCCGCGTCGCATCGAGCAGGGTCAGCTGCAGACTCGCCGGCGGCCGGAGCTGCAGCCGGCGCGACCGGGGCTCGCGGCGCTCCGAGCCGACCAGGAGCCCGGCCGCCGCGAACTCGCGGAGCAGAGCGGCCGTCTCCTCGTCCGTCAGCGGCGTGCTCCTGGTGCCGTCCGTCTCGTCCGTCTCGTGCGCGCTCGGGCGGAGCCCGGCGGCGAAGGTCGCCACCGCGGGGCCGACCCGTGCGCGCGGGACGCCCCGCACCGAGAGGATCCACGGAGCGCCGGGCGCGATCGGCTCGTCGATCGTCACGGTGTCCGCCAGCCGGGGCGCGGGATCGCTCATGCCCGGACCAGCTGCAACAGCGTCGAGTCCTCGGTCTCCACCAGCGCCGTCCTCGCGACGAGCCGGAGTCCCGCGCGCTCGGCCTCCACCGCGACCTGGTCGGCGTCGACGACGTTCACCCGCGAGCGGAAGAAGCGTGCCGCCGCACGCCCCTCGGAATCGAGACCGAGCTGCACGACCTCGACGTCCCGGTGGAGACCGTCGGGGGTGACGGCGGACGTCACGACGGCCGCTCCCGGTCCGCCGGACGGCCCGGGCACGGCGCGGATGCGCGAGCTGCGGCTTCCGGCGATGTAGGCGTGGTCGGGGCTCGACGCGGTGATCAGGAGGACGCCGTCCGCTCCGAGGTGCTCGCGGGCGGCTCGGAAGAACGCGTGCCGGCCGGCGCGGTCCAGGAGAGCGACGGACGTCGCCCCGAGGACGACGGCGCCGAACCGGTCCGGAAGGTGGAAGCAGGTCATGTCGCCGACCAGCGCCCGGGAGCCGTCGGCGATCCTGGCGGCGGGCAGCGCCGCGATCCGCGACCGGAGGATGTCGATCATCGTCGGCGAGAGATCGAGGCCGACGACGGGACGGCCGAGGCCCAGGAGGGGCACGGTGAGGCGTCCGCCGCCGCAGGCGAGCTCGAGGATCGGCCCCTCGGTCCGGCGGACCGCCGCGAGCAGGGGGCTGATCTCGCTGCGGTCGTCGGCGGTGAAGTGCTCGTAGACGACGGACCCGGCGGGTCCGTAGAGGTCCTCAGGAGTCGCGGGGACGGTGGTGAGGGCGCCGAGGAGGGCGGCGCTCGCCGCGGTGAGCGGCTGTGTGTCCGAGGGGTGCTGCATGGTCGCTCCAGGGGTGAGGGCGGTTCCGGGCGCTCGCGCGCCCGGAACCGCCGGTTTAAATCGCTCAGGTCGCGACCAGGACGATGCCGCCGAGGGCGACGAGGATCTTGAGTCCCGTGTCGGCGACCCGCCAGCCGTCGGCCGGGGCGACCGCGGGTTCGATCTCCTCGAACAGATCTGCTCTCGTCATTGCTCACCTCCTTCGAGGTGTGCTCGGGATGGGGACATCGGGCGCTAGGTCAGGACGATGGCGCCGAGCCCGAGCCCGACGGCGATTCCGAGCTTGGCGGCGATGTACCAGTCCGAGTCGGGCGCCGCCATCGATTCGATCTCCTCGAATCGCAGGTCTGCCGATGGGTGCATGTCTTCTCCTCTTCCTGAGGGGCTGATGGGGTGCGTCGTCTCGTGCTCGTTCCTGGTCAGGTGAGCATTCCGATGAAGACGGCCGCCACGGCGAGGCCGGTGGTGAAGCCCGCCGCCGCCGACTCCCAGTCGGGAGCGACCGCCGCCTCCAGCTCGTGGAACGCGAGTTCGTTCTGTGTGTTCATGTGTTCACCTCCTTCGTGACGTCGAGGGGCCTGCGCCGGCAGGAACGCCGCGCGCAGGAGTCGGAGGGCGTCGTCGAGCGCCAGGCCGGGCAGCGCCGAGCGGCCCCAGCGGGCGACGATCGCGAGTGCCGCGTCGCGGAGGGCGCGGTCGTCGACGGCGGGGACGGGAATGCCCCACCGCTCGGACCACTGGGCGCTGCCGACGACGGGATCGGCGTCGAGCCCGAGGGGAGCGGCGAACCACTGCCAGACGGCCCGTCGCCGCGCGCGACGCTCCGGGGAGTCGCGACTCCACAGGACGGGCAGCAGCGGCATCGTCGCCGGTACCTTCCGCAGGCCCGCGCGACTGCTCACCTCGTTCGCGAGGTACCAGTGCGTCGCCGCGAAAGGATCCGCGGTCGCCGAGCGCAGCACGCCGTGACTGCCGGCGCTCGCCGCAGCGAGCGTCGCGCGGTCGGCGCGGCGGACGAGCCCGGCGCTCTCGGCGACGCGGCCGCCGGCCTCGCCCAGCGACCCCAGCAGTCGCCTCGACCGATCGTCGGCGGAGCGGTCGGCGGGCGACCCGGACCGCGAGCCGATCAGCCGCAGGGCCGCCTCCGCCGCTCCCTCGAGCACGGACGAGCGGGTCAGCGTCGCCGTGAGCTCGGCGTCGAGCACGGCGGCATCGGCCCGGAGCGCTTCGCCGACCACGACGGAGCGGAGGCCGCCGATCTCGCGGCAGGCCGCGGCGCTCGTCTCGCTGCCGGGCCCGATCGTCGTGGGCACCAGGACGAGACGGGGCACCTCCGTCGACGCGGGGAGGTCCGGTGCGAGAAGGCCTCCGTGCCTGCCCAGCAGTCCGTCGAGGCGCGATCGGAGGGCGCGGTCGACGGCGAACAGGCGCGCCAGCGCCGCCACGTCGTGCAGCCTGCCGCCGCCGATGCCGACGAGGCGGTCGGGACGGACAGTGCGGAGGTCGCGGTCGACGGCGTCGAGCAGACGACCCTGCTCGGACGCGACGTCGAGGACGACCACCGGTCCGCGCAGTCGCTCGGGCTCGACGGCTCCGCACCGGACGAGCGTGCTGTCGAGCACGAAGAGGGTCCGCCGGGAGCCGGTGATCGCCGCATCCGACGCCAGACCGGACCCCAGATCGGTGCTGCGGACGCTCATGCGTCGAGCGCCGCACTGATGAGGCGCGGGATGTCTGCGAGGTCGTGGTCGCTGGACACCGCCGCAGGGAGGAACTGGATCCCGCCCGGCGCGGGATGCACGACCGCTCCGCGCCGCCGGATGTCCTCCACCAGGCCGAGGACCTCCTCGGCGTGGGCGACCCCCTCGATCCGCAGGGCCCGGAAGGACCCGGCACCGGAGGATCCGAGCACCCGCGGATGCGCGGACAGCGCGGCGACGGCCCGGTCGAGGCCGGTGCTCACGCGCGGGAAGCCGTCGGCTCCGAGCAGCTCGGGGAGCAGCGCGAGGCTCTGCAGGACGGCGGCGCAGACCGCGGGGGTCCCCGCCTGCGTCTCCGCATGGACGAACGGGGCGTCCGCGGCATCGATCTCGGCGAGGAGCCGCTCGCCGACGACCACGGCGGCCGCCGCGAGCGTGCCGTTCGTCAGCGCCTTCGAGAGGACCACCGCGTCGGGCGCGAACGGCCAGCGCGAGGAGGCGAGGAACGGGCCGGTGCGGCCGAAGCCGGTCGCCACCTCGTCCGCGACGACGGGGACGCCGTCCTGGGACGCGCGCTCGAGCACCGCGAGGAGTGCGTCCGAGAGCGGGAGAGCGCCGGAGCCGAGGACGGGCTCCACGACAATGCCGCAGATGCGCCGTCCCTCGCGGCGGAGGAGCGACTCCAGGGCGTCCGGGTCGTCGTGCGCCACGTGCCGGACCCCCGAGCGGTCGACGCCGTAGAGGTCCTGGCCCAGCTCGTCGCCGCTCAGAGCGTGGGCGCCGTAGGTGAGCCCGTGGTAGCTGCCGGACAGGCCGACGACCAGCCGGCGCTCCGGTCGCCTGAGGAGCGCGGCGCGCTGGCGGAGCAGCTTCATGACCGCGTCGTTCGCGCTGCCGCCCGAGGTGGTGAGGAGGACGCGCCGGAAGGAGGCGTCCGGGAGCGAGTCGCCGACGGCCGAGAGCAGTGCCGAGGCCGCCCGCTCCGCCCAGGGGTGACTCCGCCGGAAGAGGGAAAGGTAGGAGGCCTCGGTCAGAGCCGCGGCGATGGCGGCGGTGAACTCCGGCCGGCCGTAGCCGAACGGCACGTTCCACAGCCCGCTGGTGAGGTCGATCGCCTCGACGCCGTCGGCGAAGCGGACGCGTGTCCCCGACGCGCTCACCGCCGCAGCGGTCGTGGCCGCCGTCGTCGGAGAGACCAGGGGCACGACGACCGGCGAGGCCGTCACGCTCCTCTCCGGAGGTGGACGCCCGCGTGCTCGAACCGCTCGACGAGCCGTGCGACGAAGGCCTCGTCGGCCGGCGTGCGCGTCTCGTCGTCCGGGCCGTCGCTCAGCAGCCGCTCGACGACGACCGCGGTGGCGGGTGCGAGGGCGAACCGCCGCAGAGTCCGGGGCTCCACCAGCACGCGCTTGTCGCCCAGGTGCAGGAGGATCAGATCGGAGCGCGTGAGCGTCGCCACCTCCCCGTCCGGTCGGAGGGACGTTCCGAGCCCGGCCACCGACCACGCCGGGCCGGTGTCGTCGGCGGCGGCGAAGGCGAGGCCGGCGCGGTACAGCGCCAGCCAGGGGCGGCGCGCGATGTCGTCGGCGACATCGCCGCCCAGCACGGCGAGCCGGTCGAGCGGACGGTGTGTCCGGCCGAGGGCGGCCGCCAGACCGTCGGGGTCTCGGGCGTCGCCGAGGACCAGCCCGTCCGGACCGAGCCTCGCGACCCCGTCCTGGTCGACATCGACGGCGGAGACGGGTCCGGCAGCGGGGTCGTCCGTCAGCGGCAGACCGCTCACGGCGACCGCGGCTCCCAGGAGCTGCGGGACCAGCCTGCCGGAGGCGCGGGCGGCGTCGGCGTCCTCCAGATACGCCTGCCAGCCGTGCGCATCGCGGAGCCGTGCGGTCGTCGCACCGGTGACCGGGAGGAACGCGATCGAGGCGTAGTCCTCCGTCTGGACCCGCAGCTCGCCGAACCAGGCGACGTCTCCCGGCTCGTCGAGTCCACCGCGGTAGGTGAGGACGGCCACGCCGTCGCAGGTCGGGGCCTCGCAGGTCGCATGGTCGTCGGTCGCGCTCTCGGCCGGGAGGAGCAGGACGTCCTCCGGCCCGAGCAGTGGCTCCACCGCTCCTCGCCACCGCCGGTCGGCGAGGCGCACGACCCGTCGAGCGTCGACCCGATCACCCGTCACCCACTGGAGGACGGCCCGGGCGACTCCGCGTCGATCCACCGCGGTCGCTCGCGTGTCGGCGTCGGCGGAACGGGACGGAGTCGAGAGCGCCGTTCGCGAGCCGCGGTCGCCGGAATCGGGGGAGCGCGTCGCGTCTCCGTCGGAGCGGATCGGTCGTGGGTCGTAAGCCATACGCGGATGGTAACCGACCGAAGCTCACGTCTGTCAAGCGCGACTCGCCGACCGGCTCGACGATCGCTGCTGTGCGCCACTGGCGGGGCTCGGCACGCGCCTCCGGCCCCTCCTGTCTGCGTCGGTGCTAGACATACCGGTATGAAAATCGCAACAGCAAGCAGGCGACTCCTGGGACGGCAGTGGCTGTCGTGAGATCCCGTTCCGACCTCGTCGTCCTCGTCGTGCTCGGTCTCTACGGCCTCGTCCGGGTCGCCCTCGACGCCCCTGCGGTCATCGCATCGCCGAGCGCGCTCGGGATCGTGTCGCTGTGCACCTCCGCCGTGCTCCTCGTCGTGGCGATCGCGGCGCTCACCCTCGAGCTGCGGCACAGACGGAGGAAGCGTGCCGCTGCGACCTCGCCCGCCGCCGCCCAGACGGGCCGAGAGGCCGGCGGCGGGCAGTAGAGCCGGAGGCGTCGGCCCGCCGACACGCGTCAGCGCCCACCGTGCGCCGACTCCCTCCCTGCTGGTCGAGCAGCCCCGCAGGGGCGTATCGAGACCCACCGTCGTCAGCACGGCGGGTCTGCAGACCGACGTCCTGACGCGGGTGGATCTCGATACGCTCGCTGCGCGGGCTACTCGATCAGCATGAAGTCCGTGCGTCGACTCCCCTCTTGCTGGTCGAGTAGCCCCGGAGGGGCGTATCGAGACCCACCACCGCATCAACGTCGGCCTCTTCCCCGCCCTGCGATGGCGCCGGAGGCGCCCCCTCCGCTCGATGCGCCCGCTTCGCGGGCCACTCGATCAGCAGGGACACTGCTGGGCGGGCGGCGGACCGCTCCGCATGTGCCGAGACACCGGACCGCGGCCGCTCAGCCGGTCAGCCCCGCGATCGCGTCCAGCTCGTCCAGCGACCCGATCCTCACCACGCCGAGCTCGACAGCCTCCGCCGGCAGCTCGCGCCCGTGCTCGGGCCCGCCGACCCGGTCGAGCCACACCCCGCGCAGCCCGGCGCGCGCCGCGCCGATCGCATCGGTGCCCAGCCGGTCGCCGACGTACAGCGCGTCGGCCGGAGCGAGGCCGAAGCGCTCGCACGCGACGTGGAAGATCCGCGCGTCCGGCTTCGTCACGCCGACCTCGCCCGACGCCACGAGGTGCTCGACCCGCTCCGTCAGACCGATCGCGTCCGTCTTCATCGTCTGGAAGTCCACATCGCCGTTGGTGATCACACCGATCCGGACGCCCGCCGCCTCGAGTCGATCGAGCACGGGCAGGGCGTCGTCGTGCAGCGTCCACGCGGCGACGTAGTGCCCCAAGTAGCTGGCGAACCACTCGCTCGCCTGCTCCGGCGTCAGCTCGACGCCGGCGTCCGCGGCGAAGA
Source organism: Rathayibacter sp. PhB151 (assembly GCF_004366415.1). NCBI lineage: Bacteria > Bacillati > Actinomycetota > Actinomycetes > Micrococcales > Microbacteriaceae > Rathayibacter > Rathayibacter sp. PhB151. The sequence continues at coordinate 58,341 of NZ_SOEN01000006.1, read as the reverse complement.
CGATGGCGCGCGCACGCCGCTGGCCCTCGTAGTCGAGCTCGCCGGCGAGGTAGCGGTGGTAGTGCTCCTCCTCCAGCGCGTACCAGCGCCGCTGCAGCGCGCCCGCCTCGCCCGCGTACGCGTCGCCGAGCGTGGCCGCGTACGCGACGATCCCCTCGCGCACCGCGCGGGCGTGCGCCAAGAGCGTGTCGTCGAGGTCGAAGAGGGCGAGCCGGATCATCGAGGGCTCAGCGGCTGCGGCGCAGGAAGCCGACCCGCTCGTACACGGTCGCGAGCGTGCGCTCGGCCGTCTCCGAGGCGCGGTCCGCCGCGCGGGAGAGCACCCGGTCCAGCTCGGCCGGGTCCTCGAGCAGCTCGGCGGTGCGCGCGCGGATCGGATCGAAGGTCGCCGCGACGACCTCGACCAGGCCCTTCTTGAGATCGCCGTAGCCGCGGCCCGCGTACTCCTGCTCGAGCGACTCGATCGTGCGGCCGGCGAGGACGGAGTAGACGGTGAGCAGGTTCGAGACGCCCGGCTTCGCTGCGCGGTCGAAGCGCACCTCGGACTCGGTGTCGGTGACGGCGCGCATGATCTTCTTCGCGGTGACCTTCGGCTCGTCGAGCACGCTCAGGAGGCCCGCGTCCGACTCCGCGGACTTCGACATCTTCGCGCCGGGGTTCTGCAGGTCGTAGATCTTCGCCGTCTCCTTGGCGATGTACGGCTCCGGGATCGCGAACGTCTCGCCGAAGCGCGTGTTGAAGCGGCCCGCGAGGTCGCGGGTCAGCTCGAGGTGCTGGCGCTGGTCCTCGCCGACCGGCACGGCGTCGGTCTGGTACAGCAGGATGTCGGCGGCCATCAGGATCGGGTAGGTGAAGAGGCCGACCGAGGCCGCCTCCGTGCCCTGCTTCGCCGACTTGTCCTTGAACTGCGTCATCCGGCTGGCCTCGCCGAAGCCGGTCACCGTGTTCAGGATCCAGGCCAGCTCGGCGTGCGCCGGGACGTGCGACTGGATGAACAGCGTCGAGCGCTCCGGGTCGATGCCGGCCGCGATGTACTGCGCGGCGGTCGCGCGGGTGCGCGCGCGCAGCTCGGCGGGCTCCTGCGGCACGGTGATCGCGTGCAGGTCGACGACGCAGAAGTGCGCGTCGAAGTCGTCCTGCATCGCCACCCACTGGGTGAGGGCGCCGATGTAGTTGCCGAGGTGCAGCGAGCCGGAGGAGGGCTGCATGCCGGAGAAGATGACGGGCTTCGCGCCCGGAGTGCTGGGGGTCATGGTGAGGCCTCGTGAGTGACGGCGGCGCGGTCGGCGCCGGGGGAGAAGGGGGTCAGAGCTCGTAGTCGACGACGACGGGGGCGTGGTCGGACCAGCGGGTGTCCCACGCGCTGGCGCGGTCGATCTCGTAGCTGCGGGCCAGGGCGGCGAGCTCCGGAGTCGCGAGCTGGTAGTCGATCCGCCAGCCGGTGTCGGTGTCGAACGCCTGGCCGCGCTGCGACCACCAGGTGTAGGGCCCGGGCACCTCGCCGGCGAAGCGGCGGCCGAGGTCGACCCAGCCCATCCCGGCTCCGGCGTTGTAGCCCTCCTCGCCCTCGGCGCCGACGAAGCGGTCGAAGTAGGCGCGCTCCTCGGGGAGGAAGCCCGCCTTCTTGACGTTGCCCTTCCAGTTCTTGATGTCGAGGGTGCGGTGGCCGACGTTGAGGTCGCCCATCACGACGGCGAGCGGGTTGTGCGCCTGCAGCTGGGGGAGTCGCTCGATCATCGCGTCGAGGAAGCGCATCTTCTCGTCCTGCTTCGGCGTGCCGACGCCGCCCGAGTGCACGTAGGTGGAGACGACGGTCACGGTGCGGTCGCCGACCTCGTAGTCGGCCTCGAGCCAGCGGCCCGCGGAGTCGAAGTCGTCGGCGCCGAGCGCGACCCGGTGGATCGTCGCGCGCTTGCGGGAGGCGAGCGCGACTCCGGCGCGGCCCTTGGCGGTCGCCTCGTCGTGCAGCACGTCCCACTCGTCGCCGAGCAGGCCGGCGAGGTCGTCGGTGGAGGCGCGGACCTCCTGCAGGGCGAGGACGTCGACGTCGCGGGCGGCGAGCCAGTCGCCCATGCCCTTGCGGAAGGCGGCGCGGACGCCGTTGACGTTGACGGAGGCGATGCGGAGCGGCTTTCGAGTCACCGGAGCAGTCTACGGAGGACCGCCGACACGGAGCGGCACGCGGGGGAGCGGCGCAGCGGCGCACCCCCGGACACGCAGAAGCCGGCGGCCCCGCCCCGCGCCACCCCCTCGGAGGAGAGGGGCGACGTGGACACGGGACCGCCGGCGGGACCGCTCAGGACGGTCGGTCGGTGCCGATCAGACGGCGACGGGGCGGGCCGTGGCCGGCTCCGGGACCTCGGCGACGATCGGAGCGCGCTTGATGCTCTTCGCGATGATCACGCAGACCGCCGTGACCACCATGCCGACGAGGATCGCGACCAGGTAGAGCAGCGGCTGCCCCACGAGTCCGGTCACCCAGACGCCGCCGTGCGGAGCGCGCAGCGTCGAGCCGAACAGCGCGACGAGGGCGCCGGTGACGGCCGAGCCGATCATGGCGGAGGGGATCACGCGCAGCGGGTCGACCGCGGCGAACGGGATCGCTCCCTCCGAGATGAAGGAGGCGCCCAGCAGGTAGGCGGCCTTGCCGTTCTGGCGCTCGGCGTCGGTGAACAGGCGCTTGCGGAGCGAGGTCGCGAGGGCCAGACCGAGCGGCGGCGTCATGCCGGCCGCCATCACGATCGCCATCACCTTGAACTGCACCGAGTTCGGGTCGCCGTCCGCGGGGACCGAGGCGAGACCGGTGGTCGCGAAGGCGTAGGCCACCTTGTTGACCGGGCCGCCCATGTCGAACGCCATCATCAGGCCGAGGATGATCCCCAGGATGATCAGGTTGCCGCCGGTGAGGCCCGAGAGCCAGGCCGACAGTCCCTCGCTCAGCGCGCGCAGCGGGGCGCCGAGGACGACGAACATCAGGAAGCCCGTGATGAAGGTCGCGATCAGCGGGATGATGACGACCGGCATCAGCGACTTGAAGGCCGCCGGCAGCTTGATCCGCGAGATGTAGAGCGCCGCGTAGCCGGCGATGAAGCCCGACGCGAGGCCGCCGAGGAAGCCGGCGCCGACGGTGACCGCCACGGCACCGCCGAGGAAGCCGGGCGCGATGCCGGGGCGGTCCGCGATGCCGAAGGCGATGAAGCCCGAGAGCACCGGCACCAGGAACGCGAAGGTCGCGCCGCCGATCAGGAACATCACTCCGGCCCAGTCGGTGATGTTCGCGATGTTGAAGCCGTTGTCGATGATCTGCTGCGGCGTGTAGCTGACGATCTGGTAGCCGCCGAAGAGGAACGACAGCGCGATCAGCAGACCGCCCGCCGCGACGAACGGGATCATGTACGAGACGCCGGTCATCAGGTTCTGGCGGATGCGCGTGCCGACGCCGACCTTCTTCGGGGCGGCGGGCGCCGCGGCCGGAGTCGAGCGGGCGGCGGACGGAGCCGTGCCGGTGCCGCGCAGGGCGAGCGCCCGGTCGAGCACCTCGTCCGGCTTCGACAGCGCCTCGGCGACGCCGACCTGGAGGATCGGCTTGCCGGCGAAGCGGTCCTTGCCGCGGATCTCGAGGTCGGCGGCGAGGATGACGACGTCCGCGGCGGCGATGTCGCTCGCGGTCATCTCGTCCGAGCCGGCGGCGCCCTGGGTCTCGACGTGGATCGGGTAGCCGCGCTTCTTGGCGGCCTGCTCCAGCGCCTCGGCCGCCATGTAGGTGTGCGCGATGCCGGCGATGCAGCTCGTCACCGCGACGAAGCGCGGGGCGCCCGTCGAGGCGGCGGCGGGAGCGTCCTGGACCTTCGCGGCGGCGCGGTCGATGACGTCCGCGGCCTTGGCGAGCGCCTCCGAGGTGCCGACCTCGAGGGTCGGCTTGCCGGCGAAGCGGTCTTTGCCGCGGACCTCGAGGTCGGCGGCGAGGATCACGACGTCGGCGTCGGCGATCGTCTGGTCGGACATCGGGTCGGAGCCGGCCGCGCCCTGGGTCTCGACCTGGATCTGGTAGCCCTTCTTCTTGGCGGCCTGCTCGAGGGCCTCGGCGGCCATGTAGGTGTGCGCGATGCCGGCGATGCAGCTGGTGACGGCGACGATCTTCACGAGACGACGACCTCTCGGGCGATGATGTCCGCGACTTCCTGGCCGCTGGACGCGGCGCGGAGGGATCCGGTGAAGGACTCGTGGATCAGCTTGCGGGCGAGCTGGGCGAGGATCTTGAGGTGGGCCTGGTCGGCGCCGTCGGGGGCGGCGATGAGGAAGATCAGGTCCGCCGGGCCGTCCGGGGCGCCGAAGTCGACGCCGGACTTCGCGATGCCGACGGCGACGCTGGGCGAGACGACGTGCGAGGAGCGGGCGTGGGGGATCCCGATGCCGCCGGGCATGCCGGTGGCCATCTGCGACTCGCGGTCGCGGACGTCGGCGAGGAAGCCGTCGAGGTCGGTGACGCGGCCGGCGTCGGCGAGCGTCTTCGCGAGCTGCGCGGTGGCGTCGTCCTTCGTGGCGGCGGTGAGGTCGACGATGACCGTCGACGCCTCGGTGAGAGCAGTCATGCGCTCAGTTCTCCAATCGGGAGGGTGGGGTCGGGGTTCTCGACGACGGAGACGTCGTCGAGGCGGAGGGAGTCGGGACCCGGGGCTTCACTGCCCGGGAGGGTGACGGCGGCGGTGCCCCAGGCGACGGCCGTCCGCAGACGCTCCGCCTCCGAGGCGTCGGTCGCCGACAGGTAGCCCGCGAGGGTGCTGTCGCCGGCGCCGACGGTGCTGAGGGGCACGACGGGGGGTGCGCCCGCCCACCACGACGAGTCCGCCGTGACGAGGAGGGCGCCGTGCTCTCCGAGGCTCACGAGCGCTCGCGCGTCCGGGAGGCGGAGGAGTGTGCGGGCGCCGTCGACGACGTCGCCGACGGTCGCGAGGGAGCGGCCGAGGAGCTCCTCGAGCTCCTCGAGGTTGGGCTTCACCAGCGTCGCGGTGCCGGCCGCGATGATCGCGGTCAGCGGTGCTCCGGAGGTGTCGACGGCGAGGGGGACGCCGAAGTGGGTGGCGAGGCGGCCGAGCGCCGGGTAGAAGTCGTCGCCGAGTCCGGGCGGGACGCTGCCGCAGGCGACGAGCCAGCGCGGGGCGGAGACGACGTGGTCGCAGATCAGGTCGGAGAGCGCCTTCGCCTCCTCCGGGGTGACGGCCGGGCCGGGCTCGTTGATCTTGGTGGTCCGGCCGGTCGCGTCGTCGACGACGGTGATGTTGGTGCGGATCGGCTCGGCGATCGCGGCGCTGGCGGAGGCGACTCCGGCCGCCTCGAGCATGGTGCGCAGGTCGAGGCCGGTGGAGGCGTCGGCCGGGTAGATCGCCGTGGCCTTGACGCCGTTGCGGGCGAGGGCCCTGGCGACGTTGACGCCCTTGCCGGCCGGGTCGCGGCGGACGCCGTGGGCGCGGTTGACCTCGCCGACGGCGAAGCCGCTCGTCGACAGGGTGACGTCGATGCTGGGGTTGGCGGTGACGGTGACGATCATGCGCGGACGACCTCCGGGCCGGCCGATTCGATGTCGTCGGCGAGCTCGTCGTCGACTCCTCGATCGGTGATGACGGTGTCGATCGCGGACAGCGGGGCGACGTGCCCGAAGTCCTGGCGGCCGAACTTGGAGTGGTCGGCGAGGACGACGACCCGGCGCGCGGCGGCGATGAGCGCGGTCTTGACGACGGCCTCGTCGAGGTCGGGGGTGGTGAGGCCCCGCTCCCGGCTGATGCCGTTCGTGCCGATGAAGGCGACGTCCACCGAGACGGTGGGGATCACCTGGGCGACCCACGGCCCGACGGCGGCCTGCGTGACGCCGCGCAGGTGCCCGCCGAGGAGGTGGAGGTCGATGTTGGGCCGGCCCACGAGCGCCACCGCGACAGGGAGGGAATGGGTGACGACCGTCAGCCGGCGGTCCAGGGGGAGCAGCTCTGCGAGGCGAACCGTGGTGGTCCCGGCGTCGATGGCGATCGAGCCGCCGTCGGGGACCTCGGCCAGCGCGGCGGTGGCGATGCGGTCCTTCTCCGCGGCGAGGTGGCCCTCGCGGGCGGCGACCTCGGGCTCGATGCCCAGGCGCTCGACGGGGATCGCGCCGCCGTGGGCCCGGCGCAGCAGGCCGCGCTTCTCGAGACTGGTGAGGTCCCGGCGGATGGTCTCGGGCGTGACCGCGAGGGACTGCGCGAGGTCGCGGACCTCGACCCGCCCGTCGGTGCGGGCGCGGTCCAGGATCGCCTGGTGCCGCTCCGGTGCGTACATGTGGACTCCGTCGTCTCGCGAGATGCTAAGCCTCGTCCGCGATGTCGGTGTCGACCTCGGATCTGCGTTTACATCTTTTTAGACCCGTTCGTGTCCGTTGTCAACAGAAACGGACATGTTCGACAGACGTCGTTCCGCGCCAGGGCTCAGGCGGCCGCATCGGCGTCGAGGAGAGCGTGGGTCGCGGCGTCAGGCGGCCGCGTCGGCCAGCTCGTCCTCGATGCGCGAGAGCTGCTTCTCCAGGCGGCGGCGCTTGAGCAGCGAGGCGTCCGGCAGGGCGGCGCGCAGGCGCTCGCGCTCCGCCTCGGCGAGGGTGCGGCGGGCGAGGCGCAGCTGCTCCTCGCGCTCGCGCTCGATCTCATGCGGCGTGCGCTTGCGCGCCGAGATGCCGGCGTCGCTCATGCCGACCGAGATCCAGGAGGCGACGATCAGGATCACCTGGCAGACCAGGTTGAACCAGATCAGCAGACCGATCAGGACGGCGAAGGAGGCGAGCAGCGGGTTGCGCGAGGCTCCGCCCAGCAGTTGGGTTCCGAGGACCTTGAGCGCGCCGAGCGCGATCCCGCCCATCAGAGCGCCGACCCAGAGGTTCTTCCACGGGATCGGGATGCCGCTGAGGATCCGGAACGAGCCGGCGAGCGTCGCGGTGTCGAGCGCGAGCATGATCAGCAGGCCGACGACGGTGCCGGTGACCCGGCCGAGGGTGGAGTCGCTGCCGATCCCGAGGACGTCGAACGCGACGTCGACGAACGAGGTCGAGAACACCGAGAGCGCCGCGGAGACGATGAGGACGGCGCCGAAGACGAGCGCGAGCCCCGCGTCCTTGAGCTTGAGCAGCACGAACAGGACGGTCGGACCTGGCAGGGAGAACAGGATCCGCACCGCCTGCCGGAGGCTGCCGAGGAAGTTGAGCGCCGTCCAGAGCAGACCCGCCGCGGCGATCACCCCGGTCCAGCCGAGGATCGTGGAATTGAGCAGCGTGTCGATCGAGACCAGCGCGTTCTTGCCGCCGATCAGCCCGGGCACCGAGCTGGTGAGCAGCTGCAGCAGCGAGTCGCGCAGCGCCGCGTTGTCGCGCAGGACGAAGCCGAAGACCGCGAAGAACACGAACAGCGCAGCGAAGATCGCGAACAGCGCCTGGAAGGCGAGCCCCGACGCGAACAGCGGCCCGCCGCTCTCGGAGTAGTGCAGCATCACCCGCACCGGCCGCGTCCGCATGATCCGCTCGAACAGCGCCGGGATGCCGCGCGGTGCCTCGGTCGCCGCCTCCGTCATGCCCTCCAGCGTAGGGCGCCGGGCCCGGCTCCGAGACGCATGCCTCCGCTGCCCGCGGCGGCGCGACCTCCGGCTCGCAGAATCACTTCCGGCTCGTCGTCATGCGCGCCTCTGACGAGCCGAAGCTCGTCTCGCGTGCCGAAGCGCCGACGCCATCACGTCCGGCTCGCGGAACGATCCCCGGCTCGTTGAATTGCTTGCTTCCCGCGTGCCGAAGGGGTTTCCGCGTGCCGGACCTCGTCCGCGCGACCCCCGGCTCGCGGAATCGCCTCCGGCTCGTCGTCCTGCGCGCTTCTGACGTGCCGAAGCTCGTCTCGTGTGCCGAGGTGCCGACTTCATCACGTCCGGCTCGCGGAGCGATCTCCGGCTCGTGGAATCGCGCACTTCCGGCGTGCCGGAGTGGTTTCCGCGTGCCGAACCTCGGCCGCGCGACCTCCGGCTCGCGGAATCGCCTCCGGCTCGTCGTCCTGCGCGCTTCTGACGAGCCGAGGCTCGTCTCGCGTGCCGAAGCGCCGACGCCGTCACGTCCGGCTCGCGGAACGATCCCCGGCTCGTGGAATCGCGCACTTCCGGCGTGCCGGAGTGGTTTCCGCGTGCCGAACCTCGGCCGCGCGACCTCCGGCTCGCAGAATCGCCCCCGGCTCGTCACTCCGGCCGATTCTGACGTGCCCGAGCGCTTTCCGCGTGCCCGAATGCCCCCGACGCGACCCTCGGCTCGTGGAGCGACCTCCGGCTCGCGGAAGCACGTCACTCCGTCGCGCCGGAGCCTGTTCCGTGTGCGCCGGGGTGAGTCCATCGTGATCTCCGGCTCGCGGGATCGCCTCCGGCTCGCGGGTGCACGGGCTTCTGGCGTGCCGGAGCGTGTTCCCCGTGCCCAGGCGGGCGCACCGCGACCTCCGGCTCGCGGGATCGCCTCCGGCTCGTGGAATCGCGTCCCTCCTGCGTGCCGGAGCCTGGTCCGCGCGCCGGAGCATCGGCGTTGCCGTCCGGTGGTCGACCGAAGACCTCGGCTTCCTCGAACCGTGCGCCTCTGACCGTCACGGGAGGCGTCCTCGCGCCGGAAGGGCGGGGCTCAGCGGAGCGGGCCGCGCGCGCGGACCGCGAGGATGCTGTCGCGGGTGCGTGCCCAGTGATGCATCACGTCCGCGTAGGTGAAGCGGAGCGTCGTGTACCCGCGCTCGGCTGCTGCGCGGTCGCGATCCCGGTCTCGCTGGAAGGCGTGGGGGTCGTCGTGCCAGGCCCGACCGTCGATCTCGAGGAGCAGCCACCCGTCGATCACCAGGTCGACCCTGCCGACGCCGTCGATCTCGACCTGGATGTCGCACCTGATGCCGAGCAGATGCAGGCGGACCCGAGTGGCAGACTCCGTCCCGGACTCCGACCGGGCGTCGACGAGCTCCGCGACGACGGCGAAGCGACGGGGCAGCGCCGCCAGCGCCTGGGCGAGAGCATCGGCCCCGATGAGGCGCAGACGCAGGCACGAATCGGCGACGGCGACGGCGAGCTCGAGAGGCTGGCAGAGGAAGACCTGGGTCAGCGCCTCGGTGCGCGTCGTCCGGATGGAGCGGTACTCCGGCGGTCGTGCACGGCGACTCCAGTGCGTGACCACGTCGCTGCCCAGTTCTCGCGGTCTCGGGCGCGAGCTGGAGGTGATGGCGAGGTGGAGTCGGGTGTCGGGCGGACGGAAGGCGCCCGACTCCGCCAGCAGCGAGCTGCAGGACAGCGACCCGCAGGCCTCCGCCGCGCGCAGCTCCTCCGCCGAGGCGTGCGGCGACGCATACCAACCGCGTCTGATGCGGCGCAGTGCCCCCGATCGCACGGCAGCGGTGGCGTCGACGCCGACCGCGTGAAGGTAGCCGATGTGGTGCACTCCGTACTGCATGCGCCGACTCTGCCGTCGGACGGCGATCCGTGCGGACCTGATCGCCCGTTCGGTGGAGGGCTCGCGCTCTCCGCCGACTGTGGAGGAGATGACCGGCGATCGAGGGCCGGCTCCGAGGACGTCGGGCTCGCGATTCGGGGTCCGGCTCGTCGATCCGCCGTCTTCGGGCGTGCCGAAGCAGTTTCCGCGTGCCGGAGGTGGGATGTGCCTCACATTCGGCTCGTGATTCCGGCTCGGGCTCGTCGATTTGCCGGTGTCCAACGTGCCGGAGTTGTTTCCGCGTGCCGGAGGTGGAATGGGCCTCGCGTTCGGCTCGTGATTCCGGCTCGGGCTCGGCGATCGACCGGATTCGGGCGTGCCGGAGCTGCTTCCACGTGCCGGAGGTGCACCGCCGGGCCCGGGGACGACGAACGGCCCGCCGGATCCGAGGATCACGACGGGCCGAACGGGGGAGGAAGCGTCAGGCGCGGCCGCGGATGACGGCCTGCTTCACCTCGGCGATCGCCTGGGTGATCTGGATGCCGCGGGGGCAGGCCTCGGTGCAGTTGAAGGTCGTGCGGCAGCGCCAGACGCCCTCCTTGTCGTTGAGGATGTCCAGGCGCGCTCCGCCCGCGTCGTCGCGCGAGTCGAAGATGAAGCGGTGCGCGTTCACGATCGCGGCGGGGCCGAAGTACTGCCCGTCGGTCCAGAACACCGGGCAGGACGACGTGCACGCCGCGCAGAGGATGCACTTGGTGGTGTCGTCGAAGCGGGCGCGGTCGGCGACCGACTGCACGCGCTCCTTGCCCTTGGTGGGCGGGGTGTTCGCGATCAGGAACGGCTGCACCTCGCGGTAGGAGGCGAAGAACGGCTCCATGTCCACGACGAGGTCCTTCTCGAGGGGCAGGCCCTTGATCGCCTCGATGTAGATCGGCTGCGAGATGTCGAGGTCCTTGATCAGCGTCTTGCAGGCCAGGCGGTTGCGGCCGTTGATCCGCATCGCGTCGGAGCCGCAGATGCCGTGCGCGCAGGAGCGGCGGAAGGTCAGCGACCCGTCCTGGTCCCACTTGATCCGGTGCAGAGCGTCGAGGACGCGGTCGGTCGAGAACATCTCGACGTCGAAGTCCTGCCAGCGCGGCTCGGTGTCCTGCTCCGGGTCGAAGCGGCGGATGATGAACGTGACGGTGAACGCCTCCGGGGCCGCGGGGGCGGCGGGGGGCTGCTCGAGAGTGGCGGACAACACGACTAGTACTTCCTCTCCATCGGCTGGTACCGGGTGATCACGACGGGCTTCCAATCGAGGCGGATGTGGTCGCCCGCGTCGGAGGAGTGGGCGTCACCGGAGAGGTACGCCATCGTGTGCTGCATGTAGTTCTCGTCGTCGCGCTTGGGGAAGTCGTCGCGCATGTGGCCGCCGCGGCTCTCCTTGCGGTTCCGGGCGGAGTAGACGACGACCTCGGCGAGGTCGAGGAGGAAGCCGAGCTCGACCGCCTCCAGGAGGTCGGTGTTGAAGCGCTTGCCCTTGTCCTGCACCGAGATGTTGCGGAACCGGTCGCGCAGGCGCTGGATGGTGCCGGTGACCTGCTCGAGCGACTCGTCGGTGCGGAACACCTGGGCGTTCTTGTCCATCTCGTCCTGCAGCTCCTTGCGGATCGAGGCGATCCGCTCGGTGCCGGTGGCTCCGCGGAGCGAGGCGAGCATGTCGCGGATCGCGCCGGCGGGGTTCTCGGGCAGGGGAGTGAAGTCGACGGTCTGCGAGTAGTCGGCGGCGTTGTTGCCGCTGCGCTTCCCGAAGACGTTGATGTCGAGCAGCGAGTTGGTGCCGAGGCGGTTCGAGCCGTGCACCGAGACGCAGGCGCACTCGCCGGCGGCGTAGAGGCCGGGGACGACGGTGGTGTTGTCCGAGAGGACCTCGGCCTTGACGTTGGTCGGGATGCCGCCCATCGCATAGTGCGCTGTCGGCATCACCGGCACCGGCTCGACGACCGGGTCGACGCCCAGGTAGGTGCGGGCGAACTCGGTGATGTCCGGGAGCTTCGTCTCGAGCACCTCGGCGCCGAGGTGGGTGCAGTCCAGCAGCACGTAGTCCTTGTGCGGGCCGGCGCCGCGGCCCTCCGCCACCTCCTGGACCATGCAGCGGGCGACGATGTCGCGCGGCGCGAGGTCCTTGATGGTCGGGGCGTACCGCTCCATGAAGCGCTCGCCCGAGGCGTTGCGGAGGATCGCACCCTCTCCTCGCGCTCCCTCGGTGAGGAGGATGCCGAGCCCGGCGAGGCCGGTCGGGTGGAACTGGAAGAACTCCATGTCCTCGAGGGGGAGGCCCTTGCGCCAGATGATGCCGACGCCGTCGCCCGTGAGGGTGTGCGCGTTCGACGTCGTCTTGTAGATCTTGCCGAAGCCGCCGGTGGCGAAGATGATCGCCTTCGCCTGGAAGACGTGCAGCTCGCCGGTCGCCAGCTCGTAGGCGACGACGCCCGACGGCTTGTTCACGCCGTCGACCTCGGTCATGACGAGGTCGAGCACGTAGAACTCGTTGAAGAAGTTGATGCCCAGGCGGACGCAGTTCTGGAACAGCGTCTGCAGGATCATGTGGCCGGTGCGGTCCGCCGCGTAGCAGGCCCGGCGCACGGGTGCCTTGCCGTGGTCGCGGGTGTGCCCGCCGAATCGGCGCTGGTCGATCTTGCCGTCCTCGGTGCGGTTGAACGGCAGGCCCATGTTCTCGAGGTCGATGACCGCGTCGATGGCCTCCTTCGCGAGGATCTCCGCCGCGTCCTGGTCGACGAGGTAGTCGCCGCCCTTGACGGTGTCGAAGGTGTGCCACTCCCAGCTGTCCTCCTCGACGTTCGCGAGGGCGGCGGCCATGCCGCCCTGCGCCGCACCGGTGTGCGATCGCGTCGGGTACAGCTTGGAGATGACGGCGGTCTTCGCCTTGGGCCCGGCCTCGATCGCGGCGCGCATGCCCGCTCCGCCGGCTCCCACGATCACCACGTCGAACTGGTGGTAGTGGACGCCGTCGGCGCCGAGGGTCTGGGTGAAGGCGCTCTGATCAGAGCCGCCGCTGTGGACGTGGCCTGGTGTGCTCACTGGGTGACTGCTCCGTTGAACGGGGTGGAAGGGCGGGAGTGGGGGAGGGGCGCTCCCGGTGGCGTGGCGGTGTCGCGCGGACGGACCGCGCGGCACCGGGCGCCTAGGCGGCGCAGAAGGAGGGCAGCAGGCTCGGGTCCCCGCCGGTGGGGCAGGGGTTGAAGCCGAAGACGACGTAGGTGCCGAGCGCGATCAGCGCGACGACCGAGACGACGATGCCGCCCTTGAAGACGCGGGCCAGCAGCGGCGAGGTCGCGTAGTCGTTCACGAGCGTGCGCATGCCGTTGCCGCCGTGGATGAGCGCGAGCCAGAGCATCGCGACGTCCCACCACTGCCAGAACGGGTTGGCGAGCTTGCCGCCGACGAAGCCGAAGTCGATGGCCTTGATGCCGTCGCCGAGCAGCAGGTTGAAGATCAGGTGCCCGAAGATCAGGACGATCAGCACGATGCCGGAGGCGCGCATGTAGATCCAGCCCCACTTCTCCCAGTTGGTGCCGGAGGAGCGGGTCGGGACGTGCGGAGTCCGCGGTGCGGCGACGGTGCTCAATGGGCACCTCCCTCGCTGAAGACGTTGATGAGGTGGCGGGGCGCGAAGCCGAGCATCAGCACGACCCACAGGCCGATGACCACCCAGAAGAGCAGGCGCTGGTTCCGGGTGGCCCAGCTCCAGAAGTCGACGAGGATGATGCGCAGGCCGTTCATGGCGTGGAACGCGATCGCGGCCACGAGACCGGTCTCGCCGAGGCCCATGATCGGGTTCTTGTACTGGGCGATGACCGCGTTGTACGCCTCGGGGCTCACGGCGATGAGGGCCGTGTCGAGGACGTGCACGAGGAGGAAGAAGAAGATGGCGACACCGGTGATCCGGTGCAGCACCCACGACCACATGCCTTCGCGACCGCGGTAGAGGGTTCCGGCCGGACGGCGGATCTTCCCCTGCTTCCGGGGTGCGAGGGTTTGAGCAGCTGAAACTGACACGAACAACCCTCCCTGGTTGACTGCTCCGTCGGCCTGACCGGACCCGCGACTCGAGGACGCGGGCGGGGCGGAGGAGCGGCGAGAACACTCGCTCGACGATTCTAAGCGCCGGGCCCGGTCGCCGCGGCTTAGGCGAGCCTTAGCTGCCGCGGGCCATCGACACGGGTGCGCCGACCGTCGCGTAGTGCGCGAGGAGCTCGTCCGTGAGCGCGCTCCAGGTGCGGTGAAGCACGCGGCGCCGGCCCGCCTCGCCGAGCCTCGAGCGGAGCCCCGGATCGTCCAGCAGCCGCTCGACCTGCCGACGCAGATCGGAGTCGCTCTCCGGCGCGTAGAGCAGCCCGTCCACGCCGTGCTCGATCAGATCGGTCGGGCCGCCGGCGTGCGGGGCGACGACCGCCGTGCCCGAGGCCTGCGCCTCCTGCACGGTCTGCCCGAAGGTCTCCTCGGTGCCGGTGTGCACGAAGACGTCCAGAGCCGCGAAGACCGCGGGCAGTCGCTCCCCGTCGAGCCGTCCGAGCATCCGCGCCGAGGAGCCGAGCGCCGCCGCGACCCGGGAGGAGGAGGGGCCGTAGCCGCCGACGACCAGGTCCGCGCCCGGAAGAGAGGAGAGGGAGGCCAGGCGCTCGACGCGCTTCTCGGGGGAGAGGCGGCCGATGTAGCCGACGAGCGCGTCGCCGGGGGCGACCGGCGCCCGCACCTCGGTGGCGTAGGGGGAGGAGCGCATCCGCGGGTGGAAGCGGTCGCTCTGCACGCCGCGCCCCCAGAGCGCGGTGCGCTCGATGCCGGCCGCGGCGAGGTCGTCGAGCGCGCTGGTCGAGGGGGCGAGGGTGAGGTCGGCGCCCGCGTGGATCTGGCGGATCACCCGCCAGGCCAGCGCCCGAGCGCCGCGGATGCCGTAGCGGGCGGCGAAGCGCGCGACGTCGGTCTGGTAGATCGCGACGCTGGGCACACCGAGCCGGTTCGCGGAGGCGATGGCGCGCGCCCCCAGAAGGAAGGGCGAGGCGACGTGCACGACGTCGGGTTCGAAGGCGGCGAGCTCGCGGGTGAGCGCGAGCGTCGGGATCCCGACGGGGAAGTCGCGGTAGGCGATCGCCGGGTGCTCCACGACGCGGTGGCCGGCGTAGTGCCCGGGCGCCCCCGCGGCAGGACAGACGACGAGGGCCTCGATCCCGCGCGCCGCGAACTCGTCGAGGACCCGGAGGACGCTCGTGGTGACACCGTTCAACGACGGGAGGAAGCTCTCCGTGACGACCGCGACTCTCACCCTCCGGACGCTACGGGCGCCGTGTGAACGCGGGAGCGCGCCCGGGTGAACGGACGGACACGTCCGGGCGCCCTTGTATCCTGCGGACATGACATCACCTGAGACCGATGGCCGCGCCCCGCTCGACCGCTTCTACAGCGTGATCCCGGCAGGCGGGATCGGCTCGAGGCTGTGGCCGCTCTCCCGGGCCGACGCCCCGAAGTTCCTGCACGACCTCACCGGCTCGGGCCAGACCCTGCTCCGCGACACCTGGGACCGCCTCGCCCCGATCTCGGGTGCCGACCGGATCATGGTCGTCACCGGCCGTGCGCACCGCGCCGCGGTGGAGCAGCAGCTCGAGAGCCTCGAGGACCTCAACGTCGTCCTCGAGAGCGAGCCGCGCGACTCCTCCGCCGCGATCGGCCTCGCCGCCGCGATCCTCGAGCGCCGCGAGCCCGGCGTGATCATCGGCTCGTTCGCGGCCGACCACGTGATCAGCGGTCAGCACCTCTTCCACGACGCGGTGGCCGAGGCGGTCGTCGCCGCCGACGCCGGCTTCATCGTGACGATCGGCATCACGCCGACCGAGCCGGCGGTGGGCTTCGGCTACATCCGCACCGGCGACCACCTCGGCATCGAGGGCGCCGCGCACACGCTCGCCGTCGACTCCTTCGTCGAGAAGCCCGACGCCGACACCGCCCGCACCTACGTCCAGAGCGGTCAGTACCTCTGGAACGCCGGCATGTTCATCGCCCGCGCCGACCGCCTGCTCGAGGAGCTCGGCCGCTCGAAGCCGAAGCTGCTCGCGGGTCTGCTCGAGCTCGCCGAGGCGTGGGACACCCCGGAGCGCGGTGCGGTCGTCGACCGCATCTGGCCGGGCCTGGAGAAGATCGCGATCGACTACTCGGTCGCCGAGCCGGCCGCCGCGGAGGGCAAGCTCGCCGTCGTCCCCGGCCACTTCTCCTGGGACGACGTCGGCGACTTCGCGTCGATCGCGAAGCTGCACGCGAGCGGCCTGCGCTCCGACCTGGCGATCCTCGGCGAGGACGCCCGCGTTCTGGCCGACTCCGCGACCGGCATCGTGGTCAGCGGCGGCAACCGCACCATCGCGCTGATCGGCGTGAAGGACATCGTCGTCGTCGACACCCCCGATGCCCTCCTAGTCACCACCACGGAGAACGCCCAGAAGGTGAAGGGCGTCGTCGACGCCCTCCGCCTCTCGGGCCGCACCGACGTCCTCTAGCCGATCGCCGCGAGATCCGTCGTCCTGGAACAGGGGGATCTCGATACGCCCTCCGCGAGGGCTACTCGATCAGCATGGCTGGAGGCAGCCGCGCTCGACCCCCTGTGGTCGAGTAGCCGCGCAGCGGCGTATCGAGACCGCCGTCCCCAGCAGGGCGGTTCTGCAGACCCACGTTCTGACGTCTGTGGATCTCGATACGCGCGCTCCGCGCGCTACTCGATCAGCATGCCCGCGCGACCGTGCGACCGCGCGTCCTGAGGGCGCGCGCCGTGAGCAGCTGGTAGTGCCTCTGGCCGGACATGTGCCCTCCGCGGCGCGGGCCTCCCGCACGCCATCGCCCGCAGGGTCGAGGGCCGCGAGCCGGAATCGCGTGCCAGCGATTCCGGCCAGCCCGGCGCGACCCGCTCTGCGGAACGCACCACTCCAGGTGGCCGACCGCGGGGGAGGAGCCGCCTGCGGCTCCTCCCCAAGATCAACACTGTGTAACGCTTCCCGAGTTGGCCCTCCGCGGCGGCTGAGCGTTCCGACACCTTGGGTAACGTGAGGTCATCGATGCCCTGCAGTGCCGATCGTGCGCGCGGGGCCGAATCTTGGAGGACGAATCTTGACTATCACCACGCGTAAGGCCGCGTTCGGCGGTCTCGCCGCTCTGGGCGTCACCGCGCTTCTCGCCGGTTGCGCCTCCGCCCCCGAGGAGACCGGCTCGAGCGCCGCCGCCGGTGGCGACTTCCTGCCCTGCATGGTCTCCGACGCGGGCGGGTTCGACGACAAGTCGTTCAACGAGCTCGGCTACAACGGCCTCGTGAAGGCGTCCGAGGACCTCGGCGTCACCCCGAAGACCGTCACCTCGGAGTCCGAGACCGACTACGCGCCCAACCTGACGAGCCTCGTCGACCAGGGCTGCAACCTGATCATCACCGTCGGCTTCGCCCTCGCCGAGGCCACCTCGGCCGCGGCGGAGGAGAACACCGACATCGACTTCGCCATCATCGACGACGCGTCGATCGACCTGCCGAACGTCAAGCCGATCACCTTCGACACCTCGCAGTCGGCGTTCCTCGCCGGCTACGCGGCGGCCTCCTACTCGAAGACGGGCGTCGTGGGCACCTACGGCGGCCAGCAGTTCCCGACCGTCACCATCTTCATGGACGGCTTCGCGGACGGCGTGGCGTACCACAACGAGCAGAAGGGCACCGACGTCAAGGTCGTCGGCTGGGACGTCGCCGCGCAGACCGGCTCCTTCACCGGAGGCTTCGCCGCCGGTGTCGAGGCCAAGTCGGCCGCGCAGTCCCTGATCGACCAGAACGCCGACGTCATCCTCCCGGTCGGCGGCCCGATCTTCCAGTCGGCCATCGAGGCCATCCGCGACTCCGGCAAGGAGATCGCCATGGTGGGTGTCGACGCCGACCTGTACGAGACCTACCCCGACGGCGGCGACCTGTACCTGACCTCGATCCTCAAGGGCATCGAGGCCGGCACGACCGACGTCACCTCCACCGCGGGTGCCGACGCCTTCGACGCGACCCCGTACGTGGGCACGCTCGAGAACGACGGTGTCGGCATCGCGCCGTTCCACGACTTCGAGTCGAAGGTCTCGGCCGACCTGCAGGGCGAGCTGGACACCATCAAGGAGGGCATCATCGACGGCTCGATCACCGTCGAGTCGCCGTCCGCTCCCGCCGCGTCCTGATCCCAGGATCGATCGCAGCGCACTGACGAAGAGGCCGGTGGGCCCGAGTTCTGCTCGGGCCCACCGGCCTCTCGTCGGCTGTCCCGCCGGCTCCCGCGCGCTGGCACCCCGCACCGAAAGTTAGATTGGACCCATGAAGCTCGAACTGCGGGGCATCACGAAGCGCTTCGGCGCTCTCGTGGCCAACGATCACATCGACCTCACCGTCGAACCCGGTGAGATCCACTGCCTCCTCGGCGAGAACGGCGCGGGCAAGTCCACGCTGATGAACGTCCTGTACGGGCTGTACCAGGCGGAGGAGGGCGACATCCTGCTGGACGACGTGGTCCAGCGCTTCTCCGGCCCCGGCGACGCCATGAAGGCGGGCATCGGCATGGTGCACCAGCACTTCATGCTCGTCCCGGTCTTCTCGGTCGCCGAGAACGTCATGCTCGGCCACGAGGAGACGAAGTCGGGCGGGCGGCTCGATCTGGCCGCCGCGCGCGCCCGCGTCCGCGACATCTCCGACCGCTTCGGCTTCGACGTCGACCCCGACGCGATCGTCGAGGACCTGCCCGTCGGCGTCCAGCAGCGGGTGGAGATCATCAAGGCGCTCTCCCGCGACGCGAAGGTCCTCGTCTTCGACGAGCCGACCGCGGTGCTGACCCCGCAGGAGACCGACGAGCTGATCGCGATCATGCGGCAGCTGCGCGCCTCCGGGACCGCGATCGTCTTCATCACCCACAAGCTGCGCGAGGTCCGCGAGGTGGGCGACCGCATCACGGTCATCCGCCTCGGCCAGGTCGTGGGGGAGGCCTCGCCGACCGCGAGCAACGCGGAGCTGGCCTCGCTGATGGTCGGCCGCGCGGTCGAGCTCACCGTGCAGAAGGAGCCGGCCCGGGCGGGCGACGAGGCCCTCGTCGTCAGCCACCTCACCGTCCGGGACGCGAACGGGCAGGCCGTCGTCGACGACGTCTCGTTCGAGGTCCGCCGCGGCGAGATCCTCGCGATCGCCGGCGTGCAGGGCAACGGTCAGACCGAGCTGACCGAGGCGATCATGGGCCTGCAGGAGCGCGTCGAGGGCACGGTGACCCTCGACGGCCGACGGCTCGACGGCCTCTCCGTCCGGCGCGTGCTCGACGCCGGGGTCGGCTTCGTCCCCGAGGACCGCACCGAGGACGGCCTGGTCGCCGAGTTCACCATCGCCGAGAACCTGATGCTCGACCGCAGCGACAGCGGCCCCTTCGTCAAGGGCCTCGGCCTGCAGCTGAAGGTGCTGGAGACGTTCGCCGAGGAGCGCGTCCGCGAGTTCGACGTCCGCGCCCAGGGCATCACCACCCACGTCGGCCGACTCTCCGGTGGCAACCAGCAGAAGGTCGTCCTGGCCCGCGAGCTCAGCCGCGAACTGCGGCTGTTCATCGCCGCCCAGCCCACCCGCGGCATCGACGTCGGCTCGATCGAGTTCGTGCACAAGCGCATCGTCGAGACCCGCGACACGGGCGTGCCCGTCATCGTCGTCTCGACCGAGCTCGACGAGGTCGCGGCTCTCGCCGACCGCATCGCGGTCATGTACAAGGGCGGCATCATCGGGATCGTCCCCGCCGATACTCCCCGGGAGACCCTGGGGCTCATGATGGCCGGGCAGTCGCCCGCCGAGAAGGGTGCGGCCGCATGAGCGACGCGCAGTTGCCCGCCGTCGATCCGGACGCCGAGTCCGAGAGGGCGACCGGCCTCGAGCCGGGCCAGAAGCCGGGTCAGGAGGCGCGGCACGGCCCGATCGAGAGCGGGGCCTCGCGCGTCCTCCGCGAGATCCTCTCCGGCACCGCGCTGATGTCGGTGCTGGCCGTCCTGCTCTCGCTAATCGCGGGCGGCGTGCTGATCGCCGCGACCGACCCCGAGGTCCAGTCGGCCTCGGGCTACTTCTTCGCCCGGCCGCTCGACACGCTGCAGGCGATCTGGCAGTCGGTCGCGGGGGCGTACTCCTCGCTCTTCCAAGGCTCGGTCTACAACTTCCGCCGCGAGGGCTTCGCGAACGGCATCAAGCCGCTGACGGACACGCTCGCCTTCGCGACGCCGCTGATCGCCGGCGGTCTCGGTGTCGCCCTGGCCTTCCGCGTCGGCCTGTTCAACATCGGCGGCCGCGGCCAGATGCTGATCGCCGCCGCCTGTGCCGGCTGGGTCGGCTTCTCCTTCGACCTGCCGTTCGGCGTGCACCTGGTGATCACCCTCGCCGCGGGCATCCTGGGCGGTGCGCTCTGGGGCGGCCTCGTCGGCCTGCTCAAGGCGCGGACCGGCGCGCACGAGGTGATCCTCACGATCATGCTCAACTACGTCGCGTTCTACTTCGTCTCCTACCTCCTGCGCACGCCGGGCGCCCTCCAGGCTCCGGGCTCGAACAACCCCAAGTCGCCCGGGATGAAGGACACGGCGGTCTTCCCCGACCTCCTCGGCTCCGGCTACTCGCTGAACCTCGGCTTCGTCGTCGCGATCCTCGCGACGGTCTTCGTCTGGTGGCTGCTCAACCGCTCGAGCATCGGCTTCAAGTTCCGCGCGGTGGGCGAGAACCCGCACGCGGCCCGCGTCGCCGGCATCGACGTCAAGAACAGCTACGTGTACGCGATGCTGCTCTCCGGCGGCCTGCTCGGCCTGGCCGGCAGCGCGCAGGTGATGGGCACGGTCACCACCGGATTCACCTCCGGGATCGACGCGGGCATCGGCTTCGACGCGATCACCGTCGCGCTGCTGGGCCGCTCGCGGCCCTGGGGCGTGTTCTTCGCCGGCATCCTCTTCGGCGCGTTCAAGGCCGGCGGCTACTCGATGCAGGCCGCCGAGGGAGTGCCGATCGACGTGGTCCTCGTCGTGCAGTCGCTGATCGTCCTCTTCATCGCCGCGCCGCCCCTGGTGCGCGCGATCTTCCGCCTCCCGACGCCCGGGGTCGCCCCGAAGCGCCGCACGCGCCGCACCACGGAGGTGTCCGCATGACCACCGCAGTCACCCGTGCCCCCGGGACCGCGTCCCGGGTCGCCGTCCGCAGCTGGAAGGCCCCGATCGCGTTCGGGATCTTCTCGCTGCTGGCCGTGATCCTGTTCGTGGCCCTCGGCCGCGACGGCACCAGCTCGTTCCGCCTCGCCTCCGGCAACGACTTCTTCGCCCTGCCGGACCTGCCGTTCCCGACCCGCGCCACCGGCGTGGTCGTGGCGGTCGTCCTGGTCGGTCTGACGGCGGTCGCCGTCGCGTTCACCCGCTCGGCCCGCCGCCTGCCGCTCTGGCTCTCGGCGCTCTTCGCGCTCGTCTTCCTGGTCGGCTTCCTGGTCTGGGCGTCCGCGGGCGCGACCCTGCCGCTGCCGGGTCTGCTGCTCGGCACCGTCGGGCTCGCGACCCCGCTGATCTTCGGCTCGCTCGGCGGCGTCATCTCGGAGCGCGTCGGCGTGGTCAACGTCGCGATCGAGGGCCAGCTGCTCGCCGGCGCCTTCACCGCGGCGATGGTCGGCTCGCTGACCCGCCAGCCCGTGCTCGGCCTGCTCGCGGCGATGGTCGCGAGCGTGCTGGTCTCGTTCGTGCTCGCCGCCTTCGCGATCAAGTACCTGGTCGACCAGGTGATCGTCGGAGTGGTCCTCAACGTCCTCGTGACGGGGCTGACGAGCTTCCTCTACTCGCAGGTGCTGACCAGCGACGCCGCCGTCTTCAACTCGCCGGTCAAGTTCGACCGGCTGCCGATCCCGGGACTCAGCCAGGTGCCGATCCTCGGCCCGGTGCTGTTCAACCAGACGATCATCGTCTACCTGATGTACTTCGCGATCTTCGCCGTGTGGTGGGGGCTCTTCAAGACGAAGTGGGGCCTGCGGCTCCGCGCGGTCGGCGAGCACCCCCAGGCCGCGGACACCGTCGGCATCAACGTCGCCAGGACGCGGTTCTGGAACGTCTCGCTGGCCGGCGCGATCGCCGGCATGGGCGGGGCGTACTACACGCTCGACGCGGTCGGCGCCTTCGGCAAGGAGATGACGGCGGGCGCGGGCTTCATCGCCCTGGCGGCGGTCATCTTCGGCCGCTGGGACCCGATCAAGGCCACCCTCGCCTCGCTGCTGTTCGGCTTCGCGACCAACCTGCAGAACGTGCTCGGCGTCATCGGCTCGCCGGTGCCGAGCGAGTTCATGCTGATGCTGCCCTACGTGGTGACGATCTTCGCGGTCGCCGGCCTGGTGGGGCAGTCCCGCGGGCCGGCCGCCGCCGGCAAGCCCTATCTCAAATCGTGAGGACGGATCCGATGACCGACATCGACTGGGACGCGCTGCGCACCGCCGCGCTCGACGCGATGGGCAAGGCCTACGTGCCGTACTCGAAGTTCCCCGTGGGGGTCGCCGCCCTGGTCGACGACGGCCGGGTGATCTCCGGCTGCAACGTCGAGAACGCCTCCTACGGCCTGACCCTCTGCGCCGAGTGCGCGCTGGTGTCCTCGCTGCACATGACGGGCGGCGGCCGGCTCGTCGCCTTCACCTGCGTCGACGGCAAGGGCGGCGTGCTGATGCCCTGCGGGCGCTGCCGTCAGCTGCTCTTCGAGCACTCCGCCGACGGGATGCTCCTGCAGACCGTGTCGGGCGTGAAGACGATCGACGAGGTCATCCCCGACGCGTTCGGTCCGCGCACCCTCGAGGCGTACGCGGCCGAGTAGTCCCGCCCCGCCGCCTCCCGCTCCCACTCCTGAACCGAGGACCCCGCATGACCACGTCCACCCCCGTCGAGGCGTTCGACGCCGTCGACGTCATCCGCACCAAGCGCGACCGCGGCACGCTCTCGACCGCGCAGATCGACTGGCTGATCGACGCCTACACCCGCGGCTACGTCCAGGGTGAGCAGATGGCCGCCTTCGCGATGGCCGTGCTGCTCAACGGGATGGACCGCGACGAGATCCGCGATCTGACCCTCGCGATGATCGCGAGCGGCGAGCGGATGAGCTTCGACGGCCTCGGCAAGCGGACGGTCGACAAGCACTCCACCGGCGGCGTCGGCGACAAGATCACGCTGCCGCTGATGCCGCTGGTCGCCTCCTTCGGCGTCGCGGTGCCGCAGCTCTCGGGCCGCGGCCTCGGTCACACCGGCGGCACGCTCGACAAGCTCGAGGCGATCCCGGGCTGGCGCGCGGACCTCAGCAACGAGGAGATGTTCGAGCAGTTGCGGACCGTCGGCGGCGTGATCTGCGCGGCGGGCTCCGGTCTCGCCCCGGCGGACAAGAAGCTCTACGCCCTGCGCGACATCACCGGCACCGTCGAGGCGATCCCGCTGATCGCCTCCTCGATCATGTCGAAGAAGATCGCGGAGGGGACCGACGCCCTGGTCCTCGACGTCAAGTTCGGCTCCGGCGCGTTCATGACCGACATCGAGCGCTCGCGCGAGCTGGCCCGCGCCATGGTCGATCTCG
Organism: Rathayibacter sp. PhB151; assembly: GCF_004366415.1. Classification (NCBI taxonomy): domain Bacteria; kingdom Bacillati; phylum Actinomycetota; class Actinomycetes; order Micrococcales; family Microbacteriaceae; genus Rathayibacter; species Rathayibacter sp. PhB151. The sequence continues at coordinate 35,266 of NZ_SOEN01000006.1, read as the reverse complement.
GCAACGACGCCGGCGTCCGCACCACGGCGCTGCTGACCAACATGAACGTGCCGCTCGGCCTCGCGATCGGCAACGCGAACGAGGTCCGCGAGTCCGTCGAGGTGCTCGCCGGCGGTGGCCCCGCGGACGTCCGCGACCTGACCCTCGCGCTCGCCCGCGAGATGCTCGCGCTGGCCGGGCAGCCCGACGCGGACGTCGAGGGCGCGCTCGACGGCGGCGCGGCGATGGACACCTGGCGGGCGGTCATCCGCGCGCAGGACGGCGACCCGGACGGCGCGCTCCCGGTCGCCCGAGAGACGCACGTCGTGCTCGCCGAGCGCGACGGCGTCCTGGTCGAGCAGCAGGCGCTGCCCTTCGGCATCGCGGCCTGGCGCCTCGGCGCGGGGCGCGCGCGGCAGCAGGACGCGGTGCAGCACGCCGCCGGCATCGACCTGCACGCGAAGCCCGGCGACCGGGTCCGCGCCGGTCAGCCGCTCTTCACGCTCTCCGCCGACGAGCCGTCCCGCTTCTCCCGCGCGCTCGAGGCGCTGGACGGCGCGTACCGCATCGGCGACGAGGGCGACGCGGTCCTCGACGGCGGCCCGCTGGTGGCGGAGCGCATCGCCTGACCCTCGCCGCCGCTCGGGTCGACCTCCGGCTCGCGGAACGCCCTCCGGCACGCGGAATCCACGGATTCCGGCGTGCCGGGGCTGTCTCTGCGTGCCGGAGGTGGTTCGGGTGGATGTCCGGCTCGTGGAATCGAGTCGGGCTCGTCGAATCCGCTGGTTCGGGCGTGCCGGTGCCGTCTCTGCGTGCCGGAGGCGAGCCCGGCGGACGTTCGGCTCGGAGGCTCGATTCGGGCTCGTGGAATCCGCGTGTTCCGGCGTGCCGAAGGTGATTCCGCGCGCCGGAGGTGAGCCGAGCGGATGGTCGGGCTCGTGGAACCGGCCCCGGCTCGTGGGATCCTCCACTTCCGGCGTGCCCGAGGTCGTTCCGCGTGCCGGAGGGGCGCGGCCCGCTCGCGGACCCGCCGCGACCCGGACGGGGTGGCAGCCGCGAGGGAGGCCGGCGCGGGCGGCACCGTAAGGTGGTCGGCGAACCGTCGTCCCACCGGAGGAGCACCGTGACCGACAGCACCGAGATCGGCACCAGCCACGAGGAGTACCTCCTCCCGGGCGAGGGCATCCTCATCGACGACCTGCCCAAGGTGTCGCTGCACGACCACCTCGACGGCGGACTCCGCCCCGAGACGATCGTCGAGATCGCCGCGGAGACCGGCGTCGCCCTCCCGGCCGAGGACCCCGAGGCCCTCGAGCGGTGGTTCACGACCACGGCGGACTCCGGCTCGCTCGAGGACTACCTCGCCACCTTCGAGACCACGATCGCCGTCATGCAGACCGCTTCGTCGCTCGAGCGCGTCGCCCGCGAGTTCGTGCTCGACCTCGCCGCCGACGGCGTGGTGCACGGCGAGATCCGCTGGGCGCCCGAGCAGCACCTCCGCTCCGGTCTCACCCTCGATGCGGCCGTCGAGGCCGTGCAGGAGGGACTCGAGCAGGGCGTCCAGGAGGCGGCCGCGCACGGCTCGCGGCTCGGCGTCGGCCAGCTGATCACCGCGATGCGGCACACCGACCGCTCGCTCGAGATCGCCGAGCTCGCCCTGCGCCACCGCGAGCGCGGCGCGATCGGCTTCGACATCGCCGGAGCCGAGGCGGGCTTTCCCGCGTCGCGGCACCGCCCCGCTTTCGAGCTCCTCGCCGCGGCGCACTTCCCGACGACGGTGCACGCGGGCGAGGCCGACGGACTCGACAGCATCCGCTCCGCGCTCCTGGACGGCCGCGCGCTGCGCCTCGGCCACGGCGTCCGGCTCGCGGAGGACATCCGCATCGAGCGCCAGGACGACGATGCCAGCTACGTGACTCTGGGCGAGCTCGCCGAGTGGGTGAAGGACCGGCGGATCGCCCTCGAGCTCAGCCCGTCCTCGAACCTGCAGACCGGGGCGATCGCCGCGTGGGGCACCGAGCTCGCCGACCACCCGTTCGACCTGCTCTACCAGCTCGGCTTCCGCGTCACCGTCAACACCGACAACCGCCTGATGAGCGGCACCACGCTCAGCCGCGAGCTCGCGCTGCTCTCGGACGCGTTCGGGTACGACCTCGACGACCTCGAGGCGTTCCAGGTCAACGCGGCCGAGGCCAGCTTCCTGCCGCTGGACGAGCGTCGCGAGCTGATCGAGACCATCAGCGCCGGCTTCGAGGCGGCCTGAGCATGCCCCTCGACCCGCTCTCCGACGCCGCGGTGGCACTGCGGCACCCCGCTGCCAGCTGGCGCGAGGCGGTCATGGAGGCGGGCCGCGCCCTCGAGCGCAGCGGCGCGGTCGACCCGGCCTACTCCCGCCGGATGGTCGAGCAGGTCGACGTGCTCGGGCCCTACATCGTGATCGCCCCCGGCCTCGCCCTCGCGCACGCCCGCCCCGGCAACGACGTGCTCGCGGACGGGATCTCGGTGGTCACCCTCGCCGACCCCGTCGCCTTCGGCCACAGCACCAACGACCCGGTCTCGGTCGTCATCGGCATCGCCGCCACCCAGGCGCACGGCCACGTCGGCTTCGTCTCCGGCCTCGCCGACGTCCTCAGCAAGCCGGACGCGGTCGCGGCCCTCGCCGCCGCCCGCACCGTCCGCAGCATCAACGCCGTCCTCACCGACGACATCCCGCATCACGGAAGAAGCGCATGAAGATCGTCACCCTCTGCGGCGCCGGAATCGGCACCTCCGCCATCCTCAAGCTCGGCGCCGAGCGGGCCCTCGAAGCCCTCGACCTCGAGGCCGAGGTCGTCGCCTCCGACCTCGCCTCCGTCGACGCCCTCGCCGCCGACGCGCAGGTCATCCTCACCTCCAGCGAGCTGATCGACAGGATCGGCAAGACCTTCGCCGAGGTCGTCGTCATCGACAACTACCTCGACCAGACCGAGATCACGGCGAAGATCGAGCGGGCGCTCGGCTGATCCGCCGGAGGCGGATCAGCCGAGCGGTGCCGTCTTCTGGGCCGCTCCCCGCGCGGCCCAGCGCGGTCGGCTTCTGGAGATAGTGCGTTCCGCAGAGCGGGTCGCGTCGCGCTGTCAAGAATCGCTTGGCACGCGATTCTCGTTCGCGCGCTCTGCCTTAGAGGTGCTCGCTTCTGACCCGTGGTATTGAATTCTGAGCCGCCCCCTGTGCGGCTCAGCGCTGTCGGCTTGTCGACGTGGTGCGTTTCGTGGAGCGTGTCGCGTCGCGCTGTCGAGAATCGCTGGCACGCGAGCTGTGTTGAATTCTGAGCCGCCCCCTGTGCGGCTCAGCGCGGTCGGCTTTGCGACGTCGTGCGTTCCGCAGAGCGGGTTCCGTCGCGCTGTCGAGAATCGCTTGGCACGCGATTCTCGATCGCGCGCTCTGCCTGGAGGGTGCTCGCTCCTGGTGGGTGCGAGGGCGTGACGGGTCGCGAGATGCCACTTGTGTGCGCGACACGCCGGGGGAAGCGGGCTCAAGTGGCATCTCGCGAGGGGGGTCAGGGCATCAGCAGGGTGAGGGTGCGGGTGAGGAGGGCTCGGGCGCGGGCGGGGGAGAGGCGGGTCGGCTGCTCGGCGGCGCGGGCGACGGCGATGCCGTCGAGGACGGCGAGGAGGAGCGCGGCGTCGTCGGGGCCGAGCGGCGCCGTGGGGTGCGCGGCGTGCAGCAGCTCCAGGACGACGTCCTCCGTGCGCGACCAGCCGGCGGTGTGCAGGGCGCGGATCTCGGGGTCGGTGCCGGCGCGTGAGGCGAACGCGGTCCAGACGACGGCGTCGGGGACGTCGGCGTCCTCGACGCAGGCGATCGCCTCGCAGAAGGCGCGGAGACGAGCGTCCGCCGACGGCTCCTCCTCCCGCAGGTCGAGCATCCGCCGGCGGAACCGCTCCTCCACCGCTGCCATCGCGCCGGTCAGCAGCGCCTGCTTCGTCGGGAAGTGGTGCTGGACGGCGCCTGCCGAGACGCCTGCTTCAGCGGCGACGGTCCGGATGCTGAGCTGATCGGCCCCGCGCGTCGAGAGGACGGTGACGACCGCCGAGAGGATGTCGCTCCTGCTCTCGCGCCGATCGGCCACGTGCGCTCCTCTCGATCCGTCCGCTCGAGCAGGCTACGCTCTCGACCATGACCAATACGACTGTATTGCCAATCGCCGAGACGGCGAGAGCGCGCATCGACTCGCTGGACGTCGTCCGCGGCGTCGCGATCATCGGGACCCTCGGCACCAACATCTGGCTGTTCTCCCACCCCTGGGGACTGCTCGGGATGCTCAGCGAGCCGGTGACACCCGGGACGTCCCCGGGCGCGCAGACCGTGCAGCTGGTGCTGATGGCTCTGGCGCAGGGGAAGTTCCTCGCCCTGCTCTCGCTCACCTTCGGCATCGGGCTGGCGATCCAGCACGCGTCGGCGGTCCGTCGGGGTCGGCGCTGGCCCGGCCGCTACCTCTGGCGGGCGACGATGCTCCTGCTCGACGGCGCGGTCAACTACGTGCTGATCGCGGAGTTCGACGTGCTGATGGGCTACGCGGTGACGGGGGCCGTGGTGGCGTGGCTGCTGCTCACCCGGCCGCGGACGCAGCGGCGCACGGTGGTCGTCCTCGGCGCGCTGCACGTCCTGCTGATCTCGGCGCTCGTGGCGCTCGTGGCGACGCAGCCGGGTGCCGGTCAGGGTCCCACCGGTCGCAGCCCGTACGCGGACGCCTCCTTCCTCGGCCTCGCCCTCTTCCGGCTGCAGAACACGGGAGTCTTCCGGGCGGAACCCGTGCTGATCGGCGTCCTCAGCCTGGCGATGTTCCTGCTCGGCGCCCAGCTGCTGCGCGCCGGCCTCTTCGAGCAGGAGGGCCGGCGACTGCGGCGGCGACTGATGGTCCTCGGCGCGCTCGCGGCCCCTGTCGACCTGGCGCTCGGCCTCACCGGGAGCGCGGCCGGTCTGCTGGCCGAGCGCTATCTCGCCGCTCCGCTGGTGGCGCTCGGACTGCTCGCCCTCCTCGCCGAGCTCGGCCTGCGCCGGGGGAGCGACGGCTGGGTCGCGCGTCGCGCTCGCGAGGTCGGCCGGGTCGCTCTGAGCGCCTACCTCCTGCAGAACCTGCTCGGGGGTGCTCTGTTCTACGGCTGGGGTCTCGGGCTCGCGGTCACCGCAGCCCCGTGGCGGGTGCCGGTGACGATCGGCGCGTTCGTCCTGATCGCGGCGATCGTCGTGCTCGCCGCGCATCTCTGGCTCCGCCGCTTCGCTATCGGCCCGGTCGAGTGGCTCTGGAGGCGCGGCGAGCAGCTGGGGAGTCGTCCCTCCCACTGACGATGTGGTGCGCCAGGTCCCGCGCCAGGACGGCGGGGTCGGAACGTCCGTGCGATTCTCCGACGTGGCTCCGTCTCCGAGCCTCTTCACCGCATCGAGAGGACTGAAGTGCGCACTCGAATCCGCTGCACGATCGCCGGGCTCACCACCCTCGGGCTCCTGGCGGGAGGTGCTGTTCTGGGAGCGGGACCCGCCCTCGCTCGGACCCCGTCCTCCCTCGCGTCGGCGGCCGCCGCCTCCTCTGCGACCCCGGAGTGGAGCGCGACCAGGGTCTACACGGGCGGACAGCAGGTGACCCGCCAGGGGAAGCTGTACACCGCCGGCTGGTGGACCCGGGGCGAGGACCCGCTGCTGGTCTCCGGTGCGGTCGGGACGGGCAGGGTGTGGCAGCCCACCGCCGGCGTGAGCGCGCCGTCCGCCGCGCAGGCGCCCGCGCCGACGCCGACCGCCGTGCCCGCTCCGGTGTCGACGCCGACCCCCGTGCGCGCCCCGGCGCCCGTCGCCGCCGCGGTGCCCACCGCCGCGCCCGCGCCGGCAGCCGCCGCGTCGGACCCGTTCCCCGGCGTCGCGGCCTGGAGTGCGTCGGCGACGTACACCGGCGGCCAGCAGGTCGTGCGCGACGGGAAGCTCTACACCGCCGGCTGGTGGACCAGCGGCGCGGACCCCCGCATCGAGTCCGGTGCGATCGGCTCCGGGAAGGTGTGGCAGCCCGCGAGCGCGGTCGCCCCCGCCCCGATCTCGACTCCGGCCCCGACCTCGACCCCGGCCCCGACGACGACTCCGGTCCCCGCGAAGACGGCGGTGCCGACGTCGGCGCCGTCCGCCGCCACGGATCCCGCGAAGGGCCCCGGCACCGCGGCGCCCGTCACCGGAACGTCCCCTGCCGTCCTGCGCTCCGGCTACAAGGACATCACCGTCAACATGGACTGGAACACCCACCAGCTGCGCACCGCGGTCGACGGCCGGATCGTCCCGCTCGTGGGTCCGGACTCCTGGGCGAGCCGGACCGGCAGCAGCGCGGTCACGCTCGCCTTCGCCTCCGGCACCGGGGACGCCCCGAACTGGGCGGGCGTCACGGCGGACGAGTTCCGCAGCTCGATCGACCAGCTGGTCGCTGCGGACGTGGACTACGTGCTCGCCACCGGAGGAGCCTCGGCGGTGTTCACCGCGAACGCCGCGCAGCTCGACTCCTTCATCAGCCGCTACGCCTCGAAGAACCTGATCGGCATCGACTTCGACATCGAGCGCGGGCAGACCGCCGCTCAGATCCGGGAGCTCGCGGACGCCGCTGCCGCGGCCGAGGTGAAGTACCCGGACCTCCGGTTCCAGTTCACCCTGCCCACCGCGGCGGCGTCGGACGGATCGAGGTACAGCCTGACCGACGTCGGAGTCACGACCGTCGAGGCGATCAAGGCCTCCGGCCTGCAGCACTACACCGTCAACCTGATGGCCATGGACTACGGGTCGGCGACCGCCGCGAACGCGGTCATCGACTCGACGACCGGGAGGACCGACATGGGGGCGTCCGCCGTCCAGGCCGCGCGGAACGTGCACGAGAAGCACGGCGTCCCCTACTCGAAGCTCGAGCTGACCGCGATGATCGGCGTCAACGACGTAACCGAGGAGGTCACCTCCGTCGCGGACTTCGAGACGATCGCCGACTTCGTGAAGACGCAGGGCCTCGCCGGTCTGCACCACTGGTCCGTCGACCGGGACACTCCCTCCACCGTGGGCGTGGTGTCTCCGCTGGGCTCCGGGACGGCCATCCCGTCAGGGGCGTTCGCCGCGGTCGTCAACCGCGCCGGCTAGCACCCGTTCCCGATGCTGCGCCGCCCGCCGATCCGCGATCGGCGAGGCGGCGCAGTCCGCCCCGTCACTCCTCCACCGCCTTCAGAGAGTCCTCCGCCGTGCGCTCCACCCCGCCCTCGCCTGCCCCCGTTCCCGCCACCGCACCGTCGTCGCCGCAGCCCTCCTCTCGGTGGGCTGTCCTCCGTGTCGTCCTGTTCGTGCTCGCGGTCGCGATCGCGGTGCTCCTCGGCGTCTCCGTCGCGACACTCGCGGCCGCCTTCGCCCTCACCGCGTCGCTGCCGTTCGCCGTGATCGTGTGGACCGCCGTCTCGCTCCTGCTGGTGTTCCTGCTGGTCGCGGCGGCGGAGCGCCTCCTCCTGCATCGCCGAGCGCCGCGCCGAACCCTGCTGCGGCGGCGGACCCCGGCCGCCGTGGCCGTCGTCGCCACCCTGCTCCTCGGTGCGCTCGGCGGCGCCACGGTCCTCGCGCCGGTTCCCGGGGCCTCGGCCCCCTCGAGCCCGGAGGCGCCGCGGTACGCGGATCTGCCGACCGGCTCGCGGGTGGCTTACTGGAAGGTCGACGCCCCTGAGTCCGACGGCTCCGAGGTGCCGATCGTGTACCTGCACGGCGGCCCCGGGGGCTACATCTCGCCGGGGAACGTCGAGGCGCTCGCGCCGCTCGCCGCGACCGGTCACGACGTCTACCTGTTCGACCAGCCCGGCGGCGGCTCCTCCCCCGACCTGCCGACCAGCGCGTACTCGCTGAAGCGGTCGCTCGCGGACATCGATGCTCTCCGCGAGGAGATCGGCGCGGAGCGGATCATCGTCCTCGGTCACTCGGCAGGGGGGTTCCTCGCCGCCGCCTACGCGGCGAGCCACTCGACGCACGTCGAGAAGGCCGTCCTGGTGTCGCCGGGCACCTACGACGTCTCCGAGGAGGGGCTCCGCGCCGCAGCCGCCGACGAGGCCGCGATGGCCGGTGCCGACGACCGGCACGACGAGCGGGATCCGCTCAACGACCGGCTCGCCTCCCTCTCGTCCCCTCGGCTGATCGCCGCCCTCACCCTGCTGGAGGCGGTGGGCCCTGACGCCGCGTCGAACCTGTACTCCCAGGGGGACGGGAAGCGCGCGAGCGCACTGGCACTCGGCCGCCCGACCGGCGTCAACCTGTACGAGAACCGCCTGCTGACCGCCGATTTCGAGGCGCAGTGGCAGGCCACGATCGCGAAGCTGAGAACGCTCGACGTGCCCACGCTCCTCGTGCGGGCCCAGTACGACTACGTCGACTGGCCCGGCCAGCACGCGCTCGGATCGGCCGGCCCCGACGCTCGCACCGTCTACCTCCCGGACGCCGAGCACGATCCCTGGGACTCGGCTCTCGAGCGCACGAACGCCGTCATCGCCGACTTCGTCCTCGATCGTGAGCAGCCCCTCCACTCGGGTGACGCCAACCCCGCACTGACCGCGACCCCTGAGCGCTGACCTCCCGGCGCGACCAGCGCCGGAGGTCCCGCCTGCCCGCCCGACGACGGTCCACTCGGTCCGCGCCGGTCTCCCTCTCCTCTCCTGCCCCTCTGCCCGTCCCCTTCCCCTGGAGCCGATCCACCCATGTCCTCGATCCCGTCCGACTCCTCCTCACCCGGTCTCCGGCACGCCTCGCGGCGTCCGCGTCCGCTGCTCCGCCGACTCCTGTCCGTCCTCGCGGCGGCCGTCGCCGTCGTCCTCGGGCTCACCCTGTCGACGGTCGCGGCGGCGTTCGCGCTCGCCGCGTCCCTGCCCTTCGCGATCGTCGTCTGGGTGGTCCTGTCCCTGCTTATCGTCTTCCTGCTGGTCTCGGCCGTGCAGCGCCTGCTCCCGCGTCGGCCTCGGCCGGTCCGCCGGTCGGTGCGCCTGCGCACCCCGCTGATCGTCGCCGCGGTCGCGACCGCGGCCGTCGGCGCGCTCGCCGGGGGAACCGTCCTCGCGCCGGTCGGCGGGTCGTCCGTCGGCTTCGGCCCGGTGGCCCCGCAGTACTGGGACCTCTCCACCGGCTCGCACGTCGCGTACTGGAAGACCCCCGCTCCCACTCCCGGGGGATCCGAGGTCCCGATCGTGTACGTGCACGGCGGCCCCGGCGGCTATGTCTCCGCCCTGGACTTCGACTTCCTGCCCGCCCTCGCCGAGACCGGCCACGACGTCTACCTGTTCGACCAGCCGGGCGCCGGCTACTCCGACGACCTGCCGATCCACGACTACTCGCTGGAGCGGTCCGTCGCCGACATCGACGCCGTCCGGGAGAAGACGGGCGCGGATCGCGTGATCCTCGTCGGCCACTCGGCCGGGGGCTACCTCGCCGCCGCCTACACCGCGGAGCACCCCGAGCACGTGGAGAAGGCGGTCCTCCTCTCCTCCGGGACCTACGACCCGTCGGAGGACGGACGGCGCGCGGTCGCCGAGGCGCAGGCGGCAGCCGACGCGCGGCCGGTCGAAGACCCGGCAGTGCCGGCGGAGACCGCAGCGGAGGAGCCCACTCCTCTCCCGCTGGGCGCTCAGCTGCGCGCGGCCGCCGGAGTGGCGCTTCTGCGGTCGGTCGGCCCGGACGCCGCCGTGAACCTGCTCCCGCAGGACGCCGGCAGGCGAGTGGCGGCGGCGTCGCTGGGCGAACCCGGCGGCATCAACTTCTTCTCGAACCTGCTGCTGACCGACGACTTCCTGGCGCACTGGGCGATGACGCTCGAGCAGCTCCACACCGTGGACGTGCCCACGCTGGTCGTGCGGGCGCAGGACGACTTCGTCGACTGGCGCGGCCAGCACGCCCTCGCCGAGGCGATCCCCGGCGCGCAGACGGTCTACATCCCCGAGGGCGGGCACGCCCCGTGGGTGCGGGCTCGCGGGCGCAGCCTCGCCGCCGTGTCCGACTTCCTCCTCGACCGGGCGCAGCCGATCTACACCGGCGAGACCGACCCCGGGCTGGCGGACGTCCCCCACCGCGGCTGACCATCGCTCAGCGCAGGAGCTCGGTGGCTCCTGTCCGCAGGGCGTCGAGGCGGGCGGCGACCGCGCCGCGGCGGGCGTCGGCGCCCGCCTCGTGCGACCAGGCGTCGAGGTAGAGCTTCACCTTGGGCTCGGTGCCGCTCGGCCGCGCGATCAGACGGGCGCCGTCGAGGGTGAACCGCAGCGCATCCGTCGGCGGCAGCGCTCCGCCCGCCGCGAGCAGGTCCTCCGTGCGCTGCACGGCGAGGCCGCCGATCGCGGCGGGCGGAGCGCTGCGCAGCCCCGCCATGATCCGGCCGATCTCGGAGAGGTCGGTCACCCGGAGCGAGATCTGCTCCGAGCCGAAGAGGCCGAAGCGCTCGGCGAAGGCGTCGAGCTCGTCGGCGATCGTGCGGCCCTCGGCGGCGAGCGACGAGGCGAGATCGAGGAAGGCGAGCGCCGCCGAGATCCCGTCCTTGTCGCGGACCGTCTCGGGGTTCACGAGGTAGCCGAGCGCCTCCTCGTAGCCGAAGACGAGGTCCGGGACGCGCGAGATCCACTTGAAGCCGGTCAGCGTCTCCGCGAACTCCAGCCCGTAGTCCCGGGCGACCGCGCCGAGCGCGGGGGAGGAGACGATCGAGCAGGCCAGCGCGCCGCCCGTCCGGCCCGCGGTGCGGGCGCGCTCGGCGGCGCGCCAGCCGAGCAGCGCGCCCACCTCGTTGCCGGAGAGGCGACGGAAGCCGTCCTCGAGCGACGCGTCCGGGATCGCCGCGGCGAAGCGGTCGGCGTCGGGATCGTTGGCGACGATCAGCTGGGCGCGGCCCGAGCGGGCGGTCGCGAAGGAGAGGTCGAGCGCGCCGGCCTCCTCGGGGTTCGGGAACGCCACCGTGGGGAACGCGGGATCGGGATCGATCTGCTCGACGACCACGGCCGGCTCGTCGAAGTCGGCGGCGGAGAGCACCCGGTGCGCGGTCTCCCAGCCCACGCCGTGCATCGCCGTGTAGACGACGCGGAGCGGCGCCGACTGCCGTCCGACCGCCGCCGTCGCGGCGACGTAGGCGTCGACGACGGACTCGTCGGCGACGCGGTACTCGCCCCGCGGCAGCTCGGTGACGCGGCGCTCGGTCGCGACCGCGAGGATCCGCTCGGCGATCGCGGAGTCGACCGGCGGCACGATCTGCGAGCCGTCGTCGTCGCCGCCGAGGTAGACCTTGTAGCCGTTGTCCTGCGGCGGGTTGTGGCTCGCCGTCACCATCACTCCGGCGTCGGCGCCGAGGTGGCGGACGGCGAAGGCGAGCACGGGAGTCGGCAGCAGGCGGGGGAGCAGCACGGCGTCGGCACCCGCGCCGGCCATCAGGGCGGCCGAGTCCTCGGCGAAGACGCGGGAGTTCCTCCGCCCGTCGTAGCCGATGACGATCAGCGGGCGCTCGAGGCCCTGGGCGAGCAGGTGGTCCGCCAGCCCGACGGCCGCCTGCGAGACGAGGACGCGGTTCATCCGGTTGGATCCGGCCGCGATCGCGCCGCGGAGCCCGGCGGTGCCGAAGGCGAGGCGCTCGCGGAAGCGGTCCGCCAGCTCGGCGGCGGCGGCGGGGTCACCGGCCGCGTCGGCCGACAGCAGGTCGACGAGCTCCTGCCGCGTCTCCGGGTCGGGGTCCTGGGCGAGCCAGTCCTCGGCGCGCGCGCGGACGTCCGCCGTCACAGCGTGCCCGTGATCCCGGCCAGGAGACGGGCGAGGTCGTCCTCGGCGTTCCGTCCGGCCTCGAGGACCTCTTCGTGGCTCAGCGGCGTCTTCTGGATGCCCGCCGCCAGGTTCGTGATCAGCGACATGCCCAGCACCTCCATTCCGGCCTCGCGCGCCGCGATCGCCTCGAGGGCCGTCGACATGCCGACGATGTGGCCGCCGATGATCCGGGCCATCTGCACCTCGGCCGGGCTCTCGTAGTGCGGGCCGCGGAACTGCACGTAGACGCCGTCGTCGAGGTCCGCGCGGGTCTCCCGGGCCAGCGCCCGCAGCCGGGCCGAGTAGAGGTCCGTGAGGTCGACGAAGGTCGCGCCCTCGAGCGGGGAGTCGGCGGTGAGGTTGATGTGGTCGCTGATCAGGACCGGGGTGCCGGGGGTCCAGTGCTCCTTGATGCCGCCCGCGCCGTTGGTGAGGATCATCACCGAGGCGCCGGTCGCTGCGGCGACCCGGACGCTGTGCGCGACCCGGCGCACGCCGTAGCCCTCGTAGTAGTGGGTGCGGGCTCCGATGATCAGCGCGCGCTTGCCGGTCGGCAGCAGCACGGAGCGCAGGCTCCCGCCGTGGCCGTGCACGGCCGACTTCGTGAAGCCGACGATGTCGGTCGCCGGGACCGTCGCGGTCGTCTCGCCGATCGCATCGGCGGCCTTGCCCCAGCCGCTGCCGAGCGTGAGGGCGATGTCGTGCTTCTCGACGCCGGTCGCCTCGATGATCTGGGCGGCGGCCTCGGCGGCGATCGCGAAGGGATCGGCGTCGGCGGAGTCGAGCGGATTGGGGGTCTGGTCAGCCATTCCCCCACCCTATCCACGCGCGACGCGGGGACGGGCGAGGCCCGCGGACCCTCCCGGACCCGCGTCGATTGGGCGAACTCCCAGCACGGGAGGACAATGGGAGGCATGCCTTACGAGTTCGAGCGCACGCAGCGGATCGCCGTCCTCGGAGGGGGACCCGGCGGCTACGAGGCCGCCCTCGCCGGAGCCCAGCTGGGCGCCGAGGTCACCCTCGTCGAGCGGGTCGGAGTGGGCGGCTCGGCCGTCATCACCGACGTCGTGCCGTCGAAGTCGCTGATCGCGACCGCCGAGGCCACCAATGCGATCGGCGAGGCCGCCGACCTGGGTGTGCAGTTCTTCACCCGCCACGAGCAGACCAACAAGCCGGTCCGCCCCGAGGTCGCGGTCAACCTCGCCACCGTCAACAAGCGCCTCCTCGGGCTCGCACGCCAGCAGTCCGAGGACATGCGCGCGAATCTCGTGCACCACGGCGTGCGCATCGTGCAGGGCGACGGACGTCTCGACGGCTCGAACGCGCTGATCGTCGCGACCGCGCCCGGCGACGAGGGCATGGACTTCGACCGGATCGAGGCGGACACCATCGTCGTGTCCGTCGGCGCGAGCCCGCGCATCCTGCCCTCCGCCGCTCCCGACGGCGAGCGGATCATGAGCTGGACCCAGCTCTACAACCTCAAGACGGTGCCCGAGCACCTCATCGTGGTCGGCTCCGGCGTCACCGGCGCGGAGTTCGCCTCCGCCTACCGCGCCCTCGGCGCCAAGGTCACGCTGATCTCCTCCCGCGACCAGGTCCTCCCCGGCGAGGACGCGGACGCCGCCGCCGTGATCGAGAACGTCTTCAAGCGCAACGGCATGGTCGTGCTGTCCAAGTCGCGCGCCGACCGCGTCGAGCGCACCGAGACCGGTGTCCGCGCCGTGCTGTCCGACGGCCGCGTGGTCGAGGGCTCGCACTGCCTGATGGCCGTCGGCTCGATCCCGAACACCGCCGGCATCGGCCTCGAGGAGGCGGGCGTCCAGCTCACCGAGTCGGGCCACATCCGCGTCAACCGCGTCGCCCGCACCAGCGTCCCCTCGATCTACGCGGCCGGCGACTGCACCACCTTCCTGCCCCTCGCCTCGGTCGCCGCCATGCAGGGCCGTACCGGCGTCTTCCACGCCATGGGCGACGCGGTGAACCCCACCGAGGTGCGCAACGTCGCGGCGAACATCTTCACCCAGCCCGAGATCGCGACCGTCGGCTGGAGCCAGAAGGAGATCGAGGAGGGGCTCGCCCAGGGCGAGATCTACAAGCTCCCCCTCGCCGCCAACCCCCGGGCCAAGATGATGGGCATCCGCGACGGCTTCGTGAAGGTCTTCGCCCGCACCGGCTCCGGCACCGTCATCGGCGGCGTCATCGTCGCCCCCAAGGCCAGCGAGCTGATCTTCCCCCTCGCCCTCGCCGTTGAGCACCGCCTCACCGTCGACCAGGTCGCCCGCGCCTTCACCGTCTACCCCAGCCTCACCGGCTCCATCTCGGAGGCGGCGCGCGCCATGCACATCGTCAGCTGACGCTGACGATGTGCGCGCCCATCTCTGAGCCGCTCCCCGCGCGGCTCAGCGCAGTCGGCCTGTCGACGTGGCGCGTTCCGCAGAGCGGGCTCCGTCGCGCTGCCGAGAAACGCTGGCACGCGTTTCTCGGTCGCGGCGCTCTGCCCTGCGGGTGAGCGGCTCCGGCGGGTGCCCGACCCACGCTGATCGAGGGAGGGTCTACTTGGAAGAGACGCCCGCAGCCATGCTGGTCGAGTAGCCCCGAAGGGGCGTATCGAGACCCTCCCACCCCAAGGACGTCGGTCTCTTCTCCGTCCTGCGCTGGCGCCGAAGGTGCCCCCTCCGCTCAATACGCCCGCTGCGCGGGCTACTCGACCAGCATGGGGCGGCCGCGACGCGGGGTCCTGCGGAGGCGCATCGGCCGATCATGCTGATCGAGTAGCGCGGAGCGCGCGTATCGAGATCCGACGCTGCCCGAGGCGCGGCGTCAGCTGCGGTGCGAGCGTCATTCAACCGCACTGCTGATCAAGGGAGGGTCTCGATACGCCGCTTCGCGGCTACTCGACCAGCATGTGCGCACCTGCGCGGCTACTCGACCAGCATGTGTGCGCCGTTGCGCGGCCGCTCGACCAGCATGTTCCGGAGCAGACCGGAGCGGTGCAGTGTCGGGCAGAGCGCGTGAGCGAGAAACGCGTGTGAGCGTTTCTCGGCAGCGCGACGCGACCCGCTCTGCGGAACGCACCATGTGAACGGGCCGACTGCGCTGAGCCGCGCGGGGAGCGGCTCAGAAAAAGGCTCAGCTCTCGATAGAGAGCAGCACGTGGCCTGAGGACACCGTGGTGCCCGCCTCCGCGTTCAGGGAGCGGACGACGCCGTCCTTGTGGGCGGTGAGGGGCTGCTCCATCTTCATGGCCTCGAGGACGACGACGAGGTCGCCGGTGACGACGGTGTCGCCCTCGGCGACGGCGACCTTGACGATGGTGGCCTGCATCGGCGCGGTGACGGAGTCGCCGGTGACGGTGCTGACCGAGCCGGCGCCGCGGCGCTTGGGGGCGGCAGCAGCGGGGCCGCGAGCGGGACCGGAGCCGACGAGGTCGCCGGGCAGGGTGACCTCGACGCGGCGGCCGTCGACCTCGACCACGACGCTCTGGCGCGCGGCCGGTCCGTCGATCGCGCCGGGCTCGCCGCTCCACGCCTCGATGGTGTTGTCGAACTCGGTCTCGATCCAGCGGGTGTAGATCGAGAACGGCTCGTCGCCGGCGGGGGCGAAGGCCGGGTCCTCGACGATCGCGCGGTGGAACGGCAGCACGGTCGGCAGGCCGGTGACCTCGAACTCGGCGAGGGCGCGGCGGGAGCGCTCGAGCGCCTCGGCGCGGGTGGCGCCGGTGACGATCAGCTTGGCCAGCAGGGAGTCGAACGAGCCGGAGATGACGTCGCCGGCCACGACGCCGGAGTCGACGCGGACGCCCGGTCCGCCGGGCGCCTTGAAGACGTGCACGGGGCCGGGGGCCGGCAGGAAGCCGCGGCCGGCGTCCTCGCCGTTGATGCGGAACTCGAACGAGTGGCCGCGCGGCTGCGGGTCCTCGTAGTCGAGCAGGCCGCCCTCGGCGAGGCGGAACTGCTCGCGGACGAGGTCGATGCCGGTGACCTCCTCGGAGACGGGGTGCTCGACCTGCAGGCGGGTGTTCACCTCGAGGAAGGAGACGGTGCCGTCCTTGCCGATCAGGAACTCGCAGGTGCCGGCCCCGACGTAGCCGACCTCGCGCAGGATCGCCTTCGACGCGCGGTAGAGCTCGGTGTTCTGCTCGTCGGTGAGGAACGGCGCGGGCGCCTCCTCGACCAGCTTCTGGTGCCGGCGCTGCAGCGAGCAGTCGCGGGTGGAGACGACGACGACGTTCCCGCTCGAGTCGGCGAGGCACTGGGTCTCGACGTGGCGCGGCTGGTCGAGGTACTTCTCGACGAAGCACTCGCCGCGGCCGAAGGCGGCGATCGCCTCGCGGGTGGCGGAGGCGAACATCTCCTCGACCTCGTCGCGCTCCCGGGCGACCTTGAGGCCGCGGCCGCCGCCGCCGAAGGCCGCCTTGATGGCGACGGGGAGGCCGAACTGGTCGACGAACTCGAGCACCTCGGCGGCGCCCGAGACGGGGTTCAGGGTGCCGGGCGCGAGCGGAGCGCCGACCTTCTCGGCGACGTGACGGGCCGAGACCTTGTCGCCGAGGCGCTCGATGGCCTCGGGGGATGGGCCGATCCAGATCAGTCCGGCGTCGATGACGGCGCGGGCGAAGTCGGCGTTCTCGGCGAGGAAGCCGTAGCCGGGGTGCACGGCGTCGGCGCCGGAGCGGCGGGCGACCGAGAGCAGCTTCTCGATGACGAGGTACGTCTCGGCGCTGGTCGTGCCGCCGAGCGCGTACGCCTCGTCGGCGAGGCGGCTGTGCACGGCGTCGCGGTCCTGATCGGCGTAGACGGCGACGGAGGCGATGCCGCTGTCGCGGGCGGCCCGGACGACGCGGACGGCGATCTCGCCTCGGTTGGCGATGAGCACCTTCGTGATACCTGGCATGGTCCCCAACCCTAGAGGGCGCCCCGCGGATGCCCGGCGCGGCTCACCACAAAGAAGGGCGAGCGCTTCGTCGGTTCCGCACAAGGGCCGCCAGGAGCGGGCGGTGTCAGCGGTTCCCGGGTGTCAGCGGTTCCAGAGCGACGGCCAGGACACCCCGAGCTCGCGCACGAGCGAGCGCAGCGTCGGCACGGACATCCCGATCACCGTCGACGGGTCGCCCTCGATCGCGGTGATGAAGCCGGCGCCGCGGCCGTCGATCGTGAACGCGCCGGCCACCTCGAGCGGCTCCCCGGTCGCGACGTAGGCGTCGATCTCGTCGTCCTCGATGTCCGCGGCGAAGGTGACGGCGGCGGAGGTGACCGCGCCGGTCTCGGCGACGATCCGCCCGCCGCGGTGGTCGATCAGCCAGTGGCCGGAGTGCAGGCGTCCGGTGCGCCCGCGCTGCGCCCGCCAGCGCTCGCGGGCGCGCTCGGGCTCGTGCGGCTTGCCGTGCACGACGCCGTCGAGCACGAAGGCGGAGTCGCCGCCGAGGACGAGTCCGTCGATGTCCGGCCCGAGGACGGCCGTCGCCTTGGCACGGGCGAGCAGCGCCACGGTCGCGTCGGCGTCCAGCGCGGCTCCGCGCTCCCGCTCGGCCCGGGCGACGGCGGCCGGCTCGTCGACCTCCGAGGGGACGACCACGGGCTCGATCCCGGCGGCGCGCAGCAGTGCCAGCCGGGCGGGGGAGGTGGAGGCGAGGTGGAGGCGCACGAGGGCTCCCTGCGATCGGGCCCACGCTGTGGGATGCTCGACGGATGGCACAGACTCCGCCCCGAACGTCCGACCCGGCCGCGGAGACCGGCGGAGCACTCGGGACCGAGATCGAGCTCGACATTAGCAACGTGGCCCACGGCGGTGTCTTCGTCGCCCGGCACGAGGGCCGCGTGGTGTTCGTCCCCGATGTGCTCCCCGGCGAGCGGATCCGCGCTCGCGTCAGCGAGGTCCGGCACGACAGCTTCTGGCGGGGCGAGGCGCTCGAGGTCCTCGAGGCGTCGCCGCACCGCGTCGAGCACGTCTGGGCGCAGGCGGGCATCGACCGCCGCCCCGAGGAGCGCGTCGGCGGCGCCGAGTTCGGCCACGCCGCGCTCGAGTACCAGCGCGAGCTCAAGCGCGCGGTGCTCGTCGACTCCTTCTCCCGCTTCGCCCGGCGCGAGGTCGACGTCGTCGTCGCCCCCGTCGCGGGCGACGACGAGTCCGGCGGCCTCGGCTGGCGCACCCGCAACCGCCTGCACGTCGACGACTCCGGCCGCGTCGGTCCCTATGCCGCGCGCAGTCACCACGTCGTCGACGTCGAGGGCCTGCCGCTCGCGACCGCCGCCTCCTCGGCCGCGGCTCCGCTCGACCAGCGGCTCGCACCCGGCTCCGTCGTCGACCTCGTCGACGCCGCAGGATCGGACGGCGCGGCCGTGCTCGTGCACGATCCGTCCGACAAGCGCGCCCGGAGGGACCGGACGGTCGTCTCCGAATTCGTCGCGGACCGCACCTTCCGCGTCGACCGCTCCGGCTTCTGGCAGGTGCACCGCGGAGCCGCGGCGACCCTCTTCGACGCGGTGCAGGCCGCCGTCGACGCCGGCGTCGCCGACGTCCGCGCCGCCAACCACGACCTCTACGGCGGAGTCGGGCTGCTCGCCGCAGCGCTCGCCGACCACCTCGGCGCCGGCGTCCGCGTCACGAGCGTGGAGAGCGATGCCCGGGCCACGGAGCACGCCCTGGAGAACCTCGCCGATCAGGTCGGTGCCCGCGCGGTGACCGCCCGGGTCGACCGCTACCTCCGCGACGCACTGGCCCAGGCCGACGCCCGGGAGCGCGGGCGCTGGCGGGCCGCGACGGTCGTCCTCGATCCGCCCCGGGCAGGAGCCGGCCGCGCGGTGACCGACGCCCTGATCGAACTCGCGCCCGCGCAGCTGGTCTACGTCGCCTGCGATCCCGTGGCACTCGCCCGCGACGTCGGCGCGCTCTCCGCCGGCGGCTACGAGCTCGAGCGGCTCGACGGCTTCGACCTCTTCCCGCACACCTCGCACGTGGAGGCCGTCGCCCGCCTCGTGCGCCGAGACGGCTGAGCGCCGCGTCGCTAGCATGAGCCCGATGGAGACCGCCGATGACCGCTGAGTCCGCCGCCGCGCCGAAGGTGCGGGTCGCCATCGTGGACGACCACGAGTCCGTCCGCCTGGGAGTCGCCGCCGCCATCGAGGCCGCGGGGATGCAGGTGGTGGCCGCGGCCGAGACGGTGCGCGCCCTCGAGGAGGTCCTCGACGGCTCGGAGATCGAGGTGCTCGTTCTCGACCTCTCGCTGAACGACGGCTCGAGCATCACAGCGAACGTCAAGTGGGGCCAGGTGCGCGGCTCGGCCGTCCTGGTGCACAGCATCGCCGACCGCGTGGTCGCCGTCCGCGAGGCTCTCGCGGCGGGCGCCGCCGGAGTGATTCCGAAGTCCTCGCCGATGGCGACCGTGGTCGCCGCCATCCGCACCGTCGCGCGCGGCGAGGTCCTGAACAATCTCGAGTGGGCGTCGGCGATCGACGCGGACGACGACTTCGCCCGCGCGGTGCTCGGGCGCCGGGAGCGCGACGTGCTGCACCTCTACGCCTCCGGTCTGCCGCTCAAGCTCGTCGCCGATCGCCTGCAGATCTCGGTGTCGACGGCCAAGGAGTACCTCGACCGGATCCGCGACAAGTACGTCGAGATCGGGCGACCGGCCCCCACGAAGGTCGACCTGCTGCGCCGCGCCGTCGAGGACGGCATCCTGCCGGGCATCGATCCGGACGACGGCGATGCCGGGCGCTGAGGTCGTCCCCGCACGCGCTCCGGCGAACCGCGAGCGCATCGACCGGATCATCAGCACGGTCGTCTCGTTCTTCGGCTTCGGCTTCGCGCTGCAGACCGTGCCGCCCATCCTCGGTCAGCTCCCGGTCCTGCGGCCCGAGGCCGCCTGGCCCGTGCTGGTCCTCGTCTTCGGCGCGCTCGGCGCCTCGGTGGTCACGGCGGTCGCCCGCCGCGGGACGCAGGTCAGCGGCGCCGTCGTCGCCGCGTCGCTCCTGCTCGCGCTGCTCACCTGGCCGCTGACGATCCGGCCCGACGCCGTCCCCCAGGAGACGCCGTGGATCTGGTACCTGCTGACCATCGGCACGGCCTTCTGCACGATCGTCGCGCCGCTGCGGCTGGCGATCGTCTACGCCTCCGTCACCACGCTGCTGTTCGGCGTCCTGCGCGTCCTCCCCTCGGGCGGTGGAGCGTCGCCGACCCGTGCCGCCCTCGACGCCGTCTACGTCGGCATCGTCGGCTTCGTGATGCTGGTGCTGATCACCGTGCTCCGGCAGTCGGCGGACCGGGTGGACCGCGCGCAGCGGACGGCGATGGAGCAGTACGAGGCCGCGATGCGCCAGCACGCCGGCGAGGTCGAGCGCGTCGAAGTGGACGCCCTCGTGCACGACAACGTGCTCGCGACCCTGCTCGCCGCGGCGACGGCGGAGTCGGGCGCCGAGCGCGCCCTCGTCTCCTCGATGGCGCGGAAGACGCTCTCGGTGCTGCTCCCGGACGAGGAGTCCGACCTCGACGCCGGAGAGGTGCCGCTGGAGCTGCTCGAGCGGCAGCTGTCGCACGCGGCCTCGACCTTCGTGGCGGAGTTCGGGGTCGTCCTCGACGGCGACGTCGACCCGCGGACGACGACGATGCCGCGGCCGGTCGCGGAGGCCGTCCTCGGCGCGGTCTGGCAGGCCCTGACCAACAGCGTCCAGCACGCGGGTCCGAGCGACGCCGTGCGCCGCTCCGTGCGCGGGCAGCTCTCCGCGTGCTCCGTCGAGGTCGTCGTCGAGGACGACGGCCGCGGCTTCCTCCTCGCCGACGTCCCGCGCGAGCGGCTCGGCATCCGGCTCTCGATCCTCGACCGAGTGCACCAGGTGCAGGGCTCGGCGCGGATCGACACCGTCCCGGGCGTGGGCACCCGGGTCGTCGTCGCCTGGCCCTCGGCGAGGGGCCGATCGTGATCGCGTACCCGCGCCCGCTGCTCTCCGCGCTGGGCGGAGGCTTCTCGCTCTACCACGTCGTCCTCGCCTTCTTCTCGTACCGCCTCGCGCCCGCGACGCCCGCCGACCTGCTCGCCGTCGGCCTCTACATCGCCGCCACCGTGATCGCCCTCCTGCCGAGCTCGACCATGCGGATGAACGCGGTGACCGCGTGGGCGATGGCGGGAGTGGCGGTGGGGCTGCCGCTGCTCGTCTCGCCGTCGCTGGACCCCGGTGCCTCCAACGGATACTCCACCTGGTACATCGCGGCGGTCGGCACGCTGATGACGATCGTCTGCGCCCGTCGGCGCCCCCTGGCGGCGTGGACCGGGATGGCGTTCCTGATCGTGCACACGACGGTCTGGGCGGGTCCCGTCGCCCTCGCGACACTCGGCGTCGTCGGCGGCATCGCCTGGGTCGGCATCGCGCAGCTCCTGATCGTCGAGCTCGGCCGCGCCGGCTCCGAGGCGCGCGTGCTCGAGGCCGCCGAGCGGGCGGCGGCGTCGTGGCGCGCGGCGGAGGAGGCGCACCTCTCCGAGCGGGAGGTGCGGCTGGAGCAGACCCGCACCATCGCCTCGGAGATGCTGCTGCGCATCGCCACCAGCCCGGTGGGCCTCACCGATGAGGAGCGCCGCGAGTGCGCCCTGCTGGAGGCGTCGGTCCGGGACGAGATCCGGGGGAGGCGGCTGCTGGACGACGACGTCCGCCGGCTGGTGCTCGACGCGCGACGGCGGGGCGTCACGGTGTCGGTGCTGGACGACGGCGGGCTGGACCGGACCACGGAGGAGGAGAGCCGGCGGGTGCTGCGCGAACTCGCCCGGGCGCTCGGCGGCATCGGCGAGGGGGTCGACCGCGTCGTCGTCCGCACGGCGTCGGCGGACTCGCCGTCGGCGGTGACGGTCGTGGGCCTGCGGACCGCGGGCGACGGCAGCGCGGGCGCCCTCGGCTCGGACGACGCGGGCGACGAGGTGGACGCCTGGGTCGAGATCCGGCGCGACGAGCAGGGCGTCCTCGAGGACTGAACCGAGCCGTCCGCGCCGCTCGGTGCGCTGCGGATCTCCGGTGCGCCGCGCGGCCGAGAAGACGTTGAACCGCAGGAGTCGTTAAAAGAGTGCGGCGGGCTGTCCACTCCTCCGAAGAGGGGGCCCAGCCCGCCGTCAAACCCCGAGTGAGGGTGACAACCCGAATGTCACCCTCACTCGCCCCCAAAACACCCGCCTGCTTACCCTGGTCGGCGAGTGATTGGCGATGCCCCCTCCGTGGAGTGAGCACCTAACACGCATAACTATGCCGAGGACTGCGAGGGGCGGGTAGTCGGCACTTTAGGGGACTAATCGGGGTACAAATTCCGCGATCCGCGTCGTTCCCGCCGGTTCGTGCCGTTCGCGGCCACCCGCAGGGCTCAGCCGGAGAACGAGCGCCAGGCCCCGGGCGCCGGCTGCAGCGGTGCCCGGACCGCGGCGGCGCGGTCGCTCCAGCCGCCGCTGGGGACGACCGGCACCTCGGCGACCGGGTGCGACTGCGCGGCGAGCGCGGTCACGACCGCGGTCACGGCCGCGACCTCGCGCGCATCGAGGCCGGGAGTGGTGATGACGACGGTGGGGGCGGAGTCGGCTGCGCTCATCCCGCGACGGTACCGCATGCCGTTCACGGTCCCGCGTGCGGGCCGGTGACTATGCTGACGCCGGACGCCGCCGGAGCGACGCCCCTTCCGTCCGAACAGGAGTGTCACCGCATGCCGTCGTGGTCCCTGAAGCGCGGCCGCGCCTCCGCCCGTCGCGTCGCCGCTGTCCTCCGGTCCTCGCCCGCTGCCTTCGCGACGACGGCGGTGGTCCTGCTCGCCAGCGCGGCGGCCGGCACCCTCCTCGCCCCCGCGAGCGACGAGACCGGCGCCTGGTGGGCGGCGGGCGCCGGCACGATCCTCGGCGGCCGGCCCTGGGCCGCGGTGACGGGCCTGCTGATCGTGTCGGGTCCGCCCGCGCTGCTCCTCGTCGTCCTCCTGCTCCTGCCGCTGCTGATCGCGGCGGAGCGCCGTCTCGGGGCGCGCCGGCTGGTCCTCGCCTTCCTGCTCACCGGGGCGCTCGGCACGGGGGTCGGAGCGGCCCTGCAGAGCGTCGGCGCTTCGGTGGGCGAGTGGTGGGCCGGGGACACGGTCGGCGACCACACCTTCGACCCGCTGATCGGCGGCGTCGGCGCGCTGCTGGCCGCGACGGCGTTCATGGGCGGCCTCTGGCGCCGTCGCCTGCGCGTCACCGTCTTCGCGGTGGTCCTGATGTTCGTGCTCTACGCCGGCGACTCCGCCGACGTGTACCGCCTCCTCGCCGGTGCCGCCGGCCTGGTGATCGGGGCCGTGCTGGCGCACGGGGTGAGCGGACTGCGCCCGCAGCGCCCCGCGCCGAGCTCGCACCGCGAGTCGCGCGCCCTGCTCGCCGCGGTGGTCGCGGTCACGGCCCTCGGTCCGCTCGTCGCCGTGCTCTCGGACTCGGGCTACGGGCCGTTCTCGTTCCTCGGCCGGCTGCTGCAGAGCGCGTTCACCGGTGCCGCCGGTCTCGAGGACCCCTGCGGCGCCACGGTCCGGCACTGCGCGCACCACGTGCGGCTGAACCTGATCTCGCCCGGGCCGATCCTGCTCACGTTCGTCCCGATGATCCTGCTGCTCGTCGCGGCGTACGGGATGCGCTCCGGGCGCCGGCTCGGTCTGCTGCTGGCGATCGGCGTCAACGCGGCCATCGCGATCCTCGACATCGTGCTGCTGCAGCGCGCGGCGCGGCACCCCGACTTCCAGTACTACGCCGAGTACCTGCTCTGGGTGGCGACCACCGTGATCGTCCCGGTCGCCGTGATCGTCCTCCTGGCGTTCGGCAGCAGGCACTTCCGCATCCGGGCCCCGCGGGAGTCGGCGCGCCGCTGGTCGGTGGTCGTCGGCATCGGCTTCGTCGTCTCGCTCGGCGGATACCTCGCGCTCTCCGCTTCCACCAGGACCAGCTTCGAGCCGGTGCTCGGGATCGGCCGGCTGCTTCTCGACGGGCTGCTGCGCTTCGTGCCGTCGAGCTTCCTCGGCGGGCACGGCCTGCTGGCGGTGCCGCGCGAGCCGCTCGCCCGGATCGGCTTCGAGTGGGTCGGGCCGGTCTTCTGGGCTCTCGTCGTGGTCGCGGTGATCGCTCTCCTGCGGGCGACCGACGTGCAGGGCGTGCGCGGCGACGAGGCCGTCTACCGCCGCCTGCTCGTCCGCCACGGCGCCGGCAGCCTCGGCCACCAGGGCACCTGGCAGGGCAACGAGCACTGGATCGCCCCCGACGGCGAGGGCGGCGTCGCCTACCGCGTCGTGGGCGGTGTCGCGATCACGCTGTCCGACCCGGCCTGCGCGCCCGAGCGGCGCGCGGAGGTGGTCGCCGGCTTTGTCGCGTTCTGCGACGAGCGCAGCTGGACGCCGGTGTTCTACAGCGTCCACGACGAGTTGCTGCCGGTCTTCGACGACCTCGGCTGGTCGCGGATCTCGGTGGGCGAGGAGACGATCATCGAGCTCGGCGGCTTCGAGCTGACCGGGAAGCGCTGGCAGAAGGTGCGCTACCCGCTGACCCGCGCGATCAAGCTCGGCATCGAGCCGGTCTGGACGAGCTGGCCGGAGCTGTCGCTGGGGATGGCCAGCCAGATCGTCGACCTGTCCGAGAAGTGGGTGTCCGAGAAGGCGCTGCCGGAGATGGGCTTCACTCTCGGCGGGATCGACGAGGCGCGCGACCCGGACGTCGCGCTGCTCCTCGCCGTCGGCCCGGACGGTGTGCTGCAGGGGATCACCAGCTGGCTGCCCGTGCACCGCGACGGCCGGATCGTCGGCTGGACGCTCGACTTCATGCGCCGCTCGGACGAGGCGATGCCCGGGATCATGGAGTTCCTGATCGCGTCCGCCGCCCTCCGCGCGCAGGAGCAGGGCGCGGAGTTCGTCTCGCTGTCCGGCGCACCGCTCGCGACGGCGCCCGTGCTGGAGGGGGAGCAGCCGCCGGAGCCGACCGCGCTCTCGGGTCTGCTCGAGTTCCTGGCGCGGACCCTGGAGCCGGCCTACGGCTTCACCTCGCTGTTCAGATTCAAGGCCAAGTTCCACCCGCGCTACGAGGGACTGTGGATGGCCTACCCCGACGCGCTGCAGCTTCCGCGGATCGGCGCGGCGATCGGGCGCGCCTACCTGCCGGACGTCTCCCCGCGCGAGGCGCTCGCCTTCGCCCGGGCGCTGGGAGCGCGCCCGGAGGAGAAGGCGCCGAGCGCGGAGAAGCCGCCCGCGGAGAAGCCGGGCGCGGAGAAGCCGGGCACGCAGAAGTCGGGCACGCAGAAGCCCGCCGACGAGACGGCACCGGAGAAGCCGACGGCACCGGCGCCGGCGCCCGAGAAGGCGACGACGTCCGGCTGACCGCGGCTCAGAGCGGGATGTTGCCGTGCTTCTTGGCCGGCAGGTTCGCGCGCTTGGTCCGCAGCGCCCGCAGGGCCTTGATCACCGACACCCGGGTCGCCGACGGCTCGATGACCCCGTCCAGCTCGCCGCGCTCGGCGGCCAGGAACGGGCTCGCGACGTTGTAGGTGTACTCGTTCGCGAGCCGGGTGCGGACGGCAGCGACGTCCTCGCCGGCCTCCTCGGCCTTGCGGATCTCGTTGCGGTAGAGGATGTTGACGGCGCCCTGGCCGCCCATCACCGCGATCTCGGCCGTCGGCCAGGCGAGGTTGATGTCGGCGCCGAGCTGCTTGGAGCCCATCACGATGTACGCGCCGCCGTAGGCCTTGCGCAGGATGACGGTGACCAGCGGCACGGTCGCCTCCGCGTAGGCGTAGAGCAGCTTCGCGCCGCGGCGGATGACGCCGGTCCACTCCTGGTCGGTGCCGGGCAGGTAGCCGGGGACGTCGACCAGCGTGAGGATCGGCAGCGAGAACGCGTCGCAGAACCGGACGAAGCGCGAGGCCTTCTCGCCGGCCTCGATGTTCAGGGTGCCCGCCATCGCGCTGGGCTGATTGGCGATGATGCCGACCGACCGGCCCTCGACCCGGCCGAAGCCGATCACGATGTTCGGCGCGAAGAGCGGCTGCACCTCGAGGAAGTCGCCCTCGTCGACGATGTGCTCGATCACGGCGCGCATGTCGTACGGCTGGTTCGGGCTGTCGGGGATGACGGTGTCGAGGAAGCGGTCGGAGTCCGTGGTCTCGAGGTCGACCTCGTTGTCGAACACCGGCGCGGGCGAGAGGTTGTTGTCGGGGAGGAAGGAGAGCAGGGTGCGCGCGTAGTCGAGCGCGTCGTTCTCGTCGCTCGCGAGGTAGTGCGAGACGCCCGAGATCTTGTTGTGGGTGAGCGCGCCGCCGAGCTCCTCCATGCCGACGTCCTCGCCGGTGACGGTCTTGATCACGTCGGGCCCGGTGACGAACATCTGGCTGGTCTTGTCGACCATGATCACGAAGTCGGTGAGGGCGGGGGAGTAGACCGCGCCGCCGGCCGCGGGGCCGCAGATGATCGAGATCTGCGGGATCACGCCGCTGGCCGCGGTGTTGCGGCGGAAGATCTCGCCGTACTTGCCCAGGGCGACGACGCCCTCCTGGATCCGCGCTCCGCCGGAGTCGAGGATGCCGATGATCGGGACGCCGGTCTTCAGCGCCAGGTCCATCACCTTGATGATCTTCTCGCCGGCGACCTCGCCGAGCGAGCCGCCGAAGATCGTGAAGTCCTGCGAGTAGACGGCGACCTGGCGGCCGTGGATGGTGCCGGTGCCGGTCACGACGGCGTCGCCGTAGGGACGCTTCTTCTCCATGCCGAACGCGTGGGTGCGGTGGCGGACGAACTCGTCGAGCTCGACGAACGAGCCGGGGTCGAGGAGGGTGTCGATCCGCTCGCGGGCGGTCATCTTGCCCTTGGCGTGCTGCTTCTCGATCGCGGCCTCACCGCTGGCGGTGACCGCCTCGTGGTAGCGGGCCTTCAGGTCCGCGATCTTCCCCGCGGTCGTGAAGAGATCGGGCGCGGGACGTTCGATGTTCGCGGTCACTCGCCCACCTTATCGGCGCGGATGGACCCCTCCGTTGTCGCACCCGCACAGGGAGCGGCGGGTCCGGTGGGAGGGTCCGCACAAGCCGCGGCGCCTGCGACCGGCTCCGGGGCTTCTCGCGGGGCCCGCCGGTAGCGTGGCCGCATGCAGCTCCCGCTCTCCCTCTCCGTGTCGCCTCAGATCCTCTGGCTCGAGAGCGCGGGCTCGACCAACGACGAGCTGCGCGAGCGCGCGACCGCCGAGCCCGCCGCCTGGCCGCACCTCTCCGTCGTGGCCACCGACGACCAGCGCGCGGGCCGCGGTCGCCTGGGCCGGGTCTGGCAGGCGCCCGCCGGGCGGACGCTGGCGGCCTCGACGCTGGTGGACGCGGCGGCCCTCCCCGCCGCGGCGGTCGGCTGGCTGCCGCTGCTGGCCGGCGCTGCCCTCGCGCGGGCGCTCGCCCCGCTGGTCGGCACCGCGGTCGAGGTCAAGTGGCCCAACGACGTGCTGATCGACGGGCGGAAGACGGCGGGTGTCCTCGCCGAGCGCCTCGCCGACGGCCGCGTGATCGTCGGCACCGGGATCAACCTGCTGCTGAGCGAGGAGGAGCTGCCCGTGCCGACGGCGACCTCCCTCGCCCTGGCCGGCGCGGCGACGACCGGCGCCGACGCCGTGCTCGCCGCCTTCCTCACCGAGTTCTCGGCGCTGCTCGCGCCTCTCCTCGCGCTCGGCGACGCCGACTCCGCGGGGTCGGCCGCCGTCGTGCGCGCGCACCTCGGCACCCTCGGCCGCTCCGTCCGGGTGGAGCTGCCGGACGGCTCCGTCGAGGAGGGCACCGCGGTCGCGCTCGACGACGACGGCTCGCTCGTGCTCGAGCAGGACGGCGCCCGGCGCTCGTTCTCCGCGGGCGACGTCACCCACCTGCGCCAGTGAGCGCCGGCGGCCGGGACCGGCTCGCGGAGGGGGACCGGGAGCTCGCTCGGCTCACGCCGCGCGCCCGCCGCGCCGTCGCGCCGGTCGCCGGCTTCCTCCTGCTCACCTGGGCGGGCTTCTACTTCGCCGCGCAGTTCGAGCTGGAGCTGCAGCGCTGGATCATCGCCCTCGGCACGGCCGTGCTCGTGCTGCTGCTCTGCGTGCCCGGCATCGCCGGCTGGGCCAGCATCCGCTACCGGATCACGCAGCGCGGGCTGCACGCGCGTCGCGGCGTCCTGTCGGTGCGCCGCGCCGACCTCGACTTCGACCCGCGGATGGCGGTCGGCGTCTCGCGGAGCCTGAGCCAGCGCGTCGCCCGCTGCGGTGACGTGCGGATCACCCGCGACGGCGCCGAGGCGTTCGTGCTGCGCGACGTGGAGGACCCGGAGCTCGTCGCCGAGCTGCTGCGGGACGCGATCGCGGCGGTGCCGCTGCCACTGCCCGACTGGCCCGCGCCCGACCCGCTCTGACCGCCGACCGTGCGACGGGGCCCTCGCCGTGTTCGCGCCCCTCGCTACCATGGAGCCGCCCCGCGCCCGCGGGCGGAACCAGGAGGATCGTCATGCGCGTCGGTGTGATCGGAGGCGGCCAGCTCGCCCGGATGATGATCCCCGCGGCGGTCGAGCTCGGCCTCGAGATCGCCGTCCTCGCCGAGACCGAGGGCGCCCCGGCGGGCCTCGCCGCGACCCGCGTCGGCGACTACCGCGACGAGGAGACGGTGCTCGGATTCGCCCGCACCGTCGACGTCGTCACCTTCGACCACGAGCACGTGCCGCAGGCGATCCTGCGCCGGCTCGTCGCCGAGGGCGTGGCCGTGCACCCCGGCCCGGACGCCCTCCTCTACGCCCAGGACAAGCTGATGATGCGGCAGCGCCTCACCGAGCTCGGCGTCCCCGTGCCCGACTGGGCGGCGGTCTCCTCCGCCGACGAGCTGGCCGCGTTCCTCGACGAGCACGGCGGACGCGGTGTCGTGAAGACCGCGCGCGGCGGCTACGACGGCAAGGGCGTCCGCGTCGTCCACGGCGCGCGCGAGGCCGACGACTGGTTCGCGGCGCTCGCCGAGGACGGCCGCGGCGGCGCGCTGCTCGTCGAGGAGCTGGTCGGCTTCCGCCGCGAGCTCGCGCAGCTCGTCGCCCGGCGCCCCTCGGGGGAGAGCGTCCTCTGGCCGGTCGTGGAGTCGATCCAGCGCGACGGCGTCTGCGCCGAGGTCCTCGCTCCCGCGCCCGCCTCGGCCGGCCGCCTCGCGGACGCCGCCGCCGACATCGCCGAGACGATCGCCGAGAGCCTCGGCGTCACCGGCGTGCTGGCGGTCGAGCTCTTCGAGACGACGGACGACCGCCTGCTCGTCAACGAGCTGGCGATGCGGCCGCACAACAGCGGGCACTGGACGATGGACGGCTCCACCACCTCGCAGTTCGAGCAGCACCTGCGCGCGGTGCTCGACCTGCCGCTCGGCGCGACCGGCTGCCGCGATCCGTGGACCGTGATGGTGAACGTCCTCGGCGGCCCGGTGGGGGAGTCGCTGACCGACCGCTACCCGCTCGTGCTCGCCGCGCACCCGGCGGTGAAGGTGCACAACTACGGCAAGGAGCCGCGTCCGGGACGCAAGGTCGGGCACGTGAACGCCACCGGTGACGAGCTCGAGCTCGTCGTCTACGAGGCGCGTGCCGCGGCGGCCGTTCTCACGGACTGAGACGTACCATGGTGGCCGTGACCCGCCCCACGCCCTCCGCCCTCCCCGCCGGTACCGCCCCGTGAGCGCCGACGCGCTCGTCAACGGTCCCTCCCCGCTCGTCGGCGTCGTGATGGGGTCGGACTCCGACTGGTCGGTCATGCAGGCCGCCTCGACGACCCTCTCGGAGTTCGGCGTGGCGCACGAGGTCCGCGTGGTCTCGGCCCACCGCACCCCGCAGGCGATGATCGACTACGGCCGCGGAGCGCGCTCGCGCGGCCTGCGCGTCGTGATCGCGGGTGCCGGCGGAGCCGCCCACCTGCCCGGGATGCTGGCCGCGGTCACCTCCCTGCCCGTCGTCGGCGTCCCCGTGCCGCTCGCGCGGCTCGACGGCCTCGACTCGCTGCTCTCGATCGTGCAGATGCCGGCCGGCGTCCCCGTCGCCACCGTGTCGA
Source organism: Rathayibacter sp. PhB151 (assembly GCF_004366415.1). Taxonomy (NCBI): domain Bacteria; kingdom Bacillati; phylum Actinomycetota; class Actinomycetes; order Micrococcales; family Microbacteriaceae; genus Rathayibacter; species Rathayibacter sp. PhB151. Next base: position 5,475 of record NZ_SOEN01000006.1, on the reverse strand, counting down.
TCGGCGGCGCCCGCAACGCGGGACTGCTCGCGGTGAAGATGCTCGCGATCGGCGACGACGCGCTGTCCGAGCGCCTCGACGCCTTCGCGGCGGACCTGGAGGCGCAGGTCGCCGCCAAGAACGACGCTCTGGTGGCCGGCCTGTGACGGCGATGACACTTCCGCTGCGGCACCCGGACGTCCGCTCGAGCTCCTTCATGACCCGGCGCGCCTGGTGGCTGCTGATCGGCAACCTGCTCGTCCCCGGCTCCGCGCAGGTGCTCGCGGGCAACCGCCGCCTCGGCCGGCTCGGCCTCGGCTTCACCCTGGCGCTCTGGACGGCGCTGCTGGTCGCCGTCCTCCTCTACTTCGTCTTCCCGACCGGCCTGTACACGCTCGCGACCTTCGACCTGTCGATGCTCGCTCTGCAGGCGGCCCTGGTCGTCTACGGCGTGGTCTGGCTCGTGCTCACCCTGGACACCCTCCGGCTCATCCGGCTGGTGCGGGCGCGGCCGAGGATGCGGGCCGTGCTCGCCTTCGCGACGATCGCGCTGATGGCCGTCTCGGTCGGCTCGACCGCCTACGGCACCTACCTGATCGGGATCACCCGCGGCACGCTGTCCTCGATCTTCGGCGGCGGGGCGATGGAGGCGCCGATCGACGGCCGCTACAACATCATGCTGCTGGGCGGCGACGCCGGTGAGGACCGCGACGGCCTGCGCCCGGACAGCATCTCGGTCGTCAGCATCGACGCGTCGACCGGCGCCGCGACCACGATCGGCGTCTCCCGCGAGTTCATCAACATCCCGTTCCCCGAGGACAGCCCGATGCACGAGCTGTACCCGGACGGCTACAACCTCGACAACTGCGACGTCGACAAGTGCAAGCTCAACTCGATCTACACCGAGGTCGAGCTGAAGCACCCCGAGCTCTACCCGGACGCGGTCGCGGAGGGCAGCGAGCCCGGCATCGAGGCGACCCGCGACGCGGTCGAGGGCATGCTCGGCATCCCGATCCAGTACTACGCGCTGATCGACATGGAGGGCTTCGCCCAGCTGATCGACTCGCTCGGCGGCATCGACATCGACTACCAGGGCACCGAGCCCCTGCCGCTCGGCGGGCTCCCCGACTCCGACGGCGTGATGCAGGGCGTCAACCAGTGGATCGATCCCGGCCCCTGGCACTTCAACGGCGAGCAGGCGCTCGCGTACGCCCGCTCGCGCTACACGACGAGCGACTACGACCGGATGGCGCGGCAGCGCCAGGTGCAGACCGCGCTGCTCGAGCAGTTCGACCCGGCCAACGTGCTCTCGAAGTTCCAGGACGTCGCCGCCGCCGGCTCCCAGGTGATCAAGACCGACGTCCCGCAGGGGATGCTCGGCTACTTCGTCCAGCTCGGGCTCAAGACGAAGGCCCAGCCGATCGGTGTCGTCGAGCTGATCCCGCCCGTCGTCGAGGTCGACCGCGATCCGGACTACGACGTGGTCCGCTCCCTCGTGCACCAGGGCCTCTTCCCGGACGACCCGGCGCAGTAGCGCCGAAAGCCGCCCTGGTGGCGGGCGCGGTCTCGAGACGCCCCTTCGGCGCTGCTCGACCGACCGAGGTCGCCGATCGCTTTCCTGCTGATCGAGTAGCCCGCGGAGCGGGCGTATCGAGATCCACCGCCGTCAGGCGACGGGTCTGCGGATCAGCGCGTCTCAGAGGTCGGCGTGCAGCGCCCAGACGCGCTCGGCGGAGTCGCGCCAGCTGAAGGCGCGGGAGCGGTCGCGGCCGGCGACCGAGAGGCGCTCGCGCAGTCCGGTGTCGGAGAGAACGCTGCTCATCGCGAGGGCGAGCCGCTCCGGGTAGTGCTTCGCATCGCCGCGCTCGACGGCGACACCGGCGTCGGCCGCGACCTCGAGCAGCGCCGGGTCGTCCGAGTGCACGACCGGCACGCCGAAGTGCATCGCCTCGAGCACCGGCAGGCCGAAGCCCTCGGCGATGCTCGGGTAGACGAAGAGGGTGGCCCGGCTGAGCACGAGCGCGAGATCGGTGTCGCTGAGCACGCCGAGCGCGCGCACCCGGTCCTCGCCGAGGCCCTGCTCGTCCGCGACGGAGGCGATGTCGAGCTCGCCCCAGCCGGTCGGTCCGACGATCAGGAGCGGGAGCTCCGGGGCCGACGCCTCGCCGAACGCCGCGATCAGCGAGACCAGGCCCTTGCGCGGCTCGAGCGTGCCGACGCTGAGGACGTACTCGGCCGGCAGCCCGAGGGCCGCCGCGCGCTCGTCGGCGTCGTCGGGGAGAACGAGCCCCGAGCCGACCGCACCGCCGATCACGCGGATCCGGTCGCCGAAGTCGAGGACCTGCGAGAGCTGCTGAGCGACCGCGTGCGTCGGGACGACGACCGCATCGGCGAACTTCTGCGCCCTCTTCGCCATCGCGCGGTGCCACTTGGCGCCGTGCGGGGTGAGCGTCTCGGGGTGCGTCCACGGGACGGTGTCGTGGATCGTGACGGCGATCTGCTCGCCCTCGCGGCCCTCGTGACTGCGCAGCGGAGCGAACAGGCTCGGGGCGTGCATCATGCCGCCGCCGGAGGGGATGCCGATGCCGTACTGCCAGGCGCGGGAGAGCTCGCGGCGGCCCAGGTGCAGGCGGTGCAGACGCGCGAGGCCGGGCAGGCGCAGCCGCAGATCCTCCTCCTTCTCCGGCGGATGCGCGGAGAAGACGGCCTCGACCTCGCAGTCGCGCGGGGCGGTGCGGATCAGCTCGCGGGTGAGCTCCTCGGTGTAGCGGCCGATGCCTCCGGGGACGCGGGCGAGCATCTGGTCGACGACCACCCGGAGCGTGGTGGTCACGGCGTCACCGCCTCGAGCGGAGCGGCGGCCAGCGCGTCCTGCCAGGAGCGCATCGGCGCGAGGCCGGCGGCGGCCCAGGCGTCGTGACCGAGGACCGAGTAGGCGGGCCGCGGGGCCGGGCGGACGAAGCTGCCGCTGTCGGTCGGGCGGATCCGCTCCGGGTCGAGCCCGGCCTTCTCGAACACGGCGCGGGCGAAGCCGAACCAGGTCGTCTCGCCGGCGTTGGTGCCGTGATAGATCCCGGCCGGCGCGGCGGCGTCGACGAGCGCGATCAGGCGGTCGGCGAGGTCACCCGTCCAGGTGGGCTGCCCGCGCTGGTCGTCGACGACGGTGAGAGTCGGGTGCGCGCCGGCGAGGCGGACCATCGTCTTGGCGAAGTTGCCGCCGTGCGCGCCGTAGAGCCAGGCCGTCCGGACGACGTAGCCCCGTTCGGGGTTCGCGGCGAGCACGAGCTCCTCACCCTCGGCCTTCGTGCGGCCGTAGGCTGAGATCGGGCCGCGGGGGTGCGACTCGGCGTAGGGGCTGGTCGCCGAGCCGTCGAAGACGTAGTCCGTCGAGACCTGGACGATCGCGGCACCGATCTCGGCGGTGGCGATCGCGAGGTTCTGCGCGCCGAGGGCGTTCACGCGGCGCGCCTCCTCCTCGTCGCTCTCCGCGTCGTCGACCCGGGTGTACGCCGCGCAGTTGAGCACCGCGTCGTGGCCCGCGACGGCGGCGCGGACGGCGTCGAGGTCGGTCACGTCGAGGTCGGCGCGGCCGAGCGCCGTGACGGCGCGATCGCCGAGGGAGGAGCGGAGGTCGGTGCCGAGCATGCCGGAGGCGCCCGTGAGGAGGAAGGTCACCGTCTCATCATGCCGGAGGCCTCCGACGCGCGGACCCCGGCGCACCGGCGGCGACGGTCCACCGCGGCGTCGGCGGGTCGCCGAGCGCTCAGTACACTCGTGACCGTGCAGATCAGAGAGCTCGAGATCCCCGACGCCTACGAGGTCACACCGCGGCAGTTCCCCGACGACCGGGGGGTGTTCTACGAGTTCTACCGCTTCGACCGCCTCGCCGAGAAGGTCGGGCACCCGCTGTCGCTGCAGCAGGGCAACACCTCGGTCTCCAAGCGCGGCACGGTCCGCGGCATCCACTTCGCGCAGATCCCGCCGTCGCAGGCCAAGTACGTCTCCTGCTTCTCCGGCGCGGTGCTCGACTACATCATCGACGTCCGCGTCGGCTCGCCGACCTTCGGGCAGTGGGACTCGGTCCTGCTCGACGACGTCGACCGCCGCTCGGTGTACCTCGGGGAGGGCCTCGCCCACGCCTTCGTCGCGCTGACGGAGGGGGCGGTCGTCTCCTACCTGGTCTCCTCGACCTACGACCCGGTCCGCGAGAAGGGCATCGACCCGCTCGACGAGCGGATCGGCCTGCGCTTCCCGGCCGAGGCGGGCGAGCCGCTGCTCTCGCCGAAGGACACCGACGCGCCGACCCTGGCCGAGGCGGAGGCGCAGGGCATCCTGCCGACCTGGGCGGAGGCGAAGGCGCTCTACGCCCAGCTGGACGGAGCGCACTCGTGAAGGGCATCATCCTCGCCGGCGGCTCCGGCTCGCGGCTCTGGCCGATCACCAAGGGCATCTCGAAGCAGCTGATGCCGATCTACGACAAGCCCATGGTCTACTACCCGCTGTCGACGCTGATGATGGCCGGGATCGACGAGGTCCTGATCATCACGACCCCCGAGTACAATGAGCAGTTCCGCGCGCTGCTCGGCGACGGCTCGAGCCTGGGCATGACGCTGTCCTACGCGGTGCAGGAGTCGCCCGACGGGCTCGCGCAGGCCTTCCTGATCGGCGAGGAGTTCATCGGCGACGACTCCGTCGCGCTGGTGCTCGGCGACAACATCTTCCACGGCACGGCGCTCGGCACGGCGCTCGCGGCCAACACCGAGATCGAGGGCGCGGTGATCTTCGCCTACCAGGTGGCGGATCCGCGGGCGTACGGCGTCGTCGAGTTCGACGACGCGTTCCACGCGCTCTCCATCGAGGAGAAGCCCGCGAAGCCGAAGAGCAACTACGCGGTGCCCGGACTGTACTTCTACGACAACTCCGTCGTCGGCATCGCGAAGACGATCGAGCCCTCCGCTCGCGGCGAGCTCGAGATCTCGACGGTCAACGAGCGCTACCTCGAGGCCGGCACGCTGAACGTGCAGGTCCTGGACCGCGGCACGGCCTGGCTCGACACCGGGACCTTCGACTCGATGATCGAGGCGACGGAGTTCGTCCGCGTGATCGAGCAGCGCCAGGGCTTCAAGATCGGCTGCATCGAGGAGATCGCGTGGCGCCACGGCTGGATCGACGACGCGGCGCTGGCGGAGCTCGCCGCGCCGCTGGTGAAGAGCGGCTACGGCGCCTACCTGCAGCGGCTGCTCGAGCTCGGTCGCTGACGCGGCGGGTCTCGATGCGCCGCTCCGCGGCTGCTCGACCAGCGTGCCTCTCATGCTGATCGAGTAGCCCGCGGAGCGGGCGTATCGAGATCCACCACCGTCAGAACGCGAGTCTGCAGACCCGCCCTGCTGGCGACGTCGGGTCTCCTAGGAAAACATGGTGACCTCAGGCCGCGGCTCGTGGTGTGAGTTGGACGTCGTAGCCGAGGGATTTCAGCTGGTTGAGGGCCTTGTTTCG